>NZ_FMVW01000002.1 GCF_900102695.1 Afifella marina DSM 2698
GGCCAGCTCTGGCATGGTGATGTCCGGCCGGCGTTCGACCTCGCCGATCAGGAAGGCCTCAAAGGTTGCCAACTTGCCACTGCCGCGCGGTCGCCCCTGACGCGCCGGGGCCGCGGACCCAGCACGACTCTGGCGCTGCATCAGCTTGATCGCAAAGCTCTCGCTCACTCCGAAATGCTCTGCCGTCGAACGACGCGAATGGCCGCTTGCAATACGAGCCACCACCCGCTCGCGAAGATCCATCGAATAGCATCGGCCCATGATCCACCTCCTCAAACAGTGAATCATGCTTCAGCCAATCCGCAAACCTCCGATTCTCATTTCAGGTCCGATGCTCTAGAAAACCGGAACGACGTTAACCTTTGCCGGCTTTCGAACGCGCCGGTTTTCGAGGGGGGAACGATGACGCGAAGGCTTTTCGATCTGTGCGGGCGAGACCGCAATTTGCGTTTCAGCCCGTATTGCTGGCGGGCGAAGATGGCGCTCGCCCATAAGGGCCTTGAGTTCGAGACCGTGCCGACGCCGTTTCTCGGCGTCGCGGCGATCGAGCCCGATGTCGTACGCACGGTGCCCGTGCTCGACGACCATGGCATCAGGGTGCGCGATTCCTTCGACATCGCAGTCCATCTGGAACATGCCTATCCCGACCGGGCGCCGCTTTTTGCCGCCGCGGACGGGATTGCGGCCGCGCGTTTCATGGAAAGCGCCACGTTCGCCACGCTGCATCCGCCGATCATGCGTATGATCGTGAAGGATATCCACGACCAGCTCGACGATGCCGATCAAGAGTATTTCCGCGAGAGCCGGGAAAGCCGTCTCGGCCTGCCTCTCGAAGAAGCGCAACAGGATGTCGGGCTCGTCAGTCCCGAACTCGACAAGGCGCTGGCGCCGCTCCGCCGCACGCTGGAATTCCATCCCTGGCTTGCCGGCGACGAGCCGGGATTCGTCGATTACATCCCCTTTGGAACACTGATGTGGCTTGCCGTCATCCATGGCGGGCTGCCGATCGATCCCGACGATGCCGTTGCCGACTGGTTCGGCCGCTGTCTCGACCTCCATAACGGCCTGGCGCGCGGCGCACGCTTCGCCGCCTGAGGCAACGCGCGGTCTTGCGGGACGCTCGCCAAGGGCGTTGCATCTCCTGACACGAGGTCGAGCCCCCGCCGCGCGGGGGCGGGGAGGATGAGATGACCGCACCGTTGCAAGTCCCGCCGGGCTATCGCGCCCATGATCCGGAAAGCCTTCGCGGCTATCTCGCCGAGATTTCCGCCGTGCGCGACCGGCTCGGCGGCGATCCCGCCGCCTGGACGATCGAGGAGTTCGGGGATGGCAATCTCAATCTCGTCTTCAAGGTGCGCGGGCCGGAGATGGGTGTCGCGGTCAAGCAGGCGCTTCCCTATCTCCGCCTCGTCGGCGAGGGCTGGCCGCTGCCGCTCGAACGCGCGCATTTCGAACATATGGCTCTCAGCCACGAGGCGCGGCATGCGCCGGGCCTCGTGCCGGAGATCTACCATTACGACGAGACGCTGGCACTCATCGCCATGGAGCTTCTGGAGCCGCATATCATCATGCGGCACGGCATGATCGCCGGCACGGTCTATCCGAGGTTTGCCGACGACCTCTCTACCTTCGCCGCCAATACGCTCTTCTTCACCTCCGACCTCGCGCTCAAGGCCGCAGAGAAGAAGGCGATGGTCGGCGCCTTTGCCGGCAACACCGAGCTCTGCAAGATCACCGAGGACCTCATTTTCACCGAGCCCTATATGGTGGCAGAGCGCAACCGCTGGACGGCGCCATATCTCGATCCGCTCGCTGCCGCGATCCGCGAGGACGGCGACCTCAAGGTCGCGATCTCCCGCCTCAAGGTGAAGTTCATGTGCGATGCGGAGGCGATGCTGCACGGCGATCTCCACACCGGTTCCGTCATGCTGACGCCGGAGGAGACGCGCGTCATCGACCCGGAATTCGCCTTCATGGGGCCGATGGGCTTCGATACCGGCGCGGTGATCGCGAACCTTCTGATCGCCTATTTTTCGCAGGTGGGCTACGAGAGCGCGCCGGGCGGACGCGACGCCTATCGCGCCTGGGTGCTTCGGGCGACCGCCGATTTCTGGAACGGTTTTCGTGCCAAGTTCAAAAAGCTCTGGGAGGAGAACGGTACGGGCGACGCCTATCCTGCGCCGCTCTTCGCCTCGGAGGTGGGCCAGAAGCGGCTTGCGGCAGAGCGCGAAGCCTATCTCGACCGGCTTTTTGCCGACACGCTCGGCTTTGCCGCCGCCAAGATGATCCGCCGCATTCTGGGCCTCGCCCACAACATCGATCTGGAAAAGATTGCGGACGAAAAGGTGCGCGCAACCGCTGAGGCTCGCTGCCTGCGGCTCGCCCGCGACATGATGGTGAACACGGGCGCCTACACTTCGATCGAGGCGGTCTGCGGTCAGGCTGAGCGGCTCAACGGCTGGGAGCCGAAACTCGGGGGATAGGGGAAGAAAGCTGGGAAATCTTTGACTATCCCTGCAAATGTTCCTCGTCGGGCGCCAGGAGCGGCTTTTCGAGAAGGATGACTCGCGACCGAACGTTTTGGCCTAAGTAGGGCTTCACCTCGCCTGTCGGCTCAAAGCCCATTTTCCGCCAGAAGCCCATGACGGGGTTGGCCTCAACCACTGCCAGGCGGATGGTCCGTGCTCGAAGTGTCTGGCGCGCGAGCCGTTCCGCTTCTGTGTAGAGCTGCCGGCCGATGCCTTTACCGTGAAGTCTCTCTTTCACGGCAAGGAGGCCTATGAAGGCGATGCTCGGAGCGGGGTACCCCTCGACGATATCCAGCAGGCCGATGGGCAGGTCGTCTCGATACGCGACGAATGCGTGTTTGTGTCGAGCATCGCGGCCGGGTGGCAGTTCCGTGGCAAAGTCGTAGGCTGCTTCGGGTCTCCGGGGACAGCCGTCGACGTGCATCGAGTAGGTGCCAAGTTCATCAAACACGGCCTCCGCGTCCCCCATGTTGTCGGGATGAACCCGGTGCAGATGCAGAGCCGATCCTGCCATAGCTTTTCCTTGAGCCTTCGATCATTTTTGCGGCTGCGCGGACCATGCGCTCGGTTCCACATCAACGATCTTGCGGCTCTCGCCGTTTAATAGCGTCGCTGAGCCTCAATGCCTTTCGCGATGCCAACAGTGAACCCGGTATCGCCGCTCAAGCCGCCACCCGCACCCTTTCGGGGAACGCTGCGGCGATCGCCTCGGCTGTCGGCTCGATGACGCCGCGCTCGGTCACGAGGCCGGTGATCTTTGCCACCTCCTCGCCGGAGCGCTGTTCGATGGGGATCTCCTTCGCCCCGTCATGGACGCTGAAATCGATCGTGGGAGAGGGCAGGCCGACATAAAACGGCACGGAATTGTCGCGCGCGGCGAGCGCCTTCAAATAGGTGCCGATCTTGTTGCAGACGTCGCCGGAAGCCGTGGTGCGGTCTGTGCCGACGATCACCATGTCAACGATGCCATGCTGCATGAGATGGCCGCCGGTGTTGTCTGCAATCACCGTATGCGGCACGCCGTGATGGCCGAGCTCCCAGGCGGTCAGCGAGGCGCGCAGCCTGACGCTGGCGCGCGACATGATGGTGAACACCGCCGCCTATCCGACCATCGAGGTCGTGAAGGCGCAGGCACAGCGGCTGAATGCGTGGGAGCCGAAGCTCAGGGTAGGTGGACCGCAGGCTGTCTGGAATCGGGTGGATCGATCAGAGAAACAGTCTCTAGCTGGGCACTCCTCAACTGCTTTGCGGGAGTGCCACGATGGATCTTCTTTCAAACAAGGTTGCTGTCATCACCGGGGCCAGTTCCGGTATCGGCAGGGCCGCAGCCAGGCTCTTCGCCAGCGAGGGCGCGCGAGTCGTCGTCTGTGCGCGGCGAAGCGGGCCGCTCGATGAGCTCGCCGCAGAAATCCGGTCGGAAGGGGGCGAAGTCGCTGTCGTCGCAGGCGATGTAGCGCATGAGAGGACGCACCGGGCCTGTATCGAAGTTGCCGAGAAAACGTTCGGTGCGGTCCACGTCGCATTCAACAACGCGGGCGTGGTGGGAGAAATGCGGCCTCTTTCGGAGTTGACGCGCGATGAATGGGAACACGTCCTCCACACCAACCTCACCGCGGCGTTTCTCGGTGCGAAGGTGCAGGTGCCGGCGCTGTTGAGGCATGGCGGCGGATCGCTGGTGTTTACCGGCAGCTTTGTCGGCAACAGCGTCGGCTTGCCCGGCATGGCTGCGTACGGCGCCGCAAAGGCCGGGCTGCTGGGTCTGGTGAAAGGCCTAACCGCCGACTATGGCGCACAAGGCATCCGGGCCAACGCTCTTCTGCCGGGCGGCACGGAGACCGCCATGGCCGGCGATGCCGCGCAGCGTGATTGGGCCGCCAGCCTTCATGCTATGAAGCGGATTGCCCATCCGGACGAGATCGCGCGCGCCGCACTATTTCTGGCAAGCGACCAGTCCAGTTTCGTCACAGGTTCGGCTCTTTGGGCCGATGGCGGCAATTCAGCCGTCAAGTTGTAGCGAGCGCCGACCGCTGCTTGTGGACGATTGGACTTTTTACGCCGCTGCCTGAACGCGCTCGGGAAACGCCGCCGCGATCGCCTCGCGGTTCGCGGCAAGAACCCCGCGCTCGGTCACGAGCCCCGTTACCAGCCGGGCGGGTGTCACGTCGAAGGCGTAGTTCGCCACAGGGGATTTCTCGGGGACGATGGTCACCGTCTCGATGTCTCCCGAAGCGGTGCGGCCGGTGATTTTTGCCACCTCCTCGCCGGAGCGCTGTTCGATGGGGATCTCCTTCACCCCGTCATGGACGCGGAAATCGATCGTGGGCGAGGGCAGGCCGACATAAAATGGCACGGAATTGTCGCGCGCGGCGAGCGCCTTCAAATAGGTGCCGATCTTGTTGCAGACGTCGCCGGAAGCTGTGGTGCGGTCTGTGCCGACGATCACCATGTCGACCATGCCATGCTGCATGAGATGACCGCCGGTGTTGTCTGCGATCACCGTATGCGGCACGCCGTGATGGCCTAGCTCCCAGGCGGTCAGCGAGGCGCCCTGGTTGCGCGGCCGCGTCTCGTCTACCCAGACATGGACCGGAATGCCCGCCTCATGCGCCATATAGATCGGCGCTGTCGCCGGGCCCCAATCGACGGTCGCCAGCCAGCCCGCATTGCAATGGGTGAGGATGTTGACCGTCTCGCCCGGCCGCTTGCCGGCGCAGATCGCCTCGATGATCGGAAGCCCCGCACGGCCGATGCCACGGTTGATCTCCACGTCCTCGTCGGCGATCTCGGCCGCCCGCTCGTAGGCGCGTGCCGGACGCTCGGTCGGCGACAGAGGCGACAATGCCTGCATCATCTCGTCGAGCGCCCAGCGGAGATTGATGGCCGTCGGGCGGGTGGCGTGAAGATGGTCGTAGGCGGCGGACAGGGCTTCGTTGGAGGGATCGCTGCGGGCCGCGAGCGCCATGCCGTAGGCGGCCGTGGCCCCGATCAGGGGGGCTCCGCGCACCAGCATGTCCTTGATGGCGATTGCGGCGTCCTCCATCGTCTCAAGGCGCGCGATCTCGAAACGATGCGGCAGCTTCGTCTGGTCGATGATCTCGACGGTCTCGCCGTCATCATTCAGCCAGATGGTGCGATAGGGCCTGCCATCGACCTGCATCTTGTCCTCCTGCAGTATGCACCGAACATGGTCGGAGCGCCGTGTCGGCCTGTCAATGAGACGCAAAGGCAGGGCGCATTCCTGCGCGCCGCATGGCGGAACGTGCCGCTTCGTGATAGCGCCGAGACAGGAGGAACTGCCATGAGCAAGAGAGAGAAGGCGCTGAGGAAGGCGATCATTGCCGCCTGTCGCGAGATGAATGCCAGCGGCCTCAATCAGGGGACGGCGGGCAATATCTCGGCGCGGTACAAGGACCGGCTTCTGATCACGCCGAGCGGCATTCCCTATGACGAGCTGGAGCCGGAGATGATCGCGGCCCTGCCGCTCAACGGCGAATACGGCGCCTATGAGGGGCCAAACAAGCCATCGAGCGAATGGCGCTTCCATCTCGACATCGCGAAGGCGCGGCCGGAGATCGGCGCCACCGTGCACACGCATGCGCCCTATGCGACGACGCTCGCGATCGCGCGGCGGGAGATCCCCGCCTGCCATTACATGGTGACGGCATTCGGCGGGGCGGAGATCCGCTGTGCCCCCTATCGCAAATTCGGCTCCAAGGAATTGTCCGAGGTCGCGCTTGAAGCCCTTCAGGGCCGAAAAGGCTGCCTCCTCGCCAATCACGGCATGATCGCCATCGGCGCCGATCTGGAGCGGGCGATGTGGCTTGCCGTCGAGCTCGAAGCGCTCGCCCGGCACTACTATCAGGCGCTTCTGATCGGCGGCCCTGTGCTTCTCTCGGAAGAAGAGATCGTCGAAGCCGGCGAGCTCATGTCCGGCTACGGACTTGCCGTGGAGCCGGCGCGCGACGCCTGAGACGCCGCGCGTATTTCACTCAAGGAGCAAGGCCCGGGGGCACCAGCCCGGGGGAGGTGCCAGGGGAGGCGGGGAGGCTCAGGACGCCTCCGCCTCCTTTGCCGAGGCCGCTTCCCGCTCGGCCTCTCTGCGGGCCTCCTGGCTCATGAAGGCCGCGGCCATTAGTTCTTTCGTGTAGTCCTTCTGCGGGCGGGCGAAGACATCTTCCGTCAGCCCTTCTTCCACGACCTTGCCTTCCTTCATGACGATGACCGTGTCGGCCAGCGCCCGCACCACCGACAGATCGTGGCTGATGAAGAGATAGGAGAGGTTGTGCTCGCGCTGCAGTTTGCGCAACAGGTCGACGATCTCCTTCTGCACCGAGCGATCGAGCGCCGAGGTGGGCTCGTCGAGGACGAGCACTTTCGGCTTCAAGATCATGGCGCGGGCAATCGCGATCCTCTGCCGCTGACCGCCGGAGAATTCGTGCGGATAGCGGTTGCGCATCGCCGGATCGAGCTGCACCTCCTTGAGCGCCTCCACGGCACGGCGGTCGCGTTCCTTGCGGCTGAGCTCCGGCTCGTGGACGAGCAACCCTTCGGTGATGATCTGCCCGACCGTGAGGCGCGGGGAGAGCGAGCCGTAGGGGTCCTGGAAGACGATCTGCAATTGCCGGCGCAGAGGGCGATCGCGGCGAAGATCGGCGCCGGTCAGATCCTGACCCTCGAAGATGATCTCGCCGCGGCTTGAAATGAGGCGCAGCAGCGCGCGCCCGAGCGTCGACTTGCCGGAGCCCGATTCGCCGACGATGCCGATCGTCTGGCCCTGTCTCAGCGTCAAAGAGAGGTTGTCGACGGCTTTCAATTCGAAGGAATTCTTGCCGAAGAAGCCCTCTTTGATCTTGAAGGAGACGGAGACGCCGCGCCCCTGCAGCAGCACGGGGGCGGTATCGGGGACCGGCTCCTTGTGTCCCTCCGGCTCCGCGGCCAGGAGCATCTTCGTATAGGGGTGTTGCGGGCGCACGAAGATTTCGCTGACGGCGCCCTGTTCCACAACCTCGCCGGCGCGCATGACATAGACGCGGTCGGCGAAGCGGCGAACGATGCCGAGATCGTGGGTGATGAAGACGATCGCCATCCCGAGACGATTTTGGAGATCCTTCAGGAGCCTGAGGATTTCCGCCTGGATCGTCACGTCGAGAGCGGTCGTCGGTTCATCGGCGATGAGGATGTCGGGATCGTTGGCGAGCGCCATGGCGATCATGACGCGCTGGCGCTGGCCGCCGGACATCTCATGCGGATAGGCGTCGAGACGCCGCTCGGCATTGGGGATGCGCACGAGCTTCAGAAGTTCGAGCGCCTTTGCCCGCGCTGCCTTGGGGCTCAGCCCGCCGTGATGGATCATCGGTTCGGCGATCTGCCGGCCGATCCTATAGAGCGGGTCGAGCGAGGACATCGGCTCCTGGAAGATCATGGTGATCTTGTCGCCGCGGATGCGGTTGAGCTTGCGCGGGGAGAGGCGCAGAAGGTCCTCGCCGCGATAGAGCGCCTCGCCACTGGCCCGGCCATTGGAGGCCAAAAGGCCCATCAGCGACATCACGGTCTGGCTCTTGCCGGAACCGGATTCGCCGACGATGGCGACGGTTTCGCCGGAGGCGACATCGAAATTGACGCCGCGCACGGCATCGACCTGACCGTCGGCGAGCTTGAAGCTCACCTTGAGATCGCGCACGGACAGCACGTTTTCGGTGGTGCTCATGTCAGCGGTCCTTCGGATCGAGCGCGTCGCGCAGGCCATCGCCGATGAAGTTCAGCGAAAACAAGATGAGGGCGAGAGCGATGGAGGGATAAAGCAGGAGCCAGCTGGCCCCCTGCATGTTCTTGGCGCCTTCGGAAATGAGCACGCCGAGGCTCGTCAGGGGCTCCTGGACACCGAGACCGAGGAAGGAGAGGAAACTCTCCAGGAGGATCACCTTCGGTACCAGAAGCGTCATGTAGACGGCCACCGGACCCAGAACATTCGGAATGATGTGACGGCGCACGATCCCGGCATTGGAGACGCCCAGCGCCTCCGCCGCCTCGACGAATTCACGCCGCTTCAAGCTCAAGGTTTGGCCACGCACGATACGCGCCATGTCGAGCCATTCGATGGCTCCTACGGCGATGAACATCAGTACGAAATTGCGGCCGAAGAAGACCACGAGCAGAATGACGAAGAAGATGAACGGCAGAGAATAAAGCACGTCGACGAGGCGCATCATGACGTTGTCGACGCGCCCGCCCAGATAACCGGCGGTGGCGCCGTAGGCGACCCCGATCATCAGGGCGACGACCGTCGCCAGAAGTCCGATGGCGAGAGAGATGCGGATCGCCATGAAGATTCGCGCCAGGAGATCGCGCCCGTTGCCGTCGGTGCCGGCAATGAAATAAAGCCGCGCGACGTCGGCTTCGAGCACGGCGGAACGGCCATCGGCCGACGTCTCGGCGATCTTGGCGTTGGAGAAGAGATCAGAGCGGTCGACATAGCGCGTGATACGCGGATCGACCTCGTCGTCATCGGTGATTTCGGCGCGCACTTTGTCGCCTTCGACCTCGACGGAGGCGACGTCGACACGGGCGCGGGAGAGCGAGCGTTCCATTTCCGGCACGATGCGCTCTTCATGCGGGTAGGCCTCAAGGCTCGCCGGTACGCGCACATATTCCGAATAGACGCGGTCATAAGGATGCGGCCATACGAGAGGCCCGACGAGCGAGGCGACAGCCATGACGACGAGAATGAACAGGCTCGTCATGGCCGCCTTGTTGCGGCGGAGGCGCACCAGCGCGTCCTGCCACAGCGAGCGGCCGGAGATCGTCGGCTCGTCGAGTGTGATGGGTTCTTCAGTGATCGACATGTTCGGGCTCAATCGTAGCGGACGCGCGGATCGAGCCACGCATAGACAAGGTCGACGATCATGTTGAACACGACCACGAAGATGGAGACGACCACGACCGTGCCCATGACGAGCGTGTAGTCGCGGTTGAGCGCCGCCTGGACGAAATAGCGACCGACGCCCGGAATGCCGAAGATCGTTTCAACGACGATCGAGCCGGTCAGAAGCGCGGCTGCAGCAGGTCCAAGATAGGATACGACCGGCAGAATGGCCGCCCGCAGGGCATGCACCATGACGACGACGCGGGTCGGCAAGCCATAGGCACGCACCGTGCGCACATGATCCGAGCGCAAGGCCTCGATCATGGCGCCGCGGATGAGGCGTGCGACGATGGCGATCTGCGGCAGAGCGAGCGTGACGATCGGAAGGATCTTGTTGGGAAGGGCGCCGTTGCCCCAGCCGCCGGCGGGGAGCCAACCGAGCGACACGCCGAAAATCAAGGACAGCACCGGTGCGATGACGAAGGGCGGAATGGTGATGCCGAACGTGGCGACGCCGACGACGAGATAATCGATCGTGGAATTCTGCTTCAGCGCGGCGATCGAGCCCAAAACCGTGCCGATGATGAGGGCGAGCGTCAGCGCCGATGCGCCGAGCTGGATCGACACCGGCAGACCTGCGGCGAACAGATCGCCGACGGAGAAGTCACGGTAGACAAAGCTCGGACCGAGATCTCCATGCAGCAGGTTGCTCAGGTAAAGCAGATATTGTCGCCAGAGCGGCTCGTTGAGGTGATAGATGCGGTTCAAGTTTTCCATCACCTTGGCTTCCAGGGGGCGTTCCAGATTGAACGGTCCGCCCGGTGCCACGCGCATCAGGAAAAACGATATCGTAATGATCACAAAGAGCGTCGGAATGGCTGTCGCCAACCGGCGCAAAACATAGCTCAGCATCGCCGCTCCGTCGGTGGAAGGCGAAGCCTGCCCATCGGTTCAGGCAGCTTCTATGATTGCAGAAAAAAACCGGACGAGGCTCGAGGTTCCCGCACATCCGGTGCACGGGAACCTCTGCGTCAGCCCAATTACTGCTCGAGCGACATCCACCGCGTTCCGTGGACGTTGACGAGGTTGTCCTCCCAGCCCTGCAGCTTGTCGGAAACCAGGCTGAGGGACGAGTAATAGAGGATCGGGATGAAGGGCAGGTCGCGCATGAAGATCGTCTCGGCCTGCTTCAGGACTTCAGCGCGCTCATCGAGGTCGCTGGTCTCTTCGGCCTTCTCCATCAGCGCATCATATTCCGGATTGTCGTAATTTGCATAGTTGAAGCCCGGATTGTTGCTCTCCACCAGGAACAGGAAGTTCTGCGGGTCGGAATAATCGCCGATCCAGCCGGCACGCGCGATGTCGAAGTCGCCCTTGTCGCGCAGATAGGCGTAGTGGGTGGCGCCATCGGCCGTCACGAATGTCGTCTTCACACCGATATTCTTCCACATATCGGCGATCGCGGTCGCCGTGTTCTGGTGGTTCTCTCCGGTGTTGTAACGGATCTCGACACTGAGCGGGTTGTCCTTGCTATAGCCCGCCTCTTCGAGCAGTTCGATGGCTTTGTCTTCGCGATCGAGCGGATCCATGTCCTTGTAATCGGCATAGGCCGGCTCGCCGTAATTGCCGATGCCCGGAGGGACCAGTGAATAGGCGGGCAGCATGGCCCCGGCCCAGATCTCGTCGGCGATGAATTCACGATCGATCGCCATCGACAGAGCCTGGCGAACGCGCACGTCGGAAAGCTTCTCCTTGTCGGCCTTCACCGCATAATAATAGTTGCCGAGATACGGAACGATGTGGACCTCGTCGCCCAGCGTATCCTTCACGTACTTCATCTGCTCGGTCGGAATGTCGGAGCAGGATTGCACCTCGCCGGCCTCGAAACGCCGCAGGCAGGCTGAGCGATCTTCGAAGGGAATGTAGATCACCTTGTCGATCGACACATTGTCGGCGTCGTGGAAATTCTTGTTCTTGACGAGGACGATACGCGAATTCGGCGTGAATTCCTGGAGCGTATAGGCGCCGTTCGACACCATGTTCTCCGGCTGCACGAAATCGGTGCCGAACTCCTTCACCGCCGGCGGATAGACGGGCAGGCTGGTCTGATGGGTGAGAAGCTCGAGGAAGTAAGGCGTCTGGTTTTCCAGGGTGAACTGGAGCGTGTGCTCGTCGAGCGCCTTGACGCCGATCTCTTCGGGCGGAACCTTGCCCGAATTGGCCGCTTCAGCGTTTTTGATCGGATAGAGGATGTTGGCGTATTTGGCGCCGGTCTCCGGGTTGATGATCCTCTGATAGGAGAAGACGAAATCCTCCGCCGTCAGAGGTTCGCCGTTCGACCATTTGGCATCGTCGCGCAGGTGGAACGTCCAGGTCAGACCGTCATCGGATGTTTCCCAGCTCTCTGCGACGCCCGGGACGACTTTGGCTGAAGAGCTATAGACGACGAGGCCTTCATAAAGGTCACGTAGGACATTCGCTTCCGAAATGGTCGACGTTTTGTGCTGATCGAGCGTCTCGGGGTCGGCGTCGTTGCCGCGTGTATAAGTGACCTCGGCACTGGCGCTCGCGGCCATCAATGCTACCGCGGCTGCGCCCAGAACGAACCTGGACAACAATCTGCGCATTCCTGATCCTCCTTGAGAGGGCGGGCTTCAAAAGCCCAGCCTAACGTGCGGGGACACTACGCGGGGAATCGATTGTATGGCAACTTGCCGCCACGGAAGCGTCGAAATCCTGTGCCGCGGTGTCCACAGGCCTGTCGCCGCACGCGCAAAGGAGGCGCCCTTATGACGTCATTGGACGCCCAGTCGAATTTCGTTTTCCCGCCGCCACCGACGCTTGGCGTGCCGGTCGCGACATCCGCGGCGAATTTCCCCGTGCGCCGGATCTTCTGTGTCGGTCGCAATTATGCCGACCATGCGCGGGAAATGGGCGCCGAGGTCGATCGTGAGGCGCCGTTTTATTTCACCAAGCCCGCCGAGGCGGTCGCTTTGTCGGGAACAACGATCGCGTATCCGCCGGGAACGCAGGATTGCCATTACGAAGGGGAGTTTGTGGTGGCGCTCGGCGGTTCTGCGTTTCAGGTCTCGGCGGATGAGGCGATGGGTTGTGTCTTCGGCTATGCCGCCGGCATCGATTTGACGCGGCGCGACCTGCAGGGCGCGGCAAAGGCGAAAGGCCGGCCCTGGGATCTCGGCAAGGCGTTTGAGAATTCCGCCCTTATCGCCACCATCGCGCCCGTGTCCGATTTCGGTGCGATCGGCGAGCAGACGCTGACAACGCGCGTCAATGGCGAGGTGCGGCAGCAGGCGAGGCTTTCCGACATGGTCTGGAGCGTGCCGGAGCTGATCGCCCATCTGTCGCGCTATTATCACCTGAAACCCGGCGATCTTCTCTATACGGGCACACCCGCCGGTGTCGGCGCGGTGAAGCCCGACGACAAATTGTCCGTCAAGATCGAGGGGCTCGATGAGCTCGACATCGCAATCGGGGAGGCGGAGTGACCGCGCCGCTCAGGCTTTCCCGTAAAAATCCCGGTACCAGGCGATGAAGCGCGCGATGCCCTCCTTGATGGGCGTCTTCGGCCGATAGCCGAGATCGTCGGCGAGCGCGTCGATATCGGCATAGGTGGTGGGCACGTCGCCCGGCTGCATCGGCAGGAAGATCTTTTCCGCCTCGCGGCCGAGCGCTTCTTCGATGGCGGCGATGAAATCCATGAGCTCGACCGGCTGGTTGTTGCCGATGTTGTAGAGCCGGTAGGGCGCCGAGGAGGAGGCGGGGTTCGGCGCGGCGCTGTCCCATTGCGCGTCCGGCTCGGGGGCATGATCGAGCACCCGCACCACGCCTTCGACGATGTCGTCGATATAGGTGAAATCGCGGGAATGGTGGCCGTTGTTGAAGACCTCGATCGGTTCGCCGGCGAGAATCTTCCGCGTGAAAAGAAAGAGCGACATGTCCGGGCGGCCCCACGGCCCGTAGACCGTGAAGAAGCGCAAGCCCGTCACCGGCAGGCGGTAGAGATGCGCGTAGGAATGCGCCATCAGCTCGTTTGCCTTCTTCGTCGCCGCATACAGGCTGAGCGGATGATCGACGTTCTGCGCGACGCTGAACGGCATCGCCGTGTTGGCACCATAGACGGAGCTCGACGAGGCGTAGGCGAGGTGGGCGACGCCATTGTGGCGGCAACCTTCGAGGACGTTGAGGAAACCGACGAGATTGGCGTCGGCATAGGCGTGCGGATTGGTGATGCCGTAACGCACGCCCGCCTGTGCCGCGAGATGGATGACGCGGTCCGGCCGCTCCTCGGCGAAGAGAGCGGCACTGCCTTCACGATCGGCAAGATCGAGGCGGCGAAAGTGAAAGTCGGCCATGGATTGAAGGCGGGCAAGCCGCGCTTCTTTCAGGGTCACGTCGTAATAATCGTTGAGATTGTCGACGCCGATCACCGTGTCGCCGCGGGCAAGAAGACGCTGCGCCGTGTGGAAGCCTATGAAGCCGGCGGCCCCTGTGACGAGAACTTTCATCGCGCGCGTCCTCTCGGGACGGTTGGGAGGGGCTGCGGAACTTTGACGGCGCGGCCTTGGGCCGTGGCACAGGAAAACATGGGACGGATCTTCGATCGCGGGTGCCGGAGCTCCGGCTCCTAACACCGGGCGTGCGGCAGGCAAAGGGCTACGGCTCGCGAAGATGTCTCGATCCGCGGCGACTTACCGCAAGGATGCGGCGCTTCTGCCTATCGCGCCGCCGCCGAAACAGTGTCAATTCCGCGCGACAGATACGTGCGACCACGTCCAGGCCGACCTTTAAGTGGGTGCAAGAAAGCCCGCTCTGCGTGTCATTTGATCGACATCAAAGTGAAGTGTCACGCAGACCTTACAATGGAAACTGTCAAGCGACCTCTCCCGGAGACGGAATCGATGCGCATTCTCATGATTCATCCGAACTACCATTCTGGTGGTGCGGAGATCGCAGGTAACTGGCCACCCGCATGGGTTGCTTATCTGGCGGGCGCTCTGAAAACGGCCGGTTTTACCGATGTCCGTTTCATTGATGCGATGACCGACCGCATCGAGGATGAGGAGCTCCGACGTATTATTCGCGAGGAAAAGCCGGATGTCGTCGGCGCCACCTCGATCACGCCGTCCATCTACAAGGCCGAGCGTGTCCTTCAGATCGCGAAGGAAGAGCATCCGAACGCCCTGACCATTATCGGCGGCGTGCATGCGAGCTTCATGTACCGCCAGGTTCTGACCGAGGCGCCGTGGATCGACGCCATCATCCGGGGCGAGGGCGAGGCCGTCATCGTCAATGTGATGAAGGCGCTCGAGAGCGGCAACTGGAACGAAGCGCGGTCGAAGGTCCTCGGTATCGCTTATAGCGAGGGCGATCAGGTCGTCGCCACGCCGGCCGAGCCGCCGATTGCCGATGTCGACACGATCAAGCCGGACTGGAGCGTGCTCGACTGGGAAAAGTATATCTATATCCCGCTCAACACGCGCGTCGCCGTGCCGAATTTCGCGCGCGGCTGCCCCTTCACCTGCTCGTTCTGCTCGCAGTGGAAATTCTGGCGCAACTACCGTGTCCGCGACCCGCTCAAAGTGGTCGACGAGATCGAGGATCTGGTGCGCAACCACGGCGTCGGCTTCTTCATTCTGGCCGACGAAGAGCCCACCATTCACCGCAAGAAGTTCATCCGCTTCTGCGAAGAGATGGTGAAGCGCGATCTGCCGGTTCTCTGGGGTATCAACACCCGCGTCACCGACGTCATTCGTGACGAGAAGCTTTTGCCGCTTTATCGCAAGGCCGGCCTCATTCACGTGTCTCTGGGCACGGAAGCTGCCGCGCAGCTGAAGCTCGATCTGTTCAACAAGGAGACGACGGTCGCTCAGAACAAGCGCGCCGTTCAGCTTCTCAAGAAGAACGGCATCATGGCGGAGGCGCAGTTCATCGTCGGTCTCGACAACGAGACACCGGAGACGCTGGAAGAAACCTATCGCATGGTGATCGACTGGGGCGCGGAGATGGCCAACTGGTCCATGTACACGCCGTGGCCGTTTGCCGATCTCTTCCAGGAGCTCGGTGATAAGGTCGAGATCTTCGACTACGAGAAGTACAACTTCGTTACGCCGATCGTGAAGCCGGCGGCGATGGATCGGGCCACCTTGCTCGATCGCGTCATGCACAATTATCGCCGCTTCTACATGCGCAAGATGCTGTTCCACTATCCGTGGATCCGCGACAAGACCTTGCGGCGTTACATGATGGGCTGCTTGAAGGCCTTCATGCGCTCGGGCATGCGGCGTGAGTTCTACGATCTCGGTCGTGTGAACTACTGGGGCCCGCAATCGAAGAAGAAAGTCGACTTCGGTTTCGACGAGACTCGCACGCTCGATCGGCGCCAGCTTGCCGATCTGAAGAGTGCGCCGCCGCCGCGCAAACTGAAGAAAAAGCGGGTTCCTGCAGAGGTCGCCGCCAACGGTGTGAACGGAGCCAATGGTGCAAACGGTCATGCCGAGGAGATCGACGAGGGCGATCAGTACGATGAGGCGGTGATGACGCCTGCCGCCGTCAGCGCCTGTGGGGCTCCGAAGGGACTGCCGGAAGACGGAGACGATTATGATGAGGCGATCACCTCATCCAATCCCGCTCCGGCCGAGACGGAGAAGCCCCGGGCGACAGTGCATTAGGGCACGGCGATGGCCGTGACCGACGAGCCGACGCGAGTCGGGGGGCGAGAGCGGGACGTGGACGCGGTTTCGGCTGCGGATCACGTCCCGTCTCAACCGGCGGCGCGGATCGGACCCAATGCCATCATCCGCATGGATGAGGCGTTGAACTCAATTGTGGGGCGAGAGGCCTGCCAGAGCGTGTTCGCTCAGGCGGGCCTTTTGCATTATCTCGACGCTCCGCCCAGCGAGATGGTCGATGAGCGGGAGGTGATGCGGCTCCATGATGCGGCGATTGCCGTGCTTGCCCCGCAGGAAGCTGCGGATGCCGCCTTCCGGGCTGGAGAATTGACCGCGACCTATCTCCTGGCGCGCCGCATTCCAAAGCCTTTTCAGCGTATCATGCCGTTTCTGCCGCCCTGGCTCAGGGCGCGCCTGTTCCTGGCGGCGATCCGGCGTCATGCGTGGACCTTCGTCGGCAGCGGCGCCGTCACCTTTGTGCCGAGCCATCCGGTCGTTGTGTCGATCGCCGGGGGGCCGGTGCGGGGCACGCCGACCGACGCCGTGCTCCTTGCCTATTACAGCGGCTGTTTCCAGGAGCTCTTCCGCAGCCTCGTCCACCGCGCGACGCGTGCCGTTGTTCGGCGCGAAGGCGAGGGCTTCCAGCCTCGCGTCGTCTTCGACTTGCGCTGGCGTTAAGCCGCCGAGATCGCCTCGGACGGAAAAACGGATCCGCCGAAATGAAAACGGGCGCCTCTCGAGGCGCCCGTTTCCGTTCAGCTTGAAGCTCCGTTTATGACGGGATCAGCCGCGGGCGCTGCGATCCAACAGACGCTTCCGCCTCTTCTTCTGAGGCGGGGGCCTCGAGATGAATGACGACATGGCGCAGGCCGTCGGCTTCGGGGCTCGAGACGGCCACGAAGCCAAGTTCCCGGCACATCGACAGCATCGTGTGGTTTTCCGGCAGGATGACGCCGTAAAGCCGTTCGATGCCATCGGCCGCCGCATATTCGATGATCTGTTTCATCAACAGCCAGCCGATGCCGCGGCCCTTCATGTCGCTTCGGACGGTCACCGCATATTCGGCCTCGACATGGTCGGGGTCGGCGGCAAGTCGTGAGACGCCGAGAAGCTCGCCCGATTCCGGATCGAGCGCGACGAAGGCCATGTCGCGCGCATAGTCGATCTGGGTCAGACGTGCGACCATCTCCTCCGGCAGGGTCTTGAGCGGCGCGAGGAAGCGCATGCGGATGTCTTCGGGCGACAATCTGCCAAGAAATTCCGGGTAGAGATGCACGTCCGTCGGCATCAGCGGCCGCAGGATCACGCTGGCGCCGCTGGCGAGGTCGGCGGTGCTGTCCCAGCCGCTCGGATAAGGCCTGATCGCCATGTCGCGGTTCGGCCCGGATTTGTGCACCTGCTTCGGATCGAAGGCGACGCGCGCATCGAGCGCCACCACCCCGTCGCTCGAGGCGAGAAGCGGGTTGATATCGAGCGAGGTGATCGACGGCAGGTCGACCGCCATCTGCGAGAGGCGGATGAGGCTCAGCTCCAGCGCGTTCATGTCGGCGGGAGGAATGTCCCGGTAGCCGTCGAGAAGGCGCGAGATGCGGGTCTGCTCGATGAGGTCGCGGGCCAGGTTGCGATCGAGAGGCGGCAGACCCGTGGCGCTGTCGGCGATGACTTCGACTGCCGTGCCGCCGGCCCCGAAGACAATCGTCGGGCCAAACAACGGATCGTTGCCGATGCCGACGATCAGCTCATGGGCCGCAGTGCGCCGGATCATCGGCTGCACGGTGAAGCCTTCGATATGCGCGTCGGGCCGGCTGCGCTCCACCCGCTTGGTGATGATACGCACGGCGTTGACGGCTTCTTCGGGCGTCGAAAGGTTGAGGACGACGCCGCCGACATCGGATTTGTGCGTGATCTCCGCAGACAGGAGCTTCACGACGACCGCCTTGTGGTCGCGCAGGAGCTCGCGTGAGGTCTCTTCGACCTCTTCGATCGTGCGGGCGATCACCGTTTTGACGATCGGAATGCCGAAGGCTGCGAGAACCTCCTTCGCCTCCGGCTCCGTCAGGACGCTGCGTCCTTCTTCGGCCGCCTTCACCATGACGGCACGGGCGCGCTCGGCATCCCAGGTGAAATCCTCGGGCAGGCTCGGCGGCGTGCGCATCAACAGGGCCTGAGCCTTGTGCCAGTCGGTCAGGTAACCGACGCTGCGGATCGCATCCGAGGGGCTGAGGAAGGTCGCGACACCTGCTGCCCGCAGCCTCTCGCGTGCCTTCATCACCGTCTCTCCGCCGAGCCAGCAGGTCAGAACCGGCTTCGGGTAGGGATGGCGGGCACGGTCGGCTTTGACGGTCGAGATGACGGCTTCGGCCGCGCCGTCGGCGGAGGAAAGCGCCGTCGGGCAATTGAGCACGAGAAGCGCATCGACGTTCGGATCGGCGAGTGCCGCTTCCGTCGCTGCCACGTAGCGCTCAGGCGGGGCGTCGCCGATCAGATCCATCGGGTTGGTGCGCGACCAGGTCGGCGGCATCACCTTGTCGAGTTCTTCGATCGTCTCCGGGGACAATTCGGCAAGCACGCCACCCTCATCCATCAGCTGGTCGACGGCGAGCACGCCGACGCCACCGCCATTGGTGACGATGGCGACGCGCCGGCTCTTGGTCGGCTTGAGGCGCGTCAGCGTTTCGGCAGCGTCGAAGAGCTGTTCGATCTGCCCGACCCGCAGAAGACCGGCGCGCCGGAAGGCGGCGTCGGCAACCGCATCGGCGCCAGAGATCGCCCCGGTATGGGTGAGGGCGGCCTTGGCGGCGGCCGCGTGGCGGCCGGCCTTGACGACGACGATCGGCTTGGCGCGCGAGGCGGCGCGGGCGGCGGACATGAATTTCCGTCCGTGCGGGACGGTCTCCAGATACATCAGGATCGCGGTCGTATCGCGGTCCGTCGCGAGCTGGTTGAGGCAGTCGCCGACATCGACGTCGCCCATATTGCCGAGCGTGATGATCTTAGAGAAGCCGATGGCATGATTGCCCGCCCAGTCGATGATGGAAGAGGCGATGGCGCCGGATTGCGACAACAGAGCAAGGCGGCCGGGACGGGGCGAAATGTGGGAGAAGCTGGCGTTGAGCCCGATATGCGGCAGGAAGATGCCGAAGCAGTTCGGGCCGATGATGCGCAGCGTGTAAGGCCGGGCCGCATCGAGCATGGCCTGCATCAGGCCGTTGCCTTCCTCGATGCCGGCCGTCAGCACGACGGCGGCGCGGGTGCCTTTTTCTCCGAGTTCTCCGATCAAGCCGGGCACGGCCTCCGGCGGCGTGGCGATGATGGCGAGATCGGGTGCGTCGGGCAGATCCTTGATCGAGGGGAAGCAGCGTTCGCCGTCGATCGAGGGATATTTTGGATTGACGGTCCAGATCGGGCCCTTGAAGCCAGCGCTGTGGAGATTGGCGAGCACTTTGGCCCCGACGGAGCCGGGGCGGGGCGTTGCACCGATAAGAGCTACGGAAGTCGGTGCGAAGGCCTTGTCCAGGTTGCGGATGGTCATGGAAATGTTCCTTGCGGATGCGCTGCCGTTCTATGCTCCTAACGAGGCGCGGCTTTGACCGGCGTCAAGCCAGAGAGTGGCAACAACGTGAAATTTACCGCGGTGCAGCATTTTCCACCGGATGGCGGAGGGTGATCATGACGGCGACGATGCGCGCGATGGTTCTTGAGCGCCCTGGCGCTCCTCTCCTTTTAAGGGAACTTGCCCGCCCAAGGCCAGGACCCGGCGAGGTGCTGATTGCGATTTCCGCCTGCGGGGTGTGCCGAACCGATCTGCATGTGGTCGATGGGGAGCTCCAAAACCCCAAACTACCGCTCATTCCTGGTCACGAAATCGTTGGCCGTGTGGCGGCGTGCGGCGGGAGTGTCAGCGGATTCAAAGAGGGCGATCGCGTCGGCGTCCCCTGGCTCGGCCACACCTGCGGGACTTGCGTTTATTGCCGTTCGCGGCAGGAAAACCTCTGCGACCGGCCGGGCTTCACCGGCTACACGATCGATGGCGGTTATGCCGAGTTCTGCGTGGCCGATGCACATTTCGTCTTCCCTCTCGGCGAGAGGGGAGCGGATGCGGAGATGGCGCCGCTTCTATGCGCCGGCCTCATCGGTCATCGCTGCCTCAGGATGGCGGGAGAGGCCGAACGTCTCGGCCTATATGGCTTCGGCGCGGCCGCGCATATCGTGGCGCAGGTGGCCCGTCATCAGGGGCGCTCGGTCTATGCCTTCACCCGGCGGGGGGATCTCAAGGCGCAGGCCTTTGCGCGCGAGCTCGGCGCCGTTTGGGCCGGTGAGTCCTCCGACCGGCCGCCGGACGAACTCGATGCGGCCATCATCTTCGCCCCAGTGGGCGCGCTCGTTCCCGCAGCCTTGAAGGCGGTGAAGAAAGGCGGGGTCGTCGTCTGCGGCGGCATCCATATGAGCGACATTCCGGGCTTTCCCTACGAGCTCTTGTGGGGCGAGCGTGTCGTCCGCTCGGTCGCCAATCTCACACGCGCCGACGGCGAGGAATTCCTGGCGCTGGCGCCCAAGGTGCCGGTGCAGACGACGACGGTCTCCTATCCCCTGGACAGAGCCAATGAAGCTCTTGCCGATTTGCGCTCGGGGGCGCTCACCGGCGCTGCCGTCCTGATCCCTTGAGCGGCGTTATCGATCGGAGGAAAAGCCGAGGGTTTTCAGGGCTCGGGCAACGGAATCATCCACGCTTCCCGTTACGGTGATGTGCGGCCAGGCGATCTCGCCGATCTTGTAGCCCGTCTGGCGGCGGACGATTTCGGCCGTGGCGTCGGATGCGTCGTTGCTGCGATGGCGGACGCGGTCGATCAGGGTCTCGATGGGTGCCTCGAGCCAAAGGCCCACGAAATCGGCGCCATTTTCCCGGGCGACGATCTCCACCTGTCGCCGCTCCTCCGGTGTCGCGTGGACGGCATCGACGATGACGCTCGCTCCGGCCTTCAAGGCACGCTCCGCCTTGTGCCAGAGCGTGTCGAAGACACGGGCGGTGAAATCCGACGCATACGCGCTGTCCGGCAGACGTTCCGTCTCGCCCACGCCGGCGAGGCGCTTGCGCTCGATATCGCTTCGAAGATGCACCGCGCCCGGCGCGCGGCCGAATTGCGGCGCGATACGCGCGGCAAGCGTCGTCTTGCCGGAGCCTGAAAGACCGCCGATCGCCACGAGGCGCTGCCGTACCGGCTGAAGGAACGCTTCTGCGGCAGCAAAATACCGGCGGGCTTCGGCTGCCTTTGCCGTTTTTTCCTCCCCGTCGAGGTGAGGAAGCGCGGCGGCGATGACCTTGGAGCGGATGGTGGCACGGATGGAGAGAAACAAGGGCAGGGCCGCGAGCCCGTCGATCTCGGACGCATCGCTGCCCCACAGATAGCGGTTCATGACGATGTTCGCTTCGCGGTGGAGGCCGCGCTCCCACAAATCCATGAGGAGGAAGGCGAGGTCGTAGAGGACGTCGCCTGTTGCGATCGCTTCGTCGAATTCGACCGCGTCGAAGATCGTCGGCTTGTCCGCAATCAGGACAATGTTGCGCAGATGCAGATCGCCGTGACAGCGGCGCACGAAGCCGGCCTCTCCGCGTGCCTGGAGGAGTGGCGTGAGCGCGGCGAGAGCCATTTTCGAGGCCTCGGTCAGAGCGGCGGCGCGGTCCTGCGGATAGAGCCCGGGATTTTCGGCATAGGCCTCGCTGTTCTGCTCGAGATAGGAGGCGAGGGAGGCGATCGCCGGACCGGTGTCGCGCCTGGGCGCGCGCTGATGGGCGGCGAGGATTTCTTTGACGAGAGACTTCAACAGCTCCTGGGGAAGTCCCTCCTTTTCGGCGACGAGATCGAGGGTCTTCGTCTCGTCGAAGCGGCGCATATGGACCGCCCATTCGATGGGCTCACTGTCGCCTCCGAGCGTCAGCTCGTCGCCATCACGGGTGATCGCCACGATGCCGAGATAGATGTCCGGTGCGGCTTCCTTGTTGACGGCGATTTCCCGCTCGCAGGCGGTCTTGCGCAATGCGAGCGTGGAGTAATCCATGAAGGGGAATTTGACGGCGCGCTTCAGCTTGTAGACGTCGTCGCCGGCAAGGAAAACGACCGCGCCATGCGTGTCGATGCGCTTGATTTCGTTTTCAAGGCCGTGGGTCGCGGGATCGGCAAGGAAGGCGAAGACGGCGCTTTGGTCTTCCACGACATGTGCCGGCAAGTCGCTGTTCTTGTTCATTCCGTTCCCGCTCTTTGCGTTCCAGCCGGCGCAGCCCGTCAGGCGCCGATCATCCCGGCCCCTCATATCGCGGGGCTTTCGCAGGGTCATCCTTTTCGCGTCTCAATTTCGTAAGGAAGCTATGGCCGCGCCTTGGACGTGCTGCGGGTGTTGTCCGCTCCGACCATGCGCTATGTCCTTCACGACGATCGCGACGGGGCTCCAAGCCGAAGAGGTTTTTCAGGGGCCCGCGTCGACTGGAGACACGAGGGGAGAGGTGATGACGAGCGCAAGCTACCGGCCCGCGCCGAACCGCTACGAAGACATGACATATAACCGCTGCGGCAAGAGCGGGCTTCTTTTGCCGGCCCTGTCGCTCGGCCTTTGGCACAATTTTGGTGAAGACGCGCGCGAGGACGTGGCGCGGGCGATCTGCCGGACGGCCTTCGATCAGGGCATCACCCATTTCGACCTCGCCAACAATTACGGCCCGCCGCCGGGTGCTGCGGAAGTGTTCTTCGGGCGGATGCTGAAAAGCGATTTCGCTGCGCACCGCCACGAGCTCGTCATCTCCACAAAGGCGGGCTACCGCATGTGGCCGGGGCCCTATGGCGAATGGGGAAGCCGCAAATACCTTCTGTCGAGCCTCGATCAGAGCCTGAAGCGCCTCGGGCTCGACTATGTCGATATCTTCTACTCGCACCGTTTCGATCCGGAAACGCCACTCGAGGAAACGATGGGAGCGCTCGCCTCGGCCGTGCAGCAGGGCAAGGCGCTTTATGTCGGGCTGTCTTCTTACAATTCGGAGCGCACGCGCGAGGCGGTCGCGATCCTGCGCGAGATGCGCGTGCCCTGCCTCATCCATCAGCCGAGCTACTCGCTCATCAACCGCTGGATCGAGGAGGACGGTCTTCTCGACACGCTGCAGGGCGAGGGCATGGGTACGATCGTCTTCTCGCCGCTCGCCCAGGGCATGCTGACCAACAAATATCTCGGCGGCGTGCCGAAGGAGAGCCGTGCCGCACAAGACAAGACCCTCTCTTCCGACTTCTTGAGCGACGACAATCTGAGTCGTATCCGCGGCCTCAACGAGATCGCCCAGCGTCGCGGCCAGAGCCTGGCGCAGATGGCGATCTCCTGGGTTTTGCGCGACCCGCGGGTGACGACGGCGCTGATCGGCGCGAGCCGGCCCGAACAGGTGAGCGAGCTCGTCGACGCGCTCGAAAAACGCAAATTCTCACAGCAGGAGCTCGCCGACATCGACCGCTATGCCGTCGAAGGCGGGGTCAATCTTTGGGCGCGCTCGGCGGAGAGGTGAGCGGCCGCGCTTACGAGCCGGCGACCGCCCGGCCCGAGGCGTTTTCCAGCCAGGCCGGATAATCGGAGACGAGGAGGTGCAACGGCTCCTCGTCCTCCTCGATCGTTGAAAAGCGGCTGACGGGATCGCGAAAAATATTGTCCGTCAGGTCGTCGTTGACGGTCGAGACTTCGCCGATGAGCGTGTCTTTGCCTTCCGCCCAGAAGGCGTGCCACATGCCTGGCCGCAAGGTGACGCTTTCTCCCGGTTGCAGCAGCAATGTGCCGCCCGCCGGCAGGCGTCGCCAGAGCCCGTCGGTGGCGACCAGCACTTCGGCTTCCTGGTCGATGTCGCCGTCCGGATCGGAGGCAAACAGCTCGAGTGCCAGTGTGCCGCCGCCGCGGTTGATGATGTCTTCCGCCTTGATCACGTGGCGATGCATCGGAGAGATCTGATCGCGCCGCGAGATCATGATCTTTTCCGCATAGAGCATGCCGCGGCCGCGGGCGAGATCGGCCGTATCGCCGTTTCTGACGGTGAAGAGGAAAAGCCCGAGCTTGTCGAAATCGCCACCGCCGTAATCGGTGATGTCCCAGCCGAGGCGGCCGGAGACGACGCCTTCGATCTCGCTCAGCCGCGCCTGCATTTCCTTCGGGCGCCAATAGGCAAAGGGCGGAAGCAGAAAGCCGAAAGAGCGGATGAATTCGTCCGACTGCCTGATGATGGCGTTGATGTCTGAGCGTCGCATGGGTGCCTCTGAGGAGTGCTTAGGCTTTGATCAAAGGGTGTGCTTTCCGGCACAGGGCCGGCCGGTGCGCTGGCGGAAGCCCGGAGTGGCAAGCGAGGTGAGGGTGTCCACCGGCGCGCCGCGCATGCGTGCGAGCAGGAAGCTCGCAAGCTCCTTGCCGGCGAGGACCAGGTCTTCGCAAAAGGAATCGATTGGCGGCCAGACGTTGTCGAGGAGATCCGAGGTTTCCTTGGCGACCACATCGACGTCGCGCCCGACGACGCGGCCGGCGTCGTTAAGGCCCGCCATCAGTGCAACCGAGCGGGTTTCGCTGGCGCAGATGAAGCCGTCGAAGGGGTTTTCCGCCTCGCCAAGCCGCATTGCCGCCTTGCGGAACGCCTGCGACCTTGAATCGAGATCGAGCCCCGGCATCAGGTCATGCTGGACCCGGGCGCGGTCTGCCGCTTCCCGGAAGCCTTTCAGCATGAACTCCGCATAGGTGAATTCCGGGCGTGGCGTGACGAGCGCAAGCCGCTTGCGGCCGCGCGCGACGAGGTGCTCCACGGCGAGCCGTGCAAAAGTCTCGTTGTCGAAATCATGGAAGGGATGCGGATGGCCGAGCCGAGTCCTGCCGTGCGTGACGAAAGGCATGCCGCGCTCCAAAAGGAGCTTCACGCGCGGATCCTGCGGCCGCGTATGGGTGAAGATCACGCCATCTGCGGCTGCCGTCTCCGCGATATAGGTGATCGGCTCCATCGGGTCGCTGCCCATCACCTGTGGAAAGACGACGAGATGGTAGGGCGTGTCGCGCAAAATCTCCGAAATGCCGAAGATCATGCGGCGAGCGAACTCGGCGATCGCGTCGCTTTGATCGAGGACGAGAGCGATGACGAGGGTCTTGCCGGTGCGCAGACGGATCCCTGCCCGGTCGGGTCTGTAGCCGATCTCCTCAGCCAGAGCGCGCACTCTGGCCTTGGTCTCAACCGAAAGTTCCGGGGCATCCTTCAAGGCGCGCGAGACCGTCGTGACACCAAGCCCTGTCAGCTCCGCCAAAGTGCGCAAAGTGGGGCGCGCAAAGCTGTCTTGTTTCTTGTTATCGCTGATCTTTCGGAACTCGGGCCGCTTTGGCGGCATGTCTTCGCCTCCTGATGGGGGTGGCATCCTATGCCGCGCATTCCCGCTTCTGCAAACGGCTTGTAGCGTTTGACTTGCGGCGATCTGTAACGTTACAGATTGGACTACCGCCGCGGTCGGTTCGAGCAATCGGCCGGAAGCCACACGACGGTGGATTATTCGGGAGGTTTTCCAACTCATGTACAAGAAATTCGTATCGACGTTCGCTGGCCTTGCCACTGGCGCGGCGTTGTTTGTCGGAAGTGCCGCAGCTCAAGAGACCGTGGAAGTGCTGCATTGGTGGACCGCCGGCGGTGAAGCTGCAGCGCTCAACGTTCTGAAGAAACAGCTCGAAGAGGAAGGCGTCACCTGGGAAGACATGCCGGTGGCCGGTGGCTCGGGCGTCCAGGCGATGACTGTGCTGCGCTCTCGCGTCACTTCGGGCAATGCGCCGACCGCCGTGCAGATGCTTGGCTACGACATCACCGAATGGGCCGACCAGGGCGTGGTCGCGGACCTTTCCGATCTTGCGTCGAAGGAGAACTGGGACAACGTCGTTCCGACTGCTCTGCAGAAATTCTCCAAGAACAGCGAAGGCCAGTGGATCGCCGCCCCGGTCGACGTGCATTCGACGAACTGGATGTGGGCCAACAAGAAGATCTTCGACGAAGTCGGCGTCGAAGGCGACATCAAGGACTGGGATCAGCTGATCGAGGTTCTCGATAAGATCAAGGAAGCCGGCTACACGCCGGTGGCTTATGGCGGTCAGCCCTGGCAGGACGCGACCGTGTTTGAGGCCGTCGTGCTCGCCACCGGCGGTCCGGACTTCTACAAGAAGGCGCTCAACGATTTCGACGAAGAGACGCTCGGCTCCGATACGATGAAGCAGGTCTTCGACCGGATGACGAAGCTTCACGACTATGTCGATCCGAACTTCTCCGGTCGCGACTGGAACCTCGCCACCGCCATGGTCATCAACGGCAAGGCCGCGGTGCAGTTCATGGGCGACTGGGCGAAGGGCGAGTTCCTGCGCGCCGACATGAAGCCGGGCGAGGACTTTGTCTGCCAGCGCTTCCCGGGAACGGAAGGCTCGGTTCTCTTCAATTCCGACCAGTTCGTGATGTTCAAGGTGGGCGAAGACAAGCGCGACGCGCAGCTGAAGCTCGCTTCCGCCGTCATGTCGCCGGAATTCCAGATCGCCTTCAACAAGGTGAAGGGCTCCGTGCCGGCGCGCACCGACGTCGCACCCGACGAGTTCGATGCCTGCGCTCAGAAAGGCATGAAGCAGCTCGCCGAGGCGAATGAGAACAACCATCTCTATGGTTCGCTCGCACATGGCTACGGCGCGCCGTCGGCCGTGAAGAATGCCGTCTTCGACGTCGTCACGGCGCATTTCAACGGCGAGTACACGTCCGAGGAGGCCGTTCAGGCTCTCGTCGACGCCGTTGCGTCGGCCCGCTGACGCTTCTGATGATCTCACCCCGGCCGCCTCAGGCCGGGGTTTCCCATCATCTTCAGCGTTGAGGGCGCCCCAGTGACCGCGACTTCCACCACCGCCACGGAGCCGCTTGTGCGTCCGCGCCGATCGAGCGCGTTCCGGCGCGGCCTGCAGGACTGGCTGCCGCGCATCGTTCTTGCGCCGAGCTTTGCCGTTATCGTCCTCTTCGTCTACGGCTTCATCATCTTCACCGTCTATCTGTCGATGACGAGCTCGACGCTTCTGCCGCGCTTCGACTTCATCGGCCTCGGCAATTACGTCAAACTCTTCGACTTGCCGAACTGGTGGATCGCGCTCAAGAATCTCGCGATCTTCGGGTCTCTCTACATCGTCATTTGCTGCGTGCTCGGCCTGCTGCTCGCCATTCTTCTCGACCAGAAGATCCGCGGCGAGGGCGTTTTGCGGCCGATCTATCTCTATCCGATGGCGCTCTCCTTCATCGTCACCGGCACAGCGTGGAAATGGTTCCTCGATCCCGGCATCGGGCTCGACCACACCATGCATGCGCTCGGCTGGACGAGTTTCCATTTCGGTTGGATCAAAGACCGCGAAATGGCGATCTACACCGTCGTGATTGCGGCCGTCTGGCAATCGTCGGGCTTCGTCATGGCGATGTTCCTGGCGGGCCTTCGGGGGATCGACACGGAAATCATGCGTGCCGCCCAGATCGACGGGGCGGGGCCCTGGCAGCTCTATCGGAGGATCATTATTCCGATGCTGCGGCCGGCCTTTCTGTCGGCCTTCGTCGTCCTCGCCCATATGGCGATCAAATCCTACGACCTCGTCATCGCGCTCACCAATGGCGGGCCGGGGCGTGCGACGGAGCTGCCTGCGACGTTCATGTATTCCTACACCTTCACGCGCAGCCAGATGGCCATCGGTGCGGCCTCCGCGGTGGTGATGCTGATGATGGTCGCGTCCATCATCGTGCCTTATCTCTACAGCGAGCTGTCGACGGAGCGAGAGCAATGAGCACGGCAACCGAAGGCCCGCAGCTGGGGTCGGGCTCTGTCTTCGGACGGGCGATCCTCTACGCGGTGCTGATCGTCTTTGCGGTCTATTATCTCCTGCCGCTCGTCATCATGCTTTTGAATTCGGTCAAGCCGCTCGATGAGATCCGCTCCGGCAATCTCATCGCTCCGCCGCAGCACTGGACGCTTCAACCCTGGCTTTCGGCATGGAGCGAGGCGCAGGTGGGCGTGCAGGCGACCGGGCTCAAACCCTATTTCGTCAACTCGTTCCTGATGGTGATCCCGGCCGTTACCATCTCGATGGTGCTCGGTGCGATCAACGGCTACGTCTTGACCAAGTACCGGTTCAAGGGCGATTCCATCGTCTTCGGGCTGATACTTTTCTCCTGCTTCATCCCGTTCCAGATCGTGCTCATTCCGATGGCGAAGGTGCTCGGCACGCTCGGCATCGCCGGCACGGTTCCGGGTCTCGTCCTCGTGCATGTGGTCTACGGGCTCGGCTTCACGACGCTCTTCTTCCGGAATTATTACGCGGCGTTCCCCACGGAGCTCATCCGCTCCGCTCAGGTCGACGGGGCGGGCTTCTTCCGTATCTTCTGGCGCATTCTCTTGCCGAGTTCCGGGCCGATCATCGTCGTCACGATCATCTGGCAATTCACCAATATCTGGAACGACTTCCTCTTCGGAGCCTCGTTCTCCGACTTCGATTCGCAACCGATGACGGTGGCGCTCAACAACCTCGTCAGCTCGTCCACCGGCGTGAAGGAATACAACGTTCACTTCGCCGGGGCCGTGCTGGCCGCTCTGCCCACGCTCGTGGTCTACATCGTGTCGGGGCGTTATTTCGTGCGCGGGCTGATGGCCGGCGCTGTGAAGGGCTGAACATGGCGTTTCTTGAAATCGACGGTCTCTACAAATCCTTCGGCCAGACCGACGTTCTAAAGGGCATCGATCTTGTCGTGGAGGAGGGGGACTTCCTCGTGCTCGTCGGTCCCTCCGGCTGCGGAAAGTCGACGCTCCTCAATACGATTGCGGGGCTCGAAAGCGTGACGAAGGGCGAGATCCGCATCGCCGGCGAGCGTGTCAACGAGCTCAAACCGTCGGAGCGGGACATCGCCATGGTGTTCCAGTCCTATGCGCTCTACCCGAACATGTCGGTGGCAAAAAATCTTGCCTTCGGCCTGGAAATGCGGGGCGTCCCTAAAGACGAGCGCGACCGGGCGATCCAGGAAGTGGCGGAGATGCTGCAGATCGAGAAGCTTCTCAATCGCCGTCCGGGTCAGCTTTCCGGCGGTCAGCGCCAGCGCGTCGCCATGGGACGGGCGCTGGTGCGCAAACCGCAGGTCTTCCTGTTCGACGAGCCGCTGTCGAACCTCGACGCCAAGCTGCGCGTCGACATGCGCATGGAGATCAAACGGCTTCATGCGACGCTCGGGACCACCATCGTCTACGTGACCCACGATCAGATCGAGGCGATGACGCTCGCAAGCACGATCGCGATCCTGAAGGATGGCGTGCTGCAGCAATTCGGCTCGCCGGAAGATGTCTACAACAATCCGTCCAATCTCTTCGTTGCCGACTTCATGGGTTCGCCGGCGATGAACCTCGTTCCTGCCGAAGTGCAGAAGCAGGACGGGGCGATCGGCGTCGCGTTGAAACAGCGCTCCAACGGGGCGCTTTTCCTGCCTGTGCGGGAAGGCGTGGCCGATCAGCTCGGTGATTGGGTGGGTCGCACCATCACCTTCGGCATCCGTCCCGAAGCTGTCACGGATCCCGATGCGGCCGACCAGAAAGAGGGCCAGCTCGTCGAGGCGACCTGCCGGGCGGAGATGGTGGAGCCGACGGGTGCCGACACCTATGTCGTCACGCATCTCGGCGGCAAGGAATTCACGGCGCGGCTCAGGGCGAACAGTCCGATCGAAGAGGACGGGCATGTGAAGCTCGCCTTCAACATGACGCGTTCTGTGTTTTTCGATCCGCAGGACGGCACGCGCATCGCCTGACACAACGGGTTGCCGGGGCGGAGACCCACCGCCTTCGGCCGCTATTTCTGGCGTCGTGCCGCAGCTCGCTTGTGACTGCGGATCGCACCCATCGCGATGTGGGATGAGTGGCGACGGCGCTCCAGTTCATCGAAGTGGCAGATGCGTCTTGTCTGATCGAGCATTTGCGTCGATCATTGAGACATGACCCTCGATCAATTGCGCGTCTTCGTGGCCGTCGCCGAGCGGCGGCACGTCACCCGGGCGGCAGCCGCACTCGGCCTGACGCAATCGGCCGCCTCGGCGGCGATCGCGGCGTTGGAGAAGCGCTACGGCGCCCGCCTGTTCGACCGGGTCGGGCGCGGCATCGAGCTTACCGATACCGGCGAGCGCTTCCTGCCGGAGGCACGCGCCATCCTCAAACGAGTGGCCTCGGCGCAGAACGTGCTTGAGGAAATCGCGGATCCCGCCCGCGGCAGCGTCGCCATCGCAGCCAGCCAGACGATCGCCAATTACTGGCTGCCGCGTCGGCTCGCCGCCTTTCACGAGGCTTTCCCAAGCGTCAGCCTCGATGTCGTCATCGGCAATACGCGCCAGGTGGAGGATGATGTCGCCGAGGGGCGGGCGGATCTCGGTCTCGTCGAAGGACCCATCCGACACACCGAACTTATCCGTCGTCTCGTCGATCGCGACAGGCTGGTGCTCGTGGTTGCCGCCGGGCGCACCCTGCCCGCGGCGACGGAGGCTGGCGGGATCGATCTCACATCGCTTTCGTGGGTTATTCGGGAGGCCGGTTCGGGAACGCGTGCCGTGCTTGAAGAGCTCGCCTCGCGAGACGGTATCAAAGTCGACGATCTGCCGATCTCGCTGGTTCTGCCCAGCAACGAGGCCGTCCGTGAAGCCGTGGAGGCGGGCGCCGGTGCTACCATCATTTCCGAGCATGTGGTCGCCGCAGCAATCGGCTCCGGCCGGCTTCAATCCGTCCCCGTCGATCTACCGCGCCGGGATTTTTCCCTGCTGCGCCATCCCGACCGTTATGCCAGCAGCGCGGCGCGCACGCTGATCGGTCGATTGACCGATCAGGCCAGGGATGTTCTTTTGTCGCACAGTTGAGCAATTTGAGGTGAAAACGCGCGTCTGCCGCGGCGCTGGAGGAGCAATCTAACCTTAAGGTCAGCCTCGGCCGAGCCAGATTGCATCAATTTCACCATCTGATACTTGAAATTTGATCAGAAGAATGGCTCATTCCTCCTCGACTTTGCTGGTGGCTTGGCTTTGTGGCCGCCTTTGCAAAGGCGAATGTGCGTGCAGTCGACCGTACGAGACTGCATGAACGACGCGATGATTGGCCTATGAGGTGCCGATTTCCTGCGGCACGTGTCGGGATTAAGAAGATGAACGGTGTCACGGTGGATCAACCCAATGGCGACGAAAGCGCAGGAAATGCGCGCGCTTCGTCAGGATCTTCGATCCAGGTGCTGCATCGCTCGCTTGGCATCCTGGAAGTGCTCGCCGCAGCCGAAGGGCCACTTTCCCTAACGGAAATCAGTCGCAGCGTTGGTCTGCATAAAAGTACTGTTTTGCGCATTTTGCGCAGTTTGGCGGATGGCGGCTACGCGTTGTGGCGGCCGAAGACGCGCACCTGGAGCATCGGTCCAAGCCTTGCGCGCCTGCAGCCGGGTGCGCAGTCGCGCGGCGAGCTGACGAGCCTCGCACGTCCCGTCATGCGCGATTTGTGCGCCACCATCGGTCAGACGGTCCAAATCGCGACGCTCGTCGATGGCCAGATCTGCTATCTGGAAAAGGCGGAGCCGCAGGGACGCCTTCCGTCTCACACCGTGAGCCACCGTCCCGCCCATTGCACCGCGCTCGGCAAGGTGCTCCTCGCGGGCCTGTCACCGGCTGCTCTCGACGCGCTTCTGGCGCGTGTGGAAATCCGCTCCTTCACGGACAACACCATCACCGACGAGGCGAGATTGCGCCGCGAGATCGCTGCCGTCGCGGTGCAGGGCTATGCCGTCGACGACCGCGAATTTCGTCCGGCGACAGTGTGCACGGCCGCGCCGATCCGCGACGCGAGCGGCAATGTGCTTGGCGGGCTCGGGGTTTCGGTCGCCGGCATGGATGCGCGCGGGGCCGCTTTCGCCGCCATCATCCAGCGCAACATGGCGGCTGCCCGGCAGATTTCGAGCCAGTTTGGCTGGAATTTGACGAGCGAAGCCGCCTGACGTTTGGGACGTCAATCCGTTTGGCGGTCGGCTCGGATCTTTCGCCTGTCATTGCCTTGCCATGGACGCGTCATATCGCTTCTCATCAATTGAGTGAGGGGCTTCTCCATGGGTATGCGGGCATTTCAGGCGCCGGGCCGTTTCTGGCGCGGCAATCTTCACACACATTCCAATCGCTCGGACGGAGGAACGTCGCCGGAGGCGGTCTGCGCCCATTATCGCGACGCCGGCTACGACTTTCTCTGCCTGTCGGACCATTTTCTCAGCCGCTTCGATTTTCCGGTGACGGACACGCGGCCGTTTCGCCGCGCGGGTTTCACGACGCTTCTCGGTGCCGAGCTTCATGCCGATGCGACCAGCCATGGCGAGCTGTGGCATATTCTGGCTGCCGGGCTGCCTGAAGATTTCGAGCCGACGGGCAAGGATGAGGACGGCCTCGCGCTCGCGCAGCGGGCGCGCGAGGCCGGTGCGTTCGTGGGGATCGCCCATCCGCAATGGTCTGGCCTCACGATCGAGGACGGTCGTGCGATGGCGGCGCATGCCCATTCCGTCGAGATCTACAATTACACCTGCGATCTCGAAACCGCGCGTGCCGACGGGACCTATCTTCTCGATGAGCTCCTGAACGAAGGCTATGCGCTCTCCGCCTTTGCGTCTGACGATACGCACTTCAAATATGAGGAAGGGCTCGCCGCCTGGGTGATGGTGAAGGCGGAGGAGAATGCGCCCGAAGCGCTGTTGGAGGCGCTCAAGGCCGGTCTTTTCTATTCGAGCCAGGGTCCGGTGATCGAAGGATTCTCCATCGCCGACGGCGAGGTCGCGGTGGAATGCTCGCCGGCGGCCAATGTCGCCCTCGTCGGTCGCGGCGCGAAATCGGAGAACCAATGGGGGCCGAATCTGACGCAGGTTCGCCTGTCGAGCGAGCGCTTCGAAGGTGATTGGTTCCGCCTCGTCGTTGCCGATGCGGCCGGGCGTCTTGCCTGGTCGAATCCGGTCAGGCTCGACTGAGCCTCTCTGGGGGCGGGTTCAATCTCCCGTGTAGCCGTTCGGGTTTTGGCTCTGCCACCGCCAGTGATCGCGGCACATGGCGTCGAGATCGAGATCGGCCTGCCAGCCGAGAAGTTCGGCCGCGAGCTTCGGATCGGCGTAGCAGGTGGCGATGTCGCCTGCCCGACGCTCAACGATCTCGTAAGGGATCGGTCGGTTGGTGGCCCGCCGCCACGCCTTCACGGTGTCGAGGACGCTGTAGCCGCGGCCGGTGCCGAGATTGATCGGCCGGTGCGTGCCGGGCGCCACCCCGCCTGAAAGAAGCGCTTCCGTCGCCTTCACATGAGCCCGTGCGAGATCGACGACATGGATGTAGTCGCGCACGCCGGTGCCGTCATGGGTCGGGTAATCGCCGCCGAAGACGCGCAGATGTTCCCGCCGGCCGACCGCGACCTGGGCGATATAGGGAAAGAGATTGTTCGGAATGCCCATCGGGTCTTCGCCGATGAGTGCGCTCTCATGGGCGCCGACGGGATTGAAATAACGCAGGCTGATCGCCTGCCAGGCCATGTCGGCGGCGACCGTATCGGTGATGATCTCCTCGATCATCATCTTGGTCCGACCATAGGGATTGGTGACGCCGCCCACCGGAAAGCTCTCCTCGATCGGCACGGTCTGCGGATCGCCGTAGACGGTGGCGGAGGACGAAAAGACGAGTCGCGTCGCCGCGTGGCGCGCCATCGCCTCAAACAGCGAGACGGCGCCGCCGACATTGACGTCGTAATAGGCGAGCGGCTTCTCGACGGATTCACCCACTGCCTTGAGGCCGGCGAGATGGATGACGACGTCGACCGGGTTCTCGATGAAAACCCGGTCGAGAAAGGCTGCGTCGCGAATGTCGCCGACGAGGAGTGGGATCTCCGCCCCGGCGATCTGACCGACACGGCGCGCGGCCTCGGGATGCGAATTGGCGAGATTGTCGACGATGACGGGTCGGTAGCCCGCCCGCGCCAACTCCACCACGACATGGCTGCCGATATAGCCGTTGCCGCCAGCAACCAGAACGGTGGCCTGCATGCGCTCTCCCTGAGAAGCTTGTTCTTGCGGCGCTTTCTCTAACAGCAAACGCTTAGAATTGTATTTCGTCTCTCAACGCTTGCCGTGCGCGGCGCGGCTGGTGGTCGCGGTCGGGGCCGCGTGTCGAAATCGGGCATAGCCGTTGATCGGCAGGAAACGGTTCTCAGACGGCTCTGTCACCGCCTCGATGACAGCATCCGGCCGATGAACCAGCCAAGCGCACCGGCAGCGGCGATGCCCGCACCTTTGCCGATCGCCTCGCGGTGCTCCGTCGCCCAGAGGGCAGGTGCCGTGTTCTGCGCCTTGACGTCGAAGCGGCCATGCGCGGCATAGGAGCCGGCGACGGGCTCGAAGAGATTGTCAGGCCGTTCGGTCTCCGCCTCGGCGGCCATCTGCCCGCCATAGGCCTTCTCAGCCATCATCCTGTCGAGAAGGCCGGGGGCCACTCTCTGACCGAGGATCGCCTCATAGGAGGAACGTCCGACCCAGAGTTCGCGGCGCGGATGGTGGGCTGCGAAATAGATGCCGTCGGCGGCCACTTCGGGCTGGAAGATCGGTGGAAGCGGTTGCGCCCGACGCGGCATCTTGTTGCGCGCCCAGTCGAATTGCGGCGTGTTCAAGCCCGGCAGATGCACGACGGTGAGCTTGATCGCGGAATTGTCGTGGATGAGCTCGCAGCGCAGCGAATCCGTGAAGCCGACGATCGCGTGCTTGGCTGCGCAATAAGGCGCCTGCAACGGAATCGAGCGGTAGGCGAGGGCTGAGCCCGTCTGGACGATGGTGCCGTAATTGCGGGGCTGCATGCGCTTCAAGGCCGCGAGCGTTCCGTGCACGCAGCCGAGATAGGTGACTTCGGTCACGCGGCGGAATTCTTCGGGTGTCGTCTTTGCGACCGGTGCCATAACCGTCACCATTGCGACGTTGATCCAGATGTCGATTGGACCAAAGCGCTGCTCGACCTCTTCGGCGGCGATGTCGACCTTCTCGGCATCCGCTACGTCGATTGGAAAGATCATCGCCTCGCCTCCGAGGACGCGAACTTCTTCCGCCGTCTCTTCCAGCCGACGACGATCGCGCGCGATGAGCCCGAGCCGCGCGCCATCTCGTGCAAAACGCCGCGTCACGGCGCGGCCGACACCGGCCGAGGCGCCCGTGATGACGACAGTCTTCTCGGTTCTGGCCAACTTGCTTTCCTCGTTGTCGTGATTGGTCCCGCATCTTCAACACGGTGCGGGAAAAAAGGTTCGACGCGGGAACTGGTCCGCGTCCGGGGTGATCTTCGTGATGGGGCGTGTCCGCAGCGAAGAAATGCTCTTCTCGGCGCCCACCAGAGGTGATGGCGGGACAGATCACCGCGCAACGCGAGACGGGACCGGCGTCGTGGTCAAATAAAATGAGGCTGCTCTCTCATGCAGTCTGGGGGATCTTCCATGACTTTCTTCAGTCCCTGCAGTTGCAATGTGTCTGCAGCCCGGGTCAGTCTGAGTTGATCCATGGCTCAGATTTTCCGCCGTCGCAGCAACGCCATCGTCAAGGTTGCGCTTGTCGCTGTCGTGTTCGTGCCTGTCGCCGCTCTTGTCTTCGCGGGAGTGATGGCACGCTCGCGCTATGCCGATGGCATCGGCCTCACCGTCGATCAGCCGGTTCCCTTCAGCCATCAGCACCATGTCGGCGGTCTCGGTCTTGATTGCCGCTACTGCCATACGGGCGTGGAAGAGGCGGCCTTCGCCGGTGTGCCGCCAACGCACACCTGCATGACCTGCCATTCGCAGCTCTGGACCAATGCCGAGATGCTCCGCCCCGTCCGCGAGAGCCTCGCCAAGGATGAGCCGATCGCCTGGAACCGCGTCACCAACCTGCCCGACTACGTCTATTTCAACCATTCCGTTCATGTCGAAAACGGCGTTGGCTGCACCACCTGCCACGGGCCGGTCGACAAGATGCCGCTCATGCAGAAGGCCGAGCCGATGACCATGCAATGGTGCCTCGACTGCCACCGCGATCCGGCAAAGAACCTGCGCGCACCCGAAGATGTCTTCGCCACGAATTGGAACTCTGCCGACGGCAAGATTCATGGCCATGAGCGGCTGAAGCGATACGGCATCGATCCTGCAAAACTGACCGATTGCTCGACATGTCATCGCTGAAACCGCCTCAAGATCCAGGATGTTGCGGCGGCAGCTGTGAAAACGGCAGCGGGCCACAGGAATTGTGGCGCTCGCTTGCCTCTCGCGCCCGACCTTCGAACGGCGGAGCAGCCGAAGAGGGGGCCGCGAAAACCGCAAAAGAGTTTCCCGACGGCATCCGTATGGGCCCGGTCAATCGGCGCACCGCCTTGAAGCTGATGGCGGCGAGCGCGGCTGTCTCGGCTGGCGCCTGCGGACGCCAGCCGGAGGCTATCGTTCCCTATGTGAACATGCCGGAGCGGCTGGTACCGGGCGAGCCGCTCGCCTTCGCGACCGCCGTGACACTCTCCGGCGTCGCGCAGCCGGTGATTGGCCAGACATTTGACGGGAGGCCGACCAAGCTTGAGCCGAATGGCGACCATCCGGCCGCCTCCGGCAGCGACGCCTTCACCCAGGCGGCGATCCTGTCGCTTTACGATCCGGACCGCTCGAAGGCCGTGCGAAAGGGGGCGGATACGGCGTCGTGGGATGGATTTGCCGGCGAATTTCTGCCGCGCATCGAGGCCCATCGCGCCAAGCGCGGAGAGGGGCTGAGGATTCTGACCGGTCCGAGCACCTCGCCGACCTTCTTCGACCAGATCTCGACGCTTCTCGACCGTTTTCCAGAGGCGCGCTGGCATCAATGGGATCCGCTCGGCGAGGAGAATGTTCTGGCGGGAGCCGAGCTTGCCTTCGGCCGGCGCTTGAAACCCGTCTATCGCTTCGATCGCGCCCGATGCGTCGTCTCGCTCGATGCCGATTTTCTCGGGGCCGGGCCGGAGCAGACCCTCAATGCGGCGCGCTTCGGTGCGGGACGGCGCGTCTGGGGGGCGAAGGCGGAGGGCTTCCTTCGGCTCCATGTCATCGAGCCTGTCCTGAGCCTCACCGGCTCCAATGCGGATCATCGGCTCGCGGCAAGGCGCGGGCGGGTGGCAGAGCTCGCGCAGATGATCGCCGCCCGTTTTGGCGCTGAAAACCTGCCGGAAGGCGGGATCGAGGAAGACGCGCGGATCTTCCTCGAACGCCTGGTTCAGGAGCTCTCGGCGCATCGCGGCCAGGCGCTCGTCGTCGCTGGTGCCGCACAGCCGCCGGAGGTGCATGCGCTCGCCCATTGGCTCAACGAAACACTCGGTGGTCTCGGCGAAACGGTGGAGTTTTTGCCTGCCGACGATGAGGCGCCGCCGGCGGCCGGTTTGCGGGAGCTCGTCGATGACATCGATGCGGGTCACGTCGAAACCCTCCTCATCTCCGGCACCAATCCCGTCTACAGCGCGCCCGGGGATTTCGATCTCGCCGAGCTCCTCGGCAAGGTGCCGTTCACGGTGCATCACGGGCTTTACCGCAACGAGACGGCGGCGCGTACGACATGGCATCTGCCGGCGTTGCACGACCTCGAAGCCTGGAGCGATGCGCGCGCCGGAGACGGCACCGTTACTTTGATCCAGCCGTTGATCACACCGCTCTTCCGCGGTCGCTCGCTGTTTTCCGTGCTCGGGGCTTTCTTCGGCACGCTCGATGCCGATGATCGCGAGGTTCTGCGGGCGCATTGGCGACGTGCAAGCGGCGCCGGCGATTTCGAGACCTGGTGGCGAAAGAGCCTGCGCGCCGGATTCGTGGAGGGCTCGGCGCCGCAGAGCGTGCGGCCGAGCGCTGCTGCTGTGCCCAAACCTGTTGCGCCGGCGGTGGAGGACGAGGGCTATGAGCTCGTCTTCCGACCCGACACGAAACTCTGGGACGGCGATTTCGCCAACAATGCCTGGCTGCAGGAATTGCCCGATCCCGTGACCAAGCTCGTCTGGGGCAATGCGGCGCTCGTTTCGCCCAGCGATGCGCTCAATCTCGGGATTGAAGACGGAAATCTTCTGGAAATCAGCCTCGGCGAGAACCGGCTGATGCTGCCGGCGATGGTGGCCGTCGGGCAGGCGGAGGGCGCGATCGGGCTCGCGCTCGGCTACGGGCGGCCGGAGGCCGGGGTCATCGGTTCCGCGGTCGGCGTCGACGTCAATCCGCTGCGTCGCCTCGATGCGTTGTGGCATGCGACCGGGGCCGAGCTTCGCGCGACGAGCGACAGGGGCCGCCTCATCCGTACGCAGGAGCATTCCGACATGGAGGGGCGCGAGATCATCCGCGATCTCAGCTTTGCCGATTTCCTGCATGGCACGGAGGAGAAAGACGAGGAGGTGCCGCCCTCGCTTTATCCCGACTGGGACTATCCCGATGCGGCCTGGGGCATGGTGATCGACCAGTCGGTCTGTATCGGCTGCAGCGCCTGCGTCACCGCCTGCCAGTCGGAAAACAACATTCCCGTCGTCGGGCCGGAGGAGGTGGAGCGCGGCCGCGAGATGCACTGGATCAGGATCGATCGCTATTTCCGTGGCGAGCCGGACGCGGCGGAGGTGCTGTTCCAGCCGGTGCCGTGCATGCATTGCGAGAAAGCGCCCTGCGAGCCGGTCTGTCCGGTCGAGGCCTCGGTTCATGATCGCGAAGGCCTCAATGTCCAGGTCTACAACCGCTGCATCGGTACGCGCTTCTGCCAGGCCAACTGCCCCTACAAGGTGCGCCGCTTCAACTTCTATGGTTATGGCGACGAGCAGGCCTACGAGAACCTCGACGATCCGCTCTATCAGGCCGCCGCCAATCCGGACGTGTCGGTCAGGAGCCGCGGCGTCATGGAGAAATGCACCTATTGCGTGCAGCGCATCAGCCGGGCGCAGCAGCGCGCCGATCGCGAGGGGCGGGAGCTCGATGAGGGCGAGGTGCGCACGGCCTGCCAGAACGCCTGCCCGACGCAGGCGATCGTTTTCGGCGACACCAACCGCAAGGACAGTCTCGTTTCGAAGCTGAAGCGCGCACGCCACGAATACGATCTTCTCGGCGAGCTCGGGACGAGGCCTCGCACCTCCTATCTGGCGCGCATCCGCGCCGTGGCGGCAAGTGCCGGATCCGAGCCCGGGGAGGGTGCATGAGCGGCCGCCCGACCACGACGCCTGATCAGGCGGCGGATCAGACCGAAGCACGGCAAGGGCCGTTGCGCGGTCCGGCGGAATATCTGCCGGAGCCGATGAGCTATGAGGCGATCACCAGCGAGGTCATGAACCCGCTCCTGATGACGCGGGTCGGGCGTATCTGGTGGATCTCACTCCTCGTCAGTCTGGCGCTGACGGTGATGATGGTCGTCTCGATCCTCTGGCTCTTCGCCAACGGCATCGGCGTCTGGGGTCTCAACCAGTCAAATATCTGGGGCTTCGCGATCGCCAATTACGTCTGGTGGATCGGCATCGGCAATGCCGGCACGCTCATCTCTTCGATGCTGCTTTTGACGCGGCAGCGATGGCGCGCCTCCGTCAACCGTTTCGCCGAGGCGATGACCTTGTTCGCCGCCGCCATCGCCGGGCTCTACCCGATCCTGCATCTCGGACGGCCGTGGTTCTTCTACTGGCTCATGCCCTATCCCAATACGATGGGCGTCTGGCCGCAATGGCGCAGCCCGCTCGTCTGGGACTTCTTCGCCATTGCGAGCTACCTGATCTTTTCGCTGCTCTTCTGGTACACCGGCCTCATCCCCGATCTTGCGACCGCGCGCGACAGGGCGGCTCCGGGGCTCCGGCGGGCGCTTTACGGCTTCATGTCCTTCGGCTGGACGGGGTCGGCCTCCGACTGGCTCCGGCTTGAGAGCTTTTACAAGACGGCGGCCGCGATGGCCGTGCCGCTCGTCTTTTCCGTGCATTCCGTCGTCGGGCTCGATTTTGCCGCCGGTCTCGCGCCCGGCTGGGCGGAGACGATCTTCCCGCCTTATTTCGTTATCGGCGCGGCCTATTCCGGCTTTGCCATGGTGGTGACGCTCGCCATTCCAATCCGCTGGGCCTTCAATCTGCAGGGGCTCGTCACCCGCAGCCATCTCAACGTGATGGGCAAGATGCTGCTCTTCCTGTCGCTCATCATGACTATCTCCTATGCCACGGAATGGTTCATGGCCTGGTATGCGGGCTCTGAGGCGGAGCGCGATCTCGTGCTCTTCAAGTTCTTCGGCGCCTACGCGCCCTATTACTGGCTGATGCTCGCCTGCAATTGCGTCATCCCGCTTGCCCTTTGGCTGCCGGTGGTGCGGCGCACGCCGAAGCTCATCCTGGGGGTGGCGCTCGCCATCAATCTCGGCATGTGGCTTGAGCGCATTCTGATCACCACGACGACGCCCTCGCACGGCCATCTGCCGTCGAGCTGGCAGATTTACACCCCGACCATCTGGGATTGGACCTTGTGGTTCGGCACGCTCGGCTTCTTCACGCTTCTCTTCCTCATCTTCGTGCGGCTCGTCCCCTTCATCTCGCTGCATGAGGTGAAGCAGTTCGACTGGCAGAGGAGGCGCGGATGAGTGGGCATCACCTCCTGGCCGGTTTCGCCGAGCCTGAAAAGCTCATCGCTGCGATCGAGAAGGCGCGGGAGGCGGGGTTTTATGACCTTGAAGCCTATTCGCCCTTTGCGATCGAGGGCGTGGCCGAGGCGATCGGCCATCGTCCGACGCGTATCCGTCTCGTCATGGCGGTTGCCGGAGCGATCGGCGCTGCCTGTGGCTTCGGCCTGCAGGCGTGGAGCGCCATCATCGCTTATCCGATCAATTCCGGTGGCCGGCCGCTTTTCTCCTGGCCGGCCTTCATGCTTGTGACTTTCGAACTCACGATTCTGTTCGCGGTCGTTGCCGGCTTCGTCGCCTTCATCCTGCGATCCGGGCTGACACAGCTCCATCAGCCGCTCTTTGCCGCGCCTAATTTCCATCGGGCCTCGCACGATCTCTTCTTTCTGCGCGTGACGGTCGATGGCGACGCCAATGCCGCGCGTGACCTCCTTCAAGGGCTCTCACCGATCGTCATCGACGAGGTGCCGGCATGAGGTGGGTCGTCCTCGTCCCCGCTCTTCTTTTGCTCGCCGGCTGTCAGGAACAGGAGATGGCGAAGCAACCGAAGCTGAAGACCTATGCCTTTGCCGAGGCCTTTGCGGGTCACAGTGCCGCCAGGCCGCTGCCGGAGGGCGTCGTGGCGCGCTCCGATTCGATCGAGCCGCAGCGGGCGCTGGCCCCGCCGAAGCCGACGCTGTCACTCGTTCAGCGGGGGCGCGAGCGTTTCGAGATCTTCTGCGCGCCCTGCCACGGCTATGCCGGCTATGGCGACGGCATGATCGTCGCACGCGGTTTCCCGCAGCCGCCATCATTTCATTCGGATCGGCTCCGGGCGACGTCGGCGCAGCACATCTTCGATGTCATCACCAATGGCTATGGCGTCATGTATTCCTATGGCGACCGCGTGCCGCCCAAGGATCGCTGGGCGATCGCGCTTTATCTGCGCGCCTTGCAGGTCTCGCAGATGCAGGAAGGAGGCGGGCAATGACAGCTCCCGCGCTCGCTCTGCGCCCGCAGGGTCGGCGGATGCCGCTCCTTCTTCTCGCGATGATCGTGCTCTTGGCGATCGTCGTCGCCGCTATTTTCTTGACGCCTTCCGGGCTCGCGGGTGCCTGGCTGATCGCCTGGCTCTTCCTGATCGGCTTTCCGGCGGGCAGTCTCGTGCTTCTCCTCGCGCATGGTCTGACGGGCGGCGATTGGGGCTTTGTCGCGCGGCCCTTCCTTGCCGCGATGGCGCTTACGATGCCGCTCCTTGCCGTGGCCTTCCTGCCGATCGCGCTGTCCCTGCCCGATATCTATGTGTGGGCCGGCCATGCGGGGGCTGTACGGCACGAAGGCGTGGCGGAGGTCTATCTCAATTCCCCCGCTTTCCTTCTGCGCAGCGTCGTCATTCTGGTGCTCTGGTCGGCGCTCGCCGTCCTCGCCGCGCTCGTCCCGCTCGGGCCTGTCATTTCAGGGCTCGGCATCCTCGCTTATGGGCTCAGCATCAGTTTCGGCAGCGTCGACTGGCTGATGTCGCTCGACCCGAAATGGTTCTCCACCGCCTATCCGGCGCTTCTCGGGATTTCGCAGGTGGGATCGGCGCTTGCGCTTCTTTCCGTCCTGCGGGGCGTCTTTGGCCAGGAGGCGCGGAACGGCGATTTTGCCGGTCTCCTCATCGCCGCCATTCTCGGCGTCACCTACCTTGCCTTCATCCAGTATCTCGTCATGTGGTCCGGCAATCTGCCGGAGAAGGTCGGATGGTATGTGGGACGGCTTACGCCCTCCGCCACCGCGCTTGTCTCCACCACCTTCATCGTCGGCTCGGTTCTGCCCTTTTCGATGCTTCTCTTCTCCGCGGTGCGAAAGAGCGCGCGCTGGACGGGGCTTGCCGGCCTTTTCTGCCTCGTCGGCCTTTATCTGCACCTGACCTGGCTCGTCGGGCTTGCGCCGGCAGCGGCGTGGCTTGCGCTTTTGCTGACCATTGTTCTCGGCGGCGCCTGGCTCGCCATCGTCGTGTCACTCCTCGGCGCACGTCACGAAGGGGAGGGGCGCCATGCCTGAACAAAGCTGGCGTGCCCACGAAGCAGCCGAGGTCCCGGGGACGAAAGTGTTTCTGGCGGGCGCGGCTCTTCTCGGTCTCATGGTCTTCACGCTCGGGCTCGTGGCGTTCCTTTTTACCTTCGTCGGGCAGCCGATCGAGCGGACCCTGCCGCGGCCGATGCGGCCGGCGGGGCCTGCTCTCCAGGTCGATCCGGTCCGTGACCTCCAGGCCTACCGATTGCGCGAAGATGAGCGCCTCAGCGACACGGCGGCCATGCCGATCGAGGAGGCAATGAAGATCGTTGGCACCCGCGCCGACCCCTACGCACCGCTCCTGCCGCCGCAATCGGAGGAGATCCGATGAGATCGTTCGCCCTTGCCCTTTCCATCTGTCTCGCCGCCCTGCCGGGCATCGCTCTTGCGGGGCTCGCGAAATCCGAGATCGACACGGTCGGCGTCACCAAGCGCATCGGTGCGCCGCTCAAAGCCGATCATCTCGTCGATATTCAAGGTGAGCCCGCGCCGCTGCCTGCCTCCGGCGACAAGCCGGACCTCATCCTCTTCGTCGATTTCACCTGCGAAACCTCCTGCGGTGTCTCGGCGGATGCACTCCTGTCTCGGCTGTCGGGACTGACGCTGAAGCCAGGGGATGATTTCGATCTTTCCATCATCGGTCTCGACCCGAAGGACGGGCAGGCGGAGGCGAAGACCTTTGCCGAGGAGCATATCCCGAAGACGGAGCGCTGGCAGGCGGTGCGCGTCCTGCGCGGCGACAAGAGCGAGATCGCCCATCTTCTCGACACGGCCGGGATCCGTATTTCCTACGACAAGGAGCGCGATCAGTTCGCGCATCCGACGGCCGCCGTCCTGCTCGACAAGGCCGGCGAGATCCGCCGTTATGTCGATCCATTCGCCTCGGAGCCGCTCGACTTCCGCCTCGCCCTGACGGATGCCGGCGACGGCAGTGTCGGCTCGCTCGGCGATCGTCTCTTCCTGCTGTGCTATGGCTGGAATCCGGCGACGGGGACCTATTCGCCGCTGATTGCCCGCATCCTGACGATTTCTTCCTCCCTGAGCGTGGCTGCGATCGCCGCTCTCGTCCTGACGCTTCTGTGGCGCGAACGGCGCGGCAAGGGGCGGGAGAGTGCAGGCCGGGAGAGCTCGGGCCGGGAGAGCGCGGCATGAGCGGTCTCTCCAGTTTCATCTCCGCGGCGTCGGAACGGGCGCGTCAGACCGATCTCCTGTTCTTCTCGGCGACCGCGCTCTCCGGATTTATCGTGCTGCTGGTGGCTGGTCTCATCATCGGCTTTTCGATCCGTTACCGGAAAAACTCCAATGCCAGCCGCGCCGAACTGCCACCGCCGTTGCTGCGGGAGTTCGAGACCGGCTGGACGCTCGCCACCGTGCTTCTCTTCGTGACGATCTTTGGCTGGGCGTCGGCGCAGGGTTTTGGGGCCATGACGCCGGCGGGCGAGCCGCTGCAGATCAACGTCGTCGCCAAGCAATGGATGTGGAAGAGCGAACATCCAGGCGGCGAGCGCGAGATCAACGAGCTGCATGTGCCGGCGGACCGGGCGATCCTCCTGTCGATGAATTCGCAGGACGTGATCCATTCGTTCTTCGTGCCGGCTTTGCGCATCAAGCAGGACGTGGTGCCGGGCCATACGGAAGCCCTGTCCTTCATCGCCGACAAACCCGGAACGTATGCGCTTCTGTGCGCGGAATATTGCGGCACGCAGCATTCCAAGATGACCGGCAAGGTCATCGTCATGGAAGAAGAGGATTACGCCGACTGGCTTTCTCACCAGGAGGCCGACAATTCGCTCGCGGCCCAGGGCGAGCGGCTGTTCACGACGCTCGGATGTTCCGGGTGTCACGGCCACAGCGCCAATGTTCGCGCCCCGCCGCTGGAGAATGTCTACGGCTCTCCCGTGGCACTCGCCGATGGGCGGATCGTGGAGGCGGATGACGCTTATCTGCGTGATTCCATCCTGCAGCCGAAGCGCGATGTCGTCGCCGGTTTCAAGCCGATCATGCCGAGTTTTGCCGGACGGGTCTCGGAAGCGAACCTTCTGGCGCTCCTCGCCTATCTGAAGAAGAAGCCACAGCAGGAGGCCCGCGATGACTGACACGACCGCAGACAGCGGAGCCGTGGAGACCGCCGAAACGACGGATGAGGCGCTCGGTCGCTCCTATCTCAGCGCATCCGGCTCGACGCTTTCCTCGTGGCTTTTCACCATCGATCACAAGCGGATCGCCATCCTCTATGCGATCTCGACGACCGTCTTCTTCTTCATCGGCGGGGCCGCAGCGACGCTTATCCGCTTGGAGCTTCTGACGCCGGCCGGCGATCTCGTCGCCGACGACACCTACAACAAGCTCTTTACCCTGCACGGGATCACCATGATCTGGTTCTTCCTCGTGCCGGTGATCCCGACGACGCTCGGCAATTTCCTCGTGCCCTTGATGCTCGGCGCGCGCGATCTCGCCTTTCCGCGCCTCAATCTCTTTTCCTGGTATCTCAATATCGGCGGCGGCCTTCTGGCGCTCGCCGCGATCATCCTCGGCGGCGTCGATACGGGCTGGACCTTCTACACGCCGTTCTCGAGCTTCTATTCCAATTCCTACGTCTCGATCGCCGCCCTCGGCGTCTTCCTGACGGGCTTTTCCTCGATCGCGACAGGGCTCAATTTCATCGTCACCACGCACACGATGCGCTGCCCGGGGCTCACCTGGTTCCGTCTGCCGCTCTTCATCTGGGCGAATTATGCGACGAGCCTGATCATGCTGTTGGCGACGCCGGTGCTCGCCATGGCGCTTCTGCTGATCGTGGCGGAACGCTGGTTCGGGCTTGCCATCTTCGATCCGACGCGGGGTGGCGATCCTCTGCTCTTCCAGCATCTCTTCTGGTTCTACTCGCATCCGGCCGTCTACATCATGATCCTGCCGGGCATGGGCGTTGTCTCGGAGATCATCACCTGCTTCGCGCGGCGCCGCGTCTTCGGCTACACGGCGATGGTCTTCGCGATCCTGGCGATCGCCGTCATCGGCTTCTTCGTCTGGGGCCACCACATGTTCGTCTCGGGTCAGTCGTCCTATGCGAACCTCGTCTTCTCCTTCCTCTCCTTCATGGTGGCGGTGCCCTCGGCGATCAAAGTCTTCAACTGGACGGCGACGCTGTTTCGCGGCCGCATCACCTTCGAGGCGCCGATGCTCTATGCGCTCGGCTTCGTGGGGCTTTTCACCATGGGCGGTCTGACGGGGCTCTTTCTCGCCTCCGTGCCGATCGATCTCCATGTGCACGACACCTACTTCGTCGTGGCCCACTTCCACTACATCATGGTGGGGGGGATGGTTTCGGCCTTCTTTGGGGGCTTGCATTTCTGGTGGCCGAAGATCACCGGCCGGCTTTATCCGGAACGCTGGGCGCAGGCGGCGGCGATCATGATGTTCGTCGGCTTCAACACCACTTTCTTTCCGCAGTACATTCTCGGCTATCTCGGCATGCCGCGGCGCTACCATGCCTATGCGCCGGAGTTTCAGATGTTCCACGTCGCCTCGACGCTCGGCGCCGTGCTTCTGGCCGTCGCCTATCTGATGCCTCTCTTCTATCTCGGCTGGTCGCTGTTCTTCGGACGCGCCGCATCGGCCAATCCCTGGGAAGCGACCGGGCTTGAATGGACGACGGCCTCACCGCCGCCCCAGCACAATTTCTTCTCCACGCCGGTCGTCCGCGAGGAACCCTACAATTACCACCCGGAGGGGACACCGAAAGATGCGTGAGATCAGCCCCTTGGCTGGCATCGTTGCCGAACAGTTCGATGACCGCGGCCAGCAGCGACAGGCGGCCGAGTTCGGCATGTGGATCTTCCTCGGCACCGAGGTCTTGTTCTTCGGTGCGATCTTTCTCGGCTACACGCTTTATCGCATGGCCTATCCGGCCGCCTTCGCGGAGGCCGGACGCGAGACCCTCGTCCTCATCGGCAGCGCCAACACGGCCATTCTCCTGACCTCCAGCCTGACGGCCGCACTTGCCGTGAAGGCCGCTGAATTCGGCCGCTCGCGCCTTGTCGTCAGGCTGATCGCGGTGACGATCGCGCTCGGTCTCGTCTTCCTGGCGCTCAAGGGCTACGAATACCACCACGACATCAAGAGCCATTTCGTGCCCGGCGATCCGCTCTTCGGCCTGTCGGAACACGCGGTGATCTTCGTGTCGTTTTACTGGGCAATGACCGGCATCCACGCCATCCATATGGCGATCGGGCTTGGTGCCTGGGTGGTTGTCGCAATCCTCGTCCGTCGCGGGCGCGTCGTGCCAGACAAGACCAACACAGTCGAGGTCGTGGGTCTCTACTGGCACTTCGTCGATACGATCTGGATCTTTCTCTACCCACTTCTCTATCTCGTGGGACGGTCATGACGGCGTCGGAGCGGAACGAGCGGCGTGAGCCTGATCTTCGGGAGCTTCTCTTCCCGGAGGTTTTTGTTTGGGCGGCGCTGATGGTGCTCTTCCTCGCTTCCTGGTGGGTCGCCTATTGGCCGATCGGCATCTGGAAGGTGGCCGTCAATCTTGCCGTCGCTATCGTGATGGCCGGCCTTTCCTCCGTGGTCTTCATGCATCTGGCACGATCCGGTGCGCTGTTGCGCCTTGCGGCGGGCGCGTCGGGGCTGTGGCTCACGGCGCTCTTCGTTCTGACGTTCAGCGATTATCTCACGCGCTGAGGTCGGGACGGTTCTTCCTTCGATGCTTCATCTTTCCGTCATCCTCACGACATTCCGTGTTTGCGCCCTGCGTCTATGCGAGGCTTCGGCCCTGGGCCCCGCTTGCCGTCGCGTTCTGCCATCGAGGAAGGTTTAGCCCATGAAGCATGTTCCCGTTCGTTCGGTCTTTGCCGCCGGCGCCCTTTTGGGTGCGGCCTTCGGTTTTGCGGCCGATGCGCTCGCTCAGGATTCCCGCCCGCAGGATGAGCGGCCCCAGGCGCAGCTCGGCCCGCGGCCTTTCTATCTCGTCAACGACATGAACGATGGTGAGCTCAAAGACGCGCTCAAGGCCTGCGAGACCGGGCCCTTCTATCGCACGACGTTTTCCATCGGCCATCGGGGTGCGCCGATGCAGTTCCCCGAACACACCCGCCAGTCCTATCAGGCGGCGGCCGTGATGGGGGCGGGTGTCATCGAATGCGACGTCGCCTTCACCAAGGATCGCGAGCTGGTCTGCCGGCATTCACAATGCGATCTCGCCACGACCACCGACATTCTCGCCCATGACGATCTTGCCGCGAAATGCACGACGCCGTTCAGCCCGGCCTCCGGCGATAAGAAGGCGGAGGTGAAGTGCTGCACGTCTGATCTGACACTTGCGGAGTTCAAGTCGCTCAAGGGCAAGATGGATGCTGGCAATCCGGATGCGACGACGGTCGAGGAATTCATGGATGCGACGCCATCCTGGCGCACGGACCTCTACGCCACGAATGGCGAGTTGATGTCGCACAAGGAATCGATCGCGCTGTTCAAGGATCTCGGGGTCAAGTTCACCCCCGAGCTCAAGGCGCCGAGCGTCGAGATGCCGTTCGAGGGCGATTACACCCAGGACGATTACGCCCAGCAGCTGATCGACGAATATAAAGAGGCGGGCGTCGATGCGAGCGACGTCTATCCGCAATCCTTTCAGCTCCGCGACATTCTCTATTGGATCAAGAACGATCCGGAGTTCGGCAAGCAGGGCGTCTTCCTCGACGATCGCGACGAGACGCTCGAAGGTTTCGACGCCAACAATCCGGAGACGTTCAAGCCGTCCATGCAGGAGCTTGCCGAGGATGGCGTGAAGATCATCGCGCCGCCGAGCCATATGCTTCTTACGCTCAACGAAGCGGGGGAGATCGTGCCCTCCGCCTATGCGAAGGAGGCGAAAAAAGCCGGGCTAAAGATCATCACCTGGTCGCTCGAACGCTCCGGTACGCTCACCGATGGCGGCGGCTATTACTATCAGTCGGTCAAGGACGCGATCTCGCATCCGGGTGACGAATATGAGGTGATCGACGTTCTGGCCAAAGATGTCGGCGTCATCGGCATGTTCTCCGACTGGCCGGCGACGGTCACCTATTACGCCAATTGCATGGGCCTGGAGTGATCCGACCTAGCCGCGCCGCGGCAGCCAGCTTCGGGCCACCCGACGAAGGCTGCTGCGGTGTGTTCCTGTGCTGCTGGCGGCACGTTGGGACGAGGATTTCCGCACGACGCATCCGTCTAATCGCCCGGCTGTAGCCGCTGGCGTGAAGCGCACGAGCTCCAGGCCGGGAGGGAGAATGTGCTGCTGCAGGTACTCGGTCGTCATGAACATGAGCCCCCAATCCTCCGTGGTGGCACCTTCGAGCTTCCCGAGGTCGCCCTGCGTGCGCACCGTGGTGTAGGGCCGGAAGAAATGCCCGTCTCCGCGCAGGCCGGCGATGACGGCTTCCAGGAAAGACACCTTGTCCGGAAACTCGCCGTTGGCGATGTTCGGGTATCGTGGCCTTGGAAAGTCGAAGACGAGCCTGTTTGCCACGTCGTGCGGGCCATGGATCGTGAAGAAGAAATGGCCGCCGGGCTTCAAGATCCGCGTGATCTCTTCCATCCATGCGCGTGCCGCCCTCGGTGAAAAGTGCGTCCAGATGCTCTTGGCATAGGCGAGATCGAAGCTCTCCTCGTCATAGGGAAGGGGCGGCTCCTGCTGCGAGACGGCAAACTCGGCGCCCGGGACGTTCGCTTTCGCCCATTCGATCGATGAGGGGATCGGATCGGCTCCGAAGACCTTCAGGCGGTCCAGGCCTGCGCGCGTGATGACGGCAATATTGCGTCCGCTGCTGCAGCCGAAATCGAGGATGCTGCCTTGCAGTTCGGCGCCGGCAAGCTCCAATTCGGTGAGCGTTCTGTCGGTGTTGACGAAATCATAGAACAGATTGTCCCCGCCATCGACGAAGTGGACGCCTTGCGGGGGCGTGAGGCCGAGATTCGCGGCCCGCAGTTGACCCGTCTCCGCCGTCTCAACGAAGGTTTTGAGGCGGGTATAGGCGTCGAGAGCGCTTGTGACGTCCGTCTCGGGCTGGAGCGAGCGGAGAATGGGCAACGTCGCGATCGGCTTCCAATCCGGCCCGTCCATCGTCAGATGACCGTTGCCGTCCAGTTGGATGTGATCGGTGAATTTCGAGATCAGCGCGACGAGCAATTGTCGCTCGACATCAACTGCTTTCATTTATTTTCTCGGACGGTGCTCGTGCAGTATCAACGGTGATCGACCGGCTCGATGCGAATGCGTCGGCAGTGCCGTGATTTCTAGATGATGCCCCAGCCTGGCACATTCTTCCAGTGCGACCACGGGTCCGAGCCATCTCCTCGTTCATGTCGCCTGAGAGGCTCCCTAGTGCCTCCTAGATATCGCCAGCTTCGATGACAATCTCCATACGCTCGGCCGCGAAACTCGTCAGCGACAGATGCAGGGGCGTGCCGTCCGGTTCGACATTGAGCGATTCCGTTACGAGGACTGTCGCCCCGCGCGGCAGAGCGAGTTTCTCGTTTTCGGTGCCCTCTGCAGGTCGTGCACGCACTTTGGTCCAGAGGCGCACATAGTCTTCGACCCCGTGACGGGCGAGTGCCCGGGTGATCGATCCGGTTTCGGCATAGACCGCCACAAGGTCGGGAAACCGCTCGGCAGAAAACCAGCTCCTTGCCGTTGAGATCGGCACCCCGTCGGCCACGCTCAGGGTTTCGAGTGCGATGAGGGGTGCGCCTTGCGCCAGCTCCAAATGGTCGGCGAGCCAGACGGGCGCGGGCTCGATGCGGCTTGCGATCAGGCGGCCGCCGGGCGCGCGCGCCTGACGGCTGACGATTTCCGAAAAGCGCGTACGCCGCGAGATCGGATAGGCGAGGCGCTCCGACGTGACGAAGGTGCCGCGGCCCTGGTCGGAGCGCACCAGCCCTTCCGCGGCAAGAGCCGCGAGTGCACGGCGCAGCGTGTGGCGGTTGACGCCAAAACGCTCCGACAAAGCGCTTTCGGAGGGCAGGGCTGTATCGGCCGGCCAACGGCCCGACAGCACCTCGCCGCGCAACAGATCGGCGATCTGGCGCCACAATGAGACGCCGGCTCCGCGATGCACATTCTCCATCGTCGTTTTCGTCTCCGGCGTCCGACCGTCATCGTTGTGTCAAGCTTGTCTGAGTATTGTATGCTTGTATATAACATTAGACAAGCTGAAGCTCGAGGTTCCGGAATGGCAGAGATCGCCGGCGCAACTCGCGACCGAGACGCGGCCGCTTCCGCGGACGCGGACCCTGCGAGGGAAAAACACAAACGTCGGCGGGACGTGCTTTCGGTCCTTGTGCGTGCCCGCGCCGAAGAGCTGGACGGGGCTTTGAGAGCGCTTGATCTTGCGCCCGAGTTCGAGGTGCTGCGGGCTCCGGAATTCGGTCTTGCCATGACGCGCGGGCGGATCGGCGGTGGTGGTGCTCCCTTCAATCTCGGCGAGGTGACGGTGACGCGGACGGTCGTTCGGCTTGCAAGTGGCGAGGTGGGCTACGGCCATATCCTCGGACGCGATCGCAAGCGGGCGCATCTCGTCGCCCTCTTCGACGCACTTTGGCAAAGCGAGGCGACACGCGCCGTCGTGGAAGACCGGCTTTTGGCTTCGGTCGCTGCACGAACCGCCGAAGAGGATCGTCATGTGCGGGTGAAAACGGCAGCGACCCGGGTGAACTTCTTCACCATGGTGCGAGGAGAAGATTGATGGCAGACGCGCTTGGCGGTGGTTTCAAGGATCCGGTCTTCGCTTCGCAGGCGGTGTTTCGGCGGCTACTCGATGCTTTGTCGCGACCCGGCCGGGTCGTCGAGATGCCTCAGCTCGTGGCGCCTCCGCCTCCCTTAAAGCCGGCGGCGGCCGCCGTTCTCGCAGCGCTTGCCGATGCGGATACGCCAGTCTTTCTCGATAAGGTGCTGAACGCGAGCGGCGAGGTGCGTGGATGGGTCGGTTTCCACATCGGCGCACCGATCGTGGTGGTCCCGGCGCGGGCATTGTTTGCCGTGATTGCCGACCCGGCGGTGATGCCGCCGCTTTCCGAATTCGGCCTCGGCACAGAGCAATATCCCGACCGTTCTACGACGCTTGTCGTGCAGGTCGCGGGTTTCTCCCGCGGGCGTAGTCTCTGGCTCTCCGGCCCCGGCATCGAAGATGTGGCGGGTGTGCAGGTCGAGGGCCTTCCGGAAAGGCTCGTCGAAGAATTCCGGGCCAACCGGGCGCTCTTTCCTCGCGGCGTCGATCTCGTGCTTGCAGCCCCCTCGGCGATCCTTGGGCTGCCGCGCTCCACCCGCATCATGGGAGAGGCCTGATGTATGTCGCGGTAAAGGGCGGCGAGGCGGCGATCGCCAATGCGCATCGCCTCCTCGCCGAGAAGCGGCGCGGCGACAAGAACGTCCCGTCGCTGACCGTCACGCAGATCCTGGAACAGCTGTCGCTCGCCGTGGACCGGGTGATGAGCGAGGGCTCGCTCTATGATCGCCGGCTTGCGGCGCTTGCGATCAAGCAGGCACGTGGCGATCTCGTCGAGGCGATCTTCCTGGTGCGCGCCTATCGCACGACGCTGCCGCGCTTCGGCACCTCCCGGCCGATCGAGACGGGTGGAATGCTCGTCGAGCGGCGCATCTCGGCGACCTTCAAGGATTTGCCGGGCGGGCAGCTTCTCGGGCCGACCTTCGACTACACGCATCGGCTTCTCGATCCCGCCCTAGAGGAGGACGACGCGGTTGAGGAGGCGGCGCGCGCCGAGGATCCAGGATCGGAGGCGATGCCGCGCGTCACCGACCTTCTCGGGCAGGCCGGGCTGATCGAGCCCGATCCGGAGGGTGAAGATGAGCCTTCCGATCTCACGCGCGAGCCCCTGTCGTTTCCGGCCGACCGCGATCTTCGCCTGCAGGCCCTTGCGCGCGGTGATGAAGGCTTTCTCCTGGCTCTCGGCTATTCCACCCAGCGCGGCTTTGCCCGCTCGCATCCCTTCGCGGCCGAAATTCGCATGGGTGAGGTCGATGTCGAGATCGACGTGCCGGGCCTCGATTTTCCGGTGCCTCTCGGGCGCATCAAGGTGACGGAGTGCCAGATGGTCAATCAGTTCAAAGGCAGTGCCGAGGCGCCGCCGCAATTTACGCGCGGCTATGGCCTCATCTTCGGCCATGCGGAGCGCAAGGCGATGGCGATGGCGCTCTGCGACCGGGCACTTCGGGCGCGCGAACTCGGCGAAGATCAGACGGCGGCGGCGCAGGACGAGGAATTCGTGCTGTCGCATGCCGACAACGTGCAGGCGACGGGCTTCGTGGAACATCTGAAGCTGCCGCATTACGTCGACTTCCAGGCCGAACTGGAACTCTTGCGCCGGTTGCGAGCGGAGTTTGAAGCCGGCCGCGGCCCGGCCAAAGACGGGCAGGAAGATCGGGAGGCAGCGGAATGAGAACGCTGTCGCAAGCCATTTCTCAGGCGGTTGCCGCCGCAAATTCGTCCTTAGGTGCTCAAGCGTTGCAGCGGCCTCCCTTTCTTCTCCCCAGTGGGGAGAAGGTGGCGCCGAAGGCGTCGGATGAGGGGTGGCGGAAACATCCCGCGAATCCGCTTGCGGCACGCTCCACCCCTCACCGCCCGCAGCGCGGGCACCTCTCCCCAGAGGGGAGAGGAAGGGGGCAAGCGGCCGGAGCCGTGCCCCTTCGGCAACTGCCACGCAGGCGGGTGAGGGCGCGCCCGCCGTACCGAAGCGCTCATTCGGAGGTCCGGCGATGAATACCTCGCAAGAAGAGACCGACGCTCCCTACAACTTCGCCTATCTCGACGAGCAGACGAAACGGATGATCCGCCGCGCCATCCTGAAAGCCGTGGCGATCCCGGGCTATCAGGTGCCGTTTGCGAGCCGCGAAATGCCGATGCCCTATGGCTGGGGCACCGGCGGCGTGCAGGTGACGGCCTCAGTTCTCGGGCCCGACGACGTCCTGAAAGTCATCGACCAGGGCGCCGACGACACCACCAATGCCGTCTCCATCCGCGCCTTCTTCGCCAAGGTCGCGGGCGTCGCAACCACCACGCACACAGCCGATGCGAGCATCATCCAGACGCGCCACCGTGTTCCGGAAACGCCGCTCGAGGCCGGGCAGATCCTCGTCTTCCAGGTGCCGATCCCGGAGCCTTTGCGCTTTCTCGAACCGCGCGAGACGGAAACCCGCGTCATGCATGCGCTGGAAGAATATGGTCTCATGCATGTGAAACTCTACGAGGACATCGCCCGCCACGGCCATATCGCCACGACCTACGCCTATCCGGTGAAGGTGGAGGACCGCTACGTCATGGACCCGTCGCCCATTCCGAAATTCGACAATCCCAAGCTGACGAATTCGCCGGCCCTGCAGCTCTACGGCGCTGGGCGGGAGAAGCGTATTTATGCGATTCCGCCCTTCACCCGCGTCGAAAGCCTCGATTTCGAGGACCATCCCTTCGAAGTGCAGCATTTTTCAGAGCCCTGTGGGCTCTGCGGTGCCGAGGGCGTCTATCTCGACGAGGTGATTTTGGACGATCGGGGCGGGCGCATGTTCGTCTGCTCCGACACCGATTTCTGTGAGGGACGGCGGGAGGCCGGGCATCGCGGCCATCTCGCGGCCGCCATGGAGGAGGGCGCATGAGCGTGCTGTTGGATGATGCGCCGCTTCTTTCCGTCGATGGGCTGACGCGCTTTTATGGGCCGCGCATCGGCTGCCGCGACGTCTCGTTTGACCTCTATCCGGGCGAAGTTCTCGCCGTCGTTGGCGAATCCGGTTCCGGCAAGACGACGTTGTTGAACTGTCTCGCCGGCCGGCTGCCGCTTTCTTCGGGCAACGTCTCCTACCGTATGCGCGACGGCGTCGTGTGCGACCTCGCTTTGCTCGGCGAGGCGGAGCGGCGCTTTCTGATGCGCACCGATTGGGGCTTCGTGCACCAGAATCCGGCCGATGGGCTCAGGATGAACGTTTCCGCCGGCGCCAATGTCGGCGAGCGGCTGATGGCGATCGGTGACCGGCATTACTGCAATATCCGCGGTTCGGCGCTCTCCTGGCTGGAGCGTGTGGAAGTGCCCGCCGACCGCATCGACGACGATCCGCGCGGCTTTTCCGGCGGCATGCGCCAGCGCCTGCAGATCGCCCGCAACCTCGTCACCGCGCCACGGCTCGTCTTCATGGATGAGCCGACGGGCGGGCTCGACGTTTCCGTGCAGGCGCGGCTGCTTGATCTCATCCGCGCGCTCGTCGCCGATCTCGGCATGGCGGCGCTCGTCGTCACGCACGACCTCGCCGTTGCGCGCCTTCTGTCCCACCGCATCATGGTGATGAAGGCGGGCGAGGTGGTGGAGGAGGGGCTGACCGATCGCGTCCTCGACGATCCGCATGCACCCTATACGCAGCTTCTCGTCTCTTCGATTTTGCAGGTGTGAGCGATGCAACCCCGTCTTGAAGTCTCCGACGTCGCCAAAAGCTTCACCATGCATTTGCGCGGCGGCATCCATATTCCGGTCGTCGCGAACGTCTCCTTCACGCTCATGCCCGGCGAATGCGTCGTGCTCGGCGGACCATCCGGCGCTGGCAAGAGCTCCATCCTCAAGATGATCTACGGCAATTATGCCGTCGATCGTGGCGCGATCCGTGTCGCGGGCGAGGGGGATGTGATCGATATCGCCATTGCCGGTCCACGGCGTGTCCTGGCGCTTCGTCGTGACACGCTCGGCTATGTCAGCCAATTCCTGCGGGTCGTGCCCCGTGTCGCCTCGCGCGATCTCGTCGCTGAGCCGCTTGTGGAACGTGGGGCCTCCCGCGAGGAGGCGCTCGCCAAGGCCGACGCGCTCCTTTGTCGCCTCAACCTGCCGGAGCGGCTTTGGCACCTGCCGCCCGCCACCTTTTCCGGCGGAGAGCAGCAGCGCGTGAACATCGCCCGCGGTTTCATCGCCGGCCATCCGCTCCTGCTTCTCGATGAGCCGACGGCTTCGCTCGACGCCAAAAACCGCGATGTGGTGATTGCCTTGATCGAGGAGGGAAAAGCCGCTGGGCGCAGCTTCCTCGGCATTTTCCATGACGCAGAGATGCGCGCCGCCGTGGCCGATCGCGAGATCGACGTGACCGCGTTTGCCCCCGGGGTCGCCGCATGACGAAGCTCTCGGAAACGCCGTTGATCGCGCCGGACGCGGTGGTGAAGGACAGTCGGCTCGGGCGCTTTACGGCGATCGGGGCGCGCACCCAGTTCCAGAACGCAACGCTCGGTGACTATTCCTACATCACCGAGGACGGAAACGTGGCACGCGCGACGATCGGGAAATTCTGCTCGATTGCCCAGAATGTGCGGATCAATGCCTCCAACCATCCGATGTGGCGGGCGGGACAGCACCATTTCACCTATCGCTCCGACGACTATTTCGAGGATGCCGAACCGGATGAGGGCTTTTTCGCCTGGCGAGGAGACAATCCGGTCGTGATCGGCCATGACGTTTGGATCGGCCACGGTGCCATCCTCCTGCCGGGCGTGACGGTCGGTGATGGGGCGATCGTTGCGGCCGGCGCGGTCGTCTCCCGGCCTGTCGGGGCCTACAAAATCGCGGCGGGCGTGCCGGCGCGGGTCATCAAACGGCGATTTCCCGAAGAGATTGCGGTGCGGCTCCAGGGGCTTGCGTGGTGGGACTGGCCGCATGCTCGCCTACGTGCGGCGCTTGCGGATTTCCGGGCGCTTTCGGTCGAAGATTTTCTGACAAAATACGAAGAAAAGGCCGTCTGATCAGTTGCTTGCCGGACATTTCCGTAGGCTTTTCCTGCGACTTCGAAATGTCATGAAAGCGAAATCGAAGCGATAAAGTCGACTGTTAGGGAACGGTTATCGATAAGCCCGGCTGGCCGGGCAGGTGAGGCCGATGCCCATAACCGCTTCTGCGAATGTTCCTGCAGTCCGTGTCGAAAAGCTGTCGAAGCGCTACGGCAAGACGCTCGCCTTGCGCAATGTCAGCATCGATGTCGCCCCGGGCGAAATGGTGGCGCTGATCGGCGCCTCCGGCTCGGGCAAATCCACGCTTATCCGCCATATCGCCGGTCTGGAGCGCGGGAGCGGCGATGAATGCCGCGTGACGGTGCTCGACCGCATCATGCAGGCGGACGGACGGTTGTCGCACGATGCGCGCCGCATCCGCCGCGAGATCGGCGTCATCTTTCAGCAGTTCAATCTGGTCGGGCGCCTGTCCGTTCTGACCAATGTGCTCGTCGGCTGCCTCGGCAGCGTGCCGGCCTGGCGTGGAACGCTCGGTCTGTTCACACGGGGCGAACAGGAGAAGGCGATGCAGGCGCTGTCCCGTGTCGGCATTGCCGAGACGGTGCGGCAACGCTCATCGACGCTGTCCGGCGGGCAGCAGCAACGCGCCGCGATCGCCCGCGCTCTGGTTCAGGGCGCCAAGGTCATCCTCGCAGACGAGCCGATCTCCTCGCTCGACCCGTCATCCGCACGGCGGGTGATGGAAGCGCTCGGCGAGATCAACCGTGCCGACGGCATCACCGTCATCGTCTCCCTGCATCAAGTGGAATATGCGCGCCTTTATTGCCCGCGCACCCTGGCGCTGCGCGATGGCGAGGTCGCTTTCGATGGGCCGTCCGCGGCCCTGACCGACGATTTTCTGCGCGAGATCTACGGCGATGCGAGCGAGGAGCTCGTTCTTCCGGGCGCGCCGGCCGAGCAGCCGCAGCCAGTGAAACGCCCCGAGCCCGCGGTCGCCAAGATGGCCCGCGAATTGGCTGTGACTTGATCCGCCACGAGGCGGTGAACTCCCGCCCCCGCGGCGGAGCAATCGAGGAGTGAAACATGAATCGACTGACGAAAGGTATTGCCGCCGCCGCCCTTCTGGCTGCGTTCGGCACCTCCGGCGCCTTTGCGCAGGATCAGAAGGAACTGAACTTCGGCATCATCTCGACGGAATCGAGCCAGAACCTGAAGACGGTTTGGGATCCGTTCCTGGAGAACATGTCCGAACAGACAGGCCTCAAGGTGAATGCCTTCTTCGCCTCCGATTATGCCGGCGTCATCGAGGGCATGCGCTTCGGCAAGGTCGATGTCGCCTGGTACGGCAACAAATCCGCGATGGAAGCCGTCGATCGCGCCAATGGCGAGATCTTCGCGCAGACCGTCGATGTGGAAGGCAATCCCGGCTACTGGTCGGTGCTGATCACGCAGGCCGACAACGACAAGATCAATTCGCTCGACGACGTCTTGAAATGCGACAAGTCGCTCGATTTCGGCATCGGCGATCCGAACTCCACCTCCGGTTTTTTGGTGCCGACCACCTTCATCTTCGCCAAAAACAGCGTGACGCCGCAGGATTGCTTCAAGACGGTGCGCAACGCCAATCATGAGGCGAACGCCATGGCGACGGCCAATGGTCAGGTCGACGTCGCCGCCAACAACACGGAAAATCTCCGCCGCCTGGAAGTGACGGCGCCGGAAGCGCGCAAGAAGATCAAGGTGATCTGGCAGTCGCCGCTGATTCCGTCCGATCCGCTCGTCTGGCGCAAGGATCTCGACGAGGAGACCAAGCGCAAAGTCTACACCTTCATCATGAGCTACGGCCGCCTCGGCACGCCTGAAGAGGTCGCCGGTGCGCGCGAAGTCCTCGAGGGTCTGGGCTGGGCGCCGTTCAAGCCGTCTTCCGATGCGCAGCTTTATCCGATCCGCATCATGGAGATCACCAAGCAGGAAGCGAAGATCGAAGCCGCCGACACGATGTCGGACGATGAGAAGAAGAGCGAACTCGAAAAGCTCGATGCCGAAAAGGCCGAGATCGAGAAGCTGATGGACAAAGTTCCGCAGGCCTAAGGCCGCAACCCTTGCTGATCTGGCGCCGGACCCGAGGTCCGGCGCTTTTCACTGGAGAGACGAATGGCGGTCGCCACACAGGCTGAGAAGACAGTTTCGGTTCCCCCGCGCGGCTTTACCGAGCGGCTTTATGGGTACATCGTCTGGGGCGGCATCGCACTGGTGCTGATCTGGAGCTGGGGACCGGCCGAGATGGTGCGCTTCCTCAACCTCTTTACCGACGCTAGCAATATGGCCGACTACGCGGGCGGCTTTCTCTCACCGAACTTCCGTGACTGGCATTATTACGTCGAGGAGATGATCCTCACCGTGCAGATCGCTGTCTGGGGCACCGTGCTGGCGATCGTCGTCGGCATCCCTTTCGCGCTTCTGTCGTCCTCGAACATCGCGCCGATCTGGATCGTGCAGCCGGTGCGCCGTCTGATGGATGCGACCCGTGCGATCAACGAGCTCGTCTTCGCTGTTCTCTTCGTCACGGCCGTCGGGCTCGGCCCCTTTGCAGGGGTAATGGCGCTTTTTGTGCATAATACAGGTATTATCGCGAAGCTCTTCTCGGAGGCCGTGGAGGCGGTCGATCCAAGGCCCGTCGAAGGCATCCGCGCCACCGGCGCGACGCGCCTGCAGGAGATCGTCTTCGGCGTCGTGCCGCAAGTGGCTCCTTTGTGGATCTCGTTTTCGCTTTACCGCTTCGAGACGAATGTGCGTCAGGCGACGGTTCTTGGCATCGTCGGAGCGGGTGGTATCGGGCAGGTGCTGTTTGAATCGATCCGCTCTTTCCTCTACGCCGAGACGGCGGCGATCATCCTGATCGTCATCGTCACCGTCTCCATCGTGGACATCCTTTCGGCACAATTGCGCAAAGTGGTGATCTGAGGAGATACCAACGAAAGATCCCCATGCGCGTCGCCATCTATTTCACTCCGGCCGTCGACCATCCGATTACCCAAGCCGCCAATGACTGGATCGGCCGTGATCTGTCCGATGGTCCGGTCCGGCAAAAGGCTGTGGGTGCCTTGAGTGCCGAGGAAGTGCGCGCCATCACCGAGGCGCCGCGGCGTTACGGCTTCCACGCCACGTTGAAGCCGCCGTTCGCCCTCGTCGACGGCGCGTCAGAGGAAGATGTGGATCAGGCCTTGCGCAACTTCTGCGCCGAGCATGGTGTCATCGAACTCGGGCCGCTCGAGATCCGCGCCATCGGGCCTTTCTTCGCCCTTGTGCCGCAGAATGACGTCCCCGCGGTCCGGGCGCTCGCGGACGCCGCGGTGGAGGCGTTCGAGCCGTTTCGCGCGCCTTTGAGCGATGAGGATCGTGCACGCCGCCGGCCGGAGGAGCTCACCGAACGCCAACGCGAATATCTCGATCGCTGGGGCTATCCTTATGTCTTCGATGAATTCCGCTTCCACATGACACTGACGGGCCCGGTCTCAGACGAGCGGCGCTCGATCGTACAGGGCGCGCTTCACCAGCATTTCGGTTCCGTCATCGAAACCTCGCTTGCGCTCGACGGCGTCTCGCTTCTCACCGAGCCGGAGCGCGGAGCCTTTTTTCAGATTCATGCCCGCTGCAATCTGCGCGGGCCCAGCGAGAGAAAAGCTATCTCATGAGCGAAGTCGTTTTTCGCAATGCCCGCATGGTTCTTGCCGATTCCGTTGAGGACGGCGATCTGATCGTCGCCGGAGAGACGATCCGTGAGATCGCGGATCCGGGGTCCGGCTCTGGCGGCGTTGATCTCGAAGGCGACTGGCTGTTGCCGGGGCTCGTGGAGCTTCATACCGATCATCTCGAAGGCCATTTCGCGCCGCGTCCCGGCGTCAGGTGGAACCCGGCCGTTGCCGTGCAGGCGCATGACGCTCAGGTCGCGACTTCCGGCATTACCACGGTCCTCGATGCGCTTCGGGTCGGCGCCGACGAGGATGCCCGCGTCCAGGTCCAGGAAATGCGCGGTCTCGCCGATGCGATCGAGGAGAGCCAGGACAAGGGCCGGCTCAGAGCCGAGCATTTCGTGCATCTCAGGTGCGAGGTTTCAGCCTCCGACGTGATGGACGGTTTCGCGCTTTTCGAGAACGATCCACGTCTTAAGCTCGTCTCGCTGATGGATCACACGCCCGGACAGAGGCAGTTTGCGAGCTTTGACGCCTACAAAATCTATTATCAAGGCAAGACCGGTATGGACGACGAAGCTTTTCAGAGTTTCGTCGATCGCCGCATGGCGGAGGGGGGGCGCTGGTCCGCCCAACACCGCAAGCTCATTTCCAATCTCTGTCGTGAGCGCGGTATCCGGCTGGCAAGCCATGACGATGCGACCGAGGCCCATGTCGCCGAGGCCGTCGAGTTCGGTGTGCATGTGGCGGAGTTTCCAACGACAGTCGCCGCTGCTCGCGCCTCCAAAGAGGCGGGCATGCAGGTCTTGATGGGGGCGCCCAATATCGTGCGCGGTGGCTCGCATTCCGGGAATGTCGCCGCTGCCGAGCTCGCTGCGGAGAACCTCCTCGACGTGCTTTCTTCGGATTACGTGCCGTTCAGCCTCATCCAGGCGGTCTTCGCGATATCGGAGGCCGTCGAGGGTGTGGATCTGCCGCAAGCCGTGGCCATGGTCTCGGCCAATCCGGCAAAAGCGGTCGGGCTCGACGACCGCGGCGTCATTGCGCCAGGAAAGCGCGCCGATTTCGTTCAGGTGCGTTTCGACGACGGCGTGCCGGTGGTGCGGTCAGTCTGGCGCCAGGGGCGTCGCGTCGCGTGAATGATCCACAGCCTTTTCACCTCGGCACCTTGGTGCTGGTCGTCGGTCCGAGCGGGGCCGGCAAGGACAGTCTGATCGACTATGCGCGGCAGAGGCTTTTGGATGTGCCTCACGTGGTCTTTCCCCGTCGCACGGTGACGCGGAGCGAAAGCGATTTCGAAGACAATCTCGCTTTGAGCGAAACGGAGTTTGCCGAAGCGGCGACGGCGGGCGCCTTCGCTCTTTCCTGGCGGGCGCATGGGCTCGCCTATGGCATCCCGAAGGCGGTCGAGGCGGATCTTGCCGGAGGGTCCTCGGTCGTCGTCAATGTCTCACGCATGGCGATTGAGCCGGCGCGCGCGAAATACCGGCCGTTGCGCGTCGTCGTGGTGCATGCGCGTCGGGAGGTCCTTTTTGAAAGGCTCACCGCGCGCGGGCGCGAGAGCTCGGAGGAAATCGCGCGCCGTCTCGATCGGGCCGATCTCGTCTCGGTCACCGGCGAGGACGTCACCGTCATCGACAATTCAGGTCCGATCGAAGCGGCAGGCGAGGCGTTTGTGTCGCTCTTGCAAGGCTGTATCCGAGGCAGGCAAGAGCGTTAGACAAGTGTCACATGCCTCTGTTAGCCGGTGGCGGGTTTTCGCCTGCCTCTACCTCAAAAGGACGTCCAACATGATTAAGCCAATCCTCGGGCTTGCGGCTGCGGCCTTTGCTTTCGGCATGGCCGGCAGTGCTGCCGCCGACCCCTCCGGCACGCTCACGGTCTACACCTCGCAGCCGAGCGAGCAGATGCAGAGCGTGATTGCAGCCTTCAACAAGGATTATCCGGACGTCCAGGTGGAACTCTTCCGCTCAGGAACGACCGAGGTGATGAACAAGCTGCTCGCGGAGTTCGCCTCAGGTTCCTCGCCCGCCGATATCGTGCTCATCGCCGATGCCGTCGCCATGACGCAGCTCAAAAACGACGACCGTCTGATGACCTATGACGATGCGCCGATCGCCGATATTCCCGATGCGCTGATCGATCCCGACCACACCTTCTTCGGCACCAAGCTCATCACCACCGGCATCGTTTACAACACCAATCTCGTCGATAAGGCGCCGACCTCCTGGGCGGACCTGAAGGCCGAAGACGTCGCTTCCAAGACGACCATGCCGTCGCCGCTTTATTCAGGTGCCGCCGTCATCCATGTCGGCACCATGGTGCAGCAGCCCGAGTTCGGCTGGGATTATTATGAGGCGCTTGCCGACAACGGCGCCATCGCCGGGCAGGGCAATGGCTCCGTCATCGAGGCCGTCGCCCGCGGCGAGAAGGCCTATGGCATCATGATCGAATACATGGCCTTCAACGCCAAGAAGAAGGGCTCGCCGGTCGAGTTCGTGTTTCCGCAAGAGGGCGTGACCGCGATCTCTCAACCCGTGGCGATCCTGAAGTCGACCGACAATGCGGAAGCCGCCAAAGCCTTCGTCGATTGGCAGCTTTCCAAGAAAGCGCAGGAACAGTCCGTGGCTCAGGGCTATTTCCCGATCTTCGACGATGTGACGCCGCCCGAAGGATATCCGAAGGTGGGCAACCTCAAGATCCTGCCGACAGACGCCGAGACGCTTCTTGAAAACGACCAGGCCAACAAGGAGAACTTCGCTGAGCTCTTCGGCGGTTGATGTCGGTGCGGCGGGCGCGGCCTCCTCGCGCCTGCCTCTCTTGCGCTTTTTTGAGCGCCATTTCCTCCTCGTTCTCGTTGCCCTCTATCTTGCGGCCTTCGCTTTGTGGCCGCTTGGACAACTTTTCGCCGAGGCTCTGGCGCCAAACAAGGACGGCGTGCTTTTCGGAACGTTCCTCGATCAATGGGAAAGCCGCTCAGCGATCCGCGCCCTGAGCCATACGCTCGAGGCTTCGTTTCTCTCCACGCTCGTTTCCGTCTTCATCGGGGCCGTTGCCGCCGTGCTCCTCGTTCTCACCGATATGCGGTGGAAGAGCGCGATCGTCTTCATGCTGCTTTTGCCGCTCCTGATCCCGTCGCAGATCATGGCGCTCGCCTGGATCGAGCTCACGGGTCCGACGAGCCCGATCCTCGCGCCGCTCGGGCTTGCGCCCGAGCCCGGCACGACCAACCCGCTTTATTCCAAATGGGGTATCGTCATCGTCATGGGGGTGGAGCATGCCGCTCTCGTCTTTTTGACGGTGCGCGCGGCGCTTTCTTCGTTGCCCATGGATATCGTCGAGGCGGCGCGGCTCGCCGGCGCCCGGCCTCTTCGCATCGTCATGCGCATCTTGATGCCACTCGCCTTTCCCTCCGTCCTGAGCGGAGCCGCGCTCGCTTTCGTCGCGTCGATCGGCAATTTCGGCGTGCCGGCGCTTCTCGGCATTCCGGGGCGCTACACGATGCTGACGACGCTCATCTATCAGCGCCTGCAAGGTTTCGGGCCGCAGGTGCTTGGTCAGGTCGCGGCGCTTGCCGTCATTCTGACGCTGATCGCCGCTGCCGGTCTTCTCCTGCGCAGCCTCGTCGCACGGCGGTTCGGGGCTGCCATCGAACGCTCCAGCGCGCCTCTCGTGCCGTTCCCGCTCGGCCGCGCGCGTTTGCCGGTCGAGGGTGTGTTTCTCGCCTTTCTGGCCGTCATTGCCATCCTGCCGCTCTTCGCCCTCGTCGGCACGTCGCTGTTGCCGGCGCTTGGCGTGCCACTGTCGCTCGAGACTCTGACGCTGGAGAATTACCGCTTCGTGCTTTTCGGCTACGAGGCGGCGCAGCGTGCCTTTATCAACAGTTTCGCTCTCGCGCTTTCGGCAGCGATGATCAGCGCGGCGGTGGCACTGCCGCTCGCTTATCTTTCGGTGATTGAGCGGCGTCCGCTTGCGCGCCTTCTCGACCTTTTCGCCGATGCGCCCTATGCCATTCCCGGCACGGTGCTCGCCATCGCCATTATCGTCGTCTTCCTGCCGCCGCTTCCTGGTCTCGGCGTCAGCCTCTACAATACCGGCTGGATCATCTTGGTCGCCTATCTCGCCCGTTTTCTCGCCCTCGTTCTGCGCCCGACGGTTGCCGCCATGGAAAGCCTCGATCCGGGCATGGACGAGGCGGCCCGTGCTGCCGGCGCCGGCATGCTCACACGCCTCAAGGCGGTCGTCGCACCGCTTCTGGCGCCAACGCTAGCGGCCGGTGGACTTCTCATCTTCATGCAGGCTTTCAACGAGCTCACCGTCTCGGCGCTTCTGTGGTCGAGCGGCTGGGAAACGCTCGGCGTCATGGTCTTCTTCCTGCACCGGGAAGGAAACACCACGGCGGCTGCGGCGCTGGCGACGCTCGCGCTAGTCGCGGCGCTCGGGCTTGCCGGCATCGCGGCGCTCTTTGCCCGCAGACTGCCTTCCGGAGTTGTGCCATGGCGGGGATGACGGCCTCGGGTCTCGGTAAGCGTTTCGGCGAGACGGACGCGCTGCGTGCGGTCGACCTTGCCATCGAAAACGGAGAGTTCCTGGCGCTTCTCGGGCCTTCCGGTTGCGGCAAGACCACGCTTTTGCGCTTGATCGCCGGCTTTGAAGTGCCGGATGCGGGCGAATTGCATCTCGGTGACGAGGTGGTGGCGCGGGCGGGCTGGGCCTTGCCGCCCGAAGAGCGCAACGTCGGCATGGTGTTTCAGTCCTACGCGCTCTGGCCGCACATGTCGGTCGCCGACAATGTCGGTTTCGCGCTCAAGGTGCGCGGTCTAGAGGCTGGCGAATGCCGTCGGCGGATCGAGGATGCGCTCGAACTTGTGGGGCTCGGCGGCCTTTCCAGGCGCAAGCCGGCGGAGCTGTCGGGCGGACAGAAACAACGTGTGGCACTTGCCCGCTGTCTTGCCATGCAGCCCTCTGTCGTTCTTCTCGATGAGCCGCTCGCCAATCTCGACGCGCATCTGCGCGAAGCGATGCAGATCGAATTCCGCCGCTTTCACCGTGAGATCGGCGCCACCTTCGTCTACGTGACGCACGACCAGAGCGAGGCGATGGCGCTTGCCGATCGGGTCGCGGTGATGGATCGCGGGGCTTTGCAACAGGTCGCGGCGCCGCGGGAGCTCTACGCGGAGCCCGCAACCGAGATGGTGGCACGTTTCGTCGGACGCGGCATGGTCCTACCGGTGACGGTTGTCGGCCAGGACAGCGGCTTCATCGTCGCGGAGGCCTTTGGTGCGCAGATGCGGGTGAGGGGAACGGCGGCGGCCGGCGAAGAGCGCCTTCTCTGCGTGCGACCTGCCGATCTCGCGCTTGATGGTGCCGGTATGGAAGCGCGCGTCACCGCGGCTGCTTTCCAAGGGGCGGCGACCATCGTGTCGGCGCAGATCGAACAAGGAGAACATGTTTTGAGGCTCGAATGCCATGGCCTGCCGCCTGAGGAAGGCGCGGCTGTCAGAATTTCCGTGCGCGATGGTTGGTTGTTGCCCGCGGGGCGCGCGTGATGGGATTGATGTTCAAGGCGCTGTCCGGTCTCGGCCCGAAGCAGCCGGCGACCTTTCTCGTCGAGGCTGAGGGGCGGCGCATCATCTTCGATCTCGGAGAGGAGAAGGCGACCGGTCGACGTGCCGATCTATCAAATCTCGGCAAAGTCGACGCCGTCGTCATCAGCCATGGCCATTTCGACCATATCGGTGCGCTCGAAAACTTGGAGATGCTCGGCAATCCGGCACTTTATGCAAGCGGATCGGTGCTTGCGCGTATCGACCGGCCGGCCAATGCGCAGGAACTTCCCGTGTATGGCGAGACGGAAATCGCCGGTCTTCGCGCGAAGACCGGGCGCGACGGGCATGCGATCGGAGGGGTCTGGACCTTCCTCGATGTCGCTGGCGGCTTCATCTATATGGGCGACCACACGGATGAATCGAACGTCTTCGCCTTCGATCCGCCGCCGCCGGCGGCGACCATCGTGCTCGATGCCTCCTATGGTGATGCGGACGAGCCGCGGTCGGCCCAAATCGGTGACATTCTGCAGCTCACCGCAAACGGGCGCGTGCTCATCCCGATCCCTCCCGATGGACGCGGCATCGAGATGGCGTTGATCGCCGACGAGGCCGGGCGCAAGATTGCGATCGACGAGAACGTTCGGAAATATCTTCGGCGCATCGCCGGTCCCGATCGCGAGTTTGCTTTGCCGGGCGTTGCGGAACGCGCCGGGCACCTCGCCGAAAGCGCAGATGATGCGGCCGATCCCGGGGCCAAGGCGGACGTCTTTCTTGCCGCCGATGCCGATGGTGATTTTGGCGTGAGCGGGGAGATCATCGATCGCTATCTGCGCGACCTCTCCGTCGTCTTTACCGGTCACCTGCACAAATCGACGCGCGGGTACAAAATGGTGCAGGATGGCGAAGCCGTTTTCCGCCGGTACAACGTGCATCCGACATTGCCGCAGAACGTGCGCCTGGCGCGTGCCGTGAACGCCTCGACGGTGGTTCCGGCCTTTGCCGATCCGGGGTATCTCAGCGCTTTTGAGACGGCCTTCGCGCCCGCCCGTGTCGATCTCTCCGGCGCGTTTGCGACCGGCTGAGGCTCACGCCATTTCGGTGATCGTCTTGCGAAAGCGGGTCAGCGCAAGGGTGAAGAGAACCGCACCGATCGCTGCGATTGCGAGGAATTGCGGCCACACGACGCTGAATCCCGCACCGCGATAAAGGATTGCCTGCGCCAGCGAGACGAAATGCGTGTTCGGTGCCGCGAGCATGATCGTCTGGACGATATCGGGCATGCTTTCGCGCGGCGTCATCCCGCCCGACAGCATTTCGAGAGGCAGAAGGACGAGGATCAGCAGAAGCCCGAATTGCGGCATCGATCGTGCCAGCGTTGCGAGGAAGATGCCGATCGAGGTCGAGGCGAAGACGTGCAGTGCGGCGCCCACGAGAAAAAGAGCGATCGAGCCTTCGATCGGCACCGACAAGAGCCCCTCGATCACGACGGTGAGCGACAGGAAGCAGGATACGACGACGACAAGGCCCATCGCCCAGATCTTGGCCGCCATGATCTCAAACGGCGTCACGGGCATGACGAGCAGATGCTCCACCGTGCCATGCTCCCGCTCGCGGATGAGGGCCGCTCCGGTCAGCACGATCGACAGAAGCGTGATGTTGTTGATCACCTCCATGATGGAGCCGAACCAGGCGCGGTCGAGGAGCGGATTGAAGCGGGAACGCAGCTCTAATTCGACCGGGAGCCGGTCGATGGCGCGGTAGTGGCGGGCGAAGTCCTCTACCTCGCCGAGGACGATCGATTGGATATAGCCCGATCCCGTGAAGGCCTGGGTGACGAGCGTTGCATCGACATTGAGCTGCAAAGTCGGCGTGCGCCCGGCGAGCATGTCGAGTTGGAAATCGGGCGGAATGACCAGCGCGAACGTGTCGAGGCCGGCATCCATCCGCTGGTCCATTTCCGACGCGGTGATCATCTTCGGCGGAACGAAATAGGGCGGATAGAAGTCTGAGACGATGCGCGTCGAGAGCGGCGATCGATCCTCATCGACGATGCTGATGGTGGCGCGGTTGAGGCTTTCCGGCATCGAGGTGGCTGCCGCATAGACGCCAAGTGTGAAGGCGTAGACGATGAGGATCACCATCATCGGGTCGCGCACCAGGCTGCGTAATTCCTTCACCCCGAGATTGCCGATATTGGCGAGCCGCATCTCACCGCTCCTGTTTTTTGAGGAGAAGAGCGGTGGCGGCAAGGAGAACCGGGGTCGCGAGCGCCAGCGGCAGGAAAGCTCCGCTCAGCTCCGAGAATCCGAGGCTCTTTGAGAAGGTGCCGCGTGCGATCGTGAGAAAATGCGCGGTCGGATAGATCTCGCCGACCAATCTGCCGATGCCTTCGAGTGCCGAGACCGGATCCGTCAGCCCGGAAAAGTTGACAGCCGGAAGGATGGTCAGGATCGCCACGCCGAAAATCGAGGCGATCTGGCTTTTCATGAAAGTCGACATGAAGAGGCCGAGTGCCGTGGCCGAGCACACGTAAAGGAAGGCCGCCGTCGCAAGGGCAAGAAAACTGCCTTTGAAGGGAACGGCGAAAACCGTCACGGCTAGCGCCGTCAGAAGCAGAAAGCTCAGCCAGCCGAGAACGATATAGGGGATCTGCTTGCCGAGAAGAAACTCCAGCTTCGTCGTCGGCGTCACGTAGAAATTGACGATGGAGCCGAGCTCCTTTTCACGCACGACGCTCAAAGCCGCGAGCATTGCGGGGATCAGCATCAACAGGATCGGGATCACCGCCGGCACCATGGCGACGATGCTCTTCACGTCCGGATTGTAGCGGAAGCGGGTCTCTAGATCGACGAGACTGGCGAGGCCCGTGGAGCGGCCGGTTTCCTTCGCCTTGGCGAGCAGCCACTGGGTGTGCATCCCTTGCACGTAGCCTTTGATCGTTTCCGCTCGTGTCGGCATGGCGCCGTCGATCCAGGCGCCGATCTCGACATTGTCGCCGCGTGCGACATCACGGGCGAAACCGGGCGGGATTTCGATCGCCAGACCAATTTCTCCGGCGCGCATGCGCTGGTCCAGATCTTCGTAACTCGTGATCGGCGGCTTCTCGATGAAATAGCGGGAGCCGGCGATGTTGAAAGCATAATCGCGCGACAGGCCGGTCTGGTCGCGGTCGAGGACGGCGAAGCTCAAATCCTCCACGTCGAGGCTGATGCCGTAACCCATGATGAACATCAAAATGACGCTGCCGACAATAGCGAGCGTCAGGCGGATCGGGTCCCGGCGGACCTCCTGGCTTTCGCGGCGCGAATAGCTCGCCATGCGGCGCAGATCGAAGAAGCGGCGCGGGGGGCGCATCTCAGTGGCCGGATCCTGGGAGATGAGGGCGGTTTTGTTTGGGGCCTGTTCCTCATCCGCTCCCGCCTCTTCGAGATAGGAGATGAAGGCATCTTCGAGAGAGGCGGCACCGCGTTTTTCGACGAGGTCTTTCGGTTTGTCGGTTACGAGCACCTTGCCGGCATGCATGAGCGAAATACGGTCGCAGCGCGCCGCCTCGTTCATGAAGTGCGTCGAGATGAAGATCGTCACCCCGTCGCGGCGCGATAGCTCCACGATCATCCGCCAGAACGCGTCACGGGCGACGAGATCGACGCCGGAGGTGGGCTCGTCGAGGATGAGCATCTCCGGCTTGTGGATCATGGCGACCGCGAGCGAGAGGCGCTGACGGTGCCCGAGCGGCAGGGAATCGGGAAAATCGTCGAGGATCTCGGCGAGGTCGAAACGCTCCACCATCTCGCGGATGCGCGCCGGAATGTCCGCCTCCGGGACGCGGAAGAGACGGGCATGGAGCTCGAGATTCTGTCTCACCGACAGCTCGGTGTAGAGGGAGAAGGCTTGCGACATGTATCCCACCCGCTCGCGCGTGGTGAGGTCGCGCGGATCGACCTCTTCGCCGAAGAGAAAGGCTTTGCCTTCCGAGGGGGCGAGCAGGCCGGTCAGCATCTTCATCGTCGTCGTCTTGCCGCAGCCGTTGGAGCCGAGGAAGCCGAAGATCTCGCCGCGCGGAATGCGAAAGCTCACATGGTCGACGGCGGTGAAGCTGCCGAAGCGCATGGTCAGCCCTTCCGCCTCAATGGCGGGGGCGCCGCCGTCCTCTTGTGACTGCGGCGGGATGACGACCGGCTGATATCCGGCCTGCTTCTCTTCAGGCAGGAGCGCGATGAAAGCTGCCTCAAGCGTCTGCGTTCCGGTTTTCTCAAGAAGCTCGTCCGCCGTTCCCGTGGCGAGCACATGGCCGCCATCCATGGCGACGAGCCAGTCGAAGCGTGCGGCCTCTTCCATATAGGCGGTGGCGACCACGACGCTCATCGTCGGGCGGTCGGCCCGGATCTGGTCGATCAGTTCCCAGAACTGACGGCGGGAGAGGGGATCGACGCCGGTCGTCGGCTCGTCGAGAAGAAGGAGGTCGGGGTCGTGAATGAGTGCGCAGCAAAGACCGAGCTTCTGCTTCATGCCGCCCGACAATTTGCCCGCCGGGCGTGTCAGGAAGGGGCCGAGGCCCGTGGCCTCGGTCAGCTCGTGGATGCGGCGTTCCCGTTCCACCTTTCCGTGGCCGAAGAGGCGGGCAAAGAAATCGAGGTTCTCGGACACCGACAGTGTCGGATAGAGGTTCTTGCCGAGCCCTTGAGGCATGTAGGCGATGCGCGGGCAAACCGCGGCGCGGTGGCGGGAATCCTTCATGCTGCCGCCGAGCACGTCAACCTCGCCCTTCTGGACGCGACGGGCTCCGGAGATGAGGGAAAAGAGGCTCGATTTGCCGACCCCGTCGGGACCGATGAGCGCCACGGCGCGCCCGGTAGGAATGTCGAGCGTGATATCGTCGAGCGCCTTAGTGGCACCAAACCGCAGCGCCACATGCGCGAGGGTCGCGACCGGCGGATGCGTCTCGCCGTCAGAATTGGACGTCGGCAGGGGCGGCTTCATTCTGCGCCCGTCAGCGCGCCCCCGGGCTCAGGCTCTGGCGAGCCCCCTCGCGGCACATTGACCTTCAGATGGTCCGGCCAAGCGGCATCGCTGTCCGTCTTCACATAGGCCATTCCGGGCAAACCGGTTTTGACGTAGCGGATATGCTCCTTGAGCAGCTCAGAGGGGATCTGAGCTTTGACGCGGAACATCAATTTTTGCCGCTCTTCGGCCGTTTCCACGGTTTTGGGCGTGAACTGGGCGACGTCGGCGACATAGGAAATGGTCGCCGGGATCACATATTGCGGGGCGGCGTCGAGCACGATGCGCGCCTCAGCCCCCAGTGCCACACGGCCCGCCTGAAGCGTAGGCAGGAAGAACGTCATGTAGACATCCGACAGGTCGACGAGGTTCAAAATCGCGCTGCCGGCGTTCACGACCTCGCCAGGCTGGGCGACACGATACTGAATGCGGCCCATCCGGGGTGAGGTGAGCGTGCTGTCGTCGAGATCGGTTTTGATCCGCTCCACGGTGGCGCGCACGGCGTCCACTTGCGCTTCGGCGTTGATGACCCCCGCGCGCGCGTATCCGAGCGCCGCGTCGGCTGCTGCCACCTTGGCTTTTGCGGCCGCGAGCGCCGCCTTGGCGCCTTCGTAGGCGGCCTTGTCGTCGTCATATTGTTGGACGGAGCCGGTGCCCCGCTCCGACAAGGTCTGGCTGCGGGTGAGACGCTTTTCTGCGGCCTCCAGCGTAGCATCTTGCTGCGCGACGGTGGCTTCGGCTGCTTCCTTCTCCGCCTGGCGCTGCGTCACCTGGCTTTTGGCCGTGTCGATGCCGATTTCGGCAGAGCGCAATTGCGCCTTCGCCTCGCGCAATTGCGCTTCGAGCGAGGCGGTATCCATCTTGGCGAGCTCCTCACCCGCGGCGACATAGTCGCCCTCCTGGACATAGACCTCCTGCAGCCGCCCGGCCGTCTTGCTGGCGACGTCGATCTCGACCGCTTCGATACGGCCATTGCTGGCGGCGATCGCCGCGTTCTCATCCTCGCCGGTGGCGAGGGTTTTGAGCTCGGGCCAATAGGAATAGCCGACGCCGGCCACAATTGCCGCAATGAGGAGGACGAGCAGGAGCTTTCTTGTCATGGAGACAGGCCAGTCTTCGCTGGCGGCGTGGGGGACTGCGACGGACGTCGCAGTTTTGCCGCTTCGCCTAAAAGGTACTCTAGCGGACCTATCCTGGCAAGCTGAAGCTTGGGTCCATCACACGCCCTGAGCGCTGATAGATCAGGGCGTGTGACGATGGGATGCACGTCGAAGAAATAGCCGCTCCGCCTTGGTGCGGAGCGGCTTTTGATCAGGCCGCGACGACCGCCGATTGGCTGCCTGCAAGGCCATAAAGGTTGCGCTGGCCGGGGACGAGCGTGAACTTGCTGCTCACGCCAACCACCGTCTCGGCGCCGCCGAGTACGAGATAGCCGTCCGGCCGCAAATTGCGCGAGACCCGATCCAGAATGTCGCCCTTCGTGGCCGCGTCGAAATAGATCAACACATTGCGGCAGAAGACGATGTCGAGCATGCCGAGGGTGGTGAAGGAGTGCAGCAGGTTGAGATTTCTGAACGTCACCATGCGCCGGATATCGTCGGAAATCTGCCAGTTCTCTCCATTCTTCTTGAAGTATTTGAGAAGCAGCTGGACCGGCAGGCCGCGCTGAACCTCAAACTGTGTGTAGATGCCGGCGCTCGCCCGTTTCAGCATGTCGTCGGAAATGTCGGTCGCAATGATTTCGACCTTGCGTCCGCCGACCATTCCCACTTTCTCGCGAAGGATCATGGCGAGAGAGTAGGGCTCCTGACCGGAGGAGGCCGCCGCGCACCAAATGCGCAATGGCTGGGTCACCGGGCGATTGCGCAAAAGCGTCGGCAGCATCACGTCGCTGAACAGATCGAACGGCGTTTTGTCTCGGAAGAAGAAGGACTCGTTGGTCGTCATCGCATCGACGACCGCCTTGCCGATCTCCATGGAACCCTGCCGCAACTTTGCGGCAAGTGCTGCGATACTCGGCAGACCGAAATGCGTGGCCACCGGAAGCAGGCGGGACTCCAGCAAGTAGGTTTTCCCCTCCTGCAGGACCAAGCCCGATTGCGCCTTCAGATACCTCTGGAAGAACTCGTAGTCCGCAGGTGTGATCATGAGCGTCCTCCTGAGATTCGCCGAACCACGCGGGGTCCGATTTCCGCTATCGGTAGAATTTCGGAGCAGGCTCCGACCTCGGCGGTCGCGCCTGGCATGCCCCAGACCACGCTCGATGCTTCGTCCTGCGCGATGACGGCACCGCCGCCGTCGGCGATGATGGTCGCTCCCTTGGCGCCGTCGGACCCCATGCCGGTGAGAACGAGGGCAAGGGTTGCACTGCCATAGACGTCAGAGATCGATTGAAACATCGGATCCACTGCCGGCTTGCAGAAGTTGACGGGCGGTGCATCCGAGAGCTTGATCACCGTCGTCCCGTTCGATTTTGCGACCAGCATGTGCTTGCCACCCGGAGCCACGTAGATGTGACCGGGACGCACGGGCTCGCCATCGACCCCCTCGGCAGCCGGACGACCTGACGCCTTCGCGATGTGCTCGGCCAAGATCGTGGTGAAGGTCGGCGGCATGTGCTGCGTCACGAACACCGGAATGGTCGTCAGTGCGCTGCCGGCATCGGTGAAGAAGCGGGTCAGTGCCTGCGGACCACCCGTGGAGCTGCCGATCGCCAAGGCACGCACCGCGCTCATCGATGCTGGGCGCAGACGCACCTTGGGCTTGGCTGCGGCGGGAATGGCGGCCCCACGTGTGGCCGCCGGCGCGGATGCGCCAGGAGCCTGCCGCGCAGTTGTTGGAGCCGGTGTACGGAAGCTCTTGCCGCGACGCACCCCGGCACCAAGGCTGCGCACCTTGGAAATCAGGTCGTGGCGGAAGTCGGCCGCCGCCAGCAGGCCATTGGCGGAATCGGGTTTCGGGACATAATCGGCAGCCCCCAACGTCAGAGCACGAATGCTGACCTCGGCGCCACGGCGCGTGAGCGTCGAGGCCATGATGACGGCCGTGCCCGGCCGCTTTTCGAGAATGAGGGGCAGTGCCTGCAGCCCGTCCATCTCCGGCATCTCGATATCGAGAATGGCGACATCGGGCTGCGAACGGATGACATCATCGACCGCCCGCCGCCCGTTGGGATGGGAGGCGACGAGAGCGAGGTCCGGCTCCTCGGAGATCCAGCGGGCGAGGATGCCGCGAATAAAAGCGGAATCATCGACCACCATAACGCGGATGGGTTCGTCGCTCTTCGGGCGGGCCGCAGCGGGGCGGGTGCCAGGTGGAGGGGCGGCGATCGCGTTCATGTCGCCCTCGCGAGAATGCCGACGGATTCCAGCTTTTCGCGCAGGATTTCGGCGTCGTAGGGCTTCATGATGTACTCGTCGGCCCCATCCTCGATGGCGCGCGCGATGTGATCGAGATCATTCTCCGTCGTGCAGAAGATCACGCGCGGCGCCTCTCCGTCCGGCCGCTTGCGCAGAGCCCTGAGAAAATGCGGACCATCGGTGACCGGCATGTTCCAATCCAGAAGGATCGCATCCGGCATCGCCTCCTGGCACCGCTCCATCGCGGTCTCGCCATTGTCGGCTTCGCGCACCTGGAAGCTCATCTCTTCCAGCATGCGCCGGGCCACTTTTCGAACAACGGAGGAATCATCCACCACAAGGCAGGTTTTCATCGCGGGCTCCTTGGAAAGCTGCTTGTGTCAGGCAGCAAGAGCGACAGTTACGCGGGCAAGGGCTGCTTCGACGTCGAGGATCAGCATGAGCTCGCCCGAGACGTGATAGACACCCTTGACGATCTCGGCCCAGCGCGGGTCGAGGTTTGGAGGGCAGGGCTCGAGAGCCTCTTCCAAGTGCATGACCTCGCCGACCTCATCGATGATGAGGCCGAAGGATTCGCTCTTGTACTCGATGCCGACGGCCATCTTTTCCTTCGCATCGCTCGGCGGGAAGCCGAGCAACTGGCGAAGATCGATGGTGGTGACGATGCGTCCACGCAGATTGAGGACGCCTTCCACTTCCTTCGGGGCGAGGGGAACGCGCGTCACCTGTTCGGGGACGAACACCTCGTGGACCGCTGCGATCGGGAGGCCGAAGCGCTGGCCACCGATGCGGACGGTGACATACTGATTGGCGGCCGACGTCCGCACGTCGTGGACGTTATGCTGGCTCATGCTGCTTCTCCATAGATCGGGGCGCATTGCTTGATCGCCGCGATGAGTTCGCTGCGATCGATCTTTGTAGTGATGCGATCGAAGCCGATGAGGTTCTCCTCACCCGGGCGCACCCGAGACTTGGCGCTGCCGAGTGCCATCAGGGGGACATGCTGCATTTCCGCCTGGCCGCGTATGGCAGCCGCGAAGGCGGCCGGGTCCATCGCCGGGGTGTCGAGGTCGGTGACCACGAGGTCGAAGCGATGCCCTTCGGTAATCTGAGCGAGGGCATCTTCCGCGCTCGAGGCCAGCGACACCCGATAGCCGGCGCTGCGCAGGATCGGCTCCACCATGTTGCGGTAGAAGACGTTCCCCCCGACGAAGAGGAGCTTCTTGCCCTTGCGTTCAGCCTGTTCGGGGGCGTCGCGGAAGGCGATCTCGAGGAAATGCGAGATGTCGACGATATCCGTCGCCTTGCCACCGAGCACGGCGCTGCCGAGAAGCCCCGGCGTCTCGGAGGGAAGCTCGATATTGAGCGGCTCCTGGACGATGTCGACGATTTCGTCGACGACGAGGCCCATCGTGTTGCCGTCGTCGGAGAAGACGAGCATCGGCTGGGTTCCCGTCGTGCGCTGTTCCACTTCGTGGTTGACGTAGACGAGCGGGATGAGCGCACCGCGGTAGTTGAGGATCGGCTGACCCCCGGCCCATTCGACCTTTTCGGTCTCGAATTCCTCGAGGCGTGTGACGAGCGACAGTGGCACCGCTTTCGGCTCGCGACCACCTGCCCGGAAGACGAGCATGGAAACGGCGTCGTTCGATTCCTCTTGTTCCTGCGCATCGGCGGTGGCCGTGGCGATTGTCTGCTCGATGCTGCTCGCAGCCTGCTGGGCGACACCGTTCGGATCGACGATCATGATCACGCGTCCGTCGCCCAAGATCGTCGAGCCGGAGAACATGCCGATGTGGCGCAGCATGGAGGACATCGGCTTCACCACGATTTCCTCGGTGTGGAAGACCGCGTCGACGATGACGCCGAAGATCTGATTGCCGACCTGCATGACGGCAATGAAACCGCTCTCCTGGTCTGCGAGCTCGTCTTTGACGCTGCCGAGAAGCGCACCGAGATGAACGATCGGCAGGAGCTTGTCGCGCAGACGCAGGACGGGTGCGTCCTTGAGACGTTCGATCTTGTGCTCGGAATCCGGCTGGATGCGAACGAGCTCGACCACGGCCAGCTGCGGCACAGCAAAACGCTCGCCGGCAACTTCCACGATCAGAGCCGGCACGATCGCCAGAGTGAGCGGGATCTTGATGACGAAGGTCGAGCCTTTGCCCTGCGTGGAGCGCACGTCGACATTGCCACCGATGATCTCGATGTTGGAGCGCACGACGTCCATGCCGACACCACGGCCGGAGACGCTCGTCACCTTTTCCGCGGTCGAGAAGCCGGCGTGGAAGATGAAACGATGGATCTGGGCATCCGACATCTTGGCGAGTTCGGCTTCCGTCGCCAGACGGTTTTCCAGCGCTTTCTCGCGGATGCGGTCGGTGTTGAGGCCGCGACCGTCATCGCTGATCTCGATGATGATGTGACCGCCCTCGTGGAAGGCGGAAAGCCGCACCAGCCCCTTCTCGGGCTTGCCCGCGAGGCGGCGCTCTTCCGTCGTTTCCAGGCCGTGATCAGCGGAATTGCGCACCATATGGGTGAGCGGGTCCTTGATCAGATCGAGGACCTGGCGATCGAGTTCGGTATCGGCGCCGACCATCTCCAGCTCGATCTGCTTGCCGAGATCCTGTGCAAGATCGCGCACGATGCGGGGCAGCTTCTGCCAGGCATGGCCGATGGGCTGCATGCGCGTGCGCATGACGCCTTCCTGAAGCTCGGCCGTCACCGTCGACAGACGCTGCAGCGAGACCTTGAAGTCGGAATCTTCCTGACGGCGCGCGATCTCCATGAGCTGATTGCGGGTCAGAACCAGCTCGGAGACCATCGTCATCAAATGCTCGAGTGCATCGAGATTGACGCGGATTGACTGGGAGGAAACGCTCGAGCTGTTGTTGGCAGCAGGCTGGTCTTCAACCGGCTTTTTGGCCGGTGTTTCAGGCGCCTTAGCGACCGGTGCCTTCGTCTCGGGCTCTTCCTTCTTTGCCGGCGCGGCCGCGGGAGAAGGCTTCTCCTCGCTTGAAGAAGCCTTTTCTTTCGCTTTGGCCGGGGCTTTTTTTGCCTTCGTTTTGCCCTTGGCAGCCGGGTTTTCCACTTCCGTCTCGCGGAAGATCCGCTCCAGTTCGTCGAGCGGGATTTCGCCCGGCATCAGCGGACGTTCCAGCACCTGGTCGACGATGGTGCCGACGGTCACCTCGGCCTCTTCGACGACCTCCTCTGAAACGGTTTCCCCCGCCGCCATCTTTTCCAGAAGTTCGATGAGGTCTGCGTCGCTTCCTTCAGGCTCCTGCCCGCCATTCTCTTCGAGCTTCGCCAGGATGTCCTTGATCCTGTCGATGGTCTTGAGGACCAGGCTCACCGCTGCCGGCGTGACGGGCACGCCTTCGCGGAACTTGTCCATCAACGTCTCAGCGGCATGGGCAAGCTTCGCCAGGCGAGGCAGGCCGATGAAACCGCAGGTGCCCTTAATGGTGTGCACGAGACGGAAGATGTTGTTGAGAATGGCGGCGTTGTTCGGTTCCTGCTCGAACTTCACGAGCTCGACGTCGGCGACGTCCAGGCTCTCGTTCGTCTCAGTCAGGAACTCGCGAAGCAGTTCATCCATTGCGGGGCTCCGATTGGCTTCGGGGGGGGTGGGGCCTAAGCGGCCCGCACCCTTTCGATGAAGATGTCGACCTGCTGACGGAGGCTTGAAGCCTGGGTGTCGAGGTCGTTGGCGGCGTGGACGATCTCGCTAGAGACGCGTCCGGTGTCGTTGGCCGCACTCGTGACGGCGACGATGTTGGTGGAAACCTCCTGCGTCCCCTGAGCAGCCTGCTGAACGTTTTGGGCGATCTCGCCAGTAGCCGAGCCCTGCTCTTCGACCGAGGAGGCGATCGTCGAGGAGATTTCGTCGATCTGCTTGATCGTGCCGGTGATCGATTCGATCGCTTTGACGACCTCGTTGGTGGCTTCCTGCACAGCTGTGATCTGCTGCGAGATCTCGCCGGTCGCCTTAGAGGTCTGTTCTGCGAGCGTCTTCACTTCCATGGCGACGACCGCAAAGCCCTTGCCGGCCTCTCCGGCACGAGCCGCCTCGATGGTGGCGTTCAGGGCCAACAGATTGGTCTGCGAGGCGATGTCGGTGATGAGGTTGACGACCTGGCCGATGCGCTGGGCGCTGGCGGCAAGACCGCGAATCACTTCGCCGGTGTTGGACGCCTGACCATTCGCGTGGCCGGCGACATTGGCGGCCATCGAGACCTGCTGACCGATCTCACGAACCGAGGCAGCAAGTTCTTCAGCGGCCGATGCGACCGTCTGGACGTTAGTGGTCGCCTGTTCGGCGGCTGCTGCAACCACGGTCGACTGACGATTGGTTTCCTCAGCGGAAGAACTCATCGTCGAGGCCGACTGCTTCAGTTGCGTGACGGCGGAGACCACCGTGCGCACGATGCTCGAGACTTCCCGGTCGAAATCGTCGGCGAGCGCGTGCATGGCCTTGCGCTTGTCTTCTTCGGCGCGAGCGGCGAGCTCTTCCTGTTCGCCGCGCAGACGCTCGGCCTCGGCGAGACCGTCGCGGAAGATCGCGATCGCCTTCGACATTTCGCCAATCTCGTTCTGCTTGTCGGCATACGGGATCTCGGTGTCGAGCTTGCCGGCGCTCAAGTCGGTCATGACGCCGGTGATGCGGCCGATCGGGCGGATCACGCCGGTGGAGACGTAGACCATTGCGGCGCCGGCGATGATGACGCCGAAGGCAATGGCAATGAACATCTGAAGGCGTGCGGAATTGTAGGCCGACACCGACTCCGCGTAATCGCTTGCCGCGCCATCATTGTTGATCTGGACGGCGCTCATCAGGTCGTTGGAGAAGGAATCGAAGATCCGCCTCATCTGACCGCGGAGCAGATCATTGGCTTCCGCGGTCTGTCCGGCTGTGATGAGGCGGGCGACCTGCGGCTCGAGGCTGAGATACTCGGTGAACTTGGCGGAGAAATCCTTATAGAGCTTGCGCTCTTCATCGGAGGAAATCAGCGGCTCGTACTTCGCGCGCAGCGTGGCGATTTCTCCGATATTTTCCGCGATTGCAGCTTTCAGAGTCTGCTGCTCCTGCGGGTCGGTGGCCAGGAGATTGGCAATCTGTGCGATGCGCAGGTCAGAGGTGGCGGTGTTGATCTTGTTGATCGTGTCGATGCTCGGAACCCAGTTAAGGGCCTCGTTCTCGACGTTCGCCTGAATTTGGGCGAGTTTGCTCACGGACGTCCATCCGAGTGCGATCATTATGACGATCAAAACGCCGAAGATCGCTGTCAGCGTGGACTTCAAATTCAGCTTCATCACATTCTCCGTTCCGAGCCTGCCCTGCATCTAGCTTTCAAAGCTTGCTCGTAGCTGGCAGTTGATGGCTCGCCTGCCGGGGGTGGTTATCTGCTGCTGTTGCAGTGTCGGGTACGTGATCGTCCGTGACGCATCTGGACGGACCTGTCCGTTGTCTGCTCGTAGCCGACGGACTGATGGACCGACCGGGCGGCGAAACAGGCGGCATTTCTCGCGCCTGTGGGATACGCCCTTTGATCCGATGCCCCGTGGCATTGCAGCGGTGATTTGCGTGCAAGTGAAGTGTGCTGAAGACTCTGAAATTTCAGACGATTCGCGGACTTCGTCTCGCCTCGCAGACAGGACAAAACCACTCAAGACTTGCGTGTAGCTTGCCTAAATATCTCGTTCTGGGTGTATTTGCGCGGTGATCTGGATGGGTTCGGATGCTGTGTGTTTTGAGCCACAAACGCGAACAGGCCCCCCTGTCGGAGGGCCTGTCGAAGGCGCATTTAGAAGCGCGCGGTCCGGCTGAGCCGGCGCCGTAGGCCGTGCTAAGCGGCGCGAACCCGACTGATGAAAGCGTCGACCTGAGCGCGCAGGTTTTCCGCCTGACTGTCGAGATCGCCTGCAGCTTGCACGATCTCTCCGGAAACGCGCCCGGTTTCGTTGGCTGCTCGCGACACCGAAACGATGCTTGTGGACACCTCCTGGGTGCCCTGTGCGGCCTGCTGAACGTTCTGGGCGATCTCGCCAGTAGCCGAGCCCTGTTCCTCGACCGAGGAGGCGATCGTCGAGGAGATCTCGTCGATCTGCTTGATCGTGCCGGTGATCGATTCGATCGCCTTGACGACTTCGCTGGTGGCGTCCTGGACGGCCGTGATCTGCTGCGAGATCTCGCCCGTGGCCTTTGAGGTCTGTTCTGCGAGCGTCTTCACTTCCATGGCGACGACCGCAAAGCCCTTGCCGGCCTCGCCGGCGCGGGCTGCCTCGATCGTCGCGTTCAGGGCCAACAGATTGGTCTGCGAGGCGATGTCGGTGATCAGATTGACGACCTGGCCGATGCGCTGCGCGCTGGCGGCAAGACCGCGAACCACTTCGCTGGTGTTGGACGCCTGACCGTTCGCCTGGTCGGCGACGCTCGCGGCCATCGACACCTGCTGACCGATCTCGCGGACGGAGGCGGCAAGCTCCTCGGCTGCCGATGCAACCGTCTGGACGTTGGTCGTCGCCTGTTCGGCGGCGGCCGCGACCACGGTCGACTGCTGGTTCGTTTCCTGGGCCGAGGCCCCCATGGTGGAAGCGGACTGCTTAAGCTGTGCGGCGGCCGACACGACCGAGCGGACGACGCCTGAGACTTCCCGTTCGAAATCGTCGGCGAGCGCGTTCATCATCTGGCGCTTCTTCTCTTCTGCGTGCGCTTCCGCCTGCTGCTGTTCGGCGCGCATCCTTTCGTTCTCGCGCAACTCCTGGAGAAAATGTTCTGTCGTGCCCCAGAGTTCTCCGATCTCGTCGGAGGAACGGTTCTGCTCGATTGTCACGTCGAGATCCCCGGCCGCCATGCGCTTCAGCGTACCGCTGACGCGGGTGAGCGGGCGGCTGATCTGACGCGTGCCGATCCACACGGCGATTGCAGCGCCTGCTGCGAGACCGATCAGCATCGTCGCCACGATCAGAAGCGTCATGCGCTCGCCGAGGGTGGCCATCTCGGCAAGGATCGGTTTGAGCTCGTGCTGAAGATCGGCCCTTACCGCATCGACGTCGGTTTGCAGAGCCTTGCGGTTCGCCCGGTTTTCTTCATTGTTGCCTTGTATATTGGCTGCATCCGGCGAGACTTCGAGGCCGAGGCGGACGGTTTCTGTGCGGTAGGCACGGAAGTCGGCAATTCCTGCGATAACGTCGTCGAAGGCTCTGGCTCGCTCGGGCGTCCTGACGTAACTCCGCGCTTCGGCGGCCGCGGCGTCGAGTTCGTCGAGGCTCTGCATGAGGCCCGCGGCGAATGCCTTCGTCTTTTCCGGAGTCTTACTCACATAGATGCCGCGTGAATCCATCACGACTTTGGAGATAAGACCGTTGACCCGTTCCATGCGGATCGTCATTTCCGCGTTGCGCGCGTAGCGGTCGGCCAAATTCTCGCTACGCTTCAAAGCATAAAGACCCATTCCCCCGACAAAGATGCTTGCGACGCCTAGGACGCCCAGCATCATATATATTTTATGACTTATTTTCATTTTCCGAACTCCTGCAAGGGTCGCGCCGGCCCTGCGGGCCGACGCAAGTCAAAAGGCGAGCATTGCAATGCTCTGTTATTAGGCAGCCCGTACGCGGCCGATGAAGGCATCGACCTGGCTGCGTAAGTTCTCGGCCTGGCTGTCGAGGTCACCGGCAGCCTGCACGATTTCGCTTGAGACCCGTCCGGTCTCGTTGGCCGCCCGTGACACCGAGACGATGCTCGTCGACACTTCCTGGGTCCCTTCGGCGGCTTGCTGAACGTTTTGGGCGATCTCGCCGGTGGCAGAGCCCTGCTCCTCGACCGAGGAGGCGATCGTGGAGGAGATCTCGTCGATCTGCTTGATCGTACCGGTGATCGATTCGATCGCCTTGACGACCTCGTTGGTGGCATCCTGCACAGCCGTGATCTGCTGCGAGATCTCACCCGTGGCCTTTGAGGTCTGTTCTGCGAGCGTCTTCACTTCCATGGCGACGACCGCAAAGCCCTTGCCGGCCTCGCCGGCGCGGGCTGCCTCGATAGTCGCGTTCAAAGCCAAGAGGTTCGTCTGGGCTGCGATGTCGGTGATCAAGTTGACCACCTGGCCGATGCGCTGGGCGCTGGAGGCGAGGCCGCGCACCACTTCACCGGTGTTGGTGGCCTGGCCGTTGGCCTGACCTGCGATCGTGGCGGACATCGCCACCTGCTGGCCGATCTCGCGGACGGAGGCGGCCAGTTCTTCAGCAGCCGAGGCAACCGTCTGCACATTCACGGTCGCCTGTTCGGCCGCGGCTGCGACCACCGTCGACTGATGGTTCGTCTCATCGGCAGAGGCGCCCATCGTCGAAGCCGACTGCTTCAGCTGCATTGCGGCGGAGACAACCGAGCGCACGACGCTCGAGACTTCATGTTCGAAATCGTCGGCGAGCGCATTCATCATCCGGCGCTTGTCCGCCTCGGCACGCTCTTCGGCCTGCTGCTGCTGTTCGCGCAGCGTCTCGGTCTCCTTGAGCGCGACGACGAAATGCTCTGTTGCTTCCCAGATTTCGCCGATCTCGTCACCGGAGCGCTTCTGCTCGATAGAGACGTTGAGGTCGCCTCCGCCCATACGCTTCAGCGTGCCGGTGAGGCGGACGAGGGGACGGCTGATCTGGCGGGTGCCGATCCACATGGCGATCCCGATGCCGAGGAACAGGCCGGCTGCGATGACGGAGCAGATCAGGATGAGCATGCTCTTGTTGAGCGACAGCATGTAAGCGCGAAGCGGGTCGAGGCGCCCAGCAACGTTCTCAACTCCCGCCGCCAAGCTCGCTTGTAGGCCCTTACGTCCGCCGCGGACTTCATCGCTGGTGCCGTAGGCACGCGCCGCGTCCGGACTGATTTCGACACCGCGGCGCACCAATTCCGTGCGTTCCGCCCGGTAATTCGCAAGGTTCTTGCCGAGCTCCTCGACCACAGGCATGTCTTCAGCTGGCGTAAGGCTCTCGAGGCGGCCAAAGTCTGTGTCGATTTCATCGAGCGCGGCCATGACTTCTTTGCCGTATTTGGCGGCGTCGGCGGGGCCATCGGCGAGGTAGACGCCGCTTGATGACTTGCTCGCCTGGATGACCTGCGTGCCGATCTGCTGCATCAAAAGTGCGCGGGAGGACGTTCTGTCGAACTCCTCTGCCGTGCGGTGCATCTCGTTGATTGCATAAATGGCGATGGCGCCGACACCTATCGTCACGACGCCGAGTATGGCCACGATGGTGTTGATCTTGCCGGTAATTCTCATGGGTCTCATTCCGTTTCGGGCCCTGAGGCCGACGTCCTTTGGTGGGAGGGGCCCTTCGAGGGCGGCTCTCGATCAGGCGGCTCGCACCCGTTCGATGAAGATATCGACTTGCTGGCGCAGTCCTGCCGCGCGGCTATCGAGGTCGTTTGCGGCGTGTACGATCTCGCTTGAGACGCGTCCGGTGTCGTCGGAGGCTGCCGTGACGGCGATGATGTTTGAGGAGACTTCCTGGGTGCCCTGAGCAGCCTGCTGAACGTTCTGGGCGATTTCGCCTGTCGCCGAACCTTGTTCTTCCACCGAGGATGCGATCGTTGATGCGATCTCGTCGATCTGCTGGATCGTGGTGCTGATCGACCCGATCGCGTCGACGACCTCGTTGGTCGCATCCTGTACGGCCGTGATCTGCTGAGAGATCTCGCCGGTTGCTCTGGAGGTCTGCTCGGCGAGCGTCTTCACTTCCATAGCGACGACCGCAAATCCCTTGCCTGCCTCGCCAGCCCGTGCTGCTTCGATGGTGGCGTTCAGGGCCAGCAAGTTCGTCTGCGCGGCGATGTCGGTGATGAGGTTGACGACTTGCCCGATGCGCTCGGCACTGGACGCGAGACCACGAACGATCTCTGTGGTGTTGACCGCCTGACCGTTCGCTTGCCCGGCAATTTTCGCCGATAACTCGACTTGCTGACCGATCTCGCGGATGGAGGCTGCCAGTTCCTCGGCCGCCGAGGCAACCGTCTGGACATTGTGCGTTGCCTCCTCGGCTGCCGACGCGACGACGGTCGCCTGGTGGTTTGTCTTCTCCGCCGACGAACTCATGGTCGACGCGGATTGCTTGAGCCGGGTGACGGCGGAGACGACGGATCGCACGACGCCTGAGACCTCGAGCTCGAACTCGTCCGCCAGAGCGTGCATGGCCTTGCGCTTGTCTTCTTCCGCCTTTGCGGCAAGCTCGGCCTGTTCGCCGCGAAGACGTTCGGTTTCGCGTAGCTCGGCGAGAAAACGTTCTGTCGTTGCCCAGATCTCGCCGATCTCGTCCTTGGAGCGCCGGGTTTCGATCTCGACGTCGAGTTCACCCGCCGCCATACGCTTTAGAACGTCAGTCACACGGATGAGAGGTCGGCTAATCTTGCGCGTGCCGATGAAGATCGCGATGGCTGCGCCGATCAGGAGGCCAGCGGCCGCGACGGCGATGATCGTGGTCATCATCCGGCGATCAGCGGTGGCGATCTCCTGTTTGATTTCTTCCACTTGCGTGCGTCGCGCATCGATAAAGCCGTCGATGTCCGCCTGCAGGGCGAGCCTGTTGGCAGTATTCACCTCGTTGTTTCCGACGGTTTTCGCCGTCATCGGTGAGATGCGGGTGGCGAGCTGCACAAGGCTCTCGCGGAAGTCCTTGAAAACCTGGAATTCCTCGTTGAGCTTATCGAGTTGTTCGAGACTCTGCGGGTCGAGGAGAAGCGGGCGCGTTTCGGCGAGCAGGACGTCGAGATCGGTGAGACTTTGAGTGATTGCCTGACCGAAGGTCGCCACCGCTGCGTCGTCGTCGGCGGAGTAGATCCCGCGCGAATCCATCACGACCGCGGTGATCAGCCGGTTCATCCTCTGGCCGTTGATTGCAGCTTCCGCGAGCCGTTCCAGGTCGACGGTCCGCTCCGCGCTCTGTTTCAGCGCGTAAGTCGCCATGGCGGCCACGAGGATGGTGGCGAGGCCGAGCACCCCCACGATCGCATAGATCTTCCCGCTGATCTTCATCTTATTCCCTCTGCAGCCTCCAGGCATGAAACCCATGAGGCCTTAGGATTGACCCATGCTTCGTCGGTCGACGTAGTTGATTTCTTCCACAAGGATGTCCTGAATAAATCCAGGGCCCAATCTCTTGTTGGTGTTTTCTTTGATGTTGCTGATCAGGCGATCGAGATTGTATTTTGCCAGGCGGCCAAACTCGACTTTGCCGTTGTTGTAGAATTCACGAAATGCTTCGTCGGTGACGAAGGGCGCGGGATCCATGGAGAGCTTGCTCATCGCGCCGGCATCGGCGGTGAAGACGAGGCGGGCGAGGATGTAGCCCTGCAAAACGCCGTCCTGAATGACGGGCACGGTCATCGGTTCGAGTTTGCGATGCTCCAGCCCGACGAGGGCCGGGCCCTCATCAGGAGCGGGCTTCACATCCGCCTTCCATTGCGCGGCAAAGAAGCTTGCAAGCAGTGCGACGAGGCACGCCCATATGCCGATGCCGAGGGTCTTGACCATCAGACCCGCGCTCCAAGCGGCACCGAATACGTGCCGTCGGACTCAGCATCCGACATCGCCTTGGCGATCAGTCCCGCGACCGTCTGTACGGCGCTGATATGGGTCTTGAGCAGGTCCTGATTGCGCTGAAGCTTCTCGCGCAGGCGGATGATGCCGATGCGGGCGTCGGTGCTGATGTTCTCGGCTGGAACCGCGCGAGCCATGCGAGACAGCTCCAGAAGCGCACGACTCTTGCGGTGATTGAATTCCTGAAGATCGATCGGCTGATTGTGGCTCAGCGCCTCGCTTTCCTGGTCAACAAGCTCCTCAAGACGTCCGATGCAGGTCGTCAAGGCGCGGCTTGCGGCCGGATTGGCCGAACGTGACATCGCATTCATGGCTGGCTCCTCTCTAGATCAGACCATTCGCGTTTTCGGGTAGTGCGGGGGTGGCCTCGGCGGTGCGCACGGCATCAGCGATGCCGATGCCGCCGGCTGCGGCCATCTTCGTGGCGATCTGCTGGGCGAGCATCGAGCGCCACATCTCACCGGCCTGGCCGCCACCGAACATCGCGTCCGTGCTCGCCGGGAGCATCGTCTGCACGAAGGTCGACAGGAACATCGCCTCAAAGCCGGTCATGGGATCGTCGCCCGCCTTGGGCGACGACAGGCTGGAATGGGCAAGGGAGGTGCTCGTCTTCAATCGCGACAAAGCCTGCGCGGAATCGAAGGGCATCTGGATGACCGGGGAAATCGGCCGTTCGGCCGTCTTCGTCGTTTCCTCCGGCCCCGTCGCACCAGGCTTCGTGACCTGGTCGAAAACGTCTTCAAAGGCATCGTTGGCCGCGGTGTAGGCGGCCGGTGTCGTGCCGGATGATGGAGAAAGGCGCGTCAGCCGTGCCGCGGCCTCTTGATAACGGGTCGGGCTTGCGGCGCGAGCAACGTCCAGAACGATGTCGGACGGCGGGCTGATCGACATAAGTCACCTGCGACAGATTAAGTCTTCGCAGGCTTATTGCGGGTTTCCCTTACGCGGGGCTTGCATCCGTCGGACGTGCGAAAGCTTCTAAAAGCAGCTGAAAACTCCGGCGTTCTTCCGCCTTGCGGCTCTCGCGCTCAAGCTTGCCGGAGAGCCTTTCGGTGGTCTTCAGGCGGCGCGCCTGAGCGAGCACCTGAGCGGTCTGCTCGGCCTGGCGACGGGCGAGCTGATCGGCCTCGCTGCTGAGGCGTGACAGACGTTTCACCTTGGCGTCCACGAACAGCCCGTGGAATGTGTCGTCGTCGTTCAACGCTTCGATCAGCGCCCGACGTTCCTGATCGAGCGCGCTGCCCTGCCGTGAGATATCGGCAAGTTCCCATTCTGCGACTTCGTGCATTTTCTTTTGCACTTGCAGAATGCGCTCGATCTTCTTGCTGCGGTCTTTCACTGGATTAGCCTCCCACCAACCAGATGCCGAAGGCATCGATGAAATTCGCCAGAAATTCGTGCGCGACCATCATCAGGAGGATGAGGCCGCCCGCCGTCACGAACGGCATGGAAATGAAATAGACCGGGATCTGCGGGCTCAGCTTGTTGGTGATGCCGATCGCGAGATTGATGACGATCGAGTAGACAAGAAACGGACTGCCGATGCGCAAAACGAGGAAGAAAACTGCCGAAAGCTGATCGGTCAGATTGATGAGTGCGCCTTGCGCGTCGAAGCCCTGCGCCGCCGGCAACGTCTGGTACGAATCGATCAGCCCCGACAGCAACAACCAGTGCTGGTCGGTGATGAACATGATGGTGATGGCCGTCAGCGAGAACAGCGATGCGACGGTCGGTAGCTGGGTATCTTCCTCCACCGCGATGCCCGGCATCGCCGAGAGGCCGATCGACTGGCTGACGGCCACGGCGATCGTCTGCAGCCCCAGGAAGAAGACGCGGCCGACGAGCCCGATCAAGACGCCGATCAGAAGCTCCGAGACGATCGCTTGCAGCATCGCCGCAGGCGTACCGTCGCCCACCAACGGGCGGGTGTAGCCGATCAGCATCGGTGACAATGTCAGCGTGATCGCCACTGCGATGAACAGGCGAAACTGCACGGGTATGCGCGAACTCGAAAAGCCCGGCATCAGCATCAGGCAGCCGCCAATTCGGCAGAAGACGAGGAAGACGGCGAGGATCGTCTCCGAGGCGAGCTCGGTCACGAGATCGATCCGAGCGACTTGATCTCGATGCCACGGGCGATCTCCAGATGTGAGAGAACCGCAAGCGAAGGAAACATGCGTTCGATGATCATGCGCACGTAGATCCGGGCTTCCGGTGCGGTCACCAGCACGATGCTCTCGTTTTCGGCGAGGCGCGCACGCAAGACTTCGGATGCCTCGCTGGCGAATTCCTCCACCAGGCGCGGATCAATGTCGAACTCGATGACCTCGCCTTTGGCATCGCGCTTCAGGCTCTGATGGAAAGCCAGGTCCCAGCGATTGCCGAGCCTCAGAACGTTGAGCACACCGCCCTGGGCAAGGTCACCGCAGATCTGCTGCGCCATGCGCATACGCACATGTTCGGCAATCTGCTCGGAGCGGCGGGCATGCGGGACGATCTCCGCCAGCGCTTCCAGAATGAGATGCAGATTGCGGATCGAGACGCGTTCCGTGAGCAGGAGCTTCAAGACTGCCTGAAGCCCAGAATAGGTGATGTGGCTCGGGCAGATGTCGTCGACCAGGCGCTTGTACTCCGGCTCCAGCCGGTCGAGCAGCATGCGCACGTCCTTGTAGGACAGGAGCTGCGCCAGATTGTTGCGGATGACCTCGCTCACATGGGTGAGCACCACGGAGAGATTGTCGATCGGCGTGTAGCCCTCGCGGCGAACCTCCGTGGCGAAGGCGTCGGAGATCCACATCGCCTGCATGCCGAAGGCGGGCTCGCGTACTGTGTCGCCGGGCACGTCCGGTCTCGCATTGTCGCCGGTGACGACCAGCAATTCGCCGATGCGCATTTCGCAGGTCGCGAAGACCGTTCCGTGGATGCGGATCTCGTAGCTCTTCGACGGGACGTTGAGGCTTTCCGTGAGTTTGATCTCAGGCACCACGAAACCGTATTGCTGCGCGAACTTGCGCCGCATGCGGCTGACGCGATGAGCGATCTCGGGCATGTTGGAGAGGATTTGCGTTGCGAGCTGCTTGCCGATGCACAACTCGATCTCGCAAGTGCGCAGCGATTCCTTGACGGAATTGCGCGCTTCCACCTCGGCAGCTTCCTTCTTCTTTTTTTCCTTCGTCTCAGCTTCCTGGCGCTTCGCCTCCTGCTGACGGGGAATGGTGTAGGCGACGAAGGCGAGGAACCCCCCGAGCGCGCCAAAGGGCAGGAGCGGCAGGCCGGGCATCAAGGCGAAGATGAACATGAGCGCAGCGGCGACGCCGAGCGCTTTCGGATAGGCGCCGAGCTGGCCAAACACGGCTTTTTCTGCCGAGCCGCGCGTGCCTCCCTTGGAAACGAGGAGGCCGGCGGCGAGGGAGACGACGAGAGCCGGGATCTGAGCCACCAGACCGTCGCCGACCGACAGGCGCGTGAAGACGTCAGCCGCCTCGTCGAGCGGCATGCCGTAGCGGGTCGTGGCAATGATGATGCCGCCGAAGATGTTGACGGCAATGGTGATGAGGCTGGCGATCGCCTCGCCGCGAACGAACTTCGATGCGCCATCCATAGAGCCGAAGAAGGAGCTTTCCTCCTCCAGTTCGCGGCGGCGCAGCTGGGCTTCCTTGTCGTCGATGAGGCCGGCGTTGAGATCGGCGTCGATCGCCATCTGCTTGCCAGGGATGGCATCGAGCGTAAATCGCGCACCGACTTCGGCGATACGCGTCGCGCCCTTGGTGATGACGAGGAAGTTCACCGTGACGAGAATGAGGAAGACGACGATGCCGATGACAAAATCGCCGCCCATGACGAACATGGAAAAGCCGTTGATGATGTTGCCTGCGGCCGTCACACCTTCATTGCCGTGGGCAAGGATGAGGCGCGTCGTCGCCACGCCGAGCGCGAGGCGCAGCACGGTCGCGATCAAAAGCACCGTCGGGAAAGAGGAGAATTCGAGAGGCTTCTGGATCCACAGAGCCACCATCAGGATCAACACCGAGAAGGCGATCGACAAGGCGAGGCCGAAATCGATCAGAAAGGTGGGGATCGGCAGGAACAGAATGACCAGCATGCCGATGATCAAGGTGGCGAAGCCGATATCCCGCTTCGACTTCTTTTCGAGCCCATCGCCCGCAGTGAGCAGCATCTCCGACATGATCAATTCTTCCCCGGATATGGTCCGTCGTGAGAACGCGCGCTAAAAGCCGGTGGCAATGCGCCCGTAAACTTCATTGGTGAAGGCGAAGATCTGAGCGCCGATGAAGGGCGCGCTGATCGCGGTCATGAGCAGGATGACAATGATCTTCGGAATGAAGGTCAGGGTGACTTCCTGGATTTGTGTGAGCGCCTGGAAGAGCGCGATGCCGATACCAACGAGCATGGCCGCGCCGACCGCCGGTCCGGCGGCGATGATGATCGTCCAGATTGCCTGGCGGACGACCTCAAAGGCGTCGACTTCGTTCATCTCAGGCCACGGTCACGCCGGCGCCGATCAACATCTCCGTGCCGTCATCGAGGTTGGCGACGAGGCCATTGGAGGTGATGCGCACGGAGGAAACGGTGCCCGTGGTGCTGCCGTCAGGCGAGGTGACGGTGTGCCCGATGAGTTCGTTGGCCTGGCCGATGGCCGAAGAGGTCAATATCTCGTCGAGCTTGTTGTTGGTCTGGATCGTCTGCTCGACCTGCGAAAAGCTTGCGAGCTGCGCCATGTACTGAGTGGTTTCCATGGGCGAGGTCGGGTCCTGGTTCTTCAACTGCGTGACCAGGAGCTTCAGGAAGGTGTCGTAATCGACGGTAGAGCCGGGGTTGTTCGTATTGCTGTTTGCGGCCGCAGTTGTGCCTGCGCCCACGCCAGAGGTGGAAGTCATTATTAGATCTCCAGATGTTCGCCGGGCCCCGCTGGGAAAAGCGGGACTGCTCACGCGCGTGCGGGCCGCCTTAGGCGGCGAAGGCTGCCTGCTCGGAGCTCTCCAGGATGCGGCTTTCCGCTTCGAAGAGGTTGCGTAGCTTGCGTAGCGCCTCGAAGCTGCGACCATTGTCGACGAGCCCTGCAACCCCTTCGAGATCCTTCAAGATCGCATCGTTCTTGAAGGTCGTCTTCAAGCGCATATGCATATCGACGAAGAGCCGACGGGCTGCTGTGGCTCCGTCAGGATCGATCAGCATCGTCTGGATCACGAAATAAAGCTGCCGCAGTGGCGTCGTCGTCTCGTGCGCCTGAAGGATGTGATTGTCGAGCAGGAAGGTCGCGTCATTGAGGAGCGTGAACGTGACCTTGTGGTCGACGCGGATCACAGCTCCATTCAAGAACAATCTCTGCCCAGGCCTGAGCGAGATCCGCATGGTCATTTGAGACCGTCCCGGATCGTCTGGTTGACCTCGATGAGCGCGGCGAAATTGCGCGAAGGATCAACGAGGACGTTTTCCGCCTCGCGGATGACCCACAGTCCCACGGAAATGAGATCCCGGCGAAGCTCCTGGCCGAGCCCATTTTGCGGGCTGGCGAGGTCGCGGATCATGAAGTTCCAGAGCTTGTTGACATAACCAAGAGCCTCGGCGGCTTCGGGGCTGCCCGAGCCGCGGATCTCGGCGACGTGCAGAAGCTCCAGCGCGTGATCGAGCGCCATCTGCTCGCGAGCGCGCGATTCCCCGCCGGAATCGTCGAGGATTTCCGCGTAAGAGAATTTGTACATTTGAACCTCCACCCACGCCTGAATCAGGCGTACTTCAAAATGCTCAAGTTCATGATCTGAGTTGTCAGTGCGTAGGACATCTCGATCTGTGTCGTGAGCGTATCGAAGCGAACTTTCGCTTCGGCCGGATCGACATTCTCCAGTGACTGAATGCCCTTGGAGATGAGATCCTTTTCGGCTGTCATCCTCTCGGTCGCCGCTGTCACACGTTGCTGTGTGAAGCCAATAGCGCTTTGCATGTCGGTGAGCTGAGGCAGAGCACTGCCGATCAGCTGACGGGCCTTGTCGACGACGACCTGGATGGTTTCCGGTCCAAGTTCTGTCGTTCCGACTTCGGCTACCATCGTATAGGCCATGGCGAGGTTGCGCAGAGCTTGCGTGTTGCCGTTCACAGAGGTGGTCAGCTCCTCGTGGGGAGAGATCCGGCTCGTGATGTTGGTGTCGGAGGCGTTCGACCAGACGGTTCCCCATGACGGATCGTCGAAAAGTGCCGCGAAGTCACCGTCGAGGAAAGTCTCCATGTCGCTGGGGCTGATGCCAGAGACTGCGGTGTCGCTTTGCGTGAAGCCGAAGAAACTCGCAAAAGCTCCATCGACCGCAGCCTTCGGACCCCCAGTTGCGTAATCGTTGAAAGGTGCCGCGCCGGTGTTGATGCCGGAAAAGAGGTACTGCCCGTCGGCGGCCGTGTTGCCGAGCGAGATAAGCCCGGAGAGCGCGGCTTTCGCTGAGGCCTGAAACTCTTCGGAGGCAACATAGGGATCTGACACCGACACGAAGACCGCGAGGGTCTTGTTCGCCGTGTCCGCGATCCCATCCATTGAGATCTGCGTGCGTTGCAGCTGAGAAGAGAGAAGGCCGTTGGTCGAGATGAAGGATTCCGCCTGCGTAAAATCGTGGCGGAACGACAGCGTCCGTGTTGTCGAATAACCGAGCGTCAGCCCGACATCGGCGTGCCGGCTCGTCGCCATCTCGACGCCCGCCTTTGCGAGCTCGGACTGCATGCGCGGAACGCTCGACCGCAGGTTGTTGGCGAGAGCGTACGTGGAGACGAAGGTCGTTTTCATGGCGTCAGCGCGCGTTCATGAGCAGAGTTTCGAAGAGCTCGTTGATCACCGACAGAACCTTGGCGGATGCGGCGTAGCTTTGTTCCAGCTGCAGCTGCAGTGCATATTCGTCGTCGAGATTGACCCCAGTCGCGTTGGAAAGCGCGTCGGAGCTGTGAGCAACGAGTGTGTTCTGGTATTCCACCTCGGCCGTTGCCGCCTGGCGCCGACCCTCGAGCCAGCCCGAGGAGGACGTGGTGAAATCTATCAGGCTCTGGCTGTCCTCGAGCTGCGTTGAAGGATCGAAGCCGCGTGCCGTGCCCATACCGGTCACGAGCGCGTCGAGCCGATCGGAGAAGGCGGCCGCGCCGGTCGAATTGTAAGCGTAGGCCGCCCCGTTGACGCCACCGTCGCGCAACCGCGACAATGCTCCTCCCTGCAAGGGGTCGATAGCCGCGTTGACAGTAATCGAAGCGGCGAGGCCGGATACCGACGTCCCGCTTGCCGGAACTCCGGGACCGCCAGGATACGTGAAAAGCCCGGCTTGATCGGGAGCGCCGCCCCCGGTTTGATCGGATTCCGCAAACACCTCGATGAGGCCGCGAGCAACTTCGTCGAGCTGGTTTTGATAGGTGAGGGCGACGTCGTCGCGCAATGTCGTGAGACCGACGAGCGCGCCGCTGTTCAACGGCATCGTCGCGGTCGGGCCGGTGACCGGCACACCGTCGACGAAGACCGCATTGCCGGGCGTGCCAGCCGTCAGGGCCGGCGAGGCAGCAAAGGTGACGCTCCGGGCCGTCGTCTCGAACAAGGTGGCGCCACTATCGGTATAGAGCACCATGTCGTTATTGCCGCGGGTGACGGCCGAGACGCCCATCTGCTCGGAGATTTGAGCGAGCACGGCATCGCGCTTGTCGAGCGGATCGGTGACGTCGGCCCCTGCGAAAGAGCCCTGGACGACGAGGTTGTTCAGCGTCTCGAACTTGTCGAGAAGGCTGTTGAGGTTGCTCACCGCGTTGGCGATATCGGCGTCGGCGTCCTGACGGACCTCGGCGATCGTCTCCGCGGCTGAATGGAGCTTCGTTGTCAGCGCGTTGGCACGCGTGACGACATTCTGCGAGAGAATGGAATCGTCCGGCCGGTTGGCATATTCCTGCAGCGTGACTTGCAGCTGGCTGAGCTGCGCGGCCGGCGAATACTCAGATTTCGGATCGCCGATTGTCGCCGACAGCCGGTTGAGGCCGGCGACGAGAGCATCTTCGCTCGCGGCGCGTGATGTCGCGCCGAGCATGGTTGTATAGAGCGCACGGTCTGTGGCGCGGGTCGTTGTCACGACGCGCACGGCGCCGTCTGGCGTCGTTATCGACGGCGCCAACTTGCGTGAATAGGTCGGGTCGCCCGCCCCGGAGACATTCTTGGCAGAGACCGAAATCTGTGCCGCGGTTGCCTGCAAGGAGGAACGCGCCGTCGTCAGCGCGGCCTGAAGGCTCATGGCTAAACTGCCCTTTCAGTGGGAGAGGACGCGCTTAGCGCTTGAGGTTCATCAGGACGTCCAGAAGCTCTGAGCCTGTCTGGAAGACCTTGGAATTGGCCGAATAATCCCGCTGGGCGACGATCATGTCGGTGAGCTCGGAAGCCATATCGACATTCGATTGCTCAAGCGCTCCGGAGACGATTGCGCCGCGTGATCCTTCCGTCGGGAAGCCGACCTCGATCGCGCCCGATTCCAGCGTCACCGAAAAGACGTTGCCGGAGAGGGCTTCGAGCTTGTCCGGGCTCGGCACGTCGGCCAGCGGCAGGCGGAAGGCCGGGGTCATCGCGCCATTGGTGTAATTGGCGTAGACCGTCCCGTCCTCGGAGATCGTCACATCCTTGATCGTCGCCGGCGCATTGCCGTTGACGGTGGCCGTCATCGGTATGTAATCCGCGGCAAGATGCGTGGTGCCCGTGAGATCGAGCGTGATCGCTTCACCGCCCGGCACGGTCAGTGCGATTTCAGCTGGTGTGCTCGTCAGGGCCCCGGCGTCGTCGAAGGTGACCGTCTGGGTCGACAACGCGGGCGATGCGTAGGGAAAGCCACCGTCGGTGGCGCCGGCGTGATCGTAGACCGTGTATGCCCATTCCGCCGGGCTGTCGCTCGTCTTCGACATGTAGATGTCGAGCGTCACTTCGTTGCCGACCTTGTCGAAGACGGTAATAGACGACTTGGCGGTATAGGCTGAATCCGCCGCATTGGCGGACGGCAGGTTGCCTGTCACGACCTCTGCGCTGTCGGGCAGATTGACCTTGAAGACGCCGCTGGTGGTCGGATTGGCGGTCATGTTCATGCCGCCGAAATTGACGGGCTGAAGTCCCGTGAGTCCGTTCAGGACAACACTCGGATCGCCACCGCTGATATCGTAGCCCATCAGCGTGTAGCCGGCCGTGTTGACGAGATTGCCGGTGTTGCCGTCGAGGGTGAAGGCGCCTGCCCGGGTCAGATACGGATTGCCGTTCGGGTCGTTGACCACGAAGAAGCCATTGCCCTGGACGGCGAGGTCGGTGTTCGACGTCGTATAGGTCAGCGGTCCGCGATCGCTGATGGCATGACGGATGTCCGTCTTCACCGCACCCGGATTGTAACTGCCTTTGCCGCTGTTCAGGAGCAGCGATGAGAACTGGGTGTCAGCGCGTTTGTAACCGATCGTACCACTGTTGGCGATATTGTCGGAGACCGTGCCGAGCAGATTCGATTGCGCGTTCATCCCCGAAACGCCCGTGCGGAGCATCCCATAGAGGCTCATCAGCTTAATCCTTTTCCTCAACCCTTGTGTGGCCTGTTTGGCCCGGTGAGCTTGCGTGAAGCTGTCGGTGGCGCCTACTGACGCAACAAGACAGCGAGGTCTGCGAAGGCGTCCTGGGCAAGCGGGCTCGAGGGGTCCTGACGCAGCGCATCATAGACGCGCGGCACGAGCTGAACGGCCCGGTCGAGCTCAGCATCGGCACCCTGGTGGTAGCCGCCCATGAGCCTCAAATCGCGTGTGTCTTCGAAACGAGAGATCAAGGTGCGCAGCTTGCGCACCAATTCGCGCTGGTCGGACGTCCAAACGATCTGCGCCAGTCGCGAAATCGATCCGAGCACGTTGATGGCCGGGTAGCGGCCTTGATCGGCAATGGAACGATCGAGCACGATATGACCGTCCAGCGTGCCGCGGATGGCATCGGCAACAGGATCATTATGGTCGTCACCGTCGATCAGGACGGCGAAGATGCCGGTGATCGATCCGGCTCCTTCCTCGCCAGGGCCGGCTCGCTCCAAAAGCTTCGGCAGATCGGAAAAGACGCTGGGCGCATAGCCCCGCGCCACCGCCGGTTCGCCCGCAGCGAGCGCGATGTCGCGTGCCGCATGCGCGTAACGGGTGACAGAATCGACGATAAGCAGGACGGAATCGCCCTGGTCCCGAAAGTACTCGGCGATCGCCATGGCCGAGAGCGGGGCGAGGCGGCGCATCATCGGGCCTTCGTCGCCGGTCGCCACGACCGTCACGGCGCGGGCACGATTGCCATTGAGCGCGCCTTCGATGAATTCCCGAACTTCACGGCCGCGCTCGCCGACCAACGCCACGACGACCGTGTCGAAGCCGTGAGAATGCGCAATCATCGACAGAAGCGTGGACTTGCCGACGCCAGAGCCGGCGAAAATGCCGATGCGTTGTCCTTCGCAGATCGGCGTGAAGATATCGATGGCGCGCACGCCCGTCGTCAGAGGCCTGTGCAAGCGCGCGCGGGTCATTGCTGGTGGCGGTTCGGCGTCGACATTCATCATGCGCTCGCCGTGGGCGAGGGGGCCGAGACCGTCCACCGGCTCGCCCATGGCATTGATGACGCGGCCTTTCCATTCGTCGCGGGGGGCGAGGCCGATCGCGCCGATACGATGCGCCTCGGTGCCTATGCCAAAGGGCATCCGTGTCTCGAAGGGTTTGACGATCACGTCACGCCCGTCGATGCGGACAACTTCGCCAAGCGCGTTCATTTTGTCCCAAGAAAAACGCACTCGCTCGCCGAGTCGCACGAATGGGGAAAGACCGGCGACGCGACAGTAAGTCGGCGCCACCTCCGTCACGAGACCGCCCACGCGCACGGGCGGGATTTCGACCGCTGCACTGTCGATCGCGGATTTGAGACGCGCGAGAGCGGTCATTCAGCCATCCCCCCGATGTCGGATCTTCTATTTTCTGATGGATCAGGACGGGCCGAGAGAGCGGATTGCCTCTTGCTGCGTGGATTCGCTCTTCTCCACGGCCGAAGCCGCACTATCGAAGGCGCGTTGCAGCATGATCAGCTTGCTGATCTCGGAGATCGGATTGACGTTGGCGCCTTCGACGTAGCCCTGACGCAGGCCATTGACGGTCATATCCTCAACGGGCTGCGCCGCTTCGCTCGGGATTACCCCGGAGTTTTCATAGCGGCTGAGCTTGGCAGTTTCGGGGATCGAGAAAAGCCCGATTGCGCCAACCTGGTTGCCGCCTTGGGAAATGGTGCCATCCCCCGCGATCGATATCTCGCTGCCGCGCGGATCGAGAAGAATGCCAGCTTCGCCGGGATCGAGAACGGGATAGCCGGCGGTGCTCAGGAGCTCGCCGGTTGCCGTCATCTGCAGACGACCGTCGCGCGTGTAGACGGTGCCGTCTGGGGTCGAAAGCGCCAGCCAACCATCTCCTTGTACCGCAACGTCGAGAGAGTTGCCCGTGTAGGAGACGGAGCCGGGATTGCGTGAAATATAGGTGTCGCCGGGTGACGAGAAGGCGACCTTGTCGGTGCCTGCCCGCGTCATCACAGCGTCGAATTTCACCTCTTCTGCGCGAAAGCCCGCCGTGTTCATGTTGGCGACGTTGTTGGCGATCGTCGTCAGGCGGCGGTCGAGCGCCACCTGTGCGGAGAGTGCGACGTAGGTGCTTGTCGGCATGTCTCAGGTTCCGCCGTGCTTCAACTGGTTCAAAGTCAGGAGGAGATCGGCGCTGACCGATGTCGAGCGGCTGTTGGAAAAGAGATTGAGGATCGGATCCGCCGTCACGTTTTCGGTTGCGTCCCACATGATGGTGAAACGCTGGATGAGCTTGGCGAGTTTTTCCGGATCCTGCAGGTCAGCGATGTCCATCCGCTGCTCGACGGCCTTTGCCTGTTTTTCGATATCGGCGTTGGCCATTTCGGCGGGAAAGCCGAAGGTCGTTTTGATAACGGCCCACAGCGCATCATCTGCGAGGAGCCCATAGGCCGACTTCACCTCGGGCGCGGCACGCTCGAAATACAATGCGAGGCGGACGCCCTCGTTGTCGTCGCCGGCCCTCTCTTCGAGCGTCTGGCGGGTATAGAGATCGACAACGCCCTGCTGCGCCTCTTTCGCGGCGGTGGTCGTTTCGCCGTTCTCCGTGAAGTTGAAAACGGTTGCCAATTCCACGAAACGATCGTCCGACATGCGATTGGCAAAGCTCTTCGGATCGCTCACGCCCTCTTCCAGGACCTTGCGAATTAAGCCCTTTGCGTAAGCCATATCTTCAAGGCCGAAGGCCTTCATCGCGTAGTTGTAAACGCGATCGTTGTCGAAGAAGTCGTCGATCGATTTGATCGTGCCGATATTGGCGAGGTAGTAGTTGGTTTCGCGCGTCACGATCCGGTCGCTGGAGACACGGCTCAGAGACTTGTCCATATCGCCGGAGATGCGCTGATAGCTGAGAGATGTCGAGATCATTGCGGCCTCACAATCGAGATGAGGCTCTAGGTCGCCAAGCTTGCGCGAGACTGGCTTTCTCCTGCCGCTGCCAGCTGCTTGGCGATACGGCCGACGCTGCCGAACGCTCCAGCTTCACGCAAGCCAAATCGAACAGTGAGGGCTGCGAACGAAACCACTTCATGGAGCAGGCTCTTGGCTATCCTACTCGGCTTGGTGATCGGCATCGGCTCGATGCTCGGCGGCTTCATGGCTATGGGCGGCCATGTGGGTGTCATCTGGCAGCCCTTCGAATACGTGATCATCGTCGGAATCGCGCTTGGCACTTTCATCATCGCCAACCCGATGGCGATCATCAAAGATGCCGGGGCGGGTATCTTCGAGGCAATGAAGGGCACGGCGCCGAAGCGGAACGATTATCTGAGCATTCTGAGTCTGCTTTTTGCGTTGATGCGAGATCTCAGGACGCGACCTCGCAACGAGGTCGAAGCTCATATCGACGATCCGGCGAATTCGGTGCTGTTTCAGCACTTTCCGACGATCCTGAAGGATAAAGAGCTCACTGCTTATATCTGTGACTACGTTCGCCTGATCATTATCGGCAATGCGCGCTCGCACGAGATCGAGGGGCTGATGGAGCAGGAGATCTCGACGATCAAGAAGCACAAGCTGAAGTCTGCCGGAGCATTGGGGACGGTCGCCGAAGCGCTTCCGGCGATCGGTATCTGCGCCGCTGTCTTGGGTATCGTGAAGGCGATGGGCGCTATTGATCAGTCACCGGAGATTCTCGGCCACTATATCGCCTCGGCGCTGATCGGAACGTTCATCGGTATTTTTCTTTCCTACGCAGTGCTTTCCCCCCTGGCGGGGAAGATCAAGATTTTGCGTGAAAAGCAGTGCCAGCCGTTTGTCATAGTCAAGCAGACGCTCATTGCCTTCATGAATGGTGCGCTGCCCCAGGTCGCGCTCGAGCATGGCCGCAAGACGATTTCTTCCAAAGAGCGCCCGACCATCGACGAGGTCGAAAACGAGGCGATTTCCAACACACCGAGCTCATCGGCAGCTCCCATGCAGCAGGCGGCCTGATCCATGTCCGAACCACAAAAAGGCACTGACATCCGTGACATGCTGCTCGATGCAGCAGGTCTGTCGGTCGATAAGCTGCCGATGCTGCAGATTATCTTTGACCGCATGGCCACCTTCTGTGCCGACAGCTTGCGCACGCTGGCCGCGTCTCAGGCCTATTACTCGCTGAGCCATGTGGAGAGCGGGCGTATCGGCGACATCCTAGAGATGTACGAAGCGAATGCCGTTGCCGGTATCTTTCATGCGCCGACCTGGGACAATCACATCATCGTCGGTTTCGATCGGGATTTCATCTTCTCGATGGTGGAAGTGCTTTTTGGAGCCGATGGTTCGGAACCGCCTTTCGACGACGAGCGCAACTTCTCCACGATCGAAAACCGTATCGCACAGATGCTCTTCGAGCAGGCGGGCAAGGCACTGCAAGCGTCTTTCGCGCTCGTCTCAGACACACCGTTCAAATTTGAACGGCAGGAAACCCGCATGGACTTCGCCGTCATCGGGCGGCGCAACAACATGGCGGTGGCGGCGAAGTTTCTGCTGCAGGCCCTCGGGCGCGGCGGTGAGATGTTCGTGATCATCCCGCAATCGGCACTTACGCCGATGCGGCAGGTGTTGTCGCGCGTGATTTCCGGCGAATCGAATGCCGGTGATCCCAATTGGTCGCGTCAAATTCGTACTGAGGTGAAGAAGGCGAGTGTGCCTCTCCGGGCTGTGCTCGAAGAGCGCAGCATCATGCTCGACGAAGTCGCTCACTTTAAGGTGGGCCAGGTGCTGGAACTGCAGGCTACGCCCGCAAGTCGGGTCAAGCTCGAGGCGAATGAGCAGCCGCTCTTTTGGTGTCAGCTTGGCCAGACGGAAGGCTCGTACAAGCTCCGTGTGGAAGAGGTCTTTGATCCCGAGAAGGAGTTCATCAATGACCTTCTTTCTAGCTGACCTGGCGATCTTGGCCGCCTTTGCTGGAGCGAGCGCGGCTGCCGTCGCTTTGCAGGTTCGCAACCGACGTGAAGAAGCCGTGGTCACGGTTAAAGGCGCGCGCGCCAGGAAACTGGCGCGGCGGCGCTGAAGGGGGCTGGTCCGTCGCAGCGATGCGTTAGGGCCTGCAGGATTGAATCGAGAGGAGCATTTTCATGTCTGGAGATCCTTTGAAGGATATGCAGGAAAAGCTGGATGAGACTGCCACGCACCAGGATGACTTCACCGTGGACGTGCCGGCAGGGCAGGGCGAGACTTTTGGCACCGGCCGCAATCTTGAATCCGTCATGCGGATTCCAGTGCTGATGCAGGTCGTGCTTGGATCCGCGCGTATGCCCGTCGCCAATCTCATGAAGCTTGGTCGAGGAGCCATCGTGCCGCTCGATCACCGTGTCGGCGAACCGGTCGAAGTGGTGGTCAACGGACGCGTCATTGCGCGCGGCGAAGTTGTGGTCGTCGAAGACGACAATTCCCGCTTTGGTGTGTCGCTGACCGAGATCGTTGGTCCAGCTGGCGCTGAGCTGACGAACTAAGCAGGGCGAGATGGCAGCCACCGCAAACAAGCCGCCTGTGCCGCGGCCCCTCCAGGGGCCGGACCGGGTTGCCGCGCTGCTCATGGCGATGGGCAAGCCTGCGGCTGCCCGCGTGATGAAGCATTTTGATCCGGAGGAGATCAAAATCATCACGCGCTCCGTGGCGACGCTGAAATCTGTTCCGCCGCAGCAGATCGAACAGCTGATCGAGGAGTTTGCCTCAAACTTCCTGAACGGCGCGCAGCTCGTGGGTACGACGGGCGAGGTAGAAAAGCTTCTGGAAGGCGTTCTGCCTCCCGATCAGATCGGCGAGATCATGGCGGACGTCATGGGCAATGCCAGCCGTTCGATCTGGGACCGTATGTCCAACGTCTCCGAAAACCTGATCGCTGCCTACATCCTGAAGGAGCATCCGCAAACGGCGGCCCTCATCCTGTCGAAGGTGAAGCCGACATGCGCGGCGAAGGTGATGGGTCATCTGCCGCCAGATCGTCGCAACGAGGTGATGCGGCGGATGCTCGGTTTCAAGCCGATGGTGGATGAGACGATGCGTATCATCGAGCGCGTCGTGCACGAAGACTTCATGACCAATCTGTCTCGCAACCAGGGTGCAGATCCTCACGCGAAGATGGCCGATATCGTCAATAAGATGGAGCGCGATCACATGGAAGACGTGCTCAACAGTCTGTCGGAATCCCGGCCGAAATCGGCGGAGATCCTGAAGAGCCTGTTGTTCACCTTCGACGATATCTCGAAGCTCACGCCGAAGGCCCGGACCGCGCTCTTCGATCGCGCACCGACCGACAAGGTGGTGATGTCACTCAAGGGGACCGATGCGGAATTCCGCGAGATCATTCTTTCCTCCTTGTCCTCGCGCGTTCGGCGCATGGTCGAGCAGGAGCTCAACAGCAGCGAACCGGCTCCGCACCGTGAGGTGACGGATGCTCGCCGTGTCATCACGGACATGGCGCTCGATATGGCAGGAAAGGGTGAGATCGACCTCAATTCGGACAACGAGGAAGACGCCTACGTTATGTAGGCGCACTCGCGATGTCGGAGAAGCCGGACAAGGACAGCCAAACCGAGGAACCGACAGAGAAGAAAATCTCGGACGCGGTGGAGAAGGGCAATACGCCGCATTCGCGTGAAGCGGCCATCTTCACCTCGATTCTTGCGATCCTCATCATCATGACGCTGCTCATCCAGGGCGCAGCCCGCGATCTCAGCGCCATTTTGATGCACTTCATCGACAATCCGGGAGGCTTTTCCCTTTCGAACGGAACCGAGGCGACGCTCTTCCTCTGGCGCGTTGCCTGGGATTGCGGGCGGCTCATCCTGCCGGCCATCTTTGTTTTGGCGCTTTTCGGCATCGCCGCGTCGCTCTTTCAGAACGTGCCGAGCCTCGTATTGGAGCGCATCCGGCCGCAATGGTCGCGTATCTCGCCTGCTGCCGGATGGAAAAAGATCTTCGGCAAACAAGGCGCTGTCGAGTTTTTGAAAGCGCTTTTCAAAGTCACGGCCGTGGGCATCACATGCCTGCTCGTCATCAACGCGGACCAGAACGCCCTCATGAGCGCCATGTACAGCGACCCGACCCTGGTTCCGCAGTTGATCCTATCGATCTCCGTGCGCCTTGTTTCCACCATTTGCGTGGCCACTATTGTGCTCGTGGGCGCAGATATCGTCTGGTCGCGCGTGCGCTGGCGCAACGATCTCAGAATGACACGTCAGGAGCTCAAGGAGGAATTCAAACAGGCGGAAGGAGACCCGATCGTGAAGGGGCGCTTGCGGGCAATCGCACGTGAACGCGCCAAACGACGGATGATGGCGGAAGTGCCACGCGCCACGCTCATCATCGCCAATCCTACTCATTTCGCCATTGCTATCCGCTATGAGCGTGCCGAGGGCGGAGCGCCTTTGGTCCTCGCAAAGGGAGCCGATTTGGTGGCGTTAAAGATCCGCGAAATCGCGACCGAGCACAATGTTCCGATCATCGAGGACAAGCCATTGGCCCGCGCCATGTACGATGCTGTCGAAGTCGACCAGTTCATTCCGGCGGAGTTTTATGTCGCCGTCGCGAAACTCCTCCATTATATCTATTCGCGTGAGAGTAATGCACATCACCACTCAGCGTAGAGTGATCGAACGGTGCCCGGAGAACGAGCAGGACTTCCTATCCTGCGAGAAAGCTCTCGCGGAGGCGTTGAAGCCGTTCATGGCGGAATTCTACCTCATCAACGCCGGCGTGATGGCCTACTACATCTACGCGGAGCGTGAGGCGAATATCCGTGATATCGTCGATTCCTCGGCTGAAATGCTGCGGCGCCCGGAGCTTTTGCGCTACGCACGGCAGGCCGCCGTGCAGTTCGACTGGCACAATGCTTTCGCTATCGCCATCCGCATGGAGTTCGTCCACGACAAGGTCACGGCCTTGTTCGATCTCGTCTTCAACACCGATTATGTCGGGCTCGACATCCTCTCCATTGTTTTTCACGGAGAAGATCAGGAGGATTTCTGCGAACGTTTCCGGCAGGCCGTCGCCGACCTGACCCGCAACGACGCCTGACGAAAGGCGGTACCTGCCGCCATTCCCTTTCGCTTCCCACGCCAGCTTCGGGCAAGGCTCGATGTCTAGCTAGGGTCGCGTAGAGCGAAAGGGAGGTTCCTCTTGCAGCCCGTTCATTTATTTGATCTCGCTGCCCGTCAGGCGCAATGGGCGTCCGTCCGGCAGTCGCTGATCGCTGGCAATATTGCCAATGCCAATACACCGGGATACGTCGCCAGGGATATCGAGCCTTTCTCCAAGATCTTGGATTCCACGCATCTTGAGATGACGCGTACCGCGTCGGGCCACGTCGATATATCCGGCACGTCTCTCGAGACCGGCAAGGTCAAGCCTGAGGATAGCTGGGATGTGAGCTTCTCGGGCAATTCCGTCAGCGTTGATCAGGAACTGATCAAGGCCGGCGGGACCGAGCGCGCCTTCCAGCTCAATGCCAGCCTGGTGAAGGCCTTCCATCGCATGTTCCTGATGAGCGTGAGGTCGAGCTGATGATCGATCCACTCGCCAGCGCCTCGCAGATCGCGGCTTCCGGGCTCAGAGCCCAGTCGACGCGTCTCAGGATCGTTGCTGAAAACCTCGCCAATGCGCAATCGACCGGTACGACACCAGGCGCCGATCCTTACGTGCGTAAGACCGTTTCTTTCGAGAGTGTGCTCGATCGCACCATCGATGCCGCCAGCGTCAAGGTGAAAGCGCTCGGTGTCGATAATGCGCCGTTCCGTCTGGAGCACGACCCGAGCCATCCGGCAGCCGATGAAAACGGCAACGTCAAGATGCCGAACGTCAATCCGATCATCGAGATGGCCGACCTTCGCGAGACGACCCGATCTTACGAAGCGAACCTGCAGGTGATTAAGCGGGTGCGCAACATGTTCTCCACCACGATCGATCTCTTGAGGAATAGTTGATGGTTTCTCCGGTTCAGTCGCTGTCCTTCATGGTCGACAGCGCGGCCTCATTGAGCGCCACGCGCTCGACGGCCGCTACGCCCTCCGTCGCTGGTGCGGCAGGCGGCGCCGATTTCGGTAGCGTCCTCGCCAATATCTCAGGCGATGCGCTCAACACTTTGAAGGCCGGCGAAGCCGCGGCCATTACGGGTATCAACGGCGGTATGCCCGTCCAAGACGTGGTTCAGGCCGTGATGGCGGCCGAGCAAACCCTGCAGGCGTCTCTGGCAATCCGCGACAAGGTCGTGGCGGCTTACCAGGAAATCAGCCGGATGCAGATCTAAGGAGATTGAGATGAGAGCGCTCGCAATCGCAGCGACCGGCATGGCTGCTCAGCAGATGAATGTCGAAGTCATCGCCAATAACGTCGCTAATATCAATACTACCTCGTTCAAGCGCGCCCGCGCTGAATTCTCCGATCTTCTCTACCAGACGGAGCGGACGGCGGGCGTGCCCAATGCTGGCGGTGGCAATCCCGTTCCGGAAGGTGCCCGCATCGGGCTTGGCACGCGAACGATCGGCGTGCGGAACCTGCACATCCAGGGTCCGCTCGGCCAGACCGGTAATCCGCTCGACCTCGCCATCAACGGCGGCGGCTGGTTCCAGATTACCAATCCGGCAGGTGAGACGGTGTACACGCGCGCCGGCTCGTTCAACAAAGGTCCGAACGGCGAGCTCGTGACGATCGACGGTTACACCGTCGAGCCTGCGATGACCTTTCCCGCTGATACAGTCGACATCACCGTGAACGAGTCCGGCGAAGTCTATGCGACCGTCGCAGGACAGGCCGATCCGCAGCTTCTTGGTCAGCTGACGCTTGTGAACTTCGCCAATGACGCAGGTCTTGAGCCTCTCGGCAGCAATCTCTATCGCGAGACGACGGCTTCGGGTCAGCCGACCGCGGGCGTGGCGACCGATCCGGGATTCGGCAAGATCAATCAGGGATATCTTGAAGGCTCCAACGTTGATCCGGTGAAAGAGATCACCGAACTGATCGCAGCCCAGCGAGCCTACGAGATGAACTCCAAGGTGATCCAGGCAGCCGACGACATGTCGGGCACGGTCTCCAAGGGCATTCGCTGAGCAAGCCGATGATGGGGAGGAACTTCATCGGCCTTCGGCGTAAGGCAACGAACGCGCTCGCGCGTGTCGTTTCCGCCCGACGCATTCTCGCCGCCTGCGCATTTGTGTTCGCGGCGAGCGTTCCTGCTGCCGCGCAGCAGCAAGGTCAACCCTACGATCTCCTGCCTGTTCCCTCTGTTACCGTCTATCCGGGCGATGTGATCGATCGGGACATGCTGAAGGAGATGAATTTTCTGCCGAATACGCGTTCGCGCTATCCGGTGGTCGACAATATCGATGCCCTCATCGGCAAAGTGGCGCGTCGGACTCTCGTGCCTGAACGGCTTATCCCGTCTAACGCGGTGGAGGAGCCGGAAATCATCGCGCGTGGCTCGCTCACTCGGGCCGTCTATCAGTCCGGTGGGCTGTCGATGACGGCAGGCGTGCTCGCTCTCGAAGCCGGCTCTCTCGGCGATGTCATTCGCGTCCGCAATGTCGATTCCGGCCAGGTGATTGCCGGTGTCGTCCAGGCGGACGGAAGCGTGAAGGTGGGACAATGAAAAGGCTTGCCGCCGTCCTTTGCGCTGTCGCGCTCGTTGCCGCCGACACCGTCTGGGCTGCAGATTTCGTCGGCAATGTGCCGATCGGAGATCCCAATCAGATTGCCGGTATCGATCCGTCCTCCGGAGCCAGGATCAAGGACATCACCACGGTTCAGGGCGTGCGTGAGAACCAGCTGATCGGCTACGGCCTTGTCATCGGCCTGCAAGGTACGGGCGATTCCATGCGAAATTCGCCCTTTACGGGTCAGGCACTGGAATCGATGCTCGACCGTCTTGGCATCAATGTGAGCGGCGCGGCCCTTCGCGCGCGCAACGTTGCCGGTGTGACCGTGACCGCCAATCTGCCGGCCTTTGCCGGGCGCGGTGGAGAGATTGATGTGAACGTCGCGTCCATTGGCGATGCAACCTCACTTAAAGGCGGTACCTTGTTGATGACGCCGCTTTCAGCAGGCGATGGTGAGGTTTACGCCGTCGCACAGGGGCCGGTTGCGGTCTCCGGCCTCAGTGTGGGCGGGGAGGCCGAGACTGTGACGCAGGGTGTTCCGACGGTCGGTCGGATCCCGAACGGAGCGATCGTGGAGCGTGAAGTTCCGGGCTCGATGGAAGACCTGGGCGAGCTCGTCCTCGTGCTCAACAATCCGGACTTCAAGACCGCCGCGATGATGGCGGATGCGGTCAATGCCTATACGAGCCGTCAGTTCGGGCGCTCGCTGGCCGTTGAACGCGATCTGAGGAGTGTCGTTGTCCGCAGGCCTGCTGGCGTTACGTCCGCTCGCTTCATGGCCGCGATCGGGCAACTGAGAGTGGCGCCGGATACACCCGCTCGTGTTGTCGTGGATCAGCGCACCGGCACGGTCGTCATCGGCTCCAACGTGCAGATCTCACAGGTTGCCTTGACCCATGGCAATCTCACGGTGCGGGTTACTGAGATGCCGCAGGTGTCGCAGCCGGAGCCCTTTAGCGATGGACAGACCGTCGTCACGCCGTTGACCCAGGTCGACGCCACCGAGGAGGACGGTCATCTCGCTATCATCGGCGGGACCGACCTGAAGACCCTTGTGCATGGGCTCAACCAGATCGGGCTCAAACCGAGCGACATCATCGCGATCCTTCAAGCGATCAAGACTTCCGGCGCGCTTCAGGGTGAACTCGTCGTTCAGTAGCACAGACCGTCGCGCACTCATCCCGCCCCGGCCTTGAGAAAAATCTGGAGAAAGGCAGCCGAAAATGAGCAGGCCTGTCCGAGAATTTCGTAAGTCGATTGCCTGTTTCCTGGCAACGAGCGTCTTAGTTTTGGTGCCTGCTTTTGCCACGGCGCAGACGTCAGATGCTGCGCAGCAGGCACGGGATATAGCCAATGTCCTGCCCATTCCGTTGGACGCGGAACCACCTGCGACCGGCGCGGTCTCGGGCGACAATAATGCCGCCTCGGTCCTGCAGAACGAGCCTGCGCCTGCGCCTGCGCAGAGCGCGGCGGCTGTGCAGTCTGAGAACGCACGGCAGTATTGTAGCAACATCACCGATGAAGCCACGGATGCGCGCTATGCGCGCCAGGTCGCGGCGCTGAAGAAGCTCGAAGAAGACGTCAATGGGCGCATCGAAGCTCTCGAAACGAAGCGTGCGGAATATGAGGAGTGGCTGAAACGTCGCGAGGACTTCCTGCGCAAGGCTGAGGAAAGCGTCGTTGCGATATTCACCCAAATGCGCCCCGACGCAGCGTCTCAACAGATGGCTGTGATGGCGCCGGCCGCTGCGGCCGCGATACTGGTCAAGCTCAAGCCTCGCATCGCGAGCGCGATCTTGAACGAGATGGAGCCAATCAAGGCGGCGCAGCTCACGACTACAATGGCAGGGCTCGCAAGAGCGAGCGATGAGGCGAAAAACCCAGGATGAAAAAGATCTGCACAATCGCGGTGCTGCTCGTCATGGGCGGCTGCTCGCACGACAACATCATCACGGGCCCCGAGTTAAGCCCGGTGGGTGAGGGGATCGTTGTGAACCGCCAACCTTTGCCCGTCAGCTTTGTCGAGCCGGAGCCGAAGACGTTCCAGTCGCTCTGGAGCGGGAACAAGCAAGTCCTCTTCACCGATCGTAAGGCACGCCAAGTGGGCGATGTCATCACGGTCAATATTCAGATCAACGACAAGGCCCAATTCGACAATCAAAGCGACCGCTCGCGAGATTCGAAGTCTGATCTCAGCTTTGGTGGGTTCCTAGGCTTCGGCGGCTTCAACGTCGAAAAGGAATCTGGAGAGGGCTCCGGTGGTCTCAATGTCGCGTCGAAGACTTCGACAAAGGGTGAAGGCTCGATCGATCGCTCGGAAAAATTGCGCTTGTCGATTGCAGCGCTCGTCACCGAGGAATTGCCCAACGGGAACCTGATGATCAGCGGATCACAGGAGGTGAAAGTCAACAACGAGGTCCGCGTGCTCAACATCGCAGGCATTGTCAGACTTTCCGATATCTCCACGGATAATTCTGTCTCCTATGACAAGATTGCCGAGGCGCGCATCTCCTATGGCGGCCGCGGCCGAATTTCCGACATGCAGCAGCCGGCTTGGGGGCAGCGGATTTACGACAAGGTGGTTCCTTTCTGATGAGCGACGCATCCGCGGATTTGGCCGACGACGTCGGCGAGGAGACGGCGCCCAAGAAAAAGGGCTCCTTCCTGATGGGCCTTCTTGGCGTGCTTGCCGTGACTCTGCTTGCTGGCGGTGGTGGTGCGGGCCTCGGAATATACCTGGCTGGCGCCATTGAGGCGACGGTCACGGAAAAGCTCAAGGAAAAGCCGGCGGACGAGCCGCAGCTTCTGTATTCCGGCGACATGGTTCTGCAGCCGGTCGGGCCTGTCGTGGTCAATGTGGCTGACCCGGCGGATGTTTGGGTTCGCCTCGAAACCGCGATCGTGTTTCCGAACGGCGCCCTTGAAAATCCCGAAGTCACCGCCGGGGAGATCCGCGAGGATATCATGGCGTTTGTGCGGACCATGCCCCTTTCGCAGTTCCAGGGCCCGAGTGCGTTGCAGCACTTGCGCGATGATCTCAACGATCGTGCCGCCGTAAGGACAAACGGCAAGGTGAGCGAGCTGATCATCGAGACTATGGTCGTTCAATAAACACCAAGGGCGTTTTGCCGCCTCGTGAGACAGTTTCGATGAAGCGCTTGTTCTTCGCCCTTTTGCTGGTGCCCTTCCTCGGGGTTGCGGCCCATGCACAAGTGCCCGACCTGGAGAGCCTCATCCCGTCTGGCGATGCGGCCGCGACCGGCCGCATTGTGCAGCTCGTCGCTATTTTGACAGTTCTGTCGATCGCGCCGGGCCTCCTAATCATGGTGACGAGCTTCACACGCTTCATCATCGCATTATCGTTCTTGCGCTCCGGGCTCGGCCTGCAGGGCACGCCGGGCAATCTCGTCTTGATCAGCCTGTCGCTGTTCATGACCTTCTATGTGATGGGACCGACTCTCGATCGGGCCTGGACCGAAGGTCTCCAGCCGCTCACAAACAATGAAATCACCGAACAAGAAGCGTTCGAACGGATCACGGATCCGTTCCATGATTTCATGCTCACACAGGTCCGGCCGAAGGATCTCCAACTTTTCGCCGATCTGTCTGCCAGCAAGCCTGGGGCCGAAGATGGAACGGAGCTGGTGCTTCCGGAGACAGGAGCCGAGGCGACACAGGCCCAATCCGTGCCTTTGCGCGTTCTCATCCCGGCTTTCATGATCTCGGAGCTGCGGCGTGGCTTTGAAATCGGTTTCTTGATCGTGCTGCCATTCCTGGTGATCGACATGATCGTTGCCACCCTCGTCATGTCGATGGGCATGATGATGATGCCGCCGGCGGTCATCGCTTTGCCCTTCAAGATTCTGTTTTTCGTTCTGATCGATGGCTGGAATCTCTTGGTCGGAGGGTTGGTTCGTTCGTTCTTCTGACCTCGAGACATCGAAGTCGTTTCAAAAACGCTCAAAAAATTAACCGCAACTTCGATCAAACCGGCCTGGCGCTTCCGTGAACGTTAGGGGAAGTTTGAAGCAAGCCCGGTGCAAGCTGACTGAAGCCTTGTGTGCTGACGCAACGTCATTAGGGGGCGCACACAATGAAAAGAGGACTTCGTCTCAAGCTGGGACACAAGATTTATGCCGTTCTTGCTGTTGGTTTTATAGGTTTTTCGATCATTTCCGGGTTCCAGTTGCTTGAACTGGGTCGCGCGCTCGAAGATCAAAAGAGCCGTGAGCTGTCGCACCTGACAGAGCTCGCACTCGACATCGCGAAGGAAGAAGAGGCCACGGTCGCGACTGGCGCTAGCTCGCTTCAAGAGGCGCAGGCGGATGCGGCTCGCCGTATCGGAGCGCTACGTTATGGCGACAACGACTATTTCTGGATCAAGGATCGCAACGCCCGCATGGTGATGCATCCGATCAAGCCGGAGCTCAATGGCACGGATCTGACCTCGATCACGGATCCGTCCGGCAAGCACCTCTTCGTTGAGATGCTCGATCTGGTGGCCAAAGAGGGCAGGGGGTTCGTTCGCTACGAATGGCCCAAACCCGGTTCAGCGGAGCCGCAGCCCAAGCTTTCCTATGTCGACAAATTCGCTCCCTGGGGCTGGGTGATCGGCACTGGCGTCTACATTGATGATTTGCGCGCGCAGACATGGGCAACGGCAAAGACCGTTCTCCTGATTGGTGGCCTCGTGCTGCTCGTCGTGGCGGCAATCTGCGGTTTCGTTGCCAGACGTATCTCACAAGCAATGCATGCCACGACCGCGGCCATGAACGAACTCGCCGGTGGTAATTTCGAGATTGTCCTGCCGGGGCTCGATCGGGGCGATGAAGTGGGCGAGATTGCTCGCGCCGTTGAGGTGTTCAAACAAAAAGCCATCGAAAAGGCGCGGCTCGAAGCCGAAGAGCGCGAAAACAAGGCACGCCAGGCCGAGGCAGAGAGACGCCAGGAAATGCAGCGCCTGGCGGATATGTTTGAAAATGCCGTCGGCGAGGTCACCGAGGGCGTGTCGTCTGCGGCAACGGAACTTGAAGCGGCCGCCGGTTCGATGACGGAAACGGCGGAACGCACCGAAAGCCTCTCAAGCACGGTCGTCAGCATTTCCGGCCAGACTTCGTCCAATGTCCAGTCCGTCGCGTCTGCCTCAGAAGAACTGGGCGCGTCGGTTGGAGAGATCAGCCGTCGCGTTCAGGAGAGCGCGAAGATTGCCGGCGAAGCTGTCGAACAGGCCGGCAGCGCCAATCGCCGGGTGGTCGATCTCGCCGATGCGGCCCGTCGCGTGGGTGCGGTCGTGAACCTGATCACGGCGATTGCCGAGCAGACCAATTTGCTTGCGCTCAACGCGACCATAGAGGCAGCCCGCGCCGGCGATGCCGGCAAGGGCTTCGCAGTCGTGGCGATGGAAGTGAAAACGCTCGCTGCTCAGACGGCGAAGGCGACGGAAGAAATCATCGGTCAGATCACTTCAATGCAGAAGGCGACAGGCGAGGCGGAGAGTTCGATCCGTTCAATCACGGAGACCATTGCACGCATGTCTGAAATATCTGCGGCGGTCGCCGATGCGGCGGAGCAGCAGTATGAGGCGACCCGCGAGATCGCCGAGAACATTCAAGAAGCGGCGCATGGCACGGCGCAGGTCGCGACCAATATCCTCGATGTGCAGGAGGGTGCAGGCGCGACGGGTGCTGCCTCTTCGCAGGTTCTGGCTTCGGCGCGCTCTCTGTCTCAGGAGAGCCATCGCCTCAAGCAGGAAGTGCAGAGCTTCCTGGCAACGGTGCGTGCCGCCTGAGGTCGCGACAGCCCTTTTTTGACGCTCTGCGGCGGGGGCTTCCCCGCCGTTTTTGTTTTGAGAACCAGCGCGACCAGAGAATTTTTGCGCAGCCGTCCGAAAAACCGGCGTGTCTGCAAGCTTCACGCAAGCTTGCGCTGCTATCCCTTCATGCATGGCAGGTTGGTTGCTCGACACGGGCAGCAGTTACGGAAGCCGAGTGCTCCGTCCCACCAAAGGCATGATGCCGCCCTGCCATGCCGGTGAAAGCCCGGCATGTCCCCATCAATATCTCTGACACTTAGTCTGAAGGGACATCAATTATGTCTAGCCTTATCACCAACACCTCCGCAATGGTCGCCCTGCAGACCCTGCGTTCGATCAACTCCAACCTGGACGAGACGAACAACCGGGTTTCCACCGGCCTGCGGGTGAATACCGCTTCCGACAACGCCGCCTACTGGTCCATCGCCACGACCATGCGCTCCGACAATCAGGCCATGTCGGCCGTGAAGGACGCTCTTGGCATGGGCTCGGCCACCGTCGATGCGGCTTATACCGGCCTCTCCAAGGCTGAAGAAGTCCTGACCAAAATCAAGGCGAGCCTTGGTGCTGCGACGGGCGAAGGTGTCGACCGGGCGAAGGTTCAGGAGCAGATTTCGGCTTATCAGGACCAGCTGAAGACGATCGCGGAATCCGCGTCGTTCTCCGGCCAGAACTGGCTGAGCACGGGCTCCAGCACGGCCTTCAACAAGGAGATCGTGTCGTCGCTGTCGCGTGATGCCAACAACAAGCTTGCGATTGGCACCATCGACGTCGATATCACCAACACCCGTCTTTATGGCGATGGTACCGCTCAGTTCGGTATCCTCGACAAGACGATCGACCTGAACACCTACACCTCTAACTCGGGTCAGGCGGCAAGCGTCGAGACGGCTGCGGTGGCCTTTGCTGCGGCGGATGACAAGATCAGCTTCAGCGTGTCGCAGAACGGCGCTCCGGCCAAGACGGTCGAGATCACTCAGCAGACCCTGGCGGATGCCGGCCTGTCTGACACCTCGATCCGCTCGAATGCCGATCTTGCGGCGGTCTACACTCAGGCCCTGAAGGATGCCGGTATTGAGGGCATCGACGTGGTTCTGGACGGCACTGACCAGGTTGAGTTCTCGTCTACCGATGACTTCAGCATCTCCGGTGCCACGACTGCCGGCGCGACCGGTATCACTGTCGCTTCGCTCGGCCTGTCGGCCACCGACGTGACGACTTCGGCGGCTGCGGCTGGTGCTGCCTCCGTTGCCACGATCGACATCTCGTCGGCTTCTGGCACCGAAGTGCAGAACTTCATGAAGGTCGTCGACGAGGCGCTTGGTCAGGTGACCTCGGCTGCGTCTTCTCTCGGTACGGTTCAGACCCGCATCGACATGCAGACGGAGTTCGTGAAGACCCTGATGAGCACGATCGACACGGGCGTTGGTGCCCTGGTCGACGCGGACATGGAAGAGGAATCCACGAAACTGAAGGCTCTCCAGACCCAGCAGCAGCTGGCTGTGCAGTCGCTCAGCATCGCAAACTCCTCGAGCCAGAACATCCTGTCGCTCTTCCGTTAAGCGAGGTGAAGATAGCGAGGTAAGAACCTTCCAAGGTTTCGCCTCACGCTCCTCCCCCGTGCAGGCGGACCAAGAGAGCCACGCTCCGAAAGGAGCGTGGCTTTTTTCGTATGCAACGCTGAGGCAAGCTTATCACGTCAAATCCCCATGAGACGCAATGCAAGACTGTATGGCGTGGGGAGACTTGATGAACGCGCGCGAGCAGATGGATAAGCTGTGGGCCAATCTCGCTGGGCTCGGCGGCCGGCGGCTTGCTGCCCTGGGAATTGTGGGCGCGACCGTGCTCCTGGCGATCGGTCTCGGGGCCTTCTACCTGAGCAAGCCAGAACGAGAGATCCTCTATAGTGGTCTCAGCCGCGAAGATGTCGGCCAACTTGGATCGGTCCTGAAAGACAACGGAATTGGCTTCGACGTCGCTCCCGATGGCACGTCAGTGCTGGTCGGTCACGCCGACACGGCCCGTGCCCGGATGCTTCTCGCCGAGAAGGGCCTGCCCCAGAGCACCCATTCCGGCTATGAGCTTTTCAACGAGCTCGGCTCCTTCGGCCTCACCTCTTTCATGCAGGATGTCACGCGTGTGCGCGCCCTCGAAGGCGAGCTTGCGCGCACCATCCAGACGATGGACGGAATCAAGGCTGCGCGCGTCCACATCGTGCTGCCCGATCGCGCCTCGTTCCGGCGCGACCAGCAGAAGGCCTCAGCCTCGGTTGTTATCCGTACGCGTCTTCCCGATGATGCGACGGCCGCCAATGCTATCCGTCATCTCGTTGCCGCCTCCCTGCCTGGCATGGACACGAACAACGTCACCGTCCTCAACACCGAGGGGGTTGTTCTGGTCTCGGGGGATGATCCCTCCGCCTCTGGTGGCGGCCTCATGGACGATCTCAAGCGGCGCGTCGACCGTGAGCTGGAAGAGAAGATCCGGCGTACGCTGACGCCTTATCTCGGCTACGACAACTTTCAGATCAGCGTTTCCACTCGTCTTAACACTGATCGGAAGCAGGTGAGCGAAGTCATCTACGACCCGGAGTCCCGGGTGGAGCGCTCCGTACGCGTCGTGAAAGAGACCGGCACCAGCCAAAACAGCACGACAGACTCCGCTGCGACCGTACAGCAGAACATCCCAGTCGCGCAGATGGAGGCCGGCGGCGGCAATAGCTCCAACGAAGAGAACGAGCGGCGCGAAGAGCTGACCAATTTCGAGATTTCCTCAAAGAAAGTCGACACTGTTCATGACGGCTACGAGGTGGAGAACTTGTCCATCGCGGTTCTCGTCAATCAGGCGCGGCTGCAGGCCGATGAGGGGCAGCCCGACGTGATGCCGATCGAAACGCGGCTCATGGAGATCGAGCAGCTCGTCCAGTCGGCCACAGGCTTCGACAAAGAACGCGGCGATCAGCTCAAGGTCTCTTCGGTCATGTTCGCCGATGGCGGTAACGACCTCGAGCCAGTGCCTGGTCCTTCGATGGGCGAAGTGCTGATGCGTCAAAGCGGTACGCTTATCAATGCCGGCACTATCCTGGTCATGGCCATATTGCTGATCTGGTTCGGCCTTCGTCCAACGCTGAAGACTGTCCTCGGTCGTAGTCAGCAGCTGGAAGCCGGTGCAGTCGCGATCGAAGGTGAGATGGCTGCCGGTATGCTGCCTGGCCCGGATGAAGCTGACATGGCCGATGGTCATGTCGCAGGACTGGCGCCTCCGGAACAGGTCAACCTGATCGAAGATCTGACCAGCAAAAAGAACCGCACACCGCAGAAACGTCTCGAGCAGATTATCGACTTTGACGAAGAGCAGGCGGCGACGATCCTGCGGCAGTGGATGCGCGTGGAAGGAGCATGATGATGCATGCTCTTGTCCGCCTTCTGCCCGACTTCGATGAGCCTGAGGCAGGCCGCAACTTGCGCAAGGTTCTCCCAGAGTTTCCAGCTGAAACGCCGCGTGTCGAACCGACCCTGGCTAGTATTTTCGCTGTCAAACCACCGAAAGAGGATCCTGAGAAGGCCTTGGCGGTAGCGAGAGACGCTGGGTTCGCAGGAGGGCTTGCGGCCGGCCGACGCGAAAAAGAGTTAGCCCTGGAGGAGGTGCGCGCCAGTTTCGCAGCAGAGCTCGAAGAAAAGCGCGGCGGTTGGGTGGCTGAGGAAGCAGAAAAGATTGCCGAAAGCATCGGCAATGCGTTCAGCGAACTCGATGCAAGCCTCAGTGAAGCTGTGGCCGCCATTCTGGTCCCCCTGGTCGGTGCTGCAATCGCCCAGAAGGCCGTCGCCGAGCTGTCAGACATGATCATCGACATGAGAAGCCGTGAGGACGAGCCGGTCCTCGAAGTGGTGGGGCCGGAGGATCTTCTTGAGGCGGTGAAAACTCGTCTGGGCGAGATGGCCAGCGGGATCGGTTTTAGGGTGGGTGGGGGGCCGGATGTGCGGGTGACCGCCGGCCCCACCATCATCGAGACGCAGTTGCAAGCCTGGCGCGAGCGCGTGTCGCTGGCGATCAGCGAGGCCGAAAATGTCTGACGACGCCAAAGAACATCAAGAACTTATCATCATCAAGCGCTACGAGGACGAAGAGCACGAGTCTCATTCGAGCGCGTGGAAGGTTGCGCATGCCGACTTTATGACGGCGATGATGGCCTTCTTTTTGATCATGTGGCTGATCAACGTCACCGATGAGGAAGTGAAAAAGTCGATTGCTAACTATTTCAATCCGGTGAAACTTTCGGCCAGCATCACCGATCGGAAGGGCCTTAACAACCCGGAGGAGATTGGTGAAGGCGATAGCGAAAGCAGACGCTCCGGCGACGGCGCGGAGCGTGGCACCCCAGGCCCGCTCGAAGGCGGCCACGGTCAGGATGAAGAAGCTAAACGTGACGCCTCTACTCACGAGGAAGCTCGAGGAGAGAGCGCTGGAGGTGCCGAGGGCAACTCGCCTCCAATCGACCGTCCTGCACCCGATGCAACGATGACTGCTGAACAGGCGGCCTTCAGTGATCCCTATCTCGTCCTGGCTGAGCTTGCCGATGAAGTTCCGCCGGCCGATCCGGCGACGATGGAAGCGCCTGTCGGCGAGACGGGAATCGTCGGTGTGACGGGCGGCGAAGTTTATCGTGATCCGTTCGACCCCGTTTACTGGCAGATGCAACCAGCTTCTCAGTCGAAGACCAAGAAGCCTGGGGACGTTAAGAAGATTGCCGAAAGACCAAGCGATCGGCGGCTGGATGCCACTGCGGCGAGCGACAAAGATGTTGCGGACGTTTCCTATGATCAGCCCCAGCTCTTTCCTCAGGTCGTGCCGGATTCTTCTGACGGCGTTAGCCGTGCCGAAAGGGTCGAGGCCGCCCAGATGGAAGCGCAGCTTCAAGCAGAACTAAAGAATAAGCTCGGCGAACTCGATGCACCAAACATCAGCGTGCAGGCGACCCCCGAGGGCATTCTGATCAGCCTTACGGACGAAATGGACTTCTCCATGTTCGAAATTGGTTCGGCGATTCCGAAACCCGTCGTCGTCGTTGCGATGGAAAGTGTCTCGGAGCTCCTGGTTGATCGTCCAGGAGATATCATCGTTCGGGGCTATACGGACGGACGGCCCTTTCGTTCTCCGACCTACGACAATTGGCGCCTGTCCACGGCCCGCGCCCATATGGCGTATTATATGCTGACGAGAGGACGTCTTCCGGAAACGCGCATTCGCGCGATCGAAGGTTTTGCCGACCGCAACCTCAAGAATCCTGAAGATCCGAATGCGGCTGAAAACCGTCGTATCGAGATCCTGCTTAAGGAGCCGGCATGATGTGCGTCATGAGGCTCAGGATCGTGGTGGCGCTGTCGCTTCTTATCGTGGCCGTGCCGAACGCCGTGTTCGCACAGACAGGTTCAGACCGTTTGCGTCCCGCGCGCGTCCTTGATCTTCCGTCATCAACGGATCAGGGCGGCCGCGCTTCTTTTTTCTCTCGGGGCCTTAGGCTCTTTGGGCGTGAAGAAGTGCCGCCTACGCCTGCACCGAACTTAGATACAGAAGTCGAGCCTGAGACGAGTGACCAGCCTACGAAGGCACGCCGGCGCACGCCTGCGTCCGCACCCCGGCTTCCGCGTGCACGGCCAATGGTCTCTGAAGCGGACAAAGGCGATGTCGCTCAAAACGCTGGTGCTACGGCGGATGTCGACGCTGAAAACGTTCAGGAACTTCCGGGAGTGGCTGTGTCTTCCGAGCCCACGGAGGAACCTCTAGCGGCAAGCTTATCGGATGCCCGAGGTGAGGGGGCACTTGATGAGGCGATGCAAGCTGAAACCGGGCAGGGTGATAACGTTGCTGCCAACGATGTTGCCGAGCAGAACGCCGCGTCTGCCGATGTCGAGCCTGCGGGTGATGAGGAGTCTGTAACCCAGAGCGAAGAGCCGACCCCCATCGTTCCAAAGGACGCGATGGATGGTGAAATGCTCGCGGCCCCTCGCGCTGATGGTGACGGATCGGCTCCCACGGAAGCTGGGGTGGCCGAGGGTTCCGGTGCTGGTGAGGATGGCGCTCCAGCGTCCGTCTTGGGCTCAGCCGGCTCTACGGCAGACCCGTTCTCTCAGAGGCCGGACGATGGCAGTGCCGAGGTTGCTGGCGGGCACGAAATTGCCGAAGGCGCTCACACTGAAGTTGGTGGAAGGTCTGCTAGATCGGCCGACCGACACACGTCTGAACAGACATATGAAACCAGCGTCGGGGGTGAGAAGTCGTCTGTCCCACAGGATGGAGCGGATGAAAACCACGGTGCGAGCGTCGATCCTGAGGAGGGGACGGACCATGGTGGTCCCCACGTCGTCGGTGATGCCTCGACGGTCCAGACCGGAGCGCAGCCGAATGAGGTGGTGCCTGCTGTCGAAACATCCCATGCGCCGGCGACGAATGAGGGCGCTCATACGGACATCGCTCCGCACGATGACGCACATGCCGACGCGCACGAGGCCGACAATGGTCATAAAGCTCTCCAGCAAGCGGAAGTGAGCGACGACGAGCGTGCATCTGAGGAGACGCATGTTGAAGACGGCGTCAAGGCGGAGGCCGGCCGGAGCTCTGAAGGTATTGATGACGGCCAGAGCAGCGACCACGCTGATGATGAGACCGAAAGTGGTGCCGATAAACATGCTGCGGACGATGCGCATGCGGGCAGCGAAACTGAACAAGGTGCGGGCGATGACGAGTCAGTGCCGGCCGGAGGTGATGGCGATGGTAAGGCCGCGGAGAAGGTCGAGCCCTTGCCGATTGCCACGCGTCCCGGGCTCGATGCTGCAGCGCTGTTCCGCGACCTGCAAAGTGTGCAGGATCGGATTGCTCAAGGATCGACGGAGGCTCTGGCCGAACAGCGCCAGGTCCTCGATCGCATCGAAGTCGAGTTCCGTAAGGCGGCGCCGGAGACCTGGCAGGATCCACGCAATGCGGTGTCTCTTGTCGGCTACGTGCTGAGCGGCGGGAGGCCCGCCGTGCTGCGGGACATTCTGCGCTCTGAACCTCTGCCGGCCATCGATGAGCAATTGATGCGAGGTGCGCTTGCCTATGCAGAAGGGCGGGCGCAGGCTGCGAAGGAAGCTCTGGCGGAGGTGAAGGCGCGGAACTTCACCTCGACGGGAAGCCAGGTCGCCATCGCTCAAGCGGCTCTCGTCGTGTCGGAAGATCCCATGCGGGCAGCCGCACTCCTTGACGAAGCGCGTTTGTTGGCGCCGGGCACGCTGGCCGAAGAAGCGGCTTTGCGGCGCGAGATTCTCGTTGTGGCGGAGCTTCAGCAGGTGGAGAAATTCGCGCTCCTGTCGCGCCAGTATCTGCAGCGGTTTCGCCACTCGGTCTATGCGGGCAACTTCCGGCAGCGTTTCGCGACGGCGCTCACGCGCATGAAGTTCGTCGATAATCCTGAGGAATTACCGAGGCTTGACGACATCTTGAGCGACATGGAGCCGGCGGCGCGTCAGGAACTCTATCTGATCATCGCGCGCGCGGCCGTCGTGCAGGCGAAGGCACCGATTGCGCGCTTTGCGGCGGACCGGGTCCTCGCGATGACGGATCTCGGCGACACCGCCAAAGAGCAGGCGCGTCTCTATCGGGCAGCTGTGTCTGTTGTCGGGGTGGAGACGTTCGATGGCGCGAGCGCGGCTCTCAAAGAGATCGACCGCAGCCATTTGGAGGAGGCGGACCGCGATCTTCTCGACGTGGTTCTGGGGATTGCCGACAGCATCCGTAGGGCACCGCAGGTCACACTGGCGGATGTGGCGGCCGATCTTCCGGCGGACGAAACCGCTCCGGACGCGACCCCGGCAAGCGCCGCCGCGTCGCCGCAAGCGGCTGAATTAAAAGATGAATTTTCTCAAACAAATCCCACCATCACGCGCGCCCAACAGGCGGTTGAGGCGGCTGATGAACTGCTCGGGGGAGCCCAATGAACGTGGCTGATCTACCTTTTCTCACAGGGCCGGCGCGGCCGGACGGCAAGGCGAGTGCGGGCGGGAAGGGCGCGGCGGAGGCGGGAGACGGCTTCGCGAAGCTCATGCAGAATGGCGCTGCGGAGCCGGAGAAAAACCCGCAAACGCTGCGCCAAGATGCTGATATTCCTGCAAAAAAAGGCGCTGCGCAGAGCCAAGATGGCGCCCGCGGGGAAGCGGCCGGCGAAGGGGCCAGCGCGGAGGATGCGGCGGCGCGGCTGAGGCGGCGTATCGCCGGTGCAGAGGCAGAAGAAAGCTCAAATAAAACAAAGACTTCCGAAGACGAGCCGCGGATCGCGACGCGCCGGGCCGAGGCGCAGAAACGCGACAAGGACGCGGCGGCGAAGGCGGCCGGCGAGGCGGGCGCGGACAAGGCCGCCGAGGCTGCGGAAGACGGCGCTAACACGCTGATGGATAAAGATATTTCGTCGGCGCTGCAGGATTCTGCGCCCACTGAGGAGAGCACAGAAACGCAGGATAAATCTCGTCCCGGAGAGGCCAAAGCGAACGAAAAACCCGCGCAAAATATCGATTTTGCGGCGGATGCGCTCGCGAATGTCGCCGATAAGGGAAAAACCAACGAGACGGCCGCGGCGAAGACGCAGAATGGACCCGCAGGGCTCTTCCCCGGCTCGCGTGCCATCACGCAAGCCTTTGAAGGATATAAGCTTTCCGGCGAAGCGGGGACATCTTCCTACGTCATGCACCGTGTCGACGTGATCCAGCAGGAAACGAACTTCGCGCCGGTGCTGACGCCCGGATCGCGCTTCGCACAGGCGCTTTCGACCGCCGAGCTGTCGCAGAAAACCGTTTCTGCGGAAGGGCTTAGCACGCAGGCGGCAGGGCCGGAACTGGTGCTTGGGCGTGAGGCGCGCGGTCAGGGCCGGACGGGCACGCAGGAGCGGGGAGAAGCGGCACTCTCGGCGAAGTTGGCCGAGGCTCGTGCGGCAACCGCAGAAACCGCGGACTTGGCCGAGGCGGGCGCCGACGGGGACAATGCCGGCCTTCCGGGCGGCGAGTTGAAGCGGATCGCGGATGCGATCGTGGCAGAAAACCGCGGTGGCCGCGGATCGCAGACCTCGGATGCGGCGCGCTCGGGGAATTCCGCGGCGTCCGCCAGTTCGCCGGCGCAACAGGCGTTCAACAGCCCGGCGCGGCTGTTGCGCATCCAGTTGCAGCCGGAATCGCTCGGCACCGTTCAGGTGGAACTTCGCATGCGCCAGGGCGAACTTTCGGTGACCTTGAAGGCGAGCCGGCCGGAAACGGCCCGCATGCTGGAAGAGGACAGCCACAAGCTGTCGGAGATTTTGAAGGCGGCCGGGCAGGAGCCCGACAGCGTGACCATCCAGTCTGAACGCGCTCTGCCGCAGATCGATACATCGTCGAATGCGGCACGCTCCGGCATCGCGTTCGCGATGGGCAACGGTTCCGCGAATGGCGGGCCGCAGGCCGGCACGCAACAGGGCGGTGCCGGCGAGAACGGAACCGGCGGCCAGAATGGTGGCGGCCGTCAGACCCAAACCCCAGAGGAGCAGAGACATGGCCAGTCTTCTGAGGAAAACCGCTCTCGCGGCGGCCTGTTCGTTTAGCCTGATCGCCGCGACCTGCGGGGCGGCGGGGGCTGCCGCCACGCTCGGCGACGGCGCCGGCGCGGCCGGCAAGGCGGCGGGGAAGGTAGCGGGCGGCAATATCTGCGAGCGCGAAATGGCGGTCGCAGCGAAGAAATACGGCGTGCCGCTCGGCGTTCTTTATGCCGTCGGGCTGACGGAGACGGGCCGCAAGGGCTCGCTGCAGCCCTATGCCATGAACATTCACGGCCGCCCGTTCTTCGGCAAGAGCGTCGCCGACGCGCTCGACGAATTCAAACGCTCGCGCGCCGCCGGCTCCAAGCTGATCGACATGGGCTGCATGCAGATCAACCATCATTTCCATTCCGAACATTTTGCCTCGCCGGCGGAAATGTTCAATCCGAAGAAGAACGTCGATTACGCGGCGCGGTTTTTGACCAATCTCAGGAAGCGCGAAGGCAGCTGGACGCTTGCGGTCGCCCGCTACCATGCCGGGCCCAACAACAACCCTGCCCAAAAACGTTATGTCTGCGCCGTCATCACCAACATGGTGGCGACGGGGTTCGGCGCCTGGACGAAGGAATCAAGGGAGTTTTGCGGGTAGGGGGCTGCTCTATAGTTCACGGCGACGAACTCGCCAAAGCGGGGCTGTCAGGTGCCTCCTCTTAGGTTAGGAGACTGCTCTTACAGTGCGATCTAAGGAGACGGTCCTGTTCCTCTTCAACGCCTTAGATAACAGCGGACTTGCATGAAGCCCTCATCTAGCTGGCTGAAGACTGCGCCGTCTTATGGCGAAACGCGTATCTGAGATCAACGCATCACGAGAGGTCGGGTCTTCGAATATCGCCGATGCCAATACCTCGACATCTTCTTCCCGTCCGACCGAACGCAGGATAGCCGCGGCCGCTTCCGGTGCTGCGGGACTATCCGTCTGCCAGAGCCATGACGTCAGCCGATCGAATAGCACGGCTCGATCCAATCCGTTCGTGAGCCACCCTTCCAACTTCGTCACGCTAAAGCTATGCGGCTGTTCGCGGGCAACTATCTCGAACCACTCTTCGAGTGTATCGGTAGTCCATGCATATCGGCCATCATCTTCGTTGAACGCCCTGCCTATCGTGGCGAAGCCGAGGTCCTCGCATCGTTGACGAAAACTCGCTCGCGTCATGTCGTCGAGGTAGGCGCGGTATGGCAGCAATCGCTTGAATTGTTCCTCTCTAGTTGCTCCCGGATGTCCATTAGTTTGTCCACTGAAGAACATGTCCGCGAACTGAAACAAGTTTCTCGGGTCGGCCGCCTCCTGAACCGTGCGTTCGGCCAAGTCTTCGAGATGGGCACCTCCGAGGAAAATTGCTGCCTGAACATAGAAGCCATGCCGTCCAGCGAGCGACCATGTCTCGATGAGGATGCGCTCTGAGAGAGGAGAGGCGTCTCGGGTCAGCAAGTCGGCGGCGACCTTCGCCCATCCGTGGCCTCTTTCCTGCTCTTGCAAGTCGCCCGCATTCGCACGCAGCATTTTCGGTATCTGTTCGAGTATCTGCGGGCAAAGCACTTGATAGGACTGATACCACCAGCTGAACTGTCTCTCGGAATGCTGAAGCCTGTCGATCAGAAGAGGCACGCAGCGGCGGTCTCCTCGCTCCATGCGAACAGCCAGTGCACTATCCTTGAGATCGTTATCGGACTCGAGCAGCGCCAGCGAGGAGATTTCGAGTTCCGTTGCTCCGAGGCCCCAAAGCCGCAGTCCGATCTGTCGTTCGGCCAGCTTGGCCTCCGGATCACGCCACAGCCTGTTGAGAGCTTCACGCGTCGATCCAGAAAGCTCTCGACCGTAATCTCGTTGCCTCTGCCAGTGGAAATAGATGCCGTCGGGAACGAAGGCGCTTCTTTTTCTGATCTCTGCCTCGAAGGCGATTTTGAAAAGAACTACGTCGGGATCATCGAGTCCACCCAACGTCCATGCAAGCACCGCCCTTAGGGCCGGCTCCGACGCGCGGCGAAGCAGATGAGGAATAGCGTCAACTGGCGGGTGATGGGCGAAGCTAAGTCGCAAGTCATCCAGAAGAAAGAGTTTAGCTCCGCTGTTATCGCTCGCACTCTTCCTCGCCAAGTTAGCCCAAAGATCAAGGGCCGCGTCCAGCGCCTCTGACGCGTGCGGAAGAGCGTAGCAACGGGCTGCCGCCCACACATAGTCCGCGAGGTGCAGCACTTTTTCTTCATCACCTTCCGATCGCCATCGCTCAGCGATCGCGTTTGCGAGTTCTGTCTGGGCACTGATGCCTGCTACACAGAAGGCAGCACTCTTCACACGACCTGTTATCTGGGGATCCAGGATGATCTGGGTCATCGCTTTGATGAAGCCAGATGGCCACTTCTGCGCGATATGTGCGATCAGCGCGTCCCTCTGCCAGTGCCGAGTGGCGATATCAGAGGTGATGCATAGTTGGAGAGCTCCGCTGAGATCCCTGTTGCGAAGTCGCGCGACATCCGCGAAGCGCGTTCGCTCAGGAAATTTCTGCAGAAGGCTTACAACGCCATCAGCTTCAATCTGAGCGAGTGTCCTTTGTGCCATCCAGCGGAGACTATAGTAGCGCCGACCTCGATGCTGGTCGTCTTCCAGCCATCCCTTCAGAAGAGCATGGATTGCATTGCGATGTTCTACGGGAACTGCTCTCGCGAAGGCGCTGAACGCTGCCAACGGGTTCGCTTGAATGAGCCGCTCTGCGTTTGCGACGGGGTCCGAGCTGCAAGCGCAAGCCGCGCCGAGCCACTCAGCGTAGTACGGCTCCTCGATAGTGGTGGAGTTCAAGGTGCCTTCGTCGAACTGGCGGCGAAGGCATTCCGTCAGAAGCCAATCGCGTACGCGATCGTGCCGGAACCGGAGTCTACAGCTTAGACGGGTACGGTGAACGGAGATAGGTCCACCGAAGTCGATAAGGTGGCAGGCGATGTCTTCAAGACCGTCGTGTGCCAGCCACTCGAGAATGTCATCGATATCGGGCACCAACGTCCGATATCGCAGCATTGCGTCTCCAAGTGCGAACAGAGCCCTTTCAGCTTTATGACGAACACTTGGTCGGCCAGCGGCAAACTCACTCAGCTTTCGCTCCACATAATTCCCGATCACGAGTGAGGGATCTGTGATTTCCTTGGGTTCGTATAGACCGATCAAAAGCGGGTCATCGCCGAGCGCATCCGCGACCGCTGACGCTTCGAATGGCGTGACTACCTGCCCGAGTAATCCCATGCGACGTCGAACGGCGGCTGAGGCTTCGGTTTTGGTCAAGGGCGGAATCTCCACCCGAAATGCCTCGATCCCTCTCACTCGTTCGATCGGCAATAGGTCAAGCATGTGTGGCTGGACCGGACAGACTAGATGCCATGGCGCGCCGGGAATCTGGTTCTCACTCGATACTCTCTTGGAGGACGCCCAACCGACAAGAAGTTCAAGTAGTTGGCTAGGGTTCTCTGAGTTCGTGATATCTTCTAAAACAAGTTGGAGACGTTGGTTCGGTCCGCAGATCGAAAGTGCAGACACCGATGGTTGAAGCTGCGGGTAAAGTGCCTGGAGCTCGGTCGTGATCGCTTGGTCGATTCCCCGGGCACCCTCAAGCGTCCGTTCTCTCAAAACAAGGCATGCCACGTTTTCGTCACTTAGCGAGTTGCGCAGCCACTCGTGCGCTGCGACACTCTTCCCAGAGCCGCTCGTGCCGACAAGCAAGGTCAAAGGGCCGTTCCTCCCCTTGAGAAGGCACTGTGCTCGAGTAGGGATGCGAGCCGCAGGGTCATCAGGAAGGGCTAGTTCACGCACCGACTGCTGGCCAAGTTTGCGCAATAGATCCCAGGACAATGCTTCTTGCGGAATGCCTAGCAGCTGACGTCGTACTGACTGTCCAGCGGGGATGTGGTCCAGCACATGTGCGATCGCCGACCGAGATAAAATGTGAACCTCTAAGCCGCGAGCGGCGCCGAATGCCACAACGTCCCGCACAAGCCGCTGATCGGGCTCCTTGTTAGTCGTCAGGAAGAGGATCGCCCGTATAGTAGGCGTTCGTTGACGCTCGGTTGCCGCGATTTCTTGTGCCTTCAGAACGTCGCCTTTTGGTTGAGTTGGCTCCCGTCCGGTGCGAGGCCGGACCGCCTTGGGGTCATGCATCCACTTCCCGCGTAGATCCTTCGCTGCGGCGACCGTATGCTGGACCATCACGAGCTGAGCCGTGATCGAAGCGTGGGTCATCGTGATACCGTCGACAGGCGCCTTACACGTCTTTCCGTCAACATTGATCCCGAGTTCGATTAGTTCTCCGTATTCAGGATACTTGATACGAATGACGGCGTTTCCAATACTCTCGAAGAGACCGGCGTCATTGACGCTGGCAAGTCTTTGCTCTGTTGTCTGAGCAGGGGCAGGCCGCTGGGCCGGATCTGTGGTCTTTTCGTCCATCTATTGCGCTGCCTGGTTCGTCGAAGTCTCTTGGTTCTTCATCTGCGTTGGTTATACGCTTCACGAACCCATCGGAAAGCGCATTCATGGATGCGATATCGCTTCTGTGACAAGCTTTGCTGATTTCCTTTGAGCGCCGCGTGCTTGAATAGGGGCTGATCCCATGGCTTAGCCCTCACCCGCCGCTTCGCGGCGATCTCTCGCCAGGGGGGAGGAACAGGCCGTGCCCGTGAGTGGGGCTGCGCCTGACACAAACGTCCCCCTCACCCGACCGGCTTCGCCGGCCACCCTCTCCCTCAAGGAGAGAGGGGAGGCCGTGCCATGGGTTGGCGCCGCTGTGCCCTGAGCTGGTTCGGAGTGACCCCTCACCCGGCTGCCTGCGGCAGCCACCCTCTCCCCGCAAGGGGGCGAGGGTTGGGCCGTGCCCTTGGTTGGGGCTGTGCCGGAATGTCGTGCGGCGGGGGTTTGTTCTTGAGAAAAGTCGCAAACTGGCTCGCCGTTTTGGCGGGGGCGGCGCGGTGTTGCTCGTGTTGCGTGTATTGTGACAGTTTTATTGCAACAAATTATTACCCTTTGGTTAGAACTCGCCGTTACACCTGACGATATCCTTGGGGGTGCTAATGGGCCCAAGTGATATCGATATTGACGTCAAGATGATCGAAGCGGTGATATGGCCGGAGACGAGAGAGAGACTGGTGCGGTGAAGGCGGGGTTGCGCCTCGACAATCCGGTGCAGCATTTTTTGCGGCGTTGGGCTTCGGAAATTCGGCCGGGCGAGACGCTGCCCTCTTATGAGAGCGTGGCGCTCGGCCATCTCGGGCGCCTCATCGAGATGAAGGCGCTGGCGTTTCGCGATCGGCGCGAGGCGGGGGCGGTCCGGCTTTTGCGCATCGGGTCGCTTTTTGCCGCCTGGGCCGACACCGGTGCCGGGGAAAACGAGATCGGCGAGAACGAGATCGGCGACAATGGGACGGCGGCGGTCTGCGCGCTTCGCCGCGACCGGGCCCGCGCCATTTGCGAGGTGATCGCGCGCGCCGAGGAAAGCTGCCGGCCGGAGCGCGTCGAGACGCATATGATCGTCAACGGGGCGATCGCCACCTACAATCTGTGGGCGCTGCCGCTTTCCAACCGCTCCCTGTCGACGCAATGGGGGGAGGTGAGTTTCATTCTGCTCCTCGAAGAGCACGCGGCGCGGCAGGATCTTCTGGAGACGATGTTCGGCGCCACGATGGAGGGGATGCTGGCGCTGCAGGCGATCCGCGACCGGGCGGGGAAGGCGGTCGATTTCGAGATCATCGCCTTGAACCAGGCGGCAGCAAGGCTCCTCGACCGGGAGGCGGGGGCGCTCTCCTGGCAAAGAATGTCCGATCTTGCGGGGCTGTTTCCGGGGCAGGATCTCGTTTCGGCGCTTCTCGCCTGCGTCTGCGACGGGGGGCGGACGCATTTTGAAGCGACGTTCGAGGGGGCGACGTTCGAGGGGGAGGCGGGCGCACGGCATCTGCGCTTCGGCGTGGCGCCGACGGGCGATCTCGTCTCGGTGACGGTGAGCGACATCGCCGATATTCGCGCCCGCGAGGAGGCGCTGCGCACGCTCTTCGACGACAATCCCGTGCCGATGTGGCTCGTCGACAAGGAAAGCCGCCAGATCATCCGCGTCAATCGGGCGGCGAGCGTGCATTACGGCTATGGGCCTGAGGACTTTCTGGCGATGGATGTGCTCGATGTCGCCACCCCCGGCGACCGCACACGGATGCGCGAATTTCTGGAGACGCTGTCGGACACGCGCTCGGGGGCGGGCGAGGCGGCGCGTCCGGTGGAGCAATCGTGGATCCATGTGACGGCCGACAGGCGGCAGATCGAAGTGTTTCCCTATGCGCGCGAGCTTCTTGTGGAGCGGCGGCCGGTCATCCTTCTGTCGGTGATCGACGTCACCGAACGGCGCAAGGCGGAGGCGCGGGTGGAGCATATGGCCCATCACGACGCGCTGACCGATCTGCCGAACCGGTTTCTTTTCCGCACGCGGCTCGAAGCCGATCTTCTGCGCGCGAGGCGGATCGAGGGGGCGCTTGCCGTCCTCTGCCTCGACCTCGATCACTTCAAAGGTGTCAACGACACGCTCGGCCATCCGATCGGCGACAAGCTGTTGCAGGCGGTGGCGGAGCGCTTCAACCGGACGCTGCGCGAGACGGACTTTGTCGCGCGGCTCGGCGGCGACGAATTCGCCATCATCCAGACCGATCTCGACGATCCGTCGGATGCGAGCGGGCTCGCCGGCCGGCTCATCGAGGCGATCGAAAAGCCTTTCGATATCGACGGCCATCAGGTCGCCGTCGGCACCAGCATCGGCATCGCGTTTTCGCCCTCAGACGGGCGCGAGGCGGATACGCTTTTGAAGAACGCCGATATGGCGCTCTACCGCGCCAAGGCCGACGGGCGCAGCACCTTTCGCTTCTTCGAGCCCGGCATGGATGCGCGGCTGCAGGCGCGGCGCGCGCTCGAACTCGATCTGCGCAAGGCGCTGGCGAACAAGGAATTTGAACTTTATTACCAGCCGCAGCTCAATGTCGCGACGCGGCGGGTGACGGGGTTCGAGGCGCTCTTGCGCTGGCCGCATCCCGAACGCGGCATGATCCCGCCCGACGAGTTCATTCCGGTCGCCGAAGAGATCGGCCTCATCGTGCCGATCGGCGAATGGGTGTTGCGGCGCGCCTGCGCGGAGGCGGCGGGCTGGCCGGAGATGATCAAGATCGCCGTCAATCTCTCGCCGGTGCAGTTCAAGAGCAAAAGGCTCGTGGAGACCGTCGTCGAGGTGTTGCAGGAGACCGGGCTCGATCCCTCGCGGCTTGAACTGGAGATCACCGAATCGGTGCTCCTGCACGGCAGCGCGGGCAATGTCGCGGTGCTGCAGGAGCTCAAGGATCTCGGCATCCGCATTTCCATGGACGATTTCGGCACCGGCTATTCCTCGCTGAGTTACTTGCAGAAATTTCCCTTCGACAAGCTCAAGATCGACCAGTCCTTCGTGCGCGAACTCTCCGACCGGCCGGAGGCGATGGCGATCATCCGCGCCGTCACCGGGCTCGGGCGCAGCCTGCAGATGCTGACGACGGCGGAGGGGGTGGAGACGCCCGAACAGCTGGAACGCCTGTCGCGCGAAGGCTGCACCGAGGTGCAGGGCTATCTCTTCAGCGAGCCGCGGCCGGCAAGCGAACTCGCACGCCTTCTCGCCTGCGGCACGCAGCCGTTCGAACGCCTGGCGAAGGCCGGCGAGATGAGGGCGGGGGAAGCCGTGGCGTGAGGGGCGGAAGTGGACTGAGAAGTTCCATCGACAGATCTAACGAAGTGGACATTCGTGCGAGGCGCAGAGCGAAGCCGAGCCTGCTCCCGCCAGCGCGACCTCGGTTGTGTGATGCGCTGCGGCGACCCTACTCTCTCATCATCTTCTCAGCCATGTACGCGCAATAGCTACAAAGGCCGGGGTACTCGGAATTGTATTCGTTTACGTCTATCCCGGCCCCGCACCTGATGCATTCGCCAGCGACGCTTTCCCCGCAAACGAAGCAGAGGCTGATTTCGCCAGTCTCGACGTAGGCGCTAGCATTACATTCAGGGCAATCGGCTATCGATGGGTTCAGCCCTTCCTTCGCACGGATGTAGGCATCAACCTCGTAGGAGGAGGCGACAACCATCTCCATAAACTTCTCGAAGGAGATCTCCTCGCCGCATTGGTAACATTTTCCAATGACGTGCTCGTGGTCCTTGTTGTCTGGATCTAATTGACCGAGCAGAGACGACTGGCAATTAGGGCAAGCCATGCGGTCAAGGTGCGACACTTCGGCGGGCCAAGCCACGTTCTCCAAGCTGTCGAGGCATTTCTCTTGAACCTTCTCGAACGCCTCCCGCTTTTCGAGAATGGTATCCCACACGCCGGCAAGGTTCGTCTGGGGATCCTCGTTGAGAATATTGAAGAAGTCTACGACCATTGGAAATGACGACGCGATCGCCTCGCTGAGGGCAGTCATTGGTTCTTTCAGGTGGTAGTGCTCGAGATCATTCCGAAAGCGTTGCAACTTGTTTATATCTGCATTGGGCCACGCTAGGCCGAAGTCCTTGAACCGTGCTTTTAGCTTATGGAGGTCTACGGTCGCATAGCCTTCGACCTCATGCTCGACGCCGCCGCTCCCATCGGGCTTAGGTTTGAACTTAGCCCCGATGACCTCCATCGCATCGGCTTTGGGCGCTGCACGCACAAGGCACTCCTTCGCCAGCAGAAGTAGACCGGCGTAGTAATTCCGTGCCGCACTAAGCATCCGCTCGTCGGTTCCGGTTTCAAAATCCTCGATGCCGAGGGCAATTGACGTAATAGCGTTGTCGAAGATCTCTGACATATCCCTGTTCCGAGCTAAAACTATAAGGGCACTCCTGCTTCAGTTGACACTGTCCGCACTACTGAAATGCAAGATAAAACATATTTCTCTCGGTGCGTCCGCCCAACGACCGGGTCTACTCACGTTGTCCGGACGCCCGGGTGGAGCACAAGACGCCCGGGTGGAGCACAACATGACCTTCGCGGCCACCCTCAGCGGCGTCACGCGACAATCACGATGAACGAGATCAACAACATCTCCGACCTCCAGATGAAGGATGCAGCGAGTTTCGGTTGCCAGATCACGGACTTCGTCACGGCCCCGTAGAATATTTCGGCCTATTACGCTCATGGTCTGACTCGTCTTTCTAAGCTTGAAAGCTCGTGCCGGTGTCACTCTCGTGGGTCAGATTTCTGCGCATGGCCGACAATTGTGCCAAGCGAGTCGAAAGACAGTTCTTCGCTTTCTTTACAGGTGCTGCCAGCTATATCGAATGGCAGCTTCGGGGCGTGGCGCGGAAGAGCCTAAACGACTGATATGGGCGCAAAGCGATCGGTCCCAATAGAGATTGCTGGTGTTCGAAGCGCGTATCTGAGGGGCGAGAGACCGGGGGTGCTTGGATCAATCGCATCATGCGGCCGATTTTGGCGGTCACACACTCTCTGCCGGGCGCGGACTGAAGAGAGCAGGCTGGCGGGCTCGCTGCTTGGGGCGCGGTTACGCTGATACCTTGGGGGCGGGCGAGATGGAGACGGGGGAGATGCAGGCGGTGGCGTGAGGGGGGTGCCTCAGCGGACCCGCCTGCGCAGGCGGGCGTTTTCGAACGGAAAGCCCTCATCGTCTCGGGGGCGGCGCGACACTTCCTCAAAGCCTTGCGCCAGATAGAAGCGCAAAGCGCCCGCGTTCTCGGTGTAGACCTCGAGGGTGAGCTCGTCGCGGCACGTGAAGGCATGGGCGATCAGGCGGGCGCCGATGCCTTGTCCCTGATGCGCGGGGGCGACGAACAGGCCGCCGATGAAATTCTCCATCAGGGCGATGAAGCCCGCGGGCTCGCCGCTTCGACACGCGACCCATGTCTCGGCCGCGGGAAGATATTTCTCTTCGATGAGGCGCCGCTGTTCCAGGAGCCGGGCGCGGCCGATGAAGGGATGCGCCAGGAGCGAGGCGTCGAGCCAGATCCCTGAGAGCGTTTCGGTGTCCCCGGCCGGGTCAAAGGCGCGGATCGTGACATCGTGCATGAACCCCTCGCAAAAGACGATGCCCCGTGCAGAGGCCGCCGGCACGGCAAGGCTTTCGGCCTTGCAGCCAGCGCCGGAGCGCGGTGAACGGTCTGCCGTTAATGAGAGAAGGAGAGGCGCGTCAAGGCGCGGGATGCGCGTTCCGCCGTGGGGCCTCAGAGCCTGCAGCCATCGACGTCATGTCCGCCGAAATTGGCTTGGGCACATGCCCAGTCTTTGGCTGAACTGTGCCGTCATATGGGCGTGAGAGGAGAAACCGCTCGCCAGGGCGATGGCGGCCAACGGCGCATCGCTCTTCAACAAGAGATCTCGCGCATGGCGAATGCGGCGGTCGATGATGGCGTCGCGCGGGGTCCGGCCGAAAGCCGCGCGAAAGGCGCGGGTGAAGAAATCGGCAGATAGATCCAAGGCCTCGGCCAATTCCGCGACGGTCAAAGCCTGGGCAAAGCGGGCTTCGATGATCGCCTCGACACGCTTCATGCGTCTCTGCGTCATCCATTGCGCCGCCAAATCGCGAGGTTCCGAGCCATCGATGATCGCCGTTGCGGCACGCTCGAGGTCGAGGGCCAGCGCTTCGATCGTGAGGGGATCACGGGTGTCTTGAAGCAGAATTTCCCGGCGCAAACGGTGGGCTGAATCGGTTGCCGCCCGATCGGCCATATCGCTGAAGTGCCGCTCGCGCGGCCTCGCATATTGGCCGTTCTTGCGCAGAATTCTGAGGTATTCGCCACCGCCTTCAGAGCGCGAGTAGATTTCGCAGCCGGCGGGCAGATAGGCGAAGCCGTTCGCGCGGGCCGCAAAATCACGGTTCCTGTCGCCCGCAAAGGCATGCACGCCATTCTGTCGGTCAAACGCAAAGCCGATCACCGGTCGCTCGGGCGTGTAGCGCGTTTCGTAGGCCTGCCGGGGGAGGAGCTCCACGCGCCAAGTCGTATCCTCGTACGTCCTGACGGGCTCTGTGGATCCCGTGACCATGCTGTGCGTCGTCGTCATGCCACAGCGTAGCATTTTGCGGAGGCATCCTCACCCGCAGTTGATGGACGCAGGCGATTTCGCATCGGATTCGTGAAAGCCCGGCGGGGCAGGCGGGAGGCATGATCAGAGAACCATTGCCACGCAAGGATTTTACAATGCTCTTTTCCATGAACGACCTTGGCGCCGCCGTTGCCGTCGTCGGCACGACCGTCAAACCGACACCTGCCTATGCCTGGCCTCTTCTCGCGAACCGAACCGGGGCGGAGGTCATCGTCAAGCATGAAAACCACACGCCCACCGGCTCGTTCAAAGCGCGGGGCGGGCTGTTTTATGTCGAAAAACTGCGCCGCGCCGGCGCCTTGCCGCCGGGCCTGGTGACGGCGACGCGCGGCAACCATGGCCAATCCATCGCCATCGGGGCCGCCCGAGCCGGCATTCCGGCCAAGATCATCGTTCCGGAAGGCAATTCGTGCGAAAAGAACGCGTCGATGGCGGCGTTCGGCGGCGAAGTCATCGTCGCGGGCAAGGATTTCGACGAAAGCCGGGAGATTGCGGCGGGCTATCAGGCCTCGCACGGCTTTGCCTTCGTCCCCTCCTTCCAGCGCGATATCGTTGCGGGCGTCGCCACCTACGCCCACGAATTGTTCACCGACCACGCCGATATCGATGCCGTCCTCGTTCCGGTCGGCATGGGATCGGGGATTTGCAGCCTGATCACGCTGCGCGACCTGTTGGGGCTGAAGACGGAGATCTGGGGCGTGGTCGCCCGAAACGCGCCGGCCTTTGCGCAATCCTTCGAAGCCGGCAGCCCCCAACCCACCTCGACCGCGCGCACATTTGCCGACGGCGTGGCGTGCCGCGAGCCTCAGGCGGAGGCGTTGGAGATCATCCTGAACGGCGCGGCGGGCATCTTGCAGGTCGGCGAGGACGAAATCGCCGAGGCGATCCGCATTCTCTACACCGACACGCACAACATGGCGGAAGGGGCGGGTGCCGCGCCTTTGGCCGCGATGATGGGCGAGCGCGAACGCTTCCGCGGCAAACGCGTCGCCCTCATCCTGACCGGGGGCAATATCGACATGCCCGTCTTCCGGCAGGTTCTTTCGGGCGAAACGCCGGTGGCTTAGATGCGGTGGAGGTCAGACTTGGGGGGCGGTGGTGTGCGGGTCGAGATCGCCGGGCGCGATTTTGCCGGGGGGATGGAGGGCGGACTGGAAGCTCTGTGGACGGTATGGCGAAAAGCTGCCCTTCGGCTCCCGACTCTTTGCTGCCATGAAGACCCCAGTTGCGTGGTCCCGAGAGCTATCAGTGCGGATCGCCGATGTGGCGTGAATCCTGAACGCCTCACCGTGCCGATGTCAGAGCGCCTCGAAGGTCCTGCCTGGAGCGAGGGATCAGGTCGAGCGCCCGTTTGCCGTTCGCATCTCGCAGGCTTTTATCTGCACCCCGTTCGAGAAGAATTTCAATCGAGGCGGCGTCTATGGCGTTCGGTGCCGCGATGTGAAGGACTGTCTGCCCTGCATTGTCCTGTGCGTTGATATCAAGACCTTCGGCCAGGAGGATGTCGAGGATCTCCACCTCCTTCGGGAAGTTTGCGCGGATCACACTATGCTGTTTGTAGAGGCGGTGCAGGAGCGTGCCGCCGTCGGGCATGCGCTCGTGCGAATCGAGACCGTAAGGCCTCATCAACTCGAAGGCCGGGACGTTGGTCGCATAGCCGAGCGTGGGGTAGCCTTCGCCGTCGCGTTTGGAGGGATCTGCTCCGAGATCGAGAAGCGTCTCGGCCAGTTCGGTTCCGCGCAAGTCAGCGAGCATGAGCGAAGACTGCAGCGGCGTGTAGACCGGGTCGGTTTCACTCTTCCGCCCGTTCGGAGATGCGAGGGCATTCACGTCGGCTCCGACTTCGACCAGAACGCGGGCGACAGCGGCCGAACGTGTGAAATGGAGCGGCGTCATTCCGTTCGGGGCATGATAGTTCGGGTCGGCGCCGTACCGTAGCAGGATGCGGGCGCTCTCTGGCCCGCTCCACATCAGCATGGTCGTGCCGTTGTCCCAAGGGGCATCCGGCGCGGCGCCGCTTTCGAGCAGCGTTTCGAGCATGGCCAGGTAGTCCTGCTGCGTGATGAAGGCTTTAACGTCCCGCTGAAGCAGCGGCTCCAACGCCTCACGTCTGAGTGCCGCGGTCTCGGCATCCATCTCATCGCTGTCCAGGCCGTATTCTTCTCTGAGCTGTAGTTCGAGTTCCTCGGGATTTGCGGCGACGAGGCGCTGGCGCTGGGTCATGAGGAGGTGGATGGGCCAGTAGCGCTCATTCTTCCAGCCATCGACGCGCGCGCCCTTACGGCAGAGCCAGCGTAGGGTATCAACCGACGCACGGGATACAGCCTCCGCAATGGCCAAGTGCCGTGTGTCGAGCGAGGCGCCATGGGCCAAAAGCCGCTCGACAAGGCTTGTGTCGTTGCGACGAACGGCAAAGGTCACGGCCGTGGCGAACTCGTCGTCGGATGCTGATGACGGCCGGTTCCGTATCCACTCCGGGTTCCAGACCACATCGGGACGGGCGCCACCGGCCAAGGCGGCCATCGCCGCAGGCGTGTCGCCGCGTTGCGCGGCTTCCAGTAGGACTCGCTCGGCCGCGGTTTCGCCGAGGATCACCGGCGGCGGCTCGTCAGGCTCCACCACGGCCGGGTCACTCTCCAGCCATCGCCGCCACTCACGCCCGCCGGGACTATCGGCACGCAGGTAGTAGCGATCCTCGTCCCATTCGCCGAAGAGCATCCACGAGGCCCATTCGGTACCTGCCTGGCCGAGCCGTGCCATCTCGGAGACGAATGTCAGGAAGTCGGGCGCGAGTGCCTGCCCATGCAGCACCTCCAGCTCATGGCTGAAGTAGCGGACGGGATGCGGGCCTTCAGGCCGGCGCATGTCGATCGTCAGGATGTCGCCGTTGATCAGCCAGAACACCGGGAACTGCCGTTCCCACATGTCTGGCGTGTTGGGCGCTTCGCTTTCGTCCACCTCGGCCAGACCCTGCTTCATTGCGAGGAAACCCGGGATCGCATGGTTCGCGATCTGGTCGAGATCCCAGACGAAGCCGCGGTTGAAGCTGCTGGTCGGAAAGTTGCGCTGCTCCATCGGGGTGAGATGCGAAGGCATGTTCCATCCGAACCTCACGCTGGCGGCACAGCCTGACAGCACCTCGCGAAGCTGTTCGGGAATGGACATTCCCGCCGCCGCCTCAAGGCGCCGCAGCGCGGCCCCACTGGCCGGGGCAGAAATCGCCACGGGAGATAGGTCCCAGCCTCGCCGCTCGGCGACCTGTTGCATCCATCGCCAGTCGGCCTGCCACTGGTGCCACAACTCATTCATCCTCGCGTTCTTCTCCTTGCAGCCTGCAAGCGTCAGCCCGGCTGCCGAGAACGCGACCATTTGAAGGAATTCACGCCGATGCTGCACGAAGCCTCGCGATTCAGTTCTTGGATGGTCAACGTAGTCGAACTTACGGTGAATGCTACCCAGGGTCCGAGGTCCGCTATTCGGGAAAGTATCCCGAAGTGGACTGGAAGCTCTCGATTGCGGAACGGCAGCTTCACGTTGGATGCTGCTACAAAGCTGTCGATCCGGTCTCAGCCCAGAACTGAAGTGCGGCGTTCACTTTCGTTTTTTGCCACGGAGGCCATAGGATCGGATCGTCCGCTATGGCGACCTGATCGACCAAATTTATCATATTGAGACATCGGGCACGGAAGGACTGGCTCACATGACGCATTGGCGGACCGTGATGGCCACGATCTGCATCACGGCGGCTGGACTTGCCGCCACTCTTTGGACTTGGACGGAGGAAACTGCCGCGACATTGGCCCCTGCGAAGTCCTTGCCGGTTACTCTTCTCGGGGACGTCGTTTCGTTTCACCAGCACATCGCGGAGCCACCTTATATGGGGCATGACGGCGGACGCGAGGACATCGGCACATTTTTCTTCGAGGCCCCCGCCGCGGCGACTGAGGGTCCGGACGGATATGTCCTGCGTTACGAAGATGGCGAATGCCCGCCCGTGATCTTGCCTGCGGGACGCATGGTGGCTGTCGATTACGTCGGGCCGTGGATCTCCGGCGTTTCCGCGACCCTGCCGATGGAGCCACTCTCTTTCGAGGAGGCGCGCGCGATGGCCGAGGAGATCATGGAGAAGATGATGGCCGCCAGCTGGGAGCGGACGTACCATCGTCCAGACTTCGATGCGGCCCGTATCGCGAATGTCATGGGCCACCGCCACACGCTCGCAAGATTCACCGTCTGCGGCGATACAGGCACCTACGCATCGGTGGTCGTGCGCAACTACGGCGATGGCCCTGCGGGGCATTCGATTCCGCCGATGGCCGTAGGCCAACCCTTGCCGGAGAACACGCCGACGCGTTACCTCGTGCGCGTCGAGATCCTGGGCCGGAACTTCTCCGACGACACTCCAAACCTCATCGATGACCGTAAAGCTGCGGTCCGATCCATGCGCGAAAAGGTCTCGGGCAACGCGAAACAGGCGATCCCGCTCTCCGTCTGGCTAGACCAGCCGGATTGGCAGCCCTAACCGGCGAACATGGGATAATCCGATCGGACGCGATCGAGGTTGTGATGCTTCAATGGCCTTGGATGAGTTCGACTGAACGTCCGCAAGGTATCAGCCGTCGATCTGCGGTCTCGCGAAAGACTGCTTCCAACCGCCCGGAGAGGTCCATAATGGCTCTCCTGGCACTTCTTTCCGAAGGGTTGTCCGTTTTCAAGCAGCAGATTTGACTGTCGCAACGACCGAGATGGGGCATTGCTGCCGCGATTGACTGGGTGCGGAGGCTGGCATCGCAACGGTCCGTGCTTAGAATGAGGCGTGGATGCAGTCGATCGATATAGATTTGGGCCGCCGGATGACACGCCAATCCTGCCTTGGTTTGGTGGCGCATACACGCATGGCTTTGTCGCCCTCCATCCCTTTTTCACTGTAGATGGGCTGGACCCGACGATCTGCGAATACGGTACGCTCATCCTCTCGCGGGCAGCTCTGCCTAACGGGCTCGGTCTGTTGGAGTGGGGCGACGACGAGGAGGCCAAACGACGTGTCGGCAAGGACGTCGATCCCGAAGAGGTCGATCGCGCGGCAAAGCGGAATGGGCTTCGGATCGGCTGGCAAACGATCTGCCGGCAGGCTGGTTTTGCCGACCACTGCGAACTGGATCAGGCCCTTCGTACGAGCATCGACGGTCTCAGAGATGATCTCGCGGACGCAGCCAAGTCCGACCGGCTGGCGTCTTACTGCTCTCTGCATCGCATATTTCCGCCGAACGAAGGGCGTTTCGAGCCGCTGATGCAAGCCAGCCTCGCCAGCCTATTCAGACGAACCGGTCACGACCGGGTGATCGTGGGAGATGAGTTCGGTGACAACGAGCGCCTGGTTGACGCTGGCCTGTTGGAACAAGGTGATTTGTGGGATGCCATGGCCGAACTTCCACAATATGGCGTGAAGCGTCTTATCGCTCCCGATCGATCGCTTCTCGCATGGGTCCACTGGGATAGCTTTTACACTCTGATCCTAGGGAAAGCCGAGACGTTCCAAGAGCTCGAAATCGCCGGGCTATTTGAGGGATTTTGGTGTTCCGACGAAACGGAGACTTACTGGCTGACACAGCCCTGCATCCCGCTTGCGGAATAGATCGCAAGCCAATCGGCCTTTTCAGATCGGCTGGATAATAGCGGCCCGGCGGGGACCCGAACGGCGTCACGTCTGCGATGGCGCCGCGTCGTCGTGTCTGCGGGCGATCGGTGGTGGATGGTTGGAGATCGTGGGCCCGATTGGCCGCGGACGCGTTATCGTGGGAGCTCGAAACGAGGTGCTGGCTCTCGATGGAGTATGACGAATGATTGCCAATCGCAGGCTTTTTTCTGTCCTCGCCCTGATGATGCTTGCGGAGCCTGTCTGTTCGTCGTTTGCCCAGGAGGCGATGACGCCGCAGGAATTCTGCGCGGGACTGCCCCCCTTGGCGCAAGAAAACTGCAATGCTGCCGGCGAGCTTCTTTCGGCCCCGCCGACCGAGGAGCATCTCACGGTATTCTTGAGGGCCAGCGACGGCGCTCTTTCCGTCGAATACCGTTTCTCTGGCGAAGGCGCTTCTGACGATCATTCGGTCGAATGCTCTGCGGAAAACGTGATCACTCTTCCGGCGGGCGAAGTTGTGCGTCTGCTCTTCACGTCATCGGATGCCATCTACAGCTTTGACGTGCCAGGTTATGCGGGGCCGGTCGACCTTGTTCCGGGTCGCGTGAACGAACTCCTTGTCAAATCTCCTTCGCAGCCGGGTGAGATAGATGGAACCCTTCAGACGGATTCGGAGGATACAAAGAGAGCCGTGCGCTTGCGCTTCGTCGCGGACAAACAAGCGTTCAATCCGCAAGACGGAAGGCGAGTGGCAACTGGTTGCCCTCGATGAAGGCCGACCCGTCGGATTCATCTCGGTCTGGGAGCCCGGCAATTTCATCCACCACCTGCATGTCGACCCGCGAGAGACAGGGCGAGGCATCGGTCGGGCGCTGCTGTCCGCGTTGCCGGGCTGGGAGGTGGCTCGCTACCGGCTCAAATGCGTGTCTGCGAACGCGGGGGCGCTCGCTTTCTATCGTGCGAGCGGCTTCATCGAAGTTGGTGAGAGCAGCTCCGTCGCCGCTCGAAAGGCGTGGGCGAATGTTCCCGCGCGATCTTTCTGGCTCGCGCGATCTATCCGGCCTGCGCGCTCGATCCGCCCCCGCGCTCGATCCGCCCCGGCGATCGATCCGGAAGGACACCTTCGCCTTCAGCCGTCGCGCCTGCAGCGGTTGCGTCTGGCGCTAACGCGACCTCGTCGCTTCTTCAATCGCATCAGACAGATGCGCGCCCTTGCGGCCAGCTATGACCGACGAGCCGACAGCGGCATGGCCGCGGGCAGGTTCGCTGCATTCCGCATCTGGATCAATGCGGGAGACGTCGACGTCCTAGCGTTGTGTCTTGATTTCAAGTTTCGCCGTCGGAAAGTCGAAACGGACGGAGGAGGAGTCCGGTTTCCAGGATATGACGGAATGGTGCTCGCGCGATCCGAAGGGCGGTCCCGGCAGGGGCCGGCTCGTGAACTCGTAGAGCACATCGGGCCCGCTTACCCCGATCTCGAACCATCGCCTGGATGCGCCGGTGAAAAAGCTCTTTTCGGAGAAGCTCATGACGGATGCCTGGAAACGTCCGTCCGGCGACATCTGCACTTCGCCCGTGCCGATCGGCAGGGAATCCACGTACCGGGACAAGCCCAGAAGCCCGACCACCCCGACCATCGCGAAAACGGCGGCCCCTATAAAGATCTTGCGTAACGGCACTCTCTGCCTCCCGGTTGACGCAGACCATACTCCCGGCGTGACCCACGCGTTTTGGCCATGTGTCACGATCCGCCGGAGACAGTCCTATTTGACCGGACCGGCGGGGGTTGGATTTGGGTGCTGAACCCGATGAATGCGCGGGGCGATCGAAGCTTCACGCCCGCGTGCGGAGTATGGCGGTTTCAAAAAGACATGACATGTCGCTGCAGGCGACGAAAATCGACGCAGTGCTGCCGTCCGGCGAGCGTGATCCGAACGACCGCTGACGACCTGTCTGCGCCACCGGGGATTTTGTCGCGATCGGGCCGGAAGCGGACTGGCTTTCCAGACGGCATCGTGGATAGCTGCCATTTGTTCCCGGCCCTTTGGCTGTCACGTTCGCATCGCGCGGCGCATGTCGGCTTCGAGCCGGTCGTCGCCTAAATGCAGCCGGCGATCATGGATGAGAAGGTTCTCGTGACCTCGGTCTTGCTCCGCACTCCGCGCAGGACGGCCATCGAGAGCGCTTCGCCCGCGCCGACGAGACCGATGCTCCGCCGTTCGAGTTCGGGGGACGGCAAATTGCTGTGGGGGGCGAGAACGGCGGCGAACATCTCGACGGCCTGGTCCAGAAGCTCCTGCAGGACATTCGCCTTCTCATCGCTCCCCGCCAGTGCGGCGCCGACCGCATGGAAGTCTCCGGAGATGTCGGTGGCGCAGTCTATGTAGGCGGCGGCGAGTTCTTCGATCGCGTCTGCCCTGGTGGGGTTGCGGCTGACAAGGCCGCTGCGGAACGTGTTCATCCGCTCCGTGTCGATCCACCTGTAAAGCGCGATCAACAAGCCGGATCGATCGCCGAAGTGATCGTAGGCAACCGGCTTTGATACGCCGGCACGTGCGGCGAGATGGCCGAGACTGAGCCGGTCCGTGCCTTCTTCCCTGACGATCGTCCGCGCCGTGTCCAGCAGCTGATGGCGGCGCTCCGCCTTGGAAAGCCTCGCGGCGGCGCTTCGCCCATCGGTTTTCGGCCTGATCTGCTTTTCCGTCATACGTCGCCCCTTGTAACCTACCAAAAGTAGGTTATGTGCATTCCTACGAATGGTAGGTAATAGGACAAGGAGGGCATGACAATGTCGCTCAACCCAATCTTGCTGGTGGGAGGCTCCGGTATCGTGGGGCAACACACGGCCCGGTATCTGCGGGACGCGCACCCGGACGTGCCACTTCTGATCGGAGGGCGCGATCTCGACAAGGCGCAGCGCGTCGCCGATCGGATCGGACATGCGGAAGGCGTCGCCATCGATTTGGCGGCCGGGGATCTCGGCATAGGCGATCGCCCCGTCGGAGCCGTCGCGGTCCTGTTCACCGACCAGCGGGTCGCGGGCCTGCGCTTCGCCCAGGGCCGGGGCGTGCCTTACGTGAATATCTCCCCTGGTATCATCGAGCTCGGTCCGGAGGTTGCGGCTTACATCCACCGCCCCGATGCCGCCGCGGTCGTCCTCGGGACGGAATGGTTGGTCGGCGCAACCAGCGTACCGGCCTTGGCGGCCGCGAACGCTTTCGGGCATGTTAAGGAGATCCGCATCGGTGCTCTCCTCGACGAGGAGGATGCCTTCGGCCCGGCCGCCGAGACCGACCTTGAGCGACAAACCCAGGTCATGGCGGCGGCTCTGGAACGTCGCGACGGTGCCTTCATCTGGCGAACCGGGGACGCCGCAACTTCCCGGTTCCGGGCCGTCGATGGGACCGAGATGGAAGCCTTCGCCCTTTCAACGAATGATCTCCTTGGCTTGTCCATGGCGACGGGCGCTCCCGATGTCCGGTTCGACCTTTCAATCGGCGTCAGTTCCAGCCGTCGCCGGGGTGAGCCGCTCTCTGCCGAGATATTGATCGAGATCTCCGGCACGGACCGTGAGGGAAACCCCTTGGCCCTGCGATTTGCCGTCGTGCATCCCGGTGGGCAGATGCCGCTGACCGGGCTGGGGGTGGCGATGGTTCTTGAAAGCCTGACCGGGCTTGGCGGTCAGGCACCGACGCCGCCGGGGCTCTATTTTCCCTACCAGCTCTTGGACGCCGGCAGCTACTTCGCGCGGTTCAAGCAAATCGGCGGGTCGATCATCGATCTGAAGGCCGAGGGACAGAGACACGAAACGGTTTCGATGGAGCAGATCGTCGAAAATGTCAGGAGCCGCGCATGGGGCGAGAGACGGCACTCCGACAAATAGGCCGTGAGCTGCGGGCGATCCCCGCCTGTGTGCTGAGCGGAGACGTGAGCGTTATCGTGGGATGACCGCGAATGCGGCCCGTGGGCGGTGGCTAGTCCTGAGGGGCGACCGTGATGACGGAGCGGCCGCTCCGCAAACGCTCGGCCAGATCCCGGCTCTTGGCCTGGCTTTCCGAGCCGCCGATCGGGAGAGGGCCGGCATAGATCGGTGGGCGGATGGTCGGCGTGACGACCACCTTGCCGTCCACCATGACGTCGATCTTTTCTTGCCGATGGGCCAGGCTTCATGGACGGTCTGGCGAAAAGCTGCCCTTCGGCTTTCGACCCGTCTCTGCCCTTTCACGTCGCTGAGACCGGACCTGGAAGCGGACGTCCGAACTTGGCGAACCGTCCACTTCTTACCTTCTATGCTCTGAAGCAGATTGGCCAGCGTGCATTATCGGGACACGGATTCACAGTAGGGCGCTTCCGTGCGGCCTCTGACCTCAAGTGGGGTCTAATTAAGCTGGTTTTAGTCGCGGTGGAGAACGTTCAAGGTAGTGGAATGCGCGCGGGAGGGCATCGTGCAAGAAGTGTTTCGGTTCGCGCAACCAGGGGTCAGCACATAGGACGGACCCAGATATACGCTCTGGCACTTCCCATCCTCTATCGGAACGATACCATAGTCTTCCGACGCGCCACGTCACCTGCTGGGTCGGTCGCGTGGATCTTGACGATGATCGCGACGGCTCGGTTCGTCTGAATGTGATTTCCGCCGACGGCCTTAAAGCCCCCAGCAGGCCAGTGACTTAACACTCGTTCGCCTCACAGAAGGGAACGGACAGAAGGTCGGAAAGGTATTGACTATGTTTTATCGTCTCGCCGTGGCCGCCGCGCTTGTGACGTTCCATGTCTTTCCCGTCGAAGCGGCCTGCGAAGACGCCATCACGACCCGCTGTCTCGTCGAGGAAATTCGCGCCGGGTTAACGCAAGATTTCGACGATCCCTTCGCCGTCAGTCGGATCCGGGCCCATCTCGCCCGTGCCGAACTTGCCGACGGGGATGAGGCGGCCGCGCTCGCCGCAAACGAGGCGGTGGAGCAGGAGGGCTGGCGGGAGGCCTTCATCCTGCCCTATGCGCGGTTCCTGCGTAGCAAACAGCGCGAGAGCGAGGCGCTCGATCTCATGCGATCGCACCCGATCGCAAACGCGCAGGGGATGGACCTTCTGAACCGCATCGGCGCGGTCTCGGCCTTTGCACGCGAGCTCTCGCTGGCCGGTGACGGCGAGGCCGCACGAGCGTTGCTGGACCGCGCCGCCGCGACACTGGACGAGATCCCACCCAATTCGATGACGCTGGGCGGCATGGTCCAAATCGCCGAGGCATCGGATGAGATCGGTGAGAGCGGCCAGGCGAGCGTCCATGCGCGCAAGGCCTACGACTGGTTCGATACGGGCGCGCTGACGCTCTCGCCCGAGGAGGCGGTCCTCCTGTTCCGCACGCTCGCGCGGTTCGATCGCTCCGACAAGCCCAGAAAGGACGCGGCCGAAACCATCCCGTTGTTAGACGAGGAGGGTCGGAGTCTGTACGAAGGAGCGATCTGGACCGGTGTCGCGCTGGGCCTTCAAGCGCGTGAGGCAGACGCCTCAGCCGAGCTCGATCTTGCGGTCAACGCACTCGACGAGGCACCCGAACGCGCGATCGTCGGGGTCGTGGAAGCCAGTCTCGGACCCGCTCTCGCTTCGGCCGGGCGCGGCAAGGAGGCGCGCGACCGTCTCGTCGCTGCCGCCGAGGCCGCGATCGGCAGCGATCCGAAGATCTATGCGGGAATTACCGGGCCGGTGGCGACCGCTCTCATCGACATCGGCGAGCGCGGGGAGGCGCGCCGCATCCTCGACCGCCTCGTCGCGGATGCGCGTCGGCCGTCGGCGGACGGCGCGGAACGGTCTTTCCCGCTGGCCTTCTTCGCCCAGACGGCGATCACGCCGTATGTCCGCCTCGGCGAGGCGGATAAGGCGCTGGCGATCGAGCGGGACTTGGCAGGGCGGGATGGGCTCTTCTCCGCCATCGCGCTCGTCGGCGCCGGAGAGTTCGAGCGCGCCTTCGCGGTGCTGCGGGACCTCGATGACGACGCGCGATACTTTCTGATGGCCGCGATAGCCGAGCACCTCGCCTATGGGGAGGAATTGGGGAGGTCCGCACCGTGAAGTCCCTCCATCGTGCCGCACCCCAGTCTCTATGACGTGTATGAGACGATCGGGCAGCCCCTTGTTCAATGGGGCCTCCTCGAAGCGATGATGACAACCGAAGGGATTGATTGGCGACACACCGCGCTGGAGTTTCTGTCGCCTTTTGCTGACTTCCTGATTGCGCTGGCCGCGCCCCGAGCAACCCGAAACACTCTGTCGCACGGCATAGTGCCTGCACGGGCAGACCCGTGGTCATCGGAAGACCCCTCGATCACTTGTCGAACCCTGACGGGAGACAAGCGAGCTACCTTGCTGTTCCGAACACGGACACTCGGCGGATCCCTGCGTCACATATTCCGGCAGAGTGTCTGCAAACCGCCGTTACCTGTAGCGACAAAGGGGAGGACGAGGCGATCCCATTTGGGTAGCGTTTGTTCCTTCGTACCACCCAGCCCCGATCGTCATCACCTTGACCTCGAAGAATGTCCAGGCGTTTGGGATCTTCCTTTCATGCGTCGAAGCCATGAACTCGTAGCTCGGACTCGTGTCGTTGGTGCAATCGACCTTCGGAGCGTCCTCTCGAATTAGCGCATCGAACTCTCGGTCGCGTGCTGCCTGCGACTGTCGGATGGCCTCGATCTCTGGCACGTCGGCGCAATCGCCGGTGAGGATTTGGAAGCCAGGAGGTGTGTGAAATGGCGAGGCCTGGTAGAAGGCGAGGTCACCGCTGCGCAGGTTCTCGGCGATGAAGCGAACATACTCGATCATCGCCTTGTCGGCGTCCCAGCCGCGGGTTGCCTGCACTCGCTCCATGATAGCAGGGCCGTCGATGAAGCAGCCGCGATCGCCAAGGTCGGCGTAGGCGTCGATCGCTGTTGTCAGCGCAACGACTTCCGGATCGTCCAAGCGGATCTCACTGCGCACGGCAGGCGGACGGATTTTGCAGAGGCTCGTCGGCAGTACGATCCACCCTCCGGTGCGAACCGTTTGCGCATCTTTTTCCGCATCGGCAACCATGGCATCAAGGGCCGCTACGTCGAGACCTGCGGCGCTCACACGCTGCTCCGTATGCGGACCGATCGCACAGCCCTCGGCTGCCAAGATATCTGCGATGGTTGCTCTTTGGGCTCCACCTGCGCTGGCAGCGCCCGCCACGACCAAGGAGATTGCGGCAATTGCAAGCCTCATTCTGATCGGTCCTCCCTGCGAACATCACTCGAATCCCGGCCTTGGCCAAAGCGGTCGAGACCAACTTCACGTACGTCAGCTCTCTGCCATTTTAATACGAAACCAGACATTCCGCTTTCCACCCGTCCCAAGCCATCTATGGGGCGGTCGTGATGGGCTGAAAGGAGACCTGCAGATTTCGAGTTACGCAAGCGGAAACGGCCGCCTCCGAATGAACGGGCTTGTACAGGAACGCCGTGCGGCCGTCCGTCTTTGAGATGACCAGGGCAGCGTATTGCCTCGCCAATCCAGATAACGGTGTTCCCGGCATCCCGTATTGGCTTTCAGCACCTCGACCATCCCGGTCACTCTTTCCTCGACGCTGATCTCCGCCGCGACCGTCCCATCCAGCGCGCCCATGGCGGTGGCGACCCAGCCGGGATGGATCGACAGGACGGTCAGCCCGGTGTCGGCACGGATCGTGCGGGGCGAGCATGTTGCGGGCCCGATAAAGGCCCAGCTTCAGGCCCGGCTCCGTGTTTATCGCGATGCTTGCGCGGTGCGACGACATCACGGCGAGCGTTCCGCCCTCGTTCAGCCGGTCCAGCAAGTGATGGGCCAGGCGGATGGGACCGAAGCAATTGGTCATCATGATATCGGACAGTTCGTCCTCGGTCGCCTCAACAACCGAGTTGTGCAGCGGACCGTAAACACCGGCGACCAGGAAAATGACGTCAAATGTGCCGATTGCAGCGCGCAGCGGCGCGATGTCGTCGGCCCGCGTGACATCGATCGGAAACGGGCCGGCATAGATCGGTGGGCGGATGGTCGGCGTGACGACCATCTTGCCGTCCACCATGACGTCGATCTTTTCTTGCCGATGGGCCAGGCTTCATGGACGGTCTGGCGAAAAGCTGCCCTTCGGCTTTCGACCCGTCTCTGCCCTTCATGGCTTCCTCTCTGCGTCTTCAAAGCGGAGGTCGGGCCGAGACGACAGCGCTCCGCGCAAGCGGAACGCTGTCAGGTCTGTCATGGCCGGTCCAGGCTATGCAGCGAGGGCGGCGGCAGCATCGCGGTACGAATGGAGCGGGCGACCGAGAAGGGCGACAAGACGCTCGCGGTCGCCTTCGTCCGGGATCATGCCGTCGCTGACGTAGCGCTCGGCCATCAGACGCATTTCGTAGGCGGTCCATTTCGGCATGATGGTCGCCATGTTCGCTTCGAAGCCACTCGGATCATCCCCGCCATAGACAACAGGTCGTCCGAGCACGTCGGTCCAAATCTGGGCGACGTCCGCGCCCGTCAACGTGTCCGGGCCGACCAGGTTGATGGTCTTCATCGGCAACGGACCAGGTGCCTCCTCGCGGCGCATGAGTTCGATGGCGGCGGCCCCCGCGATATCGCGGGTATCCACCATGGCAACGCCCTTGCTGCCGATCGGCATCGGGTAGACGCCGTGCTGAAGGATGACGTCGCGCACCATGACTTCGTTGTCGATGAAATAGGTCGGCCGCAGGATCGTGGCGCCGAAGCCCATCGTTTCGAGCATCCGCTCGGCGCCGTACTTCACGGCGAAATGCGGAACGTTGACAGCACGATCGGCGTCGAACACCGAAAGGTAGACCACACGATCGATACCGGCCTCGCGGGCGATGTTCAGCGCGATGATGGCTTGCGTGAACTCGTCCCCGGTGACCGCATTCAGCAGAAAGAACGAGGTGACGCCAGAGAAGGCGGCGCGCAGGGCGTCAATGTCGAGAAGATCGCCCTTCACGACCTCGACGCTGTCGTCGAAATCGGCCTTGGCGGGATCGCGGGTGAGGACGCGAACCTTCGCGCCGCGCTCGACGAGTTCACGAACGAGATGGCGGCCGACACGGCCAGTGGCTGCGGTGACGAGAATGGTCATGTTCTTTGCTCCGTTTGGGTTTCAAGCCGTTTGGCTAAGACCCAAATTACTGATCCATTTATGCGCCAATAGCCGCTATATTGAGACCCTCTGTCTCGCTGGTGGAACACATGGATCTCCTCGCTCTCGCCGATTTCAACCTCGTGGCCAGGCATGGAGGGTTCGGAAAAGCCGCCCGCGCATCCGGGCGCCCGAAAGCGACATTGTCGCGACGCGTCGCGGAATTGGAAGCCGCGCTGGCCTTGCGTCTGTTCGAACGGGGAGCTCGCGACCTCAAGCTGACCGAGGAAGGGCGTGCGATCTACGAGCGGACGTCGGCGCTGCTCATCGATCTGGAGGAGACGACTGCGGCGATCGCCTCGGGGGGCGGGGCCGTGCGCGGTCGGCTTCGCGTCAGCGCACCGCTTCTGTTCTCGCAGATGGTCATGGGCCGGCTCGCCGCGCAACTTGCGCTCAGATACCCGGACTTACGGCTCGAAGTGACCTCCGACGATCGCGCGGTCGACATGATCGAAGAAGGCTACGATCTCGTCATTCGGGTGAACCCGGCTCCCGACGAAAGCCTGGTGGGACGCGCCTTCCTGCGCGATCGGCTGGTTGTCGCGGCGAGCCCGTCGATGAAGCAGCCGGGAGACGGCGACGTCCTTCCCGTCGTGATCCGTGGATTGTCCGGGCAGAACGAAACCTGGGAGGTGGCAACGTCGCGAGGGCGACGCGCAATGGCGACCGAACCGGTGCTTCGCCTGTCGTCACTGCCGATGGTTCGCGATGTGATCCTTGCGGGGGTCGGCGCGGCCAAGCTTCCCATCTCGCTCGTGAAACGGGATTTTGACGAGGGCAGGCTCGTTCATTGGGGCGACGTACCCGGTTCGGAGATCACACTCTGGGCGCTCTATCCGTCGCGGCGTCTTCTCAGTGCGCGGGTTTCCGCGTTCCTCGATCTCCTGAAGGAAGCGTTTCCCACCGGCAGCCCAGACGAATTGGCCGCCTATAGCGCACATTGAACTCTCGGATCGAACATGATGTCCGCGTCTCAGTCGGTGCTACTCCGCCGGGGCGACGGTGAGGATGGCGCGGCCGCTTTTCAATCGCTCGGCCAGATCCTGGCTTTTGGCCTGGCTCTCCGAGCCGCCGATCGGGAGAGGGCCGCCGTAGATCGGTGAGCGGATCATCGGCGTGACGAGCACCTCGCCGTCGACCATGACCTTGATCTGCTGCTGCAGATGAACCTGCGTGAACTGGGCGAAGGCTTTCGCGCTGTCATCGTCGAGACGGATGACGACCTCCCATTTCTGGCTCGCCTCGTTGAACATGGTTTCGGCCTCTGCCAGCGACAGCGCGAGCATGTCCGCAAGGGCGTGCGTCGGGAGAAGGCCGGCCAGGAGGGCGGCGGCGAAGATTTGTCGTGTCCGCATGGGTTTCCCGGGTTCGATCGTCAGACATGAGAATGCGCAAAGGCGCGGCGCATATATGGCGGCCATCGGAGGCACCGGCACGATCGATGCGTCCGCCTAGTCTCCGAGGATGATTCCGGCCCGTCTCAGCCATGCTTCGGGGTTGGCGGATTGCGAGGTTCCGCCGGCTGCGCAGACCAGGGGACGTACCTCTCGATTGGGAGGCCATTCGACCTTCGCCTTGTCGAGCGCCGCGAAATCGCAAAAGACCGGGCTCGTTTCTACGAACTGCGTGGGAAAGCCTTCGATGATGCCCGTCACACAGGAAAGCTTTTCCTCTCCATGCCCGGGGCACAGCAGCCAGACGAAGCTCATCAGCACGACGTCGCTGCGATAGCGAAAGGAGCCGTCGGGATCGACAATTCTATCGCCCAGTTCTGGCTCCATGGATCTTGCGACGTAGAAGCCGTGAAGGGCGGATCGTTGCGCTTCGGCGATCTCAATGGTGCTGCTGGTGGCGACGTTGAGGATGGCGCGGACCGTGGAGCTTGGGCAATTCGTATCCGGCACGGGCGAGCGTCCATTGCGCAGGCCGCTGAAATAGTCGAGCCACGGGCCGACCTCCTCGATGCGTTCCAGGACGAAAGTTTGCCGCTCGCAGAACGCCTTTGCCGCATCGAACGGCTTCGCCTCGGCGGCTTGTGCCTGGATCGCAAAGAGGGCTGCGGCTATAGCCGCAAACAAAGCGGCCCCCCACGATATAAAGAGCTGCTTTGGCTGAGGCATGTCTTCCTTCCTGCTGTCAGAAGAGGAGCTTTCCGCCGAGGGTCTGAGTTTTCTGCCATGAAACGTCAAGTTCGCAATTCGGTCATGCTCCGAAGCGATATGCAAGGCGTCGGATGTGCCATATCCAGCGGGGCTTGGTGGGGCCCGGCGGGGCTTGGAGAGCTGGAGGGAATGCGCTGATGTCTGAGGAATTGGCGGAGCTGAAGCGGCGGTATCCGGGGGCGGAGACGTTCAAGTTCGGCGACAGCGCCGAGTTGTGCGCAGCACTTGTCGCGCTGGTGCGCGCCGGCAAGAAGGTGGCGACCTGCGGCGCGCTGCGGGACTATCAAAACGGCGAGACGATGCCCGCCATCGGGCGGCGGGATATCGCCCTCAATTGGGACGACACGCCGGCGCTCGTCATCGAGACGGCCGAATTGGTGGAATGCCGCTTCGACGAGGTGACGGAGGCGATGGCGCTCGCCGAAGGCGAGGACGACAGCCTGGAGGGATGGCGCGCGGGCCATCGCGGCTATTTTGAGCGCAATGGCGGATTCTCGCCGGATATGCCGATCCTCTGGGAGCGGTTCGTTCTCATTGAAGATTTGGGCTGAGAGAAGATTTGAGCTGAGAGGAAGCCCGGGCGCTCGCTCGCCCGGGATCTCAAGCTCCTGCATTCAAGGCAGACAGAACGGCGGTCTGGTGAGGGGCGGGCCCGGCTCCGGACCGGTTTCAGGCAATGGTGAGGACGATCTTGCCCTGGATGTGGCCCTCCGCGGCGCGCTCATGCGCCTGACGCGCTTCGGCGAGCGGGAAGGTGCTGTCGATTTGCGCGCGAAAGGTACCGTCGTCGAGGAGGCGGGCGAGTTCGGCAAGCTGCGCACCGCTTGAGCGCACCTGCGTCGCGGAGACCGTGACGCCGCGCTTTTCGGCCTCCTCAGTGCCGGAAAAGCCGAGCGGGAAGATCGGAAAGAGGGCGCCGCCGGGTTTCAGGGTGGCGAGGAAGCGGCCGGTTTTGGCGCCGCCGACGGCGTCGACGCCGAGATCGAGATTGCGGACGACCGCCTCGGGCGCGGTTTTGGTGTAGTCGATGAATTCATCGGCGCCGAGATCGCGCAGAAAAGCCTCGTTGCAGCCGGAGGCGGCGGCGATGACATGTGCGCCCTGCCACTTTGCGATCTGCACCGCGAAATGCCCGACGCCGCCCGCCGCGCCGTTGACGAGCACTCTCCTGCCGGCAAGCGGGACCGGGCGATGCTGCGCCGGCTGCAACGGGTTCGGCTCATCGTGGCCGAGATCGATCAGAAACTGCCAGGCGGTCAAAAGCGACATCGGGGCGGCGGCGGCATGGGCGTGATCGATGCCGGCGGGCTTTCGTGCAAGCTCGGACGCCGGCACGGCGACATATTCCGCGTAGGCCCGGCTTTGTCCCGCAAGACCTTCGGGAAAGCGCACCATCGCATAGACGTCGTCGCCCAGGGTGAAACCTTCGGCATCGCGGCCGAGCGCTTCGACGGTGCCGGATATGTCGGTTCCCGGAATGGCCGGGAAGTCGACCTTCGGCTGCCATTCGGGCGGCAGCATGCTGTAGCCGTCGCGCAGATACCAGTCGGGCGGGTTGAGGCCGATCGCATGAACGCGCACGAGGACTTCGCCCGGGGCCGGGGAGGGTTTCGGCGCATCTTCGTAGCTGAGCACGTCCGGCCCGCCGAAGGCGTGGAAGCGAACGGCTTTCATTGTTTCGGGCATGGTCTCGGGCATGGTCTCGGCGGTCGACCCGCTGAACGTCTCTGGGAGCGTCTCTGGCGACATGGCTTTCACCCTTGCGGCAAATCGGATAGGAATATCCGGAATGGTGCTCCATATATTCGGAGCGGCGTTCCGCTTGTCAAGGGGAGAGAATGCGAGCCGACGCGAAGAAGAATTACGCGCAGCTTCTGGCTGTCGCACGCGACGTGGTCACCGAGGACGGTGCAGAGGCCTCGCTGCGCGACATTGCGCGCCGGGCCGGCGTGGGATTCGGGACGCTCTACCGCCACTTTCCGAGCCGCGAGGCGCTGCTCGACGCGCTGCTGCGCGAGAGCTTCGATGCGCTGACGGTGCGGGCCGCGGAGCTTGAAGCGACGCAATCATCGGGGGAGGCGCTGGTGACATGGCTGCACGAAGCCGTTGCCGTCGCCCACAATTTCCGGGGGGCGATCGAGGCGATGGTGGCGGCGATCGCCGACGAGGGCTCGGCGCTTCACGCCTCCTGCCAGGAGATGCATGCGGCGGGCGGGCGGCTTCTCGCCCGGGCGCAGGCGGAGGGCACGGCGCGCACCGATCTCGACGGCACGGACTTTTTTGCGCTTTTGAGTGCGCTCGCCTGGCTGCGCGATCAGCCGGCGCTTCAGGCGCGCGCCGATCATCTTTTCGATGTGATCGCCGGCGCCATCCTGACGAAGGGGTGAGGCGCCGGCGGGGTTCTTTCGGAGCGGGCGCAGGCCCGCCCCCGGCTTGGCCCGGTTTCAGGTCGTCTCGATCTCGTCCAGGAAGGCCGCGACGCGTTTGCGGACGGCTTCCGCGCCGTCGAGTTTTAACACTTCGGCGGCAAGTTCTTCGCAGGCGGGTTTTGTGAGACGGCGGATGGTGAGCTTGAAGCTGCCGATATCGGTGGGCTTCATGCTGAACTCGTCGAGCCCGAGGCCGAGAAGGACCGGGGCGGCGAGGCGGTTGCCGGCCATCGCCCCGCACATGCCGATCCAGATGCCGGCCTCGTGGGCGGCTGCGATCGCGCGGGCGACCATGCGCAGGACGGCGGGCTGCAGCGGATCGGAGAGCTTTTGCACCTTCGGGTTCGCCCGGTCGGCCGCCATCATATATTGCGTGAGGTCGTTGGTGCCGATGCTGAAGAAATCGACTTCCGGGGCGAGGAGGTCGGCCATTTCGGCGGCGGCCGGCACCTCGATCATGATGCCGATTTCGAGCTTGTCGTCGAAGGGCTGGCCGGCCTTGCCGAGCCGGTCTTTGACCGCCTGAAGCCGATCCTTGGCGGCCCGCAGCTCCTGAAGCGTTGCGACCATCGGGAACATGATGCGCACGGGACCCTCGACGCTTGCCCTGAGGATCGCCGCGAGCTGGGTGTCGAAGAGCGCCGTCTCGTCGAGACTGTAGCGCAGGCCACGCCAGCCGAGATTGGGGTTTTCCTCCGCCGGCCGGTCCATATAGGCGACCGGCTTGTCGCCGCCGATATCCATGGTGCGCACGGTGAGGGGTTTGCCCTTCAGACCGGCGATGATGCGCTTGTAGATCTCCGTCTGCTCGTCCTCGTCCGGCGCCGCATCGCGGTCCATGAAGAGGAATTCGGTGCGCATCAGGCCGATTTCTTCCGCGCCGCTGTCGGCGACGGCGGCGAGCTCTTCGAGCGCGGCCATGTTGGCGGCGGCACGCACGAGGTGGCCGTCTTTGGTTTCGGCCGCGAGGTCTTTGGCCGCTTCCGCTTCGGCGCGAAGAGCTTCGAAGGCGGCGCGGTCGCGCTCCATCTTGGCGATATCATCCGGATCGGGCTCAAGATCGAGCCGGGCCTTGCCGCCGTCGAGCAGGACTTTCTGGCCGTCTTTCACGCCGTTCAGTCCCTCGCCGAGAGAGAAGACGACGGGGATCGAGAGATTGCTGGCCAAAATGCCGGCATGGGAGGTTTCGCCGCCGACGGCTGAACAGATGCCGAGAACCGACGTGTCGGCGAGGCGCAGGACGTCGGAAGGGTGCAATTCGTGAAACGCCAGAATGGCCGGCTCGTCGGGGAGGGCGGAGGCCGCCTCGTCGCCGATGAGAAAGCGCAGGACGCGCTGGCCGACATCGACGATATCGGCGGCCCGACCTTGCAGGAGCTTGTCTTCGAGGCCGGAATAGGTGTCGGCGAGCTCCGACATCGTCTCCTGCCAGACGGAGGCCGCGGCGAGTTTTTCGGAGCGGATGCGCTCGCGCACGCCGCCGGTGATTTCCGGGTCGTGGAGATATGTGATGTGGGCGGAGAAGATCTGGCGATCGTAGTCGCTCAAGCTGTCGCCCATCGCCTGCATGGCGGCCTCGATCTCCGCCTCTGCCTCGGCGAGCGCTTTGTCGAAACGCGCGATTTCGGCGTCGGGATCGTCGATCTTGGCCGCCTCGATCGTCGGCATTTCCTGGCGGACATGATGGAGAGGGCCGAGGGCGAAGCCCGGGGCGATGGTGATACCGGTCAAAGTGTCGGTCGCTTCCGGCGCCTCTGAGGTTCCGGCAGAGGGGGCGGCTTGGGCCTCGGACGGGGCCGGCGCGGAGGGCGCGGGCGCCTCGGCCGGCACCTCGTCGTCTTCGCCGAAATTGTCCTCGACGAGGCGGCGCATCGCGGCAAAGACCGCATCTGCTTCTTCCGGTGACGCGGTGAGGCGGACGTGGTCATTGCCGGTGACGGCCGACAGCATGATGCCGTTGATGCTCTTGGCGTTGACCGGCTTCTTGCCCTTGGTGAGGTTTTCCAGGCGGATGTCGCCATCAAAGCCGTTCATCGTCTGAACCAGCAGCGAGGCCGGGCGGGCATGCAGGCCGTGATGGTTGCGGATGACGAATTCCTCGGCCCTGGTGTTGCTGTCGTCCCTGGCCGCAGGCGCGTCGGTTTCCGCCGTATCCGCCTCGGGGGCGGCGACGGCACCGGCTTCCTGGGCCTCGCGCATGACGTCGGCGAGCTTGCCGCCGGAGGCGATCTGGACGGCGGCCGCGAGAACGCCTTCCACCAGCGGCGCGTCGCAGAATTTTACCTTTTCCTGCTCGTCGGGCTCCAGGAGGTCGATCGCCATGTCGGCGCTGAGCTTCGCCGAGCCCAGATCGGCGAAGATCAGGACGCCTTCATCCGACATGACCTCGTGGATCGCCTCCAGGACACGGATGCCATCCGTGCCCAGAGGGTTTTCCGGATCATCGACGCCGCCGGCCGCAGCGATCGGGATCTCGACCTGGGTCATCCCATCGGCGAGTTCCTTCACGCCCTCGGCAAGCCTGGCGCTGTGCGAGACGACGACGATACCGATCATTGCGACGTCTCGGCAACCGCCTCGGCGAGCGCACGGATGATCAGGTAGCTCGAGGTTGCGCCCGGATCCTGATGGTCGATGCTGCGTTCGCCGAGATAGCTCGCGCGGCCGCGCTGCGCCTGCATCGGGATCGTCGCCTTCATGCCTTCTTCGGCGGCGTCGGCGGCGGCTTTCAGCGCTTCGACGGCGCTCTTGCCCTCCGCAACCGCAGCCTTCAGCGCTTCCGCGGCCGGGATCTGCGCGTCGAGCATGGTCTTCATGCCGGGTTCGGCGCGACCGCGCTTCTTCACCCCGGCGATGCCGTCTTCGAACATCGTCACGAGATCGGCCGGCTCAAGTGCGGCCTTGCCCGCAAAGGGTTTTCCGGCATCGAGGAAGAAGGTGCCGTAGAGCGGCCCGGAGGCACCGCCGACCTTGGAAATCAGCGTCATGGCGACGGCCTTCAGGACGGCGCCCACATCTTCCTTGTCGGAGAGCGTCGCAACCACGGCCTTGAAGCCGCGGTCCATGTTGTTGCCGTGATCGGCATCGCCGATGGGGGAATCGAGCTCGGTGAGGTAGGCGCGCTTTTCGGCGAGCACCTCGGCGCTCTTCTGGAGCCAGAGGCGGATGGCGGCGGCCGAAACGGCCGCCTCGCTGTTCGTGGTGTCGCTCATGGTCACACACCCCAACGCAGGGCCGGCGTGTTCACCGGCGCATCGTAAAGGCGCAGGATCTCCTCGTCGGCCTTCACCAGCGTGATGGAGACGCCCGCCATTTCCAAGGACGTAATGTAGTGGCCGATGAGCTTGCGCACGATCTTCACGCCGTGCTTTTCGGCGACTTCGGCGAGCTTGGCGTAGACCGTGTAGAGCTCCGAGATCGGCGTCGCGCCCATGCTGTTGACGATGGCGATCACTTCGTCGCCGGACTGGAAGGTGATGTCCTTCACTTCGACGTCGACCCAGTCGCCCTTCTCAGAATCCCATTCGGTCAATTCGCGCGTATAGGCGCCGTCTTCGAGAATGCGGGTCGCCAGAATCTCGGTGATCTCGTCGGCGCTCTTGATCGGCATACGCTCGGTTCCGGGTTCGCCATGGATGCCGATGCCGATTTCCATCTCGTCTTCGGCGAGTTCGAAGCTCGGCGTGCCGTTCTGCGGCGTGGTGCAGGGGGTGAGCGCCATGCCCATGCTCTTGCCGTGGATGTTGACCTTCTTGCAGAGGGCTTCGAGGCGATCGAGATCGTAGCCTTCCTGCGAGGCCGCACCGCAGACCTTTTCCGCGATGACGGTGGTGCCGAGGCCGCGCCGGCCGGCGGTGTAGAGCGAATCCTTCAAGGCGACATCGTCGTCGATGACGACGTTGCGCACATCGATGCCTTCGTCGCGCAGGAGATCGGCGGCCATGCGGAAGTTCAACACGTCGCCGGTGTAGTTCTTGATGATCTGCAGGATGCCCTTGCCGCCGTTCACGGCCTTGCCGGCTTCATACATCTGATCGGGCGTCGGCGAGGTGAAGGTCTGGCCGGGGCAGGCGGCATCGAGCATGCCCATGCCGACATAACCGCCGTGAAGGGGCTCGTGGCCGGCACCGCCGCCGGAGACGACGGCCACCCGGTTCTGAACGCCGCCGGCGACGGCGACGTAATTCGGGTCGAAATGGACCTCAATTTCAGGATGGGCGAGGCCGAACCCCTTGAGCTGTTCCAGCGTCACGTCTTCGGCGTTGTTGATCAACTTCTTCACGGCTTGTCTTCCTTTTCAGGAGTGGGGAGCTTGGGTGGCGCGGAGATATCGCGCCTCTGCGCCGGGCCTCGGCCCATGACACAGCATCTGCCTCTCGGCACGGAACGGCCTTCATGACGCGCGGCGGGTGAACCGCGGTCGGTCGTCGGGTCCGAGATGAAGATAGGGGAGGAGAGGGCGTTTCGAAGACCCGCGCTGCGTCGCGCCTGTGACGGCGGCGCGCCTTCGCCCTCCGGCGGGGCTGCGTGCGGCCGGTCATTGGAACGCGAAGCTGCGGGTGAACGGGAAGTCGCGGGGGAACGGGAAGCTGCGGCCGTGCGACGGGGCGGACGAGCCGAAGCGGCGCGAGCCCTCTTGAAGATGAGAATGGCGCGTCTGGCGCCGGATTTTCCAAAAAATAACGTCGATATCGGAGGCTTTGCGCCCGCTGAGCTTACTTTTTCAAGTATAGATCCCGACACCATACGCCTATTCTCTACGATGACATCAATTTTCCCGTGGAGATTGAGATGTCATGCGTATGCACCTAGCGTAATAGACCTTCGTAACTGTCATATAGTCATGCAAAACCGGGGGCAAGGTGTAATTGATTGAAATCAAATGGACATCCCGGGGAGCTTCGGCCTGTGTGCGGGGCATGCGGGGCACTGGGCCGTTGCGGGGCAACCTTGCCGCGCCGCGGGCGTTCCGGAGCGATGACGCGCTTTTCTTCTCTTTCCTTTCTCCCGCTCGTTCTCCTCGTCGGCCTTGCAGCCTGCTCTCCGGACGCAGATCAGCAGGAGGCGAACGGGGCTTCTTCGCAAACCTCGGAAAGCCTGGCAGGTGCTACGACCGGCGCGGCTGCGGAGCCTGAAAAGGCGGCAGCGGCGGCGAGCGGGGCGGCGGCGACGGATGCACTTGGCGCGGCGTCCGCAACAGGAGCCGATTCATCCTCCGGGGCCGGGTCGACCCCAGCTTCCGCACCTGACACGTGGTCCGGAAAAGTGATCGGGCTTGAGGGGCTCGGCGATCTCAAGATCGGCGAAGCGGTGCCGGAAGGTGGCAGCTTTGCGGAGCGGGGGGCGCAGACGAGCGAGGCCTGCCGCACGGTGAGTTCGCCCGATTATCCCGGCGTTTATGCGATCGTCGCCGACGGCAAGGTGCAGCGCATCACGGTCGGTCAGCGCTCAGACGTCAAACTGGCCGAGGGTGTGGGCGTCGGCTCCACCGAAAAGGAGGTGCGGAGCTGGTTCGGCGGCTTCCGCGAGGAGCCGCACAAATATGAAGAGGCGCCGGCGAAATATCTGACCGCGCCGAACGCCGAAAGCGGCAGTTCGGCGCTGCGCTTCGAGATCGGCCGGGACGGGAAGGTGAAGCTGTTTCATATCGGCGTGATGCCGTATCTCACCTATGTCGAGGCCTGTGCGTGAGGCCGCTCACGGAAGGTCCGAGATCCCATCCGGCGAGACGGCCCGCGGGGGGAGCCCGCGGACCGGGTTTCTCACAGGCCTTTCTTGCGGCCGGTGAACATCGGCGTGATCAGGTCTTCATGCTTGTAGAGCTTGTAGAACACGATCGAGGCGATGTGGACGCCCACCATGATCAGGAGCAGCGTCGAGAGGGGTTCGTGCCATGAGAGCGCCTGCCGCGCCGTCTCGATGGAGACGTATTTGGCGAGCGGTCCGGCATTGATGTAATCCTCCGGATCGGCCAGCAGGCCGGTGCCGATCTGCATCGCGAGCACGATCAGAACGCCGACGATGAAGAGGGCGCCGAGAGGATTGTGCCCCGGGCAGTTCGATGGCTCGCGCGAGGCGAAGTGGCTGGCATAATGCAGGATTTTGCGCGGTCCTTTGACGAAGTTCACGAAGCGCGCATTGGCGGACCCGACAAAACCCCAGACGATGCGGATGACGACGAGAGCCGCCACCGTGTAGCCCGCGTAAAAATGCAGGGTCATCTCATCCGGGCCGAATTTGCCGAGACCCCAGGCTGCCGCGAAGGCTACGACCAGGGCCCAGTGAAAGATGCGCACCACCGGATCCCAGACGCGGATCTCCTCGCCGGCCTGCAAGGGCGCGTGGTCGGAGGTCTTGTCCTGATGTGGGATGCCGCCGGAGGGGCGGGGGACTGAGCCCCGGCCCGGTTCGCTCATTGTCGACATTTTTCAGATCCCTTGGGTTTCTCGTTCCTCGGGTTCGAGGATCGCCTGGTCCAGACCTTCTCTGAACCAGGCATCCCAGGCTCGAAATTCCGGCTCAGAAGTCCTTGGCGCGGAAATCGTCGTGGCAGGATTTGCAGGTGCCGCCGAGCTTGCCGACCGCCGGACGCAGCTGGTCGAGGCCTTCGCCGGCGACGGAGTTGAGGTTCTGGACGGCGGCGACATAGGCCTCGGCCTTTTCCTGCACGCCTTCCATGTTCTCCCAGATCGCCGGCAGAGCGCGGGTCTTGCCGGGCAGGTCGGCATTGGAGGTGCCGGGAGCGAGGAGGGCTGCCATCGAATAATGCGTCAGCGCCTCGAGGTTGGCAGCATGGGTTTTGGCGGCCTCGGCGTCATAGTCTTTTTCGCCCTTCGCCATGGCGGCGAGGTCGTGCATCTCGAGGCCGAGAAGGCGGAAATAGCCGATCCGGGCCTCGGCCACATCCTGCGGCGACTGGGCAAGCGCCAGGCTCGGAGCGGCAAGGACGGCGAGGGAAAGGAGAAGTCTACGCATCATAATATCCTTCGGGTGATTTTCATTCAGGTGCGAGTTCGCAAAGCTGCGAAATCCGCGGAGGTGCCCCGTCCCCGCCGGGCCGGTTTTGCCAATACATATCGAGACCGGAATGCGACACCGGGACACCCCACGAAAGGCGTAGGCCCGGAAACGGCGGTTCTCTGCGGAAGTCTCCGTCGCCGCTCACGAAGTTGTGCGGAATCCGTGATGCGCCAAAAGAAAACGCCCGCGCGAGGCGGGCGTGTGCGAAGGCTCAAAGGTGGTTGCCGAAGGGCCGTTCAGGCGGTTTTCAGGCGGCTTCCCCGGACGGCTGCGATGCTTTCGGCCGGGGAAGAGGTCAGTTGAAGAGGGAATCGATGTCGTCCTGGGAGACGACGTTCTCGTCGCTCTTGAGCGCCGGACCGTTGAGGAGAGCCTCGTCGCCCTCTTCCTCCGGCTCGTCCTCGGCATGCTGCTCGAAAGACGTGGCCTCGCCGGACCAGATCTTCAGCATCTTTTCGATGCGGCTTTCGATGAATTGCAGGAGGTTGACGACCTTGGAGATGCGCTGGCCGGTGATGTCCTGAAAATTGCACGCCTCGAAGATGGCGATACAACGCTCATTGATCGCCTGCAGCTGGGCGCGCTCGTCATCGCCGAGCGTCTTGCCGAGCTTTCTGGCGATGTCGTCGATCTCTTCGGCGGAGGTGAGGATCGTCTCGGTGGCGCCCTCCGTGTCGGCGACGACGGCATCAAGCTCGTCGGCAGCGCGGTTGAACTGCTTGGAATCGACAGCCTTGGCGTGGATCGACGCGATTTCTCCGCGCGTATCGCGGATGGCGTGCTGAATGGACTCGACGCCAAGCCACAGCTTCTGCTGATCGGCGACGACCTCATCCTGCTTGCCGGCGATCTGCCGAAGCTCGGAAAGCTCGGTGAAAATCTTGTCGAGGCGAAGTGCCAGGCTGAGCTGCTCTGTGGCGTGCTGTGCCCAGGCTTCCTGCTCGGTCACATCCTTTTTCGCGGCGGCGCGCTGTGCGGACATACGTGTACCCTATCCCATCAAAGAAAGTGGCGACTGTATATTCGAAGGGCCGAAAAGAGAAAAGATAGCGGGGGTTTGCGGCGCAAGCCTGGCGCAAGTCAGTTCAATTTAAACACACCTCGATCCCGCCGGAGATAGCGGTGCAGTTTAGATTCTATACGGAGCGCGGCGAATGTCGTTGAACCTTTCCATGCCGATCCTCGTCGTCGACGATTACAAGACGATGATCCGCATCATTAAGAACCTGTTAAAGCAGCTCGGCTTCGAAGATATCGACGAAGCGGCCGATGGCAGCGAGGCGCTCAACAAGATGAAGGAGCGCGAATACGGCCTCGTCATCTCTGATTGGAACATGGAGCCGATGACCGGCTACGAGCTTCTGAAGCAGGTGCGTGCCGACGACAAGCTGAACGCGACGCCGTTCATCATGGTCACCGCCGAGGCGAAGTCGGAAAACGTCATCGCCGCCAAGAAAGAAGGCGTGAACAACTACATCGTGAAGCCGTTCAACGCGCAGACGCTGAAGGGCAAGATCGAAGCCGTCTTCGAGAACTGATCACCTGCCGCAGGCCTGACCTTCAAGGCCTGGCCTTCAAGGCTTGGGCTGACGCGTCGGTTGTGATTCCGGATTGTCTTTCCGGAGGCTTTCGGCGCAACCTTCTCAACGACCGCCGCTCCTCTCACTCTCGCGGTCGTCCGCGCGGCTGCTTCGGCAGCCGCGCGCCCCACACATCCCTCCTCTTTCTTCCCCTCTTTTCAGGTCTTTTTTCTCCCCTCCGCGCCCGCGTGTGGGTCTGACCTGCCGAGATCGTTCCTATTTGAGTCCAAAATACAATCTAATCGCCCCGCTTCCGGGGTGATCGGGCGCGGTCGGCCGTCCTTTCGGCTGGAAAACCGTGGCGCATCGGCAACAATCCGGCCCCTCGAGGCCCTCGATCGCCCTTCTCGCGCGCCAGACGCGCGTTGCGCGCCGCCCGAACCCCTCTGAAAACCGCAGAAATCCGGGCTTTTTTTGGCCCCCGAATGGTAACATTTTATTATCCAGCATTTTGGAGTGAAACGTCTCCGGCAACGGATTCAGTTCTGATTGAGTGGAGCGAAGTTGATCGGTACTTCCAAACCCATCGGAGCCGCAGTTCTCCAGCAAGAAATACTGCGGAATACGGAAAATTTTAATTTAAATACCGAGGGTGCGAGATGTACGTCGTTGTTGATCCCCGGGCAGAGGTCGCTGCCGGTTTCACGTCCATGTTCAGCCGCGAAGGGCTTTCTGCCGTCGGTTTCGACTCCGGCGAGTTCCAGGAATGGTTGACGACGGCCGCTGAGCGGGATCTGTCGGCGGTGCAGGGCTTCCTCCTCGGCGATTTCGCCGACCGGCCCAACTATCCGAACCTCATCCGCAGCCATTCGCGCGCCCCGATCATCGCCTTGAGCGACGTGCGCTCGCTGGAGCAGACGCTGGAGCTCTTCACGGCCGGCATCGACGACGTGGTGCGCAAGCCGATCCATGTGAAGGAGATCGTGGCGCGTTCCGACGCTGTGTGGCGCCGCATGAACGGCCCGAAGCAGGAGGTCGAGAGCGACCGGCTGAAGATCTTCTTCGACGGCCGCGATCCGGAAGTCGACGGCGAGCCGCTCGCCCTGCCGCGCCGCGAGCGCCATATCCTCGAATATCTGGCGAAGAACCGCATGCGCCGCGTGACCAAGTCGCAGATCTTCAACGCGATCTACGGCGTCTTCAACGACGACGTCGACGAGACGGTGGTGGAAGGCCACATCAGCAAGCTGCGCAAGAAGCTGCGCCTGCGTCTCGGCTTCGAGGTGATCGATGCGAAGCGCTATCTCGGCTATCAGTTCGTCGCCTGATCGGCGGCGAATTTTCCCCGAGAAGACCGAGATTCCCCGAGAAGATAGAGACACCGGGAGAGCAACGGAGAGATCCGGGCAGGAAACCCGGGCAGAATGCGGGCATAACCCGGGCAGGAGCCCGGAAAGCGTTCTGAGAGCGACCCCCGAAAGAGAGCCCCCGAGAGATATCGGGAGGGCTGGGGCGGTTCAGTCGACCTTGAGGCCCAGGCGAGCTGCCTGACGCTCGACAAACGCATGCATGCGCTCAAGACCGGTTTCGGTCAGGCGGACGAGGGTGCGACGACGGTCGGTCTCGTCGGGAAAGCGCATGATGAGATCCGCTTCCTGCAATTCATCGATGCGGCGCAAAGCCGTCGTCGTGGCGACGCCGGAGGCGAGACACAGGCTGGTGACGGAGACGAAGCGGCCCGTGGCTTCCGCGACGGCGAGATCAAGCATCATATCCCAGGCGGGATCGGAAAAGAGCTTCGCCTTGAAAATCGCGTCGCGATCGGTGCGTGCTGCGACCAGGGCGCGAAGATAATCGGATTCCGTCGCGGACTTGGAGGGTTCGGGCCTCGCGCGGCCGGTGAGGTCGAGGGCTCGGCGGATGGCGATCGCCACCTCTTCCGCAGACACCGGCTTTTGCAGAAAATCGACAGCGTTGAGACGCAGCGCCGCGACGGCGCGATCGAGCGAGGCGTTGCCCGTCATGACCACGGCCGTAAGAGGCCGGCTGTTCCGCCTTGCCGTCAGCTTCTGCAAAAGCTCGATTCCATCGATCTGCGGCATCTGCAAATCGGTGACGATGACGCGCAAACCTGGGTTGCGCTGTACGATCGCCAGGGCTTCGACGGCGGTGTTCGCTTTCAGCGGCGGCAGGTTAAGCGCGGTCAGCCCTTCGGCCAGCTCATCGAGGATATCGACATCGTCGTCGACGAGGAGAATCTGCGGCTGGGAATTGGTTCTGGCACCAGGTTCCTTGGTATCCATATCGTGCTGATACCTCACGATGCCTCCTCCCGTGTTCCGGCGGAGATTGAGAGGCACTTCCTAAGACGGGGTTTAGTCAATTGATCCGAAACGCGCGAAGCTTGCTAAGCTTTTATTTATGATAGACCCATCGCGCCGTTCGGCCGAGATCGGTCCGCCATAGCCCGAGCGCCCCACGGGGGGACTTAATCTGTTGATCCGCATCGTGTAAACAGCCTGAAGGTCCGCATCATTCTTGCCCGAAGGCATTCTGCCTCCAGAGATCGGAGACAGAGGCTGCAGCAACAAAAGAGCGTTCTGCGTCCTTTTGTTGCATTGGGCCAAGTCTCTCAGCTTTGGGCGATAGGGGCAAGGGGCTTCAACGCGAAGCTGCATTCCGGCGGACCGTTGAGAGCGGCCAGCGGATGATTTTGCAATCCACGAAGCGCGCCTCCAGATCCGCAAGCATTTCGAACGGGTCGACGGGCTTGAAGAAGAGGACGTCGGGGCCGAAGGGCTCGCCGAGTGCGACGTCTGTCGCTTCGCCGGTGATGAGGGCGAGAACCTGCGGACGCAGCGGTTTCGGAAGCTGCCTGACGCGTCCAATGAGGTCGAGGCCGCTCCTGTCGCCAAGGCGCAGATCGGTCAACAGGCAGTCGGGCGCAAGTCCCTGCACAAGCAGGGCGTGTGCCTGCGAGACGCTTGCGCACAAGGTCGGCCGCCAGTGCTCGGCCTCGAGAAATTCGGCGATTTCGGCCGCAAGCTCGCGCTCGTCCTCACAGATCAAAATTGAGCGAGGTGCCATCAGGCGGCTTCTTCAAGAGAAAGGGCGGCCGAGGCGATGGGCAGGCGGATGGTGAAGCATGCCCCGGCTCTGATGTTGCGAGCGGCGATGTCGCCGTTCATGTCGCGCACGATGTTGCGCGCCATGGAAAGACCGAGGCCGGTGCCTTTGCCGACGGGTTTCGTCGTCACGAAGGGATCGAAGAGATGGGTGATGATGTCCTCGGCGATGCCGCCGGCATTGTCTTCGAGCTCCAGCACGACGGAGCCAGCCTGCACCCGGCCGCGGACCTGGAGAACCGGCGTTTGATCGACGTCGCGATCGTGGAGCGCGTCGAGGGCATCGCGCGCATTCACCAGAATGTTGACGATGACCTGCTCGAACATGGTCTGTTCGCCGGCGACGGCGAGATCTGTGGGGAAATCGAGGTCGATATCGAGGCGGATGCCGGCGGCGCGATATTGCTCGGCGACGAAGCCGATGGCGAGTTGAACGGCGTCCTGAAGGGCGAAGGGCTCGCATTGCTGGGAGGTGAGGCGCCCATAGCGGCGGACCTGGTCGGTGATGCGCTTCACCCGTTCCACCTGGTCGCTGATGCGCGTGAGTTTGGCGGCGAGCGCCTCGCCGGTCTCGCCATTCTCCAAGAGGCGGCGGGCATTGGCGATGGCGAGCCGGATGACGGCGAGAGGCTGGTTGGTTTCATGGGCGATGGCGGTCGCCATTTCGCCGAGGGTCGCAAGTTTTGCCGCCTGCATGACCTTGAGCTCGGCGTCGCGCAATTTGGTGACGTCTGCGAGCGCCAGCATGCGCAGGCGCCGGCCGCGCCAGCGCGCGGGCGAAATGGTGCCGCGCAGGGAGCTGATCTCGCCGTCGCGGCGACCGAAGCTCAAAATCGTGGTGCGGGCGTCGCCCTGACCCGTCGCTTTCGACACGTCGATGGCGGAACGGATGAGGCGGGTCCAATCCGGGTGGGCGAGCGGGGCGCCGACGAGCTCGAGCGCTTCGTCATTGGCGAATTTCACTTCGTTGGTGTCCGGATCGAAGATCAGGGCCACGAAGGGCATCGCCTGCATGGTCTTCTCGAAGCTGGTTTCGACCTCGATCTGAGCGCGCCGTGCTTCGAGGACGTCGTGAAGACGCCGGCGATCGCGCCGTGCCTGAACGACCAGGAGCAAAACGAGGCCGCTGCCGCTGATGAACATCAAGGTGAGGGGAAGCGCTGCCGATTCTTTCGAGAGCACGGCTTCGCGGCGGTTGATCTCGGCGTTGTCGACCACGGCCGCTTCCAGGATGGTTTGCAGATGGCGCCCGAGGGGGACGAGTTCGCTGCGCCATTGGGTGATGAGGCGCCCGCTTTTCGGCGGTGGCGGGAGCGGGTCTTCGAGGCGTTGAAGATAGGTGTCGATGCGCGCCCGGTAATCTTTGAGAGCCGGCGCGAACGCATCGATGCCCGCAATCAGGCGGCCTTCCTCGGACGCATAGAGGAGCGGCAGACGCGAAGCGAGAAGCTCCAGACGCAGTTTGAGCTGATCGATGATGCGGGGGGAGGGGTCGTCCCGGGCGATGTCCAGAGTGGCGGTGGTTTTGACGTATTCGAGCTGCGCCTGATAGGCGACCCAGCCCGAGCTGCGGATGGAGGTTGTGAGGAGCTGGCGTTGCTCGGACTGCCGCAGATACAGCATGCCCGTTGCGATGAAGAGGCCGAGCGTCGTGACGACGAGGGCGCCAAGAAGCAGCTTGGGTGCGATTTTTGCCTTCTTACTCAACACGGAAGTCGATGCTCCGGATCTGCCAGATCATGCGGCTGTGATAGAGATGGCTTGTGAGAGCGGGATACGCATCGACGGGATAGACGATGCGGAAGGGGCCTTTGTCGCGGATGCGCATTTCCTCGCCGTCCTGGCGCACGGCCATAATGATGCCGTAGAGCGCCCAGTCCGATTGCGGGATTTTCGCGGAATAATCGTTGAGCGCGACAAGGGCGGCTTCGACGACGGGCAGACCCGCAAGGTTGGCGAGCGTGGCGAGCAGCGGGCCGCTGAAGGTCTGGGCTCCGTCCGCCCAGGGCGTGTGGGTGACGATCACCTGCTGCTGGAGCGCCTCAATATCTTCGACGCTCATCAGCTCTTCCGCGAGAACGGCGCCGCTTTCGCCAAGCCAACGCAGCGTCAGTTCCTGTGCGGCGACGGGGCTGCAGGCAACAGTCGCAAGTAAGGCAGCTAAGAAAAGTGAAAGGCGAGACATTGGGAGGCCTATGATTTGTATTTTGGGCTCATTGTCGTGCAATAATCAAAATTAGGTTTATCCGGGAAGTTGATTTGTCGTGATAGGGTTTGTCGAAGGATCCCGAATTTCTTCGTCGTATTAAAAACGACATCGTCTCTAAATTGGCAGCTGTGTCGTGGTTATCGTGAATGATCGGTGAGCTGTGGGCCTATGTGTCCTGTGTGCCAGCGTTATGTTGCAGTTTTCGTAAGCTGACGTAGCAGAACAGAAACACTTGATTTTGCAGTTAAGGAGCTTGGCTCGAAGAGATTAAAAACTGACAGGTTTGCAAAGTCGGCCGGGGCGCGGGAGGCAATGCGCCGGCCTGGCAAGGGGCGGAAAACCGCCTGTCGGAGCGTTGTCCAAAAATCCAATCGGCTCTGAGAGACCCGTGGGGAGCCCTTGCGAGCCGGAGCTGCGGCGTGGCGTCGCGGCGGTGGAACCGAGGCGGCGGAAAGGACCGGCGCGCAGCCGCACGGGGCAGGATTGCGCAGATCGCGCAGGGGCTTACCGGCTCAACTCTACCCGGCTCATCTCATCTCGGGGCGGCCGGCACGGAAGGAATCCTCCACGCCTTCGACGACAGAATCGAAAATGCCGCGCTTTGAAGCCGGATATTGCAGGCTGAAGCCCTGCACCGTGTCGCCGCGTATGAGGAACTTTTCGTAGAAGATCGCCGAACCGCGATGGCCGGAGACGACGAGCCAGTTCTGCCCCTGCGGCGAGTAGGTGACGTTTTCGTAGCCGTCGGTTCCGTCCATGAGGGCGCGCAGATCGGCGGCGTCGTCGATGCCTTCGACCACACGGGCGGAGAGTTCGAGCCGCGCCTCACCGCCGACGAAGGCGGTGCCGTAGGCGAGGGACGTTTCTTCCGGGAAGAGCTTTTCGGGGTAGGCGAGCCGGGCGCCCGAGCGGGGATCGACATAGACCGTCCAGCCCTTGGGGGCGGCCGCTGCGGCCGTGGGCACAAGGACGGAGGTTGCTGCAAGAGCCGTCGCGGCGGTGAAGCCGGCAATTGCGGTCGCGCTCAAAGCGGCGCGCAGGGTGGCGGCGAAAGCCCTCATCATGGCGTCCTTTCCACTGTGCGAGTGGAGACGAACGGCAGGGCGGGGGCATCGTTCCGAAAGCGCCTCACTCGCCGGAGAGCGAGGCGATCATGTCTTCCATGCCGGCGGTGTTGTGCATGCGCAGGATGGCGGCGCAGGCGGCGAAATCGTGCCGCCGGAGCGCATCGACGAGGAGCCGGTGCTCTTCGATGACGGAGGCGAGACGGTTCGGCCGGTAGCCGAGGCGCCGTCGCAGCGCATAGATGAGCTCCCAGCCGAGTTCGAAGAGGCGGGTGGCTTCCGCATTGCCGGCCAATTCGAAGAGCCTGGTGTGCAAAGCGCGGTTCGCCATGATGATCTCTTCGAGATCGGCCCTCTCCACCGCCGCGGCGTGAGCCGCCTGGAGCGCTGAGAGTTCGTCGAGCATGGCGAGGGTGATGCGCGGCATGAGCCGTTGCACCGCGAGCGTTTCGAGCGCGGTGCGGACCTCGTAGACGTCCTTCAGGAATTTCTCGTCGATCGGGCGGATGACGGCGCCGCGATTGGGCAGGATGGCGACGAGCCCTTCGCCTTCCAATTTGCGCAAGGCCTCGCGCACCGGCATGGCGCTGAAGCCGAAGCGCCGCGCCGCATCGGCGACCTTCAGGCGCTCGCCGGGCCGGTATTCGGCGGTGACAATGGCACGCCGGATGAGCGCCGTCGCCTGTTCCACAGAGGTCGGCCCAACCTCCTCCTCCTGCGCATCCATCCTGATCACAACCCGAGCCTTGCGGCTCTTCTCCCCCAATCTGTTCTCTTTGGCACAGAAGAAGCATTTGCTCCATTGGTCAAACGGCGCGCACGAGGCGTTTCGGGCAGGGGCGAGGCGGGCCTTCGGAGAGGGCGCGGGGGCGGGTGCTTGTGGCTCTCGCAAAAGTGGGGGAAAAGCGGCCGGTTGCGAGGAATGGGAGGACACGATGTCGAAGCTCGTGGTGCATGCCGGGCCATACCGGTTCGATGCGAGGCTTGAAGAAGAGGCGGCGCCTCAGACCTGTGCGGCATTCCGCAAGGTGATGCCGTTCGAAAGCAAGATCGTGCATGTGCGCTGGAGCGGCGAAGGTGTGTGGATCCCGCTCGGCGACATGCAGTTCGGCGTCGGCTACGAGAACCATACGAGCTATCCGGCGCCGGGGCAGATCGTGCTTTATCCGGGCGGGATCAGCGAGACGGAGATCCTGCTCGCCTATGGCGGCGTGCATTTCGCCTGCAAGATGGGCCAGCTCGCCGGCAACCATTTCATCACGCTGACATCGGGGCTTGCGGATCTTGCGAAGCTCGGCCCGATGACCTTGTGGGAAGGCGCGCAGCCGATCCGCTTCGAATTCGCCTGAGCCGCTGGGGCTCGGGCTTCAGCTCAAAATTCCGCGGAGGCCGGATCGAGAGGCGTTGCCTTGCGATCCGGCCTTTTGCGTTTGCGGGCCTCAGCGACCGGTGGCGGCCAGCAGATGCGCGGGATAGCGCTCGCCTTCGACGTCGATCTCGGCGAGAGCGGCGCCGATGCGGCTGAGATCGTTCTCGCTGAGCTCGATCTCCGTTGAGGCGAGATTTTCCTCAAGCCGGTGGAGCTTGGTGGTGCCGGGGATCGGCACGATCCAGGGCTTTTGGGCAAGGAGCCAGGCGAGCGCGATCTGCGCGGGCGTCGCCTCCTTCTCCGCGGCGACCCGTTTCAGAAGATCGATCAGCGCCTGGTTCTTCTCCATCGCTTCCGGCGTGAAGCGGGGCAGGAGGGCGCGGAAATCGCTCTCGCTGATCTTCGTGTCCTTGCTCATGGCGCCGGTCAGGAAACCCTTGCCGAGCGGTGAAAAAGGAACGAAACCGATGCGAAGCTCCTCGCAGGCCTTCAGGATGCCGTTGGTTTCGACGCCCCGCGTCCACAGCGAATACTCGTTCTGCACGGCGGCCACCGGCTGCACCGCATGCGCCCGGCGCAGGGTTTCCGCGCCCGGTTCCGACATGCCGAAATGCTTCACCTTGCCTTCGGCGATCAGGTCCTGGACGGCGCCGGCCACCTCCTCGATCGGCACGTCCGGGTCGACGCGGTGCTGATAAAAGAGGTCGATCTCGTCGATGCCGAGCCGCTTCAAGGAAGCCTCGGCGACCTCCTTGATGTGTTTCGGCCGGCTGTTCATCCCCGCCTGCTTGCCGTCCACGATGTTGAAGCCGAACTTGGTGGCGATGACGACCTTGTCGCGCATGGGCCTGAGCGCTTCGCCGACGATCTTCTCGTTGGTGAAGGGGCCATAGACCTCGGCCGTGTCGAAGAAGGTGACGCCCCGCTCCACGGCAGCGCGGATGAGCGCCACCGCGTCGTTCTCTTCCGGGAAATCGGTGAAGCCGAAATTGAGGCCCATGCAGCCGAAGCCGAGGGCTGAGACTTCAAGATTGTCGGCAAGCTTGCGTGTTTTCAAAGCGTCTCTCCATTGAAGAATTTTCGAACGGGGCAGGGTTTTCGAACAGGCATGTCCGGGACGTCGTTTTTGAGGGGCGCAGCACTCAGTATCTTGTCGGTGGGTGCGGCCGGCGGGCCTGTGAGGTGTGACAGGATGCATCCTCCCCCGGCGAAGCATCGAAGTCATGCCCGGAAATTAGGTGGGGTGCGGCCGGGCGACCAGACGTCGATCGCCGCCAGGTCGCGCGAACACTTCCCTCAGCCATAGAATAAGCGCAGCAAGCGAGATGGTTGCGGGCGGTCTTTTCGGGGCGGTCTCGGAAGCCGGGGAACTGGTCGGCCTTGGAGAAGCACGCCTCCAGCAGGTCGCGCCACGGTGCGCCGGTGCCGACGCTCCGAAGGCCGCCTTGATGATGTGTCTCCGCTTGGGGCTCCAGGAGCCCATATGGCCTAGGAGGCGGCTTTCAACGAGAACGTCACGGTGGCGTTGTCGCCGGACCCCCCGGAATGATCCACGCTGTAATCCGAAGACAGCGGGCCATCCAGCTTGATGTCGTAGCCGTTGGAGCCGACGAAGGGATTGTCCCAATAGACATAAAGGGTCGTTTGCCCATCCTGCAAAAGATAGGTCACAGACCCCTCGGTTCCCGTCATGAAGCCATCGGATTCACTCTCCCAGCTCACCGTCAGGGGCTGGGCTGCGCTGCCCGCGCCGATCTGTTCCGGCGGCAACATGTCTTCGGTCCAAATGCCGTGTGCCAGATTCCAGGATTGCCTTGTCAGAAAGGCATTCGTGCCATTCTGGAACTGGACGAGCGTGCTTCGAGCGGCCGTCATTTGCGCCTGCCTTTCCGGTTCGCGGCAGGCCTTCCGATCGACTCCTGCCCGATGATGTTGTGAGGCCATTGCGGCAGCACCATCGATTGAATGACCGCCGGGGGCGTTGCGGCCTGGGCGGTGATCGCCCAGCCGTCATTGTACGCCGCCCGCGCATAGTATCCCCAAGATGTCGGGAACCCGAGAAGTACGGGTCGAACGTCGTAGGCTGCGTTGTCGTAGAAGAAATATGTCCGGGCGGCAAATCTCCAATCGAGGTAATCGCACTTCTTTAAGGAGTCGGCGAGAAGAAAGCCTGGATCGTCGTCGAATTCGACCGTATATTCGACGTCGTCTTCCGTGACATCGACTTGCGTATCGAGGTACGGGTAGATGGTTCCGTCAAAGTAATAATTTCCATTCGTCGTCAGAATTTGTGTTGCGCGGCCTTTATAGAAAAAATAGTAATTTACATTAACAAGATTTATCGCGTAAATTCTGCCGCTGTTCGCAAAGCTATGAAATTTCGTGAACAGCGTGATGCCGGAATCGTCGTGATCTCCGGCGAATTTCACCCAAAGCTCTCCGTCTTCGTCTTGGATTGTCGCGTGGGCGCCAAAATATTCGAAAGTCGTCGGGTATGCATAGCCGGCCTTTCCCACCTGAAAATCCGAAGAGGCGAAGAACGGTCCTGGGGGATCTCCCGTATATGTTCCTCTCAATTGGACCGTGATTGGAATGAGGACGTTCAAGGGGAGCGCCATCTCCGGAATCATATTGAGGGGATAGGCGTTCATATTGGCCGGGTTCGTCGTCCCGGCGTCGACCGCATAGGCGATGCTGTCAAAAAGATAGGTGTTGCCAAGGACGGTCCAGGCGGGGTCCTGCATCTCTCCGGGCGGAATGGGCACGCCATTGATCGTTCCGATGAATTGGCTGACTTCGCCCGCCTCAAGTGTCTCGTTGGCCTGGACAAGCGCTTCCCCTTCGGCTTGCGCTCGTGCATTGCGCCGCAAGATGGCATCATCAGAAGGTAGTCCTTTTTCTGATGATTTGTTTTTATGTACTGAAATGCCAAATGAATTCATAGAACAAACCTCTCGCCGCAAGAGATATCCTATTGATTTCATGGTACGACAAGATATTATTCTGTCAACGGTGTTGCGATGTCATCTCTTTCTGCCTCTGAGCTGTGTGTTTCACATGGCCAGCGCCCGGCCCGTCGACTTGCTCACCGAGAGCCGGCGGTGGGGCTTCATCTGGGAGGTGGCCGAAAGCTGTCGGGGAGTGGCCAGGGAGGGGCAAGACGTCTTCCGATGATGCGGGGCCTGCTGCATGTGCGCGCGTTGCCGCAGCGCCGAGAAGGCCCGCAAAAAGGGCGGTGTTAGCCGTTTTGTGACCATATTGTTGCCCGAGGAGGCCGTTCTTCTTCCGCGATGTTCGCGGATTTACGGAGCGGGACAGGAATGGGCAGTTTGCCCCCCGAAAGGGGGATGGGGGAAGGCGACGACGGATCGTCCGCAGACCGGATTTTCAAGGCGGGATTTTTCATTTCGCTCGTGTTCATCGCCTTCGTTGCGGGGGCGATCATGACAACGGCGGGGGTGACGCCCGGCCCGCAGATCAGCGATGCCTATCTCGGCGGCAAGGCGCTCTATGATCGCGCCACGACGACGCAGAATCTCTACCTGACGGATCTCTGGTATCCCGAGCGCCGGTCCGACAAGGGCGTGACGGTGAACGATGCGGCACGCACCGAGCAGGGGCTGACGCTCTACACCTCGGGCGACGATGCGGTGGCGCGGCTGATCGCCATGGACGGGACGGTCGTGCACGAATGGCGCCGGCCCTACAGCTCCGTCTGGCACGAGGGCGCCGCCGTGAAGCGGCCGCAGCCCGACGCCTTCGTCTATTTCCGCAAGGCGATCGCCTATCCGAACGGCGATCTTCTCGTCGTCTATGAGGGGGCGGGCGACACGCCCTACGGCTATGGCGTCGCCAAGCTCGACAAGGATTCCAACGTCCTCTGGAGCTATCTCGGCAACGCCCATCACGACATCGATGTCGGGCCGGACGGACGGATCTACGTCATCACCCATGAATTCGTGGACAAGAAGCTCGACGGTTTCGACAATTTCAAGCAGCCGCGGCTCGACGATTTTCTGGTTATCCTGTCGCCGGATGGCAAGGAAGAGAAGAAGATCCCGCTCATCCAGGCAATGGCGCGGTCGGAATTCCGGCAGATGCTCTACACGGTGTCGGCCTTCGCCGTGTCGGACCCGCTGCACACCAACAATGTCGATTACATCACGGCGGAAGAGGCGGCGAATTTCCCCTATGCCAAAGAGGGGCAGCTTCTCGTTTCCTTCCGTGAACTCGGCGCCGTGGCGGTCCTCGATCCCGATGAGGAGACCATCACCTGGGCGAAGCGCTCCGACTGGCTCGGCCAGCACGATCCGGACATTCTGCCGAACGGCGATCTCATCCTTTTCGACAATTTCGGCAATTACGAGCGCGCCAATGCCCGCTCGCGCGTCATCGAGGTCAATCCGCGCACGTCGGAAATTGTCTGGGAATATGGCGGCACGCCCGAAGCGCCGCTCGACAGCATGATCCGCTCGGCGCAGCAGCGGCTCAAGAACGGCAATACGCTCATCACCGAATCCTCCGGCGGGCGGCTTCTGGAGGTGACGCGCGAGGGCGACATCGTCTGGGAGTACATCAATCCCGTGCGGGCCGAGACGCTCGCCGGCGAGACCGTGCCGCGCCTTTCCATCCTGTGCTGGGGCCAGCGACTGCCCCCCGATTATTTCGACGCCTCTTTCACCAGCTCGTTGCAGGCGACGAGCCAGACCGGGAAGAAAACGATATGAGACGGTTTGTGTTTTTTGCTGTGACCGCAGCACTCCTGCCTTCTGCCGCTTTCGCCTATGTGGGCCCGGGCGCGGGGCTCAGCCTTCTCGGCGCCTTGTGGGCGCTTGTCGCCGCGATCGGCCTTGCGATCAGCTTCGTCGTCGCCTGGCCGGTGCGTAAAATGATGCGCAATCGCCGCAAGGCGGGCGCCGCGCGACAGGAGAATGCCACCGGTGCCGCGCCGCTTTCTTCCCAGGCCGCGACCGCAGAGCCGGCCGGCGTCAGCGAACGGACGGCGAATGGGGCTTCTTGATCTGCCGGCGCCGCTGTTCGGCTGGATCGACGGACAGCTGTCGCACATTCTGCCCTCCTTCCTGGTGGTCTTGATCTGGGCGTCGGTCGCCTCGATCGCCTCCATGGAGCTCTATCGGCTGTTGTCGCCGCAGGCGCGGATTGCGGAATTGCGGGTTGCGCTGAAAGGCGCGCAGGAACGGCTTGGCGAATTCGACGGGCCGTTCGAGGAAGCGGGCGGGCTCATCCGCAACATGCTGGGGCTTGCCCTGAAGCGGGTGTTTCTGGTGCTGCCATCGACGCTGATCGCCTCGCTGCCGCTTCTCACCCTCATTTTGTGGCTCGATTCCTCCTATGCGCGCACGATGCCGCCGGAGGGCCAGAGCGTCACCGTGCGGGCCTCGGGCAATTACGGCGGCGAATGGGTGGAGGACCGGCCGGCGCCGCGGGCGATCGTCAAGGATGCGAACGGGACGACGATCGCCGACGTGCCGGTGAAGGCGCCGGTGCCGGTCGTGCACAAGAAGCAATGGTGGAACTACATCATCGGCAATCCGATCGGCTACCTCGCCGACGAGGCGCCGGTCGACGAGATCGAGATCGATTTGCCGAAGCGGGAGATCGTCACGGCCGGCCCGTCCTGGGCGCGCGGCTGGGAGATCATCTTCTTTCCGGCGCTGATCCTGATGTCGTTCGCCGCAAAATCCATCCGCAGGATCGAATAGATGGCGCAGGATCGAATAGATGGCAAAGTCTGAGACGGGCGGCCCGAAGGTCAGCGGCTGGATGGACTTTCTGAGCGGCCTCGTGGAGCGGCATCCGAGGGCGTGGATCCGGCTCGGCGATTTCGAGACGCGGATGGCGCGCGAGCGCATCGCGGAGACGCAGGTGGAGCGGCCGATCTATGTGACGGGACTGGCGCGCTCCGGCAGCACCATGCTTCTCGAACTTCTTGCGACCCATCCCGACGTCGCGACGCATCGCTACCGCGATTTTCCGGCCGTGATGACGCCGTTCGCCTGGAACTGGTTCACCGACCATGCGGCGAGCGGCGAGGCGCCGGCGGAGGAGCGGGCGCACAAGGACCGCATTCTGGTGACGCCGGAAAGCCCGGAAGCCTTCGAAGAGGTGATCTGGATGGCGTTCTTTGCGGGTCTGCACGATCCGGCAGCTTCCGCCGTGCTCGACCGGGCGACCGCACACCCGGAGTTCGAGGCGTTCTACCGCGAGCATATCGCCAAGCTTCTCGTGCTGCGCGGCGGTCGGCGCTATCTCGCCAAGGGCAATTACAACGTCACGCGGCTTTCCTATCTGCAAAAACTCTTTCCCGATGCGCGCTTCCTGGTGCCGGTGCGCGATCCTGTCTGGCATATCGCCTCTTTGATGAAGCAGCACCGGCTGTTCGTGGAAGCCGGGCAGGCCGATCCGCGCATCACGCGGCATCTGAGCCGCACCGGGCATTTCGAATTCGGCCTGGAGCGGCGGGCGATCGGGCTCGGCGATAGCCAGGCGCCGGAGATCATGCGGCTGTGGGCCGAGGGCCAGGACGTCGAAGGTTGGGCGCGTTACTGGGCGGCGCTTTATGGGCATGTCGCCGATAAGCTCGACGCCGATCCGACGCTTGCCGCAGCAACGCGCATCGTGCCGTATGAGCGGCTTTGTGCCGATCCGGCGCGCGAGATGGCCGCGATCGCCGGCCATTGCGGGGTTCAAGGCGGCAATCTGCCGGCGCTTGCGGCCGAGCGGATCAGCGAGCCGTCCTATTATCGGCCCGATTTTACGCCCGACGAGTTGAGGACGATTGCGGCGATCACCGAGGAAACCGCGATGCGCCTTGCCCGGCATGCCGCGGATGTGCCCGCCAAGGCGGAGGCGCGCGCCGTCGCAATGGCCTGAGGGAGCCGGGGCGCGCCGGGGTGAACCGGCGCGCGGACAGTGGACAATCCGAAGGCAGATACCATACGGTAGCAAAAGGTATTACCTTTTGGTGCGGAGACGCGCATGGCATCTGCAACCTCGATCAAGCTCGATGACGAGATGAAGGTGCGTGTCCGGCATCTTGCCGAGGCGCGGCAACGCACGTCGCATTGGATCATGCGGGAAGCCATCGCGCAGTATGTGGAGCGCGAGGAGAAGCGTGAGGCGCTTCGGCGCGACACGCTGCAGGCGTGGGAAGAGTTCCGCGAGACGGGCCTGCACGCGAGCGCTGAAGAGGTCGACCGCTGGCTGGAGAGCTGGGGAACTGACGACGAAACGCCTGCTCCCGGATGTCACAAGTAAGATTTGCCCCGGCGGCGGTCCGAGACCTGCAACGGCTTCGCGAATTTCTGCGGCCGAAGAACCCTGATGCCGTGCGCCGAGCTGGTGAAGCGATCCGGCAGGGCGTGAGGGTTCTTGGGACGCATCCGCGCCTCGGCCGGATGGTCGATGATCTGCCCGAAGAGTTCCGGGAATGGCTCATCGACTTTGGCGAGAGCGGCTACGTCGTGCGCTACCACATCGATGAAAATGCGGTAACCATTCTTGCGATCCGGCACCAGCGTGAAGCCGGATACTCCTGAAGGTCCGTTTAGGGCGCCGTGCGTTGCACGGGCCTGTGAGGCAAGAGGTCGGGTGAACCAGCGCGCCGGGGAGGGCGCGCCGGGATTTTTCAAGCGAGTTCAGGCAGGACGGCTTCGATCTCCGCCCGCCGGGCCTCGTATTCGGCCGGCAGTTTCAGCCTCTGGCCGAGATCCGTCTTTGTCTCATCGATGGCAAAGCCCGGATCGTCGGTTGCGATCTCGAAGAGGACGCCGCCCGGCTCGCGGAAATAGACCGAGCGGAAATATTTGCGGTCCTTCTGCTCGGTCGTGGCGATGCGATGCACCTCGCGCAGACGCCGCGCCATCTCCGCCTGGCCGTCCTCATCGGCACGGAAGGCGATGTGGTGGACAGAGCCCGCGCCCATGCGGCCGCGCAGGAACTCGCCGGCGGCATGCAGGTCGACGATCGTGCCCGGCATGGCCGGCGCGCTGCCCCTGGCCTGGAAGCGCACAAGCGAACCGTCGGTGCCGGCCGCCTCGAAACCCAATACGTCGGTCAGGACCTCCGCCGTCGGCTCCGCATCCTTGAGGAGGAGCTTGACGCTGTGGATGCCGCGGATTGCATGTTCCTGCGGGATCTCGTCCTCCGACCAGCCGGGCGCGGCTTCGGCGCCCGCAACCCCGACGAGCGCGAGATGCGTGCCGTCGGGATCGGTGAAGGAGATCGCCGTCTCGCCGAAGAGTTTTGTGGGCGCCTCATGGGCGACGCCCTTTTCGACGAGCCGGTGCGTCCAGAAGCTGAGCGAAGCTTCCGGCACGAGAAAGCGCGTTTCCTGCGCTTCGCCAATGCCGGCGCGGCCGGGGGCGGCATGCTCCAGCGGGAAGAAGGTGAGGATGGTGCCCGGATGGCCGGCCTCGTCGCCGTAATAGAAATGGTAGCCGCCGGGATCGTCGAAATTCACCGTCTTCTTGACGAGGCGCATGCCGAGGATGCGGGTGAAAAAATCGAGATTGCGTCGCGCCGAAGCCGCGATCGCGGTCACGTGGTGGATGCCGTTGTGGCGCATGGGGGAAGCTCCAATCAGGCGCGCCCTTCAAGAACGCGCGCTTTCGTTCTCTCCACAGATAGGCCGGCCAAGGGCGATTGCGACGGGGAAGACATTGCATTGATGCAATGATATATGTGCGAAGAAGCCGTTTGAATTGCGTGTGGGGAATGTTCAGTTTCGGAGAAGAACAACCGAAATTGGAGCGACAGATGATCGACACCCGCCTTGCCCCCTATGGCGCCTTCCTCCTGCGCATCGCGCTCGGCGTGATGCTTCTTGCCCATGCCTATATGAAGATCGTGACCTTCACCGTGCCGGGCTTTGAAGGCTTTCTCGCCCAGCTCGGGCTCCCGACCGTCCTCGCATGGCCGATCATTCTGGGCGAGCTCTTCGGCGGGCTGGCGCTGGTTGCCGGCGTTTATAGCCGGCTTGTCTCCATCCTGGTGCTGCCGATCCTGTTGGGCGCCATCTGGGTGCATGCGCCGAACGGCTGGAGCTTTTCGGCGACGAATGGCGGCTGGGAATATCCGGCGTTTCTTTCGCTGGCGGCCTTCGTTCAGGCGCTGATCGGCGACGGGGCCTTTGCGCTGCGCCGCACGGTTTTGCCGGCTTCCTCCCCGGCCGGCCGGGTTGCCAAGGCGGCATGAAGGCTCGCGATCCATTTCGACATGACCGGCCGCGCTCTCTTCGGGAGCGCGGCCGCAATTCTGTTTGAGGGAAAGATTGGTCGAGCCGTTCAAGAATCTCGCCTGGGATGATTTCCGCCTGATCAAGGCAATTGCCGAAGCCGGCCGGCTTCCCACCGCCGCCGAGCTTCTCGGCATCAACCATTCGACGGTGTTTCGAAGGCTCGGGCAGATCGAGGCAACGCTCGGGGTGAGCCTCTTCGAACGCCATCGCACCGGCTATGTGCCGACGGCGGTGGGCGAGGAGATGGTGGAGCTCGCAAGCGACATCGACGAGCGCATCACCGGATTCGGCCGCAAGGTCGCCGGTGCCGAGGTGGTGCCGGAAGGCGAGGTGCGCGTGACGACGAGCGACACGCTTCTGACGCATCTCTTCACGCCGCTGTTTGCACGCTTTCGCGAGAAGGAACCGCGCGTGCGCCTCGACATCGTCGTCTCCAACCAGGCGCTCAATCTCTCCAAGCGGGATGCCGACGTGGCGATCCGGGCAACCGACAATCCGCCGGAGAATCTCGTCGGGCGGCGCGTGGCCCGCATCAATTGGGGGCTTTACGGGCGGGCGGCCGATTTTCCCGATCCGGGGAAGGTCGAGGTCTCCGATCTGTTCGAGCGGCCCTGGGTGGCGCTCGGCGAGCGGATGGCGGGGCTCAAGGCGGTGCGCTTCGTCCACGAGCATGTGCCGGCGGAGAAGATCGTCTACCGCATCAGCAGCGTTCTCGGCCTTGCCGAGGCGATCGCGGCGGGGATCGGCATCGGACATCTGCCCTGCTTCATCGGCAATGCCGAGCCCGGTCTGACGCGGATCGCCTCCGCCGAGCCCGCTTTCGCCACCGATCTCTGGCTTTTGACGCATCCCGATCTCCGCCATGCCGCGCGCATCCGCGCGCTTCTCGACTTTCTGGCAGCGGAAATCGCGCGTGATCGCGATTTCATCGAGGGGCGGAAAGGCCGGGAAGTCGAGGACGGGCAGACCGGCAGGCAGACCGGCGGGCACACCGGCGGCCAGATCAGCGGGCCGGGTCGGCAGGCTGGCACCAGCGCCGGCGGATAAAATTCTCTCCGATCTTTAATCTGGAAACAGTTTCACCTGTGGTTGCACAGCGCTATTGTGCAGCGCAGCAACCATATCGATGCGTAGCCGTTTTCCTTTGCCGTTCCAGGGAAGCGGCTGCAGAGGAACCACGTTGAGAAACCTGTCCGACACGATTGCCCGGCTTTCCGCTTTGAAGGGATTTCATGTCCCGCGCGGGCCGGTGGTCGACCGCCTTTTTGACATTGCGCGCTTCGGGTCAAACCCGGGAGCGCTGCGCGCCCGCGCCTATGTTCCGGACGATCTGCCGGAGGAAGCGGCGCTCGTCGTGGTCTTGCACGGATGTACGCAAAGTGCGGCCGGCTATGACCACGGGGCGGGCTGGTCGCGGCTCGCCGACGAGGCGAAATTCGCGCTTTTGTTTCCCGAGCAGCAGCGCGGCAACAACCCCAATCTCTGCTTCAACTGGTTTCAGGACGGCGATATTCGCCGTGGTGCCGGCGAGGCGCTGTCGATCCGCCAGATGGTGGAGCATATGGTGGTGACCTATCGGCTCGACCGGCGGCGCGTCTTCGTCACCGGCCTGTCGGCGGGCGGTGCGATGGCGGGCGTGATGCTTGCGACCTATCCGGAGGTCTTTGCCGGCGGCGCGCTGATTGCCGGCATTCCTTATGGCAGCGCCACCTCGATGCCGGCCGCCTTCGACCGGATGCGCGGCCACGGCCTGCCCGGCGAAGAGGAGCTGCAGGCGGCCGTGCGCGGTGCCTCCGACCATGACGGGCCCTGGCCGATCATTTCACTGTGGCACGGGACGGGCGACCGAACCGTCGATCCGATCAATGTGGAAGCGACATTGGCGCAATGGCGGGCGCTGCATCACGTGGCGGCCGAACCCGACCGGACGGACGAGGTCGACGGCTATCCGCACCGCGTCTGGCACGACCGCAGCGGACGCGCGGTGATCGAGGAATTCTCCATCACCGGCATGGGCCACGGAACGCCGATCGAGGCGGACGGGCCGAACGGCTACGGCACGCCGGCGCCCTTCATGCTCGACGTGGATATCTCTTCCACGCTGCATATCGCGCGCTTCTTCGGGCTCGTCTCGGATGCCGCGGGCGCCCGCACACGCAAGGCGATCATGCGCATGGCGGACACGCCATTGCGGGCGGCGGCGCAGCCGCTTCGAAACGGCGCCGAGGTTGTCGCGAAGGAGCGGGTGGCGAAGGAGCAGACGGGCAAGGAGCGGCCGGGCAAGGAGCAGAGCGCCGAGAAGAAGACGGCGGAGAGCAAGACAGCTCGGGAGAGCGGCAGCCGGTCTAAAAACTCCGGGCCTTCCGTCTCCGGTGTCGGCAAGGTGATCGAGGATGCGCTGCGCAAAGCCGGCTTGATGCGCTGAGTTTCGGATCCGGTGCGCCGGTCTTTCTCCGCCTGATATTTTCAATCTTGTGATAAATTGCCTCCGGCAGACGCCGGAGGGGGCAATGCCCAAGAATATCGTCATTCTCTTCGACGGAACGTCGAACGAAATCTCCGAAGACCGTACCAATATCCTGCGCCTTTACGGCACGCTGGAGAAAACCGACGAGCAGCTCGTCTGGTACGATCCGGGCGTCGGGACTTTGGCGTCCGACAATTCCTGGGTAAGGTGGTGGCCGCGGGTCGTCGAATTCTGGGGCATGGCGACGGGCTGGGGCCTCGATGGGAACGTCAAGGAAGCCTACCGGTTTCTTGCCGAAAACTGGGAGATGGGCGACCGAATCTATCTCTTCGGCTTCAGCCGCGGGGCCTATTCGGCCACGGTGCTCGCCGGCTTCATCCATGCGATCGGCATTCTCGAGACCCGCAATTTCAACCTCCTCGATTATGCCTACCGCGCCTATCGCGGCGTCGGGGCCGAGCGCGAGACGAAGCTCGACGAGATCCGGCTCTACAACCGGGTTTTGCAGACCGAGCATCCGCCGATCCGGCTTCTCGGGCTGTTCGATACGGTCGCTTCCCTGATCGAGCATGGCGGCTATGGCATCCGGCTGCGCTCGCATGCCTTCACCAATGCCAATCCGAGTGTGGAAAGCGTGCGCCATGCCGTGGCGATCGACGAGATCCGCGTGATGTTTCGTGCGCAGCTCTGGCCGGAAACAGAGAGCCAGGATGTGCGCGAGGTGTGGTTTGCCGGCGTGCATGGCGATGTCGGCGGCGGCTATCCAGAGGCGGAGAGCGGCCTTGCCAAGGTGCCGCTCGCCTGGATGATCGGCGAGACGGCGGATATGGGGCTCGTCTATTCCGAAGAATTGGTGCGGCGCCTCGTTTGCGGCGAGGGGGCTGCGAAATACGAAGAGCCCGATCCGCTCGGCAAACGGCACAAATCGATGAACTGGTTCTGGGCGATCTTCGAATTTCTGCCAAGGCTGTGCGCGCCGGGCTCTCACGGGCGGCGCTTTCTCGGTCTTGCCCCGCCCGCCTTCTTCTCGGGGCGGAAGATTTCCGAGGGCGCGCGCATCCATCGCTCGGTGATGATCCGGCGCGACCGGCTCGGCGAGACGCATAAGAACCTGCCGGAGGAGTTTGTCGTCGAGGGTTGAGAGCGATTTTTGGCTGTTGCGGCCGCCTGTGAAGCGAGGCCCGGTCTTTTGAGCTTCCCCGTCATCGGCTATCAAGCGACATGACCTATTCCATTCTGGCCCGGGAGCCCGAGACGGGGGCGCTCGGCATCGCCGTGCAGTCGAAATTTCCGGGCGTCGCCAATCTCATCTGCCATGGAAGGGCGGGTGTCGGGGTGATCGCGACGCAGGCTTTTTCCAATCCCGATCACGGGACAAAGGGGCTCGACCTTCTGGCGCTCGGCGTGCCGCCGGAGACGGTGCTCGATTTGCTTCTCGCCGAAGATCAGGCCCGGGGCGAACGCCAGATCGCCATTCTCGCAGCCGACGGGCGCGCGGCGCAGCACACCGGCGCGGCGGTGGAAAGCTGGGACGGGGCCGCCTCCGTCGCCTTTGGCGAGGATGCGCTCGCGCATGGCAATTCGCTCACCTCAGAAGACGTGCCGGCGGCGATGGTGGCGCGCTTTGAAAGTGCCACAGGCGATTTCCAGGAGCGGCTGATTGCGGCACTCGTTGCCGGTGAGGAGGCGGGCGGGGAACTCCGCGGCGTGCAATCGGCGGGGCTGCAGGTGTTTCTGGCCGGCGCCGGCTATGGCGGGCGGCAGGGCAAGGCCGTCGATATCTCCATTTACGATCATACCGATCCCATTTCGGAGCTATCGCGCTGCTACAGGCTCCACCGTCTTTCCTATTTCGGATCGGATCCCGACAATCTCGTTCAAATTGATAGCAAAATCGCTCCGTATTTAATTCGATTGCTGATGCGTGAGGGCTATCTCGATCCGGATAGCTCCAAATCGGCGGACATCTGGGGGCCGGACAAGATCGCCGCGATGGCGCGCTTCATGGGCGTCGAAAACTACGACAACCGCATCCGCGACGACGATCTCATCGATACCGAAGTGTTGAGCGATATCCGGGCGCGAAAGGGCAGCTGAGGCGCTTTCGGTCATATGACCTTGTAAAGCGGATCATATGGATTAGTTTCCCATGCGGGAGACCATGATGGAAGACGCGCTCAAAGAGCATTCGGCAGAAGATATGCGGGCGGTCGCCTTGAAGGCGGTGGGGCGCATCGCCGATTCATGGTCGCTGACCGGGCGCGAGGCGGCGTTGCTTGCCGACATGTCGGAATCGACCTGGAAGCGGGCACGCAGGCCGGGCTTTGCCGGTGATCTCACGCGCGATCAGATGCTCAGGCTGAGCGCCATCGTCGGCCTCTACAAATCGCTCGAACTCTATTTCAATCCGCCGATCGCGCGCCAATGGGTCCGGCTTGCCAATAGGGGGCCGGAATTCGACGGGCGCCGCCCGATCGACGCGATGATCGAAGGCGGCCTGCCGAAAATTCTGCGCGTACGCAATTACGTCGATGCGCTGCGGGGCGGGGCGTGAAGATCACCGCACTCGAAGCGCGCGGGCTCGTTCGTCTCATTTCGCAAACGCATCACAAGCCGCCGGTGCTGCGCGGCCTCGTCGACAGCGACGAGGAGGCGGAGATCCTGGCGGAACTCGAAGGCGAGACGAGCGCCCGGCTGATTGCCGAACGCGAGGGAAGCCCGGCGCTCGACCGGCGCGAACTGGTCTTCGCCCGCCGCGCGCACGATCTCAAAGTCTATGGCGAGAGCCATATCAACGCCGCCTTCACCTATACGCGCCCGACGGGCAACCGCTTCAATTCCGGCGAGCGCGGCGCCTGGTACGCGGCCGACGATGTGGTGACGGCGACGGCGGAGGTCGGCTTCCACAGGACGCGTGAGCTCGCCTTCATCGGCATCTTCGACGACGAAGCGCATTATGTGGAGCTTCTCGCCGATTTCATCGGCGATTTTCCCGAGATCGAGACGGGCAGAGCCGTGCCGGAGAGGGAGGCGGCGGCGCTCGATCCCGATCCCGCGATCGGCTATACGGCGGGGCAGGCGCTCGCCGCCGAACTCCGCCGCGACGGGCATCGCGGCCTTCTCTATCCGTCGGTGCGGCGACCGGGCGGGCGCTGCTTCGTCGCCTTCGATCCGGGCATCATCCAGAATGTGCGGCCGGGCGCCTCCTGGCGGCTCGTCTGGCGCGGCAGCCCGGAGTTTTCCGTCGAAGGGCGATAGGTTGTGTCTTCGCGGGACGGCCGCGGTTCTTGTTCCGGCAAAGATCTGATCTGCCCTGACCCGACTGCGTGATTGCGGAGCGGTGTGATCTGCCGCCCGACAAGAGATGTCGCCAGAATCTCTCCAAGAAGAACACGAACAAGCGGCCGCAACTCTCAGAGGAAGTCTCCAGCCTCACGACAGCCTGAGATTTTATCGGTTCCAAGACCGTATTTTCTGCTTGGAACGAGACGCCCATGCTCCGACTTGCCATCGCCGCCCTTGTGGCGGTTCCAGCCTTCGCTGCGAACGCCGACCCTCTGCCGACCGATCCCGTGGCGCCCGATCCCACAAGGCTCATCGACGCCCAGGTGATGGACGATATCCGGACGTGGATGAATTCGGAGGTCGTCCGGCTCTCCGTCAGGACCCAGAACCAGCGTTATGGCGCATTGGAGCAGGTAAAGATCGATCAGCTCGACGAGCAATGGAAAACGGAGCGCGAGGCGGTCGACAAGCCGCTGATCGCGGCGACGCTTTCAAACCCGCTGTCGGTCTATCTGACGCGTATGCAGGGGCAGTCGGCCGGTCTTTTCGTCGAGATCTTCGTGATGGACGACAAGGGGCTGAATGTCGGCCAGTCGTCGATCACTGGCGATTTCTGGCAGGGCGACGAGGCGAAATTCCAGGAGACGTTTCCGAAGGGTGCAGGCGCGATCTTCATCGACGCGCCGGAATTCGACGACACGCTGCACATCTGGCGGGCGCAGGTGAACATGACGCTCGCCGAAGAAGCCGACAGGACGCCGATCGGGGCCGTCACCGTCGAAGTCAATCTGACCGAGCTGGCGCGCCGCAAGCTCGCCATGGCCAAGTGATCGGAGACCTGACCGTGCTCAACAATATGTCCGTGACACTGAAAGCAATCCTGGCCTTCACGGTTTTGACCGTGATCGGCCTCGTGCTCAATATCGTCATCTATCTGCAGGCGGTCGAGGCCGAACACGCAGTCGCCAATTACGGCGAACTTCAGACTTCGATCATCGAGATCGGCGAGCTTGAAAGCTTGATCGACGACCAGGCCGTCGGCCTCAAAAACTTCCTCCTGACCGGCAACCGCGACTGGGTTGAGAGGGTCGAGGCGAAACGGGCCGATACCGAAGCCCTGGCGGCGCGGATCGAGCCGCTGCTCGCCCATCTCGATGTCGCCGACAATGTCGGGGACGCCATGACGGAGTGGCGCCAATGGTATGAGGATTTCGTCCTGCGCCAGATCACGCTGATGCGAGATCCGATGACCGTCGATCTCGCCAAGGCGATCGAAGCGGCCGGCAACGGGGAGGCGGCCTTCCGGGCGATCAAAGCGGATATCAAGACGAGCCTTGCAGAGCTCGCCGAGCGCCAAAATGTTCTGGCGATCGCGCAGAACGGCGCCTTGTCCATGGTCGAGACCGTTGCGATCATCAGCGCCGCAATTAGCGCGCTCTGCGCCGTTCTCTTCGGCATCTTCAACCATCTGAGCGTCGTACGTCCGCTCGGCAATCTCGCGAAGGTCACCCAGGATCTCTCCGAGGGCCACACGGATGTAACGATCACGGAAGTGAAGCGCGCCGACGAGATCGGACGGATGCACAACGCGCTGTCCGTCTTCCGGGCGAGCCTGGTGCGGGCGCGAGAGCTTGAGAGCGCCGCTGCCGAAGAGCGCGAGACCGCGAACCGGCAGCGCCGCGAAGCGATGCTGCGCCTCGCCGACGAGTTCGAGGCGTCGGTTCTCAGCCTCTCCGGCGAGATCAGCGCCGCCTCGCAGCAGCTGGAGGAGACGGCCGGTCTTCTGCAGGAGGTTTCGAGCTCCACGAGCGAGCAGTCTCTAACTGTGTCGTCGGCGGCGGAACAGGCGACCAACAATGTGCAGACGGTGGCCAGCGCCACGGAGGAATTGTCCGCCTCCACGCGCGACATCAGTGCCCAGATCGAGGCCTCCTCGAAGGTTGCCCGCACGGCGGCCGACGAGGTGGAGCGCTCGAGCCAGGCGGTCGACGGGCTCAATGCCGTCGTGCGGCGGATCGGCGACGTCACCAAGCTCATCACCGATATCGCTTCGCAGACCAATCTTCTGGCACTCAATGCCACGATAGAGGCGGCGCGGGCCGGCGAGGCGGGCAAGGGCTTTGCGGTCGTTGCCGCCGAGGTGAAGGCTCTCGCCGAACAGACGGCCAAGGCGACGGAGGAGATCAACCGCCAGATCGGCGATATCCGCTCAGCGGCGGACATTTCCATCGAAGCCACTCGCTCGATCGCGGAAATGGTGCGCGACATTGCCGAGCGGTCCGACGATATCGCGACGTCGACCGAGCAGCAGAATGCCGCCACGACCGAGATCGCTCAAAACATCACCGAAGCCGCATCCGGCACGCAGGAGGTCAGTGCCTCGATCAGCAAAGTGTCGGAATCGGCGATGCGGACCGGCGATGCGAGCAACGAGCTGCGCAAATCGGTCGGCGATCTCGACCAGCGGCTCGGATCCCTGCGCGGGGCGATGAACCAGTTCCTGGAAAACGTCCGTGCCGCATAAGGCCCGACTCGGGTAAAGCTGCAGCGACATTGGAGCGGGCGTTGGCCCGCTCCGGAGCCGTCCCAGTTTCGAAAGGTTTCCTTTTCGCGTCGGCAGGGCGGTCCGGCTAGAGAGACGCAAAGCGCGATGCGGATATCGGGCAAGCGGCTCAAGGCAGCGGATCGCCGCCGACGCGAAGTCTCATCGGCCTAGGGGGTGAACCCCAAGCCCGCAATAGAGCGGTTCATCCGAGCCGCTCTATCGGCGCTTCAACATCGCGTCATCGGGCGCGTCATCGGGCGCGTCATCGGCGCGTTCGGGCCAGAATCTCGCCGACGATGCCTCTTCGGAAGGTCAGGACGCAGATGACGAAGATCGCGCCCATGACGACCGTCACCCAGGAGCCGATGGTCGACAGATAGTTCTGCAGCGCGATGACGATGCCGGCGCCTGCGACGGGTCCGAGAATGGTGCCCATGCCGCCGATCAGGGTCATCAGCACGACTTCTCCCGACATGTGCCAATTGACGTCCGTCAGGGTGGCACTCTGGAAGACGATCGCCTTCGTCGCGCCGGCAAGGCCGGTGATCGCCGCCGACATGGTGAAGGCGAGCACCTTCAGGAGCGCGACGGGATAGCCGAGCGAGATCATGCGCGGCTCGTTCTCGCGGATGCCCTTCAAGGCCTGTCCGAAGGGCGAGTGGACCGTGCGGTGGAGAACGAAGAAACCCGCGGCGAAGATCACGGCGACGAAATAATACATGGTCAGCGTGTCGCGGAGATCGATGAGCCCGAAGACCGTGCCGCGCGGAATGCCCTGGATGCCGTCCTCGCCATGGGTGAAGGGCGCCTGCAGGCAGAAGAAGAAGACCATCTGGGCGAGCGCCAGCGTGATCATGGCGAAATAGATGCCCTTCTGGCGGATGGCGATCGCCCCGAAGACGAGGCCCATGATGCCGGCCGTCAAGGTGCCGGCGGCGATGCCGAAGACGGTGCCGATGCCCCAGACCTTGACGGCGTGACCCGCCACATAGGCGGCCATGCCGAAGAAGGCGGCGTGGCCGAAGGACAGAAGCCCGACATAGCCGAGCATCAGATTGAAGGCGCAGGCGAAGAGGGCGAAGCACAGAAGCTTCATCAGGAAGATCGGATAGATGCCGAGGAAGGGCGCCACCGCGAGGGCGGCGATACCGATTGCTGCGATCAGATAGCCGGCGAGACGGTGCCTGCGGAACGTGTCGTCGCTGAGTTCGACATTGGAGGTCGTGTCGGTCATTCGCGGGGCCTCCCGAAAAGGCCGTTCGGCCGCAAGATGAGAACGATCGCCATGATGACGAAGACGACGGTGGAGGAGGCCTCCGGGTAGAAGGTCTTCGTCAGGCCTTCCACGATGCCGATGCCGAGCCCGGTGAGGATGGAGCCCAAGATGGAGCCGAGGCCGCCGATGACGACGATGGCGAAGACGACGATGATGAGATGCTGGCCCATGATCGGGCTCACCGTATAGACGGGCGCGGCGAGAACCCCGGCAAAGGCTGCCAGCGCCACGGCGAAACCGTAGGTGAGGGTCATCATCAAGGGCACGTTGATGCCGAAGGCGCGCACGAGCTCGCGGTTTTCCACCGCGGCGCGCAGATAGGCGCCGAGACGCGTGCGCTCGACGAGAAGCCAGGTGCCGATGCAGACGATGAGCGAGGCGACGATCACCCAGGCGCGGTAGGTCGGCAGGAACATGAAGCCGAGATTGTGGCCGCCGGTCAGAATTTCAGGCGGGGCGTAGGGCTGGCCGGAGACGCCGTAGAAATTGATGAAGGTGCCCTCGATGATGAGGGCGAGGCCGAAGGTCAGAAGCAGGCCGTAGAGATGGTCGAGGTCATAGAGGCGCGACAGCATGGTGCGCTCGATGACGATGCCGAAGACGCCGACGATCAAAGGGGCGACGAGGAGGCTCGGCCAGTAGCCGATGCCGAGATGATGCAACAAGAGCCAGGCGACGAAGGCGCCCATCATATAGAGCGCCCCGTGGGCGAAATTGATGACGTTCAAAACGCCGAAGATGACGGCCAGGCCGAGGCTCAACAGCGCGTAGAACGAGCCGTTGATGAGCCCGATCAGAAGCTGCCCGAACAACAGGGGCGCCGGCACACCCAGGATTTCCTGCATACGAGCCTTTCCTTGCGTGGGGGGACCTGGCGTTGGAGGAAGGCCCGGGCGGCGGTGCCGCGCCGGGCCGTTTTATGGGCGATCAGTTGCTGACGAGCTTGCAGCTGCCCTTGTCGAGCGGTTGGAAGGCCTCATCGCCCGGGATCGTCTTGACGATGTTGTAGTAATCCCACTTGCCTTCGGACTGGTCCGGGCTCTTCACCTCGACGAGATACATGTCGTGAACCATGCGGCCGTCCTCGCGGATCTTGCCGTTCTCGGCGAAGAAATCGTTGATCGGCATTTTCTTCATCTGGGTGACGACCGCTTCGCCGCCGTCATCGTCGATCTCGTCGACGGCCTTCAGGTAATGCGTGACGGCGGAATAGACGCCGGCCTGCACCATGGTCGGCTTCTGGCCGTTCATCTTCTCGGCAAAGCGGTCGGCGAATTCGCGCGTCTCGTCGGTGCGGTCCCAGTAGAAGCCCGTCGTCAGCGTCAGGCCCTGCGCGACATCGAGGCCGAGGGCGTCGACATCGGTGATGAAGCCCAGAAGGGCCGCGAGCTTCTGGCCGCCCTGGACGATGCCGAAGGAGTTCGCCTGCTTGATGGCGTTGGTGGTGTCGCCGCCGGCATTGGCGAGGCCGATGACATCGGCGCCGGAGGCCTGCGCCTGCAGCAGGAAGGAGGAGAAGTCGGAGGTGGAGAGCGGGTGATTGACCGAGCCCAGAACCTCGCCGCCATTCTCCTTCACCACGGCCGAGGTGTCCTTTTCGAGCTGATGGCCGAAGGCGTAATCGGCGGTGAGGAAGAACCAGCTCTTGCCGCCCTGTTCGACGACCGCCTTACCGGTGCCGACCGACATGGCGTAGGTGTCGTAGGTCCAGTGCACGAAGGTCGGGGCGCATTGGTCGTTGGTGAGCGCGGTCGAGCCGGCGCCGGAATCGAGGAAGGCTGTGTCCTTTTCCGAGGTCACCTGCTGCACGGCAAGGGCGACGGAGGAGGTCGGCACGTCGACGATGACGTCGACGCCGTCCTGGTCGATCCATTCGCGTGCGATCGAGGAGCCGACATCGGGCTTGTTCTGGTGGTCGGCGGAGACGACTTCGATGTCGGCGTCGCCGACCTTGCCGCCGAAATCTTCCACCGCCATGCGGGCGGCGACGACGGAGCCTTCGCCGGAGAGATCGGCATAAAGGCCGGAGCGATCGTTCAGGACGCCGATCTTGACGACGTTGTCGGAAATATCTGCCTGGGCGGCACCCACCATCGCGGCAAGTGCGGCAAGCGCGGTTGAGGCCAGTGCGACCGATTTGATGCTCATTGGGGTTCTCCTCTCGTTTGGACTTTTTATGGTTTTCCGGGCGCCGTCCGTTACACGCCCAGAAGTTCGTTGAGTTCGCCCATGCGCGTCTTGATGTCGTCACGCTGGTAACGGTCGACGACGCGGCCATGCTCGATGACGTAGTGACGATCAGCGAGCCGGGCGGCGAAATGGAAGTTCTGTTCAACCAGCAGAACGGTGAAGCCGAGCTCCTGCAGGCGGCGCACGCTGGCGCCGATCTGCTGGACGATGACGGGGGCGAGGCCTTCCGTCGGCTCGTCGAGCAGAAGGAGTTTCGCGCCGGTGCGCAGGATGCGGCCGATCGCCAGCATCTGCTGCTCGCCGCCCGACAGGCGGGTGCCGGAGGCGCCGAGAAGCCGCTCCTTCAGATTTGGAAAAAGCTCGTAGATTTCGGGGATCGGCAGGCCGCCCTTCTGCACGACGGGGGGCAGGAGAAGGTTCTCCTCCACCGTGAGGCTCGCAAAGATGCCGCGCTCTTCCGGGCAATAGGCGATGCCGCGGCGGGCGACCTTGTCGGGCTTCAGGTCGATGAGTTCCTGGTCGTCGAAGCGGATCGAGCCGGTGCGGCGTCCGACGAGGCCCATGATGGAGCGCAAGGTCGTCGTCTTGCCGGCGCCGTTGCGCCCCAGAAGGCTGACGACCTCGCCTTCGCGAACTTCGAAATCGACGCCGTGGAGGACGTGGGATTCGCCGTACCAGGCGTTGAGATCAGAGACTTCGAGGATGGTCTTGCGCACGCTCATGCCTCCGCCTCGTCGCCCGTGCCCATATAGGCCTCTCGGACCTCGGGGTTTTGTGAGACCTCGTCGTAGCTGCCCTCCGCCAGGATCTGGCCGCGCTGTAAGACCGTGATCGTGTCGGAGAGGTCGGCGACGACTTCGAGATTGTGTTCCACCATCAAGACGGTGCGGTTTTGCGCCACCTGGCGGATGAGATCGGAGACGCGGGCGATGTCCTCATGGCCCATGCCGGCCATCGGTTCGTCGAGGAGCATGACCTTCGGTTCGAGCGCCAGCGTCGTGGCGATTTCGAGCGCGCGCTTGCGGCCATAGGGCATTTCGACCGCCAGAGTGTCCGTGAACTCCGACAGGCCGACGGCTGCGAGAAGCTCGTAGGCGCGCTCGTGCAGCCGCTCCAGAACCCGGCTCGACTTCCAGAAATGGAAGGAGAGGCCGGTCGGGCGCTGCAGCGCCAGGCGGACGTTTTCGAGCGCCGTCAGATGCGGAAAGACGGCGGAGATCTGAAAGGAACGCACGAGCCCGTCGCGGGCCACGTGATGCGGCGTCGAGCGGGTGATGTCGTGGCCGGCGTAGCGGATCGTGCCCGAGCTCGGCTGCAGGAATTTGGTGATGAGGTTGAAGCAGGTCGTCTTGCCGGCGCCGTTCGGACCGATGAGGGCATGAATCGTGCCCTCACGTACCCCGAGATTGACGCCATCGACCGCCGTGAAGCCGGCAAAATACTTCGTGAGATTCTCGGTCTCGAGAATGAATTCCGACATTTCCCCGCCTGATCACAGTTGCCCAATGCGCAGCGGGTTTGCGGGGAAGCACGTCAATCCTCCCTGCGGCCCCGCCGTCTTTTGTTCACAGCAGCCGCGGAGCGGTTCTTTGTTTTATTCCGCTCGGTGCATGTTGTCGCACCGCTTTGCCTGAAACTTCAAGTCAGATCGGGCGGGCAATGCGGAGATTTTCTGAGAAACGTCGCCTGACGTAGGGGCGGGAACAGGTTTTTCTTGCGCCTGACGCGGTGTTCTCATCCGAAAGTCGTGTCTCGCAGTTGTGCCGGCAGTCGTGCCTTGCCGTGGTGCCTGGCAGGCGTGCCGGCGAGGCGCCCCGGCCGTGGCGCTCTGCGAAGTGGCAGTCCGGCAGGCGAACAAGAGAAGACGAGGCGAAACAGAAGATGCTTGTCTTCGCCGCCGCTTCCGCCGTTTACTGGGGCGCGGGAGGCGGAAACAGCGGAACGAGGTCGACGATGTGCCATCTCTTTGCGGGCATGCCCCGCGAACTCTACGACAGCGAGACCCGCTCTGTCCGGCTCTCCGGCCATGCCACCTCGATCCGGCTGGAGACGGCCTTCTGGCAGGTGCTCGAAGAGCTCGCCGCCGAGCAGGGTTTTTCGCTCGCCAAGTTTCTGACGACGCTGCACGACGAGGTGCTGGCGCTGCATGGCGAGGCACGGAACTTCTCATCGCTCCTGCGCTGCACCTGCCTCGTGCATCTGGAGCGGCGCGGCGCTGCCGCACGGCCCGACGAGGAAGCGGGGCTTGCCGCCGGCAAGACGCAGCGTCCGACGGGTGTTTCCGGCGAGGCCGTCGCGCTCGGCTGAGGCGGGAGAGGGCTACACGAGACGAGAGCCCAATCGCCCAAAACGGCCGTTTCGGGCGGAAGACGCCGGTGCGACCGGGCGAAAGCATCATTGTATTATCATGATACTACCAGCCTTCCGGGCGGGGCAGTAGACTTGCGTCTGTCAGCCGGGATGAGCTGGCGGATGAGGAAGAGGTGCGCTGCGCTGGCAATCTGGCCCGATTGGGCGCACCGACTGGGCACACCGACTGGGCACACCGATTGCCGCTGCTTGGTGTGGCGGCACGATGTGGTCCCGCGCCAGAGCCGTCCGCTTCGTCCGCCGAGCTGCCCGCTGGCGTGAGACATGAAAGGACGATTGTGGCGAAGATAATTCATATGATGATCCGCGTGGCCGAAGAGGCGCGCTCCGTCGAGTTCTACGACAAGGCATTCGGCCTGAAGGTCGCCCGACGCTTCGACTTCGACGATTTCACGCTCGTCTATCTCGCCAATGAAGAGAGCGAGTTCGAGCTGGAGCTGACTGTCAACAAGGATCAGAGCGAGCCGTATCAGCTCGGCAACGGCTACGGCCATATGGCGGTCTCCGTCGCCGATCTCGAAGGCGAGCATCAGCGCCTCGTGGCCGCTGGCCTTTCGCCCAAGGATATCAAGGCGATGGCACATGAGGGCAAAGCGCTCGCGCGGTTTTTCTTCATCGAAGATCCGGACGGCTACAAGATCGAAGTTCTGGAGCGGCAGGGCCGCTACAAGTGAGTTTGCGGGCCGGTGCCTGGCGCCGGCCCCAAACCGCGGAGACGACCGCAAAATAAGCGGCGCTCCCAATCAAGAAAAAATCCCTAGGAGGAAATGCAAGATGACGAGCCTCACACGACCGACGAGACGCGGCTTCCTGAAGGTTGGAAGCGGGCTTCTCGCCATGACGATTACGCCGGCGGGTACTGTGGTCGGGCGCGCCTGGGCGCAGATGCCCCGTTCCACAAAGCCGGAGACTTTCGCGACCCTCGTGCAGATGTCGCGCGACTGCTATCCGCACGACCAGCTCGAAGACCGCTACTATGCCAAGGCGGTCGATATCCTCGACGAGGCGGCACGCGCCTCGGAGGAAGAGCTCAACCTGCTCGAGGAAGGGGTCGCCGCGCTCGATCAATCCGCGCAGGACGCACATGGCGTCGATTACGCGGCCATCGAGAACGAGGCGGACCGGGTCGCGCTGCTTGAAGCGATCGCAGACGAGCCCTTCAAGCAAAAGGTGCGTTCGAACCTCGTCGTCGGCCTCTACAACCAGAAGGAGCTGTGGCCGATCTTCGGCTACGAAGGGGCTTCGGCGGACAAGGGCGGCTATATCGACCGCGGCTTCGACGACATCGCCTGGCTCTAGGCCGGCAGTCTCAGCGACGAAAAGCACCAAAAACAGACGGGCCCGTCCGGCTGCGCATGCGCGGCCAGCCATCGGAGTCCGGGAGGAAACGACATGCCAGCTCCTTACGACAAGAACGACGACAGCGTCGTCGTCATTATCGGCTCGGGTGCCGGTGGCGGCACGCTCGGCACGCAGCTCGCCCTCAAGGGCATCGACACGGTGATCCTGGAGGCAGGATCGCGCCACGAAACCTGGGATTTCATCAACGACGAATGGGATTCCTTCAGCCAGCTCGCCTGGAAGGACAAGCGTCTCACCTCCGGCGACTGGCGGGTGGCGAAGGATTTTCCGAACCTGCCGGCCTGGATCGTGAAGGCGGTCGGTGGTTCCTCCGTGCACTGGGCGGGCGCCTCGCTGCGCTTCCAGGAGCACGAGTTCAAGACGAAGACGCATTACGGCGAGATCGAGGGCGCGACGCTCCTCGACTGGCCGATCGATCTCGAAGAGATGGAGCCGTGGTATGCCATGGCCGAAGACCGGATGGGCGTGACACGCACCAACGGCATTCCGGGCCTGCCCGGCAACAACAACTTCAAGGTGTTGGAGGCGGGCGCCCGCAAGATCGGCTACAAGGAGGTGCATACCGGGCGCATGGCGATCAATTCCGAGCCGCGCGACGGACGGGCCTCCTGCCTGCAGATCGGCTTCTGTTTCCAGGGCTGCAAATCCGGCGCCAAATGGTCGACGCTGGTTGCGGAAATCCCGAAAGGCGAGGCGACCGGAAAGCTCGAAGTGCGGCCGGATTGCCAGGTTCTGCGCATCGAGCACAATGACGAGGGCCGCGTGACCGGCGTCGTCTATGCCGACAAAGAGGGGCGCGAGCAGCGGCAGAAGGCGCGCATCGTCTGCGTCGCCGGCAATTCGATCGAGAGCCCGCGGCTTCTCCTCAATTCGCATTCGTCGAAATTTCCGGACGGGCTGGCGAATTCCTCCGGCGAGGTCGGCCGCAATTACATGCGCCACACGACCGGCTCGGTCTATGCGATCTTCGACAAGCCGGTGCATATGTATCGCGGCACGACCATGGCCGGGATCGTGCGCGACGAGGCAAAGCACGACACCTCGCGCGGCTTTGCCGGCGGCTACGAGTTCGAGACCCTGTCGCTCGGCCTGCCGTTCATGGCGGCGTTTCTCGATCCCGGCAAATGGGGGCGGGATTTCGCCTCCGCGATGGACGGCTACCGCAACATGGCCGGCATCTGGATCGTCGGCGAGGACATGCCGCGGGCGGAAAACCGGGTCACGCTGTCAGACGAGACCGACGATTTCGGCATGCCGATCCCGGATGTGCATTTCGACGATCATCCGAACGACAACGCCATGCGCCAGCACGCCTACACCCAAGGTTCGGCGATCTATGACGCGGTCGGCGCGGTGCGCACGATCCATACGCCGCCCTATCCCTCGACGCACAATCTCGGCACCAACCGGATGAGCGAGAAGGCGCGCGACGGCGTCGTCAACCGCTATGGCCAGACGCACGACATCGACAATCTCTTCGTCTCCGACGGCTCGCAATTCACGACCGGAGCGGCGGAGAACCCGACCTTGACGATCGTGGCTTTGGCACTGCGGCAGGCGGACCACATCGCCGGGCGGATGAGCAGCGGCGAGATCTGAGACGGGGGATTTCGACGGGGGATTTCGACGGGGGATTTTGACGGGGGATTTTGACGGGGGCGCCCGGCGGGGCCGGGCGTCGGCTTTTCTGACGGTGTTCGACGAGGGCGGGTGCGCCCCCGTTCAGGCGCGTTCGGGCTTCGGCTGGCGGATCATCGGGGCGGCTTCGACGACGAGGGGGTCGAGGCCCGTGGCGCCATTTTCCAGGATCTCGAAGAGTTTTGCCCGCATGCGCGGTTCCCAGAATGAGTTGATGTGGTCGGCGACGCCGGCGGCGGCCTCGTCTTCCGGCCGGCTTTTGAAGAAGGTGGCGATCTGGTTCGCCATATAGGCGAGTTTGTCAGGCGACATGGGTGAGCCTTGCCGAGGTTTCGGGCGTGCCGGTGATGCGGTGGGGATGGGTGAAGACCTCAAAATCGCGGTCGCGGACGATGGCGACGACGGTGATGCCGGCGGCTTCCGCCATCCGCACGGCAAGTGCCGTTGGGGCGGAGACGGCAAGCAGGATCGGGCTGCCGGCGGCGGCCGCCTTCTGAACCATTTCGACGGAGACGCGGCTCGTCAGCACGATGGCGCCCTGGGCGGCCGGGAGCAGGCGGCGGGCGAGCGCGCCTGCAAGCTTGTCTAGCGCGTTGTGGCGGCCGACATCCTCGCGCACCGCGACGAGACCTTCGCCCGGAACGTAGAGGCCGGCGGCGTGCACGGCGCGGGTTGCGGCATGCAGCGGCTGGGCGCGGGAGAGCGCGCCCATGGCACGGGCGATGTCGGCCGGCGACAAGGTGAGATCGGAAGCGGGGACAACCGGCGGCTCGCGCATGGCGCCTTCCAGGCTTTCGATGCCGCAGAGCCCGCAGCCGACGGGGCCGGCAAGACGGCGGCGGCGCTCGGCGAGCTTTTCGTCCGCTTCCTCGGCCAGCATGATCTGGACGTCGATGCCGTCTTCGAGCTCGACGATGTCGATGGCGTCGATCGCCTCCGCCGTCTCGACGATGCCTTCCGTCAGGGTGAAGCCGACGGCGAAATCGACGAGATCGGCAGGGGTCGCCATCATCACCGCCTGGGTGGTGCCGCCATAGGTGAGGGCGACGGCCGTTTCTTCCGGCAGATCGCGTTCGCCCGCCCGCGCCGTGCCGAGGCGATGGGCGATGCGGGCGACCGTGTGATGGGTCTTTTGCATCATGCGCGCTCCCTCATTCGGCCGCTTCCATCGCCGGAGCGATGCGGCGCGCCTGACGGGCCTGCTCCTCGTATTCCTGCTGCCAGTCGCTCGGCCCGTTCGACAGCGCGACCTGGACGGCGGTCACCTTGTATTCCGGGCAGTTGGTGGCCCAGTCGGAGAAATCCGTGGTGATGACGTTCGCCTGCGTGCCGGGATGGTGGAAGGTCGTGTAGACGACACCCGGCGCGACGCGGTCGGTGATGCGGGCTTTCAGCGAGGTCTCGCCGGAGCGGCTTGCGAGCCGGACCCAATCGCCATCCTTGATGCCGCGCTGTTCGGCGTCGTGGGGATGGATTTCGAGGCGGTCCTCCTCATGCCAGACGGTGTTTGCCGTGCGCCGCGTCTGCGCGCCGACATTGTACTGAGTGAGGATGCGGCCGGTCGTCAAAAGGAGCGGGAAGCGCGGGCCGGTCTTTTCGTCCGTCGCCACATATTCGGTGACGACGAATTTGCCCTTGCCGCGCTGGAAGCCGCCGACATGCATGACCGGCGTGCCCGTGGGAGCCTTGTCGTTGCACGGCCATTGCACCGAGCCTTCCTTTTCCAGAAGCTCGTAGGTGACGCCGGCAAAGCTCGGCGTGGTGGCGGCGATCTCGGCCATGATCTCGCGCGGATGGGTGTAGTTCCAGCCGCAGCCGAGCGCGTTCGCCAGAAGCTGCGTCACCTCCCAATCGGCATAGCCGTTCTTCGGGGCCATGACGCGGCGGACGCGGTTGATGCGCCGCTCGGCGTTCGTAAAGGTGCCGTCCTTTTCCAGGAAGGTGGAGCCCGGCAGGAAGACATGGGCGTAATTCGCCGTCTCGTTCAGGAAGAGGTCGTGGACGACGACGCATTCCATGGCGGCGAGGCCTGCGGCGACATGCTTGGTATCGGGGTCGGATTGCAGGATGTCCTCGCCCTGGATGTAGATGCCGCGGAAAGAGCCGTCGACGGCCGCGTCGAGCATGTTCGGGATACGAAGCCCCGGCTCGTCGTCGAGCGTCACGTTCCAGAGCTTTTCGAAGATGTCGCGCGTCGCCTCGTCGGAGATGTGGCGGTAGCCCGGCAATTCGTGCGGGAAGGAGCCCATATCGCACGAGCCCTGGACGTTGTTCTGGCCGCGGAGCGGGTTCACGCCGACGCCCGGACGGCCGAGATTGCCGGTCGCCATGGCGAGGTTGGCGATGGCCATGACAGTGGTGGAGCCCTGGCTGTGTTCCGTCACGCCGAGGCCGTAATAAACCGCGCCATTGCCGCCGGTCGCATAGAGCCTGGCAGCCCCGCGGATGGCGGCGGCCGGCACGCCGGAGATTTTTTCCACCTCTTCCGGTGAGTTGCGCGGGTCGGAGACGAAGGTCGCCCAATCCTGGAACTCGTCCCAGTCGCAGCGCTCGCGGATGAAGGCCTCGTCGAAGAGGCCCTCGGTGACGACGACATGGGCGAGCGCGGTCAGGATCGCGACGTTGGAGCCCGGCTTCAGGGGCAGGTGATAGGACGCCTCGATATGCGGCGAGCGCACGAGATCGATGCGGCGCGGATCGATGACGATGAGTTTTGCGCCTTCGCGCAGCCGCTTCTTGAGGCGCGAGGCGAAGACGGGATGGCCGTCCGTCGGATTGGCGCCGATCAGGATGACGACGTCGGTCTTCTCGACGCTGTCGAAATCCTGCGTGCCGGCGGAGGTGCCAAAGGTGGTCTTGAGGCCGTAGCCGGTCGGCGAATGGCAGACGCGGGCGCAGGTATCGACATTGTTGTTGCCGAAGCCGGCGCGCACCAGCTTCTGGACGATGAAGGTCTCTTCGTTGGTGCAGCGCGAGGAGGTGATGCCGCCAAGCGCGGAGCGGCCATATTGATGCTGGATGCGGCGGAACTCCGAGGCCGTGTGGGCGAGCGCCTCCTCCCAGGAGACTTCGCGCCAGGGATCGGTGATCTTTTCGCGGATCATCGGATTGAGGATGCGGTCCTTGTGATTGGCATAGCCGTAGGCGAAGCGGCCCTTGACGCAGGAATGGCCGCGGTTCGCCTTGCCGTCCTTGTAGGGGACCATGCGGATCAGCTCTTCGCCGCGCATCTCCGCCTTGAAGGAGCAGCCGACGCCGCAATAGGCGCAGGTGGTGACGCGCGCATGCTCCGGCAGGCCGTTGTCGATCACCGACTTTTCCTGGAGCGTCGCCGTCGGGCAGGCCTGGACGCAGGCGCCGCAGGAGACGCATTCCGATGCCAGGAACGCCTCGTCCTGGCCGGCGGCGACGACGGAGCCGAAGCCGCGGCCTTCGATCGTCAGCGCGAAGGTGCCCTGCACCTCTTCGCAGGCGCGCACGCAGCGCGAACAGACGATGCATTTCGACGGGTCGAAGGTGAAATAGGGGTTGCTCTCGTCCTTCGGCCGGTAGCGCGGGTTTGCCTCGCCATTGTCGCGCGCCTTGACGTGGTTGGCGCCGTCATAGCCGTAGCGCACGTCGCGCAGGCCGACCTCGCCCGCCATGTCCTGAAGCTCGCAATCGCCGTTCGCCGCGCAGGTGAGGCAGTCGAGCGGGTGGTCGGAGATATAAAGCTCCATGACGCCGCGGCGGATCTCCTTGAGGCGCGGCGTCTGCGTGTGCACGACCATGTCGGGTGCGACCGGCGTGGTGCAGGAGGCGGGCGTGCCGCGCCGGCCCTCGATCTCGACGAGGCAAAGGCGGCAGGAGCCGAAGGATTTCACCATGTCGGTGGCGCAGAGCTTCGGTACCTGAATGCCGGCTTCGGCGGCGGCGCGCATCAGCGACGTGCCGACCGGAACGGTGACTTCAAAGCCGTCGATGGTGAGGGTCACCGCCTCTTCGGAGGTGGAGGCGGGGGTGCCGTAGTCGATTTCGTGGATGAGGCTCATCAGGGCTACTCCTCGGCTCTACTCGGCAGCTTCGGCAAAGCGGGCGGGGTGGAAATCGTCGGGGAAATGTTCGATCGCGCTCAAGACCGGGAAGGGCGTGAAGCCGCCGAGGGCGCAGAGCGAACCGAAACGCATGGTCTGGCAGAGGTCGGTCATGAGCGCGATCTGCGCCTCCGGGTCCTCGCCCGCCGCGATCTTGTCTGCGACCTCGACACCGCGCACGGAGCCGATGCGGCAGGGGGTGCACTTGCCGCAGGATTCAATCGCGCAGAATTCCATGGCGAAGCGCGCCTGCTTCAGCATGTCGACGGTGTCATCGAAGACGACGATGCCGGCATGGCCGATCAGGCCGCTCTTGGCCGTATAGGCCTCGTAATCGAAGATCGTGTCGAAGAGGGCGCGCGGGAAATAAGCGCCGAGCGGGCCGCCGACCTGCACCGCCTTGACCGGGCGGCCGCTTCTCGTGCCGCCGCCGATCTCGTCGACGAGCTCGTGCAAGGTGAGACCGAAGGCGATCTCGAAGAGGCCGCCATTCTTGACGTTGCCCGCGATCTGGATCGGGATCGTGCCGTGCGAATGGCCGACGCCGAAATCGCGGAAGAATTCCGGACCGTGGTCGAGGATCGCCGGGACGGTGGCAAGCGAGATGACGTTGTTGACCACGGTCGGGCGGCCGAGAAAGCCCTCATGGGCGGGAAGCGGCGGCTTGGCACGTACGACGCCGCGCTTGCCTTCGAGGCTGTTGAGAAGCGAGGTTTCCTCGCCGCAGACATAGGCGCCGGCGCCCATGCGGATTTCCATGTCGAAGGCATGGCCGGAGCCCAGAATGTCGGGCCCGAGAAAGCCGTGGCGGCGGGCAATCGCGATCGCGTCGCGCATCGTCGCAATCGCATGCGGGTATTCGGAGCGCGTGTAGACGTAGCCGCGCGTCGCGCCGGTGGCGAGGCCCGCGATCACCATGCCCTCGATCAGCATGAAGGGGTCGCCCTCCATGATCATGCGGTCGGAATAGGTGCCGCTGTCGCCTTCGTCGGCGTTGCAGACGATGTATTTCTGCTCGCCCTTCGCTTCCGCCACGGTCTTCCATTTGATGCCGGTCGGAAAGCCGGCGCCACCACGGCCGCGGAGGCCAGAGGCGATCATCGTTTCCACGATTTCTTCCGGCGCCATCATGACGGCGTGGCGGAGGCCCTTCAGGCCGCCATGCGCCTCGTAATCGGCCGGATCGAGCGGATCGATGATGCCGCAGCGCGCGAAGGTGAGGCGGGTCTGGCGGGCGAGGAAGGGGATTTTTTCCGTTTCGCCCTGAGCGAGCGGGTGGTCGCCGCCGGTGAGAAATCCGGCGTCGAAGAGGGAGGCGACATCTTCGGGCGCGACCGGGCCATAGGCGAGGCGGCCGTCTTCGGTCACCACCTCCACCATCGGCTCCAGGAAGAAGAGCCCGCGCGAGCCGTTGCGGATGAGGCGAATGTCGAGGCCGCGGGCCTCGGCCTCGCGGGCGATTTCGGCCGCGACCTTGTCGGCGCCGAGCGCGAGCGCGCCGGCATCGCGCGGGACGTAGACTTTCAGGGGCTCGGTCATCGCCGGGCCTCGTCGAGAAGCGGCGCGAGGCGGGTCTCGTCGAGGCGGCCGGTCACCTCGCCGTCGAGCATCGCGGCCGGGGCGCAGGAGCACAGGCCGAGGCAGTAGACGGGTTCGAGCGTGACGGCGCCGTCGGGCGTCGTCTCATGCCAGTCGATGCCGAGCGCTGAGCGGACACGGTCGGCGATCTTCTCGCCGCCCATCGACTGGCAGGCCTCGGCCCGGCAGACTTTCAGGACATGGCGGCCGGACGGGCTGTGGTGGAAATCGGGATAGAAGCTGACGACGCCATGGACTTCGGCGCGGCTCAGATTGAGGCGGTTCGCGATGACCGGCACGGCCTCTTCGGGCACGCAGCCGAACTCGTCTTGCAGATCGTGCAGGATCGGCAGGAGCGGGCCTTCGAGGGCGGCATTGGCATCGACGATCGCTGTGGCGCGGACGGCAACGTCCGCTGCGCCTGACTGGGCAGTCATTCTTCCTCCCATGGCCGGCGATTGTTTTTGCCGGATTTCTTATTGCGGCAATTTTGACGCGCGACGTCATGTCTTATCAATAGCGTTATCCCGTCGAGTGATCGGGAAAACCTATCGAGCGCTAAGCTGAAGGCCGTTTCTCTCGGGGCAGAAGCTGCGAAACCTTGCGGGCTTCTGCGAGAAGGGCGGCAAGGACCGGCGTGTGCGGCTCGCGGTAGGCGGCGACGAGGCCGATGCTTTCCACGGCCTCCGGTTCGACGATCGGGATCGCCTGCAATTGGTCGGAGGGGCCGAAGGCTTCGACGAGCCGCCAGGGCATGATGCTCGACCAGCGGCCGGTGCGCACATGCGCGAAGAGGGTGATGACGGAATTGGATTCGAGCGTCGGGTTGGCGGTGGCGCCGGCCTCGCCCATCTTCTGGTTGACGATGCGGCGGTTCTGCATATCGGGCGTCAACAGGCAGAGAGGGGCCTCCGCCACCTCCTTCCAGGTGATGCTCATCTTGCCCGCATATTGGCCGTCCGCCTGGGTCACGAAGGCGTAGCGCTCCTCGTAGAGCGGCACGGTGGTGACGCGGCCGAGCGGCTCGTTGTCGAGATAGGTGATGCCGACATCGATCTCGAGATTTTCCAGAAGCGACAGGATCTCCACGGAGGTGCGCGATAGCACCGAGAACGTGATGCCGGGATGCGCCTCGGCGAAAGGCGTCGTCAGCTCGGCGACGGCGGAGAGCGCCGTCGGGATCGCGGCGATGCGCAGATGGCCGGAGAGGCCGTAGCGCGCTGTTCGGAGATCCTCCTGCATGGAGCGGACGTCGGCGACAATGCGGCGCGCCCATTCCAGGACCCGCTGGCCTTCCGGCGTCAGCCCCTGATAGCGCGAGCCGCGGCGAACGAGCATGACGCCGAACTGATCTTCGAGCTGCTTGATGGCCGAGGAGAGCGTCGGCTGGGTGACGCGGCAATCCTCTGCGGCGCGGCCGAAATGTTTCTCGCGGGCAAGCGCGATGAACATTTCCAGCTTGTCGATCATAAGCGTCTCCCGCCGCCTTGCGGGTCTTCGGCCCGCCTGCGACCTGCCCACGATACAGGATGCGGGCGTTCTGGGAAGGCGTCCGGGCGACAGGTCCGGACGCGGGGCGGCAAAGCAGCCGGCTGCAAGGCCCGGCTATGGGCGGGAAAGAGGGCCGGGCGATGTGCCCGGCCGCAAGCTTTGTCATTCGGCAGCGGCGACGACGCGCCCTTCCACCTCTTCCGTCGTCTCGTCGATATGGTGCTTCTCGTGCACCGGACGGACGAGGGAATTGGCGATGAGCGCCAGCACCAGGAGCCCCGCCATGCAGTACATGGTGGTGTTGTAGAGGCTCGGCGTCGGATCGACCGTGCCGGCGGGGGCGATCTCCATCAGCCGTCCGATCGTCACCGTGTTGGCGGCGATCAGCTGGTCGAGCTGTTCGACGCCGGCACCGAATTTCTCCCGGAAGACCGTCGGATCGATGCGCGTGGCGAGATCGTGGATGGCATTCGACAGGGACATTTCGCGCAGCTGCGTGATGGCGAGAGGTCCGAGAACGCCCGCGGTGCTCCACGCCGTCAGAAGCCGGCCATGGATGCCGCCCACATATTTGGTGCCGAAAATGTCGGCGAGGTAGGCGGGGATGGTGGCAAAGCCGCCGCCATACATGGTGAAGATGATCATCGTTGCGGCGTAGAACATGACGAGCCACGTCACCGCCGGATCGACGCTCACCTGCTGGGCCGCGAACGGGATCGACAGGTAGAGCAGCGTGCCGAGAACGAAGAAGCAATAATAGGTGTTCTTGCGGCCGATATAGTCCGACGCCGAGGCCCACAGGAAACGGCCGACCATGTTGAAGACCGAGATCATGAAGACGTAGGTCGCCGCGAAGGCGGAATTCACGATCAAGGGCAGAGTGGTGCCAAAAATCTCCGTCATCATGGTCTTGGCGACGCCGATGACGCCGATGCCTGCCGTGACGTTGAAGCAGAGCACGATCCACAGAAGATAGAATTGCGGCGTCTTCAGCGCCTGGTCGATGTGGACGTCGTTGTCGGAGATCATCTTGCGCTGGGCGACATGCGCGGCGGCAGGCTCCCAACCGGCCGGCTTCCAGCCTTCCCGCGGCACGCGGTAGGAGAAGGAGGCGATGACCATGACGATGAAATAGATGATGCCGAGGGTGAAGAAGGTCATCGCGGCGCCGGTGTTGCCGGTGCCGGCGACGTAGATGCCGGGCTCGATGGCGACGGGCGCTGCGGCGACCTGCTTGGCGCCGGCGACGACGACCTCGACCATCTGGCCGTTGACCTCGGCCATGCGGCGGCCGCCTTCGGTGACGAGGGAGACGGCGCTTTCCGGCCCGAGATAGGTCGGGACCTCGTAGAAGGTGCGCAGCAGAAATTCCTTGATCGGGGTGGCGATCATGGCGCCGCCGCCGAAGCCCATGATGGCCATGCCGGTCGCCATGCCGCGCCGGTCCGGGAACCAGCGGATCAAAGTCGAGACGGGCGAGACATAGCCGAGGCCGAGACCGCAGCCGCCGATGACGCCGTAGCCGAGATAGACGAGCCAGAGCTGGTGGGTGACGATGCCGAGGCCGCCGACGATGAAGCCGCCGCCCCAGCAGAGTGCCGCGACGACGCCGACCATGCGCGGGCCGACCTCTTCCAGCCACTTGCCGGCGAAGGCCGCGGCAAGGCCCAGAAAGACGATGGCGACGGAGAAGATCCAGACGACGGATTGCAGGCTCCAATCGCCGGCGGAGGCGGCGACGACGCCGAATTCACGCGTCAGCGGCGGGTTGAAGATACTCCAGGCATAGACGGAGCCGATGCACAGATGGATGGCGATCGAGGCCGGCGGCACCTTCCAACGGTTGAAGTTCTCGCCGGCGACGATGTGTTCCTTCTTGAGGCTGTCGAACATGTCGCGATTTTCCCTCCCGGGCTCGCCCCGCCGTGCCGCGTGACCGCGGTCTTTCGGCAAGTGAGCGCCCCTTGTCGTTTCCTCCCTGCGCGAGCGAAGCCGCGCAGCGCCCGCCCTTTTTTTCGGCGTGGCGTGAGGAAGCTACGCAAGCGCGATGCCAGAATGGGAAAGGCGCGGAAGTGGCGGATTTCCGGGCTTTTTCGCAGGGGCGAGATGGACAAAAGGTCCCGAGGTCGGGAATTCGTCATGGAAAAAATAGGACAAATTGTCTCTGTGGCGCTGCGAGCGAGGTTGCGGGCGAGGGGCGCGTCAGGTGGGGGCGCGTCAGCGCGCTTCGGGAAGCCAGATCACGAAGACCGTGCCTTCGCCGGGCGTGCTTGAGACCGTGAGCGCGCCGCCCTGCTGGGCGATCAACGTCTGGCTGATCGACAGGCCGAGGCCGGTGCCCTCCCGGCGCTTGGTGGTGAAGAAGGGATCGAAGATCTTCGACAGAACCTCCGGGGGGATGCCGATGCCGGTGTCTTCGACCGCGATCTGAATGCCCGGCGTGGCGTCGCGATCTTCATCGGAGGTGGCGATGGTCAGCCGGCCGCCTTCGGGCATGGCGTGGATGGCGTTGACGATGAGGTTGACCAGCACCTGCTGCAGCTCGGTGCGGTTCATGAGGACGAGGCGGGTGGCGGTGTCGCGGCGTATGACCTCGATTTCCGCCTTGTTGAGGAGGTGCTGGACGAGGGGCAGGCAGTCGGCCACGACATCGGAAGGGGCGTGGCGGTCGACGAAGCCCGCATATTCCTCCGGCCTGGCGAATTGCAGGAGTTTCGTGACGATCTGGCCGATGCGGTCGATCTGTTCGTCGATGAGGCGGATCTCCGTCTCGGCCGGGACGGCCGCCTCGCCGAGGATTGACCGCACGACTTCCAGATTGCCCTGCATGACGGCGACGGGATTGTTGATTTCGTGGGCGACGCCTGCGGTGATTTCGCCGATGGCGGCGAGCTTTTCCGACATGATGAGTTGCCGGGTCGTCGCCTCGAGCTGGCGGTTCGCCTCGCTCAGCTCGCGCGTGCGTTCGGCGACGCGGGCGTTGAGCTCCTCGTTCCAGGAGCGGAGCTGCCGGTCGCGCTCCTGCACCTGGTTGAGAAGCCCGTCGAGATGGGCGGCGACGCGGGCGATCTCGTCTTCATTGTCGGGAAGGGCGGTGCGGGCGCTCATATCGCCGGCCTCGACCTTGGAGATCGTCTCCGTCATGCGCTCCAAGGGGCGGAAGACGGAGCCCGCCCAGCGCAGGAAGAGCGGCACGCTCAAGGCTGTGACGGCGGCGAAGGCGGCGATGAGGGTGAGAAGCGAAACGAGCTTGGTGCGCTGAAACGGCGCTTCCAGGAAGCCGACATAGAGCATGCCGACGCGGCGCCCAAAACTGTCGGTGATCGGCTCGTAGGCGGAGATGTACCAGTCGTTGACGACGAAGGCGCTGTCGAGCCAGACGCGGCCTTCGCCGAGAACGGCGGAACGCACGGCGGCGGAAACGCGGGTGCCGAGGGCGCGCTTGTCCTCAAAGAGGCGGACATTGGTGGAGACGCGCACATCGTCGAGGAAGAGGGTCGCTGTGCCCTGGCTGCCCGAGGGCAGGCTTTCGGCGCGGTAGACGAGGTCGTTGATCGTGTCGATGAAGACGAGGTTCTGGTTGAGGAGGAGGCCGCCGACGAGGGCGGCGGAGCCGGAAGCCGCAAGGCGCACGGGGGTTGCCGAATGCACGACCATGCCGCGGGTTTCGGCTTTTCTTTCGGTCGGCACGGCATTGGGCGTGTCGACGAGGGGAAGGCGCGCCTGCGCGGCGAGGGCCGGTGAAATGGCGGCAAGTTCGTCGCCTGAAAAGATGTCGATCGCCGTGGTGGGCTTGCCAGATAGGGCGCTTTGGACGACCGGGCTGTCGCCCGAAAGGCTCGGGCTGGCGCCTGGCGGGGAAGTGGCCCGCACGCCCTCGCCTGGGCTGACGAGATAGAGAAAATCGAGGCCGAGCGTCTTGCGGCTCTTCTCCAGATAGGCGGCGAGCGGGTCGGGCGCGCCGGCTGCGACCACGTCGCGGAATTCGGCGGAGCGGCCGAGCGCGTTGATCTCGTCGCCGGTCGTCTCGAGGATGCGGTTGAAATACTGATCGGCGATGGTGAGATCGCCATGCACCTTCGACTTCAGAAGCTGGTCGAATTTTGCGTTCCAGCGCACGATGGTGACGCCGAGAAGAAGCGGCAGGATGACGAAGGTCGGCAGGAGCGCGATCGCGAGGAGACGGAAGCGGACCGAGCGGTGCCGGCCGATTTTCTCCGGACTGGGCCGCGCAAGGCTGGACTGCGCAAGTCCGGACCGCGCCGGCTCCGACGTCATTTCAGCGGCTCCGGCTCAGATGTTCCAGGCTGAGCATTTGCGGTCGATGGTCTTGCGCGAAATGCCGAGGCGGCGGGCGGCCTCGGCGCGGTTGCCGCCGGTCGCTTCGAGGATGCGCAGGATATGGCGGCGCTCCACCTCTTCGAGCGCTTCGCCCGGCGCGCCGGCAATATCCGGGGAGGAGGCGCTTTCCGCGCCGGGGGCGGGATCGGCGCGAAATTCCGGCGGGAAGCGGCCGAGGATGAGCGAGCGTTCGATGAGGTTTCTGAGCTCGCGGACATTGCCGGGCCAGTCATAGGCGGCAAGGCCGTCACGTACGGCGGCATCGATTTCGACCGGGGGCATGCCGAGCTGCTTCGACAGGCGCTGCATGAAGAGGGTGGCGAGCTCGATCACGTCCTCGCCGCGGGCGGCGAGCGGCGGCATGGCGATCTGCATGACGTTGATGCGGTAGAAGAGATCGGTGCGGAAGCGGCCGTCCTCCACGGCGGCTTCGAGGTCGGCGTTGGTGGCGAAGATGAAGCGCACATCGACCGGCACTTCGCGCTCCGAGCCGACCGGGCGCACGCGCCGGTCTTCGATCGTGCGCAGGAGCTTGCTCTGCATGGCAAGCGGCAATTCGGCGATTTCGTCGAGGAAGAGCGTGCCGCCATGGGCGTGGATGAAGAGGCCCTCGCGGCCAGAATCGGCGCCGGTGAAGGCGCCTTTCAGGTGGCCGAAAAGCTCCGCCTCCAGCATGTCGGTCGGCATGGCGGCGCAATTGACGGCGACGAAGGGCTTGTCGGCACGCTCGGACAAGGCGTGGATGGAGCGTGCCGCCACCTCCTTGCCCGTGCCGGACTGGCCGGTGATCAGAACCGAGGTCGGCAGGGGCGCGACGCGGGCGATGGTGTCGCGCACCTCGCCGATGCCGGCGGAATGGCCGATCAGCTTGTCGCGCAGAAGCATGTGATCGGCGGTGGAGCGCAATTCGTGGCGCAGGACATGGATTTCGCGCTGCAGACGGATGCGGTCGAGGCAGCGGGCGACGGCGTTGAGGATCTGGTTGGAGCGAAAGGGTTTTAACACGAAATCGACGGCGCCGGCGCGCAGCGCCTGGATCGCCGTTTCGAGATCGGCATAGGCGGTGATCAGGATCGCATCGGCGAAGAGGCCGATCTCGCGCTGTTCCGTCAGCCATTCGACGCCGCTCTTGCCGGGCATGATGTTGTCGAGAATGACGACGTCGAAATGATGCTCGTCGAGCCTTTTGGAGGCTTCGGCGGTGTCGGCCGCCTCTTCCAGACGCTTGCAGCGGGGTTTCAGCGTGCGGACGAGAAAGTTGCGCATGCCCGGCTCGTCGTCGACGACGAGGATCGACGCCTGGGCGAGCCAGGGCCCGAATTCGGGAACGCGCGGCGCAGGCTCAACGCTGCGCGCGGCCGTGAAGCTCATGGGGCGAGACTCACGGGGGCGAGGCTCATGGGGGCGAGGCTCATGGACGGTCCTCAAGAGGGTTTCCTCGGTCTCTCCCGAGGAAGGGCCCCGAGAGAAATCGTTTTCTTGTTTGCGGCCATGATGGGCACAAGCCGGCCGGAATGCAAAGAGCCGGGGAAGGCGCGTGCGGACAGCGGCTAGTTTGCGAGTGAGGACGCGGCTTCGGCGTTGCTCTGGCGCGCGATGGTCTGGCGCACGAGGAGGTCGGTGTTGGGCGAAAAGCGCGCCTGGAGCGGCAGCATGGCAGCGCCCAGAACCCGCGCCATCGGCCCGACGGAGCCGGAGACGATCTCGGCCGGGCTGAGGCCGAGACGGTTGAAATCCTGCACGGCCTCGGCGAGATGGCCGGTGATACGGGCGCGCCAGGCCGGGGGCAGCAGGCCGTCGACCACGATCGTCTCGAAATCGATGACGCTCATGGCCGAGATGACGGCGCGCGCCATCTCCTCCGCCGCCTGCGGGGCCCAGACGTCGAAGATACGTGCCGCTCCCGGAACGTCGTCGCCGCGCAGAAGCGCCTCGCCGGCGTCGATGCCTTCCTCGGCGAAGGCCTGTTGCAGCTGGATGATGGAGGCGGTGTGGATGAGCTGCTGGGGGGCGCCCGTGGGGCTTTGATGGGCGGTGGGCATGGAGCCGATGGCGCCGGCGTTGAACTGCTCGCCGCGATAGAGCTTGCCGTCGATGACGATGCCGCCGCCGATGAAGGTGCCGAGATAAAGATAAAGCGCGCTGCGGCGGGTGACGGCGTCACCCAGGATGACTTCCGCGGCGCAGGCGGCCGTCGCGTCGTTGTGGAGGGAGGCGGGGAGGCCCGTCGCCTCCTGAAGTGCTGCGGCGACGTCGATGTCGCGCCAGGCGTCGAGCGTGCCCGGCGCCAGATCGAGCTCCGGCGCCCAGGATTCAAGCTCGCTCGGCATGGCGATGCCGAGGCCGACGACGCGCTTTCTCGACGGGGCGTCGAGGGAGGCGAGAAGACCGGTCGCCTGGGCGATGGCGAGGCGGACCGTCTCTTCGGGCAGGGGCGCATCATAGTTTTCCTGGGCCGAGGCGATCACCTCCCCCAGGAGATTGACGAGGATCGCCTCGAGGCTGCGGCGGCCGATCTTGACGCCGAGCGAAAAGGCGCCCTTCGGATTGGGGGCGATCGGGGTCGAAGGCTGGCCGACCTGGCCGCGGACCTTGTCGCGCTTGATGAGGAGACCTTCGGCCAGGAGCCGGTTGACGATGACGGAGGCGGCCTGGCCGGACAGGCCGGTCTCGCGCGCGATCTCCGCCTTCGACAAGGCGCCGGCGCGCAGGAGCGCATGGATGATCAGCCGCTCGTTGTAGGCGCGCAGCCCGGTTGTGTCTCCGCCTCGCATCTCTCCGTGCCTTTGCAGTCCTTGCGGTTTTTCCTCTTGCGGCAGGGGAGGCTAGCCGAAAGGAAATTAAAAAACCAATGTGATTTAGTTATTGACTTTAGGTGTCCGATGTGGATGGGTGCTGAGGCTATGGCTGCCGGTCAGGCGGCGTTGCGCTGCCTGCATCTTGGGGCCGGCTCGTGTGGAAGCCGCCGGTCCGAGCGCGGCGCCGCCGGCCAGCCCGGCCCACGGCGCAAGATTAGCCGCGCAAGATTATAAGGCCGGAAACCGGCCGGAAAGACAGGCCAAAACCGGCCCAGAAAAAACGGGCCGAGAAAAACAGGCCGCCGGAGGGGAGGAGAAGATGCAGCGAGGCTTCGTTCAAATCCCGGCGGGAGCGCTCTGATGTTCGTCGTCTGCGGCGAGGCGCTCTGGGATCTCTATGGTTCCGACAAGGGCGAAGGGCTCTCCTTCGACGCGCGCATCGGCGGATCGCCTTTCAACGTCGCCGTCGGGCTCGCCCGGCTCGATCAGGAGGCGGCGCTCTTTACCGGTCTTTCGACCGATCTTCTGGGCGAAAAGCTCTTTGCGGCACTCAAAACGGAAGGCGTGGAGACGGGGTTTCTTCTGCGCTCCAGCCGACGCACGACCTTGAGCCTGGTGACGCTCGGCAAGGACGGCTCGCCGTCTTACGCGTTTTATGGAGACGGGGCGGCGGACCGAGCCGTGAACCTGTCCGATCTGCCGGTCTTCAGCCGCGATATCTGGGGCGTCCATGCCGGCTCGTTTTCACTCGTCACCGAGCCGATCGGCACGAGCCTTCTGTCGCTTCTGGGGCGCGAGGCGGGCGAGCGGCTCGTAACGCTCGATCCCAATGTGCGGCTCAATGTGGAGCCGGATCTCTCCCTCTGGCGCGAGCGCCTCGACGCTTTCGTGCCGACGACGGATCTCATCAAGGTGAGCGAGGAGGATCTGGGGCTTCTCTATCCGAGCGCGCCGCCGGCGGAGACCGCCGAACGCTGGCGGGCGGCGGGCGCGACGCTGGTCGTCGTCACCTATGGCCGGGAAGGTGCGGAAGCTTTCGGCACGTTCGGGCGGGTGTCCGTCAGAGGTTCCGCCGTCGATGTGGTCGACACGGTCGGGGCGGGCGACAGTTTTATGGCCGCCTTGATCGCGGGCCTTGCGGAGCGCTCGACGAAGTCGCGCGAGGCGCTCACCATGCTGCGCCGGGACGAGGTGGAGGCGCTTCTCGCCTTCGCCACGGAGGCTGCCGGCATCACCTGCGGACGCCGTGGCGCCGATCCGCCCCGGCGGGCGGAGCTTGGTGCTGCCGCCTGCCTGGACGGGTGATGGAGGTTATTTCGAAAAATCGCTTTTCGGGCGGCCATTTAACGTTGGTGCGGGAATGGCCGACCGCTCGGAGAACGACAGATCAGGCGCGGGAGCGGCCGTAGGCGCCTTCATACGCGACGCGACGGATCTCGCTGCGGTCGAAGCCCATATCGGCGAGGTCGCGATCCCGATAGCCTTCCAGCTCGCGCACGAGTTCGCCGTACTGGTAGCGCTGCTTCACGGACGTCCAGGCGCGCGAGAAGAGATTACGAGCGCTTGCGCCGATCGGGGTGGCGAGCGGAGCGGATGCGGGACGTGCGAGAGTGAGGGTCTTCATGTGGCTTCTCCATCATGGGACGGCAGGGGAATTGCCGTCTGAATTTCTGTTCGTGGGTCGGCAATCTGCCAGGGGGTGCTTTCGCCGGCCTGTGTTGCGTTGCGGTAGTCGCTTGCAGCCGTTCTTTTGCGCGTTTCCACGAACCCGTTTTTATCTTGATGGTGTCGGGCCCTACGCCGATATTGCGGCGCATCATAATCGTGCTGTGATGCACAAATAATGACGGTGGCGGCGCTTGCGAAGGCGTCGTTGGGTCAAAGGGGCTGTGACCCAGCTGCAAAGCCGAGGTGTGATGGAACTTCCGAGCCAGATGATCCTGTTTGCGACCGTGGTGGAGAGCGAGAGCTTTTCGGCGGCGGCACGCTCGCTCGGCCTGTCGCCATCGGCCGTCAGCCGGCAGATCGGCTTTCTGGAAGATCGGCTCAAGGTGCGGCTTCTCAACCGCAGCAAGCACGGCCTGTCGCTGACCGAGGAGGGGCGCGCCTTCTACGAGCGCTGCGCCGATCTCGTGGCCAGGGTGTCGGAGGCGGAAAATCTCGCCACCGCGATCAGCGGCCAACCTGTCGGGGTCTTGCGGGTCGCAGCCACCGTCGCCTTCGCCAAGGCGCAGCTTCTGCCGATCATGCCGGAGTTCATGGCGCGCTATCCGGAGCTCAAAGTGTCGCTCGAAGTGACGGACCGGCCGATCGATCTCGCGGCGGAAGGCATCGACGTCGCCATCCGCTTCACCGAGCAGGTGGAGGACAGTTTTGCGGTGGCACGCAAGCTTGCCCGCAACCGCCGGGTGATCTGTGCCGCGCCCGCCTATCTCACGCGCGCCGGCACGCCCACGACGCGCCAGGATCTCGCGCATCACAATTGCCTGCGCCTGTCGACCGTGACGCGCTGGAACGACTGGCATCTGGAGGGGGCGGAGGGGGCCGATCCCGTGCCGCTCACCGGCAATTTCGAGGCCAACAGCGCCGATGCGATCTATCATGCAGCCCTTGCCGGGCTCGGGATCGCGCGGCTTTCGACCTATCTCGTCGGCGAGGACATCAAGGCGGGGCGGCTCGTCAGGCTGTTGCCGGATTATGCCGACGACGGATCGGACATTCTGGCGCTCTATTCGGAAAAGCGGAACCTGTCGCCGCGGGTGCGCGCCTTCATCGATTATCTGAGCGCGCATTTCGGCAGCGTGCCGCCCTGGGAACGCGAAGAATAAAAGCGCCTTTCAGGATTTGATACTCGGCAGTTTCAAATTTTATAGACTGTACGACATTGGCGCTAAGTCACGAGGGAATCGGGACTTATTCTGCTGTCATGCTAATTGCAAAATCAAAGTGATTTATTTATTTGACAGCGGCAAACCCGCGTGATCTAGTCTTGTGCAAGTTGCCGTCGGGTCTTTCCCTTCGCGCAATGGACGACAATTTAGATATCGGAAGATGAGGCGGGGGCCGCGGTTTCGCGCAACTTCGCCCTTAATGTCCGTGCCGTTCGGCGCGGGCAGAGGGATGCGATATCGACATCCGGTGTCGTGTCTTTCCCGTCAAGATAAGCCGCGAGGCCTTCGGGCCGAAGACGCGCAACGGAGGAAACCTGATGAGACGCTCCATTTGGGCGGCCGGCGCTGTATCCGTCCTCGCCTTCACTGCCGCAGCTCATGCCGAAACGATCACCATCGCCACCGTCAACAATGGCGACATGATCCGCATGCAGAAGCTCGCCGAGGATTTCACCAAAAATCATCCCGATATCCAGTTGGAATGGGTGACTTTGGAAGAAAACGTGCTGCGCCAGCGTGTGACGACGGATATCGCCACCAAGGGCGGGCAATACGACGTCATGACCATCGGCAATTACGAGGTGCCGATCTGGGCGAAGCAGGACTGGCTCGTCGCTCTCGACGACATGCCGGACGGCTACGACACCGACGACATCCTGCCGTCGATCCGCAGTGCGCTGACCTATGAGGACAAGCTCTACGCGGCGCCGTTCTACGGCGAGTCCGCGATGGTCATGTACCGCACCGACCTTGCCGAGAAGGCCGGCGTGGAGATCCCCGATCAGCCGACCTGGACGGACATCAAGAAAGCCGCCGAGGCGATGACCGACAAGTCGAACGAGGTCTACGGCATCTGCCTGCGCGGCAAGCCCGGCTGGGGCGAGAACATGGCGTTTTTGACCGCCATGGCGAATTCGTACGGCGCGGCCTGGTTCGACAAGGACTGGAAGGCCCAGCTCGACAGCGACGAATGGAAAGCGGCGGTCAACGACTACCTCGACATGATGAACGAGGACGGCCCTCCGGGAGCCTCCTCGAACGGCTTCAACGAGAATTTGTCGCTGTTCCAGCAGGGCAAATGCGGCATCTGGATCGACGCCACGGTCGCCGCCTCCTTCGTGACCGATCCGGACGAATCGACCGTTGCCGACAAGGTCGCCTTCGCGCAGTTCCCGAACAAGGAAGGCGTCGACAACCACGGCAATTGGCTGTGGTCGTGGAACCTCGCCATCCCGACTTCGACGGATTCGGAGGATGCCGCCAAGCAGTTCATCGCCTGGGCGACATCGAAGGATTACACCAAGCTCGTCGCCGACAAGGAAGGCTGGCGTGCCGCACCTCCGGGAACCCGCACCTCGCTCTATGAGAACGAGGAATATCAGAAGGCGGCGCCCTTTGCGGAAATGACGCTGAACTCCATGCAGGCGGCAACCCCCGACAAGCCGTCCGTCCAGGACGTGCCTTATACGGGCGGGCAGTTCGTCGCCATTCCGGAGTTCCAGGGCATCGGAACGGCCGTCGGGCAGATGTTCTCAGCCGCTCTTGCCGGGCAGATGAGTGCGGATCAGGCGATCCAGAACGCTCAGCAGCTGACGAACCGCGAGATGACGAAGGCCGGCTATCCGAAGTGATGGGCCGCGCGTGACCGGCCGCATATCGTCGGCCGCACGCATCTGCCTGGGGCGGTCGCTTTCGACGTGACCGCCTCGACATGATCGGCCCGGACGGGCGGTCTTTTCAGCCTTCGCCCGGGCCTCTTTCACCGGCTCGTTTCTCATCGCCCGAGAGGGTTCGCTCATGGCCACTGCGCATTCGCGTTCTGCCGCGCGACTGATGATCTCTCCCGCCGTGCTTCTTCTGCTCGGCTGGATGCTGATCCCCTTGTCGATGACGCTCTACTTTTCGTTCCTGCGCTACAATCTTCTGATGCCGGGAGCGCACGATTTCATCGGCTTCATGAATTATCGGTTCTTCCTGACCGATCCGGCGTTCTTCTCCGCGCTCATCAACACGCTTCTCCTCGTCGGCGGCGTTCTCGTCATCACCGTCTTCGGCGGCGTGCTTTTGGCGATCCTGCTCGATCAGCCGATGTGGGGGCAGGGGATCGTGCGGGTTCTGGTGATCGCGCCGTTTTTCGTCATGCCGACGGTCTCCGCGCTCGTGTGGAAGAACATGTTCATGAACCCCGTGAACGGGCTCTTCGCGAACATTTTTCGGGCGCTCGGGATGCAGCCCTTCGACTTTCTCGGGCAGGCGCCGCTCGCCTCCATCATCCTCATCGTCTCATGGGGGTGGCTGCCGTTTGCGACACTCATCCTGCTGACGGCGCTGCAATCGCTCGACCGCGACCAGCTGGAAGCCGCCGAGATGGACGGGGCGGGGCCGTTGAGCCGCTTCTTCCACATCATGCTGCCGCATCTGGCACGCGCCATCACCGTCGTCGTGCTCATTCAGACGATCTTCCTGCTCTCGGTGTTCGCGGAGATCCTCGTCACCACCAATGGCGGGCCGGGCTATGCCACGACCAACATCACCTATCTCGTCTATGCCCAGTCGCTCCTGCAGTTCGACGTGGGCGGCGGATCGGCCGGCGGCATCGTCGCCGTCATTCTCGCCAATATCGTTGCGATCTTCCTGATGCGGATGATCGGCAAGAACCTGGACGTCTGAGCCATGGCCCACACTCCGACAAAAGGTCGAAAGCTGCTCTTCACGCTGATCGCCTGGACGATCGGCTTCCTGATCTTCTTTCCGATCCTGTGGACGATCCTGACGAGCTTCAAGACGGAGGCGGAGGCGATCGCTTCGCCGCCCTCCTTCGTGTTCTTCGACTGGACGCTCGACAATTACGTCGAGGTGCAGGAGCGCTCCGCCTATTTCCGGCATTTCTGGAATTCGGTGGTGATCTCGGTCGGCTCGACGGTTCTGGGTCTCCTCGTCGCCATTCCGGCGGCGTGGTCGATGGCCTTCGTGCCCAGCAAGCAGACCAAGAACGTGTTGATGTGGATGCTCTCGACCAAGATGCTGCCGCCCGTCGGCGTCTTGATCCCGATCTATCTCATCTTCCGCGACGCCGGGCTCCTCGACACGCTGACCGGCCTCGTCATCGTGGTGATGCTGATCAATCTGCCGATCATCATCTGGATGCTGTTCACGTATTTCCGCGAGATTCCGGGCGAGATCCTGGAGGCTGCGCGGATGGACGGGGCGGGGCTGCGCTCGGAGATCCTTTACGTGCTGACGCCGATGGCGGTGCCTGGGATCGCCTCGACGCTTCTCCTCAACATCATCCTCGCCTGGAACGAGGCGTTCTGGACGTTGAACCTGACGGCGGCGAAATCGGCGCCGCTGACGGCGTTCATCGCCAGCTATTCGAGCCCGGAGGGGTTGTTCTACGCCAAGCTCTCCGCCGCTTCGACCATGGCGATCGCGCCGATTTTGATCCTCGGCTGGTTCAGCCAGAAGCAGCTCGTGCGCGGCCTCACCTTCGGTGCGGTCAAATAGGGGCGCGGCCAAGACGCGGCTGCCGCCCCGGCGGCACCCGACAATAAGCGGCGCGGCGACAAACGCGGCGAAAAGGGACGGATATGGGACACATCTCGCTCAACCAGATCACCAAGACTTTCGGCAACGTCCAGGTGATCCCGCCGCTCGATCTCGAAATCGAGGATGGCGAATTCATCGTCTTCGTCGGCCCGTCCGGCTGCGGAAAGTCGACGCTTCTGCGGCTGATCGCGGGTCTCGAAGACGTGACGTCCGGCGAGATCAAGATCGACGGGCGGGACGCCACGGAAACGCCGCCGGCCAAGCGGGGTCTTGCCATGGTGTTCCAGTCCTACGCGCTCTATCCGCATATGAGCGTGCGAAAAAACATCGCCTTTCCTTTGAAGATGGCGGGGTTCGACAAGGCCGAGATCGACCGCAAGATCGACGATGCGGCGCGGGTTTTGAACCTCACCGATTATCTTGACCGGCGGCCGGGGCAGCTTTCCGGCGGACAGCGCCAGCGCGTCGCCATCGGGCGGGCGATCGTGCGCGAGCCGGCGGCGTTTCTGTTCGACGAGCCGCTCTCCAACCTCGATGCGGCGCTCAGGGTGAATATGCGCCTCGAAATCTCCGAGCTGCACAACAAGCTCGAGACGACGATGATCTACGTCACGCATGATCAGGTGGAGGCCATGACCATGGCCGACCGGATCGTGGTTTTGCGTGCCGGCATCATCGAGCAGGTGGGCACGCCGCTCGAACTTTATTCCAAGCCGCGCAATCTCTTCGTCGCGGGCTTCATCGGGTCGCCGAAGATGAATTTCATCGAAGGTGCGGTGGCGGAACGGCGCGATGCGGCCAAGGTCGGCATCCGGCCGGAGCATATGCAATTGTCTCTCGAAGAAGGCCGCTGGGAGGGAACCGTCAGCGTCTCAGAACATCTCGGCTCCGACACGTTCCTGCATGTGGAGACGGAGCGCGCCGGCATGCTGACGGCGCGGGCCGACGGCGAGTTTCCCGTCCGCCACGGCGACCGCGTGTTTCTGACGCCGCAGGACGACAAGATCCACCGCTTCGATGCCGAGGGCATGGCGCTGTCATGAGGCGGCTTGAAGGCAAATCCGCCATCATCACCGGCTCGGCACGCGGCATAGGGCGCGCTTTCGCCGAGGCCTATGTGCGCGAAGGGGCGAGGGTGGCGATCGCCGACATCAACCTCGACCGCGCCGAGACAACGGCAGCAGAGATCGGCGAGGCGGCCTATGCGGTGCCGCTCGACGTGACCGATCAGGCCTCGATCGACGCGGCGGTGGCGCGGGTTCTCCAGCGCGCGGGACGCATCGATATTCTCGTCAACAATGCCGCGCTCTTCGATCTGGCGCCGATCGTCGAGATCCGCCGGGAGAGTTTCGACCGGCTTTTTGCGATCAACGTCTCCGGCACGCTCTTCATGCTGCAGGCGGTGGCGAAGGCGATGATTGCAAAGGGCGATGGCGGCAAGATCATCAATATGGCGAGCCAGGCGGGGCGGCGCGGCGAAGCGCTCGTCGCGGTCTATTGCGCGACGAAGGCGGCGGTGATCAGCCTCACGCAATCGGCGGGGCTCGACCTCATCAAGCACAAGATCAACGTCAATGCGATCGCGCCGGGCGTGGTCGACGGCGAGCATTGGGACGGGGTCGATGCGCTGTTTGCGAAGTACGAGAACCGGCGGCTCGGGGAAAAGAAGCAACTCGTCGGCGAGGCTGTGCCTTACGGGCGCATGGGGCGGGCGGAGGATCTGACCGGCATGGCCGTGTTCCTGGCAAGTTCCGAGGCCGATTACATCGTCGCCCAGACCTACAATGTCGACGGCGGCAATTGGATGAGTTGAGGGGGGCATCCCTGCTGCGGGTTGGCCTGTGCTTGCGAACTCATGCCGGCACGCCTTGTGACGGGCGACCCCCACCCCTGTCCCCTCCCCACAAGGGGGAGGGGGACGCATGACGATCCGCTCTTCACGCGGTCTCGCAGGGCCGGAAAGTGCGGACTTATCGAATGGGGCGCGGCCCCGGAGGGGTTTGGAGAGGACGTTCCTCCACCCCGGAAGGAGTGACATGACGACGAAGCTTGCAGCCGAGAACCTTACCGAGATTTCGTCCAGGGTGCATGTCCCTGGCTATGACCGGGCCGGGTTGTCGGCCGGGATTTTGCATTTCGGCATCGGCAATTTTCACCGAGCGCATCAGGCCGTCTATCTCGACGAGCTGTTTGAAACCGGGCGCGACCATGATTTCGCGATCCTCGGCGCAGGCGTCATGGCGGGTGACGAAAAGATGCGCCAGGCGCTCAGCGGCCAGGATTTTCTGACGACGGTGGTCGATCAGTCGGCGGCAGCTTCCAATGCGCGCGTCACCGGCGCCATGGTCGGTATGCTGCCGGTGGGCGATGCGCAGGCGATCATCGAAAAACTCACCGATCCCTCAATCCGCATCGTCTCGCTGACGGTGACGGAGGGCGGCTACTTCATCGATTCCACCGGGCGCTTCAATCCGGAGCATCCGGCGATCGCCGCCGACGGCAAGACGCCCGACGATCCGAAGACCGTCTTCGGGCTGATCGCGGCGGGGCTCAAGGAGCGGCGGGGCCGCGGGCTTCAGCCCTTCACCGTGATGTCGTGCGACAACATCCCCCACAATGGCGTGGTGGCGAAGAATGCCGTCGCCGGGACGGCGCGGCTGTCAGACCCGGCCTTCGCCGACTGGATCACCGAGAACGTCGCCTTTCCGAACGGCATGGTCGACCGGATCACGCCGGCGACGGGGGATCGGGAACGGCGGCTGCTTGAAGAGGAATTCGGCGTCGAAGATGCCTGGCCGGTGTTCTGCGAGGATTTCAAGCAATGGGTGCTGGAGGACAATTTTCCCTCCGGGCGGCCAGCGCTTCAGAATGTCGGCGTGCAGTTCGTGCCGGACGTGACGCCGTTCGAGATCATGAAGATCCGCATCCTGAACGGCGGGCATGCGGTGATCGCCTATCCGGCGGGGCTCCTCGATATCCATTTCGTGCATGAGGCGATGGAACACCCGCTCGTCGCGGCGTTCCTGGAGAAGATCGAGCAGGATGAGATCGTGCCGGCCGTGCCGCCGGTGCCGGATACGGATCTGCAGGTCTATTTCGGCGAGATCAAGCGCCGCTTCGCCAATCCGAAGATCGGCGACACGGTGCGCCGTCTCTGCCTCGACGGGTCCAACCGGCAGCCGAAATTCATCGTGCCGACGATCGCCGACCGGCTGAAGGAGGGACGCAGCGTGGCGGGGCTGGCGCTCGAATCGGCGCTGTGGTGCCGCTATTGCTTCGGCGAGACGGAGAGCGGCGCCGTTATCGAACCGAACGATCCGAACTGGGATCTGCTCGTGCCGAAGGCGCAGGCGGCGCGCGCCGATCCCGGCGAATGGCTCGGCATGGACGATGTCTATGGCGATGTCGGGCGGAACGACGATTTCCGCGAGCTCTTTGCGCATTGGCTGCGCACGCTGTGGGACGAAGGGACCGAGAAGACGCTTCAGCGCTATCTTGACGGCACGCGCTAACCGCACGCCGACATTTCGCTCTTCGAAAGGGGCCACTCTTGGAAGAAGGCCTGTCCGCACCGGGCTGCGGGCAGGCCTTTTTTGTTGGATTTGTGCGGCGGGTGAAGGCCAGCGTGCGCCTTACGCCTTTATTCAGCGTATGCAATGGGAGCCGTATTCGGCCGTTTCTCTCTCTAAAGGGCGTTGAAAGGCCCCAACGTTGAGGTATACGTTGTTGGCAATCGGGCGGCCCGTGAGGCGCCTTCCTCACGCGCCAAACCCTTTGGAGACGAGATGACCGACCGCCCCAATCTGCCGCAACTGCGCTCGCGTGCCTGGTTCGACAATCCCGACAACCCCGATATGACGGCGCTTTATCTGGAGCGCTACCTGAATTTCGGCCTGTCCCAGGAAGAGCTGCAATCGGGCAAGCCGATCATCGGCATCGCGCAGACGGGGTCCGATCTGTCGCCGTGCAACCGGCATCATCTGGAGCTCGCCAAGCGGGTGCGGGACGGCATTCGCGAGGCCGGCGGCATCGCCATCGAATTTCCGGTGCATCCGATCCAGGAGACGGGCAAGAGGCCGACGGCGGCGCTCGACCGCAATCTCGCCTATCTCGGGCTCGTCGAGGTGCTTTACGGCTATCCGCTCGACGGCGTCGTTCTGACGATCGGTTGCGACAAGACCACGCCGGCGTGTCTGATGGCGGCGGCGACGGTCAATCTTCCGGCGATCGCGCTGTCCGTCGGGCCGATGCTGAACGGCTGGTTCCGCGGCGAGCGCACCGGCTCCGGCACGATCGTGTGGAAGGCGCGCGAGCTTCTGGCCGCCGGCGAGATCGATTATCCGGGCTTCGTCAAGCTCGTCGCCTCCTCGGCGCCTTCGACCGGCTATTGCAACACGATGGGCACGGCGACGACGATGAATTCGCTCGCCGAAGCGCTCGGCATGCAGCTTCCGGGGGCCGCCGCGATCCCCGCTCCCTACAGGGACCGGCAGGAGATGTCGTATCTGACGGGCCTTCGGATCGTCGAGATGGTGCGCGAGGATCTGAAGCCGTCCGATATACTGACACGCGACGCCTTCATCAATGCGATCCGTGTGAATTCGGCGATCGGCGGTTCGACCAATGCGCCGATCCATCTCAACGCGCTCGCCCGCCATGTCGGAGTGGAGCTTTCGATCGACGACTGGCAGACCTATGGCGAGGACATTCCGCTTCTCGTCAATCTGCAGCCGGCGGGGGAATATCTCGGTGAGGATTATTATCACGCGGGCGGTGTGCCGGCGGTCGTCAACCAGCTGATGGGGGCGGGGCTCATCAACGAAGGGGCGCTCACGGTGAACGGGCGCACGATGGGCGACAATTGCCGGGGTGCCGAAATCGCCGACGAGAATGTCATCCGTCCGTTCGACAAGCCGATGCTCAAGGGCGCGGGCTTCCGGGTTCTGAGGGGCAATCTCTTCTCCTCGGCGATCATGAAGCTCTCCGTCATCTCCACCGAATTCCGCGAGCGTTACCTCTCCAATCCCGACGATCCGATGGCGTTCGAGGGCAAGGCCGCCGTTTTCGACGGGCCGGAGGATTATCATCACCGCATCGACGATCCGGCGCTTCAGATCGACGAGAACACCATCCTGTTCATGCGCGGGGCGGGGCCGATCGGCTATCCGGGGGCGGCGGAGGTCGTGAATATGCGCGCGCCCGATTATCTCCTGAAGCGGGGCATCCATTCGCTGCCCTGCATCGGCGACGGGCGGCAATCGGGCACGTCGGGTTCGCCCTCGATCCTCAACGCCTCGCCGGAGGCGGCGGCCGGCGGCGGTCTGGGGCTGTTGAAGACAGGCGACCACGTGCGCATCGATCTCGAGCGCGGGGAGGCGAATATCCTCATCAGCGACGGGGAGCTCGAACAGCGGCGCGAGGCGCTGAAAGAGGCGGGCGGCTATCCCTTCCCGGAGAGCCAGACGCCCTGGCAGGAGATCCAACGCGCCATGGTCTCGCAGCTCGAAACCGGCATGGTTTTGGAGCCGGCGGTCAAATACCACCGCATCGCCCAGACGAGCGGCATTCCGCGCGACAATCATTAAAGGGCGCGGTGTCGTGGGCTTCGCGTCTGGTGCGGCAGCTGACACCAGACGGGCGTGAAAAGCAAAGTGTCTCAAGAATGTGAGGAGGGGCGAACCCTCCCTCAAAAAGACCAATAAACGAGGAACGGAGGAAGCCTGATGGGGCGGCGACTTGAGGGAAAGATCGCAGTGTGCACGGCGGCGGGGCAAGGGATCGGCCGCCGCGTGGCGGAACGGTTTCTGGAAGAGGGGGCGCGTGTTTATGCGACCGATCTCGACGCCGAGAAGCTGAAGGGGCTTAATACTCTGGGCGAGGTCGATACGGCCGTGCTCGACGTAACCGACGGGCGCGCCGTCGGCTCCTATATGAAGACGGTCGACACGCCCGACATTCTCTTCAATTGCGCGGGCTTCGTGCACCATGGGACGGTGCTCGATTGCGACGACAAGGACTGGGATTTTTCCTTCGACCTCAACGTCACCTCCATGCACCGCACAATCTCGGCCCTGCTGCCGCGGATGCTGGAGAACGGGGGCGGGTCGATCATCAACATGTCGTCGGCCGCCTCCTCGATCAAAGCTGCGCCCAATCGCTACGTCTATATGACGACGAAGGCGGCGGTGATCGGGCTGACGCGTTCGATCGCCATAGACTTCATCCGCAAAGGCATCCGCTGCAACGCCATCTGCCCGGGCACGATCGAGAGCCCGTCGCTGGAGGCGCGGATTTCCGCGCTCGGCGAGGAGGTGGGCGGCGTGGAGAAAGCGCGGGCGATGTTCGTCGAGCGCCAGCCGATCGGCCGGATCGGCACGCCCGACGAGATCGCCGATCTCGCCGTCTATCTCGGCTCCGACGAGAGCCGCTTCACGACCGGCACGACGCAGGTGATCGACGGCGGCTGGTCGCTTTGAACGATAAAAGGCCCGAAGGGCTGGGGAGGATTTGATGCGGATATTGGTGCTCGGCGCGGCCGGCATGGTCGGACGGCGCCTGGTCGAAAGGCTTCTTGCCGACAAGGAGCTCGGCGGGCGGGCGATTGCGGCAATCGACGCCTTCGACGTGGTGGCGCCGGACTTTCCCGATGTGCCGGAGACGATCACGGTGACCTGCGAGGCGGGCGACATTTCTTCGGCAGAGACGGTCGAAGGGCTGATCACGCGCCAGCCGGATGTGATCTTCCATCTCGCGGCCATCGTTTCGGGCGAGGCGGAAGCGGATTTCGACAAGGGCTACCGCATCAATCTCGATGGCACCCGCCATCTCCTGGAGGCGATCCGGCAGGCGGGCGAGGCCTATCGGCCGCGGCTCGTCTTTACCTCGTCGATCGCCGTCTTCGGCGCGCCGTTTGAGGAAAAAATCTCGGACACGTTCCTCTCGGCACCTTTGACGAGCTACGGCACGCAAAAGGCGATCTCGGAGCTGCTTCTCGCCGATTACACGCGCAAAGGGTTCGTCGACGGGGTCGGCATCCGCCTGCCGACGATCGTGGTGCGGCCGGGCAAGCCCAACAAGGCGGCGTCGGGCTTCTTCTCCGGCATCATCCGCGAGCCGCTTGCGGGGCTCGAGGCCATCCTGCCGGTCGAAGACGATGTGCGCCACTGGATCGCGAGCCCGGCAGCGGCCGTCGGCTTTCTCGTGCATGCGGCGACAATGGATACGTCGACGCTCGGGCCGCGGCGCTCGCTCAACATGCCGGGGCTTTCGGTGACGGTGGGCGAGATGATCGCGACCTTGCAGGAGGTGGCGGGCGACGAGGTTGTGGGACGCATCCGGCGCGAGCCGGACGAGCCGATCCGCAGCATGGTCCATGGCTGGCCGCGCGACTTCGACACGGCGCGGGCAAGCGAGGTGGGCTTTTCCGCCGACGCCGATTTCGCCTCCATCATCCGCGCGCATATCGCCGACGAAGAGGCGCGACAGGCCAAGGAGACCGGATCATGAGCGAGAAACCAGCGATCGGCTTCATCGGCGTCGGGCTGATGGGCCAGGGCATGGCGAAGAACCTCGTCGAAAAGGGCTATCCCTTGACGATCCTCGGCCACCGCAACCGCGAGCCGGTGGAGGATCTGAAGGGCCGGGGCGCCAAAGAGGCAGAGAGTGTCGCGGCGCTGACAGAGGCCTCCGACGTCATCTTCCTGTGCCTGCCGGGAAGCCCGCAGGTCGAAGCCGTTGTCGGCGAGATCCTGGCGGTAGGGGCGTCTGGCAAGACGATCATCGACACCTCGACCAGCAATCCGGTGTCGACGCGCGCCCTCGTCGAAAAATGCCGGGCGGACGGCGCGACGCTCATCGATGCGCCCTTGTCGCGCACGCCGAAGGAGGCCTGGGAAGGGCTTCTCGATGCGATGGTCGGGGCGAGCGAGGCGGATTTCGACCGCGTTCAGCCGATCATCGCCACCTGGGCCGGCAAGATCGTGCGTGTCGGTGAGCCGGGCGCCGGCCACACGATGAAGCTTCTCAACAATTTCCTGTCGCTCGGCTATGCCGCGATCTATTCGGAGGCGCTGGCGATCGGGGCGAAGAACGGCATCGATGCGGCGACGTTTCATTCCATCATCGGCGGCGGGCGGATGGATTGCGGCTTCTACCAGACCTTCATGAAATGGGTGGTGGAGCGCGATCCGGAGGCGCACAAATTCGCGCTCAAGAACGCGCACAAGGATATGCGCTATGTCGTGTCTCTGGCGAACGAAAGCGGCATCGCCTCGCATGTCTCCTCGGCGGTGAAGAACAATTTCGCCACCGCCGATGCGACCGGGCATGGCGAGGAATATCTGCCGCGCATTGCCGACATCGTGGCGGAGCTCAACGGCATCAAACATGAGACAGGATCGTGACAACGCTGCGGGCGGTGAGCCCCTGGATGCGGCGGGCGTGAGAGCGCCGGCGGACAATGCCCGACGGCGCCCGACGCCGCCGTCGGTGACGGGGGCACGCGGGCGGCCGAGCCTTGAAGGCGTTGCCGACATGCCGGCGCGCGAGCGCGCCTATCACGAGCTCAAATTCCGCATCATGGAAGGCCGGCTGCCGCCCGGGACGACGCTTCTCGAAGCGGAGGTGGCGAACCTTCTCGGCCTGTCGCGCACGCCGGTGCGGGAGGCTCTGATCAAGCTCGAAGAGGAGGGGCTCGTCGATGTGCGCCCGCGCCACGGCATCAGCGTCCGGGCGCAATCGATCGACGATCTCTCCGACATCTACGACGTGTTTTCGACGCTCGAAGTGAAGGCCGTGGAGCTTGCGGCAAGGCGCGGCATCGAGACGAACGACGGTCGCCGGCTTTCCGGCATTCTCGACCAGCTGGAGCGGGCGACGCAGCGCGAAGACCCGGTGCGCTGGTCGCATCTCGACGATCAGTTCCATTCCGAGCTCGTGACGCTGAGCGGCAACAACCGGCTTTGTGCGACTTTGCGCCAATACTGGGACCAGCAATATCGGGCGCGCATGGCGATCGTGCATCTGCGGCCGAGCACGGCGCAGTCGGACCGGGAGCATCGCGCCATCCTTCAGGCGGTGGTGGAGCGCGATATCCGCCGCGCGGCGCATCTGCATCAACAGCACCGCGACCGCGCCGACCGGCTGGCGCTCGAACTTCTGCGGCGGGGGCCGGCGTGAGGCCGTCCACAGCCGTCTTCTCTGCGCACAACGACCAAGCCGCGGCAAAGCGGCAACGATAAACGATACGAGGAACACGCCCCATGAACAGGATCGACCTTGAAAACCGCACGGCCGTCATCACCGGCGGCGCCCGCGGCATCGGCTTTGCGACCGCAAAACGCGTGCTCGACAGCGGCGGGCGGGCCGTCATCTGGGATATCGACGGAGAGGCGATCGAAACGGCGCTCGGGGAACTCGGCGAGAAAGCGAGCGGCGCCGTCGTCGAACTGACCGATGCGGGAGCCGTTGCAGACGCCGCGAAAGAGGCGGCCGAGAAGGGCGGCGGCATCGACATTCTCGTCAACAATGCCGGCATCACCGGCGGCAATGCCAAGACCTGGGAGCTCGATCCCGACACCTGGCGCAAGGTGATCGAGGTCAATCTCGTCGCGCCGTTTCTGACGAGCCATGCCGTCGTGCCCTTGATGCTCGAAAAGGGCTATGGGCGGATCGTCAACGTCGCCTCGATCGCCGGCAAAGAGGGCAATCCCAACGCCTCGCATTATTCGGCCTCGAAGGCCGGGCTGATCGGGCTGACGAAATCGCTCGGCAAGGAGCTCGCCGGCCACAACATCCTCGTCAATTGCATCACGCCGGCGGCGGCCCGCACGGCGATCTTCGATCAGATGACGCAGGAGCATATCGATTACATGCTGTCGAAGATCCCGATGAACCGGTTCGTGGAGCCGTCCGAGGTGGCGGCGATGATCTGCTGGCTCGCCTCGGAGGATTGCTCGTTTTCGACGGGCGCCGTCTTCGACATTTCCGGCGGCCGCGCCGTCTACTGATCCTCAGAAATCCCTCAAGATAATCCGAGAAAGGATGCCATGAAGCTCGTTCGCTACGGCCCTGCCGGCCAGGAAAAGCCCGGCCTCATCGATGACGAGGGCGCGCTGCGCGATCTGTCCGGCGAGGTCGACGACATCGCCGGGGAGGTGATCTCCGATGCCGGGCTCGAGAGACTGCGCGCGCTCGATCCCGCCTCGCTGCCGAAGGTTGCGGGCAATCCGCGTTTCGGCCCCTGCGTCGGCCAGGTCTCGAAGATCCTGTGCATCGGCCTCAATTATTCCGACCATGCGGCGGAGACGGGTGCCGAGCCGCCGAGCGAGCCGATCATCTTCGCCAAGGCGTTGTCGGCGCTCTGCGGCCCCAATGACGATGTGGAGATGCCGCGCGGTTCCAAGGCGCTCGACTGGGAGGTGGAGCTCGCAATCATTATCGGCAAGCGCGCCAAATACGTCTCCGAGGAGGAGGCGATGCAGCATGTGGCGGGCTTCGCCATCATGAACGACGTCTCCGAGCGCGACTTCCAGACGAAGCGCATGGGCCAGTGGACGAAGGGCAAGAGCCACGACACGTTCGGCCCGCTCGGGCCGTGGCTCGTGACGCGCGATGCCGTTGCCGATCCGCACAACCTCGACATGCATCTCGACGTCAACGGCGAGCGGCGCCAGAGCGGCAACACCAACACGCTCATCTTCAACGTGCCGCATGTCGTCTCGTATCTGTCGCAGTTCATGACGCTGATGCCGGGCGATGTCATTTCCACCGGCACGCCGCCGGGCGTGGGCATGGGCATGAAGCCGCCCGTCTATCTGAAGGTCGGCGACGTGATGGAGCTCGCCATCGAAGGGCTCGGCACGCAGCGGCAGACAGTCGTCGCCGCCTGACGTTGACGGATTGCGCCGGTGGAGCACCCGTGCTGCGCCGGCGCATGGAAAAGCGGTCCGGCCGTGTCTGGATCTCAATGTATACATTGACATCGCGGGCAACCGCAGGAGATAGTCTCTCCGTGAACAAAAAGAGCTGCGCATGACGCAGCCGGACAGAGCCTCCGCAGAATAGGCCTGCCAAGAACAGACATCGCGCACCGGGAGGACATATGCGCAAAAGAACCTTTCTCGCCGCCGCCGCGGCGCTTCTCGCCACAGCCGTGTTCGGCGCACCCGCCGCCCTTGCGCAATCCGATTATCCGGATCGTCCGATCCAGATGATCGTGCCTTGGGGTGCGGGCGGCGGCACGGATGCCGTCGGGCGCATCTTCGCCTCGATCCTGCAGGAAGAGCTCGGTGTGCCGGTCAATGTCGTCAACCGCACCGGCGGGTCGGGCGTCGTCGGCCATAGCGCCATCGCGACGGCCAAGCCGGACGGCTACACGATCGGCATCGTGACGATCGAGATCGACATGATGCATTGGCAGGGGCTGACGGATCTCACCTACAAGGACTTCGATTTCCTGGCGATGGTGAACGCCGATCCGGGTGGGGTCATGGTGTCGGCCGATTCCGATTACGAGACGGCGCAGGATCTTCTCGACGCAATCAAGTCCGAGCCGAAGGGGGCGCTGAAGGCTTCCGGGACCGGGCAGGGCGGCATCTGGCATCTCGGCCTTCTCGGCTGGCTGTTGTCGGAAGATCTGCCGCCAGACCAGATCACCTGGGTGCCGAGCCAGGGTTCGGCCGCCGGCATCACCGATATGGTGGCGGGCGGCGTCGATCTCGTGCCGTCGTCGCTTGCCGAAGGCCGCTCCATGATCGAGGCCGGTAAGGTGCGCCCGCTCGCGTCCATGTCGGAGGAGCGCCAGGAGATGTTCCCGGACGTGCCGACGCTGAAGGAAGCGGTCGGTTCGGACTGGACGCTTGCCGTGTGGCGCACGGTCGCCGCGCCGAAGGGGCTGCCGGACGACGTGAAGGCGAAGCTCGCGGGCGCCGTGGAGAAGGCCTACAACAGCGAAGAATACCAGAAGTTCATGGCCGATCGCGGGTTCGGCATGCGCTGGGCGGGGCCGGAAGAGGCGACGGAGGTCGTCGCATCCGACGATGAGAGCCTTGGGCGCGTCATGAAAGAGGCCGGGCTCGCGGCCGAATAAGGGCGATCGGCGGCGTCTTCGGACGCCGCCATCTGCCGGGAACCTGCGATGAAATTCAATGATTTCGTGCTCGGTGTGCTGGTCTTGATCGGTGCGGCCGCGATCCTCGTTTCGGCGAGGAACTTTTCGCCCATTCCGGGCCAGGCCTATGGGGCCGAAACCATGCCAAACGCCATCGGCATCGTGGCCGCCGGCCTCGGCATTTTCATGATGGCGAAGAGCGCGCTGATGGGCTTTCAGGGGCGCGCCGTGGCGCTTGCCGACTGGGCGAAGTCGCCCATGGCCGTTGTCGGCGTGGCGATGGCCTTGGCGCTGATCGGCGTCTATATCGTCTTTTCCGAGCGCGTCGGCTTCGTGCCGATCGCCTTCCTCATTCTCCTCGTCTTCATGCTGACCTTGCGCACGCGCATCATCGTCGCCGTGCCGGTGGCGATCTTCGCCACGATCCTGGTGCAGCAGACCTTCGGGCGGCTTCTCCTGGTGCCGCTGCCGCGCAACGACTTTCTCTCCTTTTTGTGGTGACGACGATGGATATTCTCGCGCAGGCCGCGGGCCTCGTCTTTCAGCCCTATGTGCTTCTCGTCATCTTCGCATCCGCCTGTTTCGGGCTGTTCGTGGGTGCGATCCCGGGCCTGACGGCGACGATGGCGACGGCGCTTCTGGTGCCGATCACCTTCTTCATGGACCCGGTGCCGGCGATTGCGGCGATCGTGACGGCGACCGCGATGGCGATCTTCGCCGGCGACATTCCGGGCGCGCTGTTGCGCATGCCGGGGACGCCGGCCAGTGCGGCCTATGTCGAAGACGCCTATCTGATGACGCAGGACGGGCGCGGCGACGAAGCACTCGGGGCGGTTCTTGTGTTCTCCGCGATCGGCGGGATTTTCGGCACCATCGTGCTTGTGACGACGGCGCCGGCGCTTGCCGAAATCGCGCTCAAATTTTCTTCGTTCGAATATTTCTGGCTGGTGCTGCTCGGGCTGTCCTGCGCCATCTTCGTGTCGCCGAGCTCGGTCACGCGCGGCATGATCGCGCTTCTGATCGGGCTTTTTGCGGCGACGATCGGCATCGACAATCCGGCCGGCCAGCCGCGCTACACTTTTGGCAATGTCGAGCTTCTGGCCGGCGTGCAGTTCATTCCGGCGATGATCGGGCTCTTTGCCGTGTCGGAGGTTCTGCGCTCGATCGTCTATTCCAAGGAGCGCCCGAAGATCGATCGCTCCGGCAAGCACACGGTGTTCAAGCGGCAATGGACGAATATCCGCCGCTATCCGATCCAGATGCTGCGCGGCAGCGCGACGGGTACGGCGATCGGCGCGTTGCCGGGGGCGGGTGCGGATATCGCGGCCTGGATTTCCTACGCCGTCTCCAAGCAGTTCTCACGGCAGAAGGAGAAATTCGGACGCGGCCATGTGGAGGGGCTGGTGGAAGCCGGGGCCTCCAACAACGGCGCCGTCTCGGGCGCCTGGATCCCGGCGCTCGTCTTCGGCATTCCGGGCGATTCCATCACCGCGATCGTGATCGGCGTCCTCTACGTCAAAGGCATGAATCCGGGCCCGACCGTGTTCATCAACGATCCGCAGCTGATCTATGCGGTGTTCATGGTGTTCTTTCTGGCAAACATCATCATGCTGCCGCTCGGCTGGGTGGCGATCAAAGGCGCCTCGACGCTGTTGTCGATCCCGAACCGGGTGTTGATGCCGGTCATTCTCCTGTTTTGCATCGTCGGCTCTTTCGCCATCAACAATTCCGTCTTCGGCGTTCTCCTGATGCTGATCTTCGGCGTGCTCGGCTTCATCATGGAAGAGAACGACATTCCGATCGCACCGGCGATCCTCGGCCTCGTCCTCGGGCCGATGCTGGAACAGAATTTCATCACCTCAATGATCAAGGCCGACGGCAGCTTCCTCGCCTTCTTCGAGCGGCCGATCGCGGCTGGGCTCGGCATCTTTACGATCGTGGTCTGGTCGATCCCGATCATCCTCTATCTGCGACGGCGATGGGCGGGCTCCGAGGCCTCCCCCAAGGAGGATCTCCCGCAAGGATGAGGATCGCCCCTGAAAACGAATGGAAGATGTCATGACGCGACCCGAGCTTTTGATGGTCGGCCCTCTCGCCGACGCCGTGACTGCCGAGATCGAGAAGGATTTCACCGTCCACCGCTATTTTGCGGCGGACGACAAGGACGCCCTTCTGGCCGAGGTGGGCGAGGGGGTTCGCTTCGTTGCGACGGGCGGGCACCATGGCTGTTCGGCGAAGATCATCGAGGCGCTGCCGAAGCTCGAAATCATTTCCTCCTTCGGCGTCGGCTATGACGCCGTCGATGTGGAGGCGGCGAAGCGGGCGGGGGTGCACGTGACCAACACGCCCGACGTTCTCAACGATTGCGTGGCGGAGATGACGGTGGGGCTGATGATTGCGCTCGCCCATCGGCTGCCGCAGACCGACCGCTATGTGCGCGAGGGGCGCTGGCCGGGCGGCGATTTTCCGCTGACCGACGAACTCCGCGGGGCGCGCGCCGGCATTCTCGGCCTCGGGCGCATCGGCAAGGAGATTGCGAGGCGCCTGCAGGTCTTCAAGATGGAGGTCGTCTATCACGGCCGCCACAAGCAGGCGCACGAGCCCTATCCCTATTTTTCTGACCTCACCGAGATGGCAAAGGCCTGCGACTGGCTGGTGGTGATCGCGCCGGGCTCCAAAGAGACGCAAGGCATCGTCAGCCGCAGCGTGATGGAAGCGCTCGGGCCGGAGGGGATGCTCGTCAACATGGCGCGTGGCTCGCTCGTCGACGAGCCGGCGATGATCGAGCTCCTGCAATCGGGCGGGCTCGGCGGCGCGGCGCTCGACGTCTTTGCCGATGAGCCCAACGTGCCGGACGAACTGAAGGCGCTCGACAATGTCGTCTTGTCGCCGCACCAGGGCAGTGCCACGCACAAGACGCGCGCGGCGATGGGGCAGATGGTGGTCGACAATCTGCGTGCGCATCTCAAGGGCGAGCCGCTTCTGAGCCCCGTCGCCTGAGGCGGCCGGGAAGGCTGGCTGTCTGCTGTCGGTAAGGACTTCGAGCCCATAACGCAGAAGGGCGGCATGCATGCCGCCCTGTCGTCCTCAGACTGTCATCGTCAGGCTATGTCGTCCGGCCCTTTGAAGGAGGCGCAGCGCCATGCTGCGCCCCGTTGCGCGGTCCAAGCCGCGCCATGCGCGTTTCGGAAAATCAGGCCGCCAGGCCCTCCTTTGCGAAATGGCCGCACCAATCGCTCTCTTTCACGACCGGCCAAAGCCCAACGGCATCCGCCACGGGCTGCGTGACGGGCGGGTTGAAACGGCAGAGACCTGCATCTGGGATCTCGTGGTCGTCGTTGGCGTGGTGATCTTCAAAGAAAGCGCAGCTGCTGCATACGGGTTTGTCAGCCATGGCTCTCTCCTTTGCTTTTGGGCTTCAGAGTGTTTTCTCCCGAAGCCAACAAATGAATTGTACGACTATCGTCTAACTTATTCAAGAACTGTCTTTTGTAGTTCCTAAAGAGTAATAATGTAATCGCATGATCTTTAATTAACATTCTGGCTGGAAAATATTTTATTTCGTTTTGACGCCCTTCCCGATCCTCCAGCTACGATCGAGCCTGACGGGGCTGGCGTTCAGTGTGCCAACGGGCCATCAGTGTTTTTGTAGCTCTGTGGTTATTCTCGGGAAGCGTGCGTGCATCTCACGGGCGAAGGCTCTGGCGTCGACCTGACGTCCTCTCTCCGGACGCGCCACGACGAAAGGCGGTGAAGGCGTCGCCTGAACTTGAAGCTCCGACGCTTTCCGCTCCTGATTGTCGGTGGCGACTTTGGTGGGTCTCCGGGAAGATCTCTTCATTGTTTTGGGCTCGAGCCCCGTTTCCAGTGCGCCTATTCCTTCACGGCGCCGGTCATCGACGAGACGTAATAATCGACGAAGAAGGAATAGAGGATGACGACCGGCAGCGAGCCCAGAAGGGCGCCGGACATCAGTGCTCCCCATTCGTAGATATCGCCGCGCACGAGCTCGGTGAGGACGCCGACCGGCACCGTCTTGTTCTCCGAGGAGGAGATGAAGGTGAGGGCGTAGATGAACTCGTTCCACGACAGGGTGAAGGCAAAAATGCCGGCGGAGATGAGGCCGGGGACGGCGAGCGGCAGGATGACTTTCGTCAGGATCTGGAAGCGCGAGGCGCCGTCGACGAGGGCGCTTTCCTCAAGTTCGAAGGGGATGGTGCGGAAATAGCCCATCAAAAGCCAGGTGCAGAACGGGATGAGGAAGGTCGGATAGGTGAGGATGAGCGCCAGGCGGGAATCGAAGATGCCGACCTGAAAGACGATGAAGGCGAGCGGAATGAAGAGGATCGACGGCGGCACCAGATAGGCGAGGAAGATGAGGAGCCCGGTGGTGCGCGCGCCGGTGAAGCGGATGCGCTCGATCGCATAGGCGGCGAGCACGGAGGCAAACAGCGACAGGAAGGTGGAAGCGAAGGCAACGAGCATCGTGTTCCACAGCCAGCCCGGATAGGACGTCTCGAAGAGCAGGTAGCGGATATGGTCGAGCGTCGGCTCGACCACCCAGAAGGGGCTGTAGCGGTCGTAATTGGTGAGCTGATGATCCGGTTTGATGGCCGTGATCGCCATCCAATAGAACGGGAAGAGCAGGACGAAGATGAAGACGGCGAGCGGCAGATAGACGACGAGGATGCGCCGCGTCACCGTGTTGAACTGGTCCATGCCCTCGGTGTCGTCGCGAGTGCCGGCTGTCGGGCTGAGGTTCTTCTTTGCCATGGTGGGTTTCCTCAGTCGTTGCCCTGCTGCCAGCGGCGACGCTGCAGCCCGAAGAACGAGAACAAGATTGCGGCGAGCAGGAAGGGGATCATGGCGACCGCGATCGCCGCACCTTCGCCGAGCTGGCCGCCGGGAATGGCGCGCTGGAAGGAGAGGGTGGCCATGAGATGGGTGGCGTTGACCGGGCCGCCGCGTGTCAGGACGTAGATGAGCTGGAAATCGGTGAAGGTGAAGAGCACCGAAAAGGTCATGACGACGGCGATGATCGGGGTGAGAAGCGGCAAGGTCACCTTGGTGAAGCGCTGCCAGGAGGTGGCGCCATCAAGCGCTGCCGCCTCGTTCAGGGATTGAGGGATCGTCTGCAGGCCGGCGAGAAGCGAGATCGCCACGAAGGGAATGCCGCGCCAGACATTGGCGGCGATCACCGAGGCGCGGGCATGGTTGGGCTGCCCGAGGAAGTTGATCGGCGTATCGATCAGCCCCCATTGCATCAATACCCAGGAAATGATCGAGAACTGGCTGTCGTAGATCCACCAGAAGGCCAGCGCGGACAAAACCGTCGGCACCACCCAGGGAAGCAAGATGATCGCCCGGAAGAAGGTCTTGAAGGGCAGATGCTCGTTCAAGATGAGGGCGAGCCAGAGGCCGAGGCCGAATTTCAGCACCGAGGCGACGACGGTGTAGAGAATGGTGTTGTAGACCGAGAGCCAGAAGATCGGGTCGTCGAAGAGCCAGATGTAATTCTCAAGGCCGATGAATTCGCCGGTGCGGCCGATGCGCGTGTCGGTGAAGCCGAGCCAGACGCCGAGACCGAGCGGATAGGTCAGGAAGCAGAGCAGGAAGACCGCAGCCGGCAGCATGAAGAGAAGCCCGAGGCCGTTGCGGCTCTCCAGGAACCTTGCCAGGAGCGGTCGGCGTGGGGTCAGCGGCACATCCGTCATTGTGAGCCTGTCTCGTCTGGTGGTCGGCGCGGCGGCGTGATCGCTCGCGCTCGCTGTCTGAGGGGGGCTTTGAGATAACGGGCGCCGGCCGAAGCCGACGCCCGGCTCCCCCCGTTAACTCAGCTGTAGTAGCGCCTGGCGCGGCGTTCCGCGTTCGCCATGGCTTCTTCTGGCGAGCGCTGACCGGTGACGGCCTCGGCGAACATGTCGACGAGGACGTAATCGGCCATGACGCCGGCGGAGGCCGGTCCGAGCGGACCTGCATAGCCGTTCGGCCGCAGGCTTTCAGAGGCGCGCGAATAGGGCTCGTGCACCGGGTTCGACGTCCAGACCGGATTGTCGGCGAATTCCTTCAGCGCCTGACAGCAATAGGCGCTCGCACCTTCGATCCAGGCGTTCATGCGGTCCGACTGGTACATGAACTCCAGATACGCCTTCGCCGCCTGCGGATATTTGCAGTGCTTGAAGATCGAGAGCGTCGAGGTCTGGTGCAGCTCCACCGACTTGCCGACCGGGCCGATCGGCAGGTTCACCGTGCGGATATCCTCGGCGATCTCCTTCATCGCCGGGTCCTTGGCCGCGGCGTAATAAAGCGAGACGCCGTTTGCCGTCAGCGAGATCTGCTCGGCGAGGAAGGCGCGGTTGTTGTTGATGTCGAGCCAGCTTTCCGTGCCCGGAATGAAGGTCTCGTAGAGCGCCTTGGCGTATTCGATCGCAGCCTTGGTCTCCGGGCTGTTGATCGTCACGTTGCTGTTTTCGTCGACCATCATGCCGCCATGGCTCCACAGGAGCCAATGGGCGTAATTGTTGCCGTCGCCGACGGCCTTGCCGTGCGGGAAGCCGGCGGGCGTGCCGTTCGCCTTAAGCGCCTTGCAGAGTTCCAGGAAGCCGTCGGTGTCTTTCGGGAATTCCGAGAAACCGGCTTTCTCCATATGGCTCTGGCGGTAGCAGACGGCGTTGCCGATGGCGCAGAGAGGGACGGCGATGAAGGTGTCGTCCTGGCGGGCATAGCCTTCGAGACCCTCATACCAGCCGCCATGCGCCTCGCCGAGCTTGGTGGCGAGATCGGTCACGTCGACGAGCTTGTCGGGATACTGGAAGGGATCGTCGAACCAGCTCATCACCATATCGGGACCCGAGCCGACATTGGCGGCAACCGCAGCTTTCGGGCGGACATCCTCCCAGCTTTCCTGGTCGATGCGCACCTCGACGCCCGTCGCCTCGGTGAAGGCCTTGGTGTTGGCGTTCCAGGCTTCTTCCTCGCCGGTGACGAAGGGCACCCAGCGCAGGAGGCGAAGCGATGCGCCTTCTTCCGGCTGGAACGTCATGGCGGCAGATTGGGCGAATGCCCGGCGGGCGCCCGGGACGCCGGAAAAGGCGGCGCCGGCGGCAAGGCTCGCGGTGCCGCTCAGAAAGGTTCTGCGATCGATTGGCATTGTCGGTTTCCTCCACGTTGCGGGACGTTTTTTTGATGCGCTTCTTGCGGCTCCCGCGACCGCAGCGACGAGGGCTTTTTGCCCTTCTGGCCGGCCTTTGGCCGGAGATCTCACCTATTCACGTCTTCAGGGCGCTCACACGGAGAGCCGGTCGCCCTCCTTGGCATCGAAGAGATGGACGGAACCGGCGTCGATGGTGACTTTGAGCTCGTCGCCCGGGCCGGCGGAGATGCGTTCGCGGAAGACGCAGACGATTTCCGTCTCGCCGAGGAAGGCGACGACATGCGTCTCCGATCCCGTCGGCTCGACCACTTCCACGCGGAGCGTGGTGTCGCCGCCAAGCTGAAAGTGTTCCGGGCGAACGCCGTAGATCATCTCGCGGCCGGGTTCCGCATCGCCGGGCTCGGCGATCGGCAGGCGCTCGCCGTCGCCGGTGACGAAGATGTTGCGGTCGTTCGCATCAAGGGTGCCGGTCACCATGTTCATCGCGGGCGAGCCGATGAAGCCGGCGACGAAGAGATTTTCCGGCCGGTCGTAGAGATCGAGCGGCGCGCCGACCTGGGCGACGATGCCGTCATGCATGACGACGATCTTGTCGGCCATGGTCATCGCTTCGATCTGGTCGTGGGTGACGTAGACGGTGGTGGTCTTCAAGCGCTGATGGAGGTTCTTGATCTCTGTGCGCATGGAGACGCGCAATTTGGCGTCGAGATTGGAGAGCGGCTCGTCGAAGAGAAAGACCTGCGGCTTTCGCACGATGGCGCGGCCCATGGCGACGCGCTGGCGCTGGCCGCCGGAGAGTTGGCGCGGATAGCGGTCGAGGAGATGGGAAAGGCCGAGCATTTCGGCGGCAGGCGAGACGAGGCTTTCGATCTCCTTCTTGGAGACGCCCTTGAGCTTCAGGGAGAAGCCCATGTTCTCCGCCACCGTGATGTGCGGATAGAGCGCGTAATTCTGGAACACCATGGCGATGTCGCGCTCTTTGGGCGGGAGCGTGTTCACCACGCGATCGCCGATTAAAATTTCGCCGGCGGTGATGTGTTCCAGACCTGCCAGCATGCGCAGGAGCGTGGACTTTCCGCAGCCCGAAGGGCCGACGAGCACGACGAACTGGCCTTCCTCGATATCGATCGAGACGCCGTGCAACACTTCCACCGATCCGAACGCCTTGCGGACGTCGCGGAACGTCACCGATGCCATACGTTTCCTCGCCTTGGATTATTAATGTATTCGTTATGGCTATAGTGGCGGCTCTTCCGGCGCTGTGCAACCGTTTCCTCAACAATGCGGAAAACGACCGAAAAACTCCGGAAATGCTAGAAGATGACGCGGTGGGAGCAGGCGGCGGAAGGCTGGCGACGCGGCGCGGGTGTCCACGTATACGCACTTTGTGCGACGTTCTTCGGGTGTGACGAGAGGTCGTGAGGGACGCTTCCAAGTGGGCGCCCCATCAGAGATGCGCAGGGAGGGGGCGGAGCGTTATTGCTGGCCGATATCGACGACGTCGACGGTGACGTTTCGGGTGCGGCCGTCGCGCTCGAGCGTGAGCTCGACATGGCCGCCGACACCTGCCGCTTCGAGCTTTTTGGTCAGGCCGGTGAGGCCGCGGACGTCCTCGCCGTCGATGCCGACGATGATGTCGCCGATGGTGCCGCGGTACTGGTTGAGGCCTTCGATGCCGGCCCGGTCGGCGGGCGAGCCCGGCACGATTCCGGCGATGACGACGCCCGAAATGCCGAGATGGGCGGCGATCGATTCATCCGCCGCCAGAATGCCGATGCCGGGGGTGGGCACGCGACCCGAAGAGATGAGGGAGGGCACGACGCGGTTCGCCACATCGACGGGAATGGCGAAGCCGATGCCGGCATTGGCGCCCGAAGGCGAGAAGATCGCCGTGTTGATGCCGATGAGGCGGCCGGCGGAATCGAGCAGGGGGCCGCCGGAATTGCCGGGATTGATCGCCGCGTCGGTCTGGATGACATCGGCGATCTCGCGCCCGCCGCTCGTCGGCAGGCGCCGCTTCAGCGCCGAGATGATGCCCATCGTCAAGGATTGGTCGAGGCCGAAAGGATTGCCGATCGCATAGGCGGTCTGGCCGACCTTCAGATCATCGGTGGTGCCGAGCGGCACCGGTGGCGGCAGGCGTGTGCGCGGGGCAAGGCGCAGGACGGCGAGATCGTAATTGGGGGCGCGACCGACGAGGCTGGCCGGCACCACCTCGTCATCGGCGAGGCGCACGGAGATGGATGCGGCGTTCTCCACGACATGGTTGTTGGTGACGATGTGGCCGGCCTCGTCCCAGACGAAGCCGGTGCCCGATTGCAGGCCGTCGCTCTGGCCGAAGGCCGTTCCCCGCGGGCGCGCCACGACCTGGACGACGGAGGGGGCGATCTCCTCGAAGACGGAAACGCTGGAGCGCTCGAAATCGGAGAGTTCGGCACGCGGGGCGATCGGACGCGGCGCGGTCGCCGAGAATAAAAAGCGGTCGACATAAGGCTGCAGCAAGAGAAGGGCGAGAAGGACGACGAGAAGCGCGAGAAGTGCGCGGGTGCGGGTTTCGTTCACGTCCAATCTCCGAGCGGCCTTTCCAGATGATTGGCACCCGCTTTTCGGAGAGGCAACCGCGCAGCCGGGATTTGGTGCACGCTCGTGGAGGAGAGAGGGCAGAAGCTCTGCCGTCTCTCGTGCCCAATGCCTGTGCGCGCTTGGGTGGTGCGATCAGGCGCTGGACGAATGAAGGCCGGCGGGCGTGCGGGACCGTCGTGCCGGGCGTGGTGTGAGCCTGCTTCGCACCTCGCCGCGATCAGGGCCAGATTGCATAGACGTAGCCGACATAGCCGCAGAGGAGAGCTGCCCCTTCCCAGCGGGCGATGCGCAATCCCGTCCAGGCGAAAGCCACGAAAGCAAGGGACACCCCGATCATCACGAGGTTGTCAAAAGCGACGATCTCCTGAGGGACGGCACCCGGTGATGCCAGCGCGGTGAACCCGCCAATTCCCAGGATGTTGTAAATATTGGAGCCGACGATGTTGCCGAAGGCCACGTCGCCCTGCTTGCGAATTCCGGCCACGACCGAGGTCACGAGCTCGGGCATGGACGTGCCGACGGCGACGATGGTCAGCCCGATGACCGTTTCCGAGATCGCGTAACTGCGGGCAAGCGCCACGGCGCCATCGACGAGGAGACGACCTCCCATGACGACGAGGACAAGCCCGCCGATGGCGATCAATGCCGAGACGAGCAAGGATGTTTGCGGCGGTTGCGCCGGCACAAGGGCTGCGTCGGTCTCCTGCAAAGCCGCGCTCTTTTCGTAGACGGCCCCGTGACCTGCCGGCGCTGCAGCCCTTTCCTGCCGGAAGGCGAGGTAGATGTAAGCGAGCAGCGCCGCCACGAAGAGCCCGCCCGCAACGCGGCCGAGGGGCATCGTAAAGGCCACCGCCGAGAAAACGATCGCAACCGCCAGCATGACCACGCCATCCCGTTTCAAAGCGCTGGAGGCAATGATCATAGGGCTGACCAGTGCGGCGATGCCTGCAATCAGCAGGATGTTGGCGATGCTGGAGCCAACGATGTTGCCGTAGGCGATGCCGGGTGCGCCCGCGAGCGCCGCCTGCACCGAGGTCACCAATTCCGGCGTGGACGTTCCGAAGCCGACCAAGGTCAGGCCGATGACCAGAGGTGATACTCCAAGTCCTGCCGCAACCCGAACGGCGCCGCGCACCAGCAGCTCACCGCCGACGACCAGCAGGATAAGTCCCCCGGCGAGAGGCCCCCAGATTTCAAACATGTTCACCCCGTCAGAGCTGCGAGCAACAGGAACTGATAGAGCTCAATCTGCCGTGGTCAATGTGACCTGTCTCTCATGCGGGGGGCGGGAGGTGGCGTGGACAGAGACAAGCGGCACTGGCGGAAGACGAAGGGAGAGGAGGCGCCTCGGATACGACGAAGGGCGGTCTTGCCTCATCGCTATATAGGCAAAGTATATAGCGTATAGTTTCTCATCGAGCGGGGGGCAGCTGAGAAATGGCGAAGAGACGTTTTCTGCCAGGAGTGGCGCTGGTTCTGGCGCAGGTACTGTCGCTTGCGGCGCCGCGGGCCATGGCCGACGAGCTTCACGTTTATGCCGGCGCCGGGCTGCGCCAGCCGGTGAGTGCGATCGCCGATCTGTTCAAAGCGGAGACCGACACGGATGTCGTCATCGAATTCGGTGGCTCCGGCCAGATCATGGCGCGCTATGCGGAGGCGGGCGAAGGCGACGTCTTCGTTCCGGGCTCGACCTTCTACAGCGACAAGCTCAAGGAAAAGGGGCTCGTGCGATCGACGCGGCTTCTGGTCGAGCATGGGCCGGTGCTGGCGGTGACGAAGGCGAAGGCGGGCGAGATCGGAACGTTTGCCGACCTTGCCAAGCCGGGCGTGCGTCTTGGGCTCGGCGATCCCGAGGCGATGGCGCTCGGGCGCACGGCGGAAGACATTCTCAAAGCCTCGGGCATGGCGGAAGAGATTCTGCCGAATGTCTCGGTGCGGGCGGCGACGGTGAAGCAACTCGCGCTCTATGTGTTCGACGGCGATGTCGATGCGGCGATCATTGCGGCGAGCGATGCGGCGATGAACCCGGACAAGGTCGCGGTCGTTGCGATCCCGAAGGAATGGTACACGGCCGAGATCGTGCCGGTGGTGGTGCTGACGACCGCCAAAAAGCCCGACGCGGCCGAGGCGTTCGCGGAAAAGCTCGCCTCCGACGAAGGGCGCGCGGTGTGGAAGCGCTTCGGCTTCACGCCGGTCGCACGCGACGGCGAATGACCGGGCGGGCGCCACGGCTGCCCATCCCGCTCGATGTGCTGCTCGCGGTTCCGCTTCTCATCATTGCGGCGGCGATCGGGCTCGTCATTCTCGGGCTCGGGGCAAGGCTCACGCCGCATGAGCTGTTTCGGGCGCTGAGCGAACCGGAGACGCTGTTTGCGCTGCGCCTGTCGTTTTCGACGTCGCTGATCTCGCTCGCTCTTTCGCTCCTTCTCGGCGTGCCGGCGGCCTATCTCCTGGCGCGGCGGCGCTTTCGCGGCATGGCGCTCGTCGACACGCTTCTCGACCTGCCGCTCGTCATGCCGCCGCTCGTGGCCGGGCTCGGGCTTCTTTTCGTCATCGGGCGCGCCTCGCCGCTGCCGCCGCTTGCGGAAATCGGGGCGGTGTTTCTGTTCTCGCCGGCCGGCATCGTTCTCGCCCAGACCTTTATTGCGACGACCATCATCGTGCGGAGCGCGAAAGCGGCGTCCGAGGCGGTCGATCCCGGCTATCGCGACGTTGCCGGGACGCTCGGTCTCACACCCGCGCGCGTCTTCTTCGCCATCGATCTGCCGCTTGCGGCAGGCGGTATCGTCTCCGGCGCCATTCTCGCCTGGGCGCGGGCGCTCGGCGAATTCGGCGCGACTTTGATGGTCGCCGGCGCCACGCGCTTTCGCACCGAAACCCTGCCGATGGCGATCTATCTGAATATGGCGACCGGCCAGGTGGAGGTGGCGGTCGCCTCTGCGCTCGTGCTGCTGGTGACGGCCTTTGTCCTGCTTTTGACGATGCGCGGGCTGAAACGCGCATGAATGCGGGGCTTACCCTCGAAGGTGTGTGCAACGGCGTTCTGCACGACGTCGATTGCCGGATCGAACGCGGCGCCTTCGTCACGCTGATCGGGCCGTCGGGGGCGGGGAAATCGACGCTTCTGAAGGCGGTCGCCGGGCTCGTGCGCCATGCCGGCCGGATCCTGTGGGGCGGGGCGGCGATCGACAAAGCGGCGCCGCATGCGCGGGCGATCGGCTATGTGCCGCAGGATCTCTGTCTCTTTCCGCATCGCAGCGTCGCCGGCAATCTCTTGCTTGCCTTGGAGCGGCAGCGGCTCGATCCGGCGGCGCGGCAGGCGCGAGTTGCGGCACTTCTGGAGCAGTTGCGGATCGGCCATCTCGCCGAGCGGCGCCCGACGCGGATCAGCGGAGGCGAGAAGCAGCGCGTGGCGCTGGCCCGTGCTTTGATCGGTGCGCCGTCGCTTCTCCTTCTCGACGAGCCGTTCAGCAGCCTCGACGATCAGACGCGCCGGCATCTGCAGGGCGAGGTGAAGCGGCTGCACGAGGAGTTCGGGCTGACGACGCTCATGGTTACGCATGACCTCGATGAGGCCTTCGCGCTCGGCGATGAGGTGCTCGCGATGCACGAGGGGAGGCTGAAGGCCGCAGCTCGTCCGGCTTCCCTCGGAGAGGTTCGTGGCGATCATGGCGGGTGCGGGCCTGCGCCTCCCAGAACGATGCGCCCGACGATTTCGCCCGCACTCCCTCACCCCAGCCGCAAGGAACCCCACATGCCAGATCTTTCCGACAACGATCTCGATCGGCTTCTCGCGCAGGATGCGCCTTATGGCGATCTCACCACGCAGGCGCTTGAGATCGGCGGGAAGGCCGGGCGGATGAGCTTTGCCGCCCGGGATAAGATGGTTCTGTGCGGGTCGGAAGAGGCGGCGCGGATGATCCGGCGTGCAGGCGGTGAGATCGCCTCGGTGTTGCCGAGCGGATCGAAGATCGAGGCGGGGACGGTGTTCCTGAGTGCGGTCGGGCCGGCGGCGGCGCTGCACAAAGCCTGGAAGGTGTCGCAGACGCTCGTCGAATACGCCTCCGGCATCGCCACGCGCGCCAATCGTATCGTTGAGGCGGCGCGGGCAGAGGCGCCGGAGCTCGTCGTTGCCTGCACGCGCAAGAATTTCCCAGGCACCAAGGAGATCAGCATCAAGGCGGTGATGGCCGGCGGGGCCGGCATCCACCGGCTCGGGCTTTCGGAAACGATCCTGGTCTTTCCCGAGCATCGCGTGTTTCTGGGCGATGACATCGAGGGATGGATGACGGCGCTGAAGCGGCACGCTCCGGAGAAGAAGATCGTGGTGGAGAGCGATGATCTCGACGAGGCCGAGGCGCTCGCAAAAGCCGGGGCCGACGTCATCCAGCTGGAAAAGCTCGAGCCCGAGGCGGTGGCGGAGATGGTGCGGCGGGTGGCGGATCTGACGCCGCGGCCGGTGGTGGCGATGGCCGGCGGCGTCAACGAGGCGAATGCGGCGCGTTATGCGGCGACGGGCTGCGACGTGCTGGTGACGTCTGCGCCCTATTTCGGCCGGCCGAGCGACGTGAAGATCACGATCGAACGCGGGTGAGGGTGCGCAGGCGGTCGCGTCCACCGCTGCGGTGGGGCCGCAGCGAGGTCTTGTCCCATTGCGTTCAGTCGGTTCGGTCCGCTAGCTGACGCGATGCACGACTTTCTTTGCGCCATGCCAGTCCTGCTTTGCGCCACGCCAGTCCGGCGGGCGAAGCGATGACAGATCCGCAAAACGCCAGCGACTTAAGGCCCAAACGCATCCTCGTTCTGGGCGCGACCGGCACGATCGGCCGGGCCACGGTGAAGGCGCTCATGGCTCGCGGCCATGAGGTCGTCTGCCTGGTGCGGCCGAAAGCGGGCGTCGGCGGGGCGCTGACGCCGGAAGGGACGGCGCGGCTCCTGGAGGGGGCGAAGCTGCGCTTCGGCGAGGTGGCGGACCCGGTGTCGCTCAAACGCGAGGTGTTTTCCGGCGAGCCGTTCGACGTTCTCGTCTCCTGCCTTGCCTCGCGCACCGGCGGCGAGAAGGACGCGTGGGCGATCGATTATCAGGCGCATTCCGATGCGCTTGCGGCCGCGCGGGACGCGGGCGTCAGGCAGATGGTGCTCCTGTCGGCGATCTGCGTGCAGAAACCGCTTCTTGCCTTCCAGCAGGCGAAGCTCGCCTTCGAGAAGGAATTGATCGCGTCCGGGCTCACCTATTCGATCGTGCGGCCGACGGCCTTCTTCAAATCTCTGGCCGGCCAGATCGACCGGCTGCGCGCCGGCAAACCCTATCTTCTCTTCGGCGACGGGCGGCTGACGGCGTGCAAGCCGATCAGCGACGACGATCTCGGGCGCTATCTCGCCGAATGCGTGGATGACGAGGAGCGTCACGACAAGATTCTGCCGATCGGCGGGCCGGGCGATGCGGTGACGCCGATCGAGCAGGGGGAAAGGCTGTTCCAGCTTCTGGGTAAGGAGCCGAAATTCAAGCATGTGCCGGTGGCGCTCATGGATGCGATCATCGCCGGGCTGAGCGGACTTGGAAAAGTCTCGCCGAAGCTGCGTGCCAAGGCCGAGCTTGCCCGGATCGGCCGCTATTATGCGACGGAATCGATGCTGCTCCTCAATCCGGAGACCGGCCGCTACGACGCGGCGGCGACGCCGTCTTACGGCACCGAAACGCTGTTCGATTTCTATGCACGGCTCGTCAAAGGCGACGCGAGCGTGGAACGCGGCGACCACGCGGTGTTTTGACGGCCATCTCGGCGGTTTTCCGCTTCTCGCGGCCTTCGGATCTTGCGGCCAAGCTTTACAGGCGCTCGGCGATGACGGAACGATCATCGCGATGAGACGCGTGCGCAGATCCGATCGCCTTGCGGGGAGCCCGTTTTCGGGGAGCCCATTTGCGGGGAGCCCATGAAGGTGCTCATCCTCACCTATGGATCGCGCGGCGATGTCGAGCCCTATGTGGCGCTCGGCCTCGGGCTCAAGGCGCATGGCCATGATGTCATGCTGGCGACGAGCCGGCGGTTTCAGGGCTTCGTCGAGGCGCATGGATTGGCCTTCGGCCCGCTCAGCGACGCGCTTCTTTCGATCCTCGACACCGATCAGGGCAAGGCGCTTTTGGAGAAGGGTGGCAGCCTGTTGCAGGTGATCAAAAGCAGTCTTGCCATGTGGCGGCAGCTGAAGCCCATGCAGCAGGCGCTGATGCGGGAATGCTGGGAGGTCGCCAGCACGTTTCGTCCCGACATCATCGTCTATCATTCGAAAGCGGCGGCGGCGCCTTCGATTGCCGACAGGCTCGGCAGCGCCTGCGTGCTCGCGACGCCCGTGCCGATGCATGTGCCGACGCGCGCCTTCCGCTTCGCGATCCTGCCGCGACTGCCCCTGGGGGGCTGGGTCAACAAAGCGAGCTACGGGCTCACCAATGGCGTCGTGAAAAGGGTTTTCGGACCCCTCATCCAGGATTTCAGGCGCTCGCTCGATCTGCCTGCGGTGAAGAACTACGATCCGCTGACGCGAAGCGACGGGAGCGATATCCCGGTGCTGCACGGCTTCAGCCAGGTGGTGCTGCCGCGCCCCGAGGACTGGCCGGCAAGCGCCCATGTCACCGGCTATTGGTTTCTGCCCGACGCCGCCGACTGGACGCCGCCTGACGCGCTTGCCGCGTTTCTCGCGGCCGGCCCGCCGCCCGTCTATGTCGGCTTCGGCTCGATGTCGGTGCGCCAGCCGGAGACGCTTGCGCGGCTCTCGGCGGAGGCTTTGGCCGCCGCCGGCGTGCGCGGCATTCTGGCGAGCGGCTGGGGCGCGCTGACGGCGGCCGACTTGCCGGAGAATGTGCTTCTCATCCAAGAGGCGCCGCATCATTGGCTGTTTCCCAAAATGGCGGCGATCGTGCATCACGGCGGCGCGGGAACGACCGCCGCGGCGCTTCAAGCCGGAAAGCCCTCGCTCGTCGTGCCGTTTTTCGGCGATCAGCCATTCTGGGGCGCGCGGGTGCATGCGATCGGCGCAGGGCCGAAACCGATCCCGCGAGCAAAGCTCACCGCAGCCCGGCTCGCCGCGGCCATTCGCGAGATGACGCGCTCGCAAGGGATGCAGGCGAGGGCGGCGGAGATCGGAGCGCTGATTTCCCGCGAGGACGGCGTGGCGGTGGCGCGGGGGCTCATCGAGAATGCGGGGTCCGGGCCCGGCCGCCGGTAACTTCGAGGAGATTTGCGCGGGAGGTCTTGGCGGAGGCAGTGGCGGGAGATAGATCCCGCCTCAAAAGGAGGACGACCTCTCCCGTTTCGGGTTGCCCAAGCTCGGGTCGCCCAATTCGGGCTGCAATGTCCAGGACGGCCTGGCCCATCAATCGTGGAGGGGCTCGTGCCTTGGATCTATCTCGTCGTCGCCGGTATCCTCGAAGTCGTCTGGGCCTTTTCGATGAAGCAGTCGCTTGGCTTCAGCCGGCTCGTCCCGACCCTTGTGACAATCATCGCCATGGCGGCGAGCCTGTGGCTTTTGGCACTTGCCATGCGCAGCATCCCGCTCGGCACCGCCTATACGATCTGGACGGGGATCGGCGCGATGGGGGCCTTTGTCGTCGGCATCGTCTTTCTGGGCGAGCCGGTGAATGCGGCGAGGATTTTGGCCGCGCTGCTGATCGTTTCGGGGCTCGTGCTGATGCGGGTCGCAAGCGCTTGAGGTTTCCGTTCAGCCGGGGCGCGAACCCGGCGCCTTTCCGACGAGGCAGCGGTCGCGGGCTCAGCGCAAAAAACCAGGCCGGATCAATCGGTTCGGAGCCGATCTGCGACATTCTGCGTCTTTGCGATCACTCCAGAACGTTTCTTGCGTGGAAAGAATGAGTTAGAAGGGCCGCACGGTTCTTTCTGGTGCTTTTCGCGCAACTTTGGCGCCAGTATTCGGGACCGAAAACGTCCGGTCGCTCCGGCTGCGAGCGCCTGTCGCCGATGGCGAGCGGCATTGGCGCGAGGCGGCGTCCCTTGGGTTCAGCGAGGCTGATATGGCGAGAGTTTCTCCGGTACGGACACCCAATGTCCGCCAGATTCGGGCCTTTCTCGCCGTTGCGAAGCATCTGCGTTTCACCCGGGCGGCGGAAGATCTGAATATCTCGCAGCCGGCCCTGACGGTGCAGATCAACCAGCTTGAAGAGGTGCTCTCCATCAAGCTTTTCGATCGCAACAAAAGACAGGTGTCTCTGACGCCGGCAGGGCGCAACCTCTTGCCGATGTTTGAACGCATCGTCACCGATCTCGAAGACGTGGTCATCGCCAGCACCGATCTCGCCTATGCGCGGCGCGGGGCGGTGCGTGTCGCGGCACTTCCTTCCGTTTCCGCCAGCCTTCTGCCGAAGGCGCTCGTGTCCTTCCGCCGCACGCATCCCAATATCAGCGTGCGCATCCGCGACGTGGTGGCCGACGACATCATCAATCTGGTGAAGGCCGAACAGGTCGATTTCGGCATCGGCATCCGCCTGACGCCGGACCGCGATATCAAGGTCGAGAACTTCATCACCGACCATATCTGCGCCTTCTTCCGGCGCGGACACCCGATCGAGGACGCACCGCCCATCCTCACCATCAAGGATTGCGCACCCTATCCGCTCATTCTGACGAGCCGCACCAGCAGCGTGCGGGTGCTCTTCGAGCGGGCCCTGGCGCGCGAGGGCGTGGAAGTCCATATCGCCGGCGACGTGAACTACATGTCGACCGCGCTCGGCATGGTGCGGGCGGGCTACGGCATCGGCATTCTGCCGACATCGGCGGTCGATTCCGGCCATACGATGGGGCTCGGCTTCAAGCGCATCGACGCGCCCTGGCTCAACCGGCGCGTCGGCATCATCCGCAAATCGGGGCGCTATCTGAGCCCTGTCGTGGAGCATTTCATCCAGGCCGTGCAGGACACGGCGGGCAACCTCCCGAGTGCGAATTTCCGCTCCGTGCGCCGTTCGGAGCCGATCACCTCCGTGGAACGCAAGGCGTCCTGATCCGGCGAAGATGCCGGGCGGGGATGTCGGGCGAGGATGCCGGATGACGAGGGCGCGCAGATCCAATGCGCCGCGCCGACGTTCCGTGCCGCGCCTGCAGGCGCATCATCCTGATCGCATCGCCCGGGCCGCATCATTCGGGCCGTCTCGCGCACGGCGTGTCGAGGCGAAAATGTGGCGAGCCGATGGCTGCTCGGCGGTGAGGGCGTGACGAAAATGGTTTTACTTGCCGGGCGATCGCTCCGCCGGGCAGGGGCGCCGACGCCCCGCAGCGCGTTTTTTCAGCAAAGTGCATTTCCTGTGCAGCCGCATCTGCCGCGCCTCCAATTCTCGTCCTTTGCGCCCGTTTCCAAGCCGCGAGCTCCGGCCGCGTGTCAGGCCGATTGCGCGCCTGGTGGCCCGGCCCGGGCCGTTGTACTCAATTCTGCTGTGAGAACATGCCGGACCTCGGGAGGTCTGGCGGGAGGCGGCTCCGGGCGCTATCCGGCCGGCGTAAGACGCTCATTTTTCGGGCATTCTTCGCCGCCTTAGAGCGAGACAAGGGCGTCCTCTTATAATTTTTTCCTATTAGTCCGTTCCAATAAATTCAATTCCTTAAACGTCGTTCTTCTGACACATTCCTTAACCGAGATGAGGTTGCCTCAGATCAAAAGCAGTTAAGCGACGTATATCTTCCTCATGCGGATGGTAAATCTGCGTGGAAAGTGGCGCCTGTGTTTTCTGTTTCATCAGTAGATCCCAAAAAACGGGCCCCTGGAACCAAATTATACGTTGCTTGGGGGCAAGCCAGTTGAGGTCAAGCCATGTTGGCTCTACTCGGACTCATAACAATCCTCGTTCTGCTCACGTCGATCATGACCAACCGGCTTTCGCCACTGGTCGCTCTGATCCTCGTGCCTTTGGTTGCCGCCTTGATCGGCGGTTTCGGTCTCGAGACCGCGAAGTTCATCGTCGATGGGCTCAAAGGAATTGCACCTGTCGCGGCGATGTTCGTCTTCGCGATCGTCTTCTTCGGCATCGTCACCGACGCCGGCATGATGGACCCGATCATCGACCGGATCCTGAAGGCCGTCGGCCTGCGTCCGACACGCATCGTCATGGGGACGGCGCTGCTTGCGCTGATCATCCATCTGGACGGGTCGGGTGCGGTGACGTTCCTTATCACCATCCCTGCCATGCTGCCGCTCTATGACCGGCTCGGCATGGATCGTCGCGTTCTGGCTCTGGTCGCGTCTCTCGCCGCCGGCGTCAACTTCCTGCCGTGGACCGGCCCGGTGCTGCGTGCCTCGGCTGCGCTCAGCGTTCCCGTCACCGACATCTTCAACCCGCTCATTCTGGTGCAGGTCGTCGGCCTCCTCTTCACCTTCACCACCGCCTACATTCTGGGTCGGCGCGAAGAGAAGCGTCTCGGCCTGACCGGCGGGGCCGATGCCACCGGCGAAGCCGTCGTCACCGGGCGGGTGCTCACCGAAGCGGAACAGAAGACCCGTCGCCCGAAGCTCTTCTGGGTCAATATCCTGCTCACGCTCGGCGTGCTCGGCACGATGATGTCGGGTGTGGTTCCTGCCGCGATCATGTTCATGATCGGCACCGTCATCGCCCTCGTCATCAACTATCCGAAGGTCGACGATCAGAAGGCGCGGGTCGACGCCCATGCCAAAGCGGCCTTGATGATGGCGACCATCCTCTTCGCCGCGGGCTCCTTCACCGGCATCATGCGCGGTACGGGCATGCTGACCGCGATGGCGCAAGGTGCTGCCGGCTTCGTGCCGGAGGCGATGGCCCAGCATATCCCGTTCGGCCTCGGTATCATCGCCATGCCGCTCAGTCTCCTGTTCGATCCGGACTCCTACTACTTCGGCGTCATGCCGGTCGTGGCCCATGTCTACGAGAACTTCGGTGGTGCTCCGATCGAAATCGCCCAGGCTTCGATCCTCGGCCAGATGACCACCGGTTTCCCGGTGAGCCCGCTCACCCCCGCCACCTTCCTGGTGGTCGGTCTGACCGGCATCTCGCTCGGCGAACACCAGAGATTCGCGATCCCCTTCCTGTTCGGCGCCTCCGTCCTGATGACGTTCTGCGCCGCCCTGATCGGTGTCTTCCCCTTCTAACGCCCGGCCCACTCCGAGCCTGACGTTTCATCCCAGGAGTATTTCATCATGAAAACCATTCGTATCGGTGCCGGTGCCGGGTATTCCGGCGACCGCATCGAGCCGGCGCTCGAGCTCGCTCAAAAAGGCAAGATCGACTACCTCGTCTTCGAGTGCCTGGCCGAGCGCACGATCGCCATCGCCCAGAAAGCCAAGCTCGCCGATCCCAGCAAGGGCTACGACGCCCTCTTGGCCGAGCGCATGGAGGCCGTTCTCAGGGTCTGCGCCGAGAAGGGCATCAAGATCATCACCAATATGGGCGCGGCGAACCCGCAAGCCGGGGCCGAAAAGACCCGGGAAATAGCGGCCGCACAGGGGCTTTCCCTGAAGATTGCCTCCGTTTCCGGCGACGATGTTCTGGAGACCCTGAAGTCCGGCGACATCAAGATCACCGAGACCGGGCAGCCGGCCGCGTCGATGTCGAACGTGCTCGTCTCCGGCAATGCCTATCTCGGCGCTGCTCCGATCGTGGAGGCGCTGGAGCAGGGGGCCGACGTCGTCATCACCGGCCGCGTTGCGGATCCGGCCTTGTTTCTCGCTCCGCAGATCAAGGAGTTCGGCTGGGCTTTCGACGATTGGGAGCATCTCGCCAAGGGGACGGCCGTCGGCCATCTCCTGGAATGCGGCGGCCAGGTCACCGGCGGCTATTTCGCAGAGCCAGGCCGCAAGGACGTGCAGGGTCTCGGCCGTCTCGGCTTCCCGATCGCAGAGGTTTCCGAGGACGGCAGCTTCGTCATCACCAAGGTGGAGAGCGCGGGCGGTCACGTCACGACCGACACCTGCAAAGAGCAGATCCTCTACGAGGTGCACGATCCGAAGAGCTATCTGACGCCCGACGTGACGGCCGATTTCTCGCAGATCACCTTCACCCAGGAAGGCCCGGACCGTGTGCGGGTCGCCGGAGTGACGGGCCGCGAGAGGCCGGCGACGCTGAAGGTCTCCGTCGGCTATGTCGACGGGTATATCGGTGAGGGTCAGATCTCGTATGCGGGGCCGGGTGCCTTGGCCCGGGCGAAACTTGCACTCGAGATCGTCCAGGAGCGGCTCGACATCATCGGGCTTCAAAGCAGCGAGCTGCGCTTCGACCTCATCGGCGTCAACGCCATCCACCGCGACGTCCTCGCCCCGCAGCCGGAGCCCACCGAAGTGCGCGCCCGCGTCACCGGCCGTTGCGAGAGCATGAAAGAGGCCGTGCGCATCGGGAACGAGGTGGAGACCCTCTACACGAACGGCCCGGCCGGCGGCGGCGGTGCGACCAAGTCGGCCCGCCAGGTCGTGGCGATGCTTTCCGCCCTCGTGCCACGGGCGGCCGTGACCCCGCGGATCCAGATCATTGAGGTGCAATCATGAAACTCTTCGACATTGCCCATTCGCGTACCGGCGACAAAGGCGACATCTCCAACATCTCGGTCATTGCCTATGACGAGAAAGACTATGCGCGGCTTGCCACCCATGTGACGGCCGAGCGGGTCAAGGAGCATTTCAAGGGCATCGTTCACGGCGACGTCGTCCGCTACGAACTGCCCAGCATCGGCGCCCTGAACTTCGTCATGTACGAAGCGCTCGGCGGCGGCGTGACCCGGTCGCTCGCTCTCGACCCGCACGGCAAATGCCTGGGCTCCGCGCTTCTGGCGCTGGAGATCCCCGACAGCGACGCCTGAGCCACCTCTTCGGGGGAGGAGCTCCCCCTTCCGGCAGCGCTTCGGCGCCAGGCCGGTCCTCCCCCGAAGACCTCTTCTCGTAGGCAAGGAAAATATCATGTGCGAAGTCATCTGCGTCGACGATGCCGTTGAACGGATCGAAGACGGCGCGGTGGTGATGATCGGCGGTTTCATGGGCTCCGGCACACCGCCGCGGCTGATCGATGCCCTGGTGCGGCAGAAGAAGTCCGATCTCACGATCATCTCAAACGACACCGCAAAACCCGGCATCGGCATCGGCAAGCTCATCGATGCCGGCCTCGTGCGCAAAGTGGTCACCAGCCATATCGGCACCAATCCGATCACCCAGAAGCTGATGATCGCCGAGGAGCTCGACGTGGAGCTGGTGCCGCAGGGCACGCTCGCCGAGCGCATCCGGGCGGGCGGCTTCGGCCTTGGCGGCGTTCTCACCCGCACCGGCGTCGGCACGCTGGCGGCCGAAGGCGAGACGACGCTCGAGGTCGACGGCGAGACCTATGTGCTCGCCAAGCCGTTGCGCGCCGATGTGGCGCTCATCAACGCCAAGCTCACCGATTATCTCGGCAATCTCACCTATTCGCTGACGGCGAGGAACTTCAATCCGCTGATGGCGATGGCGGCCGACAAGGTGTTTGCCGAAGCCGAAGCGATCGTCCCGGTCGGAACGCTGGCGCCCGATGTGATCGCCACGCCGCATGTCCTGGTCGACTATCTGGTCTCGAAGGAAGCCTGCCATGGATAACAAGGTTCTGATCGCCAAGCGGATCGCGCAGGAGCTGAAATCCGGCGATCTCGTCAATCTCGGCATCGGCATGCCGACGCTCGTCGCGTCCTATCTGCCGAAGGATCTCGAGGTCTTCTTCCAATCCGAAAACGGCATCATCGGCATGAGCATGCTGCCGCATCCGGGTCTGGAAGATTTCGATCTGACGGATGCCGGCGGCAATCCGATCGGCGCGGTGCCGGGAGCGGCGGGCTTCGATTCCGGCTTTTCCTTCGGTCTCATCCGCGGCGGCCATCTCGACGTCACGGTCCTCGGCGGCCTGCAGGTCGACGAGCGCGGCTATCTCGCCAATTGGATGGTGCCCGGAAAGATGGTGCCGGGCATGGGCGGGGCGATGGACCTCGTCGCCGGGGCGAAGAAGGTGATCGTCGCCATGACGCACACCGCCAAGGGCGCACCGAAGATCGTCAAGGAATGCAGCCTGCCGTTGACGGCGGAACGCCGCGTCGACCTGATCGTGACGGAAATGGCGGTCATCACGCCGACGGCGGACGGGCTCGTCCTCAGCGAGGTCGCACCCGGAACGAGCGTCGAGGACGTCCTTGCGGCAACCGAAGCGAGCCTCATCATTCCCGACGCCGTGGGCGAGATGAAGGTGGCCGCCTGAGCGACCGCCGACAACAATCCTCTCCCGGCACCGTGGCCGCCCGGCATAAGCGCGGGCGCCTTCAAACGGGGCGGGGAGGGGGTCGCAGCAACCTCTTCTCATGGGACATCCCATCATGACTGACATCGTAATCACCGCAGCCGCACGCACCGCCATCGGATCGTTCGCAGGCGGACTTTCCACGGTTCCGGCAGCCGAACTCGGCGCCGTCGTCATCCGCGCGCTTTTGAGCCGGGCGGGCCTCGCCCCGCAGGAGGTCGACGACGTGATCCTCGGCCATGTGCTGACGGCGGGGCTCGGGCAGAACCCGGCGCGGCAGGCCGCGATCCAGGCGGGGCTTCCCGTGACCACGACGGCTTTGACCGTCAACCAGGTCTGCGGCTCGGGGCTGCGCGCCGTCGCGCTCGGCCTGCAATCTCTCACCTGCGGCGACGCCAATGTCATCATCGCCGGCGGGCAGGAGAATATGAGCCTTGCCCCGCATGCCACCTATCTGCGCAAGGGCGTGAAGATGGGGCCGGCCGAGATGGTCGATACGATGATCAAGGACGGCCTGTGGGACGCCTTCAACGATTATCACATGGGCATGACGGCGGAGAACGTCGCCGACGGCTACGGCATCACCCGCGAAATGCAGGACGCTTTTGCCGCCGCCTCGCAGCGCAAGGCCGCAGCGGCCCGCGACGAGGGTCGTTTCGCCGCCGAGATCGTTCCCGTGAGCGTACATTCGCGCAAGGGCGAGACGATCGTCGACGCCGATGAATTCATTCGTCCGGACACGACGCCGGAAGGTCTTGCGAAGCTGCGCCCCGCCTTCAGCAAATCGGGCAGCGTCACGGCCGGCAATGCGTCGGGCATCAACGACGGTGCGGCCGGCGTGGTGTTGATGTCGGCGGAGACGGCCGAAAAGCGCGGCTCGGCCCCGATCGCCCGCATCGTCTCCTGGGCGACCGCCGGCGTCGATCCGAAGATCATGGGAACGGGCCCGATCGCGGCCTCGCGCAAGGCCCTCGACAAGGCCGGCTGGTCGGCTGCGGATCTCGATCTGATCGAGGCGAACGAGGCCTTTGCTGCCCAGGCGATCGCCGTCAACACCGAGCTCGATTTCGACACCGACAAGGTCAACGTCAATGGCGGCGCGATCGCGCTCGGTCATCCGATCGGGGCCTCCGGCGCGCGCATTCTGGTGACGCTTCTCCATGAAATGCAGCGCCGCGATGCCAAGAAAGGGCTTGCCACTTTGTGCATCGGCGGCGGTATGGGCATGGCGCTCTGCGTCGCCCGCGATTGAGGCTCTGAACCGTCCGCCAACCTTTTCCCTCGCTCCCCCCGACCTCCGGCCCGACAGCTCCCTCCCATTCCAGATCGGTCCGGCGGTCGCGCCTCCCGTCCGTCCACACTTGCGGGCGGGAGGCGGCAGGGAGCCCGCTTCCTCCCCCATCCATCCCAGGACTTTCCCCCATGACCGTCTTTTCTCAGATCCCCGAAGCGCGCTCACAGCTCGCGCGTCTGAAAGAGCTTTGCGCGCATCTGCCGCCGCTGCCGACCTCCGTCATCTATCCGTGCGACGAGACCTCTCTGCGCAGTGCGGCAGACGGTGCGCGCGAGGCGCTGATCGATCCCGTGCTCGTCGGTCCGAGCGCGATGATTGAGAAGCTCGCGCTCACCCATGAGATCGACATTTCAGGCCTGCGCATCGTCGAAGCGCCGAATGCGGCCGCCGCTGCCGCACGCGGTATCGATCTCGCCCGCGAAGGGGAAACCGGCGCGGTGATGAAGGGGGCGCTGCATTCCGACGAATTGATGGGCGCCGTCGTCAAGCGCGATCGCGGCCTGCGCACGTCGAAGCGCATCAGCCACGTCTTCATGATGCGCGTTCCGACCTATCCGAAATCGCTGATGATCACCGACGGCGTCGTCAACATCGCGCCGACGCTCGAAGACAAGGCGCATATTGCGCAAAACGCCATCGATCTGGCGCGGGCGCTGGGCGTGGAGGCGCCGCGGGTCGCGGTGCTTTCCGCGGTCGAAACCGTCAATCCGAAAATCCCTTCGACCGTCGATGCGGCGGCGCTCTGCAAGATGGCCGATCGCGGCCAGATCCGCGGCGGTATCATCGACGGGCCGCTCGCCTTCGACAATGCGATCTCGGCCGAAGCGGCGCAAACCAAAGGCATCGTCTCGGAAGTGGCGGGCCGTCCCGATATCCTGCTCGTGCCGGATCTCGCCGCCGGCAACATGCTCGTCAAGGAACTGACCTTCCTCGGCCGCGCCGAGGTCGCCGGCATCGTTCTCGGCACCGCCGTTCCGGTGATGCTGACGAGCCGCGCCGACAGCCTCGATTCCCGCCTGTCCTCATGCGCGCTCGCCTCTCTCGTCGCCAACCATGCCGCGCTTGCGTGAAATGGAGTCTGCCATGTCGTCAGAAATGTCGCGCGAAGGCGCCTTGCTGGTCCTCAACAGCGGCTCGTCCAGCATCAAGTTCACCGTCTTCCATGTGGGGAAGAGCGGCGAGGAGATCGCTCCTCTTTTCGCAGGTCAGGTGACCGGCATCGGCACGGCGGCGGAATTCTCCGTCAAGGATGTCGACGGCAATTCGCTTGCCCGCGAATCCTGGGCGGAGCGGGATACGGGCGGTGTTGCGCCGCTGTTGCGTGATCTCATCGCCTGGATCCGCGCCCGTCTGCCGGATCTGCCGCTTCTCGCCGCCGGGCATCGTGTCGTCCATGGCGGTGCCGGCTTCCATCACCCCGTGCGGGTGACGAACCACGTTCTCGACGAATTGGAATCTCTCGTCCCGCTCGCCCCTCTGCACCAGCCGCAGAACGTTTCGGCGATCCGGGTGCTGGCGGAAAGCTTCGACGGTCTGCCGCAGATCGCCTGTTTCGATACGGCCTTCCACCATTCGCAGCCTTTCATGGCGAAGACCTACGGTCTGCCGCGGCGATTCCGCGAAAAGGGCGTGCAGCGCTACGGCTTTCATGGCCTTTCTTATGAATATATCGCCGGCAAGCTCCGCGAGACGCTGCCGGAAGTGGCCGAGGGCCGTGTGGTCGTGGCGCATCTCGGCAACGGGTCGAGCCTTTGCGGGCTCAAAGACGGACGCAGCATCGACACGACGATGGGGTTCTCGGCTTTGGAAGGCGTGCCAATGGGGACGCGGTCGGGCAGCCTCGATCCCGGCATTTTGATCTATCTGATGCGTGAGATGGGCATGGATGCCGATGCGCTCGAACATCTCCTCTATCAGGAATCGGGGCTTCTCGGCGTCTCCGGCATTTCCAACGACATGCGTGTGCTTTTGGAAAGCGACCGGCCGGAGGCGAAGGAGGCCGTCGATCTCTTCTGCTACCGGGTGGCGAAGGAGATCGGGGCGCTCTGCTGTGCGCTGGGCGGGCTCGACGCGCTCGTCTTCACCGCCGGCATCGGCGAGCATTCGGCGCCAGTGCGGGCGCGGATCTGCGACTACCTCGCTTTCCTCGGCATCTCGATCGACGACGCGGCGAACGAAAGCGGAGAAACCCTCATCTCCGCACCGGCAACGCTTCCCGTCGCGATCATCCCAACGAACGAGGAATTCATGATCGCGCGCCATGCCGTCGATCTCATGAATTTCCGCAACGCCGCGTAACGGGATCATGTCTGCGATTTGAGATGCGGCAAGACGCGTGCGCCTTGCCGTGATGCGTGGCGGGCTCTGCCCCTGGGCTCTCCGGCCCGGCGCGCCGGCCCGGCGCGCCGGCCCGACGCGCTGGCCCGACGCCCTGGCCCGCACGGCGCGAACCGCAAGCGTGCCGGGTTTCCCCGGGCGGTTCGCGCATATGCCAAGGCGTTGAAAAACAAGCTCTGAGGGGCGGAGGGGCCGCAAATGCCCGCCGTGCCGGAAGCCGGCAGCGCCGTTTCGCGCAGACGGCGCCATTTCTTCTGCCGTTTCGCTGGCTTATCCTGGGGGCGGTCGCCCCTCACGCAGGGGCGTGGATCGAAACTTCGGCAAATCCGCTCAGTCGATTGTTGATGGCGCGTCGCCCCTCACGCAGGGGCGTGGATCGAAACAGCGCATGCCGGACGAAACACCGGCTCTTATCCCGGGTCGCCCCTTACGCAGGGGCGTGGATCGAAACATAGGGCTGTGCGCTTTGCCGCGCGCATCGCACGCGTCGCCCCTTACGCAGGGGCGTGGATCGAAACTGCTCCGATCGTGTGATCCGAGGAGGGGGCGCCGTGTCGCCCCTCACGCAGGGGCGTGGATCGAAACTCGGACGAGGCCGGCGCCATGGACTGGTACGGCAGTCGCCCCTCGCGCAGGGGCGTGGATCGAAACCGATCCGGTGAACCCTTCCGCGGAAAAGAAAGGACTATCTCGACATCCTCAAGGCGACGGTGCCTGATCCAGAAGAAGGCGTTGGCGGTTCAGAGCAATCGTCGGCCGAATGAAAAAAGGGCCGCCGACGCGGCCCCTTTCAAAACGCTCGCGCCAGCGGTCAGCCAAACAGCTGGCTGAACCAATTGCGAACCGGTTCAGCAAAGCTCACCGCAGCATCATAGTAGGGCTGGATCGCCGTCCAAGCGAGATAGACGTAATAATCAATCTGCTTGAGAACAGCGAATGCCACAAAAAGTGCCAAGCCCACTCCGGCGAGCGGTCCCATAAACGAAGAATTGTCGCATTGATGCACGATGTAGGTCGGCTGATCGTCGTTCATCCTCATCTCCTACCGCTCGAAGTCGTCTCGATCGCGCTCGTCGTCTCTGCGTTCCATTTCATTCATCCGCGGAACCTGCTGACGAGCTGGGTCGGTTTGCTGGTCGCTTGAGCGCGAAGTGCTAGCGCGCGCCTGATCCGCCTTCCGATTGGCTGTATCGACCTGTTCGTGCAGCTCGTGGATCTCCTCGTGTTCCCTCTCCTGCACGTCCGCAGCGCGATCATCGTCCGGCTGCGGCTCCTCGCGTGCCGCAACGGTGTTCGGCTCACCGGACCCCGCCTGCTCTTTCTCGACACGCTCCGTGATCTCTTTCAGCTCGTCGTCCTTTTCAGCGATCTCACGCGCGTAAGAATTCCCATTGACGGCCAATTGGGCAACGTCTTCCAGGGCCACGTCGCGACGCCGATTATAATCGGCGAATGACTTCTCGTCACTTTCGGACATTGCGTGTGCCATTGCAATATCTATCGAAGCAACATCAAGCATAAGCTTGTTTACTTCCTCCACGGCCTCAAGGCCATGAGCTTCCACGGCAGCATCCCACGCCGCAGTCGCATCGTCGCGGCCATCGCCCACTTCGAGCGCGTCGCGCTCCTCGCGTCGCCCCTCACGCCGGGGCATGGATTGAAATACGCCCGATGGAGGCGAGCGACACGTCTTTTGCGGACCGGGCGATCAGCTTTTGCGGACCGGGCGATCAGCGATCCGGACATCAAGGCGGCGATGAATAAGCGCAAGGAGGAGCTGGCGATTTCGCCCGATGCGATCGCACGGGCGATCGCCTTCGCCATCGACCAGCCTGAGGATGTCGAGATCGGCAGCATTGTCGTGCGTCCGACCGCTCAGGATTGATGACGCGGAACGATGCGCTGACTTGAGCTTCGGCCGGTCTCAGAAGCGGGTGATGACGGTGGCGCCGACGGACTGGAATTTGTCCATGTTCATGAGGGCCTCGGGCGCCTCGGCAAGGCTGATCTGATCGCCGACCAGACGCGAGGGATCGAGCTTGCCGCTCGCCACCATGTCGAGCATGGCGCCATAGCGGTGCGCCTGCATGCCGTGAGAGCCGAGGAGCTCGATCTCCTGGCCGACGATCTTGGGCATGGGGATGGCAGGGGCGGCGTGCTCGCCGAGCATCAGCCCGACCTGAATGTGTTTTCCCCGGGGCCTGAGGCCGAGGATGGAGTTCGTCATGGTCACCGGATGGCCGAGCGCATCGAGGGAGACATGCGCGCCGCCCCTGGTGATCTCTTGGATCGCGGCGGGGACATCCGCCTCCTGGCCGTTGATGACGGCGACGGCACCGAGGTCTTTCGCGAGATCGAGTTTTGCCGGATCGAGATCGACGCCGATGACGTTCGCCCCGGCCGCCGAGGCGATCATGACGGCCGAGAGACCGACACCGCCGCAGCCATGCACGGCCACCCACTGGCCGGCGCTCACCTTGCCCTGATCGATCACCGCCCGGAAAGAGGTGGCAAAGCGGCAGCCGAGGCTCGCGGCGGTCGCAAACGCCATGCCTTCGGGCAGTGCGACGAGGTTCAGATCGGCCTGATGGATGGCGACGTATTCCGCGAATGAGCCCCAATGGGTGAAGCCCGGCTGCTCCTGGTTGAGGCAGACCTGCTGGTGGCCCGCGGCGCATTCCGGACAGCTGCCGCAGCCGCAGATGAAGGGCACGGTGACCTTGTCGCCCACCTTCCAGCGGGTGACGTCCCGGCCGACGGCCGCAACGACGCCGGCGAGCTCGTGGCCCGGAACATGCGGCAGCTCAATGTCGCTGTCGTGTCCCATCCAGCCATGCCAGTCGCTTCGGCAGACGCCGGTCGCCGCGACCTTCAGCACGACCCCATGCGTCTCGGGGCTCGGGTCATCCAACGTGACCAGCCGGGGCGCTTCTTGAAATTTCTCGAACAGGACGGCTTTCATCGCAGGGGTCTCTCTGTTTCGCCGAGAGCTTTAGGGGGAAATCGCGGGCGTGAGAATGCCTTTGCCGATGTCGTGGGTCCGCTCGCGCCCCGTCGCCCGATAACGGTCACGCCTTGTCGGATGATATCATTCTACCTATGATGATATCATTGCCATCACTGGATCGGAGATGCCATCAGATGCCCGCCGTGACCATTCGCAATCTCTCGGACGAGACCCATCGCGCTCTCAAGGTGCGCGCGGCGCAGCATGGCCGCAGCACCGAAGCCGAAATGCGCGACATTCTGGAGGCGGCCGTGCGTCCCGCCGAGCGCCTGCGCCTCGGCTCCGCCCTGTCTGCGTTGAGCCGCAAGGCCGGGCTCACCAATGCCGATTTCGAGGCGCTGGAACAGGCCCGCGACAAGACGACCGCCACGCCGATGAGCTTTGAATGATCGTTCTGGATACGAACGTCGTCTCCGAGGCGATGAAGCCGGAGCCGGACCCTGCCGTGCGCGACTGGCTGGACGAACAGGTGGCCGAAACCCTCTACATCTCCAGCGTAAGCGTCGCGGAACTCTTGTTCGGCATCGGCGCGCTGCCGGAGGGACGGCGCAAGCCGACGCTCGTAGCGATGGTCGACGCGATGCTGCCGCTGTTTGAAGGTCGAATCCTCGCCTTCGACACCGATGCCGCCCGTCATTATGCCGGTCTCGCCGTTGCTGCCCGCAAGGCTGGTAAGGGCTTTTCAACGCCGGATAGCTATATCGCTGCGATTGCAACCGCCCATGGTTTCACGGTCGCGACCCGCGACGCCAGCGCCTTCAACGCGGCAGGCGTTCCGGTGATCGACCCTTGGAAGGTCGAACATCGATAGTCGGGTTCTGAAGATGCAAACGACGACGATCCTTCTTCTGCTCATCGGATTCGCGGCCGGGTTTTTCATCCGAGCCTTGCGCGCGAAAAGCCAAGCCGTCAAAGCCAGGCGCCACGCCGATGCGCTCGATCAGCAGATCGATACGCTTTGTGGCGAGATCGTCACCCTCCGCGAAGCCGAATCCCGGCGGCTGGAGGCGAATGCTCGCCGCAAGCGCTTCTTCGAGGAAAACGACGTGTCCGATGTGGAGAACCAGATCAGGTTCATGCGTGAGGCCGAATTGCGCGCGGTGCGTCCCGTCAACAAGGAGGCCGTGCGTGTCCTCTATGCGCTCAAACAGTGGATAGAGGACCACCGACCGGACTGGCACATGGCGTTCGAGGTCTCCATGGGAGCCTTCATCAAGACGTCTTATGACCCTGAGGACCGGATGCAGAAAGCGGTGTTCAGTTCCTACAACAGCAAGCGGGTGGATTTCCTGTTGATCGACAGGTTCGGTAATCCCGCCCTGGCCGTCGAATATCATGGCACAGGGCATGCTCTGTCCGACGACGCACTGAGTCGTATGGAGGTCAAACGCCTGGCCCTCGATCGTGCAGGGATTCCGCTCCTCGAAATCCCTGCCAAAACGTCAAGGGCCGAAATCTTGCGCATGCTGGAGCAAAGGCTCTCCACCGACGCGCCGCTCGCAAGCTGACGGCACGGCCTTGCGCTTTTCACCGGGCTTTCGGCAGCGCGGGAACCAGGCCCATAGTGCGCTTCCGCCGGAGAAACGGGAGCAAGCGGGAGCTGTCGATCTCGGTCGGAGCCTGGATGCAACCAATGCTCCGGCGTGGCGATGGCAAACTGTTGGAAAATCCAAGACAGCCGCTCATACCCGCGGGCAGCTAAGTCCGGTAATCGATACGTGGGAAAGCGCTAGGAAATGGCGGAGGGGGAGGGATTCGAACCCTCGGAACGCTCGCGCGCTCAACGGTTTTCGAGACCGCCCCGTTCGACCACTCCGGCACCCCTCCGCGGGCGCTGCTATTCGAGGCGCCGCGTATCTACGCATGCATGATGCGTCTGACAAGGGTGTCGGAAAGATTTCCTGGAAAAGTGCAAGCCTGTCGCAAGATCGGCCTTTGTCGGCGCGGCGTTTCGGGGCCGTTGCCACGTTTCGGGGGCGGTCTTGCCGCTTCTAATCGGGCCCCTAATGGCGGCTCGAGCGGAGGTATAGAGAGGACGCGCGGGGAGGTCGGACGCAAAGCGCCCGGAAGGGGCGGTCCGACGTGGGGGCAGTGCATAGGGGCCGTTCACATGCGCCGTCCACCGGGGCCGCCCGAAGGGGCCGTCCACCGGGGGGCAGTCCGCAGGGGCCGTGCACAAGGGGGCAAAGGGAACCGCCAGAGACAAAGCCCGTAGGGGGGCCTCATGAGGGCGCCGTTAGGGGGCTCAAGGTGCCGGCGGTCTTGACTTTCGGGGCCTGCTGATCTTTATGCGGCTGAAATCGGCGTGGGCTCTGCCCGGCGCCGTTTTGCTTTGGCCGCAAGCGGCCCCATATCAACCGGTTCAGACTGAACAAAAAGCCGATCCGGCGGGCCACCGCCAGGACGGGAATTGAGGACGAAATGTTCGCAGTCATCAAAACCGGCGGCAAGCAATATCGCGTAGCCGCCGATACGCTTCTGGAAGTCGAAAAGCTCGCAGGCGATGCCGGCGACACGGTCACCTTCGAAGAGGTGCTCATGGTCGGCGGCGAGGGCGATCCGAAGATCGGTTCGCCGTTTGTCGGCGGCGCCGCCGTCACCGCGGAAATCGTGGAGCATACGCGCGGCCGCAAGGTCATCATCTTCAAGAAGCGCCGGCGGCAGAATTCGCGCCGCAAGAACGGCCATCGCCAGGATTACACGCTCATCCGCGTGACCGACATCCTGACCGACGGCAAGAAGCCTTCGAAGGCGAAGAAGGCGGCGCCGAAGGACGAGGCGAAGGCGGCCGAGACGAAGGCAGACACCCCGGCGGAGACGAAGGCCGAGGCGAAAGCGGCCGAGAAGGCGGAAGCCAAGAAGCCTGCCAAGGACGCCGAGACGGACGGTGCCGTCTTCGAGGCGCCGGCGGGCGAGCCGGACGACCTGAAGAAGCTGAGCGGTGTCGGCCCGGCCATGGAAAAGAAGCTGAATGCGGCCGGCGTCACGCGCTACGACCAGATCGCCGGCTTTTCAAAGGACGACCTTCAGAAGCTGGACGAGGCTCTGAAGCTCAAGGGCAAGGCCGAAAACGAGGATTGGGTCGCGCAGGCCAAGACCCTCGCTGACGAATCGAAGGAGAAGTAACCATGGCGCACAAAAAAGCAGGCGGCTCTTCGAGAAACGGCCGCGATACCGCTGGCCGGCGCCTCGGCGTCAAGAAGTTCGGCGGCGAAGCGGTCGTCTCCGGCAACATCATCGTTCGCCAGCGCGGCACGCAGTGGCATCCGGGCCAGAATGTCGGGCTTGGCAAGGACCACACGATCTTCGCGCTGACCGACGGACGCGTGGAATTCCACAAGGGTCTCAAGGGGCGCACCTATATTTCGGTGCTGCCGCCGGTGGAGGCTGCCGAATAGCTGCGTTGCGACGCGGCCTCCCGCCGATCCAGCGCAAGTGATGAAGGGGAAGCGGGCGACCGCTTCCCCTTTTCGATTCGGGGGCCCGGTTTTGCGGTTCTCCCGCCTCGGGTGCTGCCGGGCAGGCGGCGCCCGCCGGCCTTTGCCGAAATCTCAGAAGAGGCCGCAAGGTTTGTGGCCCGCAAGGTTTACGAGACGATGCATTCACCGCTCAGCGATTTGACCACCGACCGGCTCGTTCTGACGCCGAGACGCACCCGTCATCTCGCCACCCTCGATCACCTCAAGAACGATTGGGAGGTGGTGCGCATGCTGGCGATGCCCGCCTGGCCGTTCGTGCAGCGTTCCGAGCAGGCGGAGCAGGACGAGGGTTTCCACCATCTCACGGTGCTCTGCGGGAAGCAGATCGTCGGCGAGGTGACGGTGAAGCGCGCCGGATCGGGCACGCCGCCGCGGACGATGCCGCGGCTCGGCTATTTCGTCGGCCGCCCGTTCTGGGGGCGCGGCTATGCGACGGAAGCGCTCGCCGCGACGGTGGCGGCGATCTTCGATCGACCCGGTTTCGGCGGCGATGCGCCGGTCGAGAGGGTGGGCGCGGGTGTCTTCGTCGACAATCCCGCCTCGCGCCGGGTTCTGGAAAAGCTCGGCTTTGCGAAGTCGGGCAGCTATTCGCTTTATTGCCGGGCCCGCGACAGCGACGTCGATGTCGACGACATGCAGGTGACCCGGTCTGAATTTGAGACCGTTGGAGGCAGAACGCCATGAAGTTCCTCGACCAGGCGAAGGTCTATCTGCGCTCCGGCGACGGCGGTTCGGGATCCGTCTCGTTCCGGCGCGAAAAATTCATCGAATTCGGCGGCCCGGACGGTGGCGACGGCGGACGCGGCGGCGATGTCTGGCTGGAAGCCGTCGACGGCCTCAACACCCTGATCGACTACCGCTACCAGCAGCATTTCAAGGCGGAGCGCGGCGGTCACGGCATGGGGCGCAACCGCACCGGCGCCGGCGGCAAGGACGTCGTCTTGAAGGTGCCGGCGGGCACGCAGGTCTTCGCCGAGGACAACGAGACGCTTCTCGCCGATCTCGACCGCGTCGGCGAGCGGGTGAAGCTTCTCCATGGCGGCAATGGCGGCTTCGGCAACATCCATTTCAAGAGCTCCATCAACCAGGCGCCGCGGCGCGCCAATCCCGGCCAGGAAGGCCAGGAGATGTGGGTGTGGCTGCGCTTGAAGCTGATCGCCGATATCGGGCTCGTCGGGCTTCCGAACGCCGGCAAATCGACGTTTCTGGCGCGCGTTACGGCGGCGAAACCGAAGATCGCCGATTATCCCTTCACGACGTTGCATCCCAATCTCGGCGTCGTGCGCCATAAGGGCGGGGAATTCGTGCTCGCCGACATTCCGGGCCTGATCGAAGGCGCGCATGACGGGGCGGGGATCGGCGACCGGTTTCTGGGCCATATCGAACGCTGCCGCGCGCTTTTGCATCTCGTCGATGCTGCGGGCGATCCGGCGACCGCGTATCGCACCGTGCGCGAAGAACTCAACGCTTACGGTCACGGTCTTGCCGAAAAGCCGGTCATTGTCGCGCTGTCGCGTGTCGATCTTCTCGACGAGGATGCGCGGGAGGTGGCGATTTCGGAGATTGTCGACGCGTCGGGCAAAGAGCCGTTCCTGGTTTCTGCCGGGACGGGCGAAGGCGTCTCCGAGGTTCTCGACACCTGCCTTGCCGCGCTGCCGCACGGCGGCAAGAAGGAAGCGGATGAGGACGGGGAGTGGACGCCGCTCTCATGAGGCGGGTTCTGTCATGAGGCGGGTTCTGCCTGGCGTGGCCATGCGGGCAAGCGTGGAAAGGCCTGGCTGCGGAGCCGAGGCTCGGGCGAGGGGGCAATGAGAAAGCTATCGGGTTACAAGCGCATCGTCGTCAAAGTGGGCTCGGCACTTCTGGTGGAGCGCGGCGGCGGCGTGCGCCGCGACTGGCTCGGCTCGCTTGCCGCCGATCTCGCGGCTTTGCGCCAGGAAGGGGCCGAATGTCTCGTCGTCTCGTCCGGGGCGATTGCGCTCGGGCGCGGGCGGCTTTCCCTCAACGGCCGGCGTTTCAAGCTGGAAGAAGCGCAGGCTGCCGCGGCCGTCGGCCAGATCGCGCTGGCAAAGGCCTGGGCGGAGGAGCTGCAGACGCGCGAGATTCACGCCGCGCAGGTGCTTCTGACATTGGGCGACACCGAAGAGCGGCGGCGCTATCTCAATGCGCGCGCCACTTTGACGACGCTTCTCGGCATGGGCGTCGTGCCGGTGGTCAACGAAAACGACACGGTGGCGACGACCGAAATCCGCTATGGCGACAATGACCGGCTGGCGGCGCGCGTCGCGGCCATGGTCGGCGCCGATCTTCTGGTGCTCTTGTCGGATGTCGACGGTCTTTACTCGGCCCCTCCGGCGCAGGACGCCAATGCCCATCTCATTCCCGAGGTGACGGCGATCACGCCCGAGATCGAGGCGATGGCAGGCGACGCCGGCTCGGAATTGTCGCGCGGCGGCATGCGCACCAAGGTCGAGGCGGCGAAGATCGCGGTCGCGGCCGGCGCTGCCATGGTGATCGGCTCCGGCCATCACCTCAATCCGCTGACGCGGATCGACAGCGGGGCGCCCGTCACCTGGTTCCGGCCGCAGACGACGCCCGCCACGGCACGAAAAGCTTGGATTGCCGGTCATCTGGAGCCGAAAGGCTCGCTCAGCCTCGATGCGGGGGCGGTGAAGGCGCTCAGGGCCGGACGTTCATTGCTGCCGCCGGGCGTCAGCGGCTTTTCCGGTCATTTCGCACGCGGCGATACGGTGCTTCTCGTCGATCCGGACGGCATCGAGATCGGCCGCGGCATCGTCGGTTACGATGCCGACGAGGCGGCGCAGATCATCGGGCACCAATCGAAGGAGATCTCCGAAATTCTCGGCTATGTGCGGCGCTCGGCGATCGTCCATCACGACGATCTCGTGCTCCGAGAGACGTGAGTGGCCGACATGTGAACGGGATGCCTTGTCCGACGCGTGTCACTTGCCGGCAAGGGTTGTTGGGATATGGTTCTATAGGACTTGTTGGAGGGACGGATGGCCGAACGTAAGGCAGCCCTGAAGCGTGCGCCCGATCGACCCGAATTGCGCGCGTGCTTGGAGCAAGCGAAGAATGTCGTGATGACGGATGAGCAAATTCTCGAGCAGCGGGCCAGTTTCGCCTACGGGAATGCGCCGCGAGGATCTCGAATAACCAAGGAATCCGCCAAGGAGGCGGCTGGGCATATTCGGATCCGAAACCCCGCCTGATTAAGTGGTTCGGCTTCCAGTCGAGGTCGATGGCATGCTGGTTCTGGAAGAAGAGAACGGCGATCTGTACGTGCGGATGCAGGAGCAAAAACTTCTGCGTCAGTGCGACTACATGACGAATTGTATCGAGATCGGAATACAGCAGGGTCGGGCTTTCGATAAATACATGTTGTGGGTGCTCAACCATATCGCGGTGGCCAATATCTCGGCATTCGGCGGGCGCTATCGGGAGGAGCCCATTTACGTTGGCGACCACAAGCCCCCGCATTTCAAGGATGTCGCCGATTGGATGGACCGTTTCATCTCCAACGTGCATGAAAACTGGTACATTTGGACCCCGACCGAACTCGCGGCCTACGGGTTATGGCGTCTGAATTGGATACACCCCTTTATCGAGGGAAACGGCAGAACCGCGCGAGCGGCCAGCTATTATCTTCTTTGCGTCCGCGCGGGGGCGTTGCTGCCGGGCCGGAAGATCCTCCCAGAGCGCATCCGCGAGGACCGACGCGGGTATGAAGACGCTTTAGCCGCAGCCGATCAGGCTTGGGAAAACGGCCATCTCGATTTCACCGAGATGGAAGATTATCTGGCTGCGCTGGTGCAGGCGCAGCTCGATGACGAGGGCCTGCCTTATCAGCGATAAGGCTCTGCCCTTGCTCCTCTTGCGCCTTGCCCCTCTTGCGCCCGCCGCGCTAACAGCACTTGTTCCCCTCCAAAAACGTGGAGACGAAGATGGTTTTCGCAGCCCTGCGACAGAACAACGACGCCGCTGCCTTGATGGCTGAAATGGGCATTCGTGCCCGCGCGGCTTCGCGACCGCTTGGGCTTGCGACGACGGACGAGAAGAATACGGCGCTGCAAGCGATGGCGGATGCCGTACGCGGACGCGCCGACGAGATTCTGGACGCCAATGCGCGCGACATGCAGCGTGGCGAGGCGGACGGGCTCGCGCCCGCGATGCTCGACCGGCTGAAGCTCGATGCGGCGCGCATCGAGGCGATCGCGAAGAGCCTTGAAGAGGTGGCGGCGCTGCCCGATCCGGTCGGCGACGTGATCGCCTCCTGGGAGCGGCCGAACGGGCTCAAGATTTCGCGCGTGCGCACGCCGCTCGGCGTCATCGGCGTGATCTATGAGAGCCGGCCGAACGTCACCGCCGATGCGGGTGCGCTCTGCCTCAAGGCTGGCAATGCCGTGATTTTGCGCGGGGGCTCGGATTCGCTGGAGAGTTCTTCGGCGATCCATGCCTGCCTGAGCGAAGGGCTGCGCGTCGCCGGACTGCCGGAGGATGCGATCCAACTCGTGCCGCTGCGCGACCGCGCGGCCGTCGGCGAAATGCTCGCGGGCCTTGCCGGCAATCTCGACGTCATCGTGCCGCGCGGCGGGCGCAGCCTGGTGGAGCGGGTGCAGAAGGAGGCGCGGGTGCCGGTTTTCGCGCATCTGGAAGGCGTCTGCCACGTCTATGTGCACGAGGCGGCGGATCTGCAGATGGCGGTGGACGTGACCGTCAATTCCAAGCTCCGGCGCACCGGGATCTGCGGCGCGGCGGAGACGCTGCTCGTCGATGAGGCCGTGGCCAAGACGCATCTTGAACCGATCCTGTCGGCGCTTTCCATGGGCGGCTGCGAGATCCGCGGCGACGAGAATGTGCGGGCACTCTTCCCGCAGGCCCATGCGGCGACCGAGGAGGACTGGCCTAAGGAATATCTCGACAAGATCATCGCCGTGAAGGTGGTGGACGGCGTCGAGGCGGCGAGCGAGCACATCGCCCGCTACGGGTCCGGCCATACGGAGACGATCATCACGCAGGATGAGGCGGCGGCCCGCCGGTTCATGGCGCTCGTCGATTCCGCCATCGTGCTGCACAATGCTTCCACCCAATTCGCCGATGGCGGCGAGTTCGGCATGGGGGCGGAGATCGGCATCGCGACGGGGCGGATGCACGCCCGCGGGCCCGTCGGCGTGGAGCAGCTGACGAGCTTCAAATACTGCGTTTATGGCAGCGGCCAGACGCGGACCTAGGGGCGAGGCGCAGCGATCTCCAGTTCGTTACACAAAGCCCGCGACAGCCGGATTTACGAAGGCCTCCCGCCGCATGGGCGGGGGCAGCGGATCGGGCTTTACGGCGGCTCGTTCAATCCGCCGCATATCGGACACCGGCAGGTGGCGCTCCGGGCGCTGCGGCTTTTGCAGCTCGATCAGGTGTGGTGGCTGGTGACGCCGGGCAATCCCTTGAAGGCGCCGCATGGCTTAAAGCCGTTGCGGGAGCGGCTGGAAGCGACGGCGCGGATCGCGAGCCATCCGCGCTTCAAGGTGACGGCGATCGAAAACCGCTGGCACATCCGCTTCACGGCCGACCTCGTGGCGCGACTTGCGGCACGCGAGCCGGCGACGCGCTTCGTCTGGATCATGGGCGGCGACAATCTCCAGAACTTTCACCTGTGGGAAAGCTGGCAGGAGATCGCCGCAAGCGTGCCGATCGCCATCGTGCCAAGGCCTGGTTCTTTGAGTGCGCCGCTTGCCGCGCCGGCGGCCCGGGTTCTCGCTCCCTATCGCCACGGCAACGAATCGGCGGCCTGCCTCGCCGACCTGAGAGCCCCCGCCTTCGTCGTCCTGCCGGGGCCGCGCACGCCGGTTTCATCGACGGCGCTGCGGGCCGCGAGCGGCTGAGATGCGCTAAGGCTATGCCAGAAAGCGCGATTTTTCGCGTCACATCGTCCATGACAGGCCTCTTCCGGAGAGATTGGACTTGAAACTGTCATGGTGTCGTTTCTATCTTTAAGGGGTGACACAACGTCACCGTAGGCATGTGGCTTACTTTTGGCCCGGCCTATTCACGGCAGGAAGGAAAGAGGATCTTACTCCTGACTACTAGCCAGAGCGAGGCGAGCATTCCGATGTTTGCGCCTCACGCGTCTCATGCCGGCGCCAACCTTATAGCGGCGGATGAGCTGAAAACCGTCCTCTCGAGCCTGGACGATGCGAAGGCCGAGGATGTTGTGACCATCGACATCGCCGGGAAATCCGCGCTGGGGGATCACATGGTGGTCGCCTCGGGGCGCTCGCATCGCCATGTCGGCGCCATCGCCGAAAGGGTGATCAGCGAGCTCAAGGGCCTCGGCCATAACATTCCGCGGGTCGAAGGGCTGCCCCATTGCGACTGGGTGCTGATCGATACCGGGGACGTGATCGTGCATGTCTTCCGTCCGGAAGTGCGCGAGTTCTACAACCTGGAAAAGATGTGGTCGGCGGAGCCCTATGCGGAGCGCCGCGTCCAGGGCTGAGTAGGCCGGGTTATACGCGTTGCAGATCCTTGTTCTCGCGGTCGGCCGGATGAAGGCCGGACCGGAAGCCGACCTTGCGGCCCGCTATCTCGAGCGGGTCGGCAAAGCCGGCCGTTCCGTCGGCATCAGCGGGATCAGCGTGCGCGAAATTGCCGAATCCTCCGCCTCGAGGGCAGACGACCGCAAGGCGGAGGAAGCTGCGAGCCTCAAAAAGCTTGCGGCGGGATACCCGATCGTGGCGCTCGACGAGACGGGCCGCAATCTCTCCTCCGAAGATTTCGCAGGCCTCATCGGCGGCGAGGCGGAGAAGGGCGTTTCCGGCCTTTGTCTCGTCATCGGCGGGCCGGACGGGCTCGATGCGAGCCTGCGCGAGGAGGCGATCGCGGCGATCGCCTTCGGACGCATGACATGGCCGCACAAGCTCGCCCGTGCCATGCTCGCCGAGCAGGTCTACCGCGCCGTCACCATATTGAGCGGGCATCCTTATCACCGCGCATGAGGTGAGCGGTGCTTTCAGGCGCCTGCGAGAACGCACTTGACCGGACGGGCGTCGGTGAGTGTCTCTCCAAAAGGCGTGGCGCATAGCCTTGATCGACTGGCATCGTGAGACGGTGACGAATCACTCTCCGACATATCGGGCGCGGATCCTGAGGAACGGCATTCGGGCGGCGGTGCTCGTCTGTGCCGGGCTGCCGCTCGCGTTCGGGCCGAGTTTCGCCACCGAGACGGAGGTGCCGGACGAGGCGGCTGTGGCGGATGAGGCTGCGGTTACGGGCGATGCGACGACCGGGGGAGGCATGTCCCTGTCCGCCGAAGCGAGACGCCGGGCGCGGGCGGCCGAGCTCGAAGCGGTGCGGCGCTCGATCGAAGTCTCCAAAAAACGCCAGGAAGCGCTGCGCCGCGAGATCGAGACGGTGGAAGCCGACCGGGCGAAGCTCAGCAGCGAACTGATTGCGACCGCGCAGCGGCTGCGGCGGGCGGAAAACAGCATCCAGGAAACCGAAGTCCGCCTCGACCGGCTGCAGGCCAACGAGGACGGGGTGCGTCTGTCGCTGGAGGCGCGGCGCGAAGTTCTGGGCGAAGTGCTCGCGGCCTTGCAGCGCATGGGCGGCACGCCGCCGCCGCCGATCCTGTCGCGGCCGGAAGATGCCTTGAAGGCGATCCGCGGTTCGATCCTCGCCGGCGCCGTCCTGCCGGATATTCGCGTGGAGGCAGAGGCGCTTGCCGCCGATCTCGCCGAGCTCACGCAGCTCAAGGCGCGCATCGAAGAAGAGCACGAGGATCTGAAGAAGCAATATGCGACGCTCGGCGAAGAGCAGACGCGCATCAATCTGTTGATCGAATCGAAGAAAGAGCAGCGCCAGAGAACCGAGGCGGCACTCACCGACGAACAGAAGAAAGCGGCCGCGCTCGCCGAAGATGCGAGCGGGCTCGAAGACCTGATCGGCTCGCTGGAAAAAGAGGTCGAGGCCTCGGCGCGGGCCGCCGAAGAGGCGCGACGGGCGGAGGAAGCCGCCCGCAACAAGACGCCCGAAGAGGCAGCGCGCGATCTCCAGGATACGGCGCGCATGGCACCGGCTGTGGAGTTCGACAAGGCGCGCGGGATTTTGCCGCTGCCGGCGGCGGGCCCGATCCTGACGCATTTCGGTGAGAAGGACGAATTCGGGGCGCATGCCGGCGGGATTTCGATCGCCACACGTCCGGGTGCGCGTGTTGTCTCACCCGCCGATGGCTGGGTCGTCTATGCGGGACCCTTCCGCAGCTACGGGCAGGTCTTGATCCTGAACGTCGGGAGCGGATATCATGTTGTTCTGGCTGGGCTTGAGCGCATAGATGTGGCACTTGGCCAGTTCGTGCTGGCTGGGGAGCCGGTCGCGATTATGGGCGCAGAGCGGCTTGCAAGCCTTAGTGATATTGACCACACTTCCGCCCAGCCCGTTCTATATGTCGAGTTCCGCAAGGATGGACGGTCGATCGACCCGGATCCGTGGTGGGACCGGCGCGAGCAAAAAGAGGTTCGAGGATGATGCGTAAGATGGGCCTGCTGGCCGCAGGAGCGGTCGTTGGCGCGGTGGCCATGGGCGCTGTCGTGCAAGTCGGGCAGACCGGTTCGGCGACGGCCGCTTCCTCTGAAACCTACCGCCAACTCAACCTTTTCGGCGACGTCTTCGAACGCGTGCGCAGCGATTATGTCGAGGAGCCTTCGGAGAAGGACCTGATCGAATCAGCGATCGACGGCATGCTGACCTCGCTCGATCCGCATTCGAGCTATCTCGACCCGAAGAGCTTCCGCGACATGCAGGTGCAGACGCGCGGCGAATTCGGCGGGCTCGGCATCGAAGTGACGCAGGAGAACGACCTCATCAAGGTCGTGACGCCGATCGAAGATACGCCGGCCGACAAAGCGGGCGTGCGCGCCGGCGATGTGATCACGCATCTCGACGGCGAGCCGATCGCCGGTCTGTCGCTGCGTGAGGCCGTCGATCAGATGCGCGGCCCGGTGAATTCCCCGATCACGCTGACGGTCCGCCGCGAGGGCGTCGAGAAGCCGCTCGAAATCAAGATCATCCGCGACATCATCCAGGTGCGTTCGGTGCGCGACCGCGCCGAGGAGGATGTCGGCTATATCCGTATCACGCAGTTCAACGAGCAGACCGCCGACGGCCTCAACGATGCCTTCAGCGAGCTGAAGAAGGAAATCGGCAAGGACAAGCTCAAGGGCTATATCCTCGATCTGCGCAACAATCCGGGCGGCCTTCTCGACCAGGCGATCGCCGTGTCGGACGATTTCCTCGACAAGGGCGAGATCGTCTCCACGCGCGGCCGCAAGGAAGACGACGTGCAGCGCGCGACGGCGCGTGCCGGCGACAAGGCCGACGGCAAGCCGGTCATCGTTCTCGTCAACGGCGCTTCAGCCTCGGCTTCGGAGATCGTGGCCGGCGCGCTGCAGGATCATCGCCGTGCGACGATCGTCGGCACGCGCTCCTTCGGCAAAGGCTCGGTGCAGACGATCATCCCGCTTGGCCGCAACGGTGCCATCCGGCTGACGACGGCGCGCTATTACACGCCTTCGGGCCGCTCGATCCAGGCAAAGGGCATCGAGCCGGATATCGAGGTCGTGCAGGAGCTGCCGGAAGAACTGAAGGGCAGCGAGGAAGCGACGGGCGAGGCCAATCTGCGCGGCCATCTATCGAGCGAGGACGGCGAAGAGGAGAAGGTCTCCGCGGCGTCGGCCTATGTGCCGGCAGATGCCAAGGACGACAAGCAGCTGCAATATGCGCTTGATCTTCTGCGCGGCATCCAGGTCAACAACCGGTTTCCGGCGGACCCGTCCCAGGGTATACCTAACTGACGAATCAGCGGGGCATTCCCGCCCCGCTGCATGAGCCAGCCGACGGGGTCGATGGCGGCCGACGAGCTCAATGCACCTTTGAAACGGCCGGCGCGGCCGGCCCGAAAGGGACGGCTGCGCTGGATTTTGTATGTGCCGCTCGTTCTCGCGGCGGTGGTGTTCGTCACCGCCTTGATGTGGACGGCACTCGTCGATGATCCCGATGGCGGGCGCGCCGTCGCGGTCGCCGAAGTGAAGGGTGCCGGGCCCGAGACGACCGGCAGCATCGACAAGACCTCCCTTAAAGATGCGCGCCGCCAGGCGCTTGCGGCTCCCGGCTGGGAGATGGAGGCGGGCGCGAGCGCCCCGTCCGGTGTGGGTTCGCTCTTCACCGATCCGGCGCAGCCCGACGCGGCCGCCTCTTCCGAGCCGCAAACGGATTTCGAGCGCATGCAGGCGGCCTTGCAGCAGGCGCCGTCGAGCACCGCCTTCTTCGCCGGTGCGCCGCTTCCCGAATTGCAGGAAAGTTCCGCCTATGGGCCGCTGCCGCGCATCGGCGACGACGGCACGCTGCCGCGCGACGCCTATGCGCGGCCGGCCTATCTGGCGCCCGACCAGCCGCATATCGCCATCGTCGTCGGCGGGCTCGGCATCAGCCAGACGGGCACGCAGCGTGCCATCCGGGCCTTGCCGAGCGACGTCACCTTCGCGTTTGCCGCGACCGGATCGAGCCTCAATCGCTGGGCCGGCGATGCGCGCGCCGACGGACATGAAATCCTCCTGCAGGCGCCGATGGAGCCTTTCGGCTATCCGAGCACCGATCCGGGCGAGCACACGCTCCTCGTCAGTGCGAAAAGCGGAGCGAATGCCGACAGTCTGGCGTGGATTTTGAGCCGAGCCGGCGGCTATACCGGCGTCATGAATTATCTCGGCGGACGGTTTACGTCCGAGACCGATGCGATGCGGCCGCTTCTCGCCAGTCTCGGCGAGCGCGGCCTTCTCTATGTCGACGACGGCAGTTCGGATCTGAGCGTTGCGGCGCGGCTCGGCCCGTCGCTCGGCACACCGGTCGTGGTGGCCGACAGGATCATCGACGAGCAGAGGCAGCCGGCCCTGGTGGCCCAGGCGCTCGACGATCTGGAGGCGATCGCGCGCCAGAAGGGGCGGGCCGTTGGCGTCGCCTCGGCCTTTCCGTCGACCGTGTCGGCGCTGGCGGAATGGATCCCCGAGGCGGAGGCGCGCGGGATCTCGTTCGTGCCGGTGAGCGCCTTGGCGCAGCAAGAGGAATGAACGGCAAGATGTTGCATGAAACCGGCTTTGCGGAGCCGCTCGAAGGTTATCGTCCGTGTGTGGGCCTGGCCGTCTTCAATGCCGACGGGCTCGTCTTCGTCGGGCGCAGGACGGGCGGCGAGGAGAGTGTCTCCTCCGGCTATGCGTGGCAGATGCCGCAAGGCGGCATCGACCGTGGCGAGACGCCGCTGGAGGCCGCCAAACGCGAGCTCTACGAGGAGACGGCGATGCGCTCCGTCACGCTTCTCGCCGAATCGCCCCTCTGGTGGCACTACGATCTGCCGGAAGAACTCTGCCGCTCGGTCTGGAAGGGGCGCTATCGCGGCCAGACGCAGAAATGGTTCGCCTTCCGCTTCGAGGGGGACGAGGCGGAAATCGATATCGGTCCGCATGACGGCCACAAGGCCGAATTCCTGCAATGGAACTGGGAGCGCCTGGAGCGGACGCCGGAATTGATCGTGCCGTTCAAGCGCGACGTCTACGAGCGGGTCGCCTCAGCCTTCGCGGACTTCGCCGCTTCCTGATCTCCGCCGCAGGCTCGCTGACAGAGCGTGCCGCCCGAAAATCCCCGTCTCAATCGGAAATGACTTTGACCATGCGGCCGGCGCCGATGGGTTCGTCGTCGGAGAGGCCGTTCAGGATACGGAAAAGCTCTTCGCCTCGTTCAACGCCCTTCATGCGGGTGGCGAGGCTCTGCACCGTGTCGCCGGGATTGGTGATGACGAGGTCGATCCTGAGCGGGCGCAGGCGCGCGACCTCCACCGGATCGAGGCGGTGGAAGCTTGCAAGCGTCTGAGACAAGGCCGCATCGATGTCGCCGGAACCGCCGCGCTGGGCAAAGATGAAGCGATAGATGGACCTGCCGAGCCGGATCGCACCGATGCGGAACTGCCAGTCGCCGGCGACGGCCGTGGCGACGGCGGCGGGAAGGCCGTTGACGGTGCGCGGCTCGATCGAGCCTTCTTCCAGGCCGTTGATCCAGCCGGAGGCGAGATAGGATTCAGGGCTCTGGTTTTCTGGGGCTTTGACGCCGTCGAAGCGCATGGCCGTATCGCGGCCCGCGGCGGCGAGAACCGCCTCGCGCGTGTTTTCGAGGCGGTATTGCGGTGGCACCTTGAAGCTGATCGCGAGGCGCGGATGCAGGAATTCGCGGCCGCGCACGAAGCCTTCCGACGGATCGTCGCCATAGACGAGGCCGTCGATCGCCTTGAGATAGGGAATCCGGCCCTGTTCGCCGACGCCCGGCGCCCCGAACTGGCGGGCCGCCTTGATGACGAGGGCGCGCCGCTCCAGAGCCGCCGGATGCGAGGAGAGGAAGTTCTGTGCGTCGTCCTTCTCGCCGCTTGCCGAGCGGAAGGCCGCATAACGCTTCAATTTGTCGAGGAAACGGGAGGCCGCGAAGGGGTCGTAACCGGCGCGGCCGGCGATCTGCACCCCGGTTCTGTCGGCCTCGTTCTCCTGATCGCGCGAGAAGCTCGCGAGCGTCATACGCGAGTTGAGGCGCGCCGACTGGCCGGCCTTCGAATCGGAGAGGACGTCGGTTGCGACGCGTTCCACGAGCTCGCTCGTCTGTGCCTTCTGGGCGCGCGCGATGGCGTGCTTCAGGATGACATGCGCCATTTCGTGCGCCAGGACGGCGGCGACCTCGGCGCGGTCGTCGGCAAGGGCGAGCAGGCCTCGGGTGACATAGACATAGCCGCCGGGCAGCGCGAAGGCATTGGCGACGGGCGAATTCAGGATGGTGACGCGGTAGCTGCGGCCGGGCTCATCGGAGGCTTCGACGAGACGTTTGACGATCTGCTCGGTCTCGCGCTGCACGTCGGGATCGCTGTAGACGCCGCCATATTGGGCGAGGACGCGCTGATGCTCACGCGCGCCGATGGCGCTTTCGGCCGGCGACACGGTCGGGCCCGGCTGAGGCAGAGCGGCCACCGGCTCGACACGGCCGAGCTGGCTCGGAGACGGTCCCAATTGGCAACCGCCGAGCAAGGCGACGACGAACAGAGAGAGCAACGACCTGCGCATACCAACGCCCATGCGCGTCTTTCGGTCGCAAATCAAGCTCATGAACATCAGTCTTGGGGCCCTCTGTTGCGAAACCTCAGCGGTGTTGCAGCGCGTCCATCATTTCAAGCTGCGAGGACCTTCGCAGCAGAAGCATCGGGCCGCCTTTCTCATCGAGGAAGCCACGCAGACGGACCGTCTTTCCGACGAGGCCCAGAAGTTGCTGCTCCCCGCCGAAGACCGCGACGTCCCGGCCGTCAATCTCCGCGGTGAAATCGTGCGACCAGTCGCGTCCGAAATTCAGATAGGTGCGATAAGGCCGGTCCCCAACAGAAATGATGGTCCCTTCCACTATGCCGTAGCGGCCATATTGTGACGAAAGCGCTTTCACATCCTTCGCCTGGCGCACCAGGCCCGGGGTTTTCCAGATGCCGCGGCCGGCTTTTCGCGCCTCTTCTTCCGCCGCGAAGAGACGTGTGGCGCAGGTCTCGCCGAGACCGTCCCCGGCAAAGGGAACCGCAACGGCAAGGCCTTGGCGGAGAAGCTCCTCCTGGAGGAAGGCGGCGTCACTGATGATCCAGACGGGGATGCGGTTCCAACGGTCGGGTTTTTCGGAGAGCGCCACCGCCCGCGCGGTGGACGAGGCCAGCAAATTGTTGATGGCGGCGAGCATCGCCGCGTCGGGCAGGCGCTCGTCGAGAAGCGAGGGGGGAGCGATGCCGGCGAGCGCGAAGCTCTTGGTTTGCGTGACGATGGTGCGCGGCTCTTCGGCATGCGCGGCGAAGAGGCTTTCGCCGCCTGAGAGCTTACAGATGTCCGCCCGCGCCGGCAGGGGCGAGGCGACGAGCGAGAGACAGAGAAGGGCGCCGCAGAATTGCGTGCGGCGTGCCCGGAAATTCAGGTGTCGCTCTCGCCTTGCGCGCGCTCCTCGGCCCGCCGCTGCCGCCATGGATGCCCCCAGAAATCATAGGCCGCCATCGCCACCACAACGGCGAGGACGATGACGAGGTCCGGCTCGCGGACCCACCAGGCGATGATGAAGAGGAAGAGGGCAAAGCCCGCAAGTGCCACGAAGGCCAGGATGCCGTTGCTCCAATCGCTCATGGGCGGTCCTCCGGCTCCGGCGACGCGGCGACATGGTTCATCAGCCAGCGCGCCGTGCGCAGAAGGCGCCCTTCCTGGCCGCGGGCGCCGACGATCTGGATGCCGAGTGGCATGCCGTTCGCCCCGTTGGCCAGCGGCAGGCTGAGCGCCGGCACGCCGCAGAGCGACCAGATGGTGTTGAAGACGGGGTCGCCGGTCGTCGTCAGATCCGCAGGCGCCTCGCCGGGCGCGGCCGGCGTCAGGATGGCGTCATAGCGGGTAAAGACGCGGTCGAGCCCGGCATTGAGGATGTTGCGCCAGTCGAGAGCGGCGAGATAGTCGACGGCCTTGATCTCACGGCCTTCTTCGATGGCGTCCTGCATGTGCCGGCTGAGCTGATCCCAGCCGCGTTCGGCCCAGGGGCGGAGATTGCGTGCAAAGCCCGCCATCATCAGGCGGCGATGGGCGGGATGGGCGTTGGCGAAGGCGGCGGGAAGCTCCACCTCGTCGCATTGGTCACCGAGAAGACCGGCGAGCTCCTGCATGGCGCCCTGCATGTCGGCATCCGCCTTGTCCCAGACGGGCGTCTTGATGAAGGCGAATTGCGGCTTCACCGGAGGCGTGCTGCGCGCCATCTCAAGAAGCCGGTCGCGGGCGATCGGATGCGTGTCGTGGTCGCCGGCATCGTAGCCCTGCAGCACCTCGGCGAGGAGGGCCGCATCTTCCACCGAACGGCCGAAGACGCCGATCGTGTCGAGCGGCTCCGATTGCACGATGAGGCCGGTGCGGGGGATGACACCGTGGCCCGGCTTGAAGCCGACGACGCCGCAATAAGACGCCGGGCGCAGCATCGAGCCGTTGGTCTGCGTGCCGACCGAGAGCGGCACCATGCCGGCGGCGACGGACGCGGCGGAGCCGGCCGACGAGCCGCCGGGCGTGCGCGTCGTATCATGCGGATTGCGGGTCTTCGTCGGAGCGAAATAGGCGAGCTCGGTCGTCGTCGTCTTGCCGAAGAGGATCGCGCCTTCCGCCCGCAATTTCGCGGCGACGAAGGCATCCTGGCGCGGGCGGCGTCCGGCATCGAGCACGGTGCCGTTTTCCGTCGGCATATCGGCGGTGTCGATGATGTCTTTGAGCCCGACGGGAAGGCCGTGCAGGCGGCCGATCGGCTTTCCGGCCTTGCGCCAATCGTCGAGACGCTGCGCCTGGGCGAGGACATGGTCGGCATCGAGAAAGGCGAAGGCTTCGATCTCGCCTTCCTTCTCCGCGACGCGCGTCAGACAGGCCTCGGCGACGGCAAGCGCGCTGATCTCGCCGCGGGCAAGGCGGTCGCGCAATTCGCAGGCATCCAAGGTTCGTTCGGCCGTCATCTCGCTCTCTCCATTCGCTCACCGTCCGTAAACGAGATTCGGTAGCCAGTAGACCACCCCCGGGAAGATGTAGATGAGCGCCATGGCGAGGATGACCATGCCGAGAAAGGGCATGCAACCCTTGAAGATCTCGACGAGCTGCACGTGCGGCGGCGCGATGCCCTTGAGGTAATAGGCCGACATCGCCATCGGCGGGGTGAGGAAGGAGGTCTGCAGGTTGAGCGCGACGAGAATGCCGAAGAACAGGGGATCGATGCCGAAATGCGGCAGGAGCGGCAGGAAGATCGGCACGAAGATGATGATGATCTCCGACCATTCGAGCGGCCAGCCGAGCAGGAAGATGATGATCTGGGCGAGGATCAGAAATACGATCGGCGAGATGTCGAGGCCGGTGACGAAATCGGAGATGACCTGTTCGCCGCCGAGATAGGAAAAGACCGACGAGAAGGTCCAGGAGCCGACGAAGAGCCAGCACACCATCGCCGAGGTTCTGACCGTCAGATAGACGGATTCCTGCAGCCGCTGCCAGGTGAGGGCGCGGTAGGCGAGCGCCAGGATGAGACCGCCGAGAGCGCCGACGGCGGCGGCTTCCGACGGTGTCGCAAGGCCGAAGAGGATGGCGCCGAGCACGGAGAGGATGAGGATCGCCAGCGGGAAGAACGAGGTGATCAAAAGCCATAACAGGGCGAAGCCCGAGACCTGCGTTTCTTCCGTTTCCGGCGGCCGGGGCGCGATCTTCGGATTGAGCCAGGCGCGGCCGACGACGTAGACGACGTAGAGGCCGGCGAGCAGGAGGCCGGGCAGGAGGGCGCCGGCATAAAGGCGGACGATGGAGACGCCCGAGGTCGCCGCATAGACGATCAGCATGATCGAGGGCGGGATGAGGATGCCGAGCGTGCCGCCGGCGCAGATGACGCCTGAGGCGAAGCTCGTATTGTAACGGGCGTTGAGCATCGCCGGGAAGGCGAGAAGGCCCATCAACGTGACGACGGCGCCGACGATGCCGGTGGCGGTGGCGAAGAGCGCGCAGGTGATGAGGGCGGCCACGGCCATCGAGCCCGGGATGCGCTTGGCCGCGATCTGCAGCGTGGAGAAGAGGCGGTCGACGATATTGGCGCGCTCCACCACGTAGCCCATGAAGAGGAAGAGGGGCACGGCGGTCAAAACGTCGTTCGACATGACCGAATAGGTCTGATTGACGAAGAGATCGAAGATGCGGTTGTTGAAGAAGCCGCTGAGCCAGGTCTCGATGCGCGTCCACAGATCGGCCCCGTCGGTGATGGCCCGCTCGTAGAGGCGCCATTGCCGGTCGGCGTCGAAATAGGCGTAGTAGCCAAAGCCCACACCGAGCGCCATCAAGGTGAAGGCGATCGGAAAGCCCAGCATGATGGTGAAGATGAAGATGCCGAGCATCGCCACGGCGATTTGCGGATCGGTCATCTTTCGCCCTTCGTGCCGGGACCTTTGGGTCGCTCAACGGGCCCGCCATCGTCGCGTTCGTCGCGATGGATGGGGCGGTCGCGGTGGAAGATATTGCGGGTCTGGCCGGCCGGCAGGACGATGTCGATCGCCTCGCCGCCATGGTGGAGGATGTCGCGCTCATGCTCCTTGATGAGCTGCTCTTCGAGCTCCTCCACATCGCTTTCGTGTTGCGGCCAGGCGCCCCTTCGGATGCACAGAATGCAGCGGAAGACCTGGGCGATGCCTTGCTGGAAGAGCAGGATACCGGCGGCGACGATGATGAGTTTAAACTGGAAGATCGGCACGTTGGCCGGGCTCATCACGCTCACTTCCATGTAGCGGAGCGAGCGCGAGGCGTATTTCCAGCCGGCGAAGATGAGGGCGAGAATGCCCGGAAAGAAGAACAGGAAATAGAGAACGAGCTCGACGATCGCCTGGGTGCGGGGCCGCCACAGCCGATAGACGACATCGCCGCGCACATGGCCGTCGCGCGACAGGGTGTAGGCGCCGCCCATCATGAAGAGCGCGCCGTACATCATGTAGGAAATGTCGAAGGCCCAGCTCGTCGGGGCCCCGAGCGCATAGCGCACGAAGACTTCGTAGCCGACGCCGAAGGTCATGACGAGGATCGACCAGGCAAAGGCCTTGCCGAACCAGGCGGAGACCCTGTCGGCGAAACGGATATAGGCTTCCATCGGAAAACCGCTCGGGCTCGGGCTTGGGATCGGGGAGGAGGCGGGGGCCGAAAACCCCCGCCGGAGGGTCTCAGAAGCCGAGCTTGCCGGGGAAGTAATGCTCGTAGGCGAGCTTGTAATTCGCCTGGTTCATCAGGCTGTAGAAGGCGACGCGCTCCGACCAGGCTTTCTGACTGTCGACCACCTTGGCGAAGAACTCGTCCTGCATCAGGCCTTCGAGGACGGTGTCCCAGGATTCAAGCTGGGCGGCCATGATGGCGTCCGGCGTGCGCGAGACGGTGACGCCGTCTTCGTTGATCAGGCCCTGCAGATCCTTCGAATACTGATCCATGGCGAGGCCGTAATTGGCGGTGTTCGCCGCCTCCGCCCCGTATTCCAGGATCGCCTGGAGATCGGGATCGAGGGAATCGAAGAGATCCTTGTTGAAGGCGATTTCGAAGAACTCCGCCGCCTGGTGATAGGAGCCGAGCATGTAGTTCTTCGACACGTCCTGGGCGCCGAAGCGGCGGTCGGAGGTCGGGTTGTTGAACTCGAAGGCCTCGATGACCCCGCGCTCCAGCGCCGGCACGATTTCACCGCCCGGAAGCTGCGTCACCGACAGGCCCATGCCCTGCATGATGTCCGTGGCGAGGCCGACGGTGCGGTATTTGAGGCCCTTCATCTGATCGACGGAGGTGATCTGCTGGTTGAACCAGCCGAGCGGCTGGGTCGGCATCGGCAGGGCGAAGAAGCCGACGATATTGAGGCCGAGGACGTCCTGGACGAGCTCGCGGTAAAGGTCCTTGCCGCCGCCGAAATGGATCCAGGCGAGGATTTGCGACGCGTCGGCCCCGAAGACCGGGCCGGTGCCGAAGAGGGAGGCGGCCTTGTTCTTGCCGTACCAATAGGCCGTCACGGTGTGGGTGGCATCGATGACGCCGTCGGCGACGGCATCCTGCACCTGGAAGGCCTGGACCACGGCACCCGCCGGCAGAAGATCGATCTTGAGCCGTCCGCCCGACATCGCCTCGACGCGGTCGGCATATTGCTTCGCCATGTCCTGGAAGACGTCCGAGGCGGGCCAGGACGACTGCATCTTCAAGGTCTGCGTGCCCTGGGCAGAGACGATGGCCGGAGCGGCAAGCGCGCCTGCCGCACTCCCCGCGGCCAGGGTTCCGGCTTTCAAGAAAGATCGGCGCGATACGGGCGTTTTGTTCTCAGACATGTTTCCTCCCGGATGTCGTTTCCGGCTTTTGTCGCCGGTCTTTTGCTTGCCGGCATATCTGAGCCTGGAAAACGCCGGAGTTCAAGTAGAAGACTTGAACGAATGTAGAAAGACGATGTCACGGGGCGGTGAAAAGCAGATTCTGAGGCTAAAAATCGCGGCCGGGATTTCTTGGAAAACTGACGGTTTCTTTAATTCGTAAAGTAATTAACTTCGGATGTCGCCGGGGGAGATGCCTGAGTGCTGTGGAGGCGAGGTGGGCCGATGCGAGGGCCGCGCAGATCAGGTGGCGCGACAGAAGACGGGGCGCGACAGAAGATGGGGCCCGACAGAAGACGAAGCCCGCGGGGCTTGTTCGCTCTTCCGCGAGACGGTAGATAGCAGGAGCTTGGCGCCTGTGCCCGTCGGCCGCGTGCCGGGGCTCGGGTGCAATCGATCAGGCCCCGTAGCTCAGCAGGATAGAGCATCGGATTCCTAATCCGAGGGTCACAGGTTCGAATCCTGTCGGGGTCACCATTTTTTCCCAAAATTCCATCCGCGACGGTTGTCGTGTGCGCATTCTTTTTGCGTCACGTGCCTTTGGCGCGGCTGTCCCCGCTTCGAGAAGGTCGGGAGCTGCTGGGTCTGGCCTCGGATCACATTGCGTCGTCCCGCTTGATCGCGGCAAGGTGCCGACATATTTTCGGCAAGTTGCCGCTTACGGCGCGAGGTGCCGCATGTCGATGTTGGTGGAGGAGGTTGCCCGCAAGCTCGGAGGGCCGTCCGTCCTCGGCGGCGCGGTCCGCACGCAGGCGGAGCTGGCACGCGCGGTTGAGAACCGCCTGCCGCTCGCGGCCTTGAAGGGGCTGGCAGAGGCCGGGCTGAGCGAGCAGGAGATCGATCGCTTCGTTCTTCCGCAGCGCACGCGACGCCATCGCAGCGAGAAGAAGCAGAAGCTGACCGTCGAGGAATCGGACCGCGCGGTGCGGCTGCTGCGTCTGCAAACTCTCGCAGAAGAGACATTCGGCGACAGGCAAAAGGCCCATATCTGGCTTCGCCGGCCGCTTGCGGAGCTCCACGGCGAAACGCCGCTCGTCGTTGCGCAGACGGACGCCGGCGCGCGCGTCATCGAGACGGTTCTCGGCAAGATCGCCTGGGGTGCGGCGGCGTAATGCTGCTGTGGCGACTGTCGGGCGAACGTTACGCGCAGGCTTTCGACGGGGGATACGGCCTCCTCTTCGACGGACGATGGAACAGCGTCGGCCATGCCGTGACCTACTCCGCCACCTCTCCATCGCTCTGCGTATTGGAGAAGCTCGTCCATGTCGAAGATCCAGCCTTGCTGCCAAAGCTGGCGATGGTGCGCTACGAGGCGCCCGACGACATGCCCGCGGAGACCGTCGATCTCGGCGAGATGCCGCCCGACTGGCGGCGCCGGGAGAGCTGGACGCAAGAGCGCGGCGATATCTGGCATCGCACGCTGGCGGCTCCGCTTCTGAAAGTGCCCTCCGCGATCGTGCCGATCGAGGGATCGCCGGACGTGAACGTTCTCATCAATCACCGGCATCCGGCGGCCTCAGAAATCAAGGTGATCGGCTTTGAGCCGTTCGTGCTCGATGTGCGCCTGTTCTGAGACCGCGCTGGCGCCTTTAGGAAACAGCCCTGACCTCAGACGAGCTGGGCCTCGCCCCGGCCGAAGGACCAGTTTTCCTTCTCCACTTCCACAAGGTTGATGAAGACGTCTTCCGGCCGCACGCCCGGAGAGCGGGCGAGGCGTTCGGTGATGGCGCGGTAAAGCGCCTTCTTCTGCTCCTGCGTGCGCGTGCGGCTCACCGTCATCTGGATGAGCAGGAAATCATCGGATCGCTCGATGCCGAGATAAGAGCGCCCGAACCACAGCGTGTCCTCATCGTGCTCGGAAAGCGCCATGAAGCGATCGTCCTCGGGGACGTCGAAGGTCTCATGCATCGCTTCGTAGATTTCGGCCATCAGCGCTTGCTTGTAATCCGCCGTCTTGCCCTTGCGCAGGGCGATCCTGGTCACCGGCATCGATCGTTCTCCTCGACTGGTTGCGATTGTCGAAGGTTATCGGCGACGCTATGATTGGAGAAACGAATTTATAATATTACTGAAATCGGGAAATCGAATGACCCATGGCCCCAGCCTCGATCTCGACTGCGTGCGGGCGTTCGCCGTCGTCGCCGATGCGAAGAGTTTCACGGCCGCGGGCAGGGCGCTCGGCGCGACGCAATCGACGATCAGCATGCGCATTCGCAAACTCGAGGAGCGCCTCGGCAAAAGGCTTCTGGAACGCAATCCGCGCTCCGTCGCGCTGACCCGCGCGGGCGCGGATTTTCTCCAGGATGCGCGGCGCGTGCTGGAGGTGCATGACGAGGCGGCGGAGCGCGCGCTCGGACAATCGACGAAGACCTCCTTCGTGCTTGCGATCAGCGACCATGCGGCGGGTGGCCTGCTGCCGCCGATCCTGGCGGCGTTTCGGCGGGATATGCCGGATATTCGGCTCGCCGTGCATGTCGGCTCGTCGAACGTTCTGTTTCGCGCCTTCGAGGAGGGGCGTTTCGATGCCGTCATCGGCCGGACCGGCGATCTCGGGGGAGAGGGACGGCATTTGATCGACGACCGGCTCGTCTGGCTGGCGGCGCCCGATTTCGTCTGGGCGGTGCCGGAGCCTTTGCCGCTTCTGGCGCTCGCCGCACCCTGCGAGATCCGCGACATCGCCGTCTCGGCGCTTGCAGCGGCCGGCGTGCCGTGGCGGACCGCGTTTCTCGGAACAGGTGTTGCCGCGATCCAGGCGGCAGCGGAGGCCGGGCTCGGCGTGGCGTGCCTGGAGGCCCGCAACGTGCCGGGCCATTGCCGCGTTCTCGGCGCCGATGAGGGCCTGCCCGCGCTTCCGCCAACGCGGATCGTGCTGCGCATGCGCGACGAGAGCACACAGGCGGAGGCGATCGCAGATGCGCTCGTCGCGGCTTTCGCGAACGTTTTGGAGCGGCGGCCGCTTAGCTGATTCCACAGGCGGCGAGGAGATCGGTGAGCGGCGCCGCCGGGCTCATCCGGCGGCGCCCTTTATGTCAGCGACAGCGCTCGGGCAGGCTTTCCGGCCAGACACGGCGATTGTCCGGGCCGTAGAGCACGCGCACGCCGCACATTTCGGTGACGCGGGCGAGGGGGTGTGCCTCTCTGTCGATCATCATGGCGCTGGAGCTCGTCATGACGATCGCCCGGTCGTCGGAGAAGCGCGAGGCGTCCCGGAAGACGGGCGGGATGAGATAGCGACCTTCGCTGTCGATGTAGCCGTAAAGGCCTTCCTGCGCGGCGGCATAGGCGAGGCCTTCATCGTCGGGGCGTGAAAGATCGCGGTACCTGCCGATAGCAAGGCTTTTGCCGGAGCGGTCCATCCAGCCGGGCTTTTCGCCCCGGTCCGGACGGTGCAGGGCAACGCCGTTGCGGAAGGATCCGCTGCGGCCTGCGACGCTGAGCGTCTCCTTGCCTTGCGCATCGGCATAGATCGTCTTGTCCTCGTCCTCGTTCCAGCCGACGAGCCAGTCGGCGCCCGCGGGCCACGCCCATTGCGCAGCGGGGAGATCGGCTTTCGTCTCGCCGTCGCGATCGATCAGATGGGCGCCCTCGGCGGTGGCGAAGAGGGCGCGATCGCCGTGGAAGGACGAACCGACACCGCGGCGCAGCGGCAGGGCCCAATCGCCGTTCGCAGTCAGATAGCCCGTGGCGGGCCGGCGGACGGTGCGCAGCCAATGGCCGACGCGTCCGAACTCCGTCTCGCGGCCGTCGATTTCGACGTCGCCGTTCTCCGACAGAAGGCGATGCAGTCCGGTCTCGTGCGACAGCACCTCGACACGCCCATCCGCCCAGGTGGTGACCTTGAGGGAGGGCGTGAACGCCACGACCGTTTCGCCGGCGGCGTTGACGATTGCCTTCGGCTTCGTGCTGAACGCTTCGCCGGTCGGTTCCTCGCGCACCGCCCAGAGCTTGCCGTTGATGCGTTCGATCTCGGCGTAATCCGGCTTGAGGATCCAGGCGCCGCTCTCGTCGATGACGCCGAGCCGGCCGTCGGCGGTCTTGGCGATCGCCTGACCCGCGACGAAGTCCTGCACCGTGCGGAAGCGGGCCTCGCCCACCGGCTCGCCGGCCGCGATGTCATAAAGGCGCAGGAGCTCGTCGGCCGCGGCCGTCTCCTGATAGGTCACGAGGCCGGGGGAGACGATCTTCAGGCCGAAGCCGGAGGGGATGTCGTGGAGCTTGCCGTTGCGGTCGAGCGCCCGGATGTCGCCGTTTTGGGAGGTCAGCGCGAAGCCATTGTGGAAGTGGCTGATATGGTCCTGCGAGGGCTCCAGCAGCACTTTGCCCGTCTCGTCGATCATGCCGATGCCCTCGGCGGTGGCGATGGCGAAGCGGGGTTTGTTGGTCTTGAGGGGTTCGTCCTCCAGGAGGCTCACCCGGCCCCAGGTCTTGTCGACCACCATGCTGCCGTCGGAGAGGAGGAGGCCGGTACCCTCGTCGTTGCACTGGCACCAGGTCTGGTCGAGGATCGCGATCGGCACCGGACCCTCGGCCTTGTCGACGCGGGGCACGATCTCGACGCCGAAGCCGTCGAGCTTCTCGACGGCTTCGGGCGTGAGCAGGGGTTCAAGGTCGGGCCCGAGAATGTTGAGCCTGCCGTCGATGTCGTTCGGCCAGTACCAGCCGCCCCTCATCTCGACGGAATCGATCTGGCCGACCCAGTCATGATCCTTGCGGGAGAGGTAATGCCCGTCGCGCGAAATGAGCCCGGCGACGGCACCTTTCTCGTCCTTGACGAGCAGGAGTTCGTCCTGGATCGTCCGCTCGGCGAGGAAGCCTTTTTCGAGAATGACCGGCGCGTCCGCCTGAGGCGCGAAGACACGTGTTTCATCCTCGGCGCGATATGTGACGAAGGGGCCGAACTGGCCGATTGAAGTGCGGCCCGGCCGGTCGATCTCGGCGAGCGTCTTTCCTGCGCGGTTGATGATGAAGACCTCACGATCATCACCGGACGCCCACCATAAATCGTCGCTGATTTGCCGGACCTCCCGGTATTCTGAGCCGACGACGGTGCCGTCGGGCTTCAGAAGCGCCTGATAGGTCGCCCCGCCGGCCGCCGTCCACAATCCGCCAGCCTTCCGCGGGGGATCGATGTAATCGAAGAGCGGCGGCACCAGAATGTTCAAGTCGCTATCGACGATCCCGAGTGCACCATCGGCGCGGACGACGAAGAGGTTCGCATCCGGTGCGCCGAAGCTTTCGACGATCTCCAGATCCTTGATCAAGCTGATCTGTTTGCCGTCCGGGCCTTGATAGACGGGGGCGTAGGTGGTTCTGACAGGCGCTGGCTCGCCGGGCCCGACGGAGAGCGAGGCGAGCTGCCCGCCGAGATCGATGTCGAGCCGCTCGCCGTCGCGCCCGATCAGCATCCATTCAGAGAGTTTGCGCACCGGGGCCACGCCGATCTCGGCGAAGGGCTGGGCCTCGCCGAAATCGGGCGCGATGGCCCAATCTCCCGATCTTTCGATGAAGCCCCAGCGGTTTCCGTCCATGGCGGCGGCGAGGCCCTGCGCGAAGGGCTGCACGGCGTCGAATTTCGGCGAGATGGCAAGTTTGCCGTCGCGATCGAGGAAGCCCCATTTGTGATCGCTGAGGCCATAGCCCCGGCGCTGGGCGGCCGCGATGTCATCGATGTTTTTGTCGGCTATCGGAAGCTGCACCGCGGCCATGCCGTCGCCGAGCGCCGACATGCAGTCGTTGCTGCGGCTCGGCATCTCGCCTGTCGCAGGGTAAAGCGCGGAGAAGAGGAACGAGCCTCCCATGACGCTGCAGGTTTGCATCTGTGCCTGCGCTGTCGGCGCGGCGAGGGCGCTCGCGAGGAGGGCGGCGCCGAGCGTCGCCAAGGATGCCGTCTTGCTCATGATGGGCCGCCTCACTGCTTGCTGCCGTTGTCGTCTGCATTTTGTTCGGATGAACCGTTTTCGGGTGCCCCGTTGTCGGTTGCATCGCCGCCCGCGTCGGTTTCGCAGGTCACCTCGTCCGGCCAGGTGCGATTGCCGTCGCCATCCTCGACGATGATGTTGCCGCATTGGGCGGCGAAGCGGATCGTCGGCTCGCCCTCCTTGTCGATGAAGAAGAGATCGCCATCGCGACCGACCACGAGGGCCTTTCCTTCGCTGAAGGATTTTGCCGAGAGATAGATGGCGGGCGTGGCACGCGTGCCGTCGCGGCGGAGGTAGCCGAGCCGGTTGCCCGAAATGCCGAGGCGCCGGAAATAGGCGAGCCCCTCGCTCATGGGTCCAAGCGTTTCGAAGAACGGGCCGATGACCTTGTTGCCGTCGGCATCCATGAAGCCGGCCTTCCTGGCTTCTTCGTCGCGATAGGCGACCAGGCCTTCGCTGCCGGTTTTCTCGCGGATGGCGTAGCGGCCGTCGATGCGCGCGAATTCTTTGCCGTCGCGATCGATGAGGGCGGTCTCGCCCGCCTTGTCGAAGGTGCGTGCGTAGCGGTCCATGCCCGGGATCGGCAGTGTCGCGTCGGCGTCGAGCGCGAGGACCTCGCCGTCGACGCCGATGATCGCATTGTTGCTGCCGTCATAGGTCCGCGCGACCTGCTGCGGCAGGACGAAGTCCAGCCTTTGCGAATAGCGCGGGGGAATCCGCCATGCGCCGCTCGCATCGACGGCGCCCTCGCCGGAGCGGAAGGTCAGGATCACCAAACTGCCTTCGGGCGTGACGTCTTCCGGATTGCCTTGCGCCTGCATGAGCGTCTCGCCGGCCTTGTCGAGGAGAAGCGCGCCGCCGTCCGCCGGGCGAACCAGGAAGCCTCCCTCCGGCATTTCGGTCGGTTTCTCGCCGAGGCCCTCAACGATCAGCCGCTTTTTGCGGGGTGAGGCGAGGGCATACGTTCTCTTTCCGTCCTCGCTGCGCTCCAGAAGATAGAGGCCGGAGGCGAGGCGCTTGGGCTCGCGGGAGGTCGTCGCGTCGGGATCGATCACCCATTCGCCCTTGCGATCGATGAGGCCCCAGTGACGGTCCTTGTAGGAGGCCGCGGAGTTTTTTGCCGGCGCGAAGCCGTCTTCGAATTTGCCGATCTCGACGAATTTCGGCTCGCCCACCGCCTCGTCCGTGGCGATATCCCAGAGGCCGATCAGCGCGTTGCCGGTGTCGGGATCACGCTTGCGATAGGTCAAGATGCCGTCCGCCATGTTCTCGCGGCCGCGGAAGACTGTGCGCGGCACCGGATGCTCGCTGCCGTCGGCGGCGACGATCAGGCCGTCGTCCTCGGATGGCTTTTGGGCGAGCGCATAGCCGTCGTGGAAGGAGGCAAGCTGCCGGTAGGCCGGCTCAACCACCCAATCGCCATTGGCCGCGATGGCGCCGTAAAGATCGTTGTCGGCGCGCACGACGAGCGGACCTTCGTCGGCATAATAGGCGTCGATGCCGGACCAGTCCGCGCGTGTGACAATTTCGCCCTTGCGGGTGAGGATCGCGGGCGGCGTGTTGCGATCGGTCGGGCGCAAGGTTGCAAGCGGCAGGCTTTCCGCCTTGCCGTCGGCAGCGGACACCGGGGAGATCGAATAGGCGTCAAGCTTTGCCAGCGTCTCGTCGTCGAGACGCGGCGCGCCGTCCGGGTCGAGCGCCTGGATTGCGCCGTTGTCCTTGTCGTAAACCCACAGCGTATCGCCTTTCTGGCGCGCATAGCCGATGTCGGGAAATTTTCTTTCCACGACCTCGCCCCCGGCACGCGCGATGATCACTTTGCCTTCGGTCTGGAAATAGGTGGAGGTCTTGTCGGACTTGATCTCCCGCGTGCCCTTGCCGAGTTCGGCAAGCGTCTCGCCCGCCGCGTCGAGCAGCAGCTCGGTGCGGTCCTCGGTTCTGGCGCGCCAGGTGCCGGGCGCGATCAGTCTGAGGCTGCGGAAGAAGGTGTCGTTCAGTGGCTTGCCGGCGGCATCCACCATCTGCCAGCCGTCTTCGCGGTCGACGGCGAAGGATTTGCCATCGGTGATCGGCAGTTTTTGCGTCTCGAGCACCTCCGGCGCGACGATCCACGCGCCGTCCATGCCGAGAAGGCCCCAGGAGCCGCGATAGCGGCTTTCGCGGATCTGAACGAAGACGCCGTCCTCGATGAACGGGGCCGGTTCCACCCGCATGGTGCCATCGGGCAGGGAGAGGGAGTCGGTCGTCGCTGCGTTCCACACGACGGGGGCAAGCGGCGCCTCGATGGGCGTGAGCTGATATTTCGCCTGATCCGCCGGCTCGATGTAGCGCGCGCCGAGCGGAAAACGCTTCACCACCGCGCCGGTCCTGTCGATCAGGCTGACGGCCTCTCCCTCTTCGACGATGGCGACCCCGGCGGCGTTGAAGGAATAGGCGGCGTCATATTGCGGTTCGATGGCAAAGGCGCCGGACTTGTCGAGATAGCCCCATTTGCCGTCGAGCTTCACCGCGGCGAGGCCATTGGCGAAGGGCTCCGCTTCCGCAAAGCGCGGAGCGATCGCCATTGTGCCGTCGTGGTCGAGATAGCCGTAGACGGGCGCGCCATCGAGAGGGCCGGTGGGAACGAGCGCCAGGCCTTCGTGGAAGCTGTGGAAACAGCCCGCCACATCTTTCTGCCAGTCGCAGCCCTGCGGCCAGTTGTCGAGCGCGAAAGCGGGGGATGCGGCGATGGCGGCCGCAACGAGAACGGAGGCGCGGAGCCTGGCGCAGGTCATGGGCTCTCCCGGTCATGCCGATGCCTCCGCCGATACGGAACGACATCGCTCAAGTGGAAAGATCAACGCACCGGCGCGCCGGCACTATGGAAGGGCCGGCTGTGTAGCATCGCGGTTCAGGGAGCTGTCAATTCGTCACAGTTGAAATTTCGAAGCCATTCTTCCGGCTTCGAGATTCGTGTCTTTCTCATGACGAGACATGACAGTTTTGGCGTCGCCTCCGTCAGCTCACCGGGGGCTCAAAGAAGCCCCCGTGAGCGGGGATGGCGGTCGGCGGCTCAGCTGATCCAGCGGGTCAGGAGATAGCCGATCAGTGCCGAAAAGCCGGTGAGGAAGGTGCCCCAGCAAATGTCGACGATGCTGACGGAGGCCGGCCAGTCGCGCAGGGTGGCAAGGTTGGTCATGTCGTAGGTGCCGTAGGCGACGAAGCCGAGGATCGCACCGGCGACGAGCGCCGTCGTCCAGCCGCCGCCGTTGATGGCGGGCCAGACGGCGAAATAGATGATGCCGAAGACATAGACGAGGTAGAAGAGGCCGGCGACGGCGAGATCGGGCTTTGCCGCCATCAGGTCGCCCAGCCGATCCTTGTAGAAGGTGCCGCCCATCTGGCTCAGCCACACGAAATCGAGGCCGAAGAAGACGATTGCCGTCGCAATGTAGGCGGTGAGAGATGTGGGCATGGAAGATCCTTTCGGGCGGCCTGGCAGGTGGGGCGAGATGATTTGATGTGCGCTCTTGAGAATACATACGCGCAGCGGTCGGTGCCAGTTCAGGCGATTCCGGAAAAATCACCGGCTTTTGTGCGCGCCACCAAAGTCGGACGCAGGATTTTTACCTGAAACCGTTATCGTTGCCGCACAGAAGGGGCGGACATGCAGCGATTCGTAGATGACGGGCCGGGAGAGACGACCGGGGAAGCCGAGGGCGGCAAGGTCGCGGTGATCGGCAGTGGGATTTCGGGCCTTTCGGCCGCCTGGCTTTTGCGCCGGAGCGGGCGGCGGGTCGTGCTTTATGAGGCCGAGGGACGGCCGGGCGGGCATTCCAACACCGTGGTGCTGCCGCCGGAAAAAGGCGGGATCGCGGTCGATACCGGCTTCATCGTCTACAACGCCGCCAATTATCCCAATCTCGTTGCGATGTTCGAATATCTCGGCGTGGCGACGGAGGCGTCCGACATGTCGTTTGCCGCCTCGCTCGACGGGGGGCGGCTTGAATATTCCGGCACCGGCCTCAACGGGCTCTTCGGCCAGCGCAGCAATCTCGTGAAGCCGCGCTTCTGGTCGATGCTGCGCGATCTCTTACGCTTCTACCGCGAGGCGCCGGCGCTGATCGGGCAGGAGAGGGCGCGTTCTCTGACGCTCGGGGATTACCTTTCCGAAGAGCGTTACGGCGAGCCTTTCGTGAAAGATCATCTTCTGCCGATGGCGGCGGCGATCTGGTCGACGACGGCTGAGGAAATGCGCGCCTATCCGGTGCTCGCTTTCGTCCGCTTTTTCGTGAGCCACGGGCTTTTGCAGCTGAAAGACCGGCCGGCCTGGCGCACGGTGAGCGGCGGCAGCCGCGAATATGTGACACGCATGCTCGACGGGTTCGGCCCCGATCTTCGGCTCGGCACGCCGGTCGCCGAGGTGACACGGCAGGCGGACGGTGTCACCGTCGTCGACGACAAGGGCAACAGGGACCGCTTTGCGGCCGTCGTCATCGCAAGCCATGGCGACCAGGCGCTCAAAATGCTGGGCGATGCCGATGCGGAGGAGCGTGCCACGCTGTCGGCCTTTTCCTACACGCAGAACCGCGCCGTTCTGCACCAGGATGCGAGCCTGATGCCGCGCCGCCAGCGCGTGTGGTCGAGCTGGAACTATGTCGGCGAGACGGTTGCGGAGACAGTCGCGGAGACGGGGGAGGGGGCAGACCCGAAACTCTGCGTCACCTATTGGATGAACCGGCTGCAGAATCTCGATCCGGCCTGTCCGCTGTTCGTGACGCTCAACCCGGTGCGCGAGCCGGCGGCGGAGAGCGTGATCGAAGAGATTTCGTATCAGCATCCGCTGTTCAATTCGGCCGCCTTGCAGGCGCAGCGCGAGCTTTGGCGTCTGCAGGGGCGCCGCAACACCTTTTTCTGCGGCTCCTATTTCGGTTACGGCTTCCACGAGGACGGGCTGCAGGCGGGGCTTGCCGCAGCAGAAGCGCTTTCCGGTGCGCGCCGGCCGTGGAACGTTGCCGCACAATCTGGTCGAATCACACTTTCGCCCCATCTTGAGATGGCGCAATGACGTTTCGATCCGCCATCTATGCCGGTGATGTGGTGCACAGCCGGATGCGGCCCCGCCGCCACCGCCTGCATTACCGCGTGTTCTCGCTGCTCGTCGATCTCGACGAGCTCGAGAGCCTGAGCCGGCGCTTGCGCTTTTTCGGCTATAACCGCTTTGCGCTATTAAGTTTTTACGACGCCGACCATGGTCGCGGAGAGGCTGGCGGCTTGCGCGCCTGGGTCTCGGAACGGCTCACAGAGGCGGGCATCGAGGCCGAAGGCGGGCGGGTCGCGCTTCTCACCTATCCGCGGTTTCTGGGTTATGTCTTCAACCCGCTCAGCGTCTATTTCTGTTACGACAGGAACGAGCGGCTCGTTGCGATCCTGCACGAAGTGTCGAACACGTTTTCCGAGAAGCACACTTATGTGATCCCGGTGACCGGGGAGGCGCAGGAGACGATCGAGCAGGCCTGCGACAAGCTCATGTATGTGTCGCCGTTCATTCCGATGGAATGCCGCTATCACTTCCGCATCGCGCCGCCTGAGGAGAGCGTTCTCGTGCGCATCGCCGAGGAGGACAGTGAGGGACCGCTCCTCATCGCCTCGTTCGCCGGGGAAAGGCGCGCCATGAGCGACCGGGGGCTCTTCAAGGCCGTCATGTCCCATCCGCTGATGACGTGGAAAGTCACGGGTGGCATCTATTACGAGGCGCTGCGCCTGTGGTGGAAAGGCATGCCGCTCTTCCGCCACGAGAAGGCGGCGCAGCGCTACGCTTCCACGATCGTCCTGCCGCATGCCCAAAAGGGAGACAATCCGCAATGAGCCACGCCGAACGCCGGTCCTCATCATGGCCGGCGCTCCCCGCCGCTCTTTGGTCGCGCCTTGCCCGCCAGATCGTCGACCGGATTGCGGTCGGCGAGCTGACACTGCATTTCCCGGACGGCAGCCAGGTGCACGCGGCCGGTGCCGCCGCGGGCCCGCATGCCGTCATGCATATCCATCGCGGCCGGTTTTTTCTGCGCCTTCTCAATTCAGGCGCGATCGGGCTCGCCGAGGGCTATATCGCCGAGGATTGGTCGTCGCCCGATCTTGAAGCGGTGCTCGAACTCGCGCTTCTCAACGAGCCGGCCATCGGCGATGCCGTGGCGCTCAACCGGCTGCAGGGGGCCTGGGAGCGCCTGCGCCATCTCGGCCGGGCGAATACCAAGCGCGGCAGTCGGCGCAACATCGCCGCGCATTACGATCTCGGCAATCATTTCTATCGGCAGTGGCTCGACGAGACGATGACCTATTCGGCGGCCTTGTTTGCGCGCTCCGACATGGATCTCGCCGAGGCGCAGCGGGCGAAATACCGCCGCATCATCGATATTCTGAAGCTGAAACCCGGCGAGCGGGTGCTCGAGATCGGCTGCGGCTGGGGCGGCTTCGCCGAGATTGCTGCAAAGGAAGCGGGCTGTCACGTGACTGGCCTCACCCTGTCGCGCGAACAGGCGGCGTTCGCGCGCGAGCGGCTCTCCGGTGCCGGGCTCGGCGAGAAGACGGAGATCCGTTTGGAGGATTACCGTGATACGGCCGGCTCCTACGACAAGATCGTTTCGATCGAGATGTTCGAGGCGGTCGGCGAGGCGAACTGGGCGACCTTCTTCAATGTCGTCCATCGCCGGCTGAAGGAGAACGGACGCGCCCTCGTCCAGGTGATCACCATGGACGAGACGCGCTTCCAGCATTACCGCAAGAACGTCGACTTCATTCAGCGCTATGTCTTTCCGGGCGGGATGCTGCCGCCGCGCTCCGCTTTCGAGAGCCATGCGCGCGAGGCGGGGTTTGAGATCGGCGACGCCTTCTTCTTCGGGCGCGATTATGCCGAGACGCTGCGGCGCTGGGAGAAGGCGTTTCTCGCGCACTGGCCGGCGGTTTCCGAGCTCGGCTTCGACGAGCGCTTCCGCCGCCTGTGGCGCTATTATCTCACCTATTGCGCCGTCGGCTTCAAACGCGGGCGTGTCGATGTCGGCCAGTTCCTCTTGGCGCGCGGCTGAGCCTCATTTGGGGATCATGAAACGCGTCAAAAGGAAGAGAAGCGGATAGGGGAGCGCGCGCAGGAATTTCATCGAGAGCGCCATCTGCCAGGGGAAGACGATCTCGAAGCGCTTCTTCTCAAGCCCCGAGACGATGGCATCGACGGCACGGTCGACGGGGATCAGGAAGGGCATCGGGAAGCTGTTCTTCTCAGTGAGCGGCGTGTCGACGAAGCCCGGATTGATGACGGTGATCGCCACGTTTCTGCGCTTCAGCTCCGGTTCCAGCGATTCCGCCAGGGCGATCAGCCCCGCTTTGGTGGCGCTGTAGGCGCTCGCCGTCGGCAGGCCGACATAACCGGCGACGGAGGCGACGAGGGCGACATGGCCGCGGCCTCTTTCCATGAAGCGCGGCAGCAGCGGCGCAAGCCCATGGACTGCGCCCATCAGATTGACTTCGACCGTCTGGCGGAACTCGTCGGCTGAGAAATTCTCCGCCTTGCGCTGTTTGTAGGTGCCGGCGTTCAGGACGGCGAGATCGAGGGGCCCGAGCGCGTCTTCGATCGCGGCGACCGCCTCGGCGGTCTTCTCCTTGTCGGTGACGTCGAGGGGGAAGGCGAGGATGTCTCCTTCAAGCGCAGTGGCTTCGGCGGCGAGGGCCTCAAGCTTGTCGGCGCTGCGCGCGCTGACGGCCACCTTCCAGCCGTCGCGCGCCAGCCGGAGCGCCAGGGCCCGGCCGATGCCGGTGCTCGCTCCCGTGATCCAGGCATTGCGCTTTGCGTGCTGGCCCCGCGTCGATCCGATTTCCATGCGGTCTCCCTGTCATGCGGCCTTGCTGCGCCGCGTCAGCCTTTGAAAGTGTCGCGGCGCGGGGCAAGGGCAATGGGAGGAGCATGCGACGCTCCCGCACGGATTGCAGATCAGAGCAGCGCTTCGACCTTCTCTTCGAGTTCGTCCTCGGTCATCGGGCCGGGCTTCCAGTCGCGGACGATGCCCTCGCGGTCGAGGATGACGGAGGTCGGAACGGCGATGACGCGGTAGCGGCGCGAGGTGATTTCGAGCTCGTCGGAGAGGAGCGGGAAGCTTACGCCGATGCGCCTTTGCGCGTCGTGGATGACCTTCTGGCTCTGCCCGACATTGACGGCGAGGATTTCAAAGCCGTCCTTCTTCAGGCGCTGATAGACCTTGTCGTGCTCCGGCATTTCGCGCAGGCAGGGGCCGCATTCGGCGCGCCAGAAATTTACCAGCACGACCTTGCCGCGGTAATCGGCGAGATCGACCGGCTGGCTGTCGTCGTTGAGCGCGGCGATCGAGGGGGCTTGCTGGCCGACTTCCGCCGTCTCGTCCTTCTTGTTGCAGCCGCAAAGGACGATGGTCGTCGACAAAGCGAGGGCGGAGAGGAGCCTGATCATCACGCGGCCTCGGATGCACGGCGGACGCGGCGGCCGTGCTCGAACCATATGGTGCGATCGGTGCGGCGGCCGAGTTCCGGATTGTGGGTGATGAGGACGATGACGCGGCCTTCGCGGTGGAGCTCGGAGAAGAGCTCCATGACGAGGTGCTCATTCTTGGCGTCGAGATTGCCGGTCGGCTCGTCGGCGAGGATCAGGGACGGCTCGTTGATGAGGGCGCGCGCGATGCAGACGCGCTGCTGTTCGCCGCCGGATAGCTGCGAGGGCAGGTGGTGGGCGCGGTCGGCGAGGCCGACACGTTCCAAGGCCCGTGTGGCGCCCTCCGCATCCACGACCGAATGGTAGTGCTGCGCCAGCATGACGTTTTCCTGAGCGTTGAGATACGGGATCAGGTGAAACTGCTGGAAGACGAGGCCGATGCGCTCGCGGCGCATCACGGCGCGTTCCTTCTCCGTAAAGGTCGACACGTCGATGCCGTCGAGGAGGTAGGAGCCCTCCGTCGGCGTGTCGAGGCAGGAGATGAGATTGAGGAAGGTCGTCTTGCCGGAGCCTGACGGGCCCATGACGGAGACGAACTCGCCGGCGCGGATGGTGAGGTCGATGTGATCGAGCGCGGTGACCGTGCCGAAGCGTTTGGTCAGGCCCCGCGTCTCGATTACCGGACGGGTCTGGCTTTCGGAGTCCGTCTCGAACTCCTCCAGCTCGTCGCTCGAAGCCTGGAGCATGGTCTACTCTCCCTTCAGCACTTGCGCAGGAACGATGCGAATCGCTCTGCGGATCGGGACGATGGCGGCGGCAAGCGCCGCAATGAGCGAAATGGCGAGCGTCGCCGGCACCACGATGGCACGGAACGAGATCGCCGTCGAAAAGACGGCCTGACCGAGAAGCTGGGCGAGGCCGAAGCCGATGACGAGGCCGACTGCGACGCCGATCAGGGACAGGGTGACGGTTTCGATCAGGAACTGGCGCATGATGGCGGAATCGTCGGCGCCCAACGCCTTCTGCAACCCGATCTCGCGCCGCCTTTCGACGATCATCGCCGTCAGGGTGGAATTCACGCAGACGGCGGTGATGACGAGAATGATGCCGGCGACGAAGGCCATCAGCACCTTGATCTTGTCGAGAAGCTCGCCGTCGGATTGCGACACCTGGCGGATGGGGCGGATGTCGAGGCCGGGGAAATCGGCTTCGACCGTGCTCGCCAGGCGGTCGGCGTCCTCGCCCTCCGCCTGGATGCTCAGCATGGCGAGGTTGACGACGTTCGGCATGCCGAGAAGCTTCTGGGCGAGCGAACGGTTGACGAGGATCTGATCGTCTTCCGCCTCGCCGGTCTCCACGATGCCGCGCACCGTGAGCTCGGTGGTGAAGGAGCCGTCGTCGTTGGAGACTTCGATCTTATCGCCCGGGTGAAGGCCGAGGCTTTCCGCAAGACGTTCGCCCAGCATGCAGCGGCGCTCGTCGAAATCGACCCCGATCCAATTGCCTTCGACCTGCCAATAGGGCGAGATTTTTTGCGCGCCGGCAAAATCGAGGCCGGCGATGACGGCTTCGCGCTCGCCGATCCGTGCGACGCCGTAAAGGAAGGGCGAGGCGCCGACGAGCCTGTCGGCCGGGAGTTCGGCGATGAGCTTGCGATAGGTCGCTTCGCTGAAGGTCTTGTCGCCCTCCGCGGAAGCCGGCGCGACGATGAAGTTCGCGCCATAGGCTCTGAGCTCGCGGCTCATCTTGGCGGAGATGTCGAAATAGAGGCTCGCGAGCGCCGCGATGACGGCCGCGCCGACGGCAATCGCCGTGACGGCGGCGAGAACGCGGCTGCGGCGCACCAGAAGCGCCCGCCAGAGAAGGCGCGCGCCCATGCCGCCACGGCGGGCGACGGTTGTTGGACGGTCAGCGGCGGCCATAAAGCGTCTCCACGGGAGCCAGAGCGGCAATGGTCCGCGAGGGCAGGACGGAGCCTGCGAGCGCGATCAGGATCGAGGCGATGACGACGACGAGAACGACGACGCCGGGGAAGGTGATGGTGGCCCCGAAGACGGTGAGACCGATGATCTGCGACAGGCCGGCACCGAGGGCGGCGCCGATCAGCCCGCCGATGATGCCGATGATGACGGCCTCGCCGAGAAAGAGCGACAGGATCGCCGCCTCCGAGGCGCCGAGCGCCTTCATCAGCCCGATCTCGCGGCTGCGCTCCATGACGGAGGTGTTGAGGAGCGAGGAGATGGCCATCGCCGAGGAGGCGAAGGCGGCGAGCGCCACGACGGCCATCAGGAGTTGGATTTTGCCGATCACCACGCCTTCGCTGTCGGCGACCTGCCAGATGGGTCGGGCCGAGGCGTTGGGCAGGGCCTCTTCGATCTGGTGGACGATGGCGCTCACATAGGCGCTGCAATACCAGGTGTCGTATTGCTGCGCGTCGAGCGAGGAGGGATCGCTCCGCGCCTTGCGGGAGAGCGAGTTCTCCGGAATGGTCAGCGCGCTGACGCTGACGGAGCCGACCTTGCCGGACAGACCCGCAAGATCCTGGGCGAGAGCGAGCGGGGCGACGATGCCGCCGGCTTCTTCCTCGCTCGCCTCGACGATGCCGCTCACCGTGACGTTGCGGCTTTTGCCCTCAGCCGAGGTGAGCGTGAGCGTCGCGCCGGGCTTCAGGCCCTGCCGTTCGGCGAGCGTTTCGCCGACGAGAACCTGATCAAGCGAATCCTCTTCCGGCCAGGTGCCCGTCACCTGCCAGAACGGATGCGTGACGGTGACGCCGGTGAAGAAATTGTCGAAGCCTTCGACGGGCATCAGCTTGTGAAAATAGGTGCCGATGAGGGGCACATGGTCGTCTTCGGCGCTGCCGAGCGTGACCGGCAAAGTGAGGAAGGGGGTGAGGCCGGTGATGTTGTTGCGCCAGAAGATGTCCTTGATCTTCGGCAGGTCGGCCTCGTTCAGATAATCACGCCCGCTCAAGGGGTTGTAATTGACCCCGCCGATCGTGAGCGGGATGGAATCGCTCTTCGGCACGACCTTGATGTTGGAGCCGTAGGCCTTCATCTCGCGGGCCATCTTGTCGCCGACGTCGATCGACAGGCTCGCCAGCGCCGTCATCAGCGTGGTGGCGAGAACGATGGTGAAGATCGCCAGAAGCTTGCGGCGCCAGTCGCGGCGGAAGGATTGCTGGAGGAGGCGTGTGAACATGATCAGTCCTCCGGCTGCCAGCTGACGCGGGCAGGTGCGAGCGGTTCGTGGCTGTATTTCTCGGGCGCGTCGCGGAAAGCGTCGTAGGAGTCCTCGCCGGTGAAATAATAGGTCCGGCCTTCGAACTCGAAGCTGAAGGGCGCGTCGGTGTTGACGAGGGGCTCGCCGGTGACGGGATCGGTCACATCGGTGGAGACGACCTCGGAGAAGAAGCGGGCGCCTTTTTCGAGCTCCAGCTGCGCGATGACGATGTCGCCGTTCGCCTCCTCATGCTTCAGCGGGATCGGGTTGCAGCCGCCGGCCTTGCCGATCGAGGGCACGAAGATGCGCACGTTGCAGGCGATGCAGATGATCTCGTTGCCGCGCTGGATATAGCCCTTGTCGCCACAGATCATGCAGGCGTCGTAGACCACGCCGATGGCGACATGCTCTGCGTCGAAGCGGTTGATGAGGAAAAACCGCACCCGGTGGCCGTCGCTGGAGACGTAAGCGAAACGGTGCAGCGTGCCGTCCTTCACCTGATCGATCGGAATGCGGACGGTGCCTTGATCGTCGACCGACACGGGCGTTGCCTCCGAAAGCCGGGGCGGTTGCGAGGCGTAGAGGTCGTAATAGAGCATCGAGGCGACGATGAAGGTCATCGCCGCGGCCAGTCCGCGGAACCAGCGCCGCTCGCCGAGGGCAAAGGCCTTGAGCTTGCGGCGCTCGGTGCGTGCCTGCCCGGCGAGGTCGTCGCTCAAGACGGCGGGGCGCGGCGCACGCAGAAGGAAGGCGGCGCCGAGAATGAGGGCCAGAACGAGTTCGGCGTAAACGGCGGCTTCGGCGTAATAATCGGCCTTGGCGACGAGCGAGACGCGCGCCGAGGTGACCTGCAGCCAGCCGACCTGCAAGAGGCCCAGCATGACGTCGCCGCCCCAGACCGCCGCCTCGATGAGGACGGCGAGAACGAGGAGGCCGAGGCCGATGAGCGGCGTGCGGCTTGCGGCATGGCTGACGGCCGCGGCGAAGGCGCCGAGGGCTGCGGCCGCGATGACGACCGCAAGCACGTTGAGGATGAGCTCGGTGTTGAGGACGCTCGTCGCGGTCAGCGCATGGGTGGTGGTGTCATCGGCGAAGACGAGCGCCGCCTGCGCCGTCAGGATCGCGACGAGAAGCGCGAAGATCGGCAGCGCGACGAAGCGGGCTGCCGAAAAACGCAGGGCAAAGGGAGCGGAAAGAATGGCCAGGAGGGCGGCGGCCAGACACGCGCCCTCCATGACCATCTTCGCTTCCGTCAACGCCGCCGCGCCGTCCGCCCAGAAAAAGGCGAAGGCGCCGATCGCAATTCCTGCGATCAGCGCCGGCACGGCGATGAAGGTGAGGTGACGACGCAGCCTTTCTTCTGCGGCGAGCGTCGTTCTTGCCGCTTTCAGAAGAAGGCCCGCATATAGCGCCGCTATGAACGTGGCGGGCCCGAAGGCGCGAAACATATCGGCGAGATAGAAACTCACGTCATCCCTCACTCACGCCCCAGGCTCCGCTTCGAAAAGCGGAGCCTGACACGCTTCATGTCGTTGTTTGCTTAGTCCTTGAGCGGGACGAAGCTGAATTCGTATTCGACGTCGAGCGGCTCGAACCAGCGGCCGACGCCCGTATCTTCGTCGGTGTGGCGGCCGAAGCCCTGCCGCGAAGGCGGATCGATGTGATAGCTGAGACGGTAATTGCCGGGGCCCGACATCTTGATGTTGGAGCCGTAATGCGGCCCGTCGATGGCCACCATCGGCATCAGGTTGCCGCTCGTCACCTTGCCGGTGTCGAGGTTTTCCAACGTATAGCCGATGGTGAGGTAGGGAATCCACTCGCCGGCGCCGAAACCGTTCGGATTGCCCTGCGTGGCGTGAATATCAGCCTCGATGTGAATGTCCGCCTGATCGGCCGGAAGGTCGATGCCGCGCGGCTCCATGTCGATCGGCGACAGGTAGACGGCCGCGATCTCCATATTGGCCATCTCTTTGGCCTCGCCGGCCGGATATTCCTTGAACTCGGCATGCGCGGCGCTCGCCATGCCGGCGGAGAAAACCACCGCAGTCAACAATTTGGTACATCTTGCAATCATCGCCAATTCTCCTGTCTGGCGGGTGAGAAGCTTGGTCGTTGTCAGACGGACTTTCGTCCGATCTCGACGCCGCGGGGGAGGTCAGCCGGCATGGGCGGGCCTTCCTGAGCGGCGGACGAGAGGGATGGCCAGAAGCGCAAGCGCGATCAGCACGAGCTGGGGTGCGAGCGTCTGGACGTAGGGGAAGATGCCGAGAAGCGGCACTTGCGGAACCCAGGAAACGAGCGTCGGCTCCAGGACCTTGCCTTCGATCAGCTCCATGACGCCTTTGCCGGCGAAAACGAAGGCGAGGTAGTAGAGGAGCGCGCTGGTGAAGATGAAGAAGGGCCGGATCGGCAGCTTGAGGGCGCCGTAGCGCATGACGAAATAGATGATCGCGAGGAGGCCGAGGCCGATGATGAAGCCCGCAAGGATCGACGAGCCGCCGCTCGCATCGGCGCCGACGGCGAGCGCCTTGTAGAAGAGGACGGTCTCCGCGCCTTCGCGGTAGACGGCGAGGAAGCCCGCGAGCCAGAGCGCCGTCAGGGAGCCGGTCGAGAGGGAATCGCCGATCTTGCCCTTGAGATAGGCGGTCCACTTTTGCGCTTCGGCCTTGGAGATGAGCCAGTAGCTCATGGTGAAGAGGACGACGGTGGCGATCAGCATCGTCACGCCTTCGAGGATCTCCTGCTGCGAAGCGGCAATCTCGAAGACCCATTGCACGAGAATGGCGGTCGCGACGCTGAGGACGAGGGCGACGACGACGGAATTGTAGACGACGCGCTTCTTCTCGAGGTGGCCGATCTTATCAAGATAGGTGAGCATCGCGGTGACCACGAGCATCGCCTCGAAGCCTTCGCGCAGGATGATGGTGAGCGAGTAGACGAAGAGCGTCCACGGGGAATCGGCGGTGCCGCCACCGAGCTGTTCCGCGGCAGTTGCGAAATCCGTGTTTGCCGTGGCGAGGTCTTCTTCGAGCGCGGCCGGTTCGAGGCCGCCGCGCATGGCGCCGACGAGCTTGGTGAAATGACCTTCGAGCTTCGTCTTGAACGCGGTGTCGCGGGCGCCGATCGCGGCTTCCATGCCGCTGCCTTCGAAGACGTCGAAATAGGTGTCCTGCACCGCGCCGATCGCCTTTCGGGTGTCGCCGGCGCGATAGGTTTCGATCGCGGCTGCGAGCCTCTCGTCGATGGTGGCGATGACGCCCTGCCAGTCCTTGGAATTTGCGGATGAGGCTGCCGTCGCGCGGTTTTCCATGCCGGGCAGGAGAGGCAGGCCCGGAAGGTCGTCTTCGATGTCGGCGACCAGAATGTCGCCGGAGGCGCGCACCATACGCGCCGGCTTGCCGTCTTCGACGAGGCCGAGGATGCGGGTGAATTCGGCGTTGAATTCGGCGTCCTGGCGCTGCGAGACGTGACGGCGGATGACGGTTTCGAGGAGGGAATTCTTGTAGCCTTCGAACTGCGCCTGGGTGATCAGCGCCTTCGCCTTGTCGGCATTGCCGTTTTCATAGGCGTCGGCCGCGTCCGACATCAGCTTGCCGACATGATCGACTGCCTGCTGCCAGTACGGCTCGACGGTCTTCGGCGCGGCGTCTGCCGGGGGATTTCCCGAGGCGTCGGCCGTGGTTGCGGCGTGGCCGGTCTCCGCCTTGATATGCACGCCTTCTTCGAGCTGCGGCACGACCTCTTCGAGTGCCGCGATCTGGGCTTCGATGCGTGCGCGAACCGTTGCGGCGGGAACGCCGTCGATGATCGCCTGGCGAATATCGCCAAATTCCGCCTCGAGCTCGTAGCTGCGCTTGGCGGAGATGTTGATGCGGATCGGGCCTTCGAGATTTTCGAAGATTTCAAAATAAGAACCCTGGACGAGATCTTTCGCGGCCTCCGCATCGCCAGCGTCATAACTGTCGGCGGCCTTGGCGAGACGCTCTTCAATCTTGCTCACCAAGCCGCGATAGTCGGGCTCGGCCGCATAAGACGGCGCGGCAAAGAAGACGCTGAGCAGAAGCACAACCAGGAGCGCCGGCCAGGCAAAAGACGAATGCGGGGGGCGTGCCTTCATCTTTTGCCTGCCGGCGTTGGGAAACGCAGCGCGATCGGGTGCGGCAGCCGCAAGCGGCAGGGTTTGCGTTTCCGATAGCATTTAAGACCTCGTCCAAAGAACAGTTTGGGGTTAGCTCTTCTTGACTTTTAGAGTCAACATTGCTCTGCAGCGACCAAATGTCCGTCGCGCAAGACGTCGCGATGGTGGGAGAAATCGGAGGGCCGCAGGCCTATGAATGACAAGAACAAAGTGATCCGGCCGACGGACGACGAGGCACGGAGCCTCGCCAAGCGGCTCATCCGTATGGCCCGTTTCGGCGCGTTGGCGACGCTCGAGGCGGAAACCGGTCACCCGCTTGCCACCCGCACGGCGCTTGCCACCGATATGGATGGTACACCGATCATCCTGATCTCGGAACTCTCTGCGCATCGCCACGCGCTCATGTCAGATCCGCGCTGTTCGCTGATGGTGGGCGAACCCGGGCGGGGCGACCCTTTGGCGCATCCAAGGTTGACCATGATGGGCAAGGCGCGCCGGGTCGCCGCGGAGGATCCGGCGCATCAGCGGCTTCGTCGCCGCTATCTCGCGCGCCAGCCCAAGGCGCAGCTTTATGTGGATTTCGCCGATTTCGCCTTCTTCCGCATCGAGCCGGAGCGGGCGAGCCTCAATGGCGGTTTCGGCAAGGCGTTTCTGCTCGAACGCGAGGATTTCGTGCTGCCTTCGGAGCTCGTCGCGGAGCTGGAGCCGGTCGAGTATGAGGCCGTCAAGCATATGAACGAGGATCACCGCGAGGCGATCGGGCTCTACGCCACGGTTCTGTGCAAGGGGAAAGCGCCTGCCGATGAATGGTGGATGGCTTCGCTCGATCCCGAAGGGGCCGATCTCGTCTCCGGCGATCTCGTGGAACGTCTCGTCTTTCTGGAGAGACTGGCCTCCCCACAGGATTTGCAGCCGATGCTGGTGCGGCTGGCGAAAGATGCGCGGGCGCGGCAGCCGGCCGGCTGACGAGGTGACGCCAGGGGCTGTACCGTCTCAGTGGCAGGCGGCGCAGCGCCCCTTGATCTCCAACGTGGTGCGGGTCGGGATGAAATCGTGCTCGTGGCTCCAGGCGGCGAGCCGGCTCTGCAGGACGGGATCGCAGAATTCCTCCACCCGGCCGCAGGCTTCGCAGATCGCAAACGCAACCATTTCGCCGCCATGCTCGGCCGCATGCGAACAGGCGACGAAGGCGTTCAGCGATTCGATGCGATGGACGAGCTTGTGCTCGGTCAGCTTGTCGAGGGCGCGGTAGACCTGGAGCGGCGCCCGCAATCCTTCGGGGCGCAATTCGTCGAGGATCTGATAGGCGCTGAGCGGGCTCTTGGCCTCGCTGAGAACCGACATCACCAGCGACTGGTTTTTCGTCAGGGCGGGCGTTTCGTTCATTGTCTCACTCCGTTCCCGTGACTTCTTCGGCCTTGAGGCGCTCCGGCTCGACCATCCTCCATGTGAGGCTTGCCAGGAACAGGATCAATGCGGCGACGACGATGGAGGGGCCGGAGGGGGTGTCGAATTCGAGCGAGGCGAAGAGGCCGCCGGAGGCCGCAAGCGCACCCACGATCGCCGCGATCATGGCCATCCGCTCCGGCGTTGAGGCAAAGCGGCGCGCGGTTGCCGCCGGAATGATGAGGAGCGAGGTGATGAGGAGAACGCCGACGATCTTCATCGCTCCGGCGATGACGGCGGCCATCAAAAGCATGAAGACGAGGCGGGCGCGTTCGGTCGCAAGGCCTTCGGCGACGGCGATTTCCGGCGAGATCGTGCCGGCGAGAAGCGGGCGCCAGATGGCGACGAGAATGGCGAGGACGACGGCGCCGACGCCGTAGATGATCATCACGTCGGTGCGCGAAACGGCGAGGATGTCGCCGAAGAGGTAGCTCATCAGATCGATGCGGATCCAGGTCATGAAGGCGATCAGGACGAGGCCCAAAGCGAGCGTCGAATGGGCGAGGATGCCGAGAAGCGCATCGGCGGGGAGCGAGCGGTTGCGCGACAGGGCCACGAGACCGAGCGAGGCGGAGGTCGCGACGGCGAAGACGCCGAAGGTCAGGTTGATGTCGAAGAGAAAGGCGATGGCGACGCCGAGAAGGGCGGAATGGGCCATGGTGTCGCCGAAATAGGCCATGCGCCGCCAGACGACGAAGCAGCCGAGCGGGCCGGCGACAAGCGCAACGCCGATGCCGGCGAGGAGGGCGCGGACGAAGAAATCATCAAGCATGGCGGTGGCCTGAAGCGGTGCCGGTGCGGATCGGCTGAGAGAGCGGGTTCTCCTCCACATCGTCGCTGTTGGCGGAGAGGGGGGCGCCTTCGGAGGCGTGATTGTGGGCGTGATCGTGGCGGTAGATTGCGAGTGTTTCGGAGGCGCGCGGCCCGAACAGGCGCTGATAGGCTTCGCTCGCGGCCACCTGTTCCGGCGGGCCCGAGCAGCAGACATGGCCGTTCAGGCACAGGACCCGGTCCGTCTGCGCCATGACGATGTGAAGGTCGTGGGAGATCAGCAGGATTCCGCAATCGAGCCTGTCGCGGATCTGGCCGATCAGATTGTAGATGGCGATCTCGCCGGTGAAATCGACGCCCTGCACGGGTTCGTCGAAGACGAGGAGATCGGGTTTGCGAATGAGTGCGCGGGCGATGAGGACGCGCTGGAACTCGCCGCCCGAGAGCTGCTGCAAAGCCGCGCCTGCGAGATGGGCCACACCGGTTTCGGCGAGGGCCGCCGTGATCGCCGCGGCCGGAAAGCGTGCGGTCAAGGCCATGAAGCGGCCGACCGACAAAGGCATGGTGCGGTCGATCGTCAATTGCTGCGGCACGTAGCCGACCGTCAACTTCGGGGCGCGGCGGATCTCGCCTTCATCGGGCGCGATGACGCCGAGGAGCGATTTCGCCGTGGTGCTCTTGCCGCTGCCGTTCGGTCCGATGAGCGTGACGATTTCGCCGCGGCGGATGGAGAGATCGACAGCCCGGACCAGCCATTTGCGGCCCCTGCGCACGCCGAGACCTTCGATCTCGACGAGGAGATCGGCGTCTTTTCCAAATTTTTCGCTGCGCATCATCCTCTCCGGTTGCCGCGCTCTATGGCCCATGTTATAGAGTTACGCAAGATATGTAATGTAATAACATATCTGACTTATGCAATTTAGAGGTCGATTCATGCGCAAAAGGCATCCTCTTGCATCCCTCGCCCAGGGGGTTGCGGCAGGGCTCGTTCTATCATGGGGAACGCAGGCGATGGCCGCGGCCCCCGATGTCGCCGTCTCCATCAAGCCCGTGCACTCGCTCGTCGCGGCCGTCATGGAGGGCGTTGGAAGTCCGCATCTCATCGTCGCGAACGGTTCGCCGCATGATTACGCCCTGAAGCCGTCCGATGCACGGGCCTTGGAAGGGGCCGATATCGTTTTCTGGGTTGGGCCGGAAATCGAGGCCTTTCTGACGGAGCCGCTCAAGACGATCGCGCCCGATGCGAAGAAGGTTGCGCTGTCGCGGGCGCCCGGCGTCACGCTTCTGCCGCCGCGGGAGGACGGGGCTTTCGAGCCTCACCACCACGGACATGAGCATGGCGAGGATGGCGCCCATGAGGAGGATGCTCATGCCGATGCCGGGCATGACCATGACGGTGACGACCACGCCAGCGATGAGCATGCCGATCACGATCACGGCGATCATGACGATGGCGATCACGATCATGCCGATCATGAGCATGCCGGGCACGATCATGAAGGCGAGATCGACCCGCATATGTGGCTCGATCCGGAGAATGCCAAGGCGATGGTGAACGAGATCGAGACGGAGCTTGCCGACATCGATCCCGACAATGCCGAGACCTATGCCAAGAATGCCGAGAAGACGCGCGAACGGCTCGACAGCCTCACCTCCGAACTTTCTGGCGAGCTCGCCGGGTTGAAGGGCAAGCCCTTCATCGTTTTCCACGACGCCTATCAGTATTTCGAAAAGAGGTTCGGGCTGGAAGCGGCCGGTTCCGTGACGGTGAGCCCCGAAGTCTCGCCGGGCGCGCAGCGCGTCTCGGAGATTTCCGCGAAGATCCGCAATCTCGGCGTCGTCTGCGTCTTTGCCGAGCCGCAGTTTACGCCCAAGCTGATTACGGTCGTCACCGAAGGCACGGATGCAAAGAGCGGCGTGCTCGATCCGATCGGTGCCGACCTTGAAGCGGGACCCGACCTTTATTTCGAGCTTCTCGAGTACAACGCCGAGGCGCTTCAAGACTGCCTCGGCTGACGACGCCCCAATCCTTGGACGGATTGGACGAAAAACGCTATTGCCTGTTCCATGAACGAAGAAGCCATGGCCGGGACAGGCGAGCATGAAGGGCGCGTCTTATACGTGAAGGCGCAGGACGGGCTGAAGCTCGCCCTGCGCCTTTATGGTGACTGGCAAAGCCCGGCGCTGCCGCTCGTCTGCCTGCCGGGCCTGTCGCGCAACGGGCGCGATTTCGGCAGGCTGGCGCAGTTCTTTTCCACCCATGCCGATACGCCGCGGCTGGTTGCGGCTCTCGATTACCGCGGACGCGGATTGTCCGGCTACGATCCGGACTGGACGCATTACACGCCGATGGTGGAAGCCGACGACGTTCTCGCCGTCACCACGGCTCTCGGCATTGAGCGGGCGATCCTCGTTGGAACCTCGCGCGGTGGCATCATCTCGATGATCCTCGGAGCCATGCGGCCCGGCCTTATCGCAGGTGTCGTCCTCAACGATATCGGCCCCAAGATCGAAGGGACCGGCCTCGCCCGTATCAAGAACTATCTCTCCAATATGCGCACGCCGCGATCTATGGCGGAAGCCGAGAAGATTGTTCGCCAGATCGCCGGCCATTCCTTTACCGCGCTCAGCGATGACGATTGGCGCGCCTATACGCACGCCCTGTTCGTGGAGCGCGATGGGGCGATCAAGCCGGACTACGATCCGAAGCTTCTGAAGAGCGTCGCGACGCTCGATCTCGAAGAGGCGGTGCCGACGCTCTGGCCGCAGTTCGACAGCCTGCGGCACGTTCCGCTGTTGTCGATCCGGGGCGAGAATTCCGATCTGTTGTCCGCGGCGACCGTGGAGGAGATGGCCTGGCGCCATCCCGGCATGGAGCGGCTGACAGTCGAGGGGCAGGGGCATGCGCCTTTGCTGCGCGATCAGCCGACGCTCGATCGGATGGTGGCCTTTGCCCGCCGCTGCGACGCGCATCAACCACCGACAACATAGAGACGTCGGCGAATTTCGCCTGAAACTCTCCGGAAGCTCATCTGAAACTTCTCTGAGACGCCCGTGAAGCGGCTGTGCCGCCGGCACTGCGAAGGCCGGGGCCTCTCAGGTTTCGACTTCGGGAGAGGCGAAATGACGGGGATGGCGGCTTAACCGGGGGCGCGTTGAAGAGCCCTGCGAGCTTTGCCCGGCCCCTGTCTGCCCAGTCCCTTCTACCCGGTGCTGCCCGCTCTGTTCGTGCTGCTGCGTTCGGCTTTGACCGACCGAGCGGGCCTTGGACGTTCTACGTGGCCGTTCTGCGGGGGCGACCGAACGTGGGGGAGGGACGCTTATCGCGCGGGCCTTCTCGGCTTTCTCACCCAGATGGTGGCGAGCCTTGAGGCAACCTGCCTGCTCTTGAAAGGCGCAGAACCTGTGAAGGCCGGATCGCAGGCCATAAAGAAAAGGCCCGGCGTTGCCGCCGGGCCTTCCCGAATTCCGATCGCTTGAAGCGATTAGAACGTGCGCTGAGCGCGGAACATCACGCCCCAGATGTCGTCCGGATCGGAGGAGTCCGCAAACTCCCAATCGACGTTGTTGTAGGCAACTTCGACGCCCATCAGGAAGCCAGAGACCGGCGTCCAAGCGACGTTACCGGAGATGCCGTAGAAGTCGAGATCGCCGAGAGCCTTGTAGTCGATGTCCGTGTAGGACGCATTCAGAGACGCCGTCCACTGCGTGGCGAAGTCAGCCGAAATGCCGCCGCGGACGTTCCAGGCCTTCGTCAGCTCGATGGAGCCATCGTCGTCGAGGGTCACGTCAGAGAGCGTGTTCTCGAGGATGAGGCTGTTCACGCCGGCGGTGATGTAAGAAACAGCACCCTGCGTGTAGTTGGCCTGAACCGAAGCCTCGAAGCCCGTGCCCGGGATGCCGGCGGTCACGCCAGCGCCGATGGCCCAGCCGAGATCGCTGTCGTCGTCGCCGTCGAAGAGGGCGTCGTCGACGAATTCGACACCGGTGTCATGAATGACACCCATGATCTGGGCCGAACCCCAGCCCTGATCGACGCGCACGTTGGCGACGACGTCCGGGAATTCCTGACCGTCGATGACAACGCCATCGAAGTGCGCACGACGGCCGCCGGAAGCGGCGTCTTCGAACGACAGCGTGGCGGAAACGCCATTGCCGACGTTGAAGGTGTACGCGAACAGCGTCTGCTCGGTCGTGTTATCGTCGATGCCGATACGCGTGCCGTAGCCGTAGGTGCCGAAGAAGTCGAAGAACGACGAGGCATGACCGACGGTCAGGGTGCCCATGTCATTCGAGAGCTGGATGAAAGCGTTCTCGAGGTACTGGCCCTCTTCGTAGTTGTCGGCGAAGCTCGACGGGCCGATCTGGAGCGAAGAGCTCACATAGGCACGCAGAAGACCGAAATCGGTCTGCGTACGGGCGTCGAGGCGGACATAGCCACGAGCACGCGAGGTGAACTCGTTGAACGTGTCGCCCTGGTCGTCGCCATTGACGTAATGAGCTTCAACGCGGACCCGACCGCCGACCTTCAAGCAGGTGTCGGTGCCCGGGATGTAGTAGAATCCAGCGCCAAACGCATCGCAAATCCGCACATATTCGACCGGCTCTGCGACCGGCAGATCGGCGGCCTGTGCTCCGGTGACGGCCATCACTGCAGCCGCCGAGCCGAAAAGAAGGCTCTTGAGTTTCATTTGTAGACCTCCAGTCCAAGTTGCACGAGCCGGGGGATAATGCGTTCAGTCCGCGCCTTTATTGGCGTCGGTTCTGAGTGGCGTCCCCCGCCCCTCAACCTTCTCCGTTTCGAAGAAGTGGGCTGCCTCGTGGCTGCCTGAGGCCACACTATTCATCCGCCTTGCACAGGCAACATCAGAATGCCTGCGCCACCGGCTTTGGCAGTCGATGTTGCACAATTGCCACGAAGCAGGCCCCAAACCCTAAGAAAACCTTAACGTGGACGCCGTTTCGGGCCTCTTTCGCGCCTCTTTGGGTCTTGCGCTCAGCGCTCGAGCTCGGGGTCGCGGAGAGAATCGTGCGCCAAAGCCACACATTCAGAGGGGCCCAAATGCGGATCAGGCGAATCTCTGTTGCCCCAGCGGAGCCACTTGGAGCGGAATCACGGGGCCTGCGAATCTCTCTTCAAAAATCTGGGGCGGCATTGGCGCGCCCGACAAAGGACCCTGAATGCGATCGCAGCCGGCGGCCAAGAGAGCCCGTTGCTGCGCCTCCGTCTCGACACCTTCCGCGATGACCATGAGATTGAGGCTGTCGGCAATGCGCACGACCTTGCGGATGAGAGAAGGCGGCTCGGCTGCGATATCGCGCATATCCGCCGGATCGATCTTGATCTCGTCGAAGGGCAGCGCTTTGAGCTGGGCGAGGCGCGTGAGGCGGCCGCCGAAGCTCTTGAGCGTGAAGCGCACGCCGGAACGGCGCAGCCGATGCATTTTGTCTGCGAGTGCCACATCGTTCTTGCCGACGATGATCTCGGGCAATTCGAGCGTGAGGCGCCTGGGGTCGGCGCCGGCGTCCAGAAGAAAGCGGTTGATCCGTCTGACCGCGCCGCGCTCGTGCAGCATGCGCGCGCTGACACCCACGGAAAGCGACAACCCGCAGAGTTCGGCCGTCTTGCCCCAGCTGCCGAGGAGTGCGCAGGCCTGAGCGATCGCCTGGCGCGTCAGGATTTCCGCCTGTCCGGTCTCTTCGGCGAAGCTTGCCAGCTCCTGACGGCGGAAAGTCCCCCATCTTTCATGGTGCCAGCAGGGCAGGAGCTCTGCCCCGCGGCAGATCCCGTCGACATCATATTGAGCCTCGAGCAGGAACTCGATGCCGCCGGCGTCGATCGCGCGGCGAAAGTCGGCCACCGCGCCGACATGCTCGCGTACGGGCGTCCGCTTTGCGGGGCTGAAGACGCTGAGGCCGTTGCGGCCGGCGGCCTTGGCTTCGTACATCGCGAGATCAGCGCGTTTGAGGAGCTCTTCCGGATCACTCTCGCGTCCGTCCAGCAAGGTGAGGCCGATCGAGCAGGTGGTCTGAAAGCGCTGCTCGTTGAGGAGGCAGGGCTGGTCGACGGCCTGCAGGACTTTGCGCGCGACCCTGTCGGCGTGGCGGATCGCCTGCGCTTCCGTATCGCCCAAATCCTGCAAGAGCACGACGAATTCGTCGCCGCCGAGCCGCGCGACCGTATCGAGCTCTCGCAGGCAGAGGCGCAGACGCTGGGCGGTGCTGGCGAGAAGGAGATCGCCGACATCGTGGCCGTAGCTGTCGTTGATGAGCTTGAAATTATCGAGATCGATGAAGAGGAGGGCGCCGAAGCTCTTGCGGCGCCGGCTTGCGGCAAGCGCCATCGCCAGCCTGTCGCGCAGCATCTGCCGGTTCGGCAGGCCGGTCAGCGAATCGAAATAGGCGAGCTCATAGATCTGCCGCTCATTGGTCTTGAGCGCGGTGACATCCGAAACGAGGCCATGCCAGAGGACGGAGCCATCGGGCTCACGGTCGGGTACGGCGCGACCGGACAGCCAGATCGTGCCGCGGTGGGGATGATTGACGCGAAATTCCAGCGCCCAGGGCGTCATGCGCGTTGCCGAGCGCAACAGGCTTGCCGACAGACGCGTGCGATCGTCGCGATGGACGGCTGCGAGGAGAGGAGAGGCATCGTTGCGTACGTCTTCCGGAGCCAGCCCGAAAAGCGGCTCCAGACCGAGACCGGCATAGGGGACGGCACTGGTCGCGTTCGGGCGGCGCCGCAGTTGAAAGAGACAGGCCGAAATGACGGCGCCGATCCTCTGCAGGCGCTCATGCAGCCTCAGCTGTTCGACCGTGCCCGTCACCTCGCGCACGGTTCCCTCATAATAAAGAGCCTCGCCGGTCGCCGGATCTCTGACGAGGTGGGCGTTCTCCTCCACCCAGATGCGCTCGCGCGTCTTGTGGCGGTAGACCTCGGAGATGAACCGCTCCACCCGACCATGTTCGCGAAGGGTGGCCTGGAATTCGGCCCTGCGCGTCGGGTCGACGTACCATTCCGTGGCGATGTCGTGGACATTCGCCAGCATCTCCGCCTCGCTGTCGTAGCCGTTGAGGCGCACGAGAGCGGGATTGGCGGCAAGCTGCCGCCCGTAGATGGAGGAGCGGTACACGCCTTCCTGAATGTTCTCATAGATGGCGCGGAACGTCGCCTCCGGCTCTTGTTCGATCCGGGGAGCCGGGGCCTGGGCGGCTTCTGGAGAAATGCCGTGAAGGATGGCGACGCATTCATCGGCGCGTGTGCCGCCGCTCGTGAAGGCGCTCAGTGTGAGATTGATCCGCACGGGACAGCCATTGCCGCCGATGCAGTGCATTTCGCCGCTGCATTCCGACAGAGCCCCGCAGCTGAGGCGCGTCAGGCGCTCGCCCCACAGATCGCGCTCCTCCGGAACGGCCAAAGATATCAGAGTGCGGCCGGCGAGCCCGTTCGGCTCGAAACCGAGAAGGGCGGCGCAGCGGGGGTTGATCCGGGTGAAGCCGCCGTCGGCGAAACGGATCTGGGCCGCGGCGACGACGTTTTGATCGAACAGAGAGGCCGGCGCGCTCGGCTGTAGCGTGCCTGTCTGTGGCGCGCTCATCTGCGGACGCACGGCGCAGCGCGGAGGCGGCTCAGAATCCGCCATATCCCTCGCACTCGCCGCTTGTTCCCCCATCGGCTCGTCCTCTCCAACCATTGGCACAGGTTCCCCCAGGCTTATGACCAATTCCCTAGGGGAATGATGCTGCCTTAACCTGTTTGGTTAGTAGGTGAATATAATCTTACTTCTGACGGTGTATTTATATTGTCTCCACCTGCGAATGTAAAACAGGTTCTGCTCGCCTAGCAATTGTTCTTTTGTACGATTATCGGGTCGCTCGATAATTTGGGAGGGGCGCTGGTGTTGTCGGGCGGCGTCGCGTTGCAAACACCGCGTGCGAACGGGGATTTTCGGTGCTGCCCGTCCCAGAAGGCAGGTTTGGGAAGGCCGATTTGGGAAGGACAGTCTCGGGAGGCCGGTCTCTGGGGACGGAGGGCCCCAGGGGAGCGGGCTAACGGACCGGGTCGCCGTGTGCCAGATCCTTGGAGATGGAGAGTGTGTGGCCCAAGCGGCTGCGATAGGCCTGGAGGTTTTCCATCACCTTCTGGACGTAGTTGCGCGTCTCGTCGAAGGGGATCCGCTCCACCCAGTCGACGGGATCGGTCTCCGCACCTCGGGGGTCGCCGTAACGTTTCACCCAATCGATGGCGCGGCCGGGCCCGGCATTATAGCCTGCGAAGGTCATTATATATGAGCCGCGCAGATTGGTCAGGAGCTCGCCGAGATGGGCGGCGCCCAAAGTGGCGTTGTAGACAGGGTCGCTCGACAGGCGTACGAGAGAGAAGGGAAGGCCGATCTGCCGCGCCGTATAGCGCGCGGTCGCCGGCATGAACTGCATCAGCCCGCGCGCCCCGACATGGCTGGTGGCCGACGGATTGAAGGCACTCTCCTGTTTGGAGACCGCATAGAGAAGTGCGCGGTCGACGATCGCCGGCTGCGGAATGTCCGGGGGAACGACTATGAGCGGCGCGCGCAGGGCCCCGACCTCGACGCCGCGGGCATCGGCGCGGGCGGCGGCGAGCATGCCGTAATGCGGTTCGTTGATGCGCCGGGACAGCGTATCGAGAAGCGAAAGCTCGCCCGGGCTCTCAAGCTTGTCGCCGAGCGCCATGAAAAAGGGACGCGTGCGGAAATTGTGCTCCGCCGCCGCCAGACGCTTGATGGCGTGCACTTCCGGCCTTGCGGCAAAGCGCAGCCTGTCGAGCGCGGTCGGGCGCGGCCGGAGTTCGAGCCCCGTATGGGTGAGGCCGAGGGCCTCGCGCGACAGCTGACCATAATATGTGGCGCCGTGGCGGGCGGCGACCGAATAGGCCTTGGCCGCCTGATCGGCATGGCCGCTCGCGGCGTGGGCGCGACCGAGCCAGTAATAGCCGCGCGCGATGGAGCGCGGCTGCGTGGCGACGGCGGCGATCCTGGCGAAATGCGCCCGCGCGGCCCGCGGAGAATTCAGATATCGGAGCGCCAGCCAGCCGGCATGGAACTCCGCTTCGACGATCGCCTCCGGCGATTGCGCGGCATGCGTGGCGGCCACCGAGTAGCCGAGGGCCGGATAGCCTTCTTCCAGAAGCATACGCGCGAGATCCTTGCGCAGCTCCCACCACCGGTCGGCATCGCCGAGCTTGTTGCCGTCGCGCTCCACCAGGCTCATGCGCAACGCGGCTTCGACAAGCTGGTCTTTGCGAATGAGCATGAGGATGCGGGCGTATTCCCAGGCGGGCTCGCCACGGAAACGCGTCTTGATCGCCATCAGGCTCGCGGTCGAGCCGCCGCGGTCGACGGCGGCGGCGACCGCACGTGCCAGCTGGTCGTAGCCCGGACCGATCGCCTGACCGACGCGGATCGCCTCGCCGGTGCGCTTGTGCAGGAGAAGTCTGCGGAAGCGGTAGAGGTGGTCTTCTTTCGACAGCACATCTGCATGCTCGGCCAGGATATGCGCCATCTGCGCGCTCGACAGCGATTCCTCGCGCCAGATCCGGCGAACGATTTTCCGGCTGCGCTTGTGCCAGCCGCGCTCTGAATAGATGTCGGCGAGCCGCAGCCAGCCATCGTCCGTCATCGGCGCGCCTTCGGCATAGAAGGCGAGAATGGCTTCGTCGGTTGGATGCGTGCGCAGGAGCGCCTGTTCGGCACGCAGCCTTAGGAGATCGGGATCAGGCCAGTCCGGGTGTTTGCGTGCGACGTTCTCGATCGTCGACGGGGCGAGGCCGGAGAAGGGGGCGCGGGCGACGAAGAAACGGATGAGCTCGCGGTCGAAGGCGTTCGGAAGGGTCTCGGAGAAGGAGAGTGCGCTCGTATAGGCATCGGCCGTCACGAGATCGAGGCCGCGCTTCAGGAGGCCGGCCTGAGAAAATCCGTAAGGCGGACGATCGTTCTTGATCCGGTTCAGCCGTTCGGCGGCGACGCCCGTCGGGTCCGGACGGGGGCGCGGCCCCAGGAAGGCGAGCTTCTGTGATGCGGCGGGTTCTGGTTTCGTCGGGCCAGAGGTCGTCTCGTCGGCCGCGATCGAGCCGGTCGTCGTTTCCGTCTCGGCCCCCGCCGATGCGTACTTTTCCGGGCCCGGCTCCGCGTTTTCATCGACGGGTTCAGGCGCGGAGGCCTCTGCGGATGGCGCCTCCGCCTCCGCAACAATGTCGGGCTTCGCATCAGCGGAGGAATTCGGCCCGTCTGCACTTTGCGTGGCTGCATTCTGTGTGCCGTCGGTCGCAGGGCGTGGCTCGGGCATTGCGTCCGTCTGTGCGGATGCCTTTTCTGCCGGGCGTGGCTTTGGCAGCATCGGCTGGGCGGGCGCCGCGATCGCCGTGGGCGCAGAAGTCAACGCGAACAGGAACTCCCCAGCCGCGAGGGCAAGGGCGAGGGCTGCGGCGATCGCCGCCGGTTTCCTGCTCGGCAAGATCACGTGTTCGGTTCTGCTTCCTTGCGGCCCCAGAGAGGAGGCGGTGCGCTTGCTCTTGCCAGGATGCGCCACTATCGTCCGCCGCCACAGTCAAAAGGACAGAATTTTTGGGCCAAGTTATGTTCAAGGGGTCAATTCCGGCGCTGGTGACGCCCATGCGCAACGGTAATGTCGATGAAGAGGCGTTCCGCAACTTTCTGGAATGGCAGATTGGCGAGGGCAGCCACGGCTTCGTGCCTGTCGGCACGACCGGCGAATCGCCGACGCTGTCGCATGCGGAGCACAAGCGGGTGGTGGAATTGTGCGTCGAGGTCACGGCCAAACGGGTGCCGGTGATCGCCGGTGCCGGCTCCAACAATACACGCGAGGCGATCGAACTTGCCGAGCATGCGGAGAAGGCAGGTGCCGATGCCGTGCTGGTGGTGACGCCCTATTACAACAAGCCGAGCCAGAAGGGCCTTTACGCACATTTCAAGGCGGTGGCGGACGCGATCTCCATCCCGATCATCATCTACAACATCCCGCCGCGCTCGGTGATCGACATGAGCGTGGAGACGATGAAGCAGCTCTTCGAGGATTGCCCGAACATCGCCGGCGTCAAGGACGCGACGGCCAATCTGGTGCGCGCCAGCCTGCAGCGCCAGGCGATCGGCACGGAATTCAATCAGCTCTCCGGCGAAGACCCGACGGCGCTCGGATTTATGGCGCATGGCGGGCATGGCTGCATTTCGGTGACGGCGAATGTGGCACCGAAGCTCTGTTCGGAATTCCAGAAGGCCTGCATGGCGGGCGATTTCTCAACCGCGCTCGACTATCAGGACCGGCTGATGCCGCTCCATCGCGCATTGTTCCTTGAGCCGAGCCCGGGACCCACCAAATATGCACTCTCGGTGCTCGGAAAGATGAGCGAGGAAGTGCGCTCTCCGATCACCACGATCGGAGAGGAGACCAAGAGCGAGGTGCAGGACGCGCTTCGCCATGCGGGCCTCCTCAATTAACGCAAGGTTGCAGTTGGATTTCGATGGCGAAGAAGACGACGACGAACAACAAGGTTGTGGCCGACAATCGGCGCGCCCGTTTCGATTACGAAATCGGCGAGACGATCGAGGCCGGCCTGCAACTCGTCGGGACCGAGGTGAAGAGCCTCCGGCATAACAAGGCCAATATCGCGGAATCCTATGTGAGCCCGGAAGGCGGCGAGGTGTGGCTGATCAACGGCAACATCCCGGAGTACCTCCAGGCGAACCAGTTCAACCATGATCCGCGACGCAAACGCCGGCTGCTCTTGCATCAACGCGAGATCGACCGGCTGTCGCAGAGCGTCGACCGCGAAGGCATGACCATCGTGCCGTTGCGGCTTTATTTCAACGATCGCGGCATCGCCAAGCTCGCGATCGCGCTTGCCAAGGGCAAGAAGACCCACGACAAGCGCGAGACCGAGAAGAAGCGCGACTGGCAGCGCGAGAAGAACCGGTTGTTGAAGGAGCTCGGCTAGCCGGGCTTCTGCTGCGGTTCAGGGGCGGCTCACGAGAGGAGCTGGCCTGAACTTGCGCTTCTTTCTGTGAGATAAAGCGCCCGGGGCGGAACGGCGATGCCGGCGAGCAGGAACGCCAGCACCATAAAGGCCGCTGCGATCAGATTGAAGCGCCGAACCGGCGCGCCGAAACCTTTCAGAATTTCAAGGGCTTCCTCTGCCTGGCTCGATGGCACGCGCAAGGCGACGCCGCCGAGTGCAACGCTGTAATGCCAGGCGACGGAGATGTGCTGCTGCCCCACCGGCACCACGACGATGCCGTGGGCCTTAAGCATGCAGATGGCGAGCGATGTCTCGCTCAGACCATAGACATGCGCGATCGTCGTCAGATCCTGTGCCGGCTCGGCCATGCCATTCCCCCCACATGTGCGGTGAAGACGTAGCCTTTAAAACAATGTTGCGGCAAGGTTCCGTCGTTTTCTCAACATCGGCCGCAATGTCTTGGTTAGCGAATGATTAACGCGGCTTGCCCAAGAGGTTGCGGATCTCTGCGAACACGCCTTTGAACATCTTTTCCGTCAGAACACCGGTGTTCGTGTTGTAACGCGAGCAATGGTAGCTGTCGAAAAGGCGGAGGCCGCCTGAGGCCTCGCCCGGGATTTCGTGCACTGCGCCATGGCCGAAGGGCGCGTCCTTGAGGCGCAGGCCGAGGGTGCGCACGACGCTGTCATGGGCGATGCGCCCGAGCGCCAGGATGGCCGTAAGATCGGTGTGGCGGGCGATGGTCGCGGCGAGGAACGGCCGGCAATTGTTGATCTCCGCGCCGACCGGCTTGTTCTGCGGCGGCACGCAGCGCACCGCGTTGACGATCGCCGCATCGACCAGTTCGAGCGTGTCGCTCGGATCGGCGCGGTATTCGCCGCGCGCGAAGCCATATTCGATCAGCGTGTCGTAGAGGAGATCGCCGGCATAATCGCCGGTGAAGGGGCGTCCCGTGCGGTTGGCGCCGCGCAGGCCCGGCGCCAGACCGATGATCAAGAGACGGGCAGAGGAGGGGCCGAAGGTCGGCACGGGCGCGTTGTGCCAGGTGGGCTCTTTGGCGCGCCATTCGTTGCGGAATTCGACGAGGCGCGGGCAGAGGGGGCAGTCGCTCGGCGGATTTGCGGGCGGATAGGAGCCGCGAGAGGCCTCCGACGACGACGGCAATTCCCCCGCGGCCGGGTTTTCAGCGTATTTCACCGGGCGCTCGTGTCGACTTCATCATCGTCGTCGTAATAATCGAACTCGTCGTCCTCATAGGTGCCGGGGCTGCCGTCGTTCTCGTCATCGGAGGCGGGACGTGTGCGGGCGGGGCCGGCACGACCGAATTCGGCTGCCATGTCGGCGAGCTCGAGAAAATGGTCGGCCTGGCGACGAAGGTCGTCGGAGATCATCGGCGGCTGCGATTTCAAGGTGGAGGCAACGGTCACCTTCTTGCCCTTGCGCTGCAAGGCGTCGACCAGATAGCGGAAGTCTCCGTCGCCGGAGAAGAGAATGAGATGGTCGATGTGCTCGGCGATTTCCATGGCATCGACCGCGAGCTCGATGTCCATATTGCCCTTGACCTTCCGCCGACCCTGCGCGTCGGTGAATTCCTTCAAAGGCTTGGTGACGATGCGGTAACCGTTGTAATCGAGCCAATCGATCAGCGGGCGGATCGAAGAATATTCCTGATCCTCGGCGAGCGCAGTATAATAAACCGCGCGCAAGACATAGGCTTTCTTGCGAAAGCTATCGAGAAGGCGGCGATAATCGATGTCGAAACCGAGCGAGCGGGATGTTGCGTAAAGATTGGCTCCATCCAGAAATAAGGCAACTTTTTCACGCGCATCGAACATCGTGAACCTCCTCTAAGACAATGTGTTTTCTTGGAAATTTTTGCCGCACCAAGAAAGTTGCCAACGCCTAAGTGAGGGATTCGGCGCTTTCAAGGCAGGCTGTTCGTAAACCTTGCGAGACTGTTGAAAAAGGCCTATGGGGAACCCAATTCCCGTTTTCGAACGATTTTTGAGGAGGTGCATCCATGGCGCGCGTCACCGTGGAAGATTGCGTCGACAAGGTCGATAACCGGTTCGATCTCGTGCTTCTTGCGGCGCACCGCTCGCGCACGATCTCGAATGGTTCACCGCTGACGGTGGACCGGGACAACGACAAGAACCCCGTCGTTGCCTTGCGGGAGATTGCCGACGAGACGATTCAGCCCGAGGATATGAAAGAAGATCTCATTCATTCCTTGCAGAAGTTCGTCGAGGTCGACGAGCCGGAGCCGGCTCCGGAAGAGATCGAAGCCCAGAGCGGCGGTGCAGAAGACGAAATGACCTTCGATCGGATGAGCGAAGAAGAGCTTCTGCGCGGTCTGGAGAGCCTCGATCCGCCCGAGCGGCGCGACGACTGAGAACGGCCTCAGGACATCGGCGGCGGGGCTTTTTCCCCGCCGCGACGATAAAGTCCCGCCGCTGCGGGGCTTTTTTTTTCGCATGGATGCGCTCAGCCTTTGTAAAGCCTATATCCGGCAAAATGCATTGAAAGCGGTTCACTAGCCGCACAGGGCTGCAAGGCCGCGAGGACGTCTGGGGATGATGCGCCAATACGAGCTGGTCGAGCGGGTCGCCGCCTACAATCCAGCCGTCAATGAAGATCTGCTCAACCGCGCATATGTCTATGCCATGAAGAAGCATGGCACGCAGAAGCGCGCCTCCGGCGACCCCTACTTTTCCCATCCCCTCGAAGTCGCTGCGATCATTACCGAACTCAGGATGGACGACGCCTCCGTCGCCGTCGCGCTTCTCCATGACACGATCGAAGATACGAGTGCCACGCGCGACGAGATCGACAAGCTCTTCGGCACCGAGATCGGGCGCCTCGTCGACGGGCTGACGAAAATCGACCGGCTCGACCTCATGTCGCGCGAGGCGCGGCAGGCGGAGAGCCTCAGAAAGCTGCTTCTCGCCGTCGCCGACGATGTGCGCGTGCTTCTCGTCAAGCTCGCCGACCGTCTGCACAATATGCGTACGATCCAATACGTGCCGGAGGCGAAGCGCGGCCGCATCGCCGAAGAGACGATGGAGATCTATGCGCCGCTCGCCGGGCGCATGGGCATGCAGGCCGTGCGCGAGGAGCTGGAGGAGCTTTCGTTTCGCACGCTCAATCCGGAAGCCTATGCGACGATCGCGGCAAAGCTCGTCGATCTTCGCGAGCGCACCGGCGGCGACATCGAGACGATCCAGGTGGCGCTTGAAAAGAGGTTGCAGGACAGCGGCATCAACGGCGAGATCCGCGGCCGGCAGAAGCGGCCTTATTCGATCTTCGCCAAGATGCAGCGCAAGGCCGTCGGCTTTGAGCAATTGTCGGATATTTTCGGCTTCCGCATCTTCTTTCACGACGTGAGCGACTGCTACCGGGCGCTCGGGGCCGTGCATACGGAATGGCGGATGGTGCCGGGGCGGTTCAAGGATTACATCTCGACGCCCAAGCAGAACGGCTATCAATCGCTGCATACGACCGTGGTCGGACCCGGCAAGCAGCGCGTCGAGCTGCAGCTTCGCACCTATGATATGGACCGGATCGCCGAATACGGCATCGCCGCGCATCCGCTCTACAAGGACGGGATTGCGGCCGACCGCGACCGGCTGGCGCGCGAATCCTCCGCCTATGCCTGGCTGCGCCAGACGGTGGAACACATCGCCCATGGCGACGCGCCGGAAGAGTTTCTGGAAAACACCAAGCTCGAGCTCTTTCAGGACCAGGTCTTCTGCTTCACGCCGAAAGGGCGCCTCATCGCGCTGCCGCGCGGCGCGACGCCGATCGACTTCGCCTATGCGGTGCATACCGATATCGGCGACACCTGCGTCGGGGCGAAGGTCAATGGCAAGCTGACGCCGCTCGTGACGCCCCTGGAGAACGGCGACGAGGTGGAGATCGTGCGCTCCGAAGCGCAGCGGCCGCCGCCCGCATGGGAATCCGTCGTCGTGACCGGCAAGGCGCGCGCCGCCATCCGCCGCGCCACGCGCGCCCATGTGCGCAAGCAATATGCGGGGCTCGGCCGCCATACGCTGCACCGGGCCTTCGAGCGGCTCGAGGAGCCTTGGTCGGAGGCGCGCCTCAAGGAGCATGTCGGCCATTTCGGCTTCGAAGACGTCGAAGATCTCCTCGCCGCCGTCGGCCGCGGTCAGGTCAATGCCGAAGCGGTGATGAACTCCGTCTTCCCCGAACGCATGGCCGCGACGCAGGCGGGGGCGCGCACCAATACCTGGCACGATAGCGCGCGGGCGAGCCTCGGCTTCAACCTCGACGAGGAAGGCCGTCGCGGCGCGCATGACGACAACGCCCTGCCCATCCGCGGGGCGAGCGGCGACATGCCGATCCGTTTCGATCCGGAGGGCGGTGCGGTGCCGGGCGACCGTATCGTGGGCATCCTCACACCAGGTGAGGGGATTACCATCTATCCGATCCATTCTCCGGCTTTGACGGAATTTGAGAACGAGCCGGATCGGTGGGTCGATGTGCGCTGGGACATTCCGGGCGGCTCTGCAGAGAGATTTCCGGCCCGGATACGGGTTTCGACGCTCAACGAGCCGGGATCTCTTGCCGAAATCGCAGATTCGATCGGTCGTAGTGACGGAAATATCGACAATCTTCGGATGTTGCAGCGCCGTCGAGACTTTACCGAGCTTGAAATCGATCTAGAAGTCTGGAACCTCAAGCATTTGAACCACATCATGCGGAACTTGAGGGCGAAATCGGTGGTGAGCGGCGTGGTGCGCGTCAACGGATAGTTTGGATTTCAAGCCGCTGGATCGTTCTGGCGGAGAGATCAGAAGGCGAAAGATGCTGTTTCGCAGACGTATAGAGGAAGGTCGTTTTCAGCGCTTGCGCGTCTGGCTTTGGCCGCGTTCGAGCTGGCGACGCTCGTTTCTCTATTTCATGAAGCGGATTTTGCGGCTCTCGGCGACGCCGCATGCGATCGCCGCGGGCTGCGCAGCCGGCGTCTTCACCTCGTTCACGCCGTTTCTCGGTCTGCATTTCGTGATTTCCTTCGCCATTGCCTGGCTCATCGGTGGCAACCTCATCGCCGCGGCACTCGGCACCTCGATCGGAAATCCGCTCACCTTTCCCTTCATCTGGGCCGCGACCTACAAGCTCGGGCATCTTCTGTGGCGCGGCGCGCACGAACTGCCGCCGCCCCGGCTCGGACACGATCTGGTGGAGAAATCCTTCGAGCAGCTTCTGCCGATCCTGAAGCCGATGACGGTCGGAGCCATCCCGCTCGGGCTCGTCGCCGGCATCATCACCTACACGATTGTCTACAGGCTCGTGGCGGCCTATCAGGCAAACCGGCGAGAGCGCTTCGTCGCGCGGCGCAAGCCGGCCGCGAACGATGCCCCGCAGAACGGTGCAAGCTTCAACGGAATTCAATGACCTCTTCGCTTCGGCTCGGTATCAACATCGATCACGTGGCAACGGTGCGCAATGCGCGCGGCGGTGACCATCCAGACCCCCTAAGAGCGGCGAAAATCGCCGAGGAGGCTGGCGCCGACGGCATCACCGCACATCTGCGCGAAGATCGCCGCCATATCCGCGACGGCGATATCGATCGGCTGATGAGCGAGATCTCGTTGCCGCTCAATCTGGAGATGGCGGCGACCGAGGAGATGCTCGAAATCGCGCTGAAGCACGGCCCGCATGCGGCCTGCCTCGTTCCTGAAAGGCGCGAGGAGCGCACCACGGAAGGCGGGCTCGACGCGGCCGGCAGCCTCACACGGCTTCGGCCGATCGTGAGCGCGCTCAACGAAAGGGGCGTGCGCGTCTCGCTGTTCATCGAGCCGGCGAAGGCGCAGCTCGATGCGGCCCGCACGCTTCACGCGCCGGTCGTCGAATTGCACACCGGGCGCTTCTGCGATCTCTGGCGCGAGGGCGACGAGGCCGGCGCCGAAGAGGAGCGCCAGCGCATTGCGGAGATGGCGCGCTATGGCGCTTCGATCGGGCTCGAAGTGCACGCAGGCCATGGGCTCGGCTATGACAATGTGGCGCCGATCGCCGCGCTTGCCGAAGTCCGCGAGCTCAATATCGGCCATTACCTCATCGGCGAGGCGATCTTCGTGGGGCTCGGCGAGAGCATCCGCGAAATGCGCCGGCTGATGGATGCGGCCCGCGCGCAAGCCGGAGAGGTGGCATGATCATCGGGCTCGGCTCCGATCTCATCGACATTCGGCGGGTGGAACAGACGCTCGATCGTTTCGGTATGCGGTTCGTCGAACGCGTCTTCACCGAGGTGGAGCGCGCGAAATCGGAACGCCGGCGGATGCGGGCGGCCTCTTATGCCAAGCGCTTCGCCGCCAAGGAGGCCTGTTCCAAGGCGCTCGGGACGGGCCTGCGGCAGGGCGTCTTCTGGCGCGATATGGGGGTGGTCAATCTCCCATCCGGCAAGCCCACCATGCGGCTGACCGGCGGGGCGGCGGAAGTGCTTGCCCGGATGACGCCCGAGGGCTACGAAGCGCTCATCCATCTCACCATCACCGACGACGGCCCGCTGGCGCAGGCTTTCGTGGTGATCGAGGCGGTGCGCGCAGACTGACGGCGCTGCCCCATTCAGGCCTCAAAAACAGAATTAATGCGCAGCAGAGACGGCCCGGCGTTGCAGGCGGGGAACGCTGCCGTTAAACCCGCGAGCAATTTCCCAAGGACGGAGCCATGAACGTGGCCGAACGCAGCGCCGAATCCGAGAAAGCCAAATCGAGCGGAGGCCTGGGCGAAACGCTCAAGGTCGTTATCCAGGCGCTCTTGATCGCGCTCGTCTTCCGCACCTTTCTCTATCACCCTTTCAACATTCCTTCCGGATCGATGATGCCGACACTTCTCGTCGGCGATTATCTCTTCGTCTCGAAGTTCAGCTACGGTTATTCGCGCTACTCTTTCCCGATCGACCTGTCGTTCATTCACGGCCGCATCTGGGAAGGGGACGGGCCGAAGCGCGGCGATGTCGCGGTCTTCCGGCTGCCGCGCGATCCCAAGACCGATTACATCAAGCGCGTCATCGGACTGCCCGGCGACAAGATCCAGATGAAGAACGGCCTTCTCTACATCAACGGTACGCCGGTGGAGCGCGAACGCGTCGAGGATTACACCGGCGAGAACGCCTTCGGTCAGGAGATCAAGGTCGCGCAGTACCGCGAAACGCTGCCGGACGGCGTCAGCTATATGACGCTCGACCTCACGCCCAACGGCGAGAAGGACAATACCGGCGTCTACGAAGTGCCGGCCGGCCATTATTTCATGATGGGCGACAATCGCGACAATTCCTCCGACAGCCGCTTTTTGAATTTCGTCGGCTTCGTGCCGGAGGAAAATCTCGTCGGTCGCGCCGAGGTCATCTTCTTCTCGGTCGAGGAGGACAGCCATGTCTGGGAATTCTGGCGGTGGCCGTGGTCGTTGCGTTACAACCGGCTGCTTGAAGCATTATGAGCGGCAAGGCTTCGATCGGCGATCTTGAAGAGCGGATCGGCCATCATTTCGCCCGCCCGGACCTTCTCAAGCGCGCGCTGACGCATGCGAGCGCGATTGGTGACGAGCGGCGCGGCGATCCGCTTAATACCTATGAACGGCTGGAGTTCCTGGGCGACCGGGTGCTCGGCCTCGTGATTGCCGATTTGTTGATCGAGGAATATCCGCAGGCGCCGGAGGGCGAGTTGTCCCGCCGGCTCGCACGGCTCGTCAATCGCGACGCCTGTGCGGAAGTGGCGGAGGAGATGCATCTTGCCGAGCATTACCGCGTCGGCGAGAGCCTGGCGCGGGCGACGGAGCGCACGGCGCGGTCGATCCTCGCCGATACATGTGAATCGGTGATCGGCGCGGTCTTCCGCGATGCCGGCCTGGATGCGGCCAAGGTCATCATTCACCGTTTTTGGATCAAGCGGCTGCGGACGATGCAGGGCCCGCTGCGGGACGCCAAGACCGAATTGCAGGAATGGGCGCATCGCAACGGGCACGGGACGCCGCGCTATCAGGAGAGTGGACGAAGAGGGCCGGACCATGCGCCGGAATTCTCCGTCAAAGTTTTGATCGAAGGCGCCGAAGGGGCAGAGGGCCGAGGCCCGTCGAAGCGAGAGGCCGAACATGCGGCCGCTTCCGCCATTCTGCGTCGCGAGGGGGTATGGCTGTGACAACCGAGCTTGAAAGCCCGGCATCATCTGAAAGCGAAGAGCGAACGCGGGCGGGCTTCGTGGCCCTGATCGGCGCGCCGAATGCGGGCAAGTCGACGCTGTTAAACCAGCTCGTCGGCACCAAGGTGGCGATCGTCACGCATAAGGTGCAGACGACGCGCTCCGTCATCCGCGGCATTGCCATGCACGAAGGCGCGCAGATCGTCTTCGTCGATACGCCCGGTATCTTCGCGCCGAAGAAGCGTCTGGAAAAGGCGATGGTGAGCACCGCCTGGGCGCAGGTGGCCGATGCCGATATCACCGCCGTTCTGATCGATGCACGTGTCGGGCTCGACGAAGCCGCGCTCGGCATCATCGACCGCCTGGGCGAATCCGGGGCGCGCGAAGACAAGCGCGTCCTGATCTTGAACAAGATCGACCTCGTGCGCCGCGACGCGCTTTTGGCCATCACGGCGGAGGTGAATGCGCGGCTGCCGTTCTCCCGCACCTTCATGGTGTCGGCGGCGAACGGCGACGGCGTCAGCGACCTTCTGGGGTTTTTCTCCGAGGCGATGCCGGAGGGGCCGTATCTCTATCCGGAAGATCAGGTCTCCGACCTGCCGATACGCGCGATCGCGGCCGAGGTGACGCGCGAGAAGCTGATGCTGCGCCTGCATCAGGAGGTGCCGTATTCGGCGACGGTCGAGACGGAAAGCTGGGAAGAAAAGCGCGACGGATCGGTGAGGATCAGCCAGGTGATCTTCGTGGAGCGCGAAAGCCACCGCAAGATCCTGCTCGGCAAGGGCGGCGAGACGATCAAGCAGATCTCGATCGCCGCACGCCGCGAGCTGCACCACATGCTGGAGCGCAAGGTGCACCTCTTCCTGTTCGTGAAGGTGCGCGAAGGCTGGACGGACGATCCCGAACGCTACCGGGAGATGGGCCTGGAATTTCCGAAATAGCGGCGTTGCGGCGCTCGTCGTAAATCGAAATTCACTTTCCGCAACCTATAAGCTCTTCCAGTCGATGATGCCGATCCCAGCCGAAAGGTGCATTGAGCCCGATTTGCCGGCATGGCAGAGCGCATGTCTTTCACCGGCAGGGCCATCCTGCGATTGGCTTTGCCGGCGCAGCTTTCGCCACACGGCGCTGCGCTCCGGAATCTTCCTGAATCGCCTCAAAGGGCTGGCGGGCGATTTCAAACTTATGAATCTACTTTAAGAAGGGCGGCACGAGCAGCCCGCTGCGAGGATCTTTATGGACCTACGTCATATCTCTGTCGGCAAGAACCCGCCCCGGGATCTTCATGCCATCGTCGAAATTCCGCTCGGCGGCATTCCGGTGAAATACGAGCTCGAGAAGAAGTCGGGCGCGATCTTCGTCGATCGGTTCCTGCACACGGCGATGTTCTATCCGGGCAATTACGGCTTCATCCCGCACACGCTCTCGCCGGACGGCGATCCTTGCGACATTATGGTGGTGAGCCAGGTGCCGGTGGTGCCGGGTGCCGTCATCCGCTGCCGTCCGGTCGGGGCGCTGATCATGGAAGACGAATCGGGCGGCGACGAGAAGATCATCGCCGTGCCGGTCGACGAGCTGCATCCGTTCTATACCGGCGTGCGCAGCTATCTCGATCTGCCGCAGATCATGTGCGAGCAGATCGCCCACTTCTTCCAGCATTATAAGGATCTGGAGAAGGGCAAGTGGGTCGATGTCGGCCGCTGGGTCGACACGGAAGGCGCCGAGCAGTTGGTCATCGAAGGTATCGAGCGCGCCAAGGCCAAGGCCGCCGAAAAGTAAGCATCACCGCGAAGCGGCGCGACGCCTGGCGCGTTGTGCCGCTCGCTCTCTGCCCGTCTCTCGCTTGCGTGCGTCTTTCGCCGGATCGCCGCATCGCATGCGAACGAGAAGTGTTTCCGTCGCCGGATGAAACGCACTAAGCCTGCGCCATGGAATGGTCGGAGCACGGTATCGTCCTGTCCACGCGCCGGCATGGCGAGGCGGACATCATCCTCGAGGTGATGACGGAAGCGCGCGGCCGTCATCTCGGCCTCGTCAAGGGCGGGCGCTCGCGCCGCCAGCGGCCGATCCTGCAGCCGGGCAATACCTTGTCGCTCACCTGGCGGGCGAGACTCGACGCGCATCTCGGCAATTTCCGCGCCGAACCCATCATAGAACGCGCCGCCGCCATCATGGCCGACCGAACCGCGTCCTACGGCATGCAGCTTCTCTCGGCGCATTTCAGGCTTCTGCCGGAGCGCGACCCGCATCCGGCCCTGCATGCGGCGCTCAGGACACTCCTCGACGGGGCGCTCAGCGCCGATGCCGCGCGCGCGGGCTTTGCCGCGGGGATGGTGCATTTCGAGATCATGCTTCTGGAGGAGCTCGGCGTCGGGCTCGATCTCACCGCCTGTGCGGCGACCGGCACGACGGAGCAGCTCGTCTATGTGTCGCCGAAATCCGGCCGCGCGGTGAGCGAGGGGGCAGGGGCGCCTTACCGGGACCGATTGCTGCCGTTGCCGGCCTTTTTGCGGGCAGAAGGCGACGAGGCGCCGCCTGACGAGGAAGATCTGGCGGCGGGCTTTGCCATTACCGGGCTGTTTCTCGAGCGGCATGTGCTGGCGCCCAGAGGCCTCGGCCTGCCCGAGATGCGCCAGGCCTTTATCCGCACAGCGCTGGCGCGACCGTGAACGTTGCCGTGCCGGACCTCATCATGCCGCGCGCTTTGTCCGGGGCCCTCGTCATGTCGTGAAAGCCCGCTAGACTTATCGCCGAACAAGGGAGGCTTATCTCATGAAAGTGACCTGGCTCGGACATTCCGCATTCCGTCTCGAATTCGCCGACAAGGTGGTGATGATCGACCCGTTCCTGTCGGATTCGCCCGTCTTCGAGGGCGACCCGCTGGATGTGGCGAAAGGGGCGACGCATGTTCTCCTGACGCATGGCCACAGCGACCATACCGGTGACACGCTGCCAATCCTCAAGGAGACGGGGGCTATGCTCGTCTCCTCCTTCGAGGTGTGCATGTATCTCGCTGAGCAGGGCGTCGACGAGAACAAGATCAATCCCGGCAATCACGGCGGTACGGTCGATTGCGGCGGCTTCACCGTCTCCTTCGTCAATGCGCTGCATTCCTCCTCGATGATGGTCGACGGCAAGCCGGTCTATCTCGGCAATCCGATGGGCCTCGTCGTCAAGGCGCCGGGCGAGAAGGTGCTCTACCATATGGGCGACACCGACATTTTCGGCGACATGGCTCTCGTCCACGAGCGGCACAAGCCGGACATCGGCATCGTGCCGATCGGCGATCGCTTTACGATGGGCGGCGAGACGGCGGCGCTCGCCTGCCAGCGCTATTTCGAGTTCGAAAAGATCTTCCCGTGCCATTATCGCACCTTCCCGCTGGTCGATCAGACGCCGGACAAGTTCCTGGCGGCGCTCGGCGACGATGCCGGCAAGGTGCTGGTGCCCGAGGTCGGAGAGACGATGGAGGTCTGAGGCGTCCGGCCTTCTAAGGCTTCGGGCGTGGGGCGGCGTTTCGTGTCCGCCCCGCGCCTCCTGCCTGCACGGGCCTGCCTGCACGGGATGGATCGTGCGCCTGGGCCTCAGGGCGTTGCCGCGCCGGTTTCTGCGGTCTATAGCGGGCCGGAGAAGAGGGGTTTTTTATGTCCGTCGATCTTTCAACCGTCAAACGCGTCGCGCATCTCGCCCGCATCAAAGTCACCGAGGAAGAGGCCGAGGGCCTGCGCGGCGAGCTCAACACCATTCTCGGCTTCGTCGAGCAATTGCAGGAAGTCGATGTCGAGGGCGTCGAGCCGATGACCTCCGTCGCCGCCATGACGCTCAAGATGCGGGCCGACGAGATCACCGACGGGGCCAAGGCCGCCGACATCGTCGCCAACGCGCCTTTGAGCGAAGACAATTTCTTCCTGGTTCCCAAAGTCGTGGAATGAGCCGTGACGGCGGTTCTGGAACAGTCAGCGTCTATTGCTGCGGAGCATCCCGATCAGCCGGAGGTGCGTGAGCTCATCGCCGAGCTCAACGCCCATCTTCTGTCTTTCTACCTTCCCGAGGCCTGCCACCATATGACGGTGGCGGAATTGTCTGAGCCCAATATCGTGTTCTTCGTCGCCCGTGAGCGGGGCAAAGCCGTCGGCTGCGGAGCGCTGCGGGTTCTGTCTGCGGAAGAGGGCGAGGTGAAGCGGATGTATGTGGCGCCGGGACAGCAGGGGCGGGGCCTCGGCCGTCTGATTCTCACGGCGATCGAAGCGCGCGCCCGCGACATGGCGCTTGCCACGCTTCTTCTGGAAACCGGCGACCAACAAGCGGCCGCTCTCAGCCTTTACCGTTCGGCCGGCTTTGCCGTCCGCGGTCCTTATCTCGATTATCCCGATGACGGCGTCTCCATTTTCATGGAAAAACGCCTTTCCAACTGAGCCGATTTCGATGACCGATCTTACTTCCCTCACCATCGCCGAGATCGGCGATGGCCTTGCCGCCAAGTCGTTCTCCGCCGTGGAGCTGACGGAGGCGTATCTCTCCGCCATCGAAGCGGCGAACGATGCGCTCAACGCCTATGTGGCGGTGACGCCCGACAAGGCGCGCGACATGGCGAAAGCTTCCGATGAGCGCCTCGCCAAGGGCGAGGGAGGGACGCTCGAGGGCGTGCCGCTCGGCATCAAGGATCTCTTCGCCACCGAAGGCGTGCATTCGCAGGCGGGCTCGCACATCCTCGACGGCTTTCTGCCGCGCTACGAATCAACGGTGACGGCCAATCTGTGGGCCGATGGCGCCGTCATGCTCGGCAAGCTCAACATGGACGAGTTCGCCATGGGCTCCTCCAACGAGACCTCGTATTACGGCCCGGTCGTCAGCCCGTGGCGGGCGAAGGGGTCGAACACCGATCTCGTGCCGGGCGGTTCCTCGGGCGGCTCGGCGGCCGCGGTTGCGGCCAATCTCTGCGCCGGCGCGACGGCGACGGATACGGGCGGTTCGATCCGCCAGCCGGCGGCCTTCACCGGCACCGTCGGCATCAAGCCGACCTACGGGCGCTGCTCGCGCTGGGGCATTGTCGCCTTCGCCTCCTCGCTCGACCAGGCGGGCCCGATCGCCCGCACCGTCAAGGACGCGGCGATCATGCTGAAATCCATGGCCTCGGTCGATGCGAAGGATTCCACCTCCGTCGACATCGCCGTGCCGGATTATCCGGCCGCGATTGGCGAAAGCGTCAAGGGGCTGAAGATCGGCGTGCCGAAGGAATACCGCGTCGAGGGGATGCCGGAGGAGATCGAAAAACTCTGGCAGCAAGGCATCGACTGGTACCGCGACGCAGGCGCCGAGATCGTCGAAGTGTCGCTGCCGCACACCAAATACGCGCTGCCGGCCTATTACATCGTGGCGCCGGCCGAGGCTTCGTCCAACCTCGCGCGCTATGACGGCGTGCGCTACGGCCTGCGCGTCGATGGCGACGACATCATCGGCATGTACGAAAAGACGCGTGCGGCGGGCTTCGGCCGCGAGGTGAAGCGGCGCATCATGATCGGCACCTATGTGCTCTCCGCCGGCTATTACGACGCCTATTACCTGCGCGCCCAGAAGGTGCGTACGCTGATCAAGCGCGATTTCGAGGATGTCTTTGCCGCGGGCGTCGACGCCATTCTGACGCCGGCGACGCCGTCGGCCGCCTTCGGCATCGCCGACCAGGAGATGAATTCCGACCCGGTGAAAATGTATCTGAACGACGTCTTCACGGTGACGGTGAACATGGCGGGGCTTCCGGGCATTTCGGTGCCGGCCGGCCTCGATACCAAGGGGCTGCCGCTCGGCCTGCAGCTTATCGGCCGTCCCTTCGATGAGGCGACTTTGTTCAAGGCCGGGCAGGTGATCGAAGACGCGGCTGGCGCCTTCAAGCCGGAGCGCTGGTGGTGAGGATGCATTTGTCTTTGTTCGCTTTATGTTCTATACTCTCTCATGGCATTTGATTCACGGGCCATAGCGAATCATTTTCTCGATCTCGCGGATCGACGAGGAGAGCTGCTGTCTTCTATGAAGCTCTTGAAGATACTTTATTTCGCTCATGCTTGGCATTTGGCCAAATATCAAGAGCCTCTTGTTGGTCAACCTTTCGAGGCGTGGAAGCATGGGCCTGTAAATAGAGCTGTATACGATCAGATAAAAGTATATAAAAATCAAAAAATAACTGGCCGGCTAAAGGTTATAGATGTTTTTTCTGGAGAGTTTGTGGATGCCAAGTGTGTTTTAGATTCGGAAAAATCCACATTTCTTGAAAATATATATTCATATTATTATAGTTTTCACCCATATAAGCTCTCTGATTTGACGCATGAGCCGGGCTCGCCTTGGGATACCGTCTGGAGAGCTGCGGAGGAGCGCTCGGTCCCGGGGATGTTGATACCAGATGCGTTAATCCTCGAGTGGTTTGTAAAGGCGCGGCGTACAATGTATGTTCGGGGGAACAAGGAGCGAACAGATGACTCGCTTGATTGCACCCCCATTGGCCGAGGTTATTCGAGCTGACACTACCAGCACGGAGACGGCAGTTGCGTCCCTTTTGGCTTTCTACGAAGGCCCGGATGGAGGGTTCAATTATCTCCGGGCTGTGAAGGTGACAAAAGCTGCCTATCGAGGGATGCATAAGCTTAAGGTGTTGTTGCAGGCACCTCCGTCTGAGCAGAATCGAGTTGGGTTTAGATTTAATCAAGAGGTTATCGAGTTGACCGCGCCGTACGCTTTCGGTCGCACAACTCAGGTATTTGACTTGTCTGCGCGCAAGTTTCCTTTCGGTGCCGGCCGCTTTGCATCATACAGGGTTCCTTTTTTCTTTGTTGAAAAAGGAGTTGTGAAGGTTTGTTATCTGCAGACTCGCAAGGGTCCATATTTAACGGCGGAGGATTATGGCGGCATGGCCGCTGTGCATTCCAGATATTTGATGGCGCAAGAATTTTACGGGGAAAAGATCGATGTTGAATACGTCGACGTCGGCGCAACCATCGAAGGTGGCCCGCGGGAACGTCGGCGGCTGACGTTGGCTAATTTGGACATTTGGCCAGCAGATCGTTTGGCGGATCATCTGAATGTGGTCGCGGAAGCGCTTGTTGCTATCGAAGCCAGGGGGGTGGCGCCAAAGCGTCGGCGGCCTCTTAAGGATGCTGAATTGCCGCTGTTTGACTGAGGCTGGTAACCACAATGCGCAAGAACATCTCGTCGGCGAGCCCGTTCGAGCCGATTATCGGCTTCTCGCGGGCGGTCAGGATCGGCAACCGCGTTCTGATCGGTGGTACGGCGCCGATCGGCGAGGATGGCAAAGCGTTTGCCGTCGGAGATGCGGCGGCGCAGACGCGCCGCTCGATCGAGATCGCCAGGATCGCGCTCGAAGAAGCGGGTGCGAGCCTTGCCGATGTCGTACGCACACGCATCTTTCTGACCCGCCGCATGGATTGGGAAGAGGTCGGTCGCGCCCATGGCGAGGCGTTCGGAGAGATCCGTCCGGCTTCGACGATGGTGGTGACCGCGGGGCTCATCGATCCCGACTGGCTCGTCGAGATCGAGTTCGAGGCGGTCATCTCCGAATAACCGGCACGCTCAGAGCTTGCTGAGGCCGCCGCCGCTGCCTGCGGCGGGGCTGGCGATATGGCCGCTCATCTCAGAGCCCGCATCATCCGGCAGGCGCAGGAAGAAGAGCATCGAGAGCGCGGAGACGAGCGCTACGCCGTAGAAGGCGAAGTGGAAGTCGCCGACCTCGATCCCGCCGCCGTGGCTGAGCATCGAAACTTCCAAGAGCGTGCCGCCGACGGCCACACCGGTCGCGAGAGAAATCTGCTGCGCCGTCGCCCACAGGCTCGTCGCATGGCTCATGCGCTCGTGGTCGATATCGGCGAAGGCGAGCGCGTTGAGCGAGGTGAATTGCAGCGAGCGGGCGAAGCCGCCGGCAAGCAGCAGCCCCATCATGACGAGCGCCGGGGTTTCCTCGGTGAAGAAGCCGATGACGCCGAGGAAGGCTGCGCCGATCAGCGTGTTGACCACGAGGACGGCGCGGAAGCCGAGGCGACGCAGGATGGGCTGCGCCAGAAACTTCATAAAAAGGGCGCCGGCCGCACCCGTGAAGGTGATGAGGCCGCTGTGAAACGGGCTGAGGCCAAAACCCATCTGCAGCATCAAGGGCAGGAGGAAGGGCATGGCGCCGACGCCGATGCGGAAGAGGGTGGCTCCGCCGAGACTCAAGCCGAAAGACGGTACGCGGATGAGGGAGAGGTCGACCACGGGATAGGCGACACGCCGCGCGTGGCGGAGATAGGCGAGAGCGGACACGCCGCCGGTGACGATCATCGCCTGCCAGGCGAACGCCGGCAGCACGCCGAGACTTGCGACGGAAAAGCCGAAGACGAGGCCTGAACTCGCGAGCCCCATCAGCACGACGCCGAGCGAATCGAGCGGGCGCGTTTCCTCCGATTTCAATTCCGGCACGAAGCGGAGCGCGAAGAAGATGCCCAGAATGCCGATCGGAATGTTGATCAGAAAGATCCAGTGCCAGGAGAAATAGGTGGTGATGAAGCCGCCGAGCGGCGGGCCGGAGATCGGTCCCAGCAGAGCGGGGATGGAAAACCACGCCATGGCGTTGACGAAATCGCGCTTTTCCACCGTGCGCATGATCACGAGGCGGCCGACCGGCGTCATCATGGCGCCGCCCAGCCCCTGCAGGAAGCGGGCGCCGACGAAGTTCATGAGCGAATTGGAGGCGGCGCAGGCAAGCGAGCCGATCATGAAGACGACGATCGCCGAGGTGAAAACCCGCCGCGCGCCGAACCGGTCCGCCGCCCAGCCGGAGACCGGGATGAAGATCGCAAGCGACAGAAGATAGACGGTCAAGGCGAGCTTGAGCGCGATCGGCGTGGTGCCGATATCGGCCGCGATCTGCGGGAGCGACGTGGAAATCATGGTCGCGTCCATGTTTTCCATGAAGAGCGCGACCGCGATGATGAGCGGGATAAGGCGGTGGGCGGGCATTGAAAAAGAAAGGCTGGGACGGAGGTCTTCTTCCCGCGTTTTGTCGCAGGGCGCAATCTTTTCAATGCATGGAGGGAGGACGAGAGGCAGCCCCGCGGGCTTTGACGGCGAGGGCGATGCCGCCGGCGGGCGGGCGCAGCGGGCCGCGAGAATCGGTCGGCGACTGCGGAAATCTCGCAGAGGTTGTGCCAACGATGCTGGTCAGCGATGCGCGATGGCGGATGTCTCGGTCGCCGGTCGCCGGTCGCCGGCCGCAGGTGGGGGGTCGGGCCGTTGCCTGTCTGACGCCTCAGACAGGGGCGGGCTCAAGCGGAATGGGCCCCAAGCTAAATGGGGCAGGCGGAGACGGAGCGGATCCTTGGCACGAGACCGAAGTCCCGAGCTCCCCCCAAGCCGCTCACGTCACCGCCTACCCCGGCCCCCATCCGTTGGGCGTATTCGCTTTGGCTGCCCTCCGAGGTTCAGGCAGAGGCGCCGAAGCGGACGCCACGTCGATCGATTGAGTGCCAGGCACTCAAATCGGCGCTTTCGGACCGGGCCTGTCTCGGGTCGCCGTCCAGCTGGGCGGCGAGTGCCTCGATAAGTTGCAGGTTCGGGCAAAAAACTGGCGCGTCCGCATTCTCACCGTCTGCAAGGTATGCTTCGCAAGGGCATACAGAGTCGCAGGTGATACAGCGGCCGAGGGCGTTGCGCGTCTCGTTGTCGCCGAGCATGTTCGTGACATCGCTCGGGCCCAAACCATAGATCGCCATCATTCGACGCATCCGGTTCAGGTGTTCGAGGTAGCGCTTCTTGAGTGCCATACTCGCCTCCGCCGTGCTGCGGGCTGCCCGCGTATGGCGAAATTATGGCCGCGGGCAAAGTCGAACATTGATCAGGATCAATTCGCCTGCCCTGCGCGCGTTAACTGAAAATTTACGATGACAGCAACTCGGCCGGGAACACTTCGCTCTGTTAACCATTTCCAGCTCGATTTGCCTCAATTTGGGCAAGGTTGATCGAGCGCTGGGGAGTTTCATGAGACGAGAATACTGGCGTACGGCGCGGCAGATGCTCGCTGTGGCTGCATTGTCCGCGGCGGCCATCGGAATGCTGGCGGCGAGCGTTTCCGCAGCCAGGGCCGCCGATCTCGATGTCGGCTATTATCCCCCGGTCGATCCGCAGCCGCAGGTGGTGGTGTGTCCGATCGGCGGGGAGACCGTGAAACTCTTCGACAAAGAGGGGCGGCCGACCGTTCCGGCGCGCACGCCGTATTTCTATTGCGCCACCGGCGAGACGCTCCTTCCCGGCGAGATCCCGCCTCCGCCGGAATATTGCTGCTACTGAGGTCTCTCCCCGGAGGCTGAGCCTTGCCGGGATGCCGGGTGCAGCCTTGCGATCTGGCGCGCGGCCGGCGGCGGGCGACTGGCCTCTTTCCTTTCGGCGAAACGGTGGTCTATAGCGGGCGCAACGCTGGAGCCTTTGCGAATGATCGCCGAAAACCGCAATACCAATCCCAAAAACCTCATCGCCGGTGCGACCGGTGACTGGGAAATCGTCATCGGCATGGAAGTCCATGCCCAGGTCGCTTCGAACTCGAAGCTCTTTTCCGGCGCCGCCACGGCGTTCGGAGGCGAGCCGAACGATCATGTGAGCCTCGTCGATGCGGCCATGCCCGGCATGCTGCCGGTGATCAACGAGGAATGCGTGGCGCAGGCGGTGCGCACGGGGCTCGGCCTCAAGGCTGAGATCAACCATCGCTCGGTTTTCGCCCGCAAGAACTACTTCTATCCCGATCTTCCTCAGGGTTATCAGATCTCGCAGTACGACCAGCCGATCGTCGGCGAGGGCGAGATCATCGTCGAGGTCGGTCCCGACAAGAAGGGCGAGTTCGAAGAGATCATGATCGGCATCGAGCGGCTGCATCTGGAACAGGATGCCGGCAAGTCGCTGCACGACCAACACGAGACGATGAGCTTCGTCGATCTCAACCGCTCGGGCGTCGCCCTGATGGAGATCGTCTCCAAGCCCGATCTCAGGTCGTCCGAGGAGGCCAAGGCCTATCTCGCCAAGCTGCGTTCGATCCTGCGCTATCTCCGGACCTCCGACGCCGATATGGACAAGGGCAATCTCCGGGCGGACATCAACGTTTCGGTGCGCCGGCCGGGCGAGCCTTTCGGCACCCGTTGCGAAATCAAGAACGTCAATTCCATTCGCTTCGCCGGGCAGGCGATCGAATATGAAGCGCGCCGCCAGATCGGCGTCATCGAGGATGGCGGCAAGATCGATCAGGAGACGCGGCTCTTCGATCCCAACAAGGGCGAGACGCGGTCCATGCGCTCCAAGGAAGAGGCGCATGATTATCGCTATTTCCCCGATCCCGACCTTCTGCCGCTCGAGTTCGACGCCGCCTATGTCGAGGCGCTGGCCGCCGATCTGCCGGAATTGCCCGACGACAAGCGCGTGCGGCTGATCCAGGCTTTCGGCCTGTCGGCCTATGACGCGTCGATCCTCGTCTCCGAGCGCGCCATCGCCGATTATTTCGAGCATGTCGCGGAGGGCCGCGACGGCAAGCAGGCGGCGAACTGGGTGATCAACGATCTTCTGGGCGCGCTCAACAAGGACGGACAAACGATCGAGGATTCGCCGGTTTCGCCGGCCCAGCTCGGCGAAATTCTCGACATGCTCAAGGAAGGGGTGATCTCCGGTAAGATCGCCAAGGACCTCTTCGAGATCGTCTACAGCGAGGGCGGCGATCCACGCGACATCGTCGAGACGCGGGGCATGAAGCAGGTGACCGACACCGGCGCCATCGAGAAGGTGGTCGACGAGGTGATCGCCGCCAACCCGGATAAGGTGGAGCAGGCGAAGGCAAAGCCGACGATGATCGGCTGGTTTGTCGGCCAGGTGATGAAGGCGAGCCAGGGCAAGGCCAACCCGCAGGCCGTCAACGCCCTGTTGAAGGACAAGCTCGGCATCGAATAGGTTGAGCTTGAAACGAGAGTGGAGCGGCGGCAAAGCCCGCCGTCCGCCTTTCCCGGGGGCGCATTTCATATGAACTCGCAGGCTCTCGCGATGACCGCGCGCTTTTGTTCTGTCATTGCATTCCTTCTCGGCGTGCTCATTTGGGCGGAGGGTGCTTCCGACCTAGTCCTCAACTTTCACATGATCGCCGGCGGCATTTTTCTCGCCGCGTTATGGATGTTGAGCCGCCGCCTGCTGCGGGCCAAGCCGCTGATTTCGGCGGCAGGTTTCATCCTCATTCCGTTCGTCGTCCTGGCCGGCATCGCGCCGGTCTTTCTTTTGATCGACGGGCGGGTGACGGGCGCAGCACATCTCGTGCTCGCGGTCGCCGCCATCGGTGTTGCAGAGATGGCCGCCAAACGGTTGAAGGTTGCCGCTTGAAACGAGATTTCGGACCGTCTGCAGGTCCGCTGCAAACCTCTTTCGCGCGCCCATATTTCCAGGGTCCATGTTTCCCGGGCTCATATTTCCCGCGCCCATGCGTCACGCGGACCAGATCGGCTTGCGCGCTTCGGCGAGCGGCGCGCACAGGCTTCCGGCACATACCGCTTCGACAGACACCACATTCTGAATTGGAGAGCGAACGATGACGAAAATGCTGATCATGGCCGCCAGGGTGTTGGCCCTCGTTGCCCTGGCCCTCGGGGCGGCTTGGTGGTTCGGTTATTACGAATTGCCCATCCATCTTCACATGACGTTCGGCGGGCTTTTCGTGCTGACCTTGTGGGCGCTGGCGCTCAAGGTGATGCCGGTGTCGAAGGGGGTGGCCGCGGGGGCTTTCCTGCTCGGTCTCGCTCTGCCCCTCGTCGGGCTGGCGCAGCTCCATATGCCGATCGCGAGCGCGCCCTGGCTCCTGAAGCTCGTGCATGTGGTGGTCGCCCTTGCCGCCATCGGCATCGCCGAAGCGGCAGCAAAGCGCGCCAAGCTCGTGTCAAATGCGTGACGGCGGGGAGTAGCGAAAAGTCGATGCGCGGGCATCGCGCGATCTCTGCGCGAGCGCTTCGGTTACTCTAAGGTTTTAAGAACAAAAAGGCGACTGCACTTGCGTGCAGCCGCCTCCACAATACCTGGACTGGAAGAGATTACTTCTTGCCGCCCTTACCGCCCTTCGGATCCTTCGGGCCCGGCTTCGGAGTATTTGCCATCGTCTCTATCCTGAAAGCATCGGCGGTGTTGGCTGGGCCGGAATTGGCCTTTAGAGCTCACCGTCGATAGATGAAATCTTGTTTTTGACTTGTGTCCGCGTTGAGGCGGAAATGCGGCGCAAATCCGGCATCGTGAAGGTAATGCCGCGACTTTGCGCCGGCGAATGAACGGGCCGAAGCGCGGGGGCGCCGGTTTGGAAAGCACTGCTGCGCATGCGAGCGAACGGCCGGTTCTCAGCCCTTCACGTAGCACGTGTTTTTAACGTAGCAGGTATCCTTCACGTAACAGGTGTCCTTCACGTAACAGGTGTCCTTCACGTAACAGGTGTCCTTCACGTAGCAGGGATCTTTGACGTAGCAGCTCGCGCGGACATGAAGGTCATCCGCCTCCGCAGCCGGTTGCGATGGCCCCGGTTCCGCGATCTGCTCCCGCCTGTGGCTTCGGCCATAGGCGCTCAGCGTGTAGGTCTTCTTCATCGTGGCTCCTTCGTTCGGCTGTGGCCAGCGGCTTGAAGGCGAGACAGCCGCCCTGGCAGATATCGAGGGTGCGCCATTTGCAGGTCTCACACGCCTTCCGGGTCGGGACCTCCCAGCGCAGCGTTTGGACCGTCTCTTCGATCGTCTCGACGATTTCCTTGGCGTCCGCATAACCGTCGATGCGGCCGAAGCTCAGATGCTTCAAAGGCCCGCAATAAAAAAGCTGAAGGCCGGGCGTCACGTCGATGGCGCCGGGGCAGGCGAAGGACAGGAATATCCCGGCCTCTTTCAGGCGTGCCAGACGCTCGTTGTCGACCGCGCAGACGGGAAGGCAGCAATCCGTGTTGAGGGCGATGCCGTCCTTCTGGCAGCGTTCGGCGATCTTTTCGAAGAGCGGCATCATCGCGGGCAGCGCCTCAAAGCCGACATGGGTGTTGGTTGCCGCGGAATTGGGTTTGGCGACGTCGACCCGCAGATGCCGCGCGCCATAGCGTTCCAGGAGATCGAAGACGAAGTCGACCTCCTGATCGGGCGCGAAGAGGTTGAGGCTGAGGCTGAACGGTTCACGCCCGCGGCCGCGGGCGATGATGTCGAGATTGGCGTTGAGCCGGCGCCACAGGCGCCCGCGATAGCTCAACGGATGGTTGATATTGAGCATCAGTCCGCAGGGCGTTTCGCCGAGGAATTCGGCGATCTGAGGCTCGAAGATGCCGTTGGAGAAAACGTTGACGGGCAGCGGCGCACCGTTCGGCAGAGCGAATTCGCGCGAGCGGGCGATTGCAAGGAGCTCACGAAAGCGCGGGTGCAGCGTCGGTTCGCCGCCGAGCAGGTTGACGCTGTCGCGAAGCCCCGTGGCGACGAAATCCCGCCCGTAACGCAGGGCGAGGCGGAAATTCTCTTCAGAGATGATGTCGTGACCGCCGCGCTCCGCCGGGCGGGCATTCAGGCTGCCGGCGAAGAAGCAATAGGCGCAGGTGAGGTTGCAGCGTTCGATGAGGAGGAGGTTCATGCCAACACCTCGCCGAAGAGGGCCGTGCAATAGCGCCTGAAAAGCGATCCCTGGGGTTCGTCGATGAAGCGCCAGAAGAGCTCTTCCACCAATTCGCGGCTGAAGCGGCATCGTTCGGTCCCGCGCGCGGGATCGGAATCGACGAGGACGGAGACGCCGATATTGGTGCAGCCGTAATGGGCGAGGCTTGCGGCGGGACACGAGCCGCCGCAGAAGGCGAGGATGGGGCAGGCGGCGCAGGAAACCGCGTTGCCGGCCTCCGCGGCACAGGCGTTCGGATGCTCGCAGAAAAGATCGGGATCATAAAAGCTCGTCACCTGCGGGCAGGTCTGTTCCAGCGGTGCGTCGAGCAGACGCCGCGTGCAGTCCGGGGCGGCGACATCGCCGATGAGATAGCGGTCGATGAGGTCGCGGTGACAGGCAAAAGCGCGGCCCGTCGGATCGACGGCGAAATAGATGTCGCCCATGCCGCAGGTCTGGCGTTCGCCGCCGCGGGCCACGCGGTGAAGGAGCGAGGTGACGGGTCCGAAATCGAAGATGCGGCCCGTCCAGTCATAGAGGTTCAGCACCGTCTCGAAGGCGTCGAGATATTCCCGCTTCAAGATTGCCGGATCCGGTGCTGCGACGCCGGCAACCCGTCTGCCATGGGCGACGTCCTGCATGGGGATGAAGGAGGCGGCGCTCAGCCCCCAGGCGGCATATTTCTCGATCGATCGGCGCACGGCGCTCTGGTTGTGATCGCTCACCGTGGCGCGCAGGCCGACGCGCACGCCGGCATCGAGGAGCCGCCGCAGCCCGTTCTCGACCGTCTTGCCGCTCTTTGAATGGTGGCCGGGGAAGGGGCGCTGCCAGTCGTTCACCTCCACAGGCGGATCGAAGGAGAGCGCGACACGAACATCGTAGGCTTTGAAGAAGGCGATGAGATCGTCGTCGATCTGCGTGCCGTTGTCGTCGATCGCGAAGCGGATGAAGATCTTTTCGCGGGCGGCATAGGCGCTGAGGTATGCGGCCGCGTGACAAAGGAAGTCGCGCACCTTGCCCTTCAACGATGGCTGGCCCCCGAAGAACACGACGTTGAGGCATCCAATGCCCCAGCGCTGGCGGATGTAATCGACAAATGTGCGGGCGAAGGCCGCAAGCGTCGCCTCCGACATGACGCCGACGGCTTTTTCGGACGGCTCGGCCGGCGCGTTATCCATCACATGGCAGTACCGGCAGCGCAGATTGCAGGCGTCGGTGATGAGGAGCGACACTTCCACGAAGGGGGCCGAATCCGGTGGAGCGAAGGTCGACCAGGGCCTGGTGCCGTCGCGACGGAAGATCTCCAGCTTCTCGTCCAGGTCCTGGCGGAAGGCGGTTTCGCGCGCCCGCATCGCCGCGTCGTAGCCGCGGCGCACTTGGCGGATGCAGTCTGCGGCCGGCTCGGGCGGGGCGAAGAAACGCTCCTCCTCGAACGCGGTGAGATAATCCTCCGCCTTTCTCGGGACGGCGGCACGGAACGCCTCCTCGTCGAGGCCCCGTCTGAGCGCAAGGACGTCGCTCTCGTCGGCGTCGAAGACGAGGTAGCGGGAAACCGGCACTTCGCAATCGTTGAACAGCGCAAAGCGGCCCGTGCGAAAATCCCGGATGGCTTTGACGCCGGGCGCGAAGACGAGCCGGCGCGGACTGGCGCCACCCGGAAAGGCGACAGCTGGGGAGAGGGCGGCAGTGGAGGCAGTGCCGCGAGAGGCCGCAAGCGTTTTATCCATAACCGATCACCCAGCAGGGGATGGAGCTGTCATTGCCCCCTTTCACGAGGACCTTGTCGTTGACGGCAAGCGAGGTGGAGCCGCCCCCGTCGAGGAAGACCGCGTCGGTGACGCCTCTCGCCTGCATGGCGTCCGCCATTTCGGCGGGCCTCATGCCCTTATGGGCGGGGGTTTCCTTTTCGGTTGCGACGAAGACGAGAAGCCGGCCGGATGTGTCGATGCCGAGCGCCGGCCGCGAGGTTTTGCGGATCGCATCGTCGAGGAAGAACTGGCCGGAATTGTCTTTCAGCGTCGCGCTACCGGCGACATTCTTGCCACCGGAGAGCAGACGCCCGAGACCGCCCAAAGCTGCGTGGTAGGTGGCGCGGTAGCTGGCTTCGAGGTCTTTGGGGGCCTCCGGGAGCAGGGCGCGCTCATAGATCGTCGGCTGGTCGAAGAGGGTGATGGCGAAGCCGAAGCGTTTTCTCGCTTTCGGTTCTGAGGTGAGATGGAGATGGCCGGAAAGCGTCAGGACGTCTCCGAGAAGCCGACCGGCGTAGAAGAAGGTGCCGTTGATGGCGAAACTCTTGCCGGTCTTCGCCTTGCGATGCGCGAGGGCTGCGGCCGAGGCGATGCCGCCCCTGCCGACATGCACGTCGATCTTGAAGCTGGCACCCGGCTTGTCGATCCAGAGGAGGTGGCCGGTTTCCGGGATGTGGGAATGATCGAGCATCTTTTGCACCTCACTCACTCTTTGGGCAGGGTGGCGAGCATCCGGCGATAGCGGTCCGCCAGCGCTCTCCAGGCTGACTGGTCACCCTCCTCGTGGACGACATGGAAGGTGGCGATCTCGGTAAACTGGCGCACCAGATCGCGGCAGAGCGGCTTTGCATCCTTCAGATCGTGCCGGAGGAGGTTGGCGATCTCGTCGTAGAACTGTGTGAGGGCGACGACTTTTCCGGCGTCATCTTGCCGGCCGAGGGCGTTCATCAGCTCCTGGGTCTTGTCGGCGGCGACACTGCCCTGGGCGACGAAGTTGTTGATTTCACTTTGCGTCGCCGTGCCGGTAACGATCCTCGGATATGCGTCTTTTATCGCAAGAAGGATCTTGCAGGCATCCCGAAAGAGCGTCTGAGGCGCCGTCATGGCGTCCCTCCCTCGATGAATTCTCATCGTTCAGGTCGAGCTCGTCTCTCTGGAAAGAGTAAAGTCTAACTTCGGACGCAAAGACGACTTTGCGGCGTGCTCGCATTGCCTGAAAATGTATCATAATTATTGTATTCGTTCATGTGTTTGCTGTTGCGGCCAGTCGCCGCGTTGGGGGCTGGTGCCTGCGGAGCCGCTCCCCGCAACTCCCCATCGCTTGAAAGGCGGCGGTGCGGCGGGCCCGTCGTCAGTGACCGCCATGAGTGACCGCCGTGAGTGACTCGAGCGGCCGGAGGCCGTGTGTCTGGCACGCTGTGAGACCGGGTGCCTCACGGACCGTGCGAACGCTCTCATCTTGTGCAATCGGGGATGTTGGCTTCGGCCGGAATCGGCCTTAAGCACGCGCGGGACCCGACGGGCTGCGCGGTCTGAACGAGATCGTGCGGTCGTCGGCGGGGGCGGGGGAACGCATGTCCCGCTCAAGCTGTCGTGCGCAGATCGCACTTGCATTCGTGACTGCGCTTGCATTCGAGAAAGAGGTTGAGCGACAGGAATGTCTGGACTTTCTATCCGCCGAGCCAAACGGGGTGATCTCGCGGCGTTGATCGCCATCTTTGCGGCCGACGACGTTGGTGGCCATGGCGATACGCTGCATCCTGCGGCCTTGCCGTCCTACCAGAAGGCGTTCGAGGAGCTGGCCGACAGCCCGGACGAATGTCTTTACGTTGCCGAACAAGACGGTGAAGTGGTCGGCACCTTTCAGCTCGGATTTCGCTATTCGCTGCCCGATCGCGGTGCCCTGAAAGCCACGCTCGAAGCCGTGCAGGTGCGCCCCGCCGAGCGGGGGCAGGGGATCGGCGGCAAGCTCGTGCGCTTTGCCATCGCCGAGGCGCGGCGCAAGGGCGCGCATTCGCTCTCCCTCACGTCGAACAACGCCCGCCGCGACGCGCACCGCTTCTATGAGCGCCTCGGGTTTCAGAACACGCATCGCGGCTACAAGCTTTTTCTGGACTGAGGCCTTCTCCGGCGATTGGGTTATTGAGCTCGCGCGCACATGCGCCTAAAGGCGTGCCATGAAAGAGCATCCCTCCGAACAGCACGATACGCTGCTCATCATCGACTTCGGCTCGCAGGTCACCCAGCTCATTGCGCGGCGGGTGCGCGAAGCCGGCGTCTATTCCGAAGTCGTGCCCTTCCAGAAGGCCGAAGAGGCGCTTAAGCGGCTCAATCCCCGTGGCATCATCCTTTCGGGCAGTCCGGCGAGCACGACGGAAATCGACACGCCGCGCGCGCCGCAGGCGATCTTCGAGGCCGGCCTGCCGGTGCTCGGCATCTGCTATGGCGAGCAGACGATCTGCCGGCAGCTCGGCGGCGAGGTGGAGCTTTCCGACCATCGCGAATTCGGCCGCGCCTTCGTCGAGGTGAAAGAGGCCTCGCCGCTCTTTGAGGGCGTGTGGGACAAAGGCTCGCGCTACCAGGTGTGGATGAGCCACGGCGACAAGGTGACGGCCATCCCTGAGGGCTTTCGCGTCATCGCCGCCTCAAGCGGGGCGCCCTTTGCCGCGATCTCCGATGAAAGCCGCAAGATCTACGGCGTGCAGTTTCATCCCGAAGTGGTGCACACGCCGGACGGGGCGCGGCTGATTGCGAATTTCGCGCACAAGGTCGTGGGCCTCAAAGGCGACTGGTCGATGGCGGCCTTCCGCGAAGAAGCGATCTCCCGCATCCGCGAGGATGTGGGCTCCGGCCGTGTCATCTGCGGGCTTTCCGGCGGCGTCGATTCCTCGGTCGCGGCGGTTCTCCTGCACGAGGCGATCGGTGATCAGCTCACCTGCATCTTCGTCGATCACGGGCTGATGCGCTTGGGCGAGGGCGAGGAAGTCGTTTCTCTCTTCCGCGACCATTACAATATCCCGCTCGTGCATGTGCGCGCCGAGGACATCTTCCTCTCCGCACTCGAAGGCGAGGCGGACCCGGAGACGAAGCGCAAGACGATCGGGCGCCTCTTCATCGAGACCTTTGAAGCCGAGGCGGAGAAGCTTGCCGCCGACGGGCGCAAGGCGCCGGAATTTCTGGCGCAGGGCACGCTCTATCCGGACGTCATCGAATCCGTTTCCTTCACCGGCGGGCCTTCGGTGACGATCAAATCGCACCACAATGTCGGCGGCCTGCCGGAGCGGATGAACCTCAAGCTCGTCGAGCCGCTGCGTATGCTCTTCAAGGACGAGGTGAGGGCGCTCGGGCGTGAGCTTGGACTGCCGGAGAGCTTTGTGGGGCGCCATCCTTTCCCGGGGCCGGGGCTCGCCATCCGCTGCCCGGGCGGCGTGACGCGCGACAAGCTCGACATCCTGAGGAAGGCCGATGCGATCTATCTCGACGAGATCCGCAAGGCCGGGCTCTATGATGCGATCTGGCAGGCCTTTGCCGTGCTTTTGCCGGTGCAGACCGTCGGCGTGATGGGCGATGCGCGCACCTATGATTTCGTCTGCGCGCTCCGCGCCGTCACCTCGGTCGACGGCATGACGGCCGACTTCTTCCACTTCGACATGGACTTTCTGGGCGCGGCCGCAACGCGCATCATCAACGAGGTGAAAGGCATCAACCGCGTCGTCTACGACGTGACCTCGAAGCCGCCGGGAACCATCGAGTGGGAGTGAGGGGTAACCCGAGCAAGAAGACAGAGCGGCACAGGATATTTTTTTAATTATCCATAGCACGATCCCAATCGCCCTGACCGTTTTAGGCAACTCTCTGGGTCTTCGTGGTGTAGTGTCCGAGTTTCTGTGAGTTAGTGCTGCCGGCAGAAGTTTTTGGCAGTGTTTCCAGTAGTGTCTTTCAATTGTAAATGAAAGCCCGAGGAGGCTGCCGCTAGCTGGAATGGCTGAAATTGACGCCAGTTTTCTGCCACTCAATGCGCTACTTTCCCTGTAATGTAAAGATTAGAGGCGCTTTATTCTTTTGTGTTGAGCGTTTCGGTTCGCTCTGCGTCAGGGATTCTTAATGAGCGTTTGGCGCCCCGTGACAGACAATCTCTCGGGCTATCTGTTTAGTCTGAGCGATTCACTTCGTCTCGCCGAGGCTCAAAATCCCGATATGTTGGTTTCAGTACACCGCGGTACAATGGTCCTCGCGAGTGATTACTCTGGTCAACATAAGGAAGCGAGCCACGAAGCTTATTCCTTCCTTATTACGACTGATGAGGCGCTGATCCGCTGGCTGCCCTCCTTGAGTGAGTTTCGCGGACAATGGCTACCGGATGGCCGGCGCATTTCGTTCAAGAAACTCAATGAACCTGTCCGTTGGCGGGCGCTTCCAGCTTTTCTCGAAACGGTAAGCGAACTAGAGGGCAATCTTATAACGATCCTTGTTGATAAGCGGGTAGGAAGTTTTATGTCGGGCGGTCCTGAAGCAACTGTAGAAGCGTTTCCTGACTGTTTTGATGCTCGCATTAAGAAAGGAACGATAGAGAAGATGTTCCGCCTTGCGAGCTTTGTTGCCTTGATCTTGGCGGGATTTCGTCACCAGAAGCAGGTTTCGAATTGGATAAGTGACCATGACGAAGCGCTTGATAGTCATGATAAGCGAGAAAAATTTGCGCGCTTGGCTACGTATCTTACATTTGGCCTTACAGGCTGGCGGCAGGCGGCCGATCATCTCTTCGCTACTACAGAGTCACATATGGCGCCCTATTGGTCGGAGGATGTGGCAGCGGTAGCAGACCTCGCCGCAGGCGCCTATTGTCAGTTGAGTGGCTATTTGCCTGCATTCGTGGGCAGGGAGACTTGGCGAATGAGACTGAATCCAAGCAGTATCGAAAATCGGCGTGCGAGTGCGATTGGCAATTGGCTGGCCGAAAGTCGAGGTTCCCTCAAGCATGCGCTACTTCGGTTGGAACAGGATAGCGAGGGTGAGGTTCGGGCATCGGCCCAGGCATTCGTTGGTCGTTAAATTGGCTCTCAGGAGCGACGAACGTGCCGATCTTGCGCGTTTGCGTCCGTGCTCACGCGGCGAGGATGTGGGCTGACGGTCCTTTTGTGCGCCTTCGGGCTTTTCGGATGTCTGGCTCGAGGGATGCCGGCAACCCGAGTGAGAAACGGCTAACGCCGCCGCATGCGCACACCCCCGCATGCGCCGACCGCCAACCCTTTGGAAAGCCGACCCTGGGGCGACGTGCCGAATCGTCGCATTCGCGTGAAAATGTCCCTCGAGAGTGGGGATCGGCGAAATTTTTTGGTTTCGATTATCGACTTTCGCCTCCGGAGAGGGTTTTAAGTCCGCCAGCCTGAGCCGGTGAGGCGAAAGCCCGTCCTTCCCTGCACCGGCACTCATCCACACGAGAGCATTCGTGCCGGCCATGCGACGGCCGGTCGGCATGCGAAAACCCGACAGGATCGATTCATGGACGCTCCGAGAGAAAAGTGGCACTCCCGCATCGGCTTCATCGTCGCCGCTGCCGGCTCCGCCGTCGGCCTCGGCAATATCTGGAAGTTTCCCTATATCACCGGCGAGAATGGCGGCGCCGCTTTCCTTCTTCTCTATCTGGCGATCGTCTTCACCATCGGCCTGTCCGTCCTGCTTGCCGAGGTGGCCATCGGCCGGGCCGGTCAGACCGACGCCCTTTCGGCCTTCAAGGCGCTCGGCCACAAGGGCTGGACCGTCGTCGGCGCGATCGGCCTCACCATCGCCTTCCTCATCCTGTCTTTCTATTCGGTCATCGCCGGCTGGACGATCGCCTATGTGATCAAGTCGGCCGACGGCGCATTCAGCGGCCTGGATATCGGCGCGGTCGGCGATTCCTTCGTCGGCTTCATCTCCGACCCCTGGCAGCCGTTGATCTACCAGGCGGTGTTCGTCGTTCTGACCGTCTTCGTGGTCCTGAAGGGCGTGGCCTCCGGCATCGAACGGGTCAGCAAGATCCTGATGCCTGTGCTGTTCCTCATCCTGCTCGCGCTCGTCGCGCGCTCGCTGACCCTGCCGGGTGCCGAGGAGGGGCTTCGGTTCTTCCTGTCGCCGGACTTTTCCAAGATCGACGGCACCGTCTTCATGGCCGCCCTCGGCCAGGCCTTCTTTTCGCTCTCCATCGGCATGGCGGCTATGCTGACCTACGGTTCCTACCTCGACCGCGGCACGCGCATCGGCCGTTCCGCCTGGTACATCGTCTCCCTCGATACGATGGTCGCGGTGCTGGCCGGCCTCGCCATCCTGCCGGCGGTGTTCGCCTTCGGCCTCGACCCGGAGGCCGGTCCGGCGCTCACCTTCATCACATTGCCGACGGTGTTCCAGGCCATGCCCGGCGGGGCGATCTTCGGGCCTGCCTTTTTCGTGCTCCTGCTGATCGCGGCGCTGACCTCCTCGGTCTCGCTGTTGGAGCCGCTCGTTGCGGTGTTCTGCGACCGTGGCTTCGGCCGGGTGCCGACGACCATCGGCATCGGCGTCGTCACCTTCCTGCTCGGCGTCCCGTCGTCGCTGTCGCAAGGGATCTGGGCCGACTACAAGCTGTTCGGCATGGGGTTCCTCGATCTCCTCGACTTCCTGACGGCCAACATCATGCTGCCGATCTCCGGCCTGATGGTGGCGATCTTCGTCGGCTGGGTGATGGGGCCGCGGGCCGCCAACGAGGTGACCATGGACGGTGAGCATCCCGGCATCCTCTTGACGTTGTGGATCTTCATCCTGCGCTTCGTTGCGCCGATCGCGATCCTGGCGATCCTCATCAACGGGCTGATGTAGGGACATCGAGCCTTACCTGTATGACAGGCGAGGGGACGCGACAGGCGCGCCCCCTTGCGGACCGGATATGTGTCGGTCGCCGGCCCGTCCGCGTGATCGACGATTACTGGTCGTCCGCGACCGGGCTCGGTCCTCGCTCGAGATAGGTCGATAAAGCGATGTAGCTGCGGGTGCCCTTGAAGCCCTCGATGGAATGGATGCGCTCCAGAAGGTCCTCCAGGGCCTGCGTGTCGCGCGTCCTCACCTTGAGGAGCATGGCGCTTTCGCCCGTGACCGTGTGGATCTCTTCCACTTCGGGAAGCTCCTTGAGCGCCAGGAGATGGCGCGTCACCGCCCAGCTCGTCGTGTCGACATGCACGAAGGCCAGAAGGGGTCTTCCGAGCCTTGAACCGTCGAGAACCGCGACATTTGCTTTGATCACGCCATCCTGCCGCAGACGCTTGACGCGCTCGTGCACCGCCGGGGGCGAGAGGTGGAGCAGCTTGCCAAGCTCCGCATAGCTCCGCGTGGAATCCTCAGCCAAAAGACCTAACAGGGTTCGGTCCTTGTCGTCCAAACGGGCCGGGGCTGCGAGCCGCGGCCGAACGTGGTTCGTATCTTTCGTCATGGCCCGGAAAGCCTTTGGTTTGGAATATCATTCGGGATTAGAGAGGAAGCATCTTACCCAATATAATGGAAACTGCTTCTCAGCCGAAGGAAATAAGGCATGTTTGACACAAAGGTCGCCATTCTGGTGCTGGACGATCTCGCGACCTGGCAGAAGCTGAACGTCACCGCGTTCCTTGCCACCGGGGTTGCCGCTATGGCGCCGGAGGCTATGGGCGACCCCTATGAGGATGCGGCGGGACGACAATTCGCCAGTCTCCTCGGGCAGCCGATGCTGATCTTCGCGGCGGGAGAAAGCGAGCTCAAGCGCGCCCACCGCATTTCGGGCGAGAAAGGGCTTCTCACCGCCGCCTATGTCAGGGCGATGTTCTCGACGGGCCACGATGCGGCGAACCGCGAGGCGTTTAAGGCCGAGCCCGCCGATGCCCCCGATCTCGTCGGGATCGCGATCCGCGGTCCGAAGAAGGACGTCGACAAGGCGATCAAGGGAGCGAAGCTGCATCCTTGATCGACGCCGCGGCCGTCGCCTTACGCAACTCTTTGCCTTCGTGACCTTCGCCGTCCTGGCGTCGCTGGGCGCGACGCCAAGACGGTTTTGCGCAAGGCGAGGAGCCTGCCGAGCTCGATCCCGCCGGCATGACGGTCGGCGCGGCATCGATCATCTTCATGCCGCGAGACGGCGAGGGCGTTCCTCGATCAACCGGCGCTGGCCGCGTAATCCATGCGAGCGAGGTTTTCCGAAAGCGTCGGGCCAGTCGGCCGCCAGCCGAGCCGTTCGCGGGTGAGGGCACTGGAGGCCGGCATGTCGAGACTGGCGAAGCCTGAGAGCCACCCAAAATGGGTCTCGGCCTCGTTCTTCGTCACGGATCGGACCGGCACATTGAGGCCGGCTCCGATCGCTTCAGCTATGGCGCGCATCGGAATGGCTTCCTCGGCCACGGCGTGCCAGCGGATGCCCGGCTCATGACGGTCGAGCGCCAGGACATAGAGGCGGCCGACGTCTTCGACGGCGGCGGCGCACCAGCGGTTGCTGCCCTCATCCATATAGGCCGAGACGCCCTTTTCGCGGGCGAGGTCGATCAGTGGCGAGATCAGGCCCTGTTTGACGGGGTCATGGACCTGGGGCAGCCGCACGACGCCGACGGAGACGCCCCGTTCCCCGGCGGCGAGGCCCGCGAGCTCGCTCTTGATCCGGGGCAGGGGATGCTCCCGATCAAAGACATCCTCGCGGGCGAACTGTCCCGGCCCGGGACTGCCCATACCGATGGCCGAGGTGATGAGGAACGGACGATCCGAGCCGGCAAGCACGTCGGCGATTGCCTCGATCACCCGCCGGTCCTTGTCGCAATTCTCCGCATAGCGCGCGAAATCGTGGTTGAATGCCGTGTGGATCACGGCGTCGACGCCCTCGGCGCCCTTCGCCAGCGTCGCCGGGTCGTCGAGATCGCCGCGGTGGACCAAGGCGCCAGCCTCCTGCAGCCGGCGAGCGCCCTCTTCGGAGCGGGCGTTGCCAAGTACCTGGTGTCCCTCCGCAAGCAGATTGGGCAGGATTCGCGAGCCGATAAAGCCGGTTGCACCAGTCAGAAATACACGCATCAGGGTCTTCCTCTTTGAGAGGATGCGTATTTCGTGGGCTGTCGGTACCTGTTAAAGTAGTGAGCTTATCATGGTATAATCCACAACAGGTTCGATGGTGCCCGACGACACGCCAAACCCGCTCGGCATGTATCTGCGCGATCGCCGCACCCGGCTCGATCCGGCGTCGTTCGGCTTCGTCGGCGGCAGGCGCCGCACGCCCGGATTGCGCCGCGAGGAGGTCGCCGCTCGCGCGAACATCAGCACGACCTGGTACACATGGCTCGAACAGGGGCGCGGGGGCGCGCCCTCGGCCGATGTGCTCGACCGGATCGCCAAGGGGCTGATGCTGACGGAGCCGGAGCGCGAGCACCTCTATATGCTGGCCCTCGGCCATCCGCCGGAAGTGCGTTACCAGCCGGTCGAAGGCCTCACCCCGCGGCTCCAGCGCGTGCTCGACGCGATGCCGCTCAGCCCCGCCATTATCAAGACGGCTCTATGGGACGTGGTCGGCTGGAATAGGGCGGCAGCGGCGCTTTTGACCGACTATTCCAAGCTGCCGCACGAGGGACGCAACATCCTCCGCCTCATGTTCGGCAGCTCCCGCGTGCGGGACAAGCAGGAAGATTGGGAAAGCGTCGCTCGCTTCGTCGTCGGCGCGTTTCGGGCGGATGTGGCACGAGCGGGGGCGAGCGGCAGCGCCGAGGTGATGCGGCTCGTTGCCGAGCTATGCGAGATGAGCTCGGAGTTCGAGGCGCTGTGGCGGGACAACGACGTGGTCGCGCACGGCGAGGGCGTGAAATGCATTCATCACCCGGAGGCCGGACTGCTCGATCTGGAATTCTCCTCTTTCGCCGTCGAGGGGCGGCCCGAGCTCGGCATGATCGTCTATACTCCCGCATCGCCCGCGGACGCAGAGCGCTTGCGAGTGCTCATCGAGGCGAAAGCGACCTGATCGGATTGCAGCCGCCTCCGGGCAAGGTCGGTAAGGTCGGCCGGGATATGGCGCATATCCGTCGGGCGCGTGCCGCTCGACCTGCCGACATATCGATATGCCGAGATAGGTCGCCAGCTCCTCCGGCGTGCCGGCGGGAAACGCCTGCCCGACGCTCAAGAAACGCCAATATGCGCGGGCTGAGACGTCTCCTCGCGGATAGAGCGTCCGCAGGCAGTCGCTGGCATATCGACATCGCCCCAGCTCACCTATGTGCTAGCGCAGGCGGCGCGGCCGACCAGGCTCTCATCCGCGTCCAGATTGGTCTGGGTTAAGATGTTTGTGTGATCTAATGGGGAGTTGGATTTGTACTATAGTTAACATTAAATAATAATTGAATTTTGTAAAGTTTATCGGAATGATGTTTCCCGTCTACATGGGGTCTCCCGTGATGTGGCGGGTGGTGATGTCGGAGTTTGCGTTTCGTCGAGGTCATCGCCTCTCGTGGGTTGCCGTTCCGAGAGTTGCCCTTTCGAGAGTTGCCGAGGCGAGGGGCGGGCGTTTTTCGGCGCGTTTTCTCGCATGTTTCGCCTGACAAGCGGCCGGGCCGGGGCGGGGGTCTCGCGGTCGAGTGCCCTGCTTGCCGGAAGCTTCGTCGTCGTCTCGCTCGCCTTGTCTTTCCTCGTCGGCAATTCTCTTGCCCTTGCTGGTGCGTGGACGCTGCAGAAAGGCGCCGGTCAGGTGATCGGGACGTTGGTCTTTTCGCAAAGTCCAGGCGACCTCACGGGCGGCCTCTACGGCGACACGAAAACGGAATTCACGCTCTTCACCGAATATGGCATGACGCGCGACCTGACTTTGATTGCAGTACCTGGTTTTCGCCGCGCCTCGGTCGGCGCTTCGACGAGCAGCGGGCCGGGATATTTCGATTTCGGTGCGCGCTATCAGGTCTTCAGCAAAGGCGCGGCGGTCGCATCCGTTCAGGGGATTGCGCGCATTCCAGGCGCCTCGGATCCCAACGTGTCCGCCAATCTCGGCCACACCAACGCCGAATATGATCTGCGCGGGCTTCTCGGCTACGGCTTCAAGCTCGGCGAAAACGAGGCATTCGTCGACATTCAGGCCGGCTACCGGTACCGCACGGCCGGGCCGGCGGACGAAGTGCGGGCCGATCTTTCCGTCGGCTACCGCTTGCGGCCGGACCTTCTCCTCATCGGTCAGTCCTTCAATACGGTGAGCGTCGGAGAGGCGCAGGGCGGCTTCCGACGCGTTCGAGAGCACAAGCTGCAGGTGAGTGCCGTCTACGACATCAACGCGCGCCTCTCCGTGCAGGCCGGCAGCTATGCGAGCGTCTATGGAGAGAACGCGCTCCGCGAGCGGGCCGTCTTCTCCGCCGTCTGGGTCCGCTTCTGAGCTTTCTGAGGTCCCTCAGAGACTCCCCATGATCGCCCGTGCCGCTTCCATTGCGAGCGGAGAGGCCCGTTTGACGAAATCCTCGGGCGTCCATTCCGACAACGATCCCGCGACGTGGATGGCGCCGAGGGGGATGCCATCACCGCGCGAAATCGCCACGCCGAGCGCAACTTCGCCGTGGAGAAATTCCTCCACGACCAGGGCATAGCCGTCGGTGCGGGCCTTTTGGATTCGCTCCATGATCGCGTCGGGTTCGACGACGGTCTTGGCCGTGTATTTGTGCAAAGGCGTGCGCATGACGATGTCGCGCGCTGCCTCGTCCGAAAGGAGCGACAGGAGGGCCCGGCCGCCCGACGTGCAATAGGTCGGCACGCTGTGACCGACGAGGGTGGCATGGAAGGTCTCGCGTTTGCTCTGCATGCGCAGCGCGTAGACGAGGCGGGTTTCGTCATAGAGGCTGAAGTCGACGCGCTCGCGGACGGTCTTGCGCAATTCCAGGAGCACGGGCGTTGCTTTCTGCACCACGGGGTCGAGCCTGAGCACGTCGAGTGTGTGGTCGAGAAGGCGGATGCCGGGGAGATAGCCGTGATCGCCGGGACCGCGCCGCAGATATCCGAGCTTTGAAAGGGTGTGGACGAGGCGTTGCGCGGCCGACCTGTCGATGCCGGCGTGAAGTGCGATCTCGGAAAGGCTGAGTGGGCCCGGCGCGTGATGAAAGGCGCTCAAAACCTGCATGGCCCGACCGGCAGCGCGGACGAAGAGGCTGTCGTCCTCATAAGGGAGGGAATCGATCGGCTGGGTGGGGTCGGCCCGGAAGCGCTTATTCATGGATAGCTTGACGGCTCGTTCAAGGGGGGTACTATGATCGTTGTGCAATATAGTTGTATTGCATAGCGATACACAACCTCTTTTAACGGTGTGTGCCGATGGGTTGGGGCAAGCAGAGATGACGTTCAGGGTCGCGGTCGCCGGTTTCCTCCACGAAACCAATACGTTCGCTCCGGTTCGGGCGGATCTTGAAGCTTTTCGGGTCGGCGGCGGCTATATCGGGATGACGCGGGGCGCTGCGCTTCTCGATGCGGCGCAGAGGGTCAATCTCGGCATTGCCGGTGCGCTCGATGTTGCCAGGGAGCAGGGCTGGGACGTGGTGCCGACGCTCTGGGCCGGGGCAATCCCATCCGGCTATGTGACGCGCGAGGCGTTTGAGACGATCGCCGGTGAGATCGTGCAGCGGATTTCCGAGGACGGGCCTCTCGACGGCGTCTTCCTCGACCTCCACGGCGCGATGGTGGCGGAGCATCTCGACGACGGGGAAGGCGAGATCGCCCGCCGCGTCCGTGCGGTCGTCGGCGATGCCGTTCCGATCACATCGGCGCTCGACCTTCACGGCAATATTTCGGCGGCCTTCGTCGACACCGTCGACGCGCTCGTCGCCTTCCGCACCTATCCGCATGTCGATATGGCCGCGACCGGCGCGCGGGCGGCGCGGCTTCTTCATCGGATGATGGAGACGGGCAGGCGGCCTGCGAAAGCATTCCGGCGCATGTCCTATCTCGTGCCGATCCCGTTTCAGGCGACGGACATGGCGCCGGGGGACGCGCTTTACGCCGAGATCGACGCGCTGGAGCGGGAGGGGGTTCTGTCGGCCTCGCTCTTCATGGGGTTTCCGGCCGCTGACATTCCAGATTGCGGCCCGACGGCGATGGCGTTTGCGGCGACGCAGGCGGAGGCTGAGCGTGCCGCCGACCGCATCGCGGCCGCCTATGAGGCGGCCGAGCCGCTCTTCGACAACCGCACTTTTATGGCCGAGGAGGCCGTGGCGGAGGCTGCGCGTATCGCTGCAAGCAAAGGCGGACCGGTCGTCATTGCCGATACGCAGGACAATCCCGGGGCCGGCGGCGTTTCGGCGACCACCGGGATGTTGCGTGCGCTCATTGCTGCGGATGCCCAGAACGCCGCGATCGGCCTCATCGTCGATCCGGCGAGCGCGGAAAAGGCGCATCAGCTCGGCGAGGGGGCGACGGCGCATTTTGCGATCGGCAGTCATCCCGGGGTGCCTGGCGACCAGCCGGTCGAGACGGAGGCGGTGGTGGAGTGTCTGTCCGACGGCCGGGTTCACGCGACGGGCCCCTATTACGGCGGCGGACGGCTCAATCTCGGTGCCTCGGCGTGCCTGCGCATCGGCGGCGTGCGCGTCGTGGTGACAAGTGGCATCGCGCAGATGGCGGACCGCGAAATGTTCCGTTTCGTCGGCATTACGCCGGAGGAGCTGGCGATGCTGGTGGTGAAAAGCTCGACGCATTTCCGGGCCGATTTCGCGCCCATCGCGTCAGGGATCCTGGTGGCGATTTCGCCCGGCCCCATGCCTTTCAATCCTGCCGACCTGCCGTTCACGCGGCTTCCGGCCGACATGAAACTCTTCCCGAACGGACCCCTGTTCGGAGAAGCAAGCGCCGCAAAGGCGCATTCCGACCCAGGCGGGGAGAACATCGCTGCGGTCCAATAACGAAAACGCATCAACAGATCGAATCCGAGAGAGGGATGTATGCAGAGCTTGAAACCACTTTCTTGCATGAAGCGTAGCCTTGCTGCCGCATTTGTTGCGGGCGGGGTGCTGTCCGCACCCGCTGTTGCCAACGCACAGGACGATGGCAAGACCATTACGGCGGTGATGCATTCGGGCCTGCGTGTGCTCGATCCCATCATCACGACCGCCCACATCACCCGCGATCACGGCTACATGATCTATGACGTCCTGACGGCCGTGGACGACAATTTCGAACCCCACCCACAGATGGCGGATTGGGAGATCTCCGACGACAAACTGACCTACACCTTCACCCTGCGCGACGGGCTGAAGTTCCATGATGGGGCGCCGGTCACCGGCAAGGATGTCGTCGCTTCGCTTAACCGCTGGGGCAAGCGCGATTCCGGCGGTCAGATGATCTTCGACGTGACGGAGAGCCTCGAGGCGCCGGACGACAAGACCCTTGTGTGGAAGCTCTCCGAGCCGTTCCCGCCGCTGCTCGGCGTCATCTCCAAGCAATCGGCCGTGCCGCCCTTCATCATGCCCGAGCGGGTGGCGGAGACCTCGCCGGACGAGCCGATCACCGAATACATCGGCTCAGGGCCGTTCGTCTTCAATAAGGACAAGTACGAGCCGGGTGCTTCGGTCACCTACGACAAGTTCGAGGATTACGTGCCGCGCGACGAGCCGCCCTCGTGGATGGCCGGCGGCAAGAAGGTCAATGTCGATCACGTGGTCTGGACGACGATGCCGGACAATCTGACTGCGATGAATGCGCTCGCGGCGGGGGAGATCGACTATCTGGAGCAGGTCCAGGTCGACCTTTTGCCGGTGATCGAGAATGCGCCGAACGTGACGGTGGAAATGGGTGATCCGCTTGGCTTCGTCACGATCGGGCGGCCGAACTTCCTGCATCCGCCCTTCGACAACAAGAAGGTGCGCCAGGCGGCGCTTCTGGCGCTGAGCCAGGAAGACGTGCTCGCTACGATGATGGGCTCCGACAAATACTACAAAGTCTGCGGTGCTATCTTCGGTTGCGGGACGCCGCTCGGTGACGAATCCGGCTCCGAGCCGATCACGTCCGGCGCGCATCCGGAAGAAGCCAAGAAGCTCCTGGAAGAAGCCGGTTACGACGGCACGCCGGTGGTGCTCATGCAACCGACGGATGTCGTCAGTCTGAGCAACCAGCCGGTTGTCGCCGCGCAGGCGCTCCGCCAGGCTGGCTTCAACGTCGACATGCAGACCATGGACTGGCAGTCGGTCGTGCAACGGCGCGCGCAGCAGAATCCTCCCTCCGAGGGCGGCTGGAACATCTTCTTCACGAACTGGATGGTGCCGGAGATCTCCGATCCGCTCATCAACGTGATGTTGAGCGGCCGTGGCGACGACGCCTGGTTCGGTTGGCCGGAAGATCCCGAGATCGAAAAGCTGCGCGATGAATTCGCCCATGCGGAAGATCAGGAGGCGCGCAAGGCGGCAGCCGTCGCGATGCAGAAGCACGTGATGGACAATGTGAACTACATCCATCTCGGCGAATACAACATGCCCCAGGCGCGGCGGAATTCGATCCAGAACATGATCCCGTCGCCGGTTCCGGTCTTCTGGAACATGACGAAAGAGGCGGAGTAATCCACCTTCGGAGACGCGCCTTTGCGCGCGTCTCCGGCTGCCGTCTTGTCTCGAAATTTGCGCTGAGGCTCAGCAGGCCTCGCGGCAAGGAGACCGATCATGTTCAGCTATATCCTGAAGCGGATCCTCGCCACGATCCCGGTGATGGCGATCGTCGCGGTCTTCGTCTTCCTCCTGCTTCGGCTGACGCCGGGCGATCCGGCGGCGATCCTCGCCGGCGATGCTGCCACACCTGCGCAACTCGAGCGCATCCGTGACCGGCTCGGCCTCAACGATCCTCTGCATATCCAGTTCTTCACCTGGATCGGGCAGATGCTGCACGGAGATCTCGGCACCTCCCTCATTTCCAGCACACCGGTTGCGGGAATGATCGGAGACCGGATCGGGCCCACGATCAGCATCGCCATCATGACGATCATCATCTCGGTGCTGCTGGCCGTGCCGATGGGTGTGATCGCCGCCTGGCGCCACCGCACCTGGGTCGACTTCCTGGTGATGTCCTTCTCGGTTCTGGGGTTCTCCGTCCCCGTCTTCGTGATCGGCTACATCCTGATCCAGATTTTCGCGATCGAGCTTCGCTGGGTGCCGGTGCAAGGCTATGCGCCGCTTTCCGACGGCATCGGTCCGTTCATGACGCGTGCAATCCTGCCGTCGCTGACGCTCGCCACGATCTATGTGGCGCTGATCGCCCGAATGACGCGCGCCTCGATGCTGGAAGTGCTGGGGGAGGATTACGTGCGCACCGCCCGCGCCAAAGGCGTGCGGGAAAATGTCGTGCTTTTCCGCCATGCGCTGCGCAACGCCGCGGTGCCGATCCTGACCATTATCGGCACCGGTTTCGCGCTTCTGATTTCGGGCGTGGTGGTCACCGAGAGCGTCTTCAACATCCCGGGCATCGGCCGGCTCACCGTCGATGCGATCCTGGCGCGCGACTATCCGGTCATTCAGGCGATGATCCTGTTCACCGCCGGTATCTACGTCTTCGTCAATCTCATCGTCGACGTCTCCTATTCCTTCTTCGACCCGAGGATCCGCTACTGACATGGCTGAGCTTTCCCCCTCCCGCCATAGCGCCTTCCAGGTCTTGACCGGGTTGTTCTCGCTCCCGGCCGGAGCGCGCGTAGGCGCGGGCCCGATGATCGCGGCTGCGATCCTTGTCGCGATCGTGCTGGCTTCTCTGTTGGCGCCGCTTTACGTGCCCTACGATCCGCTGGCGATGGATTCCATGTCCCGCCTGAAGCCCCCTTCGGAGATGCATCTCCTCGGCACGGATCAGTATGGCCGCGACACCTTCAGCCGGGTGATGACCGGCGGGCGCGTGTCGCTCCTAATCGGCGTCGGCGCGGCTCTCGTCAGCGTCGTCATCGGCCTCGTCATCGGTCTCGTCGCCGGCTTCTTCCGCGCCGCGGACGGCATCATCATGCGCATCATGGACAGCCTGATGGCGATCCCGGCGATCCTCCTGGCGATTGCGCTCGTCGCCCTCAACGGTCCGAGCCTCGGCTCGGTGATCATCGCCATCACCATTCCCGAAGTGCCGCGCGTCGTCCGGCTGGTGCGCTCCGTCGTGCTGTCGGCGCGCGAGGAGCCCTATGTGGAGGCCGCCATCGCGCTTGGCTCGTCGATGCCGAAAATTCTGGTCCAGCATTTGATGCCGAACACGCTCGCACCGCTCATTGTGCAGGGGACATATATCTGCGCCTCGGCGATCCTGATCGAAGCGATCTTGAGCTTTCTCGGAGCCGGCGTCTCAACCGAGATCCCGACCTGGGGGAACATTATGGCCGAGGGCCGAAGCTATTTTCAGGTGAAGCCCGGGCTCATCTTCTGGCCGGGACTTCTCTTGTCGTTGTGCATTCTCGCGATCAACCTCCTCGGCGACACCGCCCGCGATCTCCTCGATCCGCGGATGAAGAAGCGGGAGGGCTGAGATGCAGCTTTCATCGCGAGACTTTTCGAACGCGCACCGCGTCCTCAAAATCCGCGGACTGAAGGTCGGCCTGACCGGGCGGCCCAATGCAGCCGCAGTTCTGAATGGCATCGATCTCGATATTCGTGCGGGCGAAACCCATTGTCTGGTCGGCGAAAGCGGATCGGGGAAATCGGTCACGTCGCTCGCCGTCATGGGGCTTCTGCCGAAAGGGGCTCTCGAAGTGCAGGGCGGCGCGATCGACGTCGAAGGCTTCGAGATCACCACCGCGACGCATTCCCAGATGCGTGAATTGCGGGCCCGCCGGATCGCCATGATCTTTCAGGAGCCGATGACGGCGCTCAACCCGGTGCTGCGGGTCGGCGAGCAGATCGAAGAGGTGCTCAACATGCACACCGATCTGTCGCAGGCGGAGGCCAAGAAGCGCACGCTCGACATCATGGAGCAGGTGCATCTGCCGGATGTGGAGCGGATTTATAAATCCTATCCGCATCAACTGTCCGGCGGCCAGCGCCAGCGCATCATGATCGCGATGGCGCTGGTGCTCGATCCGCATCTGTTGATCGCGGACGAGCCGACGACGGCGCTCGATGTCACGACGCAGCTGCAGATTCTGAAGCTCATCGCGGAAATGCAGGAGCGCAAGGGAACGGCGCTTCTCTTCATCACGCACGATATGGGCGTGGTGGCGGAAATCGCCGACACGGTGAGCGTGATGCAGAACGGCCGGATCGTGGAGAAGGCCCCGATCCGCGAGCTGCTGACGGACCCGAAAGAGGATTACACCAAAAAACTCCTGACCGCCGTTCCGAATCTTGCGCCACGGCCGGCGCGAGCGCCTGCCTCGGCCAAGGAGGTGCTCGAGGTCCAAGATCTCGAAATGGTCTATGGCGGTGGTGGCTTCCTGAAGCGCTCCGGCGGTGTGACGGCCGCTCAGGACGTGAGTTTTGCGATCGCGCCGGGCCGCACGCTCGGCATCGTCGGCGAAAGCGGCTCCGGCAAGTCCACGGTGGCGCGCTGCATCATCCGTCTGATCGATCCGACGGGTGGACGGGTGAATGTCGCCGGCACGGATATTTCGACGCTGTCGCGTCGTCAGCTGCAGCCGCATCGCAAACATCTGCAGATCGTCTTCCAGGATCCCTACCGTTCGCTCAATCCGCGCTGGACCGTGGCTCGCAGCCTTTGCGAAGGGCCGATCAATTTCGGCACCTCGAAGGCCGAGGCGATGGAGCATGCCGCCGAGCTGATGGAGCTCGTCGATCTGCCGCGCGATGCGCTCAAGCGCTATCCTCACCAGTTTTCGGGGGGGCAGCGGCAGCGCATCGCGATCGCCCGCGCCGTCGCGATGAAGCCCGACCTCTTGATCGCCGACGAGGCGGTCTCCGCGCTCGATGTGAGCGTGCAGGCGCAGGTGCTCGACCTCCTGGACGACGTGCAGGAGAGGTTCGGTATCGCGATGCTCTTCATCACCCACGATCTGCGGGTCGCCGCACAGATCTGCGACGAGGTGCTCGTCATGCAGAAAGGCCGGGTGGTGGAGCATGGCCCCGCCGGCGACGTCCTGCAGAACCCGCATGATCCCTACACACGCAATCTGATCGAGGCCGCGCCCGGCCGGCAATGGGACTTCGCCAATTTCCGCGCGCTCGGCACGTCGCCGCTTAACGAAGGAGCCCCCGCATGAGCGTCATTCCGAAGATCGAAGAATTCGCTGCCGAACTGACCGCGATCCGGCACGACTTTCATGCGCATCCCGAGCTCGGCTTCGAGGAGACGCGCACCGCCGGCATCGTGGCGGAAAAGCTGCGCGCCTATGGCGTCGACGAGGTGCATGAGGGCATCGGCGGCACCGGCGTCGTAGCGCTGATCAAGGGAGAGGGCGGCGGCAACCGCAGGGTCGGACTGCGCGCCGATATGGACGCGCTGCCAATCGAAGAGGCGTCGGGTGTCCCCTATACCTCGCAGAATCCGGGGCGGATGCATGCCTGCGGCCATGACGGGCACACGACGATGCTGCTTGGCGCGGCCCGGTATCTTGCCGAAACGCGCGATTTCGACGGCACGGTCGTGTTGATCTTCCAGCCGGCCGAAGAGGGGCTCGGCGGGGCACGACGGATGATCGCCGAAGGCCTATTCGAGAAATTTCCCTGCGACGAGATCTACGGCATGCACAACGATCCGAATGCGGAGCCCGGGATCGTCACCGTCGCGCCGGGGCCGGCGATGGCGGGGGCGAGCTTCTTCGACATTACGGTGAAGGGCACCGGCAGCCATGCCGCCATGCCGCATCAGTCGAAGGATCCGATCGTCATTGGGACGGCACTCGTGCAGCAATTGCAGAGCGTCGTCAGCCGCAATACGCCGCCGACGAAGCCGGTGGTGATCTCGGTGACGACCTTCCATGCCGGCGCCGCCTACAATGTCGTGCCGGACACGGCGACGATTTCCGGTACGATCCGCTATTTCCACGACGAAGTCGCCGAGATGGCGCATCAGCGGATCAAAGATCTCTGTGCGGGGCTGAGCCAGGCCTACGGTGTCGAGATCACCGCCGATCTGCGCAACGTCTTCGACGTCTTGATGAACGATCCGGAACTCTCCACCGCCTATGTCGATGCGGCAAAAGAGGTGGTGGGTGCCGACATGGCCTTCGAAACCAGCGACCAGATGACCGGCTCGGAAGATTTCGCCGACATGCTGAAGGTGGTGCCGGGAGCTTATTGCCGGGTGGGGCATGCGGGGTCGATCGGGCTGCACAACCCGGCTTTCGTGCTTGACGACGCGATCCTGCCGGTTGGGGCCTCGATCTATGCGCGCATCGTCGAAAACCGCCTGAAGCGCGGCGCCTGACGACACCCACGTTCTTTCCTTCTCAAGTTTACCAGCTCGGCCAGCCACACGCGGCGGCCGGTAGAGGAGCTGTCTGATGATGAATCCGCTCGATCTGCCCTTCAATGCGGAGGAGATGCTCGCGGGCCTGAAGCCTTGGATCGAGACCGAAAGCCCGACCTTCGAGGCGGCGGCGGTCAATCGCATGATGGATCTCGTGCAGCACGAGCTTGCAGCGCTCGGGGGCAAGGTCGAACGCATTCCGGGCCGTATGGGGCTCGGTGACAGCGTGCGCGCGACGATGCCGCATCCGCGCGCAGGCGAGGGAGGCATCCTGCTTCTCGGCCATCTCGACACGGTGCATCCGCTCGGCACGATCGACGTTCTGCCGTTCAAGCGGGAGGGCGAGATCTGCTACGGCCCCGGCCTGATGGACATGAAGGGGGGCAATTACGTCTATCTCGACGCGCTTCGGAAACTCTTTGCCGCCGGGATCGAGACGCCCCTGCCGGTGACCGTCCTCTTCACGCCCGACGAGGAGATCGGCACGCCATCGACGCGCGAGCTGATCGAGGCCGAGGCGAAGCGCCACAAATATATCCTGGTTCCGGAACCGGCGCGCCCGGACGGAGGCGCGGTGATCGGGCGTTATGCGATCGTGCGCTTCAACCTGACGGCGCGCGGCAAGCCGAGCCATGCGGGCTGGCAGCTCGCCGATGGGCGTTCTGCGATTGCCGCGATGGCGAAGAAAGTCGCCGAGATCGAAGCCATGACAACGGAAGACTGCACGTTTTCTGTCGGCGTTTTCAATTCGGGAAGATGGGTGAATTGCGTCTCCTCCGTCTGCGATGCCGAGGTTCTGAGCATGGCGAAAACGCAGGAGCTTCTCGACGAAGGCATTGCCAAGATGATGGCCTTCAATTCCACCGAAGGCGATGTGACGCTGGAGGTCACACGCGGCGTCACCCGACCGGTCTGGGAGCCGGATCAAGCCGGCACGATGGCGATGTTCGGGCTCGCCAAGGAGATCGCCGGCGAGATCGGTTTCGAGCTGAGCGCCGCTTCCGCCGGTGGTGGATCGGACGGGAATTTTACCGGCTTTCTCGGCCTGCCGACGCTCGATTCGATCGGCGTGCGCGGCAAGGACCTGCACACGCTCAACGAACATATCTTCGTCGACAGCCTGGTGGAGCGGGCGCGGCTTGCGGCAGCACTCTACTGCAGGCTGGGTGCGTGATGTCGGAAGCTCTGTCGCGGACGATGGAGATCCGCAAACATGTCGTGGAGACGGAACGCGGCATTGTCGCCTCGCAGCATCGTCTCGCATCGGAGGCCGGCGCTGAGGTGTTGCGGGCCGGCGGCGATGCCGTCGATGCGGCTGTCGCCTGCAGTTTCGTCTGCGGCGTGCTCGAACCGTGGATGAGCGGCCCGGCCGGCGGCGGCGCGGCCATGCACTGGCGCGCCGATCGTGGCGAGGCGCATGCTCTCGATTTCGGCATGCGTGCGCCGGCGGGATTGAAGACTGAGGATTTTCCGCTGTCGGGCGAGGGGGCGGCCACCGACCTGTTCCCGTGGGAGCGTGTCGTCGACGACCGCAACGTCGTCGGCGCGAAAGCCGTGGCGGTGCCGGCTCTCGTTGACGGCCTGGAAGCTGCGCATCGGCGCTGGGGGCGCATGCCTTGGGCGGAATTGGTGGCGCCCGCCATCGCCCATGCCCGAGAGGGGATGAGGGTCGACTGGTATGCGGCGCTCATCATCGCCACGGCTACCCGCGATCTGGCGCGTGATCCCGACGCGGCGGCGATGTTCCTCACCGACGGCCAATGGCCGCGGCCGTTCTCCTGGACGGGGATCGCGGAAGACCGGATCGACCAGAGCCGCATGGCGGACAGTCTCGACATTCTCGCCCGAGACGGGGCGGCGGCGATGCATGGCGGCGATCTCGGCGCCGCGATGGCGCAGGATATCCGCGACAAGGGCGGGTATCTTACGCTCGATGACCTCGCCGGCAACCGTGCCAGGTTCAAGGCGCCGCTGTCGGTCGCCTATCGCGATGCGCTCTTTCACGTCATGCCCGGGCTTACCGCCGGACCGACCTTCGCGTGTGCCATGCGCGAGCTTGCTGGCGAGCAATTGTCATCACCGGAGCTTGCCTATCCCGCCTATGCGCGCGCCCTTTTTGCGGCCTATCGCGACCGGCTGGAGCGTATGGGTCATGACGGCGAAATCCCAGAATGCGCCGGCTCCACGACGCATTTCTCGGTCGTCGACCGTGACGGCAATATGGTGGCCCACACTCAGACCCTGCTGTCGCTCTTCGGATCGCGCGTTGTGTCGCCCTCGACCGGCTTTCTGATGAACAACGGCATCATGTGGTTCGATCCGGTCGAGGGGCGCCCGAACTCGCTCGGACCCGGCAAGACATGTTTGATGAATGTCTGTCCGGTGCTGGGCGAGACCACGGGGCGCCGTTTTGCGTTCGGCGCTTCGGGCGGGCGGAAGATCGTCTCGGCGGTCACGCAGCTTGCGTCTTTCATGACCGATTTCGGCATGGATCTCGGCGCGGCGTTTCGGCAGCCGCGCATCGATGCCTCGAGCGGAGAGCAGATCGTCGCCGATGCGGCACTGCCGGCCGAAGTGGTCAGGGCGCTGGAGGCGGTCGCGCCCGTCAAAGCCGCGCGCCGGTCGATGCTGCCTTATCCCTTCGCCTGTCCGTCGGCGGTGATGGATGAGGGCGGCAGGCATTTCGGCATGACGGAGACGATGAGCGCCTGGGGCGACGCCGTCGCGGAAGGGGAGTGAGGCGTGGCCATGGTCGCCAATTTCAGACCTGACGCGTCGGATCCGGCCGATCTCAGCGCCATCGAGGCGCGGCGGTTGATCGGGCGGGGCGAGCTTGCCGCCGAAGAACTTGCGCGGGCCTGCATCGCCCGCGTCGAAGCAATCGATCCGGCGGTGAACGCGCTGGTGGCGCGCGATTTCGACGCCGTGATCGAAGGCGCGCGAAAGGCGGATGCGGACAGGGCGGCCGAGAACGCTCTCGGTCCTCTGCACGGCCTGCCCGTCGCCATCAAGGATATGAACGACGTCGCGGGTCTTGCGACGACGTTCGGCTCCGAGATTTTTCGGGGCAACGTGCCGAAGCGCGACGATGCGCTGGTCGCCGGTCTCAGGAAGGCGGGTGCGCTGCCGATCGGCAAGACCAACAATCCAGAATGGAGCGCCGGCGCCAATACGCGCAACCGCGTCTTCGGCACGACGGCCAATCCGCATGACCTCACCCGCAATTGCGGCGGTTCTTCAGGCGGCTCTGCGGTCGCGCTTGCCTGCGGCTACGCACCTCTCGCCTCGGGCTCGGATCTCGGCGGTTCGCTGCGCACGCCGGCGGCTTTCTGCGGGGTCGTCGGGTTTCGCCCGAGTTTTGGTGTGGTGCCCGGAGACGCCCGTCGCACGAGCCTGTTGCCGCTTGCGACCTCCGGGCCGATGGCGCGCAACGTCGCCGATTGCGGGCTGATGCTCTCGGTCATGGCGCGGCCGGATCCGCGCGATCCGTTCACCGCCGTCGCCGGGGGCAAGACGGCGTGGCGGCCCGAAGATTTCGCCAATCTGCCGCGCTGCGATCTTGCCTCGCTCCGCTTTGCGGTGACAGAGGATTTCGGCTTTGCTCCAGTCGAGGCGGCGAGCCAGCGCACGTTCCGCGAGGGGGTGAACGCCCTTTTGCCGTTTCTACGCTCGTGCGAGGAGGCAAGTCCCGATTGCACGGATGCCGATCGCATCTTTGCCGTGCTGCGGTCGGTCATCTTCCTGTCGACGCATGCGGCCTTCGTCGACAAGAGCCCCGAGCTCGTCGGCGAGAACGTGACGGAGAATGTCCGTGAGGGGCGGTCTTACAGCGCCGAAGATGTGGCGCAGGCGCTGGTGATGCAGGGCAATTACGACCGGCGCTGGCAGGGCTTTTTCGAAGATTGCGATTTCATCCTGGCGCCGGCGGTCACCGCGCAGCCGCGCGACTGGCACGAGGCCTATCCGAAGGAGATCGATGGGCAGGCGACCGCGAGCTATTATCATTGGCTCGCTTGCGCTTATGCATCGACGATCGCCGGCTGCCCATCGATCACGATTCCGTGCGGGCGGGACGAGAACGACATGCCGTTCGGCCTGCAGATCATCGGGCGGCGGCATGACGACCTGCGCCTGCTTGCCGTCGCAGCCGAGCTCGAAGCTTTGATTGCCGGTCTGTCGGAGCTTGCACCGAAAGGCCCGGATCTTGCGGCCCTTGCGCGTGCTCCGAAGCTCAGTGCGGCGGAGGGGTTTTGGGATGTGCCATGAGGGGCAGGGGGGCGCATCCCCGCCGTTACGGCGCTGCGTCGGCCGGCCCGCCGCGTGGCGACGACTTGAGGGGGGACGCGCGGTCTTTTGCGTGTTATGGCCGATAGCATGAGTGCCACCGATTTCGCGCAATGTGTGGAACCGAGCCGGGCGAAAAGGCTCAAGACCGCGACACATGAAACACATATGCGGCTCGACCAGACGGTCATGGCCTGCGATCCGTTTTCCAGCCTGGAACGCTACCGGCTGTTTTTGAAGATGCAGCATCGCGTCTTTTTCGACGTCGACGCGCTGTGTTTTCATCGCGAGCTCATCGCTCTCGTGCCCGACCTTCCCGAGCGCCGGCAGCTCCATCTGGTGGAGCAGGATTTCGAAGATCTCGGGCTCGTCGTTCCGTCGCCGGAATTGGAACCCGTCTTCGGCGAAGGCGCGATCGATGTGCCGACGGCGCTCGGCTATCTCTACGTGACCGAAGGCTCCAATCTCGGCGCCGCGTTCCTCATCAAGGAAGCCAAGAAGATCGGTCTGTCGGAGAGTTATGGGGCACGCCATCTCGCCGGTGCGGAAGAGGGCCGGGCCCGGTCGTGGCGAACCTTCACGAATGCGCTCGACGCCGTCGATCTCTCACCGGCGGAGGAGGCCCGGGCCGTCGCCGGGGCGGAAGCCTCCTTCGAGCGTGTCTTCGTGCATGTCGAGAGCGCCTTCGGCAAGGTTCAGACGCTCCGCTAGAGGCTGTGTCCGCGCGCTGGAGCTGCTGGCGCGGCGCGGCAGCTGCGTCCTCACGCCCTCGTGCGTTGCCGTGCTCATGTCGCGCTCGTCTTGCATCCTGTCGTTGTTTTGCGCCGCGCGGCACGTCGCGCTGCTGTTCTCGCCTCTATGAGCCGGCAACATAGCGCCTTGGCCAAATCGTTGTTCGCCTGCGGTTTACGAGGTTCGGGGATAGAACGACGCTGACCTTGTATTCTTGGGCCGTTCCATCAACTCTGACGGGTGAAGATGCGAACGCGGCGATGACATTCGAATGCTCCAGTTTATCCATATGATCGAGAGTGCGGCTCTCGTGACGCTCGCCATCCTGGCGCTGTCGTTTCTCGGACCGAGGCTCGACCAGTCGCTGTGGCTGAAGGGCGGCGTCACCGGCCTGATTTTCGGGTTGACGGGTCTGTTGAGCATGGCAGCCCCCATCGAGGTTGCGCCGGGCATCGTGGTGGATGCGCGCAATGTCGTGATGGCGCTTTCGGGCGGGCTCGGCGGACCGGTCAGCGCGATCATCACCGCAGCGATGCTCATCGCCATGCGCGTCTGGTTCGGGGGCGCCGGGATGGTCGCCGGCATCTTTGCCGTCCTGCTCGTCGGGGGCGCCTCGACGGTTCTCTGGTTCGTGATCAACCGGCGATATCAGGGGCGCCTCAGTGTCGGCGCGCTTTTGGCGCTTGCTGCGATCGCGGGGGTGACGCCGATGCTTACGCTCGTCTTCATCCCGAACCTCTCGGGAGAGACGGCCTATTCCCTTCTGTTGCTGCTGGTGCCGACCAACTTCGTCGCTGTCATCGTGCTCGGGCTTTTGTTCCTCGGCGATCTGCAGAGACGCTGGGCGATCGCCGCCTATGGCGAAAGCCGGCTGTTGCTGCAGGCGATGGTCAACAACGCGCCGGGTGTTCTCTTCCAGCTCAAGGAGGCACGACCGGGATCGGCCTCCTTCACCTATGTGTCGGCGGGCGTGAAGCGGTTCCTCGGGATTGGCGTAGACGAATTGTTGGGGGATCCCACGCATATCGAACGCCTGTTTTCGTCCAACGATCTCGCCCGGGTGAGGGAAAAGCTCGCGACTTCGGCGAGCAGCATGCAGTCCTGGGTGATGGAAGCCGAGCTCGCCGTTCGTGGCGGTGGCAAGGTGTGGGTGCGCATTGCCGCCAAACCCCGGATGGATCCGAGCGGCAAGGTGATCTGGGACGGCTCGCTCTTCGATATCACCGACCGCAAGCGCATGGAGCAGATGAAGAACGATTTCATCTCAACGGTCAGCCACGAATTGCGCACCCCGCTCACCTCGATCCGCGGCTCTCTCGGCCTTGTCGCGGGCGGTGCGGCCGGAGAGTTGCCGCAGAAGGCGGCGAGCCTGATCAACATCGCGCATTCCAATTCGGAACGGCTCGTGCGCCTCATCAACGATATCCTCGACATCGAGAAAATCGAATCGGGGCGCATGCCCTTCGAGCCGATACCTGTCGGACTTCATCCCGCCGTCGAACAGGCGGTGGAGGCGAGCCGCGACTATCTTCTGGAACGCAATGTCGAGATCAGCGTCGTCGACGATGCGCCGGACGCAAATGTCTACGTCGATCCCGACAGGCTGCATCAGGTGCTCACCAACCTCCTGTCGAATGCGATCAAATATTCGCCGGAAGACGGGACGGTCGTCGTCAATCTCTGCCGCCATGGCGGCAATCTGCGCATCTCCGTCATCGACAACGGGCCGGGGATTCCCGAAGCGTTCAGAAGCCGCATTTTCCGGCGATTCGAGCAGGCCGATTCCTCGGCGACACGTCAGAAGGGCGGCACCGGTCTGGGCCTCAATATTGCGAAAGCCATCGTGGAGCGCTCCGGCGGCGACATCACCTTCGAAAGCGAACCAGGCATCCGCACCGTTTTTCATGTCGATCTTCCCGAATGGCACGTCGCCAGCGAAGGGGGCGAGGCCGGCAAGATGCCGGTGCCGGCCGACGCGTCGCGGACGGTTCTGATCTGCGAAGATGCCGAAGACGTCGCGGAACTGATTGCCGAGAACCTGCAACAGGAAGGTTTTCAGAGCACGATCGCCCGCAATGTGGCAGCTGCGCGCCGCGACATCGCCGCCAAGGATTATCTCGCCGTGATCGTCGATCTCGATCTGGAGAACGAGGCAGGGTTGTCGCTCATCCGCGAACTCTGCGATGCGACCGCCAACAGGGGCGTGCCGGTCATCATGATCTCGGCCAGCATTGATGACGCACAGCGGGTGCTCAACGGTTCCGCCGTCGGGGTGGTCGCATGGCTGGAGCGGCCGAGGAACATGGAAGAGTTGCGGCGGGCGGCGTCGGTGATCGCGGCACGTCTGTCGCACCGGCGTCCCTCCATCCTGCATGTCGAAGACGACGACAGCCTTCTCGAGGTGATGGCGGCCGAACTCGGCGAGGAGATGCAGGTCGTCAAGGCGCGTACGATTGCGGAAGCGAAAGCCGCTCTGTCGCGCACGACGTTCGACCTCGTCATCCTCGATCTCGGCCTGCCGGACGGGCAGGGCGCCTGCCTTCTCGGTACGATCCCGAGCGGGACGGCGGTGATCATCTTTTCCGCCGCCGATGCGGAAAAGGACATCGCAAAACGGGTGCAGGCGGCGATGACGAAAACCCGGACGTCTGAGAAGGCGATCGCCGATCTGGTGCGCAAGCTGGCCTTCGAGCATCGCGAACGGGATGAGGCCGCGCAACGCCGCGAAATGGGAGCCGTCAGATGAACTTTCGTGTGCTTTATGTCGACGACGAACCGGATATCCGCGAGGTGGCGGCGCTGTCGCTCGAACTCGACGAGACGTTCACCGTGCGCACCTGTTCGTCGGGAACCGAAGCGCTCGTTGAAGCTCCGAAGTTCGAACCGCATCTCATTCTGCTCGATGTGATGATGCCGGGTATGGACGGGCCGGAAACTCTGCGACAGCTGAAAGCCGATCCGCGCACCTCGGATGTGCCGATCGTCTTCGTCACCGCGAAGACGCAGACGACCGAGATCGCCCGCTTTCTGGCAATCGGTGCGGCCGGCGTCATCCGCAAGCCCTTCGATCCGATGACGCTCGCCGCGCAGGCGCGAGGCTTTTTGAGCTGAACAAGGCGGCGTCTGGTGCCGCGGTCTATTCTTCGGCTGCCGCCTCGAGGGCCTGAAGCAGGGCTTCGACGGCCTCACGGCTTTCGGGGCCGGTGCAGGATGTTTCCCGCATCACCTGCTCGGTCCGCAAAGCACGCTCGCTGATTTCGGGATAGCCGAAAGTTCCACCCGCCCCGGCGAGCGAATGCACACGCAAGATGAGCTCCGCCTCTTCGTCGGAGGAGAGCGGCTCATTGCGATTGATGAGTTCGTCGATCCAGTCGTGCTCGCGCCGGCAGCGCTTGCGAAAGCGGTTGTGGATCGATCCGGAAGTGGGGCCCGACATCTGCGCTCCTGGAGACGGTGTCTCGCCTGTTGGGTCTGTGGCGCTGGCTGGCGGAGACGCTGCCGGCCAGAATGTCTCTCTTTAAGTGCCATCGCCCAAACTGCAGGGCCGCCACGACAGGCATACGCAGGTGCGGTTAAAAAAAGACGGGCAAGTCTTATAAATAACTAGAGATTTGCCGGCTTATTATTGTTGCGGCGCACGCGGCCGAAGAACTCGCGCGAGGCGCTGGAGAGCGCGGTGCTTCAGCCTTCGATGTGGGAGAGCAGGAAGGGCCGCAGGCGCGGATCGTGATAATCGCGGATCGCAAGGGCTGCACCCGCCTGAAGCAGGGTTTCCTCCGCAAGGCTCGTGCGCAGGCCGATGGTCGGAACGCCGGCGCGCACGGCCGCCGTCAGACCCGGAATGGCATCTTCGAAGGCGACCGAGTTTTCAGGGGCGACGCCGAGCCGCTCCATCGCCGTCCGGTAAGGCAGCGGGTCCGGCTTGCCGCGGGGAAGCTCGTCGGCGGAGATTAGAATGTCGAACGCGTCGGAAAGCCCGACACCGGCAAGGATCGCCTGCTGGTTGGCGATCGGCGCATTGGTGACGAGCGCGAGCCCCCAGTTTTTCGCCCGGGCCCGGGAGAGAAGCTCGGGCAGGCCGGCGATCGGCTCTGCACCCCGCTCCAGAAGCTCGCGGAACAGCGCTTCCTTTTCGTCGGCAATCTCGGCGTGTCGCGATTTGTCGATATGGGGAAAGAGCTCGGCGCAAATCTCCTCGTTGGTGTGTCCGGAGATGCGGGTGCGAAAGATCTCTTCGTCGATCTTGGCGCCGTATTTGTCGCAAGTCTTCTGAAAGGCTTCGAAATGATAGGGGTCGCTGTTCATCACCGTGCCGTCGAGATCGATGAGAAGAGCGCCTTTGAGCGAGCGGGAAGGGGACAGGATCGCCTCGTTCGGGTGAGAGGTTGAGATTTGCGCGGCTCTGTGTACGGGCCGCGAGCGCGCGCCTCAGGCGGAATCGCGCATGATCAGCTTTGCTTCAAGGAGCGTGGGCCCGGCTGGTTCCGTTTTCGGCGCCGCCTCGTCGGATTTGCCGATCATGTCGAGCAGAAGTCTCAGGCTCGCGGTCGCAAGACCGGAATAATCCTGCGCGACCGTCGTCAGCGCGGGGCAGGTGTAGCGGCTCAACGGATGATCGTCGTGGCCGGCCACCCGGAGATCGGCATCGGCGCTGCGGCCGATTTTGAGGCCGCGCTGATAGGCGGCGGACATGACGCCGAAGGCAAGGCGGTCGTTGGCGCACAAAACCGAGCGCGTCGGAAAGCCGCCCTGATCGAGGATCTTGTTGGTTTCCTCAAAGCCGACGGTTTCGAAATCCCAGTCGGCGGAATCGACGGACAGCACATGCGCCTCGAAGCCGAGATTGGCCATCGCCCGTTCATAGGCGGCACGGCGCTCGGTGGCGTTGCGGTTCACCCGAGGCATTTCGAGGAAGCAGGGGCGCTCGCCGGTGCGGCAGAGATATTCCACCATCAAGGAGATGCTTTGCGCATTGTCGGTGCCGACGAAGGGCTGGTCTTCGGCCGCGCGCGAATCGAGGAAGACGAGCGGCATCGCCTGGCGCAGCTCGCGGATGAGGTCTGCATCGGATTCGTAGCCGAGCGGCGCGACGACGGCGCCCGAGAGCTTCAGAGATTGCAGCATCTGGATGGCTTTGGCCTCCAGATCCGGCTCGCCGTGGGAGCTCAAAACGATCGCCCAATAGCCCTGGCGAAGGCTCGAAATCTCGATCTGCCGGACGATCTCCGCATAGAACGGGTCGGAGATGTGGGGGACGATGACGCCGATGTTGCGCGGATTGCGGCGGTTCAGGTTCACCGCGAAAATGTTCGGCTGATAATTGTGGCGCGCCAGCGCCTCCTCGATGCGCTGCCGGGTCGAGGCGCGCACGGAATTCGGATCCTGAAAGTACTTGGAGATCGTCGGACGGGAGATGCCGGCGGCGACCGCGAAATCCTCCATGTTCCTGATTTTCTTGCCGCTCATCGGGAGGTTCCGCAGATGTCTCTGTCGAGGTTGGCGTTGCTTTGGGCCGGCCAGGGGATTCGGACGGCGAAGGAATTCGGCATGATTGAACCGATTTCCGGCTCAATCCAAAACGAAGACAATCGGCCACGCTCCTTTTCGCCGTGAGAGAGGAGAATGCTCACGGACAAGTTATCTGGCACGCGACATTTCAATTCTTTACGCGCGACAAATTTAAATTGACATTTTGTCCCATGAAGTGTCATCTGGCGTCAATAACAATCTGATGAAAGGAGGCGCGGCCCGTGCCCGCGCATGTGCCGGTTCAGGTTTTTCGCGGCCCCGTTTCCGCCTCTCTCATGCACGGTTTTCGCCGCTGCCACTGCCGGGCGGGCAGATGACCCGAAGATCAGAAGCTGGCGCGTCGGCGTGACGAGAAAGCCGTTCGCGGCAAAGCCAGTGATCGGGCGTCTTTCATGCTCGCCATCAGAAAAGGCGAAGAGTACCGCCCGATAATCAGGAGGAAGCCTATGTTCAAAAGTTTCGTTTCGAAGTTCCTGCTTGCAGCCGGGATCGCGCTTGCCGGGTTCGCCGGCTCGGCATCTGCCGAAGGGATCGGAGCCTCGCTTCTGACCCAGCAGCACCCGTTCTATATCGCGCTCGCCGATGCCATGCGCGCCGAAGCGCAGGCCGAAGGCGTGCCGCTCGAGATCAAGATCGCCAATCAGGACCTCAACAAGCAATTCGCCGACGTCGAGGACTTCATCACCAAGGGTGTCGACGTCCTGGTCATTTCCCCGGTCGATTCCACCGGCGTGCGCACCGTCATCGGGCGCGCCCAGAAGGCCGGCATCAAGGTCATCACCGTCGACGTGCCGGCGAAGAACGTCGATGTCACCTCCTATGTCGGCACGGACAATTACGCCGGCGGCGTGAAGGCCGGCGAGCTGATGGCCAAGATGATCGGCGACAAGGGCAAGGTCGCCATCATCGATTATCCGATGGTCGCCTCGGTCGTCGCCCGCACCGATGGCTTCAAGAAGGCGATGGAATCCCATCCCGATATCGAGATCGTTGCGCAGCAGGCCGGTATCACCCGCTCCGAAGCGCTGACCACGGCGCAGAACATTTTGCAGGCGCATCCCGATCTCGACGGCATTTTCGGCTTTGGCGATGACGCGGCGCTGGCGGCGGCTTCCGCTGTCGCTTCTGCCGGGCTTGAAGGCCAGGTGAAGGTCATCGGCTTCGATGGCATGAAAGAGGCCCGCGACGCGGTTGCCAGCAATCCCGTCATGGTGGGCGTCATCGCTCAGTACCCCGATGAGATGGGCAAGGTTGCGGTCGAGACGGCCGTGAAGGTCATGAACGGCGAAGAGGTCGCGGCCGAACAGCCGATCGAGCCGGGCGTCGTCACCAAGGACGGCGAGACCAAGTAGCGAGAAGAGGTCAGGAGAGAGCCGCCCCCCACTCTCTCCTCCTGTGCCCCGCGCCCACCCCCTCATCTGGTGGGCGCGGGCACTTCCTCGCCACCTGACAGCCTTCCTGCCAGTCTTCCTGCCAGCTTCGGCGGAGCTTTCGCCATGACCGCCCCCCAAGACGAGACGGTTCTCGACATCCGCAACGTGACCAAGACCTTCGGGCCGGTCACGGCGCTCAAAGACATGACGCTCTCGGTGAAGAAGGGACGCGTCCACACGCTCATCGGCGAAAACGGTGCCGGCAAAAGCACCTTGATGAAGATTCTTGCCGGGGTGCATCCGCAGACCTCCGGTGAAATCACCTTCAAGGGCGAGCCTTACCGCCCGAAGAGCCCGCGCGAGGCGCGGCTTTCGGGCCTGACGATCGTCTTCCAGGAGCTGAGCCTCTGCCGTCACATGACGGTGGCGGAGAACATTTTTGCGACGCACGAGCCGAACCGCTTCGGCTTCATCGATGACGCGGAACTGGTGCGTAAGGCCGAAGAGCTGATCGAAGAGCTCGGCCTGCCGATCAAGGCCCGCGCCAAGGTCAGCCAGCTTTCGATTGCGCGCCGGCAGCTCGTCGAGATCGCCAAGGGGCTGAGCTATCCGGCCGATCTCGTCATTCTCGACGAGCCGACCTCGTCGCTGTCGGAAAGCGAAGCGGAAATCCTGTTCTCGCTGATCGGGCGCCTCAAGGAAAAGGGCGTCACGGTCATCTACATCTCGCACCGCATGGAAGAGATCATGCGGCTGTCCGACGACATCACCGTCATCCGCGACGGCGAGCTCGTCGGCACGATGACGCGCGAAGAGACGAGCATCGACAAGCTGATCGCCATGATGGTGGGACGCGAGATGCACGACATCTACCCGCCGCGCGTGGCGCCGAAGCCCGGACCAGAGGTCGAGCCGGTCCTGCGTGTCGATGGGCTGAACGGCGGGCATCTCTTCCACGACGTGACGTTCGATGCGCGACCCGGCGAAGTGCTGGGCTTCTTCGGGCTGGTCGGTTCGGGACGCTCCGACGTCATGAACGCGCTGTTCGGCGTGAAGCGGCCGGAAGGCGGTGAGATATTTCTCGATGGCAAGAAGATCCGGCCGCGCTCGCCCGATGACGCGATCCGGCAGGGCATCGCCTTCCTCACCGAAAACCGCAAGGAAGAGGGCCTCGTTCTCGCTCATACGGTGGAGCGCAACATCAACATGGTGTCGCTCGGCGAGGTTTCGAACGCCTTCGGCTTTGCCAGGCGCTCCGCCGAGCGCCGTGCGGCCGAAGACGAGGTCGCGCGGCTGACGATCAAGACCGACACGATCGACACGCCGGCCGCGAACCTTTCCGGCGGCAACCAGCAAAAAATCGTGCTCGCCAAATGGCTGCGCATCAAGCCGCGCATCCTGATCCTCGACGAGCCGACGCGGGGCGTCGATGTCGGGGCGAAATTCGAGATCTATCGGATCATCCGGCAATTGGCCGCCGATGGGGCCGCCATCCTGATGGTGTCTTCCGATCTGCCGGAAGTGCTCGGCCTCTCCGACCGGCTCGTCATCATGCACGACAAGAAGGTCGCCAACATCCTCGACGGGGAGGGGCTCACGCCTGAGACCGTCATGACCTACGCCGCAGGAATGCAATCATGAAGAGCTTCGTCTCGAAATTCACCTCGGCGCCGGCCGTTCGCGAATATGGCGGCATCGTCGCTTCGTTGATCGTGCTCTGTGTCGTCTTTTCGGTGCTGAGCCCGCGCTTTCTCGTCTTCTACAACCTGCTCAATATCGTGCAGCAGGTGTCGGTGGTGGCGGTGCTCGCCTTCGGCATGACCTATGTCATCCTCTTGGGCGAGATCGATTTGTCCGTCGGCTCCATCCTGGCGGTCGCCGGCATGGTGGCGGCTCAGTGTTTCGCGATCGGTTTGGGCTTCTGGCCGACGCTTGGACTGACGCTTTTGTCCGGCGCGATCATGGGCGCCTTCAACGGAGTGCTCGCGGCCTATCTGTTGCTGCCGTCCTTCATCGTGACGGTGGCGACGATGGGGATTTTTCGCGGGCTCGTGTCGCTGCCCACGGGTGGCCTGCCGGCGCCGATCAACAACGACGCGTGGCTTGCGATCGGGGCTGAGAACTGGCTCGGCCTGCCGATCATCATCTGGATCGTGCTCGCGCTCTTCGCCTTCAATTTCGTGCTTCTCGCCAAGACGGTGTTCGGCCGGCGCGCCTATCTCGCGGGTGGCAACAAGGAAGCGGCGGTCTATTCCGGCATCCGCGTCAAACGCATCAAGGTGATCATCTTCACCATTTCCGGCGTGATGGCGGCCGTCGGCGGCATCCTTCTGTCGTCGCGTCTCGGCTCGGCGCAGACCAATGCCGGTCTCGGCTACGAGCTCGATGCGATCGCCGCCGCCGTGCTCGGCGGGACCAGCCTTGCCGGCGGCGTCGGCACCATGGTCGGCACGCTTCTCGGCGCACTCATCATCGGCATCATCAACAACGGCATGAGCCTTCTGTCGGTGCCGTATTTCTACCAGCTCATCGTCAAGGGGCTCGTCATTCTGCTGGCGGTGTGGATCGACGTGCGCTCCAAAACCAACCGCGGCTGAAGCCCGCTCATCTCATGAAAAAGATCGTCACCATCGGCGAGGTGCTCGTCGAGATCATGGCCGAGGAGCGCGGCAACGGCTTTCTGGAGCCGATTACGCTCGTCGGCCCGTTCCCCTCCGGCGCACCCGCCATCTTCATCGATCAGGTGGCGAAGCTCGGCCAGCCTTGCGGCATTATCAGCGCGGTCGGTCCGGACGATTTCGGCACCGTCAATGTGGAGCGGCTGAAGGCCGACGGGGTCGATGTCTCCGCCATCGCCGTCATCCCCGATGCCGTCACCGGCTCCGCCTTCGTGCGCTACCGCGAGGATGGCAACCGCAACTTCATCTTCAATATCCGGCAATCGGCCTGCGGGCAGGTGAGCCTCGATCAGGGCGCCGAAAAGATGCTGCGCGAGGCGGATCATCTGCATGTGATGGGCTCGTCGCTCTTTTCCGACAACATCGTCACGCTCATCCGCGCCGCGATCGGGCAGGTGAAGGAAAAGGGCGGCACAGTCTCCTTCGACCCCAACATCCGCAAGGAAATGCTGGACTTTCCCGGCATGCGGGAGGCGCTCGTCCATATCTTCGAGAATGCCGACATCTTCCTGCCGAGCGGCGAGGAGCTCTTCCTCTTCACCGAGGCGAAGGAGGAGGAAGCGGCGATCGCCGAAATCCTGACGCGCGGCACCAAGGCCGTGGTCATCAAACGCGGCGCCGAGGGAGCGAGCTATTTCGACACCTCCGGCGAGACGCGCGTGCCGGCCTTTGCCGTCGAAGAAATCGATCCGACGGGGGCCGGCGACAGCTTTGGCGCCACGTTCGTCACCTTCTGGCTGCGCGGCGTCTCGCCCGAAGACGCGCTGTTGATGGCGAATGCCAGCGGGGCGCGCGCCGTCGGCGTCAAAGGGCCGATGTCGGGCACGTCGACGGGCGCCGAGCTTCAAGACTTCATCGAAAGACACAAAGGCATAAGGGCATGAGCACGGCCTATCTGGCGAGCCTGCCAAGGCGGCATCAGGCACATGAGAATGTCGGCATTTCCTCCATCTGCTCGGCGCATCCGATGGTCATCGAGGCGACGCTTCGCCATGGCCTCACGAGCGGCGCGCCGGTCCTGATCGAGGCGACCTGCAACCAGGTCAATCACGAGGGCGGCTATACCGGCATGACGCCGGCGGATTTTCGCCGCTTCGTCGAAGAGATCGCGGCAAAGGTCGGCTTCGATACGAGCCGGCTGATCCTGGGCGGCGATCATCTCGGCCCCAATCCGTGGAAGAGCCTGCCGGCCGAAGAGGCGATGGGCAAGGCCGAGGCGATGGTGGACGCCTTTCTGAAAGCGGGCTTCACCAAAATCCATCTCGACACCTCAATGGGCTGTGCCGGGGAAAGTGTGGCCCTTGCCGACGAAGTGACGGCGGAACGGGCCGCGCGGCTTGCTGCCGTCTCGGAACGGGCGGCGAAGGAATCCGGCTTCGATCTTCCGGTCTATGTCATCGGCACGGAAGTGCCGATCCCGGGCGGGGCGATGGAAGAGATCGAGGAGCTTGCCGTCACCGATCCGGAGGCGGCGCTTGCGACCGTCGAGGTGCATCGTGCCGCCTTTGCCGCGCGTGGACTTGAGGATGCCTTTGCACGCGCCATCGGCGTCGTCGTGCAGCCGGGCGTCGAATACGGCAACGAGAATATCGTTTTCTACGACCGGGCGAAGGCGGCCTCGCTGAGTGCTGTCTTGTCGAAGATGCCGCAATTCGTCTTCGAGGCGCATTCGACCGATTACCAGCCGGTGGAGCTTCTGGCGGGCCTCGTCGATGACGGCTTTCCGATCCTGAAGGTCGGGCCGGCGCTCACCTTCGCCTATCGCGAGGCGCTTTACGGGCTCGATCAGATCGCGGTCGAACTCGACGGGCTTTCGCCTGAAGAGACGCTGAAGCATGCGATGGAAGACGTGCTTGTCGGCGATCCGCGCGAATGGGCGAAATATTATCACGGCAGCGAAGCGGAGAAGCGCATCAACCGCCATTTCAGCTATTCCGACCGCATCCGCTATTACTGGCCGCAGCCGAAGGCGGTTGCCGCCGTGACGACGCTTCTGACACGCCTCAAGGGCCGGCAATTGCCGCTGCCGCTCGTCAGCCAGTATCTCGGCGCGCTTTATCCGGCGGTGGCGGAAGGACGGCTTGCGGCGACGCCCGAGGCCTTGATCCTCGCCAATATCGACCGCGTCGTGTCCACCTATGCTGCGGCGGCGCGCACGCCCGCCGTCTGATTTTCTCATATGCCGCGGGCTGATCCGCGGCGTGCCGTTCTCATCATTGAGCCCCCGCCGCGGCGGGGGCTCTTTTCGTGATGGCGTGTTTTCACCGCCTCAGGCGACCTTGACGATCAGCTTGCCAAAATTCTTGCCCTCCAGAAGGCCGATGAAGGCGTCCGGCGCTTTGTCCAGTCCTTCGACGATGTCTTCCTTGTAGCGGATGCGTCCATCGGCGACCCAGCTGCCCATCTCCTTGATGAAGTTCGGCATCTGATCCTTGAATTCCGTCTGGATGAAGCCGCGGATGGTGAGGCTCTTCGTCAGGACGTCGCGCATCAAGCCCGGCAGCTTGTCCGGGCCTTCGAACGGGCCGGTGGCGTTGTATTGCGAGACGAGGCCGCAGACGGGCACGCGCGCATAAAAGTTGAGAAGCGGGCGCACCGCCTCGAAGACGGGGCCGCCGACATTTTCGAAATAGACGTCGATGCCGTCCGGGCAGGCGGCCTTCAGATCCTCCGCGAATGTCTCGGAGCGATGGTCGATCGCCGCGTCGAAGCCGAATTCTTCGATGAGGGCGCGGCACTTCTCCGGTCCGCCGGCGATGCCGACGGCACGTGCGCCCTTGATCTTGGCGATCTGGCCGACGGCGGAACCGACAGGGCCGGTCGCCGCGGCGACGACGACCGTTTCGCCTTCCTTCGGCTTTCCGAGCGTGAGGAGCGCCGAATAGGCGGTGAAGCCCGGCATGCCGAGGACGCCGAGGGCGGTCGTGACCGGTACCTTTTCGGGATCGAGTTTGCGCAGGTGAGCGGCCTTCGCGACCGCATGGGTCTGCCAGCCGGAATAGGAGAGGACCATATCGCCGGCTGCGAAATTCGGGTCGCGGCTTTCCACGACCTCCGCCACGGTGCCGCCTTCCATCACGGCGCCGACTTCGACCGGGGCGGCGTAGGATTTCGCCGCACTCATGCGCCCGCGCATATAGGGATCGAGCGAGAGGTAACGGATCTTCAGGAGGACTTCGCCCTCCTTCGGCGCCGGCACGGACGCGGTCTCTGTGCGGAAATTCTGAGGCGTCGGCCGCCCCTCGGGGCGTGACGCGAGGAGGATCTGCGTGCTTTCTGTCATGGAATGAACCTGATTGAGATGTGAGTGGATCTGTTGCTCCATCTATGCCGCATGCGCGCCTTGGCGAGGCCTCGACGGGTCTCAGACGGCATTCGGTGGCGGGACGGAGCCATGCCATTTCGAGGAGGCAGAGGATGACGGCGGTGAAGAAAATCGATTTCGACGTGTCGGATGTGCGGCGCTATCTGGAGCCCGGGCCAGTCGTGCTCGTCTCGTCCGCCCATCAGGGCGCGCATGACATCATGACGATGGGCTGGCACACGATCATGGAATTCTCGCCCTCGCTCGTCGGCTGCATGATCTCTGCCGGCAACCATTCCTTCGAGCTCATCCGCGCGAGCGGCGAATGCGTCATCAATCTGCCGACGACGGCACTGACGGAGACCGTCGTCAAGATCGGCAACACTTCCGGAGAACGGATCGACAAGTTCACGGAGTTCGGCCTGACGGAAGAGGAGGCCGAAATGGTGGGCGCGCCGATGATCGGCGAATGCCACGCCAATTTCGAATGCCGGCTGTTCGAGGATGCGCTCGTCGGACGCTACAATTTCTTCGTCTTCGAGGTGGTGAAGGCGCATGTGGCGCCGGAGCCGGAACATCCCGAGACGCTGCATTACAAGGGTGGCGGCATCTTCATGGTCTCAGGCGAGATCATCGACAAGAGCGCGCTCTTCCGTCCGGGCATGCTGTGAGGGCACGATGAGGCAGGAGGACCTTTCCGGGGCGCTCGATTTTCTGCGGGCGGCCGAGCGGCTCAAGGACACGTTCCGCTCAGGCTTTACGGCGGAGGGGCGGCCGGAGAGCACCGCCGCGCATACCTGGCGGCTCGCCCTGATGGCGATCATCTTCGAAAAAGATCTCGGCGAAATCGACTTCGGCCGTCTTCTCAAGATCCTCATTGTGCACGATCTCGGCGAAACCCTCTCGGGCGACGTGCCGGCGGTTGCGCAGATGCCGGGCGAGGAGAAGGTGGCGCAGGAGCGCGCCGATCTCCTGGAGCTGACCGCGCCGATCGACCCGACGCGGCGGCAGGCGATCCTCGATCTCTGGGAGGAGTACGAGGCGGGGACGACGCCGGAGGCGCGGCTCGCCAAGGGGTTCGATAAGCTCGAGACGATCCTTCAGCACAATCAGGGGCTTAACCCGCCCGACTTCGATTATCGATTCAATCTCGATTATGGGCGGAGCGCAACCGACGCTCATCCTTTGCTTCAAGCAATCCGGGCGGTGCTGGATGCGGAGACGGAGGCGCGCGCGGAAAATTCCCGAGTCGATTGAAGCGGATGGGATGAGCTTCGGAGATTGCGATTCAGACAGGCTGATTCAGCCCGGGCGCCACATAGGCCTGTTGCGAACAAAAGAAGAACATGGCATCATCCAGGTATGGATGAGAAGCTCGCAACCAAGCTCGGAATTCTGGCGGATGCGGCCAAATATGACGTGTCCTGCGCCTCGTCGGGCGCGCCGAAGCGCAAGGCGGGGAAGAACGGGCTCGGCGCGACGGCGCCGTCCGGCATCTGCCACGCCTTCACGCCGGACGGGCGCTGCGTCTCGCTTCTGAAAATCCTTCTGACGAATTACTGCCTGTTCGACTGCGCCTATTGCATCAACCGGCGCTCCTCGAACGTGCCGCGGGCGCGCTTCTCGGTCGAGGAGGTGGTGCGGCTCACGCTCGAATTTTACAAACGCAATTATATCGAAGGCCTCTTCCTCTCCTCCGGCATCGCGCGCTCGCCCGACCGGACGATGGAAGAAATGATGCGGGTGGCGAAGACGCTCAGGCGCGTCCACGGCTTTCATGGCTATATCCATCTCAAGGCCATTCCCGAAGCGAGCCCATGGCTGATCGAAGAAGCGGGGCGGTATGCCGACCGGCTGTCGATCAATCTGGAGCTTGCGAGCGGGGCGAGCCTGAAAACGCTCGCGCCGGAAAAGAACGACCGGACGATCACCCATGCGATGGGACAGATGCATGAGCGCATCTTGGAGGCGCGCGACGAGCGCCGGCGTTTCTCGCCCGCAGGACAGAGCACGCAGGTGATCGTCGGGGCGGATGATGTGAAGGATGCCGCGATCATTCGCAGGAGTGCCAGGCTCTACGGCGATTATGCGTTGAAGCGGGTGTATTATTCCGCCTTCAGCCCGATCCCCGAGGCGAGCGTCCTTCTGCCGGCGAAGGCGCCGCCGCTTCGCCGTGAGAACCGGCTTTATCAGGCCGACTGGCTGATGCGGTTTTACGGGTTTTCGGCCGACGAGGTCGCAGATAGCGGCGAGGACGGCATGCTGGCGCTCGATGTCGATCCGAAGCTCGCCTGGGCGCTGAAAAATCGCGAACGCTTTCCCGTCGACGTCAATCTTGCGGAGCGGGAGATGCTTTTGCGGGTGCCGGGGCTCGGGCAGCGCGCGGTGGAGCGCATTCTCACCTCGCGCCGCCACCGGAAGCTTCGTCTGGACGATCTCGCGCGGCTGACGGCGGGCCTGAAGCGGGCGCTGCCGTTTCTCGTCACGCCGGACCACCGGCCCGTCTCCCTCATCGACCGGCTCGATCTGCGGCAAAGGCTCGCCGAGCCCGCCCAGCAAATGAGCCTCTTCTGATGGCCGGCATACGCATCGATATGAAGGCCGGGGCCGATTTCGACGGTTTTCGCCATGCATTGCGGGTTCTCGTGCGCGATGGGGTCGCGCCGGAGGATGTCGTCTTCGCGGCGGAGGGCGCGCAGGATCTCTTCGGCGCGCCGGTTTCTGGCGAGGCGCCGCCGGTCGCCCTGCCGCGCGTGGTGACGCGGCTCATCGCCGATGTCGTCTGTCACCGCGATCACGAGCGCTACGGGCTTCTCTATCGGCTCGTCTGGCGCGTTCTGAAAGGCGAGCGTGCGCTTCTCGATGTGGCGAGCGATCCGCTCGTCTACCGCCTTCAGCGCATGCAGCAGGAGGTGCGGCGCGACATCCACCATATGCACGGCTTCTTGCGTTTTCGCCGCGTGGCGCTGGAGGAGGGCGAGGCTGAGGGCTTCCGCGCGGAGGAAAAGGAGCGCTTCGTCGCCTATTTCGAGCCCAAGCATTTCACCCTGCTTGCGGCCGCGCCTTTCTTCACAGAGCGCTTCGCCAATATGGCCTGGTCGATCCTGACGCCCGATGGCTCGCTGCATTGGGATGGCAAAGAGCTCGTCGAAGGGCCGCCGGCGCGCCGTGATCCGGCCGTCGCCGGTGACGGGTTTGAAGACGGGTGGCGTACCTATTATGCGGCCACGTTCAATCCGGCGCGGGCCAATCCCAAATTGATGGCGCAGCATATGCCGCGGCGCTATTGGGCCGACATGCCGGAGGTGGCGGCGATCCCGGAGCTCATCAGTTCTGCTCCGTCGCGCGTGCGTGAGATGATCGCGCGCGAGGCCGCCGCTTCGCCCCGCCGCACACCGGAGAAGGCGCTTCAGAAGATGCGCGATGACCGGCCGAAGAGCCTTGCGGAGCTGAATGCGGTGATTGCCGCCTCGGAGCCACTGGTATTAGGGGCGATGCTGGGAGCGACGCGCGCAGTGCTCGGCGAGGGGCCGACAGACGCTGAAATCGTCTTCGTCGGCGAGCAGCCGGGCGATCAAGAGGACCGCGAGGGCCGGCCTTTCGTCGGACCGGCCGGTCAACTTCTCGATCGGGCGCTGGCGGAGGCGGGTCTCGACCGTCGCTCGCTTTATCTCACCAATGCCGTGAAGCACTTCAAATTCGAGATGCGCGGCAAGCGGCGCATCCACCAGAAACCGTCCCTGTCGGAGGTGAAGCATTATCGCTGGTGGCTGATGGCGGAGCTCGAATTTCTGTCGCCGCGCCTCGTCGTGGCGCTCGGCGGGACGGCGGCGCTGGCGCTTTCGGGACGACAGGTTTCCGTGACGAAGATGCGCGGCCGGCAGGAGTTTCCGCCTTTTGCCGGCTTCCTCACCGTGCATCCGTCCTATCTTCTGCGACTGCCGGATGCGGAGGCCAAGGCGGGCGCTTACCGTGCCTTCGTGGATGACCTTCGGCAGGTGCGCGAGCTTGCGGGCGAAAGACGGGAGGCAGCGTGAGGCGGCTGAACTGGGAAGCCGGCCTGAGGAGCCGGCCTGGGGCGGCCGCCCGTGGAGGGGCTCAGAGATAGGGCAGGCCGTGGGCGATCAGCGGCGCGACGAGGACGTTCAAAAGGCCGACGAGCACCATGACGAGGCCGGCAACCGAGCCTTCCTCGTGGCCGATCTCGTGTGCCTTGGCGGTGCCGCTCGCATGGGCGGCGACCCCGAAGAGGGCGCCGCGGGCAAGTGCCGATTTGACCGGCAGGATCGTCAGCATCAATTCGCCGAGGATGGCGCCGAAGACGCCGGTCAGGACGACGAAGACGGCAGTCAGATCGGGGGCGCCGCCGATGTCGGAGGAGACGACCATGGCGAAGGGCGTGGAAACGGACCGCGGCAGAAGGCTGAGGCGCAAGGCGTCGTCGAGACCGACGAGGCTCGCAAAGGTCCAGCCGGAAAGAATGGCCGTGGCCGTGCCCGCCAGCATGCCGACGACGAGCACCGGCCAATGGCGTGCAATCAGGGCGCGCTGCTCGTAGATCGGCACGGCGAAGGCGACCATGGCCGGGCCGAGCAGGCTGACGAGCCAGCCGGTGGAGCGGATATAATCGCGGTAGGTCTCGTCGGCGGTGACGACGATCAGGATGAGAAGCGCCGGGGTGATGGCGAGCGGCATCAAAAAGGGCTGCCGCCAGCGCAGGTAGATGCGCTTTGCCAGAAAATAGGTGCCGATGGTCAGGGCCGACCAGAAGAGGCCGTGGAGGAGGATTTCACTCGAAGAGGGCATGGCGGTCCTCCGCGGCCAGGCGGCGGCGATAATAAAGGTCCGCCGTCAAGGCCGTGACTGCCATGACCGAGGCGGTGCCTGCGAGGATGACGAACAGGATCTTGAGGCCGAGCAGGCCGACGAATTCGCGGTGATCGACGACGGCGAGAACCGCCGGCACGAAGAACAGGATCATCTCGGCCAGAAACCACTGGGCGCCGCGGCGCATGCTGAAAAGGCTGAGACGGCCGGAGATCAAAAGAGCGAGCACGAGCGCCATGCCGACGATCCCGCCGGGCACCGGAAGCCCCGCAAGGCGGACCGTCGTCTCGCCGATCCCCCAAAACACGAAAATCGCCGCGATCTGGGCGAGGCGGCTGTTGTGAAGGCTACGGCGGAAGCGAAGCGCGAGGCTGCGGGGGGTCATCGGAATCTCCTGGAAGGAGCGGCATATAGTTGCAGTCGATCGATCGACAAAATGAATTGACTGAATAGACTTCATTCCGTATCGGAATGTCATGGAATTTCGCAATCTGCGGGCCTTTGTCGAAGTGGTCCGTCAAGGCGGTTTCACGCCCGCCGCGAAGGCGCTTTTCGCCACGCAATCGACGATCTCGAAGGCCGTGCGGCAGCTCGAAGACGAGATCGGTCTGCCGCTTCTCGACCGCATCGGGCATCGCAGCCGCCTGACCGCGCCGGGCGAGGTGGTCTACCGAAGAGCGGTGAAGCTTCTGGCGGAACGGGAAGATCTCGCACGCGAGCTCGACGAGATCCGCGGTCTGAAGCAGGGGTCTTTGTCTCTCGGCCTGCCGCCGGTGGCGAGCAGCGCTTTGTTTGCGCCCCTGTTTGCGATCTACCGCCAGCGTTTTCCGGGCATCGATGTGCGCCTCGTCGAGCATGGCAGCGACCGGCTGGAGGAGATGCTGCGGACGGGCGAAATCGAAATGGCCGCCTCGCTTCTCCCTTTCGGAGAGGATTTCGAATGGCAGGGCGTGCGGCGCGAGCCGCTGATGGCGGTCCTGCCCAGAGCGCATGCACTTGCCGGGCGCCAGACGATCCGGCTTGAGGATGTGCGAGAGGAGCCCTTCATCCTTTTCGAAGCCGGTTTCGGCTTGAACCGCATCATCGGCGACGCCTGCCGCCGGCACGGCTTTTCGCCCGCCGTTGCCGCGCGCAGCAGCCAGATCGAGTTCATCGTCGGCCTTGCGGCGGCGGGTCTCGGCATCGCCTTCCTGCCACAGATCATTGCACCGCGCTCGGAGGCGGGCCATGCTGCCTCGGTGCTTCTCGACGAGCCGGAGACCGCCTGGCACATCGCCATGATCTGGCGGCGCGGCGCCTACCTGTCTCATGCCGCGCGGGCCTGGCTTGCCCTCGTTGCCGAAATGCACCCTGACGAAGGGCGCACCGACCGCCCGCAGACCTGACCGGAACGCGTGCGGATGCCCTCTGTAAGCTTGCCGCAACGGCTTCAATATACTACCCAATTAATAGGAAATAGCCCAGCCAAGAGGTGCCCGCGCGGATGATTTCCCAGAAGGCCAAATACGCCCTGCGGGCGCTGCTTGCGCTCGCAGAGATGGAGAGCGATTCCATTTCCGCAGGCGAGCTTGCCAAGGGAGAGCGGATTCCGCGCAAATTCCTGGAGCAGATCCTGATGGAATTGAAGCGCGACGGGCTGATCCAGAGCCGGCGCGGGGTGAATGGCGGCTATTTCCTGCAGCGGCCGGCCGATACGATCACGTTCGGCCAGGTTCTGCGGCTTTTCGACGGGCCGATCGCGCCGCTTCCGTGCCTCAGCCGGGTGGCCTATCGCCGTTGTGCCGATTGCAAAGACGAAGGCGCATGCCGTGTACGCCGGGTTTTCGCCCATGTCGCCAATTCCGCGCGTGCCGTTCTCGACCAGACCACGCTCGCCGATGCGATCGCCGATCCAGACAGTGTGGATCGGATTTCCGGGCTTTCGATCAACGCTTCCTGAGCCTTCTGGCGCGACCTGGCCGCCGGCATTTCTTCTGGTATTTCCGCTGGCATTTCCGGGGTCATTTCGCCTCCGTTGACATAGCCTACCAAACGAGTAGGCTATTAATCCCTACCAGATCGGTAGGTGATGGAGGTTGGCATGCGAAGGATGCGACGATCTCTTGCGGCGGGGCTCGCCGCGCTTTGGGCGATGGTGGCACCGGCCGTCGCCGACACCACGCTTCTCAACGTTTCCTATGATCCGACGCGCGAGCTCTACGAGGCGTTCAACGCCGCCTTCGCCGCGCATTTTAAAACCGAGACCGGGGAGACCGTCACCGTGCGCATGTCGCATGGCGGGTCCGGCAAGCAGGCGCGGGCGGTGATCGACGGGCTCAAAGCCGATGTCGTGACGCTGGCGCTCGAAGCCGATATTGACGCGATCGCCGAGGCGACCGGAAAGATTCCCGCGAACTGGCGCGATCGGCTTCCCAATCACAGCGCGCCCTACACCTCGACCATCGTTTTCCTCGTCCGCAAGGGCAATCCGCAGGGGATCCACGACTGGCCGGATCTGGTGAAGGAGGGCGTCGAGGTCATCACGCCCAATCCGAAAACTTCTGGCGGGGCGCGCTGGAGCTATCTCGCGGCCTGGGCCTATGCCAGCGAGGCCTTCCATGGCGACGAGGAGGCGATGCGCGGCTTCATGGGCGAGCTTTTTCGGCATGTGCCGGTGCTCGATACGGGCGCACGCGGCGCCACCACCACCTTCGTGCGGCGGGGCATCGGCGACGTTCTGATCACCTGGGAGAACGAGGCCTTTCTGGCCCTCAAAGAGCTCGGTCCGGACAAGTTCGAGATCGTGGCGCCGTCGATTTCCATCAAGGCGGAGCCGCCGATCGCCCTCGTCGACGGCAATGTCGACAAGGCTGGAACGCGTCAGGCGGCGGAAGCCTATCTCGCCTATCTCTATTCGCCGGAAGGGCAGAGGCTGGTGGCGAAGAATTTCTATCGCCCGGCGGAGCCGGCCTTCGCCGATAATGCGGACATGGCGCGGTTTCCCCATCTCAAACTCGTCACCATCGACGATCCGCTCTTCGGCGGATGGAAGAAGGCGCAGCCGGCGCATTTTGGCAATGGCGGTGTCTTCGACCAGATCTATCAGCCGGCGCGATAGGGACGGCGGCAGATGCGCGGGCGCGCTCGGACCTGGCGGAAGCGAAGCGTTCTGCCGGGTTTCGGTCTCTCACTCGGCTTCACGATCGCCTATCTGGGGCTCGTCGTCCTGGTGCCGCTCGCGGCTCTCGTCATCAAAAGCGCGGGCCTCGGCGCGGCCGAATTCTGGCGTCTCGCCACCGATCCCCGCACGCTCGCGGCCTTGCGCCTGAGCTTCGGCACGGCGCTTGTCGCCGCCACGATCAACGCCGTCTTCGGCGCCCTCATCGCCTGGGTCCTGGTCCGCTATCGCTTTTTCGGACGCCGGTTTCTCGATGCCGTCATCGACCTGCCGTTCGCCTTGCCGACGGCGGTGGCGGGTATCGCGCTCACCTCGCTTTATGCGCCGAACGGCTGGGTCGGGCAGTTTCTCCAGCCGCTCGGATTGAAGGTCGCCTATGCGCCGGCGGGTATCGTCGTCGCGCTCACCTTCGTCAGCCTGCCCTTCGTCGTACGCACCGTCGAACCGGTGCTCGCAGAGATCGACCGCGAGCTCGAAGAGGCGGCGGCGACGCTCGGGGCGTCACGAGCGCAGACGATGTTCAAAGTGATCGTTCCGGCCCTGCTGCCGGCGCTCCTGACGGGGTTCGCGCTCGCGCTCGCCCGGGCTGTCGGCGAATACGGCTCCGTCATCTTCATCGCCGGAAATATCCCCTATGTGTCGGAAATCGCGCCGCTTCTGATCGTCATCCGGCTTGAGGAATTCGATTACGCCGGGGCGACTGCGGTCGCCGCGGTGATGCTTGCGATTGCCTTTGTCATGCTCTTCGTCATCAATCTGCTTCAGGCGTGGAGCCGCAGGAGGTTCGGCTATGGCAGCTGAATTGTCGGGCGCGCCGTTGAGGATTTCGAGGCCGGTGCGACGGGGCCGATCGGCCACGACGGAGGCACCCGCCGTACGCGTGGCGCTGGTCGGCCTCGTCTTCGTCTTTCTCGGCTTCTTTCTCATGCTGCCGCTTGTCGCCGTCTTCGTGGAAGCGCTGCGCGGGGGCATCTCCGCCTATCTTGCGGCGATCGTCGAGCCGGATGCGCTCGCGGCCATCCGGCTGACGCTGATCGTGGCGGCGATCGCGGTGCCCGCCAACATGGTCTTCGGGGTCGCGGCCGCCTGGGCCGTCGCCAAATTCGAGTTCAAGGGCAAAAGCCTGCTCGTGACGCTGATCGATCTGCCGTTTTCTGTCTCGCCGGTGATTTCCGGCCTTGTCTACGTGCTTCTCTTCGGGGCGCAGGGGTTCTTCGGTCCCTTTCTCGACGCGCATGGCGTGGAGATCATCTTCGCGGTGCCGGGCATCGTTCTTGCGACGATCTTCGTCACCTTTCCCTTCGTGGCGCGCGAACTCATCCCGCTTATGCAGGAGCAGGGGAGCGGCGACGAAGAAGCCGCGCTGTCCCTCGGCGCTTCGGGCTTTACGACCTTTCTGCTCGTCACGCTGCCGAACGTGAAATGGGCGCTTCTCTATGGCGTTCTCCTTTGCAACGCCCGCGCCATGGGCGAGTTCGGGGCCGTCTCCGTCGTCTCCGGGCATATCCGCGGTCTCACCAATACGATGCCGCTGCATGTGGAGATCCTCTACAACGAGTACAGTTTCGCGGCCGCATTCGCCGTCGCCTCGCTGCTCGCTCTCCTGGCGCTTTTCACCCTTGCCCTGAAGACCTTCCTGGAATGGCGTTTCGCCGGTGCGATCGCCGCCGAACGTGCGCATTGAGGCCCAGATGGACATCGTTCTTCAAAACATCTCCAAGGCGTTCGACGATTATCCGGCGGTGCACGATATTTCGCTCGCCATTCGCTCGGGCGAACTCATCGCCTTGCTCGGGCCCTCGGGCTCCGGCAAGACGACGCTTCTGCGCCTCATCGCCGGGCTCGAGTTTCTCGATCGCGGCCGCATTCTCTTCGGTGACGAAGATGCCTCGGCCAAGAGCGTGCAGGAGCGCAATGTCGGCTTCGTCTTTCAGCATTACGCGCTCTTCAAACAGATGAATGTCGCCGACAATGTCGGCTTCGGCCTTCGGGTGCGTCCGCGCGCGAGCCGGCCCGGCCGGACGGAAATCCGGCGCCGCGCTTTGGAGCTTCTCGATCTCGTGCAGCTTTCGGGGCTCGAAAAGCGCTTTCCGATGCAGCTCTCCGGCGGGCAGCGGCAGAGAGTGGCGCTTGCGCGGGCGCTCGCGATCGAGCCGGCCGTCCTGCTGCTCGACGAACCTTTCGGCGCGCTCGACGCCAAGGTGCGCAAGGAACTGCGGCGCTGGCTGCGCGATCTGCACGAGCGGACCGGCCATACGACGGTCTTCGTCACGCACGATCAGGAAGAGGCGCTGGAGCTTGCCGATCGCGTCGTGGTGATGAATGCCGGGCGTGTCGAGCAGGTCGGCACGGCAGACGACATCTACGATGCGCCCGCTTCGCCCTTCGTGCACGGCTTCATCGGCGAATCCTCGAGCCTCCCGGTGACTTTATCGGGCGGTACCATCCTCGTTGCAGGTCGCCCGAGCGGGCTTGTCGGCGCGGGGGCGGGCGCGGCACGGCTCTTCTTCCGGCCGGGCCATGTGGACCTCCTCCGGCCGGGCGAGCGCGGCATTGCGGGCGTGGTGACCGGAAGCCGGCGCCTCACCGATCGCAGGCGGCTCGAGATTGCGGTCGGCGGGAGCCATTCCGTCGAGATCGACGTGCCTTCGCTTCCGGAAACCAGCGGCGTTTTGGAGACGGGAAGCGAGGTGGTGTTTCGCCCGCGAGAATTCCGGCTTTACGGGGAAAGCGAGACCGCTCCTCGTCGCGCGGCCTGACGAGGGGCGTTTCCGTTTGCACTCGCCGCGTGCGTGCGGCGCGCCGGGCTATCAAACCGGGCCATGAGTGAGATCGGCCGGCTCCTTGGGAGCCGGCCGATCCAGGCCTCGACGCGAAGGGAGGTCCGCTCCAGGTCGAGACCGGGCACGCCGACAGGTGCGGCTGGCCTTCAGCGTGCCGAGCTCAATTGGTTTCCAGACGCGCGTCTCCCGCTCTGGATTCCGTGCGTCCGATCCTGACGGGCTTTTTGCCGGAGGCGTTTCCCGAGGTTGGTCGATCTCCTTCGTCGGCGATTTCGGGTGCGCTCTTGGCCGCGGTGTCGACCGTCGCCACCACCGACATTCCGGGCGCAAGGCGTTCGGACAGAGGCTGGCCCGGATCGATTGCGATGCGCACGGGCAGGCGCTGTGCCACCTTGGTGAAGTTTCCGGAGGCGTTGTCGGATTTGATGACGCTGAATTCCGACCCCGTCGCCGGCGAAAAGCGCTCGATATGGCCTGAAAGACTTGCGCCTTCGAGCGCGTCGACGGTGAAGGTCACCGGCTGGCCGATGCGCATCTTTGCCACCTGGGTTTCTTTGAAATTCGCCACCACCCAGATGCTTTCCGGCACGAGCGCCACGAGCTGCGTGCCGGCGGAGACATATTGGCCGATGCGCGTTCCGACCTGGCCGAGACGCCCGCTTGCCGGCGCAGTGATGTGGGTGTTGTCGAGGTCGATCTCGGCGAGGTGCACGGCGGCTTCCGCGCCCTCGACGGCGGCCTTCAGAGAGGCGCGGTTGACGATGGTCGATTGCAGCTCCTGTCTCGCCACTTCGATCTCCGCCTTGGCTTCATCGTAGGCGGCCTGCGCCTGATCGCGCCTTGAGCGGCTTTCGTCGCCCGACGCCTTGTTGACGACGCCGCGATCAACGAGGGGTTCGACCCGCTTCCAATCCGCCTCCGCCTGTTGGAGGGCCGCTTTCTTGCCGGCGAGCTGCGCCTGCGTGGAGCGGAGTTTCGCTTCGGCCGAATGCCGGCTCTGCTCGGAATTGGCGAGCGCCGCCTTCTGCGCATCGAGCTCCGCACGCGCCTGTTCGAGCTTCTGCCGGTAGATGCGATCGTCGAGCTGGACGAGGAGATCGCCTTTTTCGACGGTCTCGAAATCCTGCACCGGGACCTCTGTGACATAGCCGGCAACTTGCGGGGCGATCATCGTCACCGGCCCGCGCACATAGGCGTTCTCGGTCACCTCCACGGCACTGGTGAAGGGCGGCAGCCGCCAAGCATAGAGCACGACGCAGATGCCGAGGAGGCCGATCGTGACGGCGAGGATTGTCGAAAAGGAGCGCAGGAAATTGAACATCGGGATTACGAAGACTGGGTTTGAAGTGCCGGGGCGGGCTGCAGCTGTTTCATCAGCCGGGCCCCGGCGACGTGGATCGTGAGCGCCAGAAGGGCCGTCGCGGCGAGCGCGGAAACGGCCATAAAGGCATCGTTGTAGGCGAGGATGTAGGCCTCTCGGGACGTCGCTTGGGAGAGAAGGGCGGCGCCTTCCGCCTTGAGAAGCGCGTGATCGCCGAGGACACCGGCGTAGCTTCCGGCAAGCTGGGAGATGCGTTCGGCAACGATCGGATCGGTCGATTTCAGCCCTTCGATCAGCGCTTCGGAGTGAAACTTCTCGCGGATCTGCACGAAGGTTCCAAAAAGCGCCGATCCGAAGAGGCTTCCAAGGCTCTGCGTCGACAGGAAAACGACGACGAAGCTCAAGATATAGTTCGGGCCCTTCTTGAAGGCGGCGACGAAGCCGCGGGCCATGGCCGCCGGCAGGAAAAGGGCGCCCCCGAAGGCGACGAGGCCCTGGCTGACCATCAATTGCTCGGGCCGGGTGAGATTGGTCGATTGACCGTCGAGATAGGCGCCGACAGCGAGCGCTGCGAGGGCAACGGCGTGAATGGCGGGCTCGCGCCCCGGTTTCAGGACCATGGCCGAAAGCGCGCCGCCGGCGAGCACGCAGGCGAAGACCACCCAGTAAAGCGGCATGGCCTGGGCGTTGGTGACGTCGATCTGGCTGAAAAGGCCGCGAATGCCGGCCGATTGTTCGGCGAGCACCGTGCGGAAAATGATGAGCGCGCCGGCGAAATGCAGGATCGGCGGGCTGCAGATCCAGCGGATATCGACGAGCGGATATTTTCGGTTGAGCTCGATGACGGCGGCGAGCGTGAGCGAGGCGATCGAGATGACCAGGAGCCAGCCGAGCCAGTCGCGCTCGAACCACCAATAAACGCGCCCAAGCGTCAGGAACACGGCCATGCAGCCGGAGCCGACGGCGATGAGCGGATAGCTGACGAAATCGAGAGGATCGACGACCTTCGCCTGGGGCGGCGAGGTCAGAGGCAGCATGTAGACGCCGCAAAAGCAGAGCATCGACAGGCCGAGCTCGAACGTCGTCAGGCCGTGCCATTGGTCGATGTCGAAGAGCGTCGGCGAAATGAGCCGGGCGATCGGCATGGCCAGAGTGAGGTTCGTCATCGCGAAGGAGACGCCGATCGTCAGCTTCTTTTCGCGCGGCAGGACCTCCATCATGTAGAGGATGCTCAAGGCGGAGAGGGGCGCGGCCGAGATGCCGGCGATGAAACGCAGGATGACGGCGCTCTGAAGGTCGCGCGCAAAAGAATTGAGAAGCGCCACGACGACGAAGACGAGGATCGAAAGCTCGGCGAAACGGCGCAGGCCGAACTGGCGGCGCAGCTTCACGAGCGCGAGGGCCAGGGAGGCGTAAGGCGCCATATAGGCGGCCATCAGCCACATCGTCTCCGATTGCGTCGCGCCGATCGAGCCCTGGATCTGGAAAAGATTGGCCCCGACCATCTGCGTCCCGAGGCCTTGGGTGATGCCGAGAAGAGCGGAGGTCGCGATATAGGCGGCCGCCCGTGCCGGATGTTTCGGCACGTAGGGCATGGGCTGAATGACGGGCGGACGTTCGGGCTCGGCCGGTGGGGGAGGCGCGGCCGTGCTCTTGGCAGGCGCTGGGGCGTCTGCCTGAGACGGTGCCACCTTCGGCTCGGCGCGCCCGGCGTCCATGCCGCTGCCTTTGCCCAAAGGCCGCCGGCGGTCGAGGTGCGCGGCCCGCGGTGCGGGTGTGCGGACCGCGCCTTTTACGAGGGGGTCCGTGCCTTGGTCGCTCGGGCGTCGTTCAGGCATGGGTGCTCACGATTGCGCCGCGATATTGGCGGCGACCTTTTGCAGTGTGAGCGTTGCCTGCCGCAGCTCTTCCGCGTCTATGCCTTCCAGCACGGTGGCTTTCAATTCGCGCGCGAAGGGGAGGATTTCACCGGCTTTTTCGCGGCCGGCTTCGGTCAGGTAGATGTGCTTGGAGCGACGATCCTCTTCCCCGGCCTGTCGTTCGATGAGGCCGCATTTTTCCAGACCGTCGACGAGGCGGACCATGCTCGGCTGTTCGACTTCAAGGAGGTCGGCAAGCTCCGCCTGGCTCGCCCCTTCGTGACGGGCGAGAAGCACGAAGAGTCGGGCGCGCGAAAAGGTGAGGCCTCGGCTCTTGGCCATGGCGTCGAAACGTGTGCGCAGCTTGCGCGTGACGTTGGTGACGGCCTCGATGAATGCGTCATGTGTGGGAGAGTTCTGCGAAGGCGGCATAATACATAGCAAGCTAATTGTGTTATCGCTATGTAATGCGCGACCAATGCGGCGACAAGACGCCTTGTGCGAAAGTTGGTATGCTGAATGAGGCGGCCAGGGTTGCGCGATCCGACCATATCTCTCGCACCTGGGAGGCGCGCCTGCTCAGGCCTTCGGGGCGCCGTTTTCGTCGAGCGCTGCGTTGAGCTGCCTCAAAGCCTCGCGCAGCGAAACCATGGTCTCCCGGGGGAGGCCAACGCGGCAGACGATTTCTTCGGGCACTTTCGAGGCGGATACGCGCAAGGCCCGCCCGGCCTCGGTGAGATCGACGATGACGCGGCGTTCGTCTTTTGGATCGCGGCGACGATCGACGAGGCCCTGCGCTTCCAACCGCTTCAGGAGAGGGCTCAGGGTGCCGAAATCGAGGCCGAGCGCCTCCTTGAGGCTGCCGACGGACCGGGGCGCCTTTTCCCACAAAGCGAGCATGGCGATGTATTGCGGGTAGGTGAGGCCGAGAGGCTCGAGGAGCGGCCGATAGAGCTTCGTCATCCGGCTCGACGCCGAATAGAGCGCAAAGCAAATCTGTGCATCGAGGGTCGTCGCCCGAAGCGCGTCGGGCGACAATCCGTTCTCACAGGTCTCGTCTTTGTCGCTCACTTCGCCTCGACGGTGATCGCTACGTTCACATTGCCCTTGATGGCGCGCGAATAAGGGCATGCCTCATGCGCCGACGCGACGAGATCCTCGGCTGCTGTCCGGTCCAGGCCTTCCGTCTCGGCGATGAGATCGACATCGAGCCCGAAGGCGGTCTCCGACGCCGCACCCAGGCGCACTTTGACGGTGACCGATGCGCCTTTCAAGGGAAGCTTCTTTTTGCCGGCGAGGAAGCGCATGGCGCTTTCGAAACAGGCGGCATAACCGGCAGCAAAGAGCTGCTCCGGATTGGTGGCTCCGCCCTTGCCGCCCATCTCTTTCGGCGTGGCGAGATCGACGCTGAGGAGGTGGTCCGGCGTCTCGGCGTGGCCCTGGCGGCCGCCAACGGCACGGGCTTCGGTCTCGTACATGACTTTCATGATATTACTCGCGTTAGATTAAATCGTACGCGATTTAGATAGGTGGTCCACAACGTGGTGCAAGCGGCGCCAAGCGGGAAAAATAGTAATTGACAGCATGCTGCTATAATGTATGTATGCTGTCATGTTTGAGAAAGCTCCGTATCCCTTCGACCATCCGCTCAACGCCCTCGTGCTGGAGGTTTTCCGGCTCAACGGGGCTCTCATCGCCTCAGGCGATGCGCTCGTCAGGCCGCTCGGTCTGACGAGTGCTCGCTGGCAGGTGATGGGATCGGTGGCGCAGGGGAGGGGCGGGTTTTCCGTGGCGCAGCTCGCCCGGAACATGGGCCTTACGCGCCAATCGGTGCAGCGCATCGTCGATGAACTCGTGGACGATGGCATCTTCGAGCTCGCCGACAACCCGCATCACAAACGGGCGAAACTCGTGCGGCTGACCGAGAAGGGAGAAGCGCTCTTTGCGGAGGCGACGGCCCGCTGGCTGCCGCATGCCGAAGATCTCGCCTCCGTTCTCGCCCCGGGCGAACTCGCGCGGCTGACGGAGCTCCTGGCGCAACTCAGGGCCCGGCTGGAACAGGGACCTATTTCTGGAGGTGGAAGATGATCCGCAAACTGCACCCGGTGGCGGGAGGCGCCGCCTTTCTCATCATTTTGACGTTCTGGACGTCGACGGTTCTCACCGAGCTCTTCGGCAGCGAGACCGCGATCCTGGCCGTCAAAACGGCCATCCTCTGGGGGATGCTTGTCTTGATCCCGGCGATGGCGGCGGTCGGCATATCGGGCTTCCGGCTCGGGGGAAAGTCGCGCCATCCAAGGATTGCGGCCAAACGCCGGCGTATGCCGGTGATCGCCGCGAACGGCCTTTTCGTGCTCGTGCCGTGCGCGTTCTTTCTGCAGGCAAAGGCGGCGGCTGGGGACTTTTCTGGCGCGTTCGTTGCCGTGCAGGCGATCGAGCTTCTTGCCGGTGGGCTCAACCTCACTTTGCTCGGCCTCAGCCTTCGCGACGGCCTTCTCGTTGCACGCGAACGCCTGCCGCGTCCGGCATGAAATCTGCGCTGCGATCAGCCGCGACCATGAAACGATTCACGCCGGCACGGCTTGTCCTTTCAAAGAAAGGAGACTGACATGCTGAACCGCAAGATCCTGATCGCCGGCCTTTTTGCGGCGCCCCTCTTGGTCGCGGGTGGCGCTGGCGCGCAGACGAGCGAGCCGGCGCCCGCCGGCTCCGCGACACAGAATGCTGCTGCAGGCCTCGACATCTATGTCGAGGTGGATGACGACAACGCCACCGTGCCGCGCCTCAATGTGCGTGTCGGCGAGCTGAAGGACATGAAGATCTATGGCTCGAACGGCAATGTGATCGGTGAGATCGACGATGCGCTCGGCACGCCGGATGGTGCGGTTAAAGCCGTTTCGGTGGAAGTCGGCGGCTTCCTTGGTATCGGCGACAAGGAGGTGATCGTGCCTCTCGACGAGCTCCAGCTCGACGGTTTGCGTCTGACGCTCCCCCTGAGCAAGAACGAGATCGAAGAACTGCCCGAATGGAACGAAGGGTGAGGTCGCGCCTGCGGTGAAGCGCAAAAGCCGCCTCCTGACGAGGCGGCTTTCAATTCTTTATCGGCTCGTCGCGTTTAGGCGGCGATCGATTGCGAGACTTCCTTGACCTGACGGGTGGCCTGATCGATCTGCGAGGCGCTCGAGGCGATCTGCGACATCGAATGCGTGATCTCCGACACGCCTTGCGCTGCGGTGTGCATGTTGGAGGAGATCTCGCGGGTGACGGAGGCCTGCTGCTCGACGGCCGCCGAGATGCCGGACGAGATTTCCTTCACCTGATTGATGATCTGGGAGATGGCTTCGATGGCGCTGACGGCGCTCGAGGTCGATCCCTGCACTTCGCTGATCTGCGTGCTGATTTCGCCCGTCGCCTTGGCGGTCTGGCCGGCGAGATCCTTCACTTCTGCGGCGACAACGGCAAAGCCCTTGCCGGCCTCGCCGGCACGCGCCGCTTCGATCGTCGCGTTGAGGGCAAGAAGGTTCGTCTGGCCGGCGATATTGTTGATGAGATCGACGATGTGGTCGATCTTCTGCGCGGAGCTGGCAAGGCCGGAAACGATCCGGTTGGTTTCGTCTGCCTGCTTGACCGCTTCAATTGAAATGGCGAGCGCGTCGGTGACGCGGCGGCTGATCTCCGCGACCGAGGCGGCCATCTCTTCGGCGCCGGAGGCGACGGCCTGCACGGTCGTCGAGGTCTCCTCCGAGGCGGATGCCGCGGTCGATGCCTGGTGATTGGTGTGCTCGACGGCCTTCAGGATTTCACCGAGGTCGATGTCGATGACTTCCTGCGCCTTGGCCCGGCGCATGCGGTCTTTGACCTGCGCCGTGCGGTCGGTGGCGAATTTCACCACCTTGATGACCCGGCATTCGCTGTCGAAAATCGGATTGTAAGAGGCCTGGATCCAGACTTCGTTGCCGTCCTTGCCGATGCGCTTGAACTCGCCGGCCTGGAACTCGCCGCGGCGCAGCGCTTCCCAGAACGCCTGATAGCTGGGAGAGGCGACTTCGGACGCCTCCATGAAAATCTTGTGATGCTTGCCTTCGATCTCGGAGAGCTCGTAGCCCAGAGCTTTGAGAAAATTCTGATTGGCGGTGATGATGGTGCCGTCGGTCTCGAACTCGATGATCGCCTGGGATTTGTGGATGGCCGCGAGCTGGCCCTCATGATCGAAGCTCTTGAGCTTCGACTGCGTGATATCGCTGGCGAGCTTCATCACCCGGTAGGGCTTCCCGTCGCGCCCCATGATCGGGTTGTAGGAGGCCTGGATCCAGACGTCGTCGCCGTTCTTGGTTTTGCGCTTGAACTCGGCGGAGAAGAATTCTCCGGCCCGCAGTCGATCCCAGAACTCCCGATAGGCTTTGCTGTCGCGCTCTTTCTCGTCGACGAAGATCGCGTGTTTGCGGCCCTTAATTTCGTCGAGGGAATAGCCCATCGTCTTCAGAAAGTTGTCGTTTGCCCTGACGATCGTACCATCGAGTTCAAACTCGATAATTGCCTGCGAGCGGTCGAGGGCGGCGAACTGGTCGCTCAGAGTGTTGATGTTGCGGAGGAAAGCCATGGGGTGCCATTCAGTTGATCTGCTCGCTCCCTCTGCCCGTGAAAGCTGGTGCGGGGCTTGACGCTGCGGCAACGATCTTCCGATTTGTCCTTTTGTAGCGCAAAAGACCTATTTCCCAGCAAGAATAGCAACGGCCATCTTCTTGCCTTCACCATCGGCGGCGATAACCAGCCCGATCCCCGTCAAATCATTGTTGAGAAGCATGGCCCGGTAGTCTTCGGTTTCCAGCCATTGTCCCACGAAAAAGCGGACGTCCGCATCCGTCGGCTCCGCCCCGCATCCGCCACAGCTTCCAGCCACGACCCGGAAACGCCGGAAGGTCGTCTCCTCCGGCAATGCGCCTTGGAGGTTGCGGAGATCATCGAGCGATGCGCCCTTTAGCGGCTCGGGCAGCATCCCGGATGCGGTTGCGATGAGAGAGGTGTCGGCAAAGACGCTGTCGTCGCCGGAGCGGGCCTCGTTGATAAGTTTTGCCGCCAATTCCGTCTGGGCTTGAGGCGTCAGCGGCGTTGCGTCCTTCGCATCCTTATTCGAGGTGCTTTCCCGCGGTGTGCCGGGACCGGCGAAATTCTGCACCGCGTAGCGTCGGCCGTCGGCGTTCTCCGCTAGGCCGAAGCCGTATTCTGTCAGCCCCTTGCGCAGAATATTGGCACGGTGTTCGGGGCTCTGCATCCAGCCTTCGTGAAGATTTTCCACCGCCGCCTGATCGGCCGGAACCGCGCAACCGCGGCAACGCGCGATATTTTCGGCGACGAGCCGGCCGGCATTGCCGCCGGCCGCCTGATAGCGATCCATGACGGTGCGCCCTTCGGGCGTGGTGTGGCTGTAGTAATTGCGCTCCAGCATGTCGCGGGCATGCGCCTGCGCCGCCTGGTCCAATATCTCGCTCAGCGTGAGCGGCGGGAGGCCGGCCTCGCTGCGGGCCTCGTTGACGAGGCGCAGGCTCTCCTGGCGCAGAGCATCCATCTCGTTCGGTCTCGCGGCCGGTGTCTGGGCCGGTGTCTGGGCCGCAGCCGTATCGAAGACGCCGGCGAAGGCGAGGAGAAGCGCGAGCGAAACGGCGCGTGCGGTTATGAGGGCGGAATGAAACATGGGATGCCTTGGACGCAGTGTTGACCCGGGGTCAACACTTCAGATGGCGCCATGCTCCGTGGAGAGGGCGATGAAATGTCCGTCCCGACTTGGATCCTGCCGCGTGGGCGGCAGGACCGGGGTCAGATGGAAGCGTTCTCGACGCTCAGAAATTGCGCGATGCCGCAAACTCCGCCGGCGTCACGCGACCGTCTTTGTTGTAGTCCGCCGCGGCAAAACGGCTCTTGCCCGAGGTCATGAACTCGTCCTTCGACAGGCGGCCGTCCTTGTTGGTGTCAGCGGCTGTGAAGCGGGCTTCCTTGCGCTGCGCCATCTGGGCCGCACGCGGCCCCTGGCCGCCGCCCGGACCGAAGGCGAAGCGGACGGACATGTATTCGTCCTTCGTCAGCTGGCCGTCGCCGTTGCTGTCCATCGTATCGAAGACGGATTGGTGCCAGGCCGCAGCTTCGTCCAGCGAGATCACGCCGTCGCCATTGGTATCCATGGCATCGACGCGGGCGGCCATGCCTTGGCCCATACCGCCGCCGCCCATGCCGCGGCCCATTCCTTGACCCATGCCTTGGCCCTGGCCCATGCCGCCGCCAGGACCTTGTTGCGCCCATGCGGGCGACAACGCCATTGCAGCAGCCAGCACAGCAGGCGCCGCAATCTGCACAAATGCCCGTCTCGGTGCGGTGCGATCGTTTCTCATTTTCGCTCTCCTTCCGACACGTGCCCCCTGAGGCTTACATACACCTTCTGCGTGGCATTGCCTTGACGGAAGGCAAGGCGTTCTGCGTCTTATTCACGCGTTCGAATAGAACAATATCAAAAAAGAAAGCCGGATGACGGTCTGTCATCCGGCTCAAGTTGGTCCAATGAGGAGCGGAATTTCGAAAGTCGGGCGCCCTCAGCGGCCGGGCGCCACCATGCGCAAGAGCGACGGGCGCGTGACCCAGAGCTTCAGAGCCCCGAGGACATGCACCAGAAAGAGAACGAGGATCACCTTGCTCGTGACGACGTGTGCCGTCTCGAACGCCTCGTGCAGGGCGTGGTTTTCGGCAAGCGGGCTCGGGATCGTGAACAGGCCGAAGACCGGCAGCGGGTGGCCAGCGGTCCAGATGGTCATCGGGCCGGAGACGATGAGGATGGTCAGGCAGAGGAGGAGGCCGACCTGCACGGCGCGTGCGAAGATGCGCAAGGCGGGCGCTTCGTCCGGACTGTCGGGCAGGGTGCTGAAGAGCCGCCAGAGAATCCGCCCCGCCAGAACGACGAAGAGGGCGACACCGACCGACACGTGCAAATCGAGCGCCGCGGTCCTTTCCGGCCCGCGGGGCAGGTCTTCCATCTGATTTCCGAGGAGCCAGAGTGCGATGATGCCCGCGGCTGCAAGCCAATGGATGGTGAGCGAGAGCGCGCCATAACCGCCTCGAGTATCTTCAACCTGTATACGCGTGCTTCCCCTAAGGAATGGCGATGCGGCCGTCATATATCCGAACGCGAATGTCAGCCAATGAAGCTTTGGTAAGGAAGAAAGCTGCGGCATAAGCAGCGATTGCGGAACATGCCGCAAATCGGGCCGTTTTTCCTGTGACCCACCGCTTTTTGCGACATCCTGCCCCGGAGAACAGAATGCCCACTCAAGCCGAGCCGCTTTATTCCGCTCATCCCTCGATGTTCAAGTCGAGCCCGCTTCTCTTCATCATCTGCGTCGTCACGATCCCGGTCCTCGTGGGTCTGATCGTGATCATCGGCTGGTATATCAAGACCCGTTCGGAGCGGTTTACGATCACGGCCGACGAAGTGCAGTACGAGGTTGGGCTGTTCTCCAAGCAGATCAAGGAGATGAAGCGCAGCTCCGTGCGCTCCGTGAACGTCGACCAGTCATTCATCGACCGCATCGTCGGCGCCGCCAAGGTGACGATCTACTCCGCGGGCGATGAGCCGGAGATCGTGGTAAGCGGCCTGCCGGAGCCCGGACGGCTGCGCGAGCTCCTCTAGAGAGGGCTTGCGGCGCTAAGCCGTTTGGCCGGCCCGGGAGGCTGGCAAGGCGATCAGCGCCCGCTGGCCGCGCTTTGCTTAAGCCGCGCCGCGAGAGAACTTGCGGCTCGCACGATCGAGAGCCGGGATCATCATCCCGGCTTATCCGGCATCCCGGCTTAGCCGGTTCGCGCAGGTCCGGCCTCTTCGGCTGCGGTCAGGCGTGGGTGCGCCTCGCCGCAAAGAAAGGCTCAGAGGCCCGGCTTGCCGCTCGTCAAACCTTGCGCAGCCTTTGTCGATCCGGCCGGCGCCCGGCCTTTGGCCCGCGACACGACTGGCGGGATGCTGGCGGCTAGTTGCCGGTCAGCGTTGTTGCCGTCGAAACGGGAGGATCGCTCCGTGAGAAATGTCTGCGTCGTCTTCATGCTGTTCCCTTTCCAACACTGATCGTGAGGCCTCTTGCGAGGAAAATTTTTCCTCGTTTCAGCCTTCTCCTGCCATGCCCGGAAAGAGCGGTTCCTCCTGACCCGTCTGTCCGTTGATCTGGTCGAGCCAGGCGCGGACATGTTCTTGGGTGTAGGCCTCGCGGCTGAGCTCCGCCTCGTCGATGCGTTTCGTGATGTCGTCGAAGAGAAGCTCGTGCGTCGTGCCGGAAAAGGCCGCCGCATCGATGCCGTCGGTGGTGCCGATCTGGTAGTTCGGATCAAGTCCGTGTTCGGTCTTCACCAGCCGGAGCTGCAATGTGTCCGTCGCGGCGCCGAGCGCCTGAGAGGCGAAGTCGAAATTGCGCAAAATTCCGGTGACGAAGGCTTCCGGGTGGTGCAGACGACCGATCTGCGGAATCTGAAAATCACTCATGATGATCCTGTGTTTGCAGGGTTTCATGGGCAATGGCGGCGGGGCCGCTCCGGTTCCCTAGGAGACCCGCGCGTTGTCGCCGGCTTTGCAGACTTGGCGTCGAGCCCCGTTCATGCCACAGCGGGCTTGCGCCGAACTGAAGCACACCGAACCGAAGGATAAAGCCGATGAGCCGCCTTGAAAGCACGATCAACCGCCTGATTGCGCAAAAGGTGCTGCTCGATCATGTCGCCACGTTGATCGGCGCGCGGGAAGGACCGGTCTTCGAACTCGGTCTCGGCAATGGCCGCACATTTGATCATCTGCGCCAGATTTTCCCGCAGCGGGACATTTTCGCGTTCGATCGCTCGATCCGCGCGCATGCAGGCTGCATCCCGGATGCGGAGCATATGGTCGTCGGGGATATGCGCGACACGTTGCGGCTCGTGCATCCGCGCGTTCCGGGGAAGCCCGTGCTCATCCACGCGGATATGGGGGCAGGGGATCCGACCGCCGATCTTGCGACGCGAGAATGGCTTTCACCGCTCGTTGCGGCCTGGGCGGCGGATGATGGCTATGTGTTGAGCGATCGCCCTCTCGAATTGCCGGGCTTTGCGGAGCTTAAGCGTCCGGCCGAGGCTCCCGTCTCGCCGCATATTCTCTATCAGAAGGCCGCCTAAGGCTCAGACGGCAGACGCAGAGGGCAGACGCACAAAGCCCCGGCAGGGCCGGGGCTTTGCAGGGTCCGACAGATGCCGGACGAAGGCATGGCGGATTAAGCCGCCTTCTTGTTGAGTTCGCTCTCGCCAACCTTGCTGAGCTTGGCGTCGGCGCTCTTTTCTTCCTGAAGAGTTTCGCCGAGGCGCTTCGCGGCTTCCTTATGGCCGAGACGATGGGCCCAGGCCTCAAGTGTGCCGTAGCGCGCAATCTCGTAATGCTCGACGGCCTGCGCTGCGGCGGCCATCGCCGCATCGCGCGTTTCTCCGTCTGAGATCTCGCTCATCAGCTCTTCGGCTTCGGTGATGATGCCCTGGATCGCCTGGCAGGTTTCGCCTTCCGGCTTGACACTCACGAGACCGAATACCGCCTCCAGACGATCGACGTGACCCTTGGTTTCTTCGAGATGCGTCTCGAAGAGGTGCTTCAAGTCCTCGTTCGTCGCCTTGTCTGCCATTTTCGGCAGAGCCTCGAGAATTTGCTTCTCGGCGAAATATATGTCCTTCAGCGTATGAACGAAGAGTTCTTGAAGATTCTGCATAGCCATTGGTGTCTCCCTGTCTTCGTTATGAAGAAGTCACGAGGAAAACCTTATGACGGGGCGTCTCGTTCCGGCCGCAGAGGCGTTTTTCGTTTAGCCGTCGTGGGAGGCCGGAATTCCGCCAGAGAATGTGTCAAATGATTGGCAGGGCGGGACTTTCAGGCTTCGGCGAGGTGTCGGGAGCGATGATTTCAAGGGTCTTTGCAGACATGCCAACTCACGCGCCAACGCGGTCCGTTCCCTGCAAGTAGTTTTGGCGTGTGGGGGCGTTTTCTGATGCGCTGGTGAGGCGCATGCGGCAGGGAGACACCCCGCCTCATTGTTTGTCGCAGCCAAAGAAGCTAGCCCTTTCTCGAACAGTTCCATCCGGGCCATGACGGCGGTCCGTCTCATCGGGCGTTGGGGAGCCTCGTCACATGTTCGTTCTTATCCTGGGCCTCATCCTCTTTCTCGGCGCCCATTCTGTGCGCCTTTGGGGCGAGGAGCTTCGTGACCGGATCATCGCCGAGCGCGGCGACGGGGTCTGGAAGGGCATCTACTCGCTCGCCTCTATCGTCGGGCTCGTTCTCATCGTTTGGGGATATGGCCTGACGCGCCTCAACCCGATCGACGTCTGGTATCCGCCGATCTGGACGCGGCACCTCGCCATTCTGCTCAACGCGTTCGCCTTCGCCCTGGTGGCGCTCAATGGCTCTTCGGGGCCGATCCGCGCGGCGGTCGGGCATCCGATGGTGCTTGGCGTCAAGGTCTGGGCTTTCGCCCATCTCCTCGCCAACGGGCGTCTCGGCGACATCCTCTTGTTCGGCGCTTTCATGGTGTGGGCGATCGTCGATTACGCCGGTTCGCGCCGTCGCGATAAGCGTGAAGGCGTCGTGCGCATGGCCGGTCCGTGGAAGCCGGAGCTCATTCGCATGGGCATCGGGCTTGCGCTTTGGCTTGTGTTCCTGCTCTTCCTGCATCAATGGCTGTTCGGCGTCTCGCCGCTTGGATGAGCGCTGGCTATGCCGGTGCTCTGAGAGAGCGCTCGAAGAGACAGTGATGGATTGAGGAGGCAGCTTGTCCAAACATACGGTTTCGCGCCGTCTGACGGCGGTCGATATCGCGCGCCGCAAAGGCGGCGAGAAGGTCGTCTCGCTCACGGCCTATCACGCTCATACGGCCGGGATCGTCGATCCTTTGGTCGACTTCATCCTCGTCGGTGATTCGCTCGGCAACGTCATGCACGGGCTGGAGACGACGGTTCCCGTCACCCTCGACATGATGATCTTGCAGGGGCTCGCCGTCATGCGCGGCTCGAAGCGGGCACTGGTCGTCGTCGACATGCCTTTCGGCTCCTATGAGGAAAGCCCGCAGCAGGCGTTTCGCAATGCGGCGCGCATCCTGAAGGAAACCGGGGCCGGGGCGGTGAAGCTCGAAGGCGGCGTCCATATGGCCGAGACGGTCGCCTTCATGACCAAGCGCGGCGTGCCGGTGATGGGCCATGTCGGCCTGACGCCGCAATCGGTCAACACGATGGGCGGCTTCCGTGTGCAAGGGCGTTCCGAAGAGGGCCAGAAGGCGCTCGAGGACGACGCGATGGCGATCTCCGATGCCGGTGCTTTCGCCATCGTCATGGAAGGCATCGTGGAACCGGTGGCGCGCCGCATCACCGAAAAGGTGCCGGCGGTGACGATCGGTATTGGCGCTTCGCCCGCCTGCGACGGGCAGGTGCTCGTGCTCGAAGACATGCTGGGCCTCAACGAATGGGTGCCGAAATTCGTGCAGAAGTTCGGCTCACTCCGGGCGCATATCGAGGAAGCGGTGACGGCCTATGCCGAGGCCGTGCGCGAAGAGCGCTTCCCGGGGCCGGAGCACGTCTACCAAGAGACCAAGAAAGAGGCCTGAGGGCGATCCCGGAGGGCCGTTGCGCGGTGTGCGCAAAGTGGCTAGGTTCCGGCGCGCTTCTCAAGGCTCAACGTCAATCCACTGAACAATAATCGGCAGGCCGGGACGATTCCCCGAAGAGGTAGATGACCCACGACGACCGTACATCTGACCACTTCATCCGCGAAGTGGATGAGGAGCTGCGCCGCGAGCAGCTGAAGACGCTTTGGGAGCGCTTTGGTCTCGTCATCATTGGCGTTTGCATTTTGATCGTCGCCATCACCGCAGGCTATCGCGGCTATGTGTGGTGGCAGTCGAAGCAGGCAGCCGAGGAAGGCGACCGGTATCTGACGGCGCTCGAAGCCATCGACGCCGGCAATGAGGCGGAGGGGCGCGAGACGCTTGCGGCCCTGGCGAAGGACGGCGGGGGCTACGGCATGCTCGCCCGTCTGCGCAACGCCGAGATTCTGGCCAAGACCGACGAGCCGGCCGCGATCGCAGCCTACGACGAGGTGGCGAACGACGGCAGCGTCGCTCCGGTGATGCGCGATCTGGCGCGGGTGCGGGCCGGGCTTCTCGCCCTCGATGCGGGCGACCTCGACGGCGCGGAAAGCCGCGTCTCGTCTCTCGACGAAGCCGGCAACGCCTGGCGCCATACGGCGCGGGAAATCCTCGGCATGGTCGCCTATCAGCGTGACGCGCTCGAAAAGGCCCGCGATTACTTCGTGGCGATCGACCAGGATGTGCAGGCGCCGCAGGGCGTGCGCAATCGCGCCGGCCTGATGATCAGCGTGATCGACGGGCAGCTTGCGCCCTCGTCCTCCGCAGACGCGGCATCCGGCGACGAAGCGCCCGAGGCGGCGGCCCCAGGAGCTGGGGATGCATCTGGAGACACATCCGGGCCTGCATCTGCGGAAGAGGGTGCGGAAAGTAGCGAAAACGGGTCTGCCGACGCGAACAGCGGCGCATCCGACACACAATCGACGCAATAGAGCCGTTTTGAGCGAGCGAGAAAGCGGGCGGGAATCATGACCACGCAGACGAAATTCGCGGTCCGACTTGCGGGCATCGCTTTGACGGCGGCTCTGCTTGCAGGCTGCGGCAGCTTCACGAACCCCTTCAGCAGCAAGGATGAGATTCTGCCGGGCGAACGCCGGGCGATCGCCGGCGTCGACGATGCCGACCGGGCCTCCGGTTCAGCCGCAGTCGGCGGGGCGAGCGCGATGCAGGATTGGACGCAGCCCGGCGGCAACGCCGCGAACGCGCCCGGCAATGTCGCTCTTTCGGGCAACGCCTCACAGACGGTCTTCCGTGCCCGGGTCTTCGGCAGCGGCAGGCGCGCGGCGCGCGCCTCGGCCGCGCCGCTCATCGTCGGCGGAAACATCTACGTCTACGACGCGGCGGGCACCGTGACGGCCCTTTCGACCGGCGGCGGCAAAGCCTGGTCCGTCTCGCTTGCGCCCGAGAAGGAAAAGAGCCGTTCACCGGGCGGCGGTATCGCCTATTCCAATGGCATGGTGATTGCCGCGACGGGCTATGGCGAAATGGTGGCTCTCGATCCCGCGACTGGCGGGCGCGCCTGGTCTTATGATCTCAAAGCTCCTGCGCGCTCGGCCCCGACAGCGGCTGGTGGCAAGGCCTATGTGGTCACCTCCACCAACGTTCTTCATGCCGTCAATCTGGCCGACGGCTCGGAAGCCTGGAGCTATCCGGGTATCCCGGAAAATGCCGGCGTGCTTTCGGGCGCGAGCCCGGCCGTCGTCGGCAACACGGTCGTCGTGCCTTATTCGTCGGGCGAGGTGATCGCCTTCGATGCCAATAAGGGCGATCTCAAATGGGCCGATGCGGTCATTCGCTCGACGCGCACGCTCGCCGTTTCCGGCCTCACCGATGTTGCCGCGAGCCCTGTCGTTTCCGACGGTGTCGTCTACGCCACCGGCGTTTCCGGGCGGACGATCGCCGTCAGGCTCTCCAATGGCGAACGGCTCTGGGAACAAAATCTCGGCGGCTCGTCAACGCCGGTCGTTTCCGGCAACGCGCTCTTTCTGATCGATTTGCAGGACCGTATGGTGGCACTTGACCGCCGCACCGGCAAAATCTTCTGGCAAACCGACCTTCCGGTGGTGCGCAAGAAGCGTTTCTTCTCCACCTGGGTCGGGCCGATGCTCGCAGGCGGGACGCTTTGGGCGGTTTCGAACGACGAGAAGCTGATCGCGGTCGATCCGTCGAGCGGCAACATCGTCGGCGAGCGCTCCATTCCGGCGAAGGGTCTCCAGCGCCCGATCGCCGCCGGCGGCAGGCTCTATATCGTGACCAGCGACGGATCCCTGTCGGCGCTGCAATAAGAGAGACGGGGCGCTTCTGCGATGTCTTTGACCGTCGCCCTCGTCGGGCGCCCGAACGTCGGTAAATCGACGCTCTTCAACCGCCTCGTCGGGCAAAAGATCGCGCTCGTCGACGATCGGCCCGGCGTCACGCGCGATCGCCGCGAGGCTCCGGCCAAGCTCGGCGATCTCGACTTCATCCTGATCGATACGGCGGGCCTCGAAGATGCCGCCGACGAGACGCTCCAGGGGCGCATGCGTGCGCAAACGGAGCGGGCGATCGCCGATGCCGACATCTCCGTCTTCATGGTCGATGCGCGCGTCGGCATCACGCCCGACGACGAGCATTTCGCCCGACTGATCCGCCAGGGCGGCAAGCCGGTCGTTCTCGTCGCCAACAAGGCAGAGGGGCGCGCGGCGGAATCGGGGCTTCTCGAAGCCTATTCGCTCGGCTTTGGCGAGGCTGTCGCGGTCTCTGCCGAGCATGGCGTCGGGCTTCCGGACCTTTATGAGGCCGTCGTTGCGACGCTCGGTGAGAAGGCCGCGCTTTATCTTCCCAAGGAAGAGACGGACGAGGACGACGAGGACGAGGCAGCCGAGGGCACGGGCGAGGAAACCCGCACGCTCAAACCCATCCGCGTTGCGATCGTCGGACAGCCGAATGCCGGCAAGTCGACGCTGATCAATCGAATGATCGGCGAAGAGAGGCTTCTGACCGGGCCCGAAGCCGGGATCACGCGCGATTCGATCGCCGTCGACTGGACCTGGCGCGGGCGGCCGTTCCGGCTCATCGATACGGCGGGCATGCGCCGCAAGGCGAAGGTGATCGACAAGCTCGAAAAGCTCTCCGTCGGCGATGCGCTGCGGGCGATCCGCTTTGCGGAGGTCGTGATCATCGTGATCGACGCGACGATGCCGTTCGAAAAGCAGGATCTGCAGATCGCCGATCTCGTGGCACGTGAAGGACGCGCCCTGGTTCTCGCCCTCAACAAATGGGACGAGGTGCGTGATCCAGACGGGCTGCGCCGCGAATTGCAGGCCGATCTCAGCGAGACGCTCGTACAGGTGCGCGGCGTGCCGCTCATCCCGATCTCGGCGCTTACGGGTTCCGGCATCGATCAGCTTCTGGAAGGTGTCAGCCGGATCTACGAGACGTGGAACCGGCGCGTGGCGACGGCCGCGCTCAATCGCTGGCTCGATCATCTGATCGCACGCCATCCGCCTCCTGCCGTCGCTGGCAGGCGTCTGAAGATCAAATATCTGACGCAGTCGAAGACCCGGCCGCCGACGTTCTTTCTCGCCTGTTCGCGGCCCGAGGCGCTGCCCGAGGCGTATAAGCGCTACGTCGTCAACGGGCTGCGGGAGGATTTCGACCTCAAGGGCGTGCCGATCCGGCTGATGACGCGCGGCGCCAAGAATCCCTATGAGGGAAGGGGCCGGAAAGGCTGAGTGCCAACCGGCCGCTTCTCAAGCTCGGTTTTTGATGTCAGGCCGGGGCGTGGAAGTTCTGAAACGCCTTGGAGCGGAAGTCGAAGAGGACATCGCTCTGCTCGAAATCGGGCGCTGCGAGCTTCACGAGGTCCGGTGCGATCTCGGAGGGATGCGGCAGCGTCTCGGGATCTTCACCCGGCATCGCTTGCGCCCGCATCGCCGTGCGCATGGCGCCCGGATCGACCATCACCACCTTGATCGGGGATTTCTGCGTCTCGTGCGCATAGGTGCGCGCCAGTGCCTCAAGCGCTGCCTTGGAGACCGCGTAGGGGCCCCAGAACGGCTTCAGGCTGTGCGCTACGCCGGACGAGATGAAGATCGCCCGTCCGGATTCGGAGCGCTTCAGAAGCGGATCGAGCGAGCGGATGAGGCGCCAATTGGCGGTGACGTTGATCGCCATCACCTTGTCCCAGTCCTTCGCCTGCACGTGACCGAGGGGCGACAGGGTGCCGAGGATGCCGGCATTGGCGAGGAGAATGTCGAGGCGTCCCCAGCGCTCGTTGATGGCGCCGCCGAGACGGTCGATGCCCGGCCCGTCGGTCAGGTCGAGCGGCACCAGCGTGCAAGCCCCGCCGGCGGCACGGATCTCGTCGTCCAGTTCTTCAAGCGCGCCTTGCGTGCGGGCGACGGCGACGATATGCGCGCCGGCTTCGGCCATGGCTTTTGCAGCGAAATAGCCGATGCCGCGCGTCGCGCCGGTGACGACGGCGATACGGCCGGCGAGCGGTTTTTTTTCGGTCATGATTATCCGGCTTCAGACAACAGGTTGAGCTGGCGGACGGTGCCGACCGATTCGCGGTCGGTGAGGCGCGTCGGATACTCGCCCGTGAAGCAGGCGTCGCAATATTGCGGCTGTGCCGCATTGCGGACCTCTTCGCCGACGGCGCGGTAAAGCCCGTCGATCGTCAGGAAGGCGAGGCTGTCGACGCGGATGAAATCGGCCATCTCCTCGATCGACATGCGCGAGGCGAGGAGCTTTGCCTTTTCCGGCGTATCGACACCGTAGAAGCAGGGATTGGTCGTGGGCGGGCTCGCGATGCGCATATGCACTTCGGCGGCGCCGGCATCGCGCACCATTTCCACGATCTTGAGCGAGGTCGTGCCGCGGACGATGGAATCGTCGACGAGCACCACGCGCTTGCCCTTGAGGATCGCCGAATTGGCGTTGTGCTTCAGCTTCACGCCCATATGCCGGATCGAGTCGGAGGGCTCGATGAAAGTGCGGCCGACATAATGGTTGCGGATGATGCCGAGCTCGAAGGGGATGCCGCTCTCTTTGGCGAAGCCGATGGCGGCCGGATTGCCGGAATCCGGCACCGGGACGATGAGATCGGCTTCGGCCGGGGCCTCGCGCGCGAGCTCCATGCCGATCTTCTTGCGCGATTCGTAAATCGACGCGCCGGCGATGACGGAATCGGGTCTGGCGAAATAGACGTGCTCGAAAATGCAGAAGCGCGGACGCTCCCGCTTAAACGGCCGCAGAGAATCGATCGAATGGTCGGTGATGACGATCATCTCGCCCGGCTCGATCTCACGCACGAACCGCGCGCCGATGATGTCGAGCGCGCAGGTCTCCGAGGCGAGCACATGGGCGCCATCGAGATCGCCGAGGACGAGGGGACGCACGCCGAGCGGGTCGCGGCAGCCGATCATCTTCTTTTCCGACAGGGCGACCAGCGAATAGGCGCCCTCGACCTGGGTGAGCGCATCGATGAGGCGGTCGATCAGGGGGGCCTTCTGACTCGTGGCGATCAGATGGATGATCGTTTCGGTGTCGGAGGTCGACTGGAAAATGGAGCCGCGGTTTTGCAGGTCGCGCTGCAAGGTGCGGGCATTGGTGATGTTGCCGTTGTGCGCGACCGCGAAACCGCCGCCGGCGAATTCCGCAAACATCGGCTGGACGTTGCGCAGAACCGGGGCACCGGTCGTGGAATAGCGGTTGTGGCCGATCGCCTTGTCGCCGTGCAGGCGTGCGATCACCTCCGGCGCGGTGAAGTTGTCGCCGACATGGCCGATGTGGCGCTCCACATGGAACTGGCGCCCGTCATAGGAGATGATGCCCGCCGCCTCCTGGCCGCGATGCTGGAGCGCATGCAGGCCGAGCGCCGTCAGCGCTGCAGCCTCGGGATGACCGAAAATGCCGAAGACGCCGCATTCCTCGTGGAACTTGTCGTCGCCGGCGGCCTGGAAGGGATGGGCGGGAAGGATCTGCATGGCCTATTGCGAGAGCTGGCGGTTGAGGGCGTTCTGATCGTCGGCATCGTAGGTGCCGGCCGGACCGGTGGCGTCGCTGCTGCTGCCCGCGGGCTGGGCACGGCGCTCGGCGTCTTCCTGACGGAAGCGTTCGATGATCTCCGCTTCCGGATCCTCCGGCAGTGCGTTCATCAGATCCTGGCCCATGGAATCGAGCCAGGGTTTGGAGCGCGCGTCGGCGATCCAGGTCGGCTGATGTTCGGGCGAGATGAAGAAGTTGAGGAAAAGCACCGCGATGACGACGAGGAGGAGGCCGCGCGCCGCTCCGAAAACGAAGCCGAAGGTGCGGTCGAGAGGACCGGCCTTGGAATCGAGGATGAAGTCGGAGATGCGCATCGTCACCAGCGAGACGACGATCAAGGTGATGAAGAAGATGCCGGCCACCGTCAGCCCGAGCGCCACCGTGCGGTCATCCACATATTGCTGGGTGTAGGGCAGGACATCCTGCCAGAACATATAGGTGACGATCGCTGCCACCACCCAAGAGGCGATGGAGAAGACCTCACGGGTGAAGCCGCGGATCATGGCAAGAACCGCAGAAATGAACATGATCAGCAGGAGAACGCCGTCGAGTAGCGTTATCGGCATTGCAGGTGGTTCCCTCGTCCGCGATAGATGACGGCGCGTCGTGGCATCGCCGAGCTCACTGATGGTTGCGGTCCCGGCCGCTTTGTTCCTGGGCACGTGCCGCAAAGGCGGCCACCATATCGGCCAAGGTCGCGATCTTGTCCAGAGCCAGCCCGGTCACTGTGTCCTCGCTGCCCGCTTCGGGCAGAAATGCTTTCCGAAAGCCAAGTTTTTCCGCTTCCTTCAGCCGCTGTTGGCTTTGTGCGACGGCACGGATGGTGCCTGAAAGGCTGACCTCGCCGAAATAGATACTGTCGGGCGGCGTCGCAACCCCGGTGCGCGAGGAGATGAGCGCCGCCGCAATCGCCAGATCGGCGGCCGGCTCGGCTATGCGAAGTCCGCCGGCGACGTTGAGATAGACGTCGAACTGGCCGAAACGAAGGCCGCAGCGCGCTTCAAGAACCGCGAGAAGCATGGCGAGGCGGTTGGGGTCCCAGCCGACGACGGCGCGCCGTGGCGTGGCGAGGCTCGATTGGGAGACGAGCGCCTGCACCTCGACGAGAAGCGGCCGCGTGCCTTCCATGCCGGCGAAGATCGCCGTGCCCGGGCTTATCGCATCGCGTTCGCCGATGAAGAGATCGGACGGATTGGCGACCTCGCGCAGGCCATCGCCCGCCATCTCGAAGACGCCGATTTCGGAGGCCGGGCCGAAACGATTCTTGACCGCCCGCAGAAGGCGGAAACGGTGGCCGGCATCGCCTTCGAAATAAAGCACCGCGTCGACCATGTGCTCGACGACGCGCGGCCCGGCGATCTGGCCGTCCTTGGTGACGTGACCGACGAGGATCACGACGGCGCCGGTCGATTTGGCGAGGCGGATGAGGTTTTGCGAGGCAAGACGCACCTGCGTGACCGTGCCAGGCGCACTTTCGGCGAGATCGGTCCACATCGTCTGGATGGAATCGACGATGACGACATCGACCTTGGGCCCGGTCTTCAGCGTTGCGAGAATGTCCTCGATATGGGTTTCGGCAGCGAGCTGCACGGGCGCATCGACGACGCCGAGGCGCTCGGCACGCAAACGGACCTGATCGATCGCCTCTTCGCCGGAGACATAGATGACGTGGCGGCCATCGCGGGCGAGCGAGGCCGCGGCCTGGAGGAGAAGGGTGGATTTGCCGATGCCCGGATCGCCGCCGACGAGAAGGGCGGAGGCCGGCACGAAGCCGCCGCCTGTGACGCGGTCGAGTTCGGCGATGCCGCTCGTCAGGCGCGGCGGGCTTTCCGTCTTGCCCGAGAGGGGACGAAGCATGACGACGTTGCCGCGCCCGGCGGCCGTCGAGGCGGGGGCGGCCGGGCCTTCCTCCTGCAGCGTGTTCCATTCTCCGCAGGCGTCGCAACGCCCCTGCCAGCGCGGCCAGACGGCCCCGCAATTCACGCAGACATATTGCGTCTTCGGGCGCGCCATCAGGAGGGGCCGCCGCTTTCGACGCCGCCGATATAGCGGCGATGGGCACGGCGGGAGAGATTGGTCAGAAGTTCGTAGGAAATGGTGCCAGCATGGCGGGCGACGGCGTCGATATCGACGTTCGGGCCAAAAAGCTCGGCCGTCTTGCCGGGGAGCGCAAGACCTTCCGGAATGTCGGTCACGTCGACCGAAATGAGATCCATCGAGATACGCCCGAGCAAGGGCGCAAGATGCCCGCCGATGGAAACGAGGGCGCCCGACGCCATGTCCGAGGAGCCGGCGGCGCGCAGATAGCCATCGGCGTAACCGGCGGAGAGGATCGCGATGCGGGTCGTGCGCCGCAGAGTTTCCAGCGCGCCGTAGCCCACCGTCTCGCCGGGATGGCCGGTGCGCACCTGCAGGATGCGCGCTTCCGCGGTGACCACCGGGTCGGAGATCGCCTCCGGATGCGAGGCACCGCCGTAAAGGGCGATGCCCGGGCGGCAGAGTTCGTGGCGATAGGCGCGGCCCATATGGATGCCGGCCGAATTGGCGAGCGAAGCCCGCGGCAGCCCGAGCAGCGCTTTGGCATGCGCAAAGCGCTCGCGCTGCCTCTCGTTCAAGGGCTTTTCCGGTTCGTCGGCGCAGGCGAGATGGCTGATCATCAGATCGATGCCGGGGCCCGGGCCTCCAGCTTCTGCAAGCGCCTCGGTGTCCGCAAGCGTCAGACCGAGACGGTTCATGCCGGTATCGACGTGAAGCGCGGCCTTGTCACGGCCCGGCCATTTGCGCCAGCTCTGAAGCTCGCCGAAATGGCCGAGGACCGGAGAAAGACGTGCCTCGCGGTAGAGCTCGGCCGCGTCCGCGAAAAAGCCGGCGAGCACATAGATCGCGGCACTCCCGGCGGGATCGTGGTTTGCCAAAGCGGCGCGCAGGGCGGCACCTTCTTCCGGGACCGCGACGAAAAACGTCCGGCAACCCGCCGCAAACAGGGCCGGCCCGGTCATCGCAATGCCGGTGCCATAAGCGTCCGCCTTGACGACGCCGGCGCATTCGGCCGGCGCGACAAGGTCCTTCAGCCGACGCCAATTGCCGACGAGGGCGTTCAAATCAATGGTCAGGCAAAGACCGGCGGCCGCCTCTTGGCTCACGTCTCCAACCTCGCGCACACGGGAATCATCAAGGCTCAATCGTAACGTACCGGAAGCCGCTCTTCGTGGGCCAGGGACGAGAAGCGCGTCACGTCGGCCTCGAAGGCGAGATCGATCGTGCCGGTCGGGCCGTGACGCTGCTTGCCGACGATGACTTCGGCGCGGCCTGCGACACCCTCCATCTCCGCCTGCCACTTGAAGAACTCCTCGGTGCCTTCCTTCGGCTTCTTGTTCTTCAGATAATATTCCTCGCGGAAGACGAAGATGACGACGTCGGCGTCCTGCTCGATGGAACCCGATTCGCGCAGATCCGAGAGCTGCGGGCGCTTGTCGTCGCGCGCCTCGACCTGACGCGAGAGCTGGGAGAGGGCGAGCACCGGCACGTTCAGCTCCTTGGCGAGGGCCTTCAGGTTGGTGGTGATCTCGGTGATCTCCTGCACACGGCTGTCGGAGGAGCGTTTCGAAGAACCCTGGATGAGCTGCAGATAGTCGATGACCAGAAAATCGAGGCCGCGCTGGCGTTTCAGACGACGCGCGCGCGCCATGAGCTGGCCGATGGAGATGCCGCCGGTCTGGTCGATGTAGAGCGGCATTTTCTGCATTTCCTGGGCCGCCACGACGATCTTGTCGAATTCTTCCTCGTGGATGTCGCCGCGCCGGATCTTCGATGAGGGGACGGCGGCCTGTTCGGCGATGATGCGGGTCGCGAGCTGTTCGGACGACATTTCCAGCGAGAAGAAGCCGACGATGCCGCCGTCGATGGTCTTCATCGTGCCGTCGCCCTGCTGTTCGCCGCGCCAGGCGCGCGCAACATTGTAGGCGATGTTGGTGGCGAGCGCCGTTTTGCCCATGCCCGGGCGACCGGCGAGGATGATCAAATCCGAAGATTGCAGACCGCCCATGAGGCGGTCCATGTCGTCGAGGCCCGTGGCGATGCCCGACAGGTGGCCGTTTCGCTCGTAGGCGGCGGCCGCCATATCGATGGCGGTCTTCAGCGCGTCGCCGAAACCCTGGAAGCCGGTTGCGCCACGGCCCTTTTCGGCGAGTTCGAAGAGCGATCTCTCGGCTTCCTCGATCTGGTGGCGAGGCGTCATGTCGACCGGCGCGTCATAGGCGACGTTCACCATGTCCTCGCCGATGGTGATCAGCGAGCGGCGCAGCGCCAGATCGTAGATCGTGCGGCCGTAATCCTGGGCGTTGATGATCGTCGCCGCCTCATAGGCGAGGCGGGAGAGATATTCCGCGATGGTGATCTCGCCGACGCGCTGTTCCTCGTTGAGGAAGCTCTTGAGCGTCCGCGGATCGGCGATCTTGCCGACACGGATCAGCTGGCGCGCGACTTCGTAGATGCGCTGGTGCAGGGGATCGTAGAAATGAACGGGTTCGAGGAAATCGGAGACCCGGTCGAGCGCGTCGTTGTTGATCAGAATGGCGCCGAGAAGCGCCTGCTCGACTTCGATATTATGAGGCACCTGGCGAGGCGAAATGGGCTCGGCTTCGCGTAAACGGGCTGCGGCTGTCATGGGACCGTCGTTGGTTAATCGCCCCTTACTAGCAAGCCTGCAGGACGTCGGGGCGAGACGGTGCAGGGTATGAGTCTTTTCCTAGTTGTTCCTTGTGGGGAACGACAAAACACCATTCCGGGCTTGACCGCGATCTCGTTGCCGCAGCGTCGACTCATACCGAACAAAAGAGCAACAAAAAAGGGGCGCCCGCAAGCGCCCCTTTCGATAATCCTCAGGAGAAGGCGATTATTCGCGCTCCTCGTCCTCCGCGTCGACCTCGGTCGGCTCGAGCTGCAGATCCTCGGGATTCTCGAAGACCTCTTCGAGAGCCGCGGCTTCCGCATCATCGGCCTCTTCGTCATCGAAGCGATCGCGACCGGAGAGGTTCTCGCCACGTTCCTGACGCTCGGCCTCATCGGCGTTGCGCGCGACGTTGAGCGTGATCGGAGCCTCGACCTCAGGATGCAGCGAAATCAGAATCGGATGCAGACCGAGCGTCTTGATCGGACGATCGAGCCAGACCTGGCTGCGCACGACCGTGAAGCCTTCTTCGCCCAGAATCTCGGCGATGTCGCGGGTCGAGACGGAGCCGTAAAGCTGGCCCGTTTCGCCGGCGGAGCGGATGACGCTGAAGGTCTTGCCGGCGAGCTTTTCGGCCACCGCATCGGCTTCCTTCTTGGCTTCCAGGTTGCGCGCTTCGAGCTGCGTCTTCTCACGCTCGAAACGGGCCTTGTTGGCCTCGGTGGCGCGCAGAGCCTTGCCTTTGGGCAGGAGGAAGTTGCGGGCGTAACCGTCACGCACGCGCACTTCGTCGCCCATCTGGCCGAGCTTGGCAACGCGCTCCAGAAGAATGACTTTCATTTCTATCTCCTTGCTGTCCCGCCTGGCCTTGGCCGGCGGTTAGAGGCGTCAGACAGGCCGACGCCCCAACGGGTTGGATCTTACTTCAGGACGTAAGGCAGTAGGCCCAGGAAGCGGGCGCGCTTGATCGCCTTGGCGAGCTCACGCTGCTTCTTGGCGGAAACCGCCGTGATGCGCGAAGGAACGATCTTGCCACGCTCGGAGACGTAACGCTCCAGAAGCTTGACGTCCTTGTAGTCGATCCGCGGTGCATCCTCTCCGGAGAACGGGCAGGACTTGCGACGACGGTGAAAGGGCCGACGGGTCGGCAGCTGTGCGATATCGACCATGTGCTTATTCTCCATCCTCGCGGCGGCGTTCGCGTTCGCGACGGCGACGCTCATCGCGCTCACGCTTCTGCATCTGCACGGAGGGCTCTTCCTCGTGCTCGTCGACGCGGATCGTCATGAAGCGGATGATGTCTTCATTGTAGCGCATCTGACGCTCCATCTCCGCCACCACCGGGGAGGGGGCATCGATGTTCATCAGTGCGAAATACGCCTTGCGGTTCTTTTCGATGCGGTAGGTGAGGGACTTCATGCCCCAGTTCTCGGTCTTACCGACAGAGCCACCACCCTGCTCGACGACACCCTTATAGTGTTCGACGAGCTCATCGACCCGCTGGCCCGACACATCCTGTCGGACCAGGAATACGTGCTCATAAAGTGACATAACTGGCCTTTCCATTCAGCAACCTGCCTGGCGCGGAGCCTCACCGAAGCCTCAGCCGGATCTTTCGAAAACCGGAGAAAGGCTCAAGAGTGCGTCTTCAGGAGCGGAGACACCGGGAACCGACCGGTCTTGCCGGTCTCGGCCACCTCTTGGGTAGCCGTCCCCATTCAGCCCCCGGCCGAAGCCGGTCGCATCGCTGCGTTATAGGGATTTTTCGTTTCCGTGCAAGCCTGTGGGGACCATGCCCTGATGAATGCCGGAAAAAGCGCACGATCTCTTGCGTTCATGCTCTTGCCCTTGCGTCGGGTTGCCTCATTCTAGTCCCATCCGACGCCCATGAGGCGGCGTTCCGCCACCCGCTGATGCTCTTTCCGACCGGACACCGATGCTTTTGACCGATCTCTTTCCTGCGCGTCTTTTGCGCCTTTCCGCCGTTCTGCTCGTGCTTTTCACACTTGCGGGTCTGGCGCCGAGCGGTGCCGGCGCGCAATCCCTGCCGATGCCGACCATGCCCGGCACCTCCGACACGTCGGGCTCTTCGGATACGGCGAATGAGGGAGAGGGCGATACGAGCGGTGACAGCGCGCTCCGCGCCAAGTTGCTCGCCGACATTTTGAAGGACGAGAAAGCGCGTCAGGCGCTCATCGACCAGCTCGAGCAACTTGCAAATCCGCAGTCGCAGGCGGCGGAGGCCGCGGCGCCGCAGGAAGAGGAAGACCAGTCGCTTGCCCGGCAGCTCGCCGATGCCACCAAGGGCGCGGCCGAGGCGAGCTACGGCGTGGTCGAGCGTCTCTTCCGCGACCTGAAAGGTCTTGGCGCGCTCGCCAAGCAGGCGGGTGATCTCGATTGGGGCGCCCTGCAGGTCGCCATTTTGCGGCTCTTCGGAACGATCGCGGTCACCGGAGTGGGCCTCGTCGTCTTCAGTTATCTCTTTCAAAAGCTCACGCATCTCGTGACGCGGCGCATATCCGGGCCGCACGCGGTCGTCAGGAGCATTGCTTTCGTCGTCGAAACGCTCGCCGACATCCTGGCTCTGGCGATCGCCTATGCCGTCGGCAGCGGGCTTGCGGTCGGCGTCTTCGGCGATGGCGGACAGATGCAGATCGAGCAGTCGCTTTATCTCAACGCCTTCCTCATCGTCGGCGGCGTGCGGGTCTTTTTGCGAGCGATCGTCGCTTCGACGCCGGAGACGACCTCTCTCATCCCCTACCGGGAAGGCATCACCGATTACGCCTATGCCCGGCTGATGGTGGTGGCGGCGCTCTTGATCACCGGCATCGCCTTTCTGGTGCCCGTCGTCAACACCAGCCTCTCCTTCGTCGCCGGGCGCGGGCTGCGCGTGACCGTCATGCTGGTGGCGGCCTTCGTGGCGCTCACGTCGATGCGAACGCTGGCCGCGCGTATCAGGGAGCGGCGTGACCCGGATACCCAGGGCATGGGCGGCCAGGTCGTGACCATGTTCGTGCAGCTCTGGCCCTGGATCGGCACGCTCTACGTGCTTGCCGTCCTCTCCATCGGCATCACCCGGCCTTACCTCCTCGTCTCGTTCGTGGTCGGCGCCTCCGTGCGCACGGCGGTGGCGATCGGGATCGGCGTGGCGCTCGTGGCGCTGGTGAAGCTCGCGCTGCAGCGCGGCGTGCGTCTGCCGCAATGGATGGCGCGGGAAGTTCCAGTTCTGGAACGGCGGATGAATACGCTCATCCCGGCGATTCTGAAGATCGTGCGCACGCTCGTGATCGTCGCCGTGATCCTGGCCATCATCGACGCCTGGCAGGTGCTCGACATTTCCGGGTGGATGTCGACCGAGCGAGGCGCCGATCTCGTCGCGCGGATTATCAGCGCCCTCATCATCGTCGTCGTCACCTATCTTCTGTGGATCGGCATCTCGTCCTGGATCGAGCACAGGCTCAACTACGGCAAGCAGGGAGCGATGCCGAGCGCGCGTGCGCGCACGATCCTCTCCCTCATGCGCAACGGGCTTTCCATCACGCTCTTCGTGATCGCGGGTATGCTCGCTTTGTCGCAGCTCGGTGTGAATATCGGGCCGCTTCTCGCCGGTGCCGGTGTCCTTGGTCTTGCCGTCGGTTTCGGCTCCCAGAAGCTCGTTCAGGACGTCATCACAGGCGCCTTCATCCAGTTTGAAAACGCGATCAACGAGGGGGATGTCGTCACGGTCGCCGGTATCTCCGGCGTGGTGGAGAAGCTGACGGTGCGCTCTGTGGGCATTCGCGATCTGGCGGGCGTCTATCACATCGTGCCGTTCTCGTCGGTCGATGCCGTCTCCAACTCGATGCGCAAATTCGCCTATCACCTGGCCGAGGTCGGCGTCGCCTACCGCGAGAATATCCGCGAGGTGAAGGAGGCGATGCGTGAGGCCTTCGACCGCCTCAAGGCGAGCGAATACGGCACCGATATCATCGACGATTTCGAGATGCACGGGGTGACCGCACTGGCCGATTCGGCGGTCATGGTGCGCGGGCGCATCAAGACGCTGCCGGGCAGCCAATGGGCGGTCGGCCGCGCCTATACGGAGATCATGAAAGAGGTCTTCGATGAGCGCGATATCGAGATCCCGTTCCCGCATCGCACGCTCTATCTCGGCGTCCACAAGGATGGGCATATCGACACCTTGCCTATCGCGATCGAAGAACAGGCCCGACGCAAAGCGCTGGAAGAAACGGCGGTTTCTGCGGACGGCGAGAAAAAGGACGGCGGAAAGAAGGACGAAAAATCCGAACCGGCTCAAGGCGCGAGCGCTTCGGAGCCCTACACGGCACCGACCCAGGATCTGCCGGCGGAAGAGGGACAGGCGAAGGCCGCAGCCCTCAAGGCTGCCGCACTCTCCGGCGGAAAGGTTGCCGAGGGTGAGCCGTTTGCGGACCAGTTCACCGAGGATCAGCTGCCCGATACGGAGGATTCGCGCAAAGCCGCCGCTTCCGTCGATCAGCCGGATGAGGATGAAGCGGCTAAGAACAAGCCGTCTGGGGAGAAACCGGCCGGGGAGGGGGCAAGCGCGAAGGCGTCCGACAAGACCCCAGCGAGCCGTCGCACGAGCGGGCAGGGCGCGAAGGGGTCGCGTTCGCAAAATCGCAACCGCAGACCGCGTCGCCGGCGCAAGGACGAACCGAAGCTGCCGGAACCGACACAGGATTCTGACGGCGATTCGGACGAGCAATAGAGGCGCGCACGATATTTTTGCCGGGTGCCGCGGCGGGCGTCATGGCGCCTTGACAGTCCACGCACAGCGTGATCACACCCGCTCAACTGACGTCGCGGCCCTTTGGGCGGCGAGAGCAAGAAGCGGCAAGAACAAAAAGGAGAAGCCATGGCCACCGTGTTCGCTTTCCCGGGGCAGGGGAGCCAGGCCGTCGGCATGGGAGCTGCGCTCGCAGACGCTTTTCTGGAAGCGCGCGCGGTTTTTCAGGAAGTGGACGACGCGCTCGGTGAGGCTCTTTCGAAGACCATTTTCGAGGGCCCGGACGACGCGCTCACTTTGACGCGCAACGCGCAGCCGGCGTTGATGGCGGTTTCCATGGCGGCTCTGAAGGCGCTTGAGACGCAGGGAATTTCGGTTTCGACACATGCCGATTTCGTCGCCGGGCATTCGCTTGGCGAATATTCCGCGCTGGCGGCGGCCGGAAGCCTTTCGATCGCCGATGCGGCGAAGCTCTTGCGCATTCGCGGCGATGCCATGCAGGCGGCGGTGCCGGTCGGCGAGGGCGCCATGGCGGCGATCCTCGGCCTCGACATCGAGGCTGTGCGCGAGATCGCAAAAGAAGCCGCGCAGGGCGATGTCTGCGAAGCGGCGAACGACAATGCGCCGGGACAGGTGGTCGTCTCAGGTAGCAAGGCGGCCGTCGAACGGGCGGCGGAGATCGCCAAGGCCAAGGGCGCGAAGCGCGCCATGCTTCTGCCGGTGTCCGCACCCTTCCATTGCGCCTTGATGCAGCCGGCAGCCGAACGTATGGCCGAGGCGCTCGCGCAAACCGAGATTGCGCCGCCTGCAGTGCCTGTCGTGGCGAATGTCACGGCGCGGCCGTTGACGGACGTTTCGGAAATCCGTCAACGTCTCGTCGAACAGGTGACGGGTGCTGTCCGCTGGCGCGAATCAGTTGCCTGGATGGGCGAGAACGGCGTGACGCTCATGGCCGAGATCGGCGCGGGGCGCGTCCTCTCCGGCCTCGTCCGCCGTATCGCGCCTGGAATCAGCGCGCTTGCCGTCGGCAAGCCCGAGGAGATCGAGGCTGCCGTGGCAGCGCTCAAAGCAGCGAAAGAATAGGCAGAGAAAGAAGAGGGGAGAGGGCATGTTCAGCCTCGAGGGAAAACGCGCGCTCGTCACCGGTGCGAGCGGGGGAATCGGCGGCGCCATCGCGCGTGGGCTTCATGCCCAGGGCGCGAGGGTTGCGCTGTCGGGCACCCGTGAAGAGCCGCTGAATGCGCTTGCAGCCGAGCTTGGCGACCGCGCGCATGTGCTTCTTGCCAATCTCTCCGATACGGCGGCCGTCGATGGGCTCATCGGTGAGGCCGAGAAGGCGATGGGCGGGCTCGACATTCTCGTCAACAATGCCGGGCTCACGCGCGACGGCCTCGCCATGCGCATGAAGGACGCCGATTGGGAGATCGTTCTCAAGGTCAATCTGGAGGCGGCGTTCCGCCTGTCGCGTGCCGCGCTCAAAGGCATGATGCGCCAGAGGGCCGGACGGATCATCAACATCACCTCGGTCGTCGGGGTGACCGGCAATGCCGGTCAGGCGAATTACGCTGCCTCAAAAGCCGGTCTCATCGGTATGTCGAAGGCGCTGGCTCAGGAGGTGGCGAGCCGCGGCATTACCGTGAATTGCATCGCTCCCGGATTCATCACCAGCGCCATGACCGATCAGCTCAATGAGAAGCAGCGCGAAGGAATCATGTCGAGCATTCCGGCCGGTCGGCTCGGAAGTGGCGAAGACATTGCTGCGGCTGCGGTTTTCCTGGCGAGCCAGGAAGCCGACTACGTCACCGGGCAGACACTGCACGTCAATGGCGGCATGGCGATGATCTGACGCCAAAGAACCGCACGACCACCGTCTTTCGACTGCTGGTCAAGGCCATAGAAACATGATAACGGACCGCGCGACCATCCCCGTTCGACCCCTCGACCGCGCGGCAATCCGGGTTTTTCAGGGGATAAGGACTGTTTTTCACGGTCATACCAGACCAGGCAATCGAGGAAGCTGAGGCTATGAGTGAGAGCAATATCGAGGAGCGCGTCAAAAAGATCGTCGTGGAGCACCTTGGCGTTGAAGAAGAAAAGGTCACCAAGGAAGCCAGCTTCATTGATGACCTCGGCGCCGACAGCCTGGACACGGTCGAGCTTGTGATGGCGTTCGAAGAAGAGTTCGGCGTGGAAATTCCGGACGATGCTGCTGAGACCATCCTGACGGTGGGCGATGCCGTGTCGTTTCTTGAGAAGAACGCCGGCTGACCTTCTCTCGTGATTTGCGGTACAGTGGAATGAGGCGCGTCGTCGTTACGGGTCTCGGCATGGTTTCGCCCCTCGGTTGCGGGGTGGAGGAAACCTGGTCGAGACTTCTTGCTGGTGAGAGTGGTGCTGCACGCATCGAGGCCTTCAAGGTCGACGATCTTGCGTGTCAGATCGCTTGCCAGATTCCGCGTGGCGACGGCTCCGGCGGCACCTACAATCCGAACGATTGGATGGAGGTGAAGGAGCAGCGCAAGGTCGATGAATTCATCACCTTTTCCATGGCCGCTGCTGCCCAGGCGCTGAAAGATGCCGAGTGGGAACCCGACGAATACGAAGACCAGATCCGCACGGGTGTGCTGATCGGGTCCGGTATCGGCGGGATCCGCGGCATCGTCGAAGGCGGGCTTTTGTTGGAGGAGAAGGGGCCACGTCGCGTGTCTCCCTTCTTCATCCCAGGCCGCCTCATCAACCTTGCGGCAGGGTACGTCTCGATCCAGCACAATCTGAAGGGCCCGAATCATGCCGTCGTGACGGCGTGCTCCACGGGCGCTCATGCTATCGGCGACGCGTCGCGTCTCATCGCGCTGGGCGACGCCGAGGTGATGGTGGCAGGCGGTACCGAATCACCTCTCAATCGCGTCTCGGTGGCGGGCTTTGCCGCCTGCCGGGCGCTATCGACGAATTTCAACGAAACGCCGACGAAGGCGTCGAGACCCTATGACCGCGACCGTGACGGCTTCGTCATGGGCGAGGGCGCGGGTGTCGTCGTTCTGGAAGAGCTCGAACACGCCAAGGCGCGCGGCGCGCGCATCTATGGCGAGATCGTCGGCTACGGCATGTCGGGCGATGCCTATCACATCACGGCTCCGGCCGAGGATGGCGACGGCGCGTATCGCTGCATGACCGCCGCTTTGAAGCGGGCCGGGGTGAGCCCCGACGAGATCGACTATATCAACGCGCATGGCACTTCGACGCCGCTCGGCGACGAGATCGAGCTGCGCGCTGTGGAACGCCTGACCGGTCAGCATGCCTCCGAGATGACGATGTCGTCGACGAAGTCTGCGGTCGGGCATCTTCTCGGAGCCGCCGGCGCGGTCGAAGCGATCTTCTCGATCCTCGCAATTCGCGACAATGTCGCGCCGCCGACGATCAATCTCGACAATCCGTCGGTCAACACGCCGATCGATCTGGTGCCGCATCAGCCGAAGGAAAAGCCGATCAATGTCGCGCTTTCCAACTCTTTCGGGTTCGGCGGCACGAACGCCTCGCTCGTCTTCCGGCGTTACAATTAGCTGATCGGCCGGCAGCGGCCCTCTTTCGCCATATTCGAGCTTAGTTGTCGGATCGGCGGCGACGTGGGAAAAGCGGGCAATGAACGAAAAAGTGCCGAGCGAGCAAACAGGGAATCCTGAGGCCGACGCTGCCAATGGCGAATCGCGGCCTGCGGAGCACAACGGTGCGCGCTCGGGTCGCCGAATCAATCCGAAGAGCCCGCGCCAGGCGATTCAGCCTGAGCCGGCGCCGCCGCCTCCGCCACGCTCCAAGCAGGCGAAGCACCCGCTCGTGGTGACGCTCAATTTCTTTCTGATGATGGCCGTGCTCGCCGTCCTGTTCGTCGGCGGCGCGCTTTATTTCGGCAAGCAGCGGTTCATCGCGGAGGGGCCGCTTGAAGAGCCGCGGACGGTGTTGATCACCCGCGGCTCGGGCGTCGATGCGATTGCTGCGCAGCTGAAGCGCAACAACGTCATCGACAGTCCGCTGATTTTCAATGTCGGAGTGCGCCTCAACGAGGCTGCGAGCCGGCTGCAATACGGCGAGTATCTCTTCCAGCCGCATGTCTCGATGCGGGAGGTGATGGAGATCCTCACCTCGGGCAAATCGATCCTGCATGCCGTGACGATTCCGGAGGGGCTGACCAGCCAGCAGATCGTCGACAAGCTGCGGGCCGACGACGTGCTCATCGGCGATATCGAGACGGTGCCGCCTGAGGGCTCGCTGCTGCCGGAAACCTACAAGTTCACGCGCGGCGCGACCCGCCAGCAGATCCTGGAGCAGATGGAGCGGGCACAGGACCGGCTTCTGGACGAGGTTTGGGGACGCCGCTCGCCGGATCTGCCCATCGAAACGCCGGAAGAGCTCGTGACGCTGGCCTCGATCGTCGAGAAGGAGACCGGCAAGGCCGACGAACGCCCGCGTGTCGCCGCCGTCTTCATCAATCGGCTGAGGCGCGGGATGCGCCTGCAGTCGGATCCGACGATCATCTACGGGCTTTTCGGCGGCGCGGGAAAACCGTCCGACCGGCCGATCCTTGCCTCCGATCTGGACAAGGAGACCGAGTACAACACCTACCAGATCAGCGGTCTGCCGCCGGGGCCGATCGCCAATCCCGGGCGCGCGGCGCTTGAGGCCGTCGCCAATCCGTCGCGCACGGACGATCTCTATTTCGTCGCCGACGGGACGGGTGGCCATGTCTTCTCCACGACGCTTGCCGACCACAACCGCAACGTCGCGCGCTGGCGTCGCATCGAGCGCACGCAGAGGGCTGCCGAGGAGGCGGAGGTTCTTCAGGAAGAGCCGATGCCGGGGGCGGAAAAGATCATCCCGCGTCCGCGACCCGAGCCGGAATGACGGGCAAGGCTTGTCCGGGCGGCGCGCCCGCGCTACGCCCCTTCCACACTTACAGCTGATTACGGCACATGCGCATTCAAAGCATGACGGGCTTTGCCCGTCAGGTCTTCACCGTCGTCTCGTCGAGCTATGTCTGGGAACTGAAGAGCGTCAACGGACGCGGTCTGGAGCTGCGCTTCCGTCTGCCGCCCGGCTTCGACGGTCTCGAACCGTCAGCGCGCGAAGCCGTGCGCAGCCATCTTTCCCGCGGCTCTTGCTATCTGAATTTGCAGGAAGACGGCGGCGGCGCGGAAGCCGGGGTCACGATCAACGAGGCGGCTCTGCGTCTCGTCCTGGAGCGCGCGAAGCGCCTGGCGGAGGAAGACGAAGTGCAACCGGCGCGCGCCGACGGACTTCTGGCGCTGCGCGGCGTGATCGTCCAGGGCAGCAACAGCGAGGGCGCTGCCGAGGGGCCGGTCGCCGAGGCGGCGGTTGCGGCTTTGCACGAGGCGCTCGATGCTCTTGTGACGACGCGGCTTGAAGAAGGCGAACGACTGCGGACGCATCTCACGGAGATCATCGATCGCATCGAAGGCCTGGTGGAAGCCGCGGAGGCTCGCCTCGGCGGGATGGTGGAGCGTCTGCGTGCCCGCATTCGCGAGCAGGTGGAGTTCATTTCCTCCGAGACGCAGCTCGACGAGGGGCGCCTCTATCAGGAAGCGCTCATGACCGCGACGAAAGCCGATATCCGCGAGGAGATCGACCGCCTCAAGGCGCATATCGCGGAGGCGCGCACACGGCTTTCCGAAGGCGGCGTCATCGGGCGCAGGCTCGATTTCCTGTCGCAGGAGTTCAACCGCGAAGCCAACACGTTGTGCTCCAAATCGAGCGACCACGAAACGACGGCGATCGGCCTCGATCTCAAATCCGCGATCGATCAGTTCCGCGAGCAGGTGCAAAATCTCGAATGACCGCCGACCCGATCAAGCTTGTCCGTCGTGGCCTCATGTTCGTTCTGTCCTCGCCTTCGGGGGCAGGCAAGTCGACGCTCGCGCGGCAGCTCCTTGAAGCCGACAGCGGCCTGGAATTGTCGGTTTCGGTGACCACGCGCCCCCGCCGGCGAAGCGAGCGCGAAGGCGTCCACTACCATTTCATCGACGACGTGCATTTCAACCGCATGGTGGAGCGCGGCGATCTTCTGGAATGGGCGACGGTCCACGGCAATCATTACGGCACGCCGATCGAGCCCGTCGAGGACGCCTTGTCCGCGGGTCGGGACGTGCTTTTCGACATCGACTGGCAGGGGACTGCGCAGATCGCCGAGAAGCTGCCCGACGATCTCGTGCGCGTCTTCGTGCTGCCGCCGTCCATGCGCGAATTGAAGGCGCGGCTGGAGCGCAGAGCCGAAGATTCGCGCGAAACCATCGGCCGGCGGCTGGTCGGATCGCTCGAGGAAATCGAGCAGTGGAGCCGCTACGACTACGTCATCGTCAATGATGATCTGCAGCGGGCTTTCGAGGCGGTGAAGGGGATTCTGACGGCCGAAAGGTTAAAGCGGGACCGCGTCCTGGGTCTGCGTTCCTTCGTCAGCCAGCTTCTCTCCGAGGGGCGCGACCTCGTCGATCACCTTCAGGCTCAGGACGAAGAGCGCTCAAGCTCCTCGTAAATCCGCGCAAGATCGAGAAAGCCCGCGACCGGGATCTCTTCGGCACGCCGCGTCGGTGCGATGCCGCATGCTTCCAGAACCGCCTCCGGCTGTCGAAAAGCCTGTTTCAGGCTCTGGCGGAGCATCTTGCGTCGCTGGCCGAAGGCAGAGGCGGTGACGGCCTCAAGGGCGGAAGGCGCGACTTTCACGGCATCGGGCCGCGGTTCCAGCCGGACGACCGCGGAGGTGACCTTCGGGGGCGGCAGAAAGGCACGCGGTGGCACTTCGAAGAGAATATGGGCGTGGCAGCGCCATTGAGCGAGCACCGCGAGGCGTCCATAGGCCTTGGAGCCCGGCTCCGCGACGATCCTCTCCGCCACCTCCTTCTGGAACATGAGCGTCAGGCTGCGCCACCAGGCGGGCCAGTCGGGCGGGGTCAGCCAGCCGGTGAGAAGCGGTGTTGCGACGTTGTAGGGGAGGTTGGCGATGATGCGCCCGCCATCCGACCCGACGAGTTCGCGATAATCGGTTGCAAGCGCATCGCCCTCGATCACATGGAGGCGACCCTGTGCAGCGGCCGCGATTTCCTCAAGAGCCGGAAGCGCCCTGTGGTCGCGTTCAATGGCGATCACATGCGTCGCGCCTTCAAGAAACAGCGCCCTTGTCAGGCCGCCCGGTCCCGGGCCGACCTCTACGATCGTCTCGCCGCTGGCGCTGCCCTCACGGGCGATGCGGCGCGTCAGATTGAGGTCGAGCAGAAAATTCTGCCCGAGGGACTTCTGCGCCCAGAGTTCGTGTTTTGCGAGAACGTCGCGCAGCGGCGGCAGGGCCGCCACGCGTTCGATGACGTCGCTCACGCCTGGACGGGAGAACGGCTCATCTCGGCTGCCATACGCAGCGCCGCCATCAGGCTCGACGGACGTGCACGGCCTGTGCCGGCGATCTCCATCGCCGTGCCGTGATCCGGGGACGTGCGCACAAAAGGCAGACCGAGCGTCACGTTGACCGCATGATCGAAGTCGAGGGCCTTGACCGGGATGAGCGCCTGGTCGTGGTACATGCATAGCGCCAGGTCGTAGCGGCGGCGGGCCGCGGGATGGAACATGGTGTCGGCGGGCAGCGGCCCCTCCGCTTCGATGCCAGCCTGGCAGAGGAGGTCGACGGCCGGACGGATGACCTCGATGTCTTCCTTGCCGATGACGCCCTTCTCACCCGCATGTGGGTTCAGGCCCGACACGGCGATGCGGGGGGAGGAAATGGCAAAGCGGCGCTTCAGCTCCTCCGCGGCGATCTTGCCGGTTTCCACGATGAGTTCGGTGGTCAGAAGACGCGGTACCTCGCAAAGAGGCACATGAATGGTGACGGGCACGGCGCGCAGGTCGGGCCCGGCCAACATCATGACCGGCCGGCGCTTTTCCCCGAAGAGCTGCTCGCCGAGATCGGCGAGGTATTCGGTGTGACCCGGATAGGCGAAGCCTGCTTCGTTGAGCGCGTGCTTGGCGATCGGATTGGTCACCATCGACGAGCAGCGGCCGTCGGCCACGAACTCCGCGGCCTGACGGATCGACTGGATCGTCAGCGCTGCGTCCTCGCGGGCGATAAGCCCTGGCTCGGCCTTCGCCTCCGGGAAACCCGGCAGGCACGGCAGCGCCATCGGGAAGACGAGAGCGGCCTCTTCCGGTTCCACTTCGCGCGTCGGGCAGTCGATGCCGAGGAGAATGGCCCGCTCGGCAATGTTCGCGGCCGAGCCGAGGAAAACAAACGGCGGCAGGCGTTCGCGCTCGCGCCGAGCCCAGGCAGCAATGGTGATGTCGAGGGCGACGCCAGCCGCCTCTCCGAGGGTCAGTGCAATTGGAAGCATCGGTTCCTAACGGTACTCGATTATCGCGTCGGATTTCAGATCGCGCAGATAGCGTCGGGCGAGAAGCTGACCACGCTCATTGGTCAGCTCATCGCGGACCTCGTCGGCCGCCTGGGTTTTGCCGGCGACCGCCTTCTTGTTGCAGATGCCGAGAACCTGAAAACCCTCATCTACCTGCGTCGGTGGAAGAGCCGTACCAACCTTGGCTTTGCTGAGGCTGCCCTGCAGGGAATCGGGAAAATCGCCGCTCTCCCGGCGAACCGTCGGCTTCACGAAGACGCCTGCCATGCCGCGGGTTTGTTCCAGCGTCGCGTCGCAGTTCCTGAAGCGGCTGCGGAAGGCTTCGGCTTCCCGCTTGCGCTGAGCAGCGATGCCGCTCTTGCCCTTCTTGGGGACGATGAAAAGAACCGGCTGAACGTCGTATTCGGTGACGGTTCCAGACGTCTCGGCGTCGTCGTCGCGGCCGAGCATGGCCTGGGCCACGTCCGATTCGGTGATACGCACCGTGGCACGGAAGCGGGCACGCACCACGTCACGCCAGGCGAGCTCGGCACGAATGCGGTCCTTGAGGGTGTCCGGATTGACGCCGTTCTGACGCAGCGCCGCTTCGAGCTTCGACGGCGGCAGCTTGGCGCGGCTCGCAATGGAGGCAAAGGCGCGGTCGACTTCGCTTTGCGAAACGGTGACGTTGCGGCGCTTGGCTTCCTGCAGTTTCAGCGCTTCTTCGATCAACTCGTCCGTCGCCTGTTTCGCACCCGCCTGGCCGCGTGAGGTCAGGCGAAGAAATTTGGCGCGGTTGTTGATGTCGTAGGTCGTGATCGGCTGGTCGTTGACCAGAATCTTGATGGAGCTCTGAGCCTGTGCGCTGTCGGCGACGGGCAATGTGGCCATGGCCATCAAGGCACTTGCCGCAACAAGCCAAGCGGTTTGCGTGAGGGTTCTAAACATCGATGTTCGCATCGTTCCGTTGCAGCGTTTGATGGCGCTCTTACGCGCGAATTATGGCGCTAATTTTTAAAAGAGCCCAGAGTAGAGGTCATCGTCGTCATCGTCGTCGTAATCGTCGCCCGATGCCGCGAAGCTCACCTCGCTGTCGCCCAATGTGCGCAGATTGAAGCGCACAAACACCTCGCGGCCGGAGACGATGTCCGTGTAGCGGTCACGCGTCTCGCTGTAGACCACCGATAGATTGAAGCATTCGTCGTCATAGGCAAGACCCACGGCGTGCTTGACGCGGCTCATCTGATCGATGTCGAAGGTGATGCCACCCTTGACCGACCAGAAATCGCTGACGGCGACCTGGCCTGTCGTCGAGATTTCCGATTGTTCGTCGTCGATGCCGAGCTCGGGAATTTCACGACGATAGAAATAGGTGAGGGCGGCGCTGTTGCGCCGGCCCTTGGATACGCGCGCCGTCGCTTCCGCACGGTTGACATCGAAGGTGTCGTTGTCGAAGCGGCCGCGGGCTGTCAGCGTCAGCCCTTCGCCGGAATCCAGGGTGACGCGTCCGACATAGTCGGAATCGTCGGTTGAAAGTCCCGACCCGATGCCTGTGAGCGTGACATTGCTCTTGGAGAAGGAATTCGCTCCGGCCAGCTGGAAGGATTGGCCGAAGAGGGCGTCGATGCTCGCCTTGCCCAGCATCGCATGATAGGTGAAGCCCACATTGGCGCGCGTGCCACCCTCCTGGCGGTCATAGCCGGAGAATTTGTCCCATTCGAACAGGTTCGTGTCGTCGAAGACGAGGCTTTGCGCGTCTTCGTTCGGCAGGTCGTTGATGTGCTGCTCGTCGGGACGAACGATGATCTGGGCGACCGGGCTGAAGGTCTGGGAGACTGGACCCATCTGCGCCAGGAACGGATAGCGGTAGTCCAAGCCGACGGCGGGCATGGCGCGCAGATAGGTTTCGTCCCCCGCCAGACCCGTATCGGTATCATCGGCCTGGACGTTGTAGACGTCGCCCTTGAGATACGCGAACGGGGTGAAGACCTGACCGAGCGGACCGATCACCTTGCTCTTCCAGGTTACGTTTGTGCTCGCTCGTGTGAAGGTGCCCGCCACGCCGGCGTAATACTCTTCCTGCGTGCGATTGCCGGCATCGTCGTACTGGAAATACGCGCGCTCGTCGGTGTCGCCACGGGTGAGGCTCGTGAAGTTCGAGGTCAGGCTGAGTTCACCGCCCAGGATGGGCTGGTCGAAGATGTAATTGTGGTCGAGCACCGGGTGCACGACGGCCTGTTCGTCCTGATAATTGCGGGTGGAATTCACCGGGTCGTTGCGCTGAATGCGGAACGCATAGCCGCGCAGGTCGAAGAAGTTGCGATCGCTGAGGCCGGTCAGGAAGATGGTGTTGACCACTTCCGTGTCGGTCAGCCCCCGAATGTCGTAATCGCGGCCGAAGGTGCGATCCGTCGTCGTGGCGAGATCCCAGCCCCAGTTCCAGCGCGAATTGATGTTGAAGCGCCCCTTCGTGGCGACGCTGCCGCGGAAGTCCCTGACGCCCGACGAGACGAAATTGCCGAGCTCGAACTCGTCCTTGTTCTGCTGCAAAATCCCGGCAAGCCGGATGCTGTAGGAGCCGTTCATCAGCCGATGCCGCCATTCCGTCTCGGCGAGCAATCCCTGCTTCGAATAGACGGTGGGGGTGAAGGTGATGTCGTAGTTCGGCGCGAGGTTCCAAAAATACGGCGTGCCGATGCCGGTGCCGAGGCCCGAGCTCTGATGGAAGTGCGGCGGCAGGAAGCCGCTCTTGCGCTTCACCGTCGGGTCCGGATGGTAGAAATAGGGAATGTAGACCATCGGAATGCCGAAGAATTCCAGGCGGGCATTGCGATAGTAGACGGTCTTTTCTTCCTTGTTGTGGACAATGCGCGAGGCCTTGATCTGCCACAGGGGCGGCCGATCCGGGTTTTCGCGGCACTGCTCGCAGGCGGTGTAGACGCCCTGGCGGAAAATCAAGAGGTTATTGCCGCGCCGCTCGGCGCTGTTGGCGGCAAAGCGCGCGCGATCCACCGTGAGGACGTTCAGGCTCTCGATGAAGCCGTCGCTGAACGTGTCGGTGATGTCCATTTCGCGGGCGGTGATGACGTTGCCGCCCGGCTCCGTCATGCTGACGCCGCCCGAGGCGATGAGCCGGCTGTCGCTCTCGCGGTAGGTCACCTGCGGCGCACGCAGCGTATAGCCTTCGTAATAGATCTCGACGCCGCCGCGGGCCGTCACGATGTGCCTGTCGAAATCGTAGACGAGCTCGTCCGCCTCCAAGAGCATCTTGGCGTTCGGGTTTTGCGTCACCTGGTCGGCGAAGTTCAAATCCTGCGCCAGGGCGGCAGGCGTCCATGGATTCGCCCCAAAGGCGACCAAAGCCAAAGCGGAGACGGCCGCCAGCCGCCGCGCAAGCCCCCAGCCTGCGCGCCCTCGCGTCACTCCTTCTCGTGTGTGGACGGGAATCATCCGTCCTCCTGATAAAGCAGGGCCGTGGCTCCGAACAACATCGCGAGAACCGCAGGACTCCAGGCGGCCAGGACGGGATTGAGGATCCCGTTGCTGCCCATATCGCTGACGATCTCGGTCGCGACATAAAGCAGAAAGCCGATGATGATGCCAGTCAGGGCGAGCTTTCCTACGCCACCGTAGCGCGAAAGCCTCAGGCTGACGGTGGCGGCGACGGTGACCATGGCCATCAGGAAGAGCGGTCGGGCGAGAAGGCTATGGAAAGCCAGGGTGAAGCGTGCGGTGTTCAGGCCGGTCTGTGCGGCCGTGTCTATGAAGCGACGCAAAGTCCAAACGGAGAGCCGGTCGGGGCGCAGAAGCGTCAAATTGACCTGATCGGGCGTCAGCGATGTCGGCAGGATGTAGCGGTCGAATCGATCCGCGGCACCTTCGCCGGACATGTAGCGGGTCTTGGCAAAGATCCAGCGGCCCGGACGGTAGCTGGCGGAGAGGCTGACGAGCTTCGCCTGGAAGCTGCCGTCGGGATTGAAGAGGAAGGCCGTGACGCCGCGCAATTCCTTCGCGGAACTGTCGTAGTTTGCCGCACGAATGATCGACGGCCCGTCCAGCCCTTCCTGGCGGAACCAGATGGCGTCGGCGGAACTCGCCGCAATGCCGTCGGAGAGCGAGGCCTCGATTCGATCCGAGCGCTCTTTGAGCTCCGTCGCGAGCGGGTTGAAGAGAAATGTCGATGCCAGACCGATCACCAGAGCAAGAAAGAACGGCGCACGCAGGAAGCCCCAGACGGAGACCCCGGCACCGCGCGCCACCACGAGCTCCAGCTTTCTAGACAAATTGAGGAAACAGATCGTTGCCGAAAAAAGGAAAAGGAAAGGCAGGATATCTTCCAGCAAGGCCGGCGCGCGCATCAGGGCGAGCTTGAGCCCGATCAGGGAGGTAAAGGCCTCCGCATCGGAGAAGCGGCGCAAGAGCTCGACGTAGTCGACCAGAAAAACGAGGGTGAGAAGCGCGATCAGGATCGTGCCCAGGGAGACGAGGAAGCGGCGGCCGATATAGGTTGCAAGGATCATGCGTGGCCGGTGCTCTTGCGTTGAAACAAAGCAAGGGGGGAGAGCTTCATGAGCTTGTGGCCCAGCCGAGCGAGAGTGTCGAGAAAGCGCGCGATACCAACCGGCGTGCGCCAACGATAGCCGCGCTTGAGCGCGAGGGCCGAGACGACGATGCCGCCGATGGGCACGGCGTAGAGCAGCGGAATGAGGGTCGCGTCGTTCGTTGCCGCGGCCAGAACGCCGAAGCCGAGGCCGCGAAGCGTGAAGCCGGAGACCACCGCAAGCGCCGTCGCATAGCCGCGATCCTGTCTGTTGGTGCGTGCGCGACCGCAAAACAAAAGTGCGATGAACGCGAAAGCGATGGTGTAAAGCGGCGCCGTGATGCGATCATGCAACTCCGCCTTCCAGCGCGTCGGAAATTCCTCGCGGTACGGGTTGTCCGGCGCCGGGTTGAGGAGTTCCCGCGTCGTCAGCTCGCGCGGCTTGCGCGTTGCGTTGACCTCGCCCGCCTTGAACTGGCTGAGGTCGAAACCGTAGGTGTCGAATTCGACGACGCTCGTCTCGCCCTTCATGCGGTTGTCGCGGACGAGTTCGCCATCCTTCATGATGAGATAGGCATTGCCGCCGCTTTCCACGAGCACGCCGGTTTTGGCGATGTACTGGGTGGAATCGCTCGGGATGCGATCGTCGCTGACGAAGATGTTCTTGAAGCTCCCGTCCGGCGCCTTGGCGCGGATGTGGAGGGTGAGGCCGTTGTCGACGGTGCGGAAGCCGCCGTCCTTGACGAGCGTGGCAAGAAGATCGGCACGCACATGCGCCACGATCTCGCGCAAGGCGCCGAGGCTTGCCGGCGCGACGACGTGATAGAGCAGGGTAACGGCGACCAGAATGACGGCGCCCAAGACGATGATCGGCCGGGCGACGACACGGCTGGAGGCGCCCGCCGCCGCCATCACCGGCAATTCGCTGTCGGCGTTGAGATTGTTTAAGGTGACGGTCGCGGCAATGAGGTAGGCGATCGGGGCGATCACCTGAATGAGGGCCGGCAAAGCGAGGAGCGTCATGAAGACGAACATCCAGATCGCCTGGCCTTTGGCCGTCACCACGTCGAGCTCGCGCAGCACCTGGGTCATCCACATGGTGGCGACGAGCGCCCCCAGAACGAGCAGGAGCAGCATCAATGCGCGACGAAAAACGTAGCGTTCCAGAAGGGGCAGCCTGAAGATTTGCATCCGGTCCTTGTTCGGCAAGATCGGGCTTGCGAGGTCAAGCCTTACACGGGCATGGATAAAATTCACCCAACAAGCATGGTTAACGGCGATTGGCCTTGACGGCCCGGCTCTCACGGCTAATCCAGTCGCACCCCCACTTTCCATGACAAAAGCCGAGGATCGAGGCAACAGCATGGTCGCCAACACCACCATCACTTTTAAGAAACCCGCCGCTCCCGAAAAGGGGACCGCCGTCCTTTTGACCGGCAAAGAGCTCGCTTTGGGGCCGGTTGCGACCTCGCTCGACGAGGCCGCCGGCTCTCGATTCGCGGTGGCTGCGAAAATCAAAGGCTACAAAGGCGCCTTGCGCAAAACTCTCGAACTCGTCGCCCCGTCCGGCGTCGACGTGGAGCGAATCATTTTTGTAGGACTTGGCGACGTCGATCCCGATATCGACTGGCTGCGCCTTGGCGGCGCGACCGCGAAGGCCCTGCCGGATGAGGGCGAGGTGACCATCGTTCTGCAGGATCCCGAAGGCCGCAGCCCGAACAGCGAAGATGCGGCCGCGTTCGCTCTTGGTCTCGTCATGCGTCGCTACCGTTTCGATCGCTACAAGAGCCGGAAGAGCGATGAGGATGCGCCGCGCGGTCCGATGACGGTGACGATCGGCGTCGACGATCCGGAAGCTGCAGAGGCGGCCTGGAAGGAGGCTGCGGCCGTTGCGGAGGGCGTCGAACTTGCGCGCGATCTCGTCAATGAGCCGGCCAATATTCTGGGCCCGGTCGAATTCGCCGACCGTCTTGGGGAACTCAAGGCGAAGGGGCTCGACGTCGATGTGCTCGACGAGAAGGCGCTGACGGACTTGAAGCTCAACGCGCTGTTGGGGGTGGCGCAGGGGTCGGTGCGTCCGCCTCGGGTCGTCATCATGCGCTGGAACGGTGCCGGCGATGAGGCGCCGATCGCCTTCGTCGGCAAGGGCGTCGTCTTCGATACGGGCGGCATCTCCATCAAGCCGGCAGCCGGCATGGAAGACATGAAGGGCGATATGGGCGGCGCGGCCGCCGTTTCCGGCGTCATGCTGGCGCTCGCCGGCCGCAAGGCCAAGGTGAATGCCATCGGCATCGTCGGTATCGTGGAGAACATGCCCGACGGGAATGCGCAGCGGCCGGGCGATATCGTGACTTCGCTCTCCGGCCAGACGATCGAGGTGATCAACACCGACGCCGAAGGCCGGCTGGTGCTCGCCGATATCCTGACGCATGTGCAGAATGTCGCCAAACCGAAGGCGATGATCGATCTGGCGACCTTGACCGGCGCCATCATCGTGGCGCTCGGCCACCATTATGCCGGGCTCTTCTCCAACGACGATGCGCTTGCCTCGGCTCTTCTCGATGCCGGGCAGGAGACCGGCGAGAAGGTCTGGCGCATGCCGCTCGGCGAGGAATACGACAAGCTCATCGATTCCAAGAACGCCGATATGAAGAATGTCGGCGGGCGCTGGGGCGGTTCGATCACGGCCGCGCAATTCCTCAAGCGCTTCGTCGAGAACGACACGCCCTGGGCGCATCTCGACGTCGCCGGGACGGCGATGGGATCTCCTTCGAGCGACACCAACGATTCGTGGAGTTCGGGCTTCGGCGTCCGGCTTCTCGATCAGCTGGTGAAGTCGAGTTACGAAAAGGCCTGAACCCCTGGGTGATGATGTGAGGGAGCGCCTTGCCTGAGATCCTCTTCTACCATCTGGAGACGAGGCCCCTCGACAAGGCGCTTCCGGATCTTTTGCAGCGCTCGCTCGATCGCGGTTGGCGGGCGGTCGTGCAGGCCGGGAGCGAAGAGCGGCTGGCTTCGCTCGATACCGCGCTCTGGACCTTCGACGACGCGTCGTTTCTGCCCCACGGAATGGCCGAAGACGGCCGTTCGGAAGATCAGCCGGTGTTTCTCACCACGAAGCTCGAAAATCCGAACGGGGCTGCGATCCGGTTTCTCCTCGATTGTGCCGAGGAGGGAGATTTTTCCGACTATGAGCGGGTCGTCTATCTTTTCGAGGCGGCGAACGAAGCGACCATGCAATGGGCGCGGCAGGCCTGGAAACGCCTCAAGGGCGAAGGCGCCGAGATGACTTACTGGAAACAGGATTCCGACGGCCGCTGGAAAAAACAGGGCTGAATTGAGGGGCGGCCGGTCGCGTTCGCCCGTCAGCTGTTTTCGGCGCGCTCGTCTTCCGCGGCCGATGTCGCCAGATGCGCGCGCGGCTTCTGCGCTTCCTCTACTGCCGCCTCCCAGTAGGAGGTCATGCGTGCCGCCAGGGCATCGGGGGATTCCGCACAGAGCTTTGCCCCGATATCGAGTGCGGCAGACCGCAACTCGCTTTGCCGGCGGTCGAGGAGTGCAAGCAGAAGCTCCTGGACCTTCTTCTTGCCGAAGAGTTTCGGCTCCTCGATGAGCGTGCCCCGATAGACGGCAAGATCGTGCTCGTCTCCGAGGATATCGGCGAGCGCCTTGGCTTCGTCGCGGCGCGCCTTCATCGGCTCCGGCCAGATCCTGCGCAGAAGCTTGAGATGCACCCAGTGATATTTGGCGCGCTTGCGCCAATCGTGGAACACCGCTGAATCTTCTGCGGTCTGGGCCTTGCGGTAGCCTTTGTCGAGACGCTTGTAGGTCTTGGCGAACCCTTCAGCGACCGTCTCGAAATCATCGGGGAAGGAAAGCTCGTCGAGCCGTTTCTCGCCGGCATCGAGCGCCTTCATCGTGGCTTCGATGCGCGCGTCGAGATCGGTGACCTTGTCCGTCATTTCGGCGCGGCGCTCGTCGAGCCGCTGGCGGGTGCTGTAGAGAATGCCGTCCTCGATGCGATCACCGAAATGGCTGGTGAGGGCGTCGTGCGTCTCAAGCAGCGCGGTTGCGTCTCGGATGACGGAGAGCTCGCGTGCGATATCGCGCCAGCGGGCGTTTTCGATCGCGTAATCCTCACCGAGGCCGGGCCGGGCGAGGCGCAAGAGACCGCGGATCTTCTTGAAGCGTTTGCGCGCCAGATGCACCGCTTCGTGGCGATCCTCGGCCTCGTCGGAAAGTTCGGCGCGCGCCCGCTCGATCTGTTCGGCGGCGGTCCGCTTCAGTTCTTCGGCAATGGACGCGGATGGATCGAGAGAGAAGCTCATGGCATCCATATGGGTGCGCACCCAGTGCGCCTCAAGTCATGTCCAGTCATGATAGGGGTGCTGCGACAGAGAGGCATTGGTGTAGCGGCCGTCGCCGGAAACCTCTTCGCCCAGCCAATCCGGATGCTCGAATTCCTGATCAGGATGGTCGAGCTCGATCTCGGCGACGACGAGGCCGGCATTGCGATCTTCGAAGACGTCGATTTCCCAGGCGAGATGACCCTGCCGGATGATGTGACGGGTCTTCTCGATCAGGCGGCCGGCGCATTTCGCGATCAGTTCCTCACCGTCTTCAAGCGGGATCGCGTATTCGTATTCGTCGCGGCTGATGGCCGCCTTGCCGCTCTTGATGGTGAGATAGGCCTTTTCGTCGTCGACGATGCGCACGCGCAGGCTCGCCCGCTCGTCGTTGCACAGATAGCCCTGCCGGATATGCCGGGTTTCGTTGACGGACTTCCGCCAGTCATCGCTGGCCAGAAGGAATTTGCGTTCGATTTCGAGTGCCATGATGCGGAAATTAGCGAAGGCGTGCGAAGTTCCCGCGACATCGTCGTCGCAGGGACGAACGGTCAGGATAGCGGGCCGTCAGAGACTCGTCTTCGAGGCTGAACGAGATGCCGGCCCGCGGCCGAGCGAACTGCTGCACTCACGTCTTCGATCGCCGTTTCCAGGGCGCGCGTCGTCTGCCAGTAAAGCGGGATATCGAGAGCCGTCTTCGGGACGAGTTCAACGAGTGCACCTGAGCGCAGATGCGTTGCCACCAGTGAAAGCGGGTTGAGCCCCCAGCCGAGGCCTGCCAGCGCCGCGTCGACGAAAGCGTGGGTCGCCGGCAGCCAGTGACAGGGCATGTCGATGGAGTGGCCGAGGAGGCGGGTGACCCATTGTCTCTGCAGGGCGTCTTTGGGGTTGAACTGCAGGCACGGCGCCTTTGTGAGCGCTGCCTCGTCGACGCCTTTGGAAAACCACCGGGCGGCGAAGGAGGGGGACGCGGTAGCGACATAGCGCAGCGCGCCCAGCGGTCGGCTGCTGCAGCCCTGAATCGCGCCGCCTTGCGCGGATACCGCCGCGCTCACCTCGCCGCGGCGCAGCCAGTCGGCGCTGTGATCCTGATCGTCGAGGACGAGGTCGAAGAGGAGATTTTCCACCTGCGCCATCGCGTCGAGGAACCAGGTCGCGAGGCTGTCGGCGTTGACGGCAATGCGCAACGTCGCACCGTGCTGTCCCGCCAGTGCGGCGCCCAGCTCGGCTTCGAGCGTCCGTTCCAACAGCGCGACTTCTTCCGCGTGACGGCAAAGACGTGCACCTGCGGCGGTTGCGGTGCAGGGCTGACCTCGGACGACGAGGACCGCGCCGAGCCTCTCCTCGAGCAGTTTGAGGCGCTGAGAGACGGCGGAGGGGGTGACGTGCAGCCGTTCCGCAGCGCGCTCGAAACTGCCGGTGCGCACCACCGAAGCGAGCGCGGCCAACTGGTCATAAGGAAGCACGGATTAGCGTTCCTAACTCTGATTTAGAGAATTTAGCTTCGCTAATTTCCGTCAGCCGCCTAGTCAATGCCGCGGAACGAGAGCGGGGTTTGCGGCATGTCACCTATTGAGAGCGCTGTTGCCGGCTTTTCGCTGGGGCTGGGCCTCATCTTGGCGATCGGTGCGCAGAATGCCTTTGTCTTGCGGCAGGGGCTGGTCGCCCGCCACGTCTTCGCCGTCTGCCTCGTCTGCGCGCTCTCCGATGCGGTTCTGATCTCGGCCGGTGTTGCCGGTGCGTCGGGTCTGATGAAGGCGGTGCCGTGGATCGAGCCGTTGATGCGCTATGGCGGCGCGTCGTTTCTCATTGCCTATGCGCTGAAGAGTTTTCATGCCGCCCTCAAACCGGGGCCTGGCTTGCAGCCGCTCGATGCCGATGGAGGGAGCCTCGGCGCGGCGATTGCCACCTGTCTCGCCTTCACCTGGCTCAACCCGCATGTCTATCTCGATACGCTCGTGCTCCTCGGTTCGGTGTCCTCGCAATATGAAGGAGAGCGACCGGCCTTCGCTTTGGGCGCGGTGACTGCGTCCTTTTCATTCTTCTTCGCGCTCGGTTATGGGGCGCGGCTTCTGCGGCCGGTCTTTGCCGATCCGCGCGCCTGGCGGGTGCTGGATCTGGCGATCGGCATCATCATGGGCCTGATCGCGGAGAGCCTGCTGCGCGGATGAGCGGTGAGGCGCAGAAGGCGAAGCGCGGACGCCGGAGATGAAAATGCGGGACGTGACGTCCCGCATGGATTGAAAGGTCAGGCGGGATCTCTGAAGAGGTCTTCCGGCCTGTTTGCCGGCGCGGCCGCGCTACTTCTTGGCGTAGAGGCGGCACCAGCCCTTCGGTGAGATCGTCCCCTGCACGACCTTACACGCGTCCGGCGCCTGGAAGTGCCGGCAATTGTCGCATTCCTGCCGCCCCTTCGGCGTCGTCTGGTAGCCGGCGATGGCCTGCTTGGCCTTGTTGGCGATTTGCGCATTCGCCGAACCCGTTCCGACCAGCGCCAGAGAGCCGGCTGCGATCGCGCAGGCCCCCAGAATCTCGCGCCGGGACATGCCGCTGTTCGATGTCTTCGAATCGTCTTTCATTTTGGGTTTCCCTCCTTGGTTTTTCTTTAAATGCGCCGCTGATGTGTCGCTGCGACAGAACCGGGGCGTTTCCTCACCAGCGGTAGACCAGTGAGGCCATGACGGCGTGGACGTTGTAGTTGGTGTCCCAGAAGCCCATGGCGTAGCTCGTGGTGACGCCGTCCTCGATCAAATGCTGATAGGGCGTGTCGAGCTCGTCCTGCCAGTTGTCGACGAAGTTGCGTTCCCAGGAATATTTCAGGGTCAAAGTCAGGTCGCCGTCGAGACCAAGAATACCTCCGGCTTCCGGGTGGTAATTCAGCGCCGCGTCGAAGCGATTGTAGTTGGTCACCATGTCCGGGAAGGGCAGGCAGTTGGTGTCTCCCGGGCAAAGAGGCGTGGCGATCGGCGTGCGCGAGCTTGCGGTTGCGGTCCATTTGGAGACGCCGCGGGCGAAGCTGTCATAGAATTCGAGATCGAGAACGCCCGGGATGATCTCGATGTTGGCGCCGGCGACAAGCGTGTGCACCTGTTCGGTCATCTTGCTGTCCCAGCCGCCGGTGACGACGTTGGCGCCGCCGCCGGTGATGCTGGCGGCGACCATGTCACGGTCGAAGTCCTCGTAGACATAGGCGGCCATCAGATTGATTCCGGGGGCCGGCGAGAATGCGACCTCAAGGCCGCCGTCCCAGCTGTTGTCCTTCAAGAGCCCGTATTCCGGGATGGCGGGATCGGTCAGGTAATCGTCGAAGCGCAGGCCGAAGGACGGCGTGATGACGAGATTTTCGAGCGCTTCGTATTCCAGCGAGACCTTGGCCTTGTGGCGGTCCCGATCGGCCATGTCGTATTTGCGCACGCCCGGATCGGCATTGGTGCCGAGCGGGTCGCTCACCATGGCATCGAGCACCGGGCCGAGATCGTAGCTGTCGTAGCGGCGCTGCGAATACTGGTAGCTGGAGCGAAGCTGCGCGCGATCGGTGATGCGGGCGTCGAGCGTGATCTTGCCCAGATATTCGTCCGTCACGTTGACGGAGCGCCTGTCGCGGTCCCAGCGCTCCCAGCCGATTTCGCTGCCGAGCGTGATGCGGTTGGTCGCGAGCCAGCTCACCTCGGCTGAGGCGTTTTGCTTGGTGTATTGATAGGCGAGGGCTCTCAACCCGCCGGTCGCCGGTGTGGCCGTCGTTGAATCGCCCATAATGTATTGATCGATCAGCCATTCCGGCGTGCGATTGTCGAGGTCGTAATAGCGGTAGCGCAGCGTCGTGGAGACATCCTCTGCGATCTGCGTGCTGATCTTGTTGTTGATGAGGAGTGTGTTGATCTTCGCCCTGGCATCCGTGGTCGGCAACGAGAGCGCCGGGGCGTTCGGGTTGATCGTATACGGGATGAGCGTGTCGCTCTGCTCCATCGTCGTATAGGAGACCGTGCCCATGTAGCGGCTCTTCCAGGGCAGATCGATGCCGGTCGTAACGCCGAGCGAATAGGCCTCGTTGTCCGGAGCAAGGCTGACGCGGCCGAATTGCGGGAAGGCGGTACCCGGCACCTGGTAGTACGGATTCTGGAATGTGAAGGAATCGTACTTGTTCTCGTAAGTCGAGGCGTGACCCGTCACAGAGACGTTGAAGCGGCCCCAAGGAGTCTTGGAGAAATACCCGCCGGTTGCCTTGAGGTTTTGCGTCACGTCGTCGACCGGACGGGGAACATCGACGCGGTGCACTTCGCCCGCGCCGAAGCCGTTCATCAGGATGCCGGCGGGCTGCGTTCCTTCGCGGTGGTCGTTGAGGTAGCTCGCCTCGAACTCCCAATTCGGGCTCGGCGTGTAGGTCTGGTCATAATGGATGCGGCGGCGGTCGATGCCGATGTCGATCGGATGGACGGCACCCGAAATCGCCGCGTCGTATTGTGCCGGACTTGGCGGGCTTTCCGGAAACGACACGTCGGTCGACAGGAAGTCGGTGCCCACGCCTTGCCAGATGCTCTGTGCGGTCGTCGAGTAGAGATGCGGGATCTCGTCCCACATGAAGGTGCCGTCAAGCAGCCCGGTCCGCGACCAGTCGAAGATATAGCGACCGTTGTTCTGGCCGATGTTTTCGGCACGAACCTCGCCGGAATAGAGGCCATCGCCCGATTGCCAGCCGAACATCAGCTTTTCGAGAAGCAGGCCTGAAGGGACGTCGCCATATTCCTCGAACTTGGCGGAGCTGTACCTTTGCGGCGACAGGATGCTCGGCGTGTCCCAGACAGAAGCGTGGTCGGGCGGTTCGTCGATGAAGACGCGGGCGCCCACTTCGATCTCGCCCCAGGTGACCGCTTCGGTGTCTTTCTCGTCCTGTGCCTCGGTTGCCTGCGGCAGTGCCACGCCACCGGCGAGGAGCGCCATCGTGGCCAGCGTCAATCGGCGTTGAACCTTCATCGTTTCCTCCCCCCAGAGAAATGTCTTCAGGCCTTGGCGTGTGAGCGAAGCTCCTTGCGTGTCGTCGCTTGGTGGGTGGCTGCGGGGCGATGCCTGTGAACCTGCACGCGCCCCGCGCCTCCCCCCTATGGCTAGCGGTGCCAGCGCCTCCCTGATGGGCTGTTGGACCCGTGGATGTTGGTGTGGCAGTTCTGGCAGGCGCTGTTGACCATGTAGCGGTTGGAGCTGATGCCGAGCGCTGGGTTGCCGAGATGGCGACCCGGCGTGTGGCAGCGCTGGCACAGCCGCGGCCGCATCACCGTCAGAAGATTGCGGTTCATGGAGCCGTGCGGTTCGTGGCAGTTGAGACAGTTCTCGCGCACCGGCGGATGCTCGAAGAGGAACGGCCCGCGCTTGTCGGCATGACAGGTGTAGCAGACGTCGTTGACGGTCGCTTCCTTGAGCATCTTGTCGTGCGGACCGCCGTGCGGGTTGTGGCAGCTGCCGCAATCCATCTTGCCCTCGCGCATCGGCATATGGGCGGTGCGCACCGAGTGGGCGCGCCGGTCCTTGTGGCACTGGAAACAGGTGTCCATGACATTGCCCTTGGCCATCTGCATGCGAGGTGAGGTCCGCCGCATCACCGTGTGGCAGTTGGTGCAGGCGACGCCGCGGGTTTGATGGACGGAGCCGCGCCAGTAGGTCCGGTCGCCCTTTTCATGGCAGGTCAGGCAGATGCCGTTGATGTCGGCCGCCGAGGACCGCGGGTCGTTCGCACGGAAGGAACGAATGACGCCGGTGCCGATGTCGTTGCGGCCGCCGCCGGCGTTGACGTGCGAGGAGCCGGGTCCGTGGCAGCTCTCGCATTCCATCTTGCCGCCGACGGTGTGATGGCCGCTCTCCAGGAGGCGGCCCATCACCGTCAGCTTGAACTCGTCGAAGGAGCCCGCATGGCAAAGGCGGCACGGCTCGGAGCCGACATAATGGGCGCCAACCGCGGCACCGCTCGCCTTGACCTGCAGCACGTCCTGGCGCGGCAGGTCCTTCAGCGTGTCTTCTCGGGAGAGAAGATCCATGGCCATCTGGGCGGTGTCTGCCGTCTGCGTTCTGGCAGAATCGGGGACGAATACCGCTGCGGCCAGCAAGACGATCGGAATCAGGAAAATAGCAATCGCCGGCCGCCGACCTGCCGATAAGGCAATAGAGATCGCGCGGCCTACACCGCTGGCAAGTATCATCGATTTCCCCCCTCATCTAGCGCCAAAGCGCTAGGGCAATTCTGTCCAGATTTATTCCATCCGCGGAAAACTATGCGAAAAGCACAGTTCGTCCGCGAGCGTTACCGGATACGATTGCCGTTTCATTGCAGGTTAAGGGGCGCAAATTGGAATTGTCAATTATGACATTAGAAAATTTTGTATTTTCGCAAGTGCAAAATGAAATTTTACATGGAGCGCGCTAGTATATTAGAATTATTACAAGGATATATATGGAATATTTTGTTGTATTTTATGTCGCGCGCATGATGTGTTGATTTTGCAAGGGTTTGGCGGTTCGTAAGGGCGGCCGAGCTCATGTGGCGGAGCTTGTGTTAGGAGCTCCGTCGTCCCGGGGGAGGCCGGGATGATGATGCTTCGAGCCGCGAAACGGCGCACGCCGGCTGCCGCGAAGGGGATGAAAAAACACATTCGTTTTGCAGCGCGGAATCGGGCTGAACTCCCCGATCTCAACGCCTTCTTCTATCGCCGACGCAAACGCTTTCCTTGCCCAAGCGCGTGGAGGTCTTCGTCAACACGCGCAGATGCTTCCGCGTCTTTCGCGTGCTTCAGCCCGCGCGACGCCAGGTGCCTTGCCTTAATCGAACACGCTGCGACGGAGATCTGGATCTTGCGCGGAAAACGGTGGCTTAGGCTGCGTCAGGTTCGCGGCCGAGCTCCTCCAGCATGGCACCAAGCTCGATCCAGCGCTCTTCCAGGCGTTCCAGCATGGCCGCCTTTTCACCGCGCTTCTTGGCGAGTGTCGCGGCCTTTTCGGGCATGGCGCGATGCAGCGCGGGTGATGCGAGTTCCTCGTCCAGGGCTTCGATCTCGTTGGTGAAGACGTCGATCAGCCGTTCGCATTCCTTGAGCTTCTGGCGCAACGGTGCCGAGGCACGGCGTTTGTCTGCCTGCTTCTGGCGGCCGGCTGCCGGCGCTGCGGGGGCCTTCTCCGCTGCCGGTTTCTTTGCCGGACCCTCGAGCACTTCGCGGCGATAGTCTTCGATGTCGCCGTCATAAGGGGCGACGGTGCCTTTCGATGTCAGCCAGAGCCTGTCGACAGAAGCTTCGATCAGATGGCGGTCGTGGCTGATCAGGATGACGGCGCCGGAATAATCGTTGAGGGCGTGGATGAGCGCCTCGCGGCTGTCGACGTCGAGATGGTTCGTCGGTTCGTCGAGGATGAGGAGATGCGGCTTGCCCAGAGTGGCGAGGCCCATCAACAGGCGCGCCTTTTCACCGCCGGAGAGGTCCTTCGCCTTGGTGTCCATCTTCTGCGTGGCGAGCCCCATCTGCGCGACACGGGCGCGGAGCTGCGGCTCCGAAAGATCGGGGAGGCGGGCGCGGATGTGCTCCACCGCCGACTGGCCGGGGATGAGTTCGTCGAGCTGGTGCTGCGCGAAAAAGCCGATCTTGAGCTTGTTGGAGCGCTTGAAGATTCCGGTCTCGGCCTCGAGCTGGCCGGAAATCAACTTGGCAAAGGTCGATTTGCCATTGCCGTTGGCTCCAAGGAGGGCGATGCGATCATCGTCGTCGATCCTGAGATTGAGGTCCGTCAGGATCGGATGGCCCGGCTCGTAGCCGACCGAAACGCCTTCGAGCTGCAGGATCGGTGGGGCGGCACGCTTTTCCGGATCCGGGAAGCGGAAGGGTAGGACCGTCTCGTCGGCGATCGTGGAGACCGGCTGCAGCTTGGCGAGGGCCTTCAGGCGCGACTGGGCCTGGCGCGCTTTCGACGCCTTGGCACGGAAGCGGTCGACGAAAGCCTCCATGTGCTTGCGCTGCGCTTCCTGCTTGTCCTTGAGCTTGGCCTGCAGGGCCTGCCGCTCGGCGCGCTGACGCTCAAAGCTGTCATAGCCGCCGGAATAGGTGGTGAGCTTTTGCTCCGACAGATGCACGATCATGCGCACGGCGTTGTTCAGGAGATCGCGGTCGTGCGAAATCAGGATCGCCGAATGCCGGTAGCGGGCGATGTAGCGCTCCAGCCACAACGAGCCTTCAAGATCGAGATAGTTCGTCGGTTCGTCGAGGAGGAGAAGATCGGGCTCGGTGAACAGAACCGCGGCGAGGGCGACGCGCATGCGCCAGCCGCCGGAAAATTCCGAGCAGGGACGGTTCTGCGCCTCTTCGTCGAAGCCGAGACCTTTCAGGATGCGGGCTGCGCGGGCCTCCGCCTCATGGGCGCCGATTTCGGCAAGGCGGGTATGGATCTCGCCGATGCGTCCGCCTTCCTTGGCGGTCTCGGTCTCGGCCAGAAGCCGGCTGCGCTCTTCGTCGGCGGCAAGCACGGTCTCGATCAGCGTCTCCGGGCCGCCCGGAGCTTCCTGCAGCACGCGGCCGATGCGGGCGCGCTTTGGCAGGATGATTTCGCCCTCGTCGGGGGCGATGTCGCCGGCGATGGCACGAAACAGCGTGGTCTTGCCGGCGCCATTCTTGCCGACGAAGCCCACCTTCGAGCCCGCGGGAAGGTTGAGGCTTGCCTTGTCGATGAGGGTGCGCCCGGCAATGCGGAGCGTGATGTTTGAAAGCTGCAGCATGGCGAGGGCATAGAGGCTCAGCCGGGCGGAAGGCAAGCGCTTCGAATCACGCGCGCTCTTGGCGCTTGCAATGCGCATGAGCGGCGGCTACCGCCGTTGCATGTCCAATGATCCTTTCCCAGCTTACCGTTTTTCTCGTGCGCTCCTGCGCGAGCCCGCGGCAAGCGTCGTTTGCGGTCTGCGTGCAGTCGACCGCGGCGATCCGAGCCTTGAGCTTTTTCATCTGGAACATGCCGCCTATCGGGCCATTCTCGAGAGTGCGGGTGTTGAGACGCATCTCCTGCCGGCGCTTTCCGACTGGCCGGATTCCGTCTTCATCGAGGATCCGGCGATGGTGCTGCCGGAAGGCGCCATTCTCTTCAGGATGGCGGCGCCGAGCCGTGCCGGCGAGCCGGACACGGTGCGCGAGGCGCTTCAGAAGTTCGTGCCGGTGACGCCGCTTGAAAACGGCCATGTGGACGGCGGCGACATCCTCGTCACCGGGCCCAAGATCTTTGCGGGCCTGTCGAAGCGCACCGACAAAGAAGGGCTCGATGCGATGGGCGCAATCGTGTCCGGCTGGGGCTATGAGCTCGTCGGCGTCGACATGCCGGAGGGGCTTCTGCATTTGAAGACCGGCTGTGCGCTTCTCGACGAGGAGACGATCCTGGCGGTCGAGCCGCTCAAGGAGACGTTTTCAGATTTTCGCGTTCTGACGCTGCCGGAAGGCGAGGAAGCGGCGGCCAATGCCATCCGCGTCAACGACATCGTGCTTCTTGCTGCCGGTTATCCGCGCACCGAAGAGCTGCTGCGCCGCTCGGGCTACGATGTGCGCACCACGAAGATGAGCCAGGCGCAGCTTCTCGACGGCGGGCTGTCCTGTCTGTCGATCAGGTTTTGAGGTTCCGGGCGCTCAGCGCCCGGCACGCTTCAATGCCAGCAAGCCGAGATAATGCTGTGCGACCGTGGAGGCGGCGATCGCCGTGATGTCAGCGTGATCGTAGGGCGGTGAAACCTCCACGACGTCACCTCCGACAAAATTCACGCCTCTGAGGCCGGCAAGCGTCATCAGGGCCTGGGCGGAGCTCGGTCCGCCGGAGACCGGTGTGCCGGTGCCCGGCGCAAAGGCCGGGTCGAGGCAGTCGATGTCGAAGGTGAGATAGGCCGGATGGTCGCCGACGCGTTCGGCAATGCGCTCCGCCGTCTCGTCGGCATGCATGCGCTGCCAGTCATAGGCGGAGATGATCTCGATGCCGCATGTCTCCGGCGCATGTGTGCGGATGCCGATCTGGATCGATTTCTCGGGATCGATGATGCCTTCGCGCACGGCGCGCAGCACGAAGGAGCCATGCGAGAGTTTCGAGCCGTCATCGTCCCAGGTGTCCTGATGGGCGTCGAACTGGACGAGGGCGAGCGGCCCGTGGCGTCTGGCATGCGCTTTCAGGAGCGGCCAGGTAGAATAATGGTCGCCGCCGAGGGTGAAGAGATGTGCGCCGGCGGAGAGGATCGTCTCGATCTCCGCCTCGATTGCGGCCGTCAGCTTCTCCGGATGATGCAGCGGCAGGTCGACATCGCCGTAATCGACGACGGCGAGATTTTCGAAAATATCGATGCCCCACGGATATTGCGGATCGCCATCGAAGATCGCCGAAGCGCGGCGGATCGCCTGCGGGCCGAAACGGGCGCCGGGGCGGTTGGTGACCGTCACGTCGAGCGGAATGCCGAGGATGGCGACGTCGACGTTGGTGAGGTCGCGCGAATACTTCCGTCGCATGAAGGACAAGGCGCCGGCATAGGTCGGATCGGCAGCGCCGCCCTTCAATTCAGTGGCGCGGAAGGCGTGGTCGATTGCAGGCTTTTCAGACATGGCTCGCCTCTAGCAGGTGTGGCCCCCGGAGACCAGCGGCGGGGCCGCCAAGATGGATGAAACCAGAATCAGACGGTCGGTCTAGACGCCAGCCGGGGGGAATGTCCGGCTATTCGGCGGGCCCTTGGCGATGGCGCAGCTCTGCCTCATGCCGGTCAAGCCTGCGGCCCCAGACCCAGAAGACGAACAGGCCAACAAACCCAAAAATGACGGCCGCAATCGGCGGCCAGAGCGGGAGATCAGACACTTCCTTCCTCCGCGCGCATCAGCCGGATCACGCTTTGCGCGACCATGTGCAAGATAATGCTCAGCGCGATCCAGGACCAGCGAATGGTAGGGCTTGGGTCGCGCGCTATTAGAGGCTGGATCAGTCCGCCACCGAAAATGACGAGGCCGATCGCATTCACGGTCGACGAAAACAGTTTCACGTGCTCGTTGAAGCGCTTCGCCTGAAGCTTCATCTGGGTTTCTGCGCTCACCGGTTCGCCCCCTGAACCTGCTCCATCGGTGAATAACAGGCGAGGGGAAGTCTTCACAACAAAAAGGGCGGGTCCGAAGACCCGCCCCTTGAGAACCCAAAAGAGAAACGCCGTTCAGCGCTTGGAGAACTGGAACGAACGACGTGCCTTGGCGCGGCCGTACTTCTTGCGCTCGACCACGCGGGAGTCGCGGGTGAGGAAGCCGACCTTCTTCAGAATGGCGCGCAGCTCCGGCTCATAATACGTGAGCGCCTTGGAGATGCCGTGACGCAGTGCGCCCGCCTGGCCCGACAGGCCGCCGCCGGAGACGGTCGCCATGATGTCGTACTGGCCGTTGCGGTCGGCGACGAGGATCGGCTGCTCGATGATCATCTGCAGCACCGGACGACCGAAGTAATCCGTGTAGTCCTTGTCGTTGACGGTGATGCGGCCGGAACCCGGCTTCACCCAGACGCGAGCGACGGCGTCCTTGCGCTTGCCGGTGGCATAGGCGCGGCCGAATTCGTCCAGCTTCTGGACATGGACGGGAGCCTCCGGCTGGGCCGCAGCCTCGGTACCGCTGAGCTCCGAGAGGTCTTGAAGCGTTTCAGCCATTTAGAAAACCCTCACATTTTTCTTGGAGAGGGTGGCGACGTCGAGCGTCTCCGGCTGCTGGGCGGCATGGGGATGCTCCGGCCCTGCATAGACCCTCAGATTCTTCAGCTGCTGGCGCCCGAGCGGGCCGCTCGGAAGCATGCGCTCCACGGCCTTCTCCACGACGCGTTCCGGGAAACGACCTTCGATCAATTTGCGCGCGGTGCGCTCCTTGATGCCGCCCGGATAACCCGTGTGCCAATAGTACTTCTTCTGGTCGAGCTTCTTGCCGGTGAAAACGACCTTGTCGGCGTTGATCACCACGACATTGTCGCCGTCGTCCATATGCGGCGTGTAGCTCGGCTTGTGCTTGCCGCGGAGATGCATCGCGACGATGGTCGCCAGACGACCGACGACCAGGCCGTCGCCGTCAATGACGATCCACTTCTTCTCGATGTCCGCCGCTTTTGCGGAATAGGTTTTCATCTTCGTCCTCTTTCGGGGAACCTCAGCAATGAGGTAAGGGCGACCTCAGCCGGCCGGTGAGCCGATGGCTGGCGCCCGATCGCGCGGCAGATAGGCGGAGAGGCCCGTCATTGTCAAGCGCTACTGGAGAAAAAGCCCAAAAATCAGAAGCTTGCGGAGGTGGTATTATAATACCCTAAGTGCGATCCGGAGGAATCGAATAGGTGGCGGTGGCATGTGCGACAAGAGCGTCGTCGTCGGGTGGGGCGATTGCGATCTCGGTCACGGCAAGTCGTTTGCCGAGCTTCAGAATCCGGCAAGTGCCAAGGAGCGTACCGGGCGTTGGCATACGCAGGAAATTGATCGAAAGGTTGGTGGTGACGGCGAGCGCGACCGGACCGATATGGGCAAGAATCGCGGCATAGGCGGCGAGATCTGCGAGTGAAAAAAGTGTCGGCCCGGACACTGTGCCGCCCGGTCGGAGGTGAGCCTCGGATGCATCGAGGCGCATCACGGCTTCGCCCGGGGCGATTTTGGTCACAGTAAAGGCGCGTCCATGCAGATGGATCTGCGGGAACTCTTTCTCGAGGAATGCTTCGACCTCCGCTTCATTCATCACTGGCGCAAAGCTCATCCTTCCTCCCCCTCGGTCTTTCTTTGAGGACCAGAGTAGGTCACGGCGGCGGCTATGCGCCAGCGTGGCGATGATACTGGTGAAAGGCGTGTTCGAGCTCCGGCGAAACGCGCCGTGTCGCGCCGGCAAAGTCGCGTCGGGGGTGAGGTCGGGCTTGCCGTCGGCTCCGGACGGAACAGATGGAGAGGCATGAGCCAGCTTTCCTATTCCGACGATTTCATCCGCTCCATCCTCACGGACACGAAGACGATCGCCGTCGTCGGCGCTTCGCCGAGGACGCTTCGGCCGAGCTACGGCGTCAGTCAATTCCTGATCCGTCAGGGCTACGAGGTCTATCCGATCAATCCCGGCGAGCCGGACGAGACGATCGAAGGGCGGGCGTTTCTGCCCTCGCTCGCCGATGTGCCCGTGGCGATCGACATGGTCGATGTCTTCCGCCGCTCAGAGGCAGTCGGCGGTGTCGTCGACGAGATCCTCAAGCTTCAGCCGCTGCCGAAGGTGATCTGGATGCAGCTCGGGGTGCGCGACGACGAGGCTGCCGCGCGCGCCGAAGCGGCCGGCATCAAGGTCGTGATGGATCGGTGCCCGAAGATCGAATGGCCGCGCCTTCTCGGCTGAACCCCTTCTTATGGGGTGATCAGCCGCGGTCTTCGGCAAGGTCGAGAAGGGCGGCGCCTTCCGAGCGATAATAGACCTTCGCGATCGGAGTCATGCCGACGCGTGCATAGAAGCGTTGTGCCGCCTCGTTGTCGCCGGCCGTCGTCAGGTCGAGCCGGGCCCCGCCTTCCGCCAGAGCGAGGCGGGCGGCTTCACGCAGCAAAGCCTCGCCGATGCGCCGTCCGCGCGCTGAAGCCGCGACGTAGAGTTCCTTCAACAGCCAGGCCGGATGCATGTCCGGGCCGGGAAAGAGCTCGTAGAGACAGGCAAGGCCGAGCGCCTCGTCCTCGAAGGCGCCGAGGATGGCCCGGCCCGGCTGGGGCTTCAGCGCGGCCAGAAGGCGTGGGCGCGCCGTCTCGGCGTCGATGGCCGCCGCCCCCTCGTAATGATGCTGCATTTCCAGGAAGAGCGGGAGAAGCGTCTCGGTGTCGGTTTCCTCGGCACGACGGATGCTGACGGTCATCTTTTGCTCCCAAGCCCCCAATTTCGGCAGACTTAGCAACATTTCCTCTCCGCGGCAGCCTCTTACAGAAAATCCGTCCTTTGCTCCGCGCCCCGCTTGCCGCTAAATCGGCCGACCGCAATCAACGAGAACGAAACGGGGAAGATCATGTCCGAAGACCGCACGCCCGGCTTCCACACACTCTCCATTCACGCCGGAGCGCAGCCGGATCCCACCACGCATGCGCGTACGACGCCGATCTACCAGACGACCTCCTATGTCTTCGATGACGCCGAGCAGGCTGCCAATCTCTTTGGGCTAAAAGCCTTCGGCAACATCTACACCCGCATCATGAACCCGACGACGGCGGTGCTGGAGGAGCGCGTCGCAGCACTCGAGGGCGGCACGGCCGCGCTTGCCGTCGCGTCCGGCCATGCGGCGCAGATGCTCGTCATGCACACTCTGATGCAGCCGGGCGACGAGATCGTCGCGGCGAAGAAGCTCTACGGCGGCTCCATCAATCAGTTCGGCTTTTCCTTCCAGAATTTCGGCTGGAAGGTGAAATGGGCCGACACCGACAATCTGCAGAGCTTCGAAGAGGCGATCACGCCCCGCACCAAGGCGATCTTCATCGAATCGATCGCCAATCCGGGCGGCGTCGTCACCGATATTGCGGCGATCTCGGCGATCGCCAAACGGGCAGGCGTCCCGCTCGTCGTCGATAACACGCTGGCGAGCCCGTATCTCTGCCGGCCGATCGAACACGGTGCCGACATCGTCGTGCATTCGCTGACGAAGTTCATGGGCGGCCACGGCAATTCCATGGGCGGCGTGATCGTCGATGCCGGCTCCTTCAACTGGTCGCGCGAAGGCCGCTATCCGATGCTGTCGGAACCGCGGCCGGAATATCACGGCCTCGTCCTGCACGAGACGTTCGGCAATTTCGCCTTCGCCATCGCCTGCCGCGTGCTCGGCCTCAGAGATCTCGGACCGGCTCTGTCGCCGTTCAACGCTTTTATGATTTTGACCGGCATCGAGACGCTGCCGCTCAGGATGCAGCGCCATTGCGACAACGCGCTCAAGGTGGCCGAATGGCTGTCGGGACGGCCGGAGGTGTCGTGGGTCTCCTATGCCGGCCTGCCGGGCGACCGTTATCACAATCTGCAGAAGAAATACGCGCCGAAAGGGGCGGGTGCCGTCCTCACCTTTGGGCTCGAAGGCGGCTACGATGCGGGCGTGAAGCTCGTCGAAAGCGTGAAGCTTTTCTCGCATCTCGCCAATATCGGCGATACGCGCTCGCTCATCATCCATCCGGCCTCGACCACGCATAGCCAGCTCACCGAAGAGCAGCTTCGCGCTGCGGGTGCCGGCTCCGATACGGTGCGGATTTCCGTCGGCATCGAGGATGTCGAGGACATCATCGCCGATCTGGAGCAGGCGCTCGCAAAGGGCGCTTAGACTACCGCTGAGGCCGATTTCCGGGGTTGCTATGCCTCTTCGCGGGGGCTTGCCGAGCCTCTCTCAACGGGCAGGGCGACCGTATCTGATGGGTGATCCTGTCGGCCGGCTCCATTCCTCTCCCCCCTGGGGAGAGGTCGCCGCAAAGCGGCGGGTGAGGGGTGAGAGAGCCCAAGACCCGTACGCTTGATGGACAGACCCCTCATCCGGCGCCTTCGGCGCCACCTTCTCCCCAACGGGGAGAAGAGGGGGAGCGCCCTCGCGCGCTCCGGCCGCAAACAAAAAAGGGCGAGGCCGCGGCCGCGGCCTCGCCCTTTACATGTCTGGAGAGCCGTCTGGCGTCAGCCGACGATCTCGTTGCCGGCGAAGAACTGTGCGATCTCGACGGCGGCCGTCTCCGGCGCGTCGGAGCCGTGCACGGAGTTCTCACCGACGGATTGCGCATGCGCCTTGCGGATGGTGCCTTCGGCGGCGTTCTCCGGATTGGTGGCGCCCATGACCTCACGGTATTTGGCGATCGCGCCTTCGCCCTCCAGAACCTGGACGACGACCGGGCCGGAGATCATGAAATCGACGAGCTCGCCGAAGAACGGGCGTTCCTTGTGCACGGCGTAGAAGGTCTCGGCCTGCTCGCGGGTCATCTTCACGCGCTTCTGAGCGACGATCCTGAGGCCGGCGGCCTCGATCATGGCGTTGATCGCGCCTGTGAGGTTGCGGGCGGTGGCATCGGGTTTGATGATCGAAAAGGTGCGTTCTAGCGCCATCGGTGCATGTCCTTGCGGGGTTCGAAAAGGAGAAAGGAAGCGGCTCTATACCCTTGCCGCGCGTTCCGCTCAACCGGTGGCCGAAGCGGCGCTTGCGCTTAAGTCCGCATGCCATCCGGCGATCTGTGCCGCAAGCTCGCGAAACTGTGCCGCGCCCGGATGGCTTGCGCGCCAGGCCAATCCGATCTGGCGCTTCGGTGCCGGCTCGGCGAAGGGAAGAAGGCGAACGCGGCGGCTCTCGAGCCCGTTCGACGAGGTGAAGAGGGCGGGCAACAGCGACACGCCACCGCCCGTTTCGACGAGTTCGATGATGGTCGCGAGATTGGTGACGCTGAGCTGCTCCGTGTCCGGCGGAATGCGGCAGAAGGAGAGGATCTGATCGCGCAGGCAATGGCCTTCCTCGAGCAGGATCATCTCCACATCTTCGAGCGCGGCCATATCGGCGGCCTGCTTTCTACCGAGAGGGCTGTCGGCGGCGACGGCGAGATAGAAGGGATCGTTGAAGAGGGGCGCTGCTTCGAGCCGCGGCTCGCCGGTCGGAAGGCTGATGATGATGCAGTCGAGCCGGTCGTCGAGAAGCTCGCGCATCAAGGTTTCGGTGATCGTCTCGCGCAGGCGGAGCTTCAGCTCCGGCAGGTTCTCTTTCATGAAGGGGAGAAGGCGCGGCAGAAGATAAGGACCGACCGACGGGATGATGCCGAGGCGCATCTCACCCGAGAGCGGACCGCGATAGCGCTCAGACAAGCCCTCGATGGCGCGCACCTCTGCGAGGACCGAAGCGGCACGCTCCACGACCTCCTTCCCGAAGCCCGTCAGACGCGCGCCGGAGGACAGTCTTTCGACGAGGTCGAGGCCGAGCTGTTCTTCGAGCTCGCGGATCTGCGCCGACAGCGCCGGCTGCGTGACGCCGACGCGCCCGGCGGCTCGGCCGAAGTGTTCCGTCTCTGAAAGGGCTTGCAGATAGCGCAGTTGGCGAAGGGTGATCATCGATAGGGAAATCTAATCGGCGTTCTTGGATTAAGCATTGGACATTATGGCGATCTGGGTTCATAAGAACAGTTAAAATGTGCAAGCTTCAGGAAGGCGAGCCAGGCTAAGACCCGAATGCCTGATCGATCGATGGAGCAGGCCGAAGATTTCAGCCCGATAAGGCTCTTCACGCCCCCCGAAGAGCCCTTTGGCCGCGGAGAGCAATCTCCGCGGCCTTCCTTTTTAGGCCACAGGCGGTGCCGTCTTTCCTCTTTTGTCGATGCGCTCGGCGATCAGCCGCGCGAGACTTGGGCCGACCAGCAAGACCGCGATGAAGCGGGCGATCTGCATGGCCATGACGAAGGGCATGTCGACGTCGGTCGAGGCCGCGATGATGGCGACGGAATCGGCGCCGCCCGGGCTGGTGGCGAGATAGGCCGTCAGGGGATCGATGCCGGTCGCCAAGGACAGCACAAGAGCGAAGAGCCCGCACAGCGTGATGAGTGCCACGATGGCCGCGATCAGCCAGGGAAGGGCGCGCAGCGCATAGAGCAGAAGAGGCCGCGTAAAGCGCAGGCCGATCCCCCAGCCGACGAGAAAATAGCTGATGGCAAGAAGCCAGGGTGGCAGCTCGATCTGAAGAAGGCCGAAATCCTGCAGGAGGACGCCGAAGAGCATCGACAGGATGAGGCCGCCCGCGGGAATGTTGAAGGCGAGCGCGAGGCCCGCGCTGACGACAGCCAGGGCGAGGGTTTCGCCAAAAGCCAGCCAGTGGATTGCCGGGAACCAGACTTTTCCCGCAAGCGCAGCTTCAGCCGCCTGCGGCACCCAGATTTCCGCCACCAGAGACGCCACGACCACGACGCAGACGACCCGCAGATATTGCATGAAGGCGACGAGGCGGGAATCGGCGCCATAGGCATCGGCCATCAGCACCATGGCTGTCGCGGCTCCTGGAAAGGCGCCCCAGATCGCCGTGGTGCCGGGAAGGATCCGGAACCATGTCAACGCCGCACCGAGCGCGACGCTCGCACCAACGACGGCAATGAGGGTTATGAGAAAGACTGGCCAGTTGAAGAGCATCTCGCGCAGAAGCGGGGGCGTGATGCTGGTGGCGATCAGGCATCCGATGGCGCCTTGCGCGAGGTAGAAGGCCGTGCGCGGCACGGCGAGATCGGCCCCGGCGGCGGCCAGGAGAATGGCGCCGGCCATCGCCCCCATCAAAACACCGGCGGCAAGATCGAGGCTCTCCAGGCCGACCGCAAGGAGAAGAGAGATGGCGAGGAGCGTCAGCCATTGCGCCGAGGGCGGCCACCCCGCCAGGCGGGGAAATCGGAACGGGCGGGGGCGCTGCGGCATGATCGGTTCGGCCTTGGCCGCGCCTTGAGGAGAGGACGCGAAAGGGAATCGGCGGGGCGACAAGTCTTTGAGTAGAGTGGGGCATTGCGGGCTATTTCAAGACCCGCGCGTATCCGTGACGCCGATCGCGCCTGCGAGGCGCCTTGGCGAGGCTCTCGCGCTCAGCCGTCCAGGTCGCGGATGAAGTCGGCCATCAAGTCGGAGACCGGGAGAGCGCGGGCAAGCGGCGCGCCCTGGCCGGCCCAATGTGGGCCGAACCCCGTCTCTCCGGCTTTCTTGGCGGCGGCATTGAGCGCCTTTCCGGCGTCGTAGGCGATCGGATAATCGGGGATCTCGCCGGGCGCGACGCTCTCGCCAAGCGTCGTGAAGCCGTTCGCCATGGAGCGCGCGGGGCGGCCCGAAATGGCACGTGTCATGACGGTGTGATGAGCCTTGTCGCTCAGAAGCGCTGCGCGATAGGCCGCGTCGGCGGATGATTCCGGGCAGGCGATGAAGGCGGTGCCGAGCTGAGCCGCCGCGGCGCCCAGATCCAGGACCGCGCGGATGCCCGCCCCGTCCATGATGCCGCCCGCCGCCACGACGGGAATATCGAGCCTCTCGGCAAGCAGGCGCGTGAGGACGGATGTCGGCAGGCATTCGTCTGCACCGTCCGCATCGAAGATGCCGCGATGGCCGCCCGCCTCGTAGCCCTGGGCCACGATCACGTCGATGCCGGCGTCCACGGCGGATTGCGCCTCCGGCAGAGAGGTGGCGGAGGCGAAGAGCACGATGCCGGCGCCTTTCAGCGCGGCGATGAACTCCGCCGGGGGCAGGCCGAAATGAAAACTGACGACCGCGGGGCGCTCCTCCACGAGCATGGCGAGAAGGTCGGGATTTGCGGCAAAGCTCCGATAGACCTCGCGCAGCGCCTGCGGCGGTTCGGCGCCGAAGCGGCTGAATTCCGGTCGCAGACGGTCGAGCCAGGCGCTTTCGCGCGCCGGATCGGCTCGTGCAGGCCGGTGGCAGAAGACGTTGACGTTGAAGGGTGCGCGGGTGGCGGCGCGGGTTTCGGCGATCATCGTCCGTGCCGTATCCGTGTCGGTCGCGCCGATGCCGAGCGAACCGAGGCCTCCAGCATTCGAGACGGCCGCCGCCATCGCCGGCGTGGAGACGCCGGCCATCGGCGCCTGAATGATCGGCCATTTGAGGCCGAGGCGGTCTCTCAGGCGATGGTCGGTGACATGCATGGAAGGCGGGTTCGCTTGTCTTTTCGAGACGTCTGGCGGCGTCAGGCCTCGATCAGTTCCTCGTCGATCGCGATTTCGCGCATGATGGAGAAGAGCCGCTCGCCCTGCAAACGCGCTTCCTCAAAGCCGGTCTTGTCCCCGAGATGTGCAAAGAGGTTCTGACCTCTGCGAGACCGGCCGATAAAAGCCATCGACCAGTTCGGAAAGGCGCGTTCGGGCACGGGAAAGAAGAAGAGCACGTGCACTTCACTGTGGCGAGGATCGCGCTGGATGCGTTCGAACCCCTGTTCCAGGACGTCTCTTCGCCCTTCCAGCACCTGCGCAAAAATTCCGGAGTTGAAGATCAGGGCTCCCGTGATCTCGTCTGCGGTGTTGTTGAGTTGCGAGATCTCCAGAATCGCCGCGATTTCTCGGCTCACGACATCGTCGGGGCCTTCAATGCGATTGCGGCTGTAATAGACGAGACGATAAAGGTCCCGAGTGTCTGGGGTCATTCGCATTCAGCTCAACCGGCGCTTCCTTCAGGTCGATCGGCCCGCATGGTGCAGTTTCGCTTTGCTTCCTCCGCCAGGAAATCTCCGATGCTCTCGGGAGGCAGCGGATAGCTGACGAGGAAACCCTGCGCCGCCGTGCAACCGGAGGCCATGATCCGCCGCCATTGTTCCTGCGATTCCACACCTTCTGCAAGAGTCATCATGCCGAGGCTTCGCCCGAGCGCTGCAATTGCGCTGACGATTGCGGTGCAGTTCGAGTCGTGTGGGTCGGCGCGGACGAAAGACTGGTCGATCTTGATCTTGTCGAACGGAAAACTGCGCAGATAGGACAGGGACGAATACCCCGTGCCGAAATCATCCATGGAGACGCGCACGCCCATCTTGCGGGCGAGATGCAGGGTTTCCAAAGCCGCCGGATGGTCGGCGATGAGGGCGCTTTCGGTGATTTCCAGCTCCAGGCGGCTGGCGGGAAGCCCCGAGGAATGAAGGGCTTGTTTGAGGGTATCGGCAAAATTGGGCATGCCGATCTGGATGGCCGAGACATTGACGGCGACGGTGAGCGGCTCCTGCCAGCCGGCGGCTTCGTGGCAGGCTGTGCGCAGGACCCATTCCCCGATGGGGACGATCAGCCGCAATTCCTCGGCGATCGGGATGAATTCCGATGGCGATACGGGGCCACGCGTCGGGTGGTTCCAGCGTAAGAGAGCCTCGAAACCGCTGGTGCGGCCCGAGGCGAGATCGCGCTGCGGCTGATAAACGAGCGAGAACTGACGCAGGCCGAGCGCGCGGCGCAGGTCGGTCTCCAGCTCGCGGCGGGCTTTCATCTGCCGATCCATCTCCGGCTCGAAGAAGCAATAGCTCCGGCTTCCCGTGGTGCGACTGCGGCGCAGGGCAAGGTGGGCGTTTTTCAGAACGTCGTCGGCGGAGCTGCCGTCGGCTGGCAGAAGCGCGATGCCGATGCTGACGTCGATGTCGATCAGATGTCCGTTGATGAGATAGGAGCGACCGAGGAGATCGACCAGACGCTTGGCCAGTCTGTGGGCCGAGGCCGGTTGCGCCACCTTTCGCTGCAGCACCACGAACTCGTCACCTCCGAGCCGGGCGGCAAGGTCATCCTCGCCGAGCGCCGATTGGAGGCGCTGCGCCAACAGGCTGAGGAGCGCATCGCCGAAAGACTGGCCCAGGGATTCGTTGATCGCCTTGAAGCGTTCCAGATCGATGGCGATGACGGCGGCCGTGCCAAAGTTCTGCTCACCCGATGCTACCGCGCTCGATGACAGCTCGGCCGTGAGAGCTTCGCGCATGGCAAGACCGTTTCCGAGGCCCGTGATCGGGTCGGTCCGAGCGACTTTGGCCGCTTTGGCGATCTCCGCCATACGTTCCGACGTATCCTGAGCGATGACGAGCCAGCCATCGGGAAGCGACTTGCGCTCCAAAACAAAAGTGCGGCCATCGTCGGCCTCGAAGGAGCGGCTTTCGCCCGATGCGAGGAGAGCAGAGGCTTCGAGGCGGATCCTTTCACAATTGTGCGGAAAGCTTCTGTCGAAGGCGTGATTGGTCATCGTCAGTCGACCGCCACGGTCGAAGACCGCGAGCGCGCAGGGAATGTTGTCGAGGACGCTCAAAGCCAGTTCGGCGTCTTCGCGGTCGCTGCGCTCGGCATAGTCGTCTGATCGTGAAAGGGCGGGCATGAAGGGCACGATCCGGAAGGATGGAGTTTTGCAGGCAACGTGTTCTTGCGGGAACGTTGCCTGAAGCTGGAGTGATCAAAACTCGTGCGCTTCAAGGTAAACGAAGTATGAAGCCGGCTGTGCCGCTCTATGACCGGGGATCGCTTCCCGCTGTCTCGCCGGCATCTTTGGTGCTGTCGGCGCTTCGTGCTTGCAGGTGGCGAACGGCGCTTTCGGGTGTGCGACCGAAGCGTGTCTGCGGCGGTCGAACGCCGTGGGTGAAAAGTGTGCGCCGGATTGCCGGAGAGGTGCCCGTGATGAAGAGTTCGACGCCTGCCTGATGCGCTTTGCGTGCTGCGCCGGCAATGGTGTTGGCGGCTGTCGAATCGAGCACGGGCACGGCCGAAAAATCGAGGATGAGCGCCTTGCGCTGATCGGCGATGCGGTCGAGGACGGCGCCAACGGTCGATGCCGCGCCGAAGAAGAAGGCGCCCGAGATGCGGTAGACGACGATGTCGGGATCGGTGACGAGGCTCGGATCGTAGGGAACGCGTTCGCGAGAGCTGTCCGCCACATCCGGATCGATGAGCGGCGTCTGATATTCCACCGTGATCGTCTTGGCCATGCGGTTGATGAACAGCATGGCGCCGAGCGCGAAGCCGACCACGATGCCTTCGGTGAGATCGCGGAAGACGGTGAGAAGAAACGTCGCCAGCAGAACGAGGGCGTCGCCCCGGGAGGATCTGATCAAGGCCGCGAAAGCGTGCTTCTCGATCATGTTCCAAGCGACGACGACGAGCACACCGGCAAGGGCTGGCAGCGGAATATAGGCCGCGAGCGGGGCGGCCAGCAGCATGAAGAGAAGCAAAAAGACCGAATGCGCCATGCCGGCGATCGGACCGCGCGCGCCGGCGCGGACATTGGTGGCCGTGCGGGCGATCGTGCCGGTCGCCGGTACGCCGCCGAAGAGGGCTGCGAAGATATTGGCCGTGCCCTGCGCGGCCAGCTCGCAATTGGAGCGGTGGCGGCGCCCGGTCATGCCATCGGCGACGACCGCGGAAAGAAGGGATTCGATCGCTCCGAGAAGCGCGAAGGCAAGCGCGCTCGGCAGCACGGCCTGGATTTTCTCAAGCGACAGCGAGGGCAGGGCCGGCATCGGAAGCGTGCGCGGAATGCCGCCGAAGCGGCTGCCGATCGTCTCGACGGGAAGGCCGAGGGCGAGTGCCAGAAGCGATGCGATGACCACCGCCATGAGCATTCCGGGCCAGCCGGGCCGCCAGCGCTTCGCCAGAACGATGATGGCCACCGTCACGACCGCGAGAAGGAGGGCTGCGGGGCTTGCCGTCGGTACCGCGGCTGCGAGCACTTCGAGCTTGTCGAGGATCGGCCCGGGCTCCGGACCGGAGAGGGTGAGACCCAGGAAATCCTTCAGCTGGCTCGTGAAGATGATGATGCCGATGCCAGCCGTGAACCCGACCGTGACCGGGTAGGGAATGAATTTGATGTAGGTGCCAAGGCGCAGAAAACCGGCGATGACGAGAAAGATGCCGGAAATGAGCGTGGCGAGGAGGAGCCCGTCGATGCCGTGCCGCTGCACGGTGGTTGCGACGAGAACGATGAAGGCCCCGGCCGGGCCGCCGATCTGAAAGCGGCTGCCGCCGAGCATCGAAATGAGGAAGCCGCCGACGATCGCCGTATAGAGTCCGCGGTCCGGGGTGACGCCGCAGGCGATCGCAATCGCCATCGAGAGCGGCAGGGCGACGATCGCAACCGTGAGGCCGGCGACGAGGTCGCTCTTGAACGCCGTCAGCCCGTAACCTTCACGCAGAACGGTGATGAGCTTCGGCGTGAACAATTCGGCGAAACTCGGCTCGGCGAAATCGACGGGAATGCGCTTGTCGGCGGGTGTGGTCATGGAACGCGGCTGGTGAAAGGGCCCTGCATACGCCCTTGGGCGGCCTCCGCAATCCAATTTTCGTCGGAGACGGGTTTTCGTCCGGGCTGATGTCGCAAGCGGTACCGGACGTTGCTGCGGGGACGAAAGGGATGGCCCGCAACAGGGTGGATCACGCGAAACCTTTCAACCGGGATGCTTATCGAATGGCAGTTGAGGTAGCCTCGATGGGCGGTGGTTGCCGCGGTCTGCAGGGCCGCTCTGCACACCCTTGCCATTGACCCGCTCAATGCCGCGCAATAGAGCGACGAAAAGGATCGGCGGAGTACCTATGTTGAAGCTCGCAGCCACCTCCCACGACGCGCTCGATGCCTCGATCAAGAAGACGATCGAGATCGCTGCCGCAGGTCTCGGCGAGGTGCAGAACCAGATTTCCGAGGGGCCGCTCGGCGACCAGATCGAAAGCGCCGTGCGTTTGATCTTGTCTCTCAAAGGCCGTGTCATGGTGGCCGGCATCGGCAAGAGCGGCCATATCGGTCGCAAGATCGCGGCGACGCTCGCCTCGACCGGAACGCCGGCCTATTTCGTGCATCCGACCGAGGCAAGCCACGGCGATCTCGGCATGATCACGCGCGAAGATGCGATCCTGGGCCTCTCCTGGTCGGGAGAGACCACGGAATTCGCGAGCCTTCTCGCTTATTCCGAACGCTTCTCCGTTCCTTTGATCGCGCTCACCTCGGGCGGACATTCGACGCTTGCGAAGGCGGCCTCGATCCCGATCGTTCTGCCGAAGGTGACGGAGGCCTGTCCGCACGGGCTCGCGCCGACGACGTCGACGCTCATTCAGCTTGCCGTGGGCGATGCGATCGCCATGGCGCTCCTGGAGGCGCGCTCGTTCGGAGCGCAGGACTTCAAGGTCTTTCATCCGGGCGGGCAGATCGGGGCGCAATTGCGCCAGGTCGCCGAAATCATGCATGGCGGGGCGAGCCTGCCCTTATGCCGTCTCGGCTCCGGCATGGGCGATGCGATCCTGACCATCACCGAAAAGGGGTTCGGGACGGTGGGCATCGTCGATGACGCGGGCAAACTCGTCGGCATCATCACCGACGGCGATATCCGCCGCCATATGGCCGACCGTCTCATAGACAAGAAGGTCGAGGACGTGATGACGCGCACGCCGAAGACCGTTGCGGCGGATGCGCTTCTCGCCGCCGCCATGCGCGAGATGGAAGGCAAGAAGATCAACGTGCTCTTCGTCGTCGACGAGGGCCGCCCGATCGGCATCGTGCATTTGCTCGATCTGCTGCGGGCAGGCGTCGCCTGAGATCACAGGAGAGCTGTCATGTGCTCCAAGGCCCGCTGATCAGCCCTCGAGCGGCCAGATCAGCGGAATGGTGAGGATGCTGGCGAGGCCGACGATGATGTTCATCGGCAGCCCGATCTTGACGAAATCCGTGAAGCGATAGCCGCCGGCGACATAGACGAGCGTGTTTGTCTGATAGCCGATGGGCGTGGCGAAGCTCGCGCTCGCGCCGAACATGACGGCCACCGCAAACGGGCGAGGATCGAGCCCGAGCTGCGCCGCGAGCCCGATGGCAATGGGCGTGATGACAACCGCCACCGCGTTGTTCGTCACCATCTCGGTCAGGACCGAGGTCAGCGCATAGACCGCCGCCAAAAGCACGATCGGCGGCAGCACCTGAAGATAGGGCAGGGACGTGTCGATGATCAGTTTGATGGCGCCCGACCTGTCGATGCCTTCGCCGACCGCGAGCATGCCGAAAATGAGGATGAGGATGCGCCCGTCGATGGCGCCGAAAGCTTCGTCGGGATCGATGCAGCGGCTGAGGAGGACTGCCGCGACGCCGAGGATGGCGAGGCCGGCGATCGGCATCAGATTGAAGGCCGCAGCCGCGACCACGGCGGCAAGGACGAGGCCGGCCACCGGCGCCTTGGTGCGCCGATAGGGACGGGCCTCCGGCTGATCGATATTGAAGATCCCGCCCTCTCTGACGAGTTCCGCAAGACCCTTCGTATTGCCTTCAAGAAGCAGCGCATCGCCCGGCTGGAGTGCGACCGCATTGAGGTTGTGGCCGAGCCAGCGGCGGTGTCGACTGACGGCGAGAGCGGACACACCATAGCGGCTGCGCAGAGCGAGATCGGGAATACGCAGGCCGGCATATTGGGAATCCGGCGAAATCAACGCCTCGACCAATTCCGGCGGCTTGCCTTCTTCGTCCGGCTTGGGCGGCGCGCTCGTTCCCATACGGATGCCGGAGGTCTGGCGAATGCCGAGGAGTTCGCTGAGCGAGGCACTGACGGCGACGCGGTCACCCGCCTGCAATGGCTCTTTCTGCAGGTTGCGACGCAGGACCCGGCCACCGCGCCGGATCGCGAGCAAGGACACGCCAGGCTCGTTAAGGCTCGCGACGTTGCCGAGCGTCCGGCCGATCAGGGCCGAATCTTCTGGAATGCTGAAATCGCTGATGAAGGCCGCACCCTCCTGCGCGCCCATGACATCGCCGAAGGTCGGACGTTCCGGCAGAAACCGCTGTGCCGCGAAGAGATAAAGGCTGCCGACGGCGGCCACGACGAGCCCGACCGGAGCGAGCGAGAAGATGGTGAAGGGTTCGAGCCCCAGATCGCGCGCCACACCGTCGACCAGAATGTTGGTGGAGGTGCCGATGAGCGTGCATGTGCCGCCGAGAATGGCCGCGTAGGAGAGGGGGATGAGAAGCTTGGAGGGAAGCGAACCGACCGAACGGGCGAGCCCCATCACGACCGGGATGAGCACCATCACGACGGGCGTGTTGTTTAGAAACGCGGAGGCGGCGATCGTCGCGCCCAGAACGCCGACGATCGCGTAAACCGGTCGCCGCGTCGCCCGGCTTAAAATGAAGCGAGACATGGCATCGAGCGCGCCGGTGCGAACGAGCGCTCCTGAAAGCACGAACATCGCGCCGATGGTGATCGGAGCCGGGTTGGCGAAAACGCTCAAGACCGTGTTCGTGTCGAGGATGCCGAGCGCAAGAAAAGCGCCCGCGCCGAGCGTGGCGACGACTTCTGGAGAGAAACGCTCCCACATGAAGAAGACGAACATCATCCCCAGGATTGCGAGGGCGATGACGGCCTGGTGGGCTTGCAGGAACTCCATCACCGACGAGCGGGTGACGTGCAATCGTGAAGATCGGCAGGGCCGGTCGGGCCCCGCATGGAAAGTGCCTTCATGGGAAAGCCAGGTATCAGGATGGGGTCAGGCCGCTTCTTCGCGGGACCGGCTTGCCGCTGCAAGCTTCGCCAGCCGTTCCACCTCTGAGGGATGCGCGGCGACGGCGAGGCGCTCTTGCGGGTCGAGCCAGGCAAGCGCTTCAGACAAATTCGTGGCGTCCGAGATCTTCTTGGCGGCGCTCAGGAGGAAGCGGTCGACCTGACCGCGATCCTTGGGGGCCGGTGGCGTCAGCCACGCGACATAGGCCTGACGCAGATCGGCCGATTGCGCGATCGCCGCCAGCGGATCGTCACCGAGTTCGGGCTTTTCGACGAGAATGTCATCGCGCGCACGTGCGATCGCAGGCCGCTCGACCTCTTCGGGAATGAGGAGAAGCTTCATTTTGCGCAGGCCGTTGCCGATCTCCTCGCTGGCGCTCCAGCGCGACAAGAGAGGCGAGAAGACGAGACCGATGACGATCGGCGACAGCCAGGCAAGGATGGCGGGCGAGACGAATATGGCGACGGCGGTGAGGAAGATGCCGAAGAGAACATGGGCGCGGTGCGTGGCCCAGAGCGCCGACCAGGCCTCGGCGCTGCCGCCCTTGCGGCTTTGCGGGGCCCAGCCGGAATCCTTGCGCCGCAGGATGTCCCAGACATGACGGCTCTGCAGGAGCATCATGATCGGCGCGTAAAGGGTCGAGGCGACGATTTCGAGGAGCATGCTGAGCGTGACCGCCGCAGCGCCGCCATGGGCGCGCCGCAAACGCTTGGAGAAAATTACCCGCAGCGTGCCGAAAATCTTCGGAATGAACAAAATCACGAGCGTGAAGACGAACAGCGTCAACATGCGCTCTGAATCGAAGACCGGCCAGTTCGGGAAGAGCTGATGATCGTCGCCGAAATAGACCGGCGTCACGAGCTTCGCCTGCACGGCGAGGACCAGGCCGACCAGGATCAGGAGCAGCCACAAAGGCGAGGAGAGGTAGCTCATGATGCCGATAAAGAAGTGCAGACGCGAGGGACCGGCGAGACCCTTGGCGCCGATCACCTTGGAGTGCTGCAGGTTGCCCTGCGCCCAGCGCCGATCGCGTACGGCCGTCGCCAACAGAGACGGCGGGCTCTCCTCCCAGGAATCCACGAGGTCCGTCGTCATCTCCACCTTGTAGCCGGCACGGCGCAAAAGCGCCGCCTCGACGAAATCGTGGCTCAGGATATGGCCACCGAAGGGTGGGTCGCCCGGCAGGGGCGGGAGGCCGCAGGCCTTGGCGAAAGCGCGGGTGCGGATGATGGCATTGTGGCCCCAGTAATTGCCGTCGGAGCCCTGCCAGGCTGCCATGCCGCCGGCGACGACCGGGCCATAGACCGCACCGGCAAATTGCTGCATCCGCGCGAAGAACGAGTTTCCGTCGAAGAGCCGCGGCACGCTCTGGAAGAGGGCGAGATTGGGATCCTCCTCCATGCGCGCCACCATGCGCAGCACGGTGTCCGCCCGCATCAGGCTGTCGGCATCGAGGACGAGCATGAAGTCGTAGCGTCCGCCCCAATTGGCGACGAACTGCTCAATGTTGCCGGCCTTTTTGGCCGAGTTGATCGCCCGTCTGCGATACCAGACCGGCAGGGTGCCGGCGAGCGCATCGGTGAGGCGATGCATGGCCAGCGTTTCACGAACCAGGGATTCGGCGCGATTGGAATCCGACAAGACGACGATCTCGAAGGCGTGGGCCTGACCGGCGCGTGCGATGTCTTCCGCCATCGCCTGAAGACTGGCGGCGACCATGTCGGCATCTTCGTTGTAGACCGGCATGACGATCGCGGTGCGGCTCTTCAGCGGGTGCTTTGGAGCCGGCGGCGTCGGCAGAGGGCGAGGGGCAAGAAGGCCCGCAACGGCAAAGCTCGTCGACATCGCGATCCAGGAATAGGTGATCGCGAAGAGGATCGTCATGATCCCTTCGAGAATCGTGATGCCGCCTGCCGAGACGACGGCGATCATCTCGTGCACGCCGTAATAGATGAGGCCGGCTGCCGTCAGGATCGCGATCAGCCGCGCATAACGCGCTGCAGCCGGATTGCTGCGCGGCAAAGCATCGACCGGCTCTTTCGAAAAGTCTTGCTGCGGCATCGCCAGCGGATGCTGCGGCGGCATCGGCCCGAAGGGCCTCAAGACACGTTCGTCAGGATGGTCGTGCTTCTGCTCGCTCATTGGGGAACCCAACGGTAGAGCCAGGTTTCGCTGGCGGGCTCGCCGTTTGCGACGAGACGCACGCGGAATTCCGTCAACTGATCCTCCGGCTCAAAGAGGAACGTCGCTCTGACGCCACCAACAAGCGGGTTGGGCTGCAACACCTGGCCCTTGATGGCGCCGTGATTGGCGGAGACCTCCAACGACAGGCCGTCAAAGGCCGGAAGGGTGCCCTCTTCGGGAATGAAATCGATGACATAAAGGTTGCTGGTGTCGTGAAAGTTCCGCCCGGCGCGGCTGTCGGCGGCATAAAGCGAGCCGGCCGGCGCTTTCGGCCGGTCGGTCCAGCGCATGCGGTAGGCGAAGGAATAGGGCGCCCCGGGGCTCACCTCGTAGGACGGACGCCAGAAGGTGACGATATTGTCGTGGATTTCCTTGTCGGTGGGGATTTCCAGAAGCTCCACCTGGCCGTTCGCCCAGGTCCCGATCGGTTCGATCCAGACGCTCGGGCGGCGCTCGTAGCGGGCTTCCAGATCCTGAAAATCCTGGAAATCGCGGGCGCGCTGGACGAGGCCGAAGCCGCGCGGGGCGGGATCCATAAAGGACGAGGATTGCAGCGTTGGATAGTTCGCGAGCGGCCGCCAGATCCACTCGTTGTTGCCGGTCAGCATCTGCAGGCCGTCGCTGTCGTGGACCTGCGGACGGTAATCGTTGAAGCCCGTGCGGTTGAGCGGGCCGAAGAGGAACATCGATGTGAGCGGCGCAAGGCCCACATGCTGCAAAGGCTGGCGCGGGAAAAGCTCGCCGGTCACCTCGATGACGGTGTCGCGGCCCGGACGTACGACAAAGCGATAGGCCCCCGTCGTCGACACGCTGTCGAGGAGCGCGTAGATGTTCAAAACCTCTTCACCAGCCTCCGGCTTCTCGATCCAGAAGGTGGTGAAACGGGGAAATTCCTCGCCTTCCGGATCGCCGGTCTTGAGGGCGAGGCCGCGCGCGGACAGCCCGTAATATTGGCCCTGGCCGACGGCGCGGAAGTAGGTCGCGCCCTGAAAGACGAGGAACTCGTCCCACACATTCGGGCTGTTGATCGGGTTGTGGACGCGAAAGCCGGAGAAGCCGATATCGACACCTTCGGGCGGCTGCGGCGCCTGGCGGAAATTGTACATCGCCGGGTTGTAGGCCACGTTATGGGCCTCGCCGTTTTCGACGATGAAGATGTTGACCCGCTCTTTGAACAGCGCGCCGCGATGGAGAAAGTCCAACTGGAAGGCGAGACCTTCGTCGCGCCAAAGCCGCGCTTCCCGGCGGTATTCGATCTCGCGGAACTGCGCATAGTTGAGATCGGCATATTGGGCCGGCAGATCGTCGTCCGCTTCTTTGAACGGCCGCTCCGCGAGCGCGCGCGCCTGAGATTTCAGGCCGTCCCACGTAAACGCGTTGTTATTGGGGGGAGGCGCCGCAATATCAGGCGCCGGATTTTCGGGTGTGTCTGAGGAAGCGCCCCTTTGGGCGAAGGCTGTGCCGCTTGCGCTTGATGCCGCGGCTGCCAGAGAAGCAACGAGAAAGGCCCGCCTGTCCATACTCAACTCATATTGTCGGAAAAGACGCGGGCCGAGCGCCCGCGTTCCTAACGCGCCTCATAGCACTCGGTTGCCACGGAAACATGCTTTTTTTGGCGTTGCAGCATGGTTATGCGCGCGGTGATTAAGGCTTCGAAGCAAGGTCTGTGACCGGTCGATAGGAAGAAGATGTGGCAGAGATGGGGCGCAGGCGATAATCGCGACGCCATTGCTCCCAGCCGCCGCCTCGCTTATGTGGGCTCTCATTCCCTCGCATCCCGAAGACAACGGAGATCGGCGACCATGGCGCGCCAGTTCATTTATCATATGTCCGGCCTGTCCAAGGCCTATTCCGGCGGCAAGAAGGTTTTGGACAACATCCATCTGTCCTTCTACCCGGATGCCAAGATCGGTGTCCTCGGCCCGAACGGCTCGGGTAAATCGAGCCTCCTGCGCATCATGGCCGGAATCGACAAGGAGTTCACCGGCGAAGCCTGGGCGGCCGACGGCGCACGCGTCGGCTATCTGCCGCAGGAGCCGCAGCTCAACCCCGCCAAAGACGTCAAGGGCAACGTGATGGAAGGGGTTGCTGCCAAGCAGGCGATCCTCGACCGCTACAACGAGCTCATGATGAACTATTCCGACGAGACGGCGGAAGAGGCGGCAAAGCTTCAAGATCAGATCGATAGCGCCAATCTCTGGGATCTCGATTCAAAGGTCGACATGGCCATGGAGGCGCTGCGCTGCCCGCCGGGAGATGCCGACGTCAACGTCCTGTCGGGCGGTGAACGCCGCCGCGTGGCGCTGTGCAAGCTGCTCCTGGAAGAGCCCGACCTTCTCCTCCTCGACGAGCCGACGAACCATCTCGATGCGGAGACCGTGGCGTGGCTCGAAAAGCATCTGGAGCAATATCCGGGCGCTGTCCTGATCGTCACCCACGACCGCTACTTCCTCGACAATGTCACGGGCTGGATTCTCGAGCTCGATCGCGGCCGCGGCATCCCCTACGAGGGCAATTACACGGCCTATCTCGATTCCAAGTCGAAGCGCATGCAGCAGGAATCGCGCGAGGACGAGGCACGCCAGAAGGTGATCGCCCGCGAGCGCGAATGGATGGGCCGCTCGCCGCAGGCGCGGCAGGCGAAGTCCAAGGCCCGCATCAAGGCCTATGACGAGCTTCTGAAAGCGAATCAGGAACGCATGGCAAGCCGCGATGCGCAGATCGTTATTCCGCCGGGCCCGCGGCTTGGTGACGTCGCCATTGAGGCGGAGGGGCTGACGAAAGGCTTCGGCGATCAGCTTCTGATGGAAGACCTCTCCTTCAAGCTGCCTCCGGGTGGCATCGTCGGCGTCATCGGCCCGAACGGTGCGGGTAAGACGACGCTCTTCCGCATGCTGACGGGGCAGGAGACGCCGGATGCCGGCGAGATCCGTCTCGGCGACACGGCGATCCTCGGCTATGTCGACCAAAGCCGTGATGACATGGACCCGAATGCGAGCGTCTGGCAGGAGATCTCCGGCGGGGCGGAGGTGATCCAGCTCGGCAAGCGCGAGATGAATTCGCGCGCCTATGTGGGCGCCTTCAACTTCAAGGGCGGCGATCAGCAGAAGCCGGTCGGCAAGCTCTCCGGCGGTGAGCGCAACCGCGTGCATCTTGCGAAGATGCTGAAATCGGGCGCCAACATTCTCCTGCTGGATGAGCCGACCAACGATCTCGATACGGAGACGCTTGCGGCACTCGAAGAGGCGCTCGAAGATTTCGCCGGCTGCGCCGTCGTCATCAGCCATGATCGCATGTTCCTCGACCGGCTCGCGACGCACATCCTCTCCTTCGAAGGCGACAGCCATGTCGAATGGTTCGAAGGCAACTTCGAAGCCTATGAAGAGGACAAGAAGCGGCGGCTGGGCACCGACGCCGTCGAAAACCCGCGGCGGATCAAATACAAGCCGCTGACGCGGTGAGGATCAGACACGGTTTCGGCTCGGGGCGCTTCGGCGCCCCTTGCTTTTTGAGGCTTTCGGTCAGGCTTTTGTCTCGCACTGTGAGCCCGTGTGTCGGCGTGGGCCGCGGCGCCAGATGAGGGCCGCTTCCACGAGGATGGCCGTGAGATAGGCGCCGGTGAGCCAGGCTAGGCTCACCTTGTCATCCTGCCAAGTGTGCCACATCAAGACGACGAAGCTCGCCGCGGCGAGCACGCTGCCTGCGAGCGGCAGGAGCGGCGACATCTTGATCCGCCGCGCGAGGCGAAAGGCGGCGAGGTTCACCGCCGTGAAGATCACCAAAAAGGTCGCGCTCGCAAAGGTGGAGATGACCTGCAGCGGCGCTGCAAGCGTGAAGGCGATCGCCAGAACCGTCAGGACGATCAGGGAGACGAAGGGCACCGGACGGGTGCGTTCGCGCATCGAGAAGATTTTCGGCAGGGCATGTTCGCGCGCCATCACCATGGCAAGACGCGCCGCACCGAAGAGCGTGGCGTTGATGGCCGAGGCGGTGGAGAGGAGGGCGGCGATGCCGATCAGGGTGAAGCCTGCCGCGCCGAGTGTCGGGCGGGCGGCGACGGCGAGCACGTATTCCTGATCCTTCTGGATCTCCTGAGGCGTCAGATTGCCGAGAGCCGCGATCGCGACGACGACATAGATCGCGGTGGTGACGAGGATCGCGATGACGATCGCCCGCGGCAGGTTTCGTTCCGGGTTCGCCATTTCATCGACGGCGTTCGGAATGAGTTCGAAGCCTTCATAGGCAACGAAAATGAGCGCGATCGCGGCGATCGGCGCTGTGATGCCGAGATTGAAGACCGGCACGAAATGGTCGGCCTTGATGCCGCCCATGGCGACGGCTGCAAACAGCGCAAGAATGGCGAGCTTGATCGCGACGACGCCGAGCTCGACGCCGCCGGAGATTTTCGCGCCGACGAGATTGATGGCGAGGAAGAGCCCGAGGACGAAGGCGCCCAAGGCACCCGGCGCCCAGGCCGGATCGATGGTCTTAGGCAGAAGGCTTGCGCCATATTCGCCGAAGGCGCTCGCATAGAGGGCGAGCGTGCCGACATAGCCCGCCACCAGCAGCCAGCCCGCAACGCCGGCGATCGCGGGCGCGGCGAACGCCTTCTCGATATAGGTGAAGCTGCCGCCATCATCGCGAAAGGTGAGGCCGAGACGGGCGTAGGAGAGGCCCGTCAGAAGTGCGATCGCGCCGCCACCTGCGAGGGTTAGCGCAACCGCGTGGCCGGCCGTCGCCATCGCCAGGCCGAGAACGGCGAAGATGCCACCACCGATCATGCCGCCGATGCCGAGAGCGGTCACCTCGACGAGACTGAGTTTTTCCGATTTTTGCGCCATCTTGTCCGTTTGCCAGCAATTGCAGCTGCTGCGCCCCTCGGCAAGTCGTCGCGCCGGAGGAGGGGAGAGGCAAGGGCCGAGACGGTTTTGACGGCGGCGGTGTCAGTGGCCCGGCAGAACCAGCACTTTCGGGTCGAGCGGCAGGGTGGCGACCGAGACCGTGGTTTCCGCGCTTGGGTTGATCTCGACGGCAAAATCCTCGCCGAGGCGGGAGAGGAAGCGCTGCAGCGTGCCCATGCCGAAATAATGCATGGGCAGGATGAGGCGAGATTTCAGAACTTTCAGCGTTTCCACGACCGCGTCCTGGCTCATCGTGTAGGAGCCGTCGACCGCCACCATGACGACGTCGAGCTGGCCGATGATACCGAGATCTTCGGGCGCCAGCACGTGGTGGAGGTGGCCGAGATGGCCGATGCAAAGGCCTGCCGTCTCGAAGATGAAGATGGAATTGCCCGCCGTCTCGCGCCCGCCGAAGCTGCGAATGTCGGTCGGCACGTTGCGGATGAGGACATCGCCGACGGTGAGGTTGTGGTGGGCTTCGCCGCCTTGTGGGTTCCAGCCGCGCAGGACATGGGCGATCGCCGGATCGGGCTGGTCGGTGTAATGCGAGGAATGGGCGTGGTTCATGGTGACGACGTCCGGCGTCACGCCGCCGGCCCAGCCGTCGTAATCGGTGGCGATCGTCACGCCCTCGGGGCTTTCGATGAGAAAGGTGGCGTGGCCGACGAAGCGGATCGTCACCTCGCCCTGCTCGGGCGGTCGCAGGGCGAAGGGCTTGCCCTGGACGAGGTGCCGTGCGGGCGCGTCGAGGCGGCGATAGCTCGCATAGAGCGTGGGTGGAGCGGCTTCTGCGATTGCGAGGCAGCGGCTCGGGGTCTGACGTTCCGTCTGCTCCTGAACGGCCAAGGGCGCGGCGTTGGCAACTTCGCCAAAGGGGCCGATCGAAGCTGCAAGGCTGATGATGGCAGCAGTGATTGCGCGGACGACGGGGCGGGTAATCGCGCGGGTGATGGCAGGGGAAGCTGATCCCCTCATCCGCAGCCGGCGGAGTGGCGAAGGCGGCCGCATGCCCATCTCTCCCATCAGGCCTTTATCTGAGGGAGTTTAGCGGCGGTTGCATGTGGCGCAACGCCGGCTGTGCCATTACACGGCAACTTGACCGAACCGGAACCTTGCGGCCTTGGTTGGGTTCCGCCCTGGCGAGTAGGGGATAAATCGCGGTAGCCATGTCTGGCGAGATTTTGCGTTGCACCTAATTAGATGCGCAACGACACCCGCCCGCCGTTTTGAAAAGGGAAGTTTATGTCTGAGACATTGTCCAAGCTCTTTCAGCCGATCGATCTCGGCCCCGTACCGCTTGCCAACCGCATCGTCATGGCGCCGTTGACGCGCAGCCGCGCCGACGAGAACGATGCCCCGAGGGACTGGCACGTGGAGTATTACCGCCAGCGTGCCTCGGCCGGGCTGATCATCGCGGAAGCGACACAGATCACGCAGCAGGGCAAAGGCTATGCCTGGACGCCCGGCATCCATTCCGACCTGCAGGTGGAGCGCTGGCGTGCGGTCACTGACGCCGTGCACGACGCGGGCGGCAAGATCGTCCTGCAATTGTGGCATGTCGGGCGCATCTCGCATCCCGATCTGCAGCCGAACGGTCAGCTTCCGGTCGCACCGTCTCCGCTCAAGCCGAACGTGAAAGCGTTCACCGAGGAGGGTTTCAAGGACGCCGTGGAGCCGCGGGCGCTCAGTGCCGATGAGCTGCCGGGCATCGTCGAGGATTACCGTAAGGCCGCCGCGAACGCTCAGCGTGCCGGTTTCGACGGCGTCGAGATCCATTCCGCCAACGGTTATCTGCTCGACCAGTTTTTGCGCGACAAGACCAACAGGCGCCATGACACCTATGGCGGTTCGCTCGACAACCGCATGCGTTTTCCGCTGCAGGTGGTCGATGCCGTCGTCGATGTGTGGGGTCCGGAACGGGTCGGCATCCGGATTTCGCCGGTCAGTCCCGCGAACGACATCGCCGATTCCGATCCGGAGATGCTCTTCCGTGCCTATGTGCGTGAACTCTCCGAAAGACGGCTCGTCTATCTGCACGTCATCGAAGGCGAGACGCGCGGTGCCCGTCAGCCGGAAGGGCAGTTCGACGTCACCACGTTGAAGCGGGATTTTGACGGCCTCTACATCGGCAACAACGGCTATACGCGCGAGCTCGCGATTTCAGCCGTCGATGAGGGGAAGGCCGATCTCGTGGCCTTCGGACGGCCGTTCATCTCCAATCCCGACCTTGTGGAGCGGCTCAAGCGGAATGCCCCGCTCGCCGAGCCGGACCAGGCGACGTTCTATGGCGGCGATGAGCACGGATATACGGACTATCCGACCCTTTCCGCCGAGACGGAATCGGCCTGAGCGAGAGTTTTGATCGATCCGCGCTCCGCTTCTTGAAAAGGCCCACTTCTTGAATCGTTAGAGGGCCGCGCCAGAATGCGGGGCGCGGGAATCACTAGGAGATCTCATGCGCGCGAAATGTGTATGGACGGCGGCCGTTTTCGGTCTCGTCCTTGCGACGCCGGCCGCCGCTCAGCAATGCGGCGGCGATTTTTCGACCTGGCTCAACGGAGTGAAGCAGGAGGCGGCCGCAGCCGGCGTCTCCGATCGGGGCCTGTCCGCCCTTTCCGGTGTGCAATTCGATCGGCGGGTCATTTCGCGCGATCGCGCGCAGGGCGTATTCACTCAGACGTTTGCCGAGTTCGCGGGCCGTATGGTCAACGATTACCGGCTGAAGAACGGCCGTTCGCTTCTCAACAAATATTCTTCGACCTTCTCGCGCATCGAGCAGACATACGGCGTTCCGGGGCCGGTGATTTCGGCGTTCTGGGCACTGGAGACGGATTTCGGCGCCAATCAGGGCGATTTCGATACGCTCAACGCGCTCGCCACGCTTGCACATGATTGCCGGCGGCCGGAGCTTTTCAGGCCGCAGCTCATCGCCGCCTTGAAGCTCCTCGATCGCGGCGATCTCGCACGCTCGGAGATGAAGGGTGCCTGGGCGGGTGAGCTCGGCCAGACACAGATCCTTCCTTCCGATTATCTCGCCTCCGGCGTCGATTTTGACGGCGACGGGCATGTGAACCTGAAGAAGAGCGTGCCGGACGTGCTCGCGACCGCGGGCAATTTCCTGAACCGCCTCGGCTGGCGTGCGAACGAGCCATGGCTGCAGGAGGTCGTGATTCCGGCCGATCTGCCCTGGGCGGAGGCCGGGCTCTACAACAAAATCCCGGTGAGCAAGTGGGAATCCTGGGGCGTGAAGGCGCGTTCGGGCAATCTTCCGGGCGGTTCTTTGCCCGCCTCTCTCGTCCTGCCGATGGGACGCAACGGGCCGGCCTTTCTCGCCTATCCGAATTTCCATGTCTTCCTGGAATGGAACCAGTCGCTCGTCTACGCCACGACCGCGGCCTATCTCGCCACGCGCCTGGACGGCGCGCCGCGCGTCGATATGGGCAATGCGTCCAGTGGTTTGTCGGGTGCGCAGATGAAGCAGTTGCAGCAGGCGCTTCTCGACAAGGGCTATAAGGTCGGGAAGGTCGACGGCATTCTGGGCGCAATGACGCGTGACGCCGTGCGCGCCGAACAGCTGCGGCTCGGCCTGCCGGCCGATGCCTGGCCGACGCAAGAGCTGCTCGCCAAGATTCGCTAGGCGGCCGACGAATAAATGTGTGGGGCTCGGAAACCGACTTCGAGCCCTTACGAGGGTTCGGCCTTCCGAAAGGGTCAGGCAAGTCTCATAGACTGAAGATGCGCAAGCGCCCCTTTCACGTCGTCTGCCAATTCGTCGCTCGGGCGCTCGCCCGACAGGCGGAGAACGGGGGCGGACTGGGTGCTCAACCAGCGCTCGTGCTGCGCGATGTTGCGCCCCGTGAAGGTGGGGTCGTCATAGCGTGAAGCCCAATCTCTGAATGCCAGATGCGCTTCGTGCATATCTCCACCTGGCAGAATGCGTGCGCCATGTCGTTCAGCTTCGCGCCGATCCAGACGTTGAAGCCGAATGCTGGTGGGCGTCTTCAGGAACACGATGAGATCGACGTGGTCGATCAAGGCATCGCCCCATCCGATGAACGAACCCGTCAGGACCCATCCCTGAGATGCGGCTTGCCTCTCCTGGATCAGGCGGACGCGGTCTTCCGGCGGGCGTTTCGTGCTGAAGGGAGGATCGGTCGGCATCCAGTAGAAGTCGTCGACATCGAGATGGGGAACACCGAACCGCTCGGCCAAGAGAGTGCCGAGCGTTGAAACGCCAGAGCATGATGCCCCCGTCAGGTACAATCGCGTTCTATCCATCTGACGGTCGTCCTCAACGAAAGGGCGGCTTTTATCGTGGCGGGCGCCAGTGCTCAATTCAGGACAGGCCCGCATCATTCACGGTCGGACGAACAACCGCAGGCTTTGGTCTCGGAAGGCGTTGATCGCAGCTTCTGCCGTGCTATTGCGTAAAATCTTGAAAATCGAACTCTTTGGCAGGACGTTCGATGTGCCCGCCTTGGGGGGCGGCGGCAAATTTGCCGGCATCGGGTCTGCCACGGGGCAATGAGGCAGATTTCCTTTCTCTCAATCTTGAAAGGCGTTCATATGCAGACCTTCAAAGCTCTTGCTTTGGCCGCGCTTGCACTCGGCATTGCCGGCGCAGCGACCGTCGATGAATCCAAGGCGCAGGACACGAAGACCGTCGCGATCACCTATATCGTCGAGCATCCGGCTCTCGACGCCGTGCGCAAGGGCATAATCGAAGGCCTCGCAGAGCGCGGCTACAAGGAAGGTGAAAACCTCAAGATCGTGTCGCGCTCGGCTCAGGGCAATATGGCGACGCAGGCGCAGATCGCATCGGAATTCGCCGGGCTTGAGCCCGATCTCGCCGTCGGGATTTCCACCCCCTCCGCCCAGGCCGTCAAACACGCGCTCAAGAACACTCCGGTGATCTTTGCAGCCGTCACCGATCCGGTCGGTGCGGGCCTTGTGGAAAGTCGCGAAAAGCCGGGCGGTCTCGTCACCGGGACGAGCGACCAGCAGCCCTACGAGCCGATGCTCGAGCTCATCAAAGAGCTGATGCCGGACGCCAAGAAACTCGGTGTCATCTACAATCCCGGCGAAGCCAATGCGGCCAAGCAGGTGGAAGACCTGAAGACCGCGGTCGAGCCTTTCGGGATGACGCTCGTGGAGGCGCCTGCGGCGCAGTCGACCCTCGTTGCCGATGCCGCACGCAGCCTCGTCGGACGGGCCGACGCCGTGCTTCTGCCGGTCGACAACACCGTCGTCTCCGTGCTTGAAGGCGTCGTCATGGTCGGCGAACGCGCCGGTCTGCCGGTGTTTGCCTCCGACGTCGATTCCGTCAATCGCGGCGCCCTCGCAGCCCTCGGCTTCGATTATTACAAGATGGGTGTCCTCTCCGGCGAAATGGCGGCCGACATCCTGGACGGCAAATCGCCGGCCGATATCCCGGTTGCCGTGTCCGACAGCCAGGATCTTTATCTCAACGTCAGTTCGGCCGAGAAGATGGGCGTCACCATTCCTGACGACATGCTTGCCAAGGCGAAGAAGGTCGTTCGCTAATTATGAGCCTTTTCGCCTTTGCTGGCGCCCTTGAATCGGGACTTCTGTTTTCGCTCGTCGCGCTCGGGGTGTTTCTCTCGTTCCGCGTGCTCGACTTCCCCGATTTGACGGTCGACGGCAGTTTTCCGCTCGGAGCGGCGGTTGCGGCTGCCGCTCTCGCTTCCGGTGTCGATCCGTTTCTTGCAACCGGGCTTGCGATCGTCGCGGGCTGGGGGGCAGGGCTCGTGACAGCGCTTCTCAACGTGCGCTTCGGCATCATGAACCTTCTGTCCGGCATTCTGACGATGGTGGCGCTTTTCTCCATCAATCTCAGGATCATGGGTGGGCCGAACGTGCCCCTCTACAACGTCGATACGGTTTTCGACGTGGCCCAATCCTGGTTCAATTTCGGGCTTTGGACGAATACGGTCCTGATTGCGATCGTGGCCTTCGCGGCCAAGTTCCTCGTCGATTGGTTCTTGAAGACCGAACTGGGGCTCGCCTTGCGTGCGTCCGGTGAGAATCCGGCCATGGCGGAGGCGCAGGGCATTGCGGTCGGGCGCATGGCGCTCGTCGGCATGGCGATCAGCAACGGTCTCGTCGCGCTTGCCGGCGCCTTGTTTGCGCAGCTTCAGGGCGTGGCGGACGTCTCCATGGGTATCGGCACGATCGTGACCGGGCTTGCCGCCCTCATCATCGGCGAGGCGATCCTCGGCCGGCGCATGGTGTTCGTCGCCACGCTCGGCTGTATTGTCGGTGCGCTCGTCTATCGTCTCTTCATCGCCCTGTCGCTCAGTGCCGGCTTCATCGGCATCCAGCCGCAGGACCTCAATCTCGTGACGGCGATCGTCGTTGCGATCGCGGTCGTCCTGTCCAAGGGCCGCGCGCAAAGAAACCGTCGCAGGGCCGGCATGACGCCGCGCCGTGCGCCCGCCGCCAAGAGGGCCGGCTGATGCTGTCCTTGAATAACATCCACGTCACCTTCAATGCAGGCACGCCGACGGAGGTGAGGGCGCTCAGCGATATCAACCTCAAGATCGCGGATGGCGAGTTCGTCACCGTCATCGGTTCGAACGGCGCCGGCAAATCGACGCTTCTGTCGGTCGTCGTCGGAACGGTGAAGCCCGAACGCGGCAGCGTGCATCTCGATGGCGAGGACGTAACGGCTTGGTCTCCGCACCGGCGGGCGATGCATGTCGGCCGCGTCTTTCAGGAGCCGCGGCTCGGCACCTGCTCGTCCCTATCGATCGAAGAGAATCTTGCGCTCGCTGCGGCGCGCGGCAAAAGCCGGGGCCTCAAAGGCGCCCTTGGCACTCGCCAGAACCGCAAATGGCTCGCCGACCAGGTGGCGAAGCTCGAGATCGGCTTGGAAGACCGCATGACGCAGCCGGTCGGCACCTTGTCGGGCGGGCAGCGCCAGGCGATCAGCCTGTTGATGGCGACACTTCTGCCGATGAAGATTCTCGTTCTCGACGAGCATACGGCCGCGCTCGATCCGGGTGCTGCCGCAAAAGTCCTGGCGCTTTCCACAGAGATCGCCGAGACGCGCAAGTTGACGACCTTGATGGTGACGCATTCGATGCGCGATGCGCTGGCCGTCGGTCATCGCACCATCATGATGGATTCCGGCCGCATCGTCCTCGACTTCACAGAAGAGGAACGGGCGAAACTCACCGTTCAGGATCTCTCGAGCCTGTTCGGGCGCGCGATCGGCAAGCAGCTCGACGACGACAAGATGATGCTCGCGTAAGAGCTTTCCACAGGCTGTGAAGAGCGACCTGTGGAAAGCCCCATCAGGAGCGACGGCAAGGTGTGAACAAGGCGTGGATTGCCTGTGCGCAGCTTGTGGATGCGTTGTTGGTAAGTTCGCGGCTGAGCGCGAAGCTCAGTCGGCCATGGTCTCGATCGCGGCAAAGCCTTCCGGCTTGTCGCCTTCGTCGAAGGGGGTTTCCACCTCGACGACCGTGTCGGGATAAAAGCCGTTGAAGCGGCTTCGAAGCGACAGGGAATAGGCGCCGATATGGCCGATCTCGATCCAGTCGCCGGTATCGACCGTCTCGGGCAGCCAGAAGGGGCGGGAGAGGATATCCACGCTGTCGCAGGTTGCGCCGCAAACCTTGAACGGCACGATTTCGTGCGGGTTTCCGGAGCGGCGCTTGCGGGCGGGATCGGGAATGAAGCGGGCAGGAAGGGTGATCTTGCCCGTCCAGGAATCTGAGAGCGAAGCCCAGATGCCGTCGTTGATGTAGATGCGCTTGCCTTTTTTCAGGAGCACACGCACGATCAGCGAAATGGAGCGGGCGACGATGACCCGGCCCGGCTCGGCAATGAGCGGCAGGTCGGCAAAGCCCCATTCCGTCAGATCTTTTCGAAGCCGCGCCATGATCTCGTCGCGGTCGGGCATGATGCGCTTCTTGCGGCGCGGATCGTAGCCGTAGGGCGCCGGAAAGCCGCCACCGACATCGAGCGCCGTCAATTCCACGCCGGAGCGGGCGCGTACCCAATCGGCCGAGCCCAGCGCGCGCTCGTAGATTTCCGGGTCTTCGATCTGGCTGCCGACATGGAAGCAAAGGGCCGGCTTGAAGCCGATGCCGGCGATGCGCTGCAAAAGCTCCACCGCATGGGCGGGGGTGGCGCCGAATTTCTTCGACAATTCGTAGGTGGCCGAACCCTTGGTCTGCAGGCGCACGAACAAGGTCAGATCTGCCGGATCGAAATCGAGCGCCCGCACGATCCGCAGGATTTTCGCCACCTCGTCCTCGTGGTCGAGGGAGAGGGTGCGGATGCCGTAGCTTTCGAGCGCCAGGCGGATATCCGACTGGGCCTTCACCGGGTGCATGTAGAGGAGTTCGGCGTTGGGCGAGGCTTCGCGCGCAGCCGCAAATTCGGCCGGGCTGGCGACGTCGAAAGTTTTCACGCCGGCATCGGCGATCGCCTTGAGAACGAAGGGCTCGCCATTGGTTTTGACGGCATAGGCCGTCTTGCCAGGGAACGCCTGCGCAAAATGCGCAACGTCCTCGGCGAGGACCTGTGGATGGAAACAATAGACCGGAACATCCGGCCGCATCTCCAGCGCAGCCTCGCGTGCGTCGGTGAAGGTTTTGATCGTTTTGGCCCCGTCGTCTTCAGGAATCGCCGTTGGCGGTGTTTAGCAGGACAGGGCGGCCGGGCGAAGACCCGGCGGCATATTATCCGCGTTGTCTTTCCCGTATCGGCGCAGGTTTTTCGATCAGCCCCGGTGCAGCTCGTCCATATCGTGGATGCGGGGTCTGCGCCGTGCGCCCGCGACGGCCACCGCTGGACGCGGGGCCGGGCGCGGAGACAGAGACGGGAGCGCCATCAGGCGCCGGCGCCGGCGCCGTTTCGGGCCGATGGGCGGCTCGTCGCCTTCCTCCGCCGACAGAAGGACGCCGCTTGCGGTCACCGCGCCGCCGAAGGTCAGGGCAAAGAAAGCCGCCAGAAGGGCGAGCGGCAGAAGGGGCGTGGATGAGTGAGAGATCAGCGTCCACAAACCGCCGGTGTCGAAGCCCAGCAGAATCGCCAGGAACAACCAGCCGACGAGAGCGCCAAGCGCGACGTGCACGAACAGGAAGCGAAACAGATGGGGCAAGGTCGCGTCCTCCGTAAAAGCGGTATTCTATAATACTTCTAAGTTCATATCCAGATGCGAAAACAGTGTCGGAGAGCGGCTCTTCAGGCCCTCGGAGGAGCGCGGAAACAAAAAAAACTATGCCGGCTTAGCGGGAATGTCGCGACGCAGCATGCCTAAACCGCTGGTATTTCGGAGAGAATCTGACTGCGGCGACCTGCCGCATGAAGAGAACAATGCGTCGCAATGACGAAAAACATTCCTGTCAGCAATGTTTGGCGTTAGACTTTAGGCGTAAAAGATGCGGGAGGATGCCATGAACCTGGCGAAATCAATCAACATGATCGCCTTGATATCTGCCTTTGTCTTTATCTGCGCGATCGTGCTGGGCGCGGTGTGATATCGGCGACGTTCAACTCTTCTTCGGCTGCGCGGCGTGCTCATGCCGCGCAGCATGTCCTTTCCCCTTCGAAAATTCTTGCCGCTTTCAAGACCGCCGAGACGAGGCGGTGCTGGTTCATCGTGTAGATATGAAAGCCGGAGACGCCGCGTTGCGCGAGGTCGTCGATCTGGCGCGCGGCGAGGTCGACCGCGGCTTCGAAATGCGCCTCGCCTGAAAGCTCCGATAGCGGCAGAAGATGCGGCGGGATGCGCGCGCCGCAGCGGCCGGCAAAGGAATGCACGGCGGCGAAGCGGTGCACTGGCAGGATGCCCGGCACGATTGGGATCGTGATGCCGGCGGCCGCAACCTTCTCCACATACCGTTCAAAATCGTCATTGTCGTAGAAGAACTGCGTCAGGGCACGGGTCGCGCCGGCCTCGACCTTGCGCTTCAGGATGTCGATCTCGGTGTCCCAGTCAGGGCTTTCCGGATGGCGCTCCGGATAGGCGCTGACGGAGATCTCGAAATCGTCGATGCGGCGAAGGCCCCGGATCAAGTCGGCCGTATCGGTGTAGCCCTCTGGATGCGGGGCGTAGGGCGTGCCGGGCCCCTCCGGCGGGTCGCCGCGCAACGCCACGAAATGCCTGACGCCGAAGGTCTGAAAGGTCGCGATCGCCTCGTTCGTCTCGGAGCAGGCGGCAGAGACGCAGGTAAGATGCGCGGCCGTCGGCAGGCCGACTTCCTGCGTCAGCATCTCCACCGCCGCGAAAGAGCGGTCCTTCGACGTACCGCCGGCGCCATAGGTGACGGAAACGAAATCCGGCGCAAAGGCTTTGAGCCGTTCTGCCGTGTCTTTGAAGGCGGCGAATTGCTCGGGCTTCTTGGGCGGAAAGAACTCGAATGAGAGCTCGAGCCTCTTCGGTCCGTCGGCGTGGTGGGCTGCAGGCGTCATGCGAGCGCTCCTTCCTGGAGGGGTTCCGCGTCTTCGTCGGCCTCGGCCTTGAAGGCTGTCGCGATGGTGACCGTCAAATGCTCGTCCTCTCTGGCCGGAGACTTGGGGGCGAGATGCTGGATGGAGAATTGCTCGAGGGCGGTGGCCGACAGCCATTGCGTGAGCTGCTCGTCGGAGAAGCCGAGCCTCAGATGCGCGTGGTTCTGGCGCAGGAATTCCAGATGATGGGGGGCGAAGTCGACGACGAGCAGCATCCCGCCGGGCGCCAGAACCCGCGCCGCCTCCGAAAGGGCGGCCCGCGGGTCTTCCAGAAAATGCAGGACCTGGTGGATGACGACGACGTCAAAGAACGCGCGTGGCAGGGGAAGGTTGAGCGCGTCGCCGCTGCGCAGCCTGACATGCGAGAGGCCCGCACGTTCAAGGCTGGTTCTTGCAAGCGCCAGCATCTGCGGCGAGCGATCGATGCCCGTCAGCCGCTCGGCGCAATCGGCAAGAAGTTCGAGCATGCGGCCGGTGCCGGTGCCGATGTCGAGCAGCGAGCGGCAATGGTGGCCGCTCAGCCTGGCACGGATTGCCGCCTCGACCTCCTTTTCCGGCACGTGCAGGGAACGCAGGCGATCCCATTCCTCGGCATGGCGCGCGAAATAGAGCTCGGCCGTTTCCTGGTTGCGGCGGCGAATGAGCTCCAGCCTGTCGCGATCGCGGCGCAAATCCGTCTCGTTGCGCAAGGGATCCGTCTGCATGGCGGCAAGGGCCGCGTGTGCCAGGGTCGCCGCTTCGCCGTCGGAGGCCAGCCGGTAATAGACATGCGCGCCTTCCGGCAGCCGGCGAATGATGTCGGCTTCCGTCAGAATCTTCAGATGCCGGGAGATGCGCGGCTGCGACTGGCCAAGGATTTCCACGAGCTCCTTGACGGGGCGCTCGCCCTCGGCAAGCAGCGCCACAAGGCGGAGCCGGGTTTCATCGGCGAGCGCCTGAGCGGCGCGCGAGAGCTTCGTCAGGCCCATCAAGATCTCTTCCAGAAAGATATAAAGATAGCATTATATCTTTTTGCCGAATGGCGCAACGGTCGACATGCGTCGACCTGCCGGGACGGATCGTTCCGCAGCCAACATCTCGTCGCCTCCTGCTTGCGACGCTCTCACGCTTGAACCGTGCCGCCACCTTCGCCTAACTCGTCCTTGAGGAGAGACGCATGGCGGAAGATCGGAAGGAATTCGAGACGGCAGGCTCTGGCTCGGGGCACGAAAAGCCGGATGTCGGATCCCGCTCGTGGGAGAATCCGACGCGGGACGGGGAGATCGCACTCGCCTTCGACCCCGGCAAGCAGGCGCCCGATGCAGGTCTCGTCTATATCGGTCATGCCAAGACGCCGTGGGTGGGACCCGGCGAATGCCCACGCAATATCGGGCAGGCGCGCGAGCGAGCGGAGGCTGATCAGGGTCTGCGCTTTTCGCTGCAGATCGACGAGCCCTACCGGCCAGGCCTCGCCGATTATCGGCCGGGCCAGGCGGTCTTCGTGCTCATGTGGATGGACGGTGCACGACGCGATCTCATCGTTCAGGCACCGAAGCACCGCGAGCATCCGGCCGGCGTCTTCTCTTTGCGCTCTCCCGTGCGGCCCAATCCGATCGGGTTGTCGCTCGTCTCCGTGCGGGAGGTCGACCGGGAGAGAGGTGTGATCGTCGTCGATGCCTTGGATTGTCTCGATGGCACGCCGATCATCGATTTGAAGCCCTGGACGCAGATGGCCGACATTCCGACGGCGCGCTGAGTTTCAGAGCGGGCGTCCTTTCAAGGCGGGCTATTGAGGGTTTCGGCCGCAGCCGTCGGGGCTCAGCTTGTTCGTGCCGCAGTGGGCCTTGAAACCGCCGTCTTCGGCATCCATATGGTTGGCATCTGAGGGGCGGCTTGCAAGCTGCCCGCGCCACAAGCCCCGCGAAAGCCGGGCGGCGCATATTCCCAATCAATCAATCACATCGCTGAACGCAGCCGCGGAGCGCGGCGCGAAAGTGAGTCAAAGGACACCCGAATTATGCATACAGGCAACGTTGTCTGGTTCGACACCCGCCGAGGCTTCGGCTTTATCCGCCCCGATGAGGGCGCCGACATTTTTGTTCACCGCACCGCGCTTGAGCGCGCCGGGCTGGCGACGCTTCAGCCCGACCAGATCGTCTTCTTCGACGTCGAGATGCGCGATGGCGCTCCGACGGCGACGGATCTGACCGCCCTCAATTGAGGCGGAGCCCCGGTCTTGGGGACACGAACATTTTTCTTGGACGGGCCGCCGCGTGCGGCCCGTTTCGATTCCGGGCTGCTGCTTCGGGCGGTTGTGCCCGGCAGGTCGCCCCAGCCTTTCGGCGGCCCTAGATGCTCCTCCTGATGGAGGTCATCGAGCACAGTTTCGGCTCCGAAGCCCTGGAGCGGGCTCTCTACGTGCCCGCGCGATGCCTGCTTTTCATCGCCTTCCGGAGCGGCCGCATCTATCGCTACGAAGGCGTCTCCGAGGCGACGTTTCGCGACCTCCTCGCGGCGCCGTCGGCCGGCGCGTTCTTCAACGAAACCTTGCGCCATTATCCCTACAGCGAGGTGCGTGACCTTTCGCAAGCCTATTGACGAGGCTCAGCGATTGAAAAACCACAGGATGAGCGAGAGGACGAGGCTCACGATCACCATCGTTGTGATCGGAAAATAGAACGAGAAATTCTCCCGTTCGACCGCGATATCGCCGGGCAGGCGGAAGAGGCCGAACCTTGAAAGGAGCGGCCACAGAAGGCCCGCCGCGACGAGGGCGAGCCCAATGAGGATCAGCGTCTTCGACATCGTGCCGTGTCAGCTCACAGACGTGCCCGTTATTCCTTATCGAATTCGAGCGCGGCTGAGTTCATGCAATAGCGCAGACCCGTCGGGCGCGGCCCGTCGGGGAAGACGTGACCCAGATGGCTGTCGCAGCGCGCACAGCGTGTCTCGATGCGGCGCATGCCGTGGGAATTGTCCTCGATCTCGCGCACATGTTCCGGATCGAAGGGCTCGTAGAAGCTCGGCCAGCCGGTGCCGGATTCGAATTTCGTCACCGAACGGAAGAGTGGCAGGCTGCAGAGCCTGCAGGTGTAGACGCCGTCCTCCTTGTTGGTGAGAAGGCCGCCGCAGAACGGCGTCTCCGTGCCGTGGTCGAGCATGATGTGGCGCTCTTCCGGCGTCAGCTTTTCAGCGAGCCTGTCGCGTTCTTCACCGCGGATCGGCGTCAGATCGTAGCCGGATTGCGAAACATGCTGGCCATCGGTCCGGGCGGCAGTGTCAATCATGAGAAATCTCCCTGTTTGAAGAGGCATATAGGGAGCAATCGCCCGCTGCGAAGACGTGTCCGGGCGATCGAAGAGGTTCTTCTGAACATGACGAGGGTGGGGTGCGTATCGCAAGGCCCACGGGGCCCGACGGAGACCTGACGGAGAGGGGAGGTGCCGCGTCGCGGGAACGATCCGCGCGGGTCGGCATTGTGGCACGGGATGAAAAACGGAGAACAAAATGGCGGAAAGCTCGGGCGGTAACACCTTCCTCGCCTTCATGGTCGGGGCGCTTCTCGTCCTCGTCGTCATCCTCTTCCTGGCACTCGGCGGCGTGAACATCTTCACAGGTGGCGGAGGCGGTGGGCCGGACGTGAACGTCGACATCCAGGCGCCTGCGCCGGGCGACGGCGGCGGTAGCTGAGCACGCGACACGATTTTCTCAGACGGCGCGGAGAGTTTTCGCGCCGTCCGTGTTTGAGGGTTCAGGCCGCCCCAAATCCCCCGCCGGTCGGGGTGGTGACGATCACCGCTTCGCCGGCCTTCAGGATGGTCTGATCTGCGCCTTCGAGTTCTTCGAGACTTCCATCGAGGCGGCGGATCTCGGTTTTGCCGACTTGACCGGCTTCGCCGCCCTTGAGGCCGTGCGGAGCGATCTTTCGGTGGGAGGAGAGGATGGCGCAGTCCATCTCTTCGAGGAAGCGGATGGTGCGGCTTGTGCCCGATCCTGCCGAGAATTCTCCGCGTCCGCCCGAGCCGTAGCGGATATGAAAATCCTCAAGCAGCACCGGATAGCGCATCTCCAGGACTTCCGGATCGGTGAGGCGCGAATTGGTCATGTGGACGTGGACACCATCGGTGCCGTCGAAGCCGGTGCCGTCGTTCATCGCTCCGGCCGGTGAGCCGGAACAGATCGTCTCGTAATATTGGTAGGTGGCGTTGCCGAAGGTGAGGTTGTTCATCGTGCCTTCGGAGGCGGCCATGGCGCCGAGCGCGCCGAAGAGGGCGTTTGTCACCTGCTGGCTCGTCTCGACATTGCCGGCGACGACGGCGCGCGGATATTCCGGTGACAGCATCGAGCCTTTCGGAAGTACGATCTCAATCGGCTCCAGGCAGCCGGCATTCATCGGTATGTCGGCCTCCACCATGACGCGGAAGGCATAAAGCACGGCGGCGCGCGTCACCGGGGCAGGGGCGTTGAAGTTGTTCTCCTTGGCTTCCGACGTGCCGGTGAAATCGACCTTGGCGGAACGGTTCTCCTTGTCGACCGTGATCGCCACCTTGATGACGGCGCCCTGGTCGGTTTCGACGGAGAATTCCGAATCCTTCAGGCTCTCGATGACGCGGCGGACGCTTTCGGCCGCATTGTCGCGGACATGGCGCATATAGGCCTGCACCACGTCGAGGCCGAACTCCGCAACCATCTTGCGCATTTCGGCGACGCCCTTTTCGTTGGCGGCGATCTGCGCCTTCAAATCGGCGATGTTCTGGTCCGGATTGCGGCAGGGATAGGCGTGGTCGGTCAGAAGCTCGCGGAGTGCGTCTTCGCGAAAACGGCCCTGATCGACGAGTTTGAAATTGTCAATCAGAACGCCTTCTTCGTCGACATTCGTCGCCCGCGGCGTCATCGAGCCCGGCGCCACGCCGCCGACATCGGCATGGTGGCCGCGCGAGGCGACCCAGAAGAGGATGCGTGGCTTGCGCTCCGACCTGGCAGCCTGCTCCGTTCCTCTCCCCGCCGGGGAGAGGTCGGCTGCGCGAAGCGCGGGCCGGGTGAGGGGGGCTGAGTCCGACCCCTCACCCGACGTCTCCTCCTGCGTTGGAGACGCCACCCTCTCCCCGGTGGGGAGAGGAATGGTGTTTGCCGCATCCTGAGTGTCGCGAGCCGCTGTCTCGTCGTCTTTGATCTCCTCAAAAACCGGCGTGACGACGGTGATGTCGGGCAGATGCGTGCCGCCATTGTAGGGGGCGTTGAGCGCGTAGACGTCGCCGGGGCGAATGTCTGGGTTCTTCTCGCGCACCGTCTCCACTGAGCGGTCCATGGAGCCCAAATGCACCGGCATATGCGGGGCGTTGGCAACGAGCGTGCCGTTTGGTCCGAAGACGGCGCAGGAGAAGTCGAGCCGCTCCTTGATGTTCACCGAATAGGCGGTGTTCTGCAGCGTCACGCCCATCTGCTCGGCGATCGACATGAAAAGGTTGTTGAAGATTTCGAGAAGCACAGGATCGGCCTTGGTGCCGATCGCGTGGTCGCGCTCCATCGCCTCGGTGCGCGTCAGGATGACATGGTTCTTCGCCGTGATCTCTGCCGACCAGCCGGGCTCTATGACGATCGTCTGATGGTCCTCGATGATGAGGGCCGGGCCCTTCAGACGGGCGCCGGGGGAGAGCTCGGCGCGCTGCGCGATCGCCGCCTCATGCCAGGCGCCGGCCGAAAAGAAGCGGGTGGCGGATTGCGGCCGCACATCCTCGGAGATCGTGTCCGTTTCCGGCTCGTCGATGTCGGCGCCGCCGCCGACGGCCTCCACTTCCACCTGCTCGGCAATCAGGGGCTTGTCGTCGTAGATGAAGCCGAACTGGGCGCGATGCGCGTCTTCGAAGGCGGAGCGCATTTCGGCCGCGTTGCCGAACGTCACCGGGATCGGTGTGTCGGTGCCCTCGTAGCGCAGATGCGCCTTGGCGATAATCGAGATGGCTGAATCGCTTATCGCCTGATCTTGAAGCTCTCTGCGGGCCTCTTCCTCAAGTTCTGATTCAACGCGTTGAAGTTCTGATTCAGAATCCGCTTCGAGCGGCAGGACCGTGGCGCGGCTCTTGTTGGCACGCACGTCGGCGAGGCCCATGCCGTAGGCCGAGAGAACGCCGGAGAGCGGGTGAATATGCACCTTCTGCATGCCGAGACGGTCGGCAATCTGGCAGGCGTGCTGGCCGCCGGCGCCGCCGAAGCAGGAGAGCGCGTAATGGGTGACGTCGTGGCCGCGCTCGACCGAGATCTTCTTGATGGCGTTCGCCATGTTTTCGACGGCGATTTTCAAAAAGCCATCGGCAATCTCCTCCGGCGTGCGGTGCCTGCCGTTCTCGTCCGGTCCGATCTCCTTGGCGAGCGCTTCGAACCCCTGTTTTACCGCCTCGATATCGAGCGGCTCGTCCTGGTTCGGACCAAAGATCGCCGGGAAATTTGTCGCCTGGATCTTCCCGGCCATGATGTTGGCGTCGGTGACGGTGAGGGGGCCTCCGCGGCGGTAGGCGGCCGGTCCGGGATCGGCGCCGGCCGAGGCGGGCCCGACCTGAAAGCGGCCCGAGGCATAAGAGAGGATCGAGCCGCCGCCGGCGGCCACCGTGTGAATGCGCATCATCGGGGCGCGCATCCTGACCCCCGCCACTTCCGTCTCGAAGGCGCGTTCAAGGTCGCCCGCATAATGCGACACGTCGGTCGAGGTGCCGCCCATGTCGAAGCCGATGATCTTGTCGAGACCGGCCATCTTTGCGGTCTCGGTGGCGCCGACGACGCCGGCGGCAGGGCCTGACAGGATCGCGTCCTTGCCGGCGAAAAGTTCGGCCGCCGTCAACCCGCCCGAAGACATCATGAACATGAGGCGGGGGGCATCGAGATCGTGCGGCTCGGCCGGGTCCGCCGTTTCCTTGATGCCGAGATCGCGGGCGACGCGGGCGATGTAGCGGGCGAGGATCGGCGAGAGATAGGCATCGACCACCGTGGTGTCGCCGCGGCCGACGAGTTTGACGAGCGGTGACGTTTCGTGGCTGACGGAGACCTGGGTGAAGCCCATGTCGCGGGCGATTTCCGCGACGGTTGCCTCGTGCTCGGGGTATTTCCAGGCATGCATGAAGACGATCGCGAGTGCGTCGAAGCCGTCGTCCTTCAAGGCTTGAAGCGTCTTGCGGATCGCCGCTTCGTCGGGCGCGGCTTCCACCGTGCCATCGGCACGCACGCGCTCGTCGATCTCCTCGACGCGGTCATAGAGGAGGTCCGGGAGGACGATCTTTTTGGCGAAGATATCGGGCCGCGCCTGATAGCCGATCCTGAGCGCGTCTCGGAAACCTCGGGTGATCAAGAGGGCCGTGCGCTCGCCCTTGCGCTCCAGGAGAGCGTTGGTGGCGACCGTCGTGCCCATCTTGACCGCGCCGATCTTCTCCGACGGCATTTTCTCGCCAGCCGGAACCTCGAGAAAGCGGCGGATCGCCTCGATCGCCGCGTCGTCATAGGCGCCCGGATTTTCCGACAGGAGCTTCATCGCAGAGAGTGCGCCCGCGGGATTGCGGGCCACGACATCCGTGAAGGTGCCGCCCCTATCGATCCAGAAGTCCCATTTCCCGCCGGCTTCCGATTGTGCCACGATCGTCTCTCCCGTCGCTCGACTGGCTATCGGAAGCATGTCGGGAAGAAAACGTCAACACAACGTTGACAAATCGTTGGGGTGCGAACAGTCTCGGCACAGCTGCGGGACGCCGGCTCGGGCTCTCGCGAAAAACCAAGAGGGAGAGCATCGATGTACAAGACCTTTCTAGGGGCGCTTGCGGCCACCGGCTTTGCCGTTACGGCGGCGCAGGCGCAGACCGCCTGGGACATGCCGACGCCCTATGGCGACAGCAATTTCCACACCCAGAACATCGCCCAGTTCGCCGAGGACGTGAAAGAGGCGACGGGCGGCGATCTCACCATCACCGTCCATTCGGCGGGATCGCTGTTCAAGCATCCGGAGATCAAGGATGCGGTGCGCAAGGGGCTGGTGCCGATCGGCGAGGTGCTCGTCTCGCGCCTGTCCAATGAAGACCCGATTTTTGGGCTCGATTCCGTGCCCTTCGTGGCGACGAGCTATGACGATGCCAAGAAGCTCTACGACGCGCAGAAGCCGGAGCTCGAAAAGGTTCTCGATCAGCAGGGCCTGACGCTTCTCTATTCGGTGCCGTGGCCGCCGCAGGGGCTTTACACCACCAAGGAAGTGACGAAGGTCGTAGATCTCGCCGGCCTCAAGATGCGCGCCTACAACGCCGCGACGGAGCGGCTTGCCCAGCTTGCAGGCGCGGTGCCGACACAGGTCGAAGTGCCCGATCTGCCGACCGCCTTTTCCACGGGCCGGGTCGAAGCCATGGTGACGTCTCCCTCGACGGGCGCCAATTCCAAGGCCTGGGATTACGTCAAAATCTATACGAACACGCAGGCCTGGCTGCCGAAGAACATGGTCTTCGTGAACAAGCGGGCTTTCCAGAGCCTCTCGGAGGACGACCAGAAGGCGGTGATGGACGCCGCTGCTGCTGCCGAGACGCGCGGCTGGGAAGCCTCCAAGACGGAGACCGAGGAGAAGACCCAGGAGCTCAAGGATAACGGCATGACGGTCGAAGAGCCGACCGACGAGCTGATGAGCGGTCTGAAGAAGATCGGTGAGACGATGGCCTCGGAATGGAGCGAGGAAGCGGGCGATTCTGGCAAGGCCGTTCTGGAAAACTACAAGAGCATGTGAGGCAACCCGGCCGGCTCAGATCTGAGCCGGCCGCTTCCATTCGAGCGGAGGACAACGATGCGCAAGGCGCTCGATATGCTCTATGCCGCCTCCGGGGTTGCCGCGGCTGCCGCGATCGTCGCGATCGCAGTCCTCGTCTCCGTTCAGGTGCTCGGGCGCGTGGCCGACAAGGTGCTGCAGTTTCTGGGCTACCCCGTCTACGGCTTTCTCATCCCGTCGCTTGCCGAAATCTGCGGCTTTCTGTTGGTGGCGGCCTCATTTCTGGCGCTCGCTTCGACGTTGCGTCACGGCGTGCATATCCGCGTCAATCTCCTCCTGCAGTCGGTGCCCGAGGCGGCGCAGCGCCCGCTCAATGCTCTGGTCCTTACCGCGGGCACGGCGCTCTGCGGTTTCCTCGCCTTTCAGGGGATCAACCTCGTCCTTGAATCCTATCAGTTCGGGGAGGTGTCTTTCGGCATCATTCCGATCCCGCTGTGGATCCCGCAGACCACGATGGCGGCCGGCCTCGTCATCCTGACGATTTCGCTTCTCGACGATCTCCTCGTGCTTCTTCGCGGACAGGTTCCGGTCTTCGCCCAGCACGAGGGCGAGGATCTGGTGGAAGGGCGCGAGTGATGGGTCTCGGCACAATCTCCGCGCTTCTTGCCTTCGGTCTTCTGGGTGCGCTCGCTCTCGGCCTGTGGGTGGCGCTGTCGCTTCTCGGCGTGGCGCTCGTCGCCATTCTTCTGATGACCAACGTGCCGGCCGGAGCGGTGACGGCGACGGCGGCCTGGGGTGCGTCGAACTCCTGGGATTTGACGGCTTTGCCGATGTTCATCTGGATGGGGGAGATCTTGTTTCGCACGCGCCTGTCGGAGGACATGTTCGCCGGCATTTCGCCTTTCATGCGGCGCATCCCGGGAAGGCTCCTGCACGTCAACATCGTCGGCTGCGCCATCTTTGCCGCCGTGTCCGGCTCGTCCGCCGCCACCACGGCCATGATCGGACGCATGTCGCTGCCGGAGCTGCGCGGCCGTGGCTACGACGAAAAGATGGCGATCGGAACGCTCGCCGGGTCGGGCACGCTCGGGCTTTTGATTCCGCCCTCGATCATCCTCATCGTCTATGGCGCGGCGACCGAGCAGTCGATCGCACGTCTCTTCATCGCCGGCATCCTGCCGGGTGCGATGCTCGCCTGTCTCTTCATGGGCTATGTCGTCGTCTGGTCGCTTCTGCGCCGTTCCGGTATGCCCGAGGCCGATCCCTCGACAAGCATGCGGCAGAAGTTTTCGGCGGCGCGGCGGCTGTTGCCTGTCGTTCTTCTCATCGTCGGCGTCATCGGCTCGATCTATGCGGGGCTCGCCGCACCGACGGAGGCGGCGGCGATCGGCGTCATGCTGGCGCTGCTTCTTTCCTGGGTAACGGGGACTCTGACGAGAGCAAGCTTTGCCGAAGCGCTGATGAGTGCCACGCGCACGTCTTGCATGATCGCCTTCATTCTCATGGGGGCGGCGGTGCTGACGGTCGCCATGGGATTTACGGGTATCCCGCGGGAGCTCGCCTCGGCGATCGGCGCGATGGACTTGTCGTTCGCGGCACTTCTGGCGGCCCTCACGCTCCTCTTTATCGTCCTTGGCTGTTTTCTCGACGGCATTTCGGTTGTCGTGCTGACGACCTCGGTCATCCTGCCGATCGTGGAAGCGGCCGGCTTCGATCTCATCTGGTTCGGCATCTATCTCGTTCTTGTCGTGGAAATGAGCCAGATCACGCCGCCCGTCGGTTTCAATCTCTTCGTTCTGCAGGGCATTACGGGGCACAATATCTTCAAGGTGGCGGTGATGGCGCTGCCCTTCTTTCTCATCATGGTGGTGGCGGTGGCGCTGATTGCGGCATTCCCGGAGATCGCGCTCTTCCTGCCGCGCACCATGCTCGCAAGGTGATCCATGGCGGCGACCCCAAAACGAACCACGGAGATCGGCCCGATCGTCTCGGCCGCGCATCTCGCGGAAGGGGAGATGTCCGCGCTGTCGGAAGTCGAATTCGCGCTGGAGATGGCGAACAACGCTTTTTCGCGGTGGATGGTTCGCGGCATGGCCGCCGCTGGCGTGGATGGATTGTCGGCGCTCGACGTCCTCGTTCTTCACACGGTTGCGCATCGCGCACGGATGAAGACGGTCGCCGACATCTGCCTCGTCCTCAACATCGAGGACACGCACACCGTCACCTACACGCTGAAGAAGCTTGAACGGCTCGGCCTCGTTTCCTCCAGCCGGCGCGGCAAGGAGAAGGCGGTCGCCGTCACGAGCGAGGGCGAGGCGGCGTGCCTGCGCTACCGCAAAATCCGCGAGACGCTGCTCGTGGAGGCGGTGAAATCACTCGGTCTCGACGAGACGGAGATGAGCCGGCTCGCCGCTCTGCTCAGGGCGCTCTCCGGCCATTACGACCAGGCGGCACGCTCAGCCGTGTCATTGTAGTCATTGCTCCGGCATTGACGCCGCCTTCTGCCAATGCCACCTGTCCGCCGCCAGCCGGCCGGACGGCCGCTCCACCAAGTCTCGAAAGGGCGGTGGAGAGGAAAGTCCGGGCTCCATGGAAACACGACGCCGGGTAACGCTCGGCGAGGGAAGTCTGTATCGCAAGATGCAGAGGAACCTCAGGGAAAGCGCCACAGAGAGCAGTCTGCCTCTCCGCTTCGGCCGAGAGGTGAGGGTGAAAGGGTGGGGTAAGAGCCCACCGCGGACGCAGCAATGCGGACGGCACGGCAAGCCCCGTCGGGAGCAAGACCGAGAAGGGGCGGCAGGGACGAGCGTCTTCGGGCGCTCACGTCCAGGCCGGTTTCCAGGCCAGCCGCTCGGGTGGGTCGCGAGAAGCGCCGGGTAACCGGCGCTCCAGATGAATGGTCGTCACGTCGCGGGCAACCGCGGCCGTACAGAACCCGGCTTACAGGCCGGCTGGCATATTTTCCCGCTGAAGGATCAGACGGTCGAGCCGGCGGAAGCCAAGGCCGTCTTCACGCGACCGCAATAGGCTGCGGCGCCGGAGGTCATCCGCGTCGCGTAATGGCCGGCGTTGTAGCGCAGAAGCGTGCCGCAGGTGTTGCCGCCGCCGAGTTCATAGGCGCGGGCGAGATAGCGCATGCCCCATTCGAGGTTCGTTTCCGGGTCGTAGAGCGCCTGGATCGAACCGGTGTAGCCGAGGCCGCGGGCCGTCGCCGGCTTGATCTGCATGAGGCCGATCTCTCCGGCGCTGCCGGTGGCGCGCGAATTGAAGCGGCTTTCCACCATCACCACGGCACTGGCGAGTTCCACCGGCACGCCATGCTTTGCGGCGGCCTTGGCGACGAGCGCATGCAGGTCGCTGGCCGGCTTTGCGGTCTTGCCGGCCGTGTCCTTTTTCGCTTCGGCCGTTTTCTCGGTGCGCGCGACGGCGTCGGTGCTGCCGGTGATTTTGGGCGCCGCGTCGTGTGCCCGGGCGATGATGAAGGCTTTCGAGCTGTCGCCTGAGCTGGCCCGTGGCGTACGCGCGGTCTTCTGCGCGGCGGTGCCGCTCTTTTCGGTTGTGGTTTCGGATGCGGCCTGCCGCTGTGCGCCGATGATCAGATCTTTGGAGGCATCATCTGCGAATGCAGGCTGAATGAAAGCGGCTCCAAGCAGGACCGCTGCAATCGTTCTCTTCAACTTTGACCCCTTTACCGGTCTCTTCCGGGCGGGGCGGGTAAAAAGCGCAGATGGCCAGAATGTGCGGGTTCCAAGGTCATTTGATGGAACGCGGCATGTGACGCAGCGGCCGACAAGTCTCTGAACCGACTAAATTTCGTCGATCGCAGCGAGGAGATTGTGCAGCGTGTGGAGCGTCGAATGGTCGACGATGCCGTCGATGCGCTCGGGGCGGAAGTGCCTCTGGAAGGCGGCCACGATCGTCTGGGTGCGCTCGTCATAAACGCCGCTGACCGTGACCCCGTAGCCATAGAGAGCGAGGAGGCTCTGGAGGTCGGCGACGTGCTCGCCTTCAGCGCCGAGAGCGAGGACCGGTTCGGGCGAGGCGGGCTTCGGCGAGACGAAATGGCCGATCCCCGCTTTCGCAAGCTGATGCCAGGGAAAGAGCTCGCCCGGGTCGAGTTTCCGCTCGGGTGCGACGTCGGAATGGCCCAGAACGCGTCGGGCCGGGATTTTGTGGCGTGTCAGGATATCCAGGCAGAGGGCGATAACGCTGTCGATCTGACGGGGGCTGAACGGTGGCAGCGGCTCTCCTTCTTCGAGCGCTGCATGGCCCCAATTGGCGATCTCGATGCCGATCGAGCGGGCATTGATATCGCGCGCGCCGCTCCATGCGGCGCGGCCGGCGTGCCAGGCGCGGTCCTTTTCGTCGACGAGCTGGAGACGGGTGCCGTCCGTGCGGACGAGATAGTGGCAGGAGACTTGCGCCTCCGGATCGCACAGCCGGGCGAGGGCCGCGTCCTCGCTCTCCATACCTGTATAATGCAGGAGAAGGAGATCGATCGGCTCGCCGTTCCGAGAGTTGAAATTGGGAGACGGACGCCACTCAGCGAGGGGGCTGTTGCTCATTGATCGGCGGCCGAGCCTCGCGAGGCGAAGGAGCGGCCGCGGCCGATTTCCTCCCAGGCCGCGTTGATCGCTGCCAGCCGGTCATTGGCGATGGCGACGAATTCCTCGGGCACATTGCGTGCGATCAGGCGATCGGGGTGGTTCTCCCGGACGAGCTCGCGGTAGCGATCGCGCAGCTTTCTTTCGTCCCATGAGGGATCCGCGCCGAGAACCAGCCACGGATCGGCCTGACCCATATGCACGTGACGCGCCCGGATGCGCTCGAAATCCCGGCCTTCGAAACCGAAGATGGCTGCGACCCGCTCCAGATAAGAGAGCTCGCGTTGATGCACGGCACCGTCCGCCTTGGCGATGGCGAAGAGCGCGTCGAGGATGTCCTCCAGCATCGCCGGATCGTCCTGCAGGAGACGGGCGGCGTCCTGCGCGTAGGCCTCGAACCCTGCAATGTCGGCGCTTGCCAGACGATAGATGCGGGCGACGTTCTTCTCATCTGCGGGCGGGACGGTGAAAAGCCTCTCGAAGGTCTCGATCTCTTCGAAGGAGACGATGCCGTCAGCCTTCGCCATTTTCGCCGACAAGGCGATCATCGCGATGGTGAAGGCGATCTCCTTGCGCCTGTCGCTGCCTGAAAGTTGCAGCAGCACGTCGCGCAGGCCGGCGATCGCCGTGCCCGTGCGGTCGAGGAAGTCGGACAGACGCGACCAGATGCTCATGGGTGTCCTGCTGAGGTGGTGAAGCGAACTGCCAGCGGCGTCGGAACCGCTTTTGTGTCCCTAGCGGGGCAAAAGTGTCCAGGCAAGAACAAGAGAACGCCTGCGCGATACTCCCTGCCTGGCGTGAAGCCAGGAGCCTCGATCGCGCGCCTCGAGCCGGAGCCCCCGACAATGAATGAGCAAGGCAGCGCGACGCGAACGTCGCGCTGCCTCGGGCCGCCAGGCCGGCACCCGATCGGCCGGCGGCCGATCCCTTGCCCACTCGTTCTCTAACGGTCGCAACGAGCTTTGCGTTCCGGCCTCTGTCTCTCTGCGTGCGCGTCTTTCGTGATGAGGGAAATGCTTGCCGGCAAAGGGTTTAGGTGATGGGGGCAAGGCCCGCTTACCGCCTGTTTACCTTGTGAGCGCATCTCTTCCAGACCATCAGAACGGTGCTTCGGCCCGCCGGATTCCATTGCAAACCATGGTATCCCATGCTATCCCATGGATACCCGGAATGGATCGGTAATGATGATGCGCGTGGGGTTTTCGGCGCGCCTCGTCTTTCGCGTTTGCGGAATGCCGTGACCTTGCCGGGGAGGGCGGCTCGATGACCGCTATGGGGTGTGCAGGCGTATGGACGGGTTCGTGGCAACCTTCACCAACCGGCTCGATGCGAAGGGCCGGGTGTCGGTGCCTGCCCAGTTCCGGGCGGTGCTTGCGCGGGAAGGGACGGAAGGGCTGTTTTGTTATCCCTCACTCGACCAGGACGCGATCGATTGCGGCGGCTCTCGTCTTCAGGACGAGATCAGCAAGCGCCTGCAAGCCTTCGAGACGTTCTCGGAGGATTACGAGACCCTTTCGACGGCCTTCTACGCCGACAGCCGTCTTCTGAAGATCGATCAGGACGGCCGCATCATGCTTCCCGAGGAGTTCATCGAATTCGCCGGCATCAAGGATGCGGCGGTGTTTGCCGGTCTCGGCCTCAAATTTCAGATCTGGGAGCAGGAGAAATTCCAGGCGCGCCGTCAGGTCGCCCGCTCCAGACTGCGCAGCATCATCCGCTCGCTCGACGGCAAGCGGCCGTCCGAGGACGACGCGTGATGGGCGGGTCGGAAAGCCTGCCGAACAATTCCTCGCATGTGCCGGTGATGCTCGATCCGGTCATGCACGCTCTCAATGTGCGCGCCGACGGGCGCTACATCGACGGGACTTTCGGGGCCGGCGGCTACAGCCGAGCGATCCTCAAGGCGGGCGGTGCTGTTCTGGCGATCGACCGCGATCCGAGTGCGATCGTCGGCGGTGCGTCTCTTCTGGAGGAATACGGGGCGCGTCTGCGTCTCGTGGAAGGCCGTTTCTCCGAGATGGAGGCGATCGCCAAAGACAACGATTTCACGCCCGCCGATGGCGTCGTTCTCGATGTCGGCGTGTCCTCCATGCAGCTCGACCAGGCCGAGCGCGGCTTTTCATTCCGCTTCGACGGTCCGCTCGATATGCGTATGGGGGCGGACGGCGCTTCTGCCGCCGATGTCGTCAATCGTGCATCGATCGGCGATCTTCAGCGCATCATCGGCCATCTCGGTGAGGAGCGTCGGGCCGGACGCATTGCGCGCGCGATCGCCGCGGCCCGCGACGAAGAGCCGATTACGCGCACCGCGACGCTCGCCGCGATCGTCGAGAAGGCTGCGGGCGGGCGTGCTCCGGGCTCGCATATCCATCCCGCGACGCGCACCTTTCAGGCGCTGCGCATCTTCATCAACCGCGAGCTCGACGAGCTCGTCGAAGCGCTTTCCGCGGCCGAGCAGGTTCTGGGCGAGGGCGGTCGGCTGGTCGTCGTCGCCTTCCATTCGCTCGAGGACCGCATCGTCAAACGCTTCCTGCGTCTGCGCAGCGAGGAGCTGCGCGGTTCGCGCCATCAGCCGCTCAATGTCGGCCCGGCGCCGAGCTTTACGGCGCTCAATCGCGGTCTCAAAGCCGATGATGCGGAAACCGCGCGCAATCCACGGTCTCGCTCCGCGGTGCTGCGTGCGGCGGAGCGCACCGCGGCTCCCGCTCACCCTCTCGATATCACGCGCCTCGGTATGCCGCGTCTCGTCGGTGTCGCCGAGCCGGAGGCCTTCGCATGATGCGTGTTCTCAACATCGTCGCCATCGCCGCGGCGCTCATCGCGGCCTTTTCCGTTTTCAATCTGAAGTACCAGGCTGAGGGCGTCGCCAAAGAGGTGGCTGAGCTCCAGCGGCGGGTCGATCAGGAGAAGGAAAGCCTGTCGCTCCTGCGCGCCGAATGGAGCGTTCTCAACCAGCCGAGACGTGTCGAGGAGCTCGTCACGCGGCATGCCGAAGCTCTCGACCTTGCACCCGTCGAGCCGGCGCAACTTGCTGATCCAAGGCAGATACCCATGCGAAGCATCGCCCCGAGCGAGCAGGACCGTGACCTCCTGACCGGCCTCGCCGGCGACCTGGTGGAGAAACTCCAGTGAGCGTCACAACCGAAGCCTTCAAGCCGGACAATTCATGGCGTGAGAGCAGCTGGCGGCATCTCGCTTCGCGCCCGCGCCAGCCGTCGATCACACGTGCCGGCGACAATGAGCGTCTGCGCTGGCGCGTCGTCTTCGCGATGGCCGCCTTCGGCATGCTTTACGCGGTGCTTGCCGGGCGGCTCGTGCATCTGGGTCTCGCCGCCAATGGCGATGATATGCGCACCGCCGGTGCTGCAAGCGCGGTTGCCGCCGCGCGTCCCGATATCGTCGACGAGAACGGCGAGATCCTTGCAACCGACATCAAGACGGCATCGCTTTACGCGGAGCCTCGCCGCATCGTCGATGCCGACGAGGCCGCCGAGCAATTGTCGCTGGTGTTTCCGGATTTCGATCGCGAGCGGTTGCGGCGGGATCTTGCCACCAACGCCGGCTTTCTTTGGCTGAAGCGCGAGATCACGCCGGATCAGCGCCGGCGTGTGCACGAACTCGGCCTGCCGGGCATCGGCTTCGTCTCTGAAAATAGCCGTTTCTACCCTGGCGGCCCGACCGTTTCCCACATTCTGGGTGCGGTCAATGTCGACAATCAGGGCATTGCCGGCATCGAAAAGTATATCGACGACAGCGGCCTTGCCGATCTGCATCAGGCGGGTTTCGCGACCGAACACGGTCTTGAACCGGTCAAGCTCTCCATCGATCTGCGCGTCCAGCATGCGGTCCGCAGCGAGCTCGAGACGGCGATGGGCAAATACACCGCCAAAGCCGCCATCGGCATCGTGCTCGACGTGAAGACCGGCGAAGTCGTCGGCATGAGCTCGCTGCCCGACTTCGATCCGAATATCCCGGCCCAGGCTCTCGACAAGGATCGGCTCAACCGCGCCACCGTCGGCGTCTACGAGATGGGTTCGACCTTCAAGACGTTTACGACGGCCATGGCCCTCGATTCAGGGCTCGTGCACCTGAACGACACGTTCGACGCGAGCAAGCCGCTGCGCATCTCGGGCTTCACCATTCACGATTTCCACGGCAAGCACCGGGCTTTGAGCGTGCCGGAGATCTTCATCTATTCGTCGAATATCGGCACGGCGAAGATGGCGCTCGAATGCGGCATCCCCATGCAGCAGGAATTTTTGGGCAAGCTCGGCCTTCTCGATGAGTTGCGCACCGAATTGCCGGAAGCTGGCGCGCCGCTGAAGCCGCGGGAGTGGACGAAGCTCTCCTCGGTCACGATTTCCTTCGGTCACGGCATTTCCGTATCGCCGCTGCAGACGGCTGCGGCCGGCGCGGCGCTGATGAACGGCGGTTATTATATCCCGCCGACGTTCCTGCCGCGCGACGAGCGGACCGCGGCAGAGCTTTCGCGCCGGGTGGTCAAGCCCGAGACGAGCGCGGACATGCGCAAGCTGATGCGGCTCAACGTTCTCAAAGGTTCCGGCCGCCGGGCCGCCGTTCCGGGCTACCGCGTCGGCGGCAAGACGGGTACCGCGGAAAAGGTGGTGAACGGCAAATACGCAAACGACAAGCGCCGCAACGCCTTCCTCTCGGCTTTTCCAATCGACGATCCCCGCTATCTCGTCCTGGTGGTCATCGACGAACCGAACCCGGAGAAGCCTGGATTGCCCGCCACGGCCGGCATGAATGCCGCCCCCACGACCGCCGCCATCATCCGCCGGATCGCCCCGATGCTCGGCATCAAGCCGCTCCTCACCGATCCTGAAGAGGATCTGGCGACGACCATCGCAGCCATCGAGTAGGTGACAGGTCGATGGCTTCCGACAAGGCCTACCCACCGCGCCGGCTCGGCAAGCTCTTCGGCGACGAAGCTTCCGTTGCCGACGATGCCGCCGAGGTGTGGATCTCCGGACTGACCGCGGACAGCCGCGAAGTTGTCAGGGGAACGCTCTTTGCTGCGTTGCCCGGCACAAAATCTGACGGCGCTTCCTTCATCCCGGATGCGGTGAAGAAGGGGGCCGCCGCGATCCTGACGGGCACGAAGCCGCTTTCGGAAGATCCTGGCGTGCCGGTCGTCCGTGCTGCCGATCCGCGCCGCGCGCTCGCAATCGCTGCTGCCAATTTCTTCGGGCGACAGCCGGAGCGCGTCGTCGCCATCACCGGAACGAGCGGCAAAACCTCGGTCGCCGTCTTCACACGGCAGATTTTCGCCCATGCGGGGCTGAAGGCGGCGAGCCTCGGGACGATCGGGCTCGTGACGTCGGACGGCCAGACGAAGCCCGGCCTGACGACGCCGGATCCGGTCTATCTGCATCGCACGCTTGCCGACCTTGCCAAGTCGGGCGTGACGCATCTGGCGCTCGAAGCCTCCAGCCACGGCCTCGACCAGCGGCGGCTCGACGGCGTCAAGCTCGCGGCGGGCGGCTTTACGAACCTGTCGCGCGACCATCTCGATTATCACAAGAGCCTCGAAGAGTATCTTCTCGCCAAGCTCAGGCTCTTCGAAGTGCTTCTGCCGGAAGGCTCAGCGGCCGTTGCCGATGCCGATCAGAAGGAAGCGATGCGCGTGAGGGCGATCGCCCGGCGTCGCAATCTCTCCTATCTGTCCATCGGAAAGGCTGGTGAGACGCTTCGGCTTCTCTCGGTTACCCGCATGCCGGACGGGGCTCGCCTGCTCCTCGAAGTGAACGGCGAAAAGCGCTACGTGCCGCTGCCGCTCATCGGAGAGTTTCAGGTTTCCAACGCCTTGATGGCCGCGTGCCTCGCCATTGGGGCCGGGCTTTCGGTCGATCAGGCGCTTGCGGCTCTGCCGGAGCTTCAAGGTGCGCCCGGGCGGCTGGAGCTCGTCGGAAGCCATCCGAACGGGGCGCAGGTTTTTGTCGATTACGCGCACAAGCCGGGCGCGATCACGGCAGCGCTGCAGGCGCTGCGTCCGCATACGCAGAACCGTCTCGTCATCATCTTCGGGGCGGGCGGCGATCGCGATCCCGGCAAGCGCGCGCTGATGGGGGAGGCGGCGCGCGAAGCCGCCGACCGCGTCATCGTCACCGACGACAATCCTCGCAGCGAAGATCCGGCGTCAATCCGCCGGGCCATCATGGCGGCCGTGCCGAACGCACGTGAGATCGGCGACCGCGGCGAGGCGATCCGCCAGGGAATTGCCGGGCTCGAGCCTGGGGATATCCTGCTCGTAGCCGGCAAGGGGCACGAGACGGGCCAGACGGTCGGCGATCAGGTTCTGCCCTTTTCCGATCAGGAGGAGGTGCGCAAGGCGCTGGCCGAACTTGGCAGCGAAACTCCGCAAGAGGCGAAGGAACGGCCCTTATGAACCCTTTGTGGCGGATAGCCGAATTTCTGGCCGCCACCGAGGGGCGCCTGGAAGGGGGAGCGCCTCAGCCGGCTCTTTCCGGTGAAGAGGATGCTGGCGCGATCTCGCCGATGGCTATCACCGGGATTTCCATCGACAGCCGTACGGTCGGCCCCCGGGAAGCCTTTTTCGCCATCAAAGGCGATCGCTTCGACGGCCACGATTTTGCCGAGGCAGCTCTGCAACGGGGTGCCGCGCTGGCGGTCGTCTCCGAAGATCGTCTCGCGGAACTCTCCGGCGGGCCTTTCGTGGTCGTGCCCGATGATCCCCTGAAGGCGCTTGAACGCCTCGGCGTCGCGGCACGGGCACGCTCACACGCCAAGATCGTCGCGGTGACGGGCTCTGTCGGCAAGACCGGCACGAAAGAAATGCTGCGACTTGCCTTCTCCCTTCTCGGCGAGACGCATGCGCCTGTGGGCTCCTTCAACAATCATTGGGGCGTGCCGCTGACGCTTGCGCGCCTGCCGGAGAAGGCGGCTTTCGGGATTTTCGAGATCGGCATGAACCATGCCGGCGAGATCACCCCGCTGACGCGGATGGTGCGGCCCGACGTGGCGATCGTCACGACCGTCGAACCCGTGCATATCGAGTTCTTCGGGACGCTCGAAGCGATCGCCGATGCCAAGGCGGAGATTTTCGAGGGGCTCGAGCGGGGGGGAATGGCGATCCTCAATCGCGACAACGGCCAGTTCGACCGTCTTGTCGGCGCGGCCCGAGCGCGGGGCGCGCGGATCGTCAGTTTCGGAGAACATCCCGATTGTGACGTCAGTCTCGTCGGCCTCATCGAAGAGGACTCCGGGAGCCGGGTGACTGCCGACGTCTTCGGCGAAAGCGTGCAATACCGGCTGGGTGCGCCCGGTCGCCATCTGGCCACCAATTCCTTGTCCGTTCTTGCAACGGCTGCGGTCCTCGGCGAGAGCCCGTCGGCCGCCGGCCAGGCGCTGTCGCAGTTTTCTGCTCCCGTCGGGCGCGGGGCGCGCACGCAGCTTCGCGTCGGTGAGGGGAGCTTCACGCTCATCGATGAAAGCTACAACGCCAATCCGGCATCGATGCGTGCGGCGATCGCGCTCTTAGGCGCGGCCGAGCCGGGTGCGAACGGTCGCCGGATCGCCGTTCTCGGCGATATGGGAGAGCTCGGCGACCAAGCGCCGGCTTTTCATGCCGAGCTTGTTGATAATCTTGCAACAGCCCGCGCCGATCAAATCTTTCTGGTCGGACCGCTCATGCATCATCTTTGGAATCACTTGCCGGAACGGGTGCAGGGAGCCTATGCCGAGACAGCGGGCGAAATTGAGCCGATTCTTCTCGATGCGATCCGGCCGGGCGACGTGGTGATGGCGAAAGCCTCCCTGCTCACCGGCCTCGGCAGGCTGGTTGCGGCAATGAAAGAGCGGTTTCCCGCAAAAGATCCAAACGACAAAGAAGAGAGCTGAAACGGATGCTGGCCTATCTGCAGAACTTCGCGGATGACTTCTCCGTCTTCAACATCTTCCGTTACATAACCTTTCGAACAGGAGCGGCGACGATGACGGCGCTGCTCTTCGTTTTTCTGTTCGGACCGATGATGATCGAGGTCCTGCGCTTTCGGCAGGGCAAAGGTCAGCCGATCCGGGCCGACGGGCCGCAAACGCATTTCAAGAAGGCCGGAACGCCCACGATGGGCGGGCTGATGATCCTGACGGGCGTCGTCGTTTCGGCGCTTCTGTGGTCGGATCTTTCATCGCCTTATGTCTGGTGCGTGCTTTTGGTGACGCTCGGTTTCGGTTCGATCGGCTTCTACGACGATTATCTCAAGGTGAAGGGCGCGTCCTCGAAAGGCTTTTCGGGGCGGGCGCGGCTCAGCTTCGAGGCTTTGATCGCCGGCGCTGCCGTCTATGTGATGATGCGTGCGGGCGAGGGCGCGAGCGCGACGGCGCTGACTTTGCCGTTCCTGAAGGAGACCGTCATCCAGCTCGGCATCTTCTTCGTCGTCTTCGGGGCCTTCGTGATCGTGGGTGCCGGCAATGCCGTGAACCTGACCGACGGGCTCGACGGGCTCGCCATCGTCCCGGTGATGATCGCTGCCGCGTCCTTCGGGCTGATCGCCTATCTCGCCGGCAATATCCGCTTCGCCGATTATCTCCAGATCCATTACGTCGCCGGAACGGGCGAGCTTGCCGTTCTCTGCGGCGCGATGATCGGCGCCGGGCTCGGCTTTCTCTGGTTCAACGCGCCGCCTGCCGCGATCTTCATGGGCGACACGGGTTCGCTGGCGCTCGGCGGCATGATCGGCGCAGTCGCGGTCGCCACCAAGCACGAGATCGTGCTCGCCATCATCGGCGGTATCTTCGTCATGGAAGCGCTGTCGGTGATCATCCAGGTCACGTCTTACAAGCTCACGGGCAAGCGCGTCTTCAAGATGGCGCCCATTCACCATCATTTCGAGCAGATCGGCTGGACCGAACCGCAAGTGGTGATCCGGTTTTGGATCGTCGCCGTGGTTCTCGCCCTGATCGGCCTCTCCACGCTGAAACTCCGCTAGGCCGGCGATGTCGATCCCTCTCTCCCACCTCAAAGGAAAAAGCCTCGGGGTCTTCGGGCTCGCACGCAGCGGGCTTGCGACGGTCAAGGCCGCTGTCAGCGGTGGGGCGCGCGTCTATGCCTGGGACAACCGGGAAGATGCGCGGGCAAAAGCGGCGGGCGAGGGCGTCACGCTGCAAGAGCCGGGGGAATGGCCGTGGGAAGAGCTTGCCGCTCTGGCGCTCGCCCCGGGCGTGCCCCTCACGCATCCCGAGCCGCATCCGATCGTCGGCATGGCTCGGGGGGCAGGCGTCGAGATCCTGTGCGATGCGGAGCTTTTGTTTCGCGAGCTTGAAGGCAAGGCCCGGTTCGTCGCCATCACCGGCACGAACGGCAAGTCGACGACGACGGCGCTCATCGGGCATCTCCTCGGCGAGGCCGGAATTGCGGTCGAGGTGGGGGGCAATATCGGCCGCTCCGCGCTCGATCTCGCAGCGCCTTCAGCGAGCGAGCCTGTCTCTGGGAGTTTCCCCGAGCAAATCTATGTGCTCGAGCTTTCGTCCTATCAGCTCGATCTCTGCCACCGCCTTCGGCCGAACGTTGCGGTCTGGCTCAATCTGACGCCCGATCACCTTGACCGCCATGGCGACATGGCCGGCTATCGCCATGCCAAGGAGCGGATCTTTGCGAAGATGGGCGGCGACGATCTTGCGGTCCTCGGCATCGACGAGACCGATATGGAAGAGGTTGCCGTTGCGCTTTCCGAACGAGCCCAGGCGCCCCGGCTTGCCCGCGTCACGGTGCGCGAGCGGGACGCGGCCGACATTCGCGTCGACGAAGCCGGGCAGATGACGGATGCGCGCAACGGTGAGAGGCTCAATCTTTCGGCGTTCCCATCCTTGCGCGGGCGTCACAACTGGCAGAATGCTGCCTGCGCCTATGCGGCGGTGCGAGAGCTGGGCGTTCCGGTCTCGATAATCACCGAGGGAATGGCGAGTTTTCCGGGGCTCGAACACCGCATGCAGATCGTCGGACGACACGGCAAGGTGCTTTTCGTCGACGATTCCAAAGCGACCAACGCCGATGCGGCCGCGCCCGCTCTGGCAACCTTTCAGCCCGTCTACTGGATCGTCGGCGGACGCCCGAAGGCGGGCGGCATTCACGGCTTGTCCGGCTTCTTCCCGCGCGTTGCGAAAGCCTATCTGATCGGCGAGGCGGCGGATGAATTCTCCGCCACGCTTGCCGCGCGAGTCCCGCATGTCATCGCCGGAGAGCTCGCACGCGCCGTCCGGATGGCGGCGGAGGATGCGGCGCTCGATCCGGAGGACGAGCCTGTCGTCCTCCTGTCGCCGGCGGCGGCTTCCTTCGATCAGTTTCCCGATTTCGAGGCGCGCGGACGCGCCTTCGTCGCCGCCGTCAACGCCCTGGACGATGCATCCGCGCAGCAGGCTGCGCTCTCGGAGAGTGCGTCATGATCAGTCGTCGCGATCGTTCCCTGATTGCCGAATGGTGGTGGACCGTCGATCGCACGACGCTCTTCCTGGTGCTTCTTCTGCTCGCGGCCGGCGTCGTCCTATCCTTTGCGGCAAGCCCGCCGGTTGCGGAGCGTATTGGCCTTTCGCCCTACCATTTTGCGCTCAGGCAGGCGATGTATGCGCCGACTGCGACGGCGATCATTCTCAGCATCTCGCTGCTCACCCCGCGCCAGGTTCGGCGGCTCGCGCTTCTCATCCTCCTCGTCTCTCTGTCTATGATGGTCGCCGTGCTCTTCATTGGCGACGAGGTGAAGGGCTCGCGGCGCTGGGTCTATATCGGGGGCATGTCGTTGCAGCCGTCGGAGTTCTTGAAGCCCGCCTTCATCGTCATCGTGGCGTGGCTGTTTGCGGAAGGCTCCAAACATCCGGAAGTGCCGGGCAAGCTTCTCGCCGTTATCCTGCTCATCATCACGGCGGCGCTCCTCGTCGCAGAGCCCGATCTCGGTCAGACCATCCTCGTTTTCTCCGTCTGGGGCGCCGTGTTCTTCCTGGCGGGCGTCTCGCTGCCGCTTGTCGGCGGGCTTGCGGGCACGGCGGTGGCTGGTCTCTTCGCCGCCTATTTCATGTTCCCGCACTTCACCTCGCGCATCGACCGTTTCCTCAATCCGGAAGGTGGCGACACCTATCAGGTCGATATCGCCATGCGCTCCTTCGAGCGCGGCGGCTGGTCCGGATCGGGGCCGGGCGAGGGCGTGATGAAGCGGATCCTGCCGGATTCGCATACCGACTTCGTCTTCGCCGTGATCGCCGAGGAATTCGGCATCATCCTGTGCCTCGCCCTTATCTGCATCTTCGGCTTCATCGTGATGCGCGGTCTCATGCATGCGCTCCGGCGCAAGCAGCCTTTCGAGCGCATGGCGATCGCCGGCCTCTCCACCCAGATCGGCCTGCAGGCCTTCATCAATATGGGCGTGAACTTGCAGCTTCTGCCCGCCAAGGGCATGACCTTGCCGTTCATTTCCTATGGCGGCTCGGCCCTGCTTTCGAGCGCCGTCGTCATGGGCTTCATCCTCGCCCTGTCGCGCGAGCGCGCCGAGCGGAAGGTGACCGTCATGCCGCATTCGAGCTTTGCTGAGCAATTATGAGCGATAAGACCAGGCCGTTGGCCTTGCTGGCTGCCGGGGGAACCGGGGGACATCTCTTCCCGGCAATCTCCTTGCGGGCCGAGCTGAAGAAGCGCGGCTATGACGTGGCGATCGTCACCGACAAAAGGGCGGGGCAATACGCGACGGATCTGCCTGCGGACGAGCTTCACGCCATCGATGCGGCGACGCTTTCGGCCGGCAATCCGGTGCGTGCCGTCTCCTCCATGTGGAAGCTCTCGCGCGGCGTCCTGCAATCGCGAAAACTGCTGCGGGAGCTCGGCGCCGATATCTGCGTCGGTTTCGGCGGCTACCCGACCGTACCGCCCCTCTTTGCCGCGCGTATGGCGCGTGTGCCCGCCCTCGTGCATGAGCAGAATGCGGTTTTAGGTCGTGCCAACAGATTGCTGGTGAAGGCCGGTGCCGCACTCGCCACCGGGTTTCCCGATCCGAAAGGTGCCGCTTCTGCGAAGCGCCTTGCTTTCACCGGAAATCCCGTTCGCGAAAGCGTCATCGACGCCGGCAGGACGGCCTATGAGCCTGCCGGCGAGGAGGATAGCTTCCGTCTTCTCGTCTTCGGCGGCAGTCAGGGCGCGAGGGCGCTGTCATCTTTGGTGCCGGAGGCGATCGCGCTTCTGCCGCGAGCGCTGCGTGCGAGGCTTCAGATCGTGCAGCAATGCCGGCCGGAGGATCTCGACACCGTGCGGCTTCTCTACGGCCGTCTCGACGTTTCGGCGGAACTCGCCTCCTTCTTTCAGGATCTGCCGGCGAAGATCGGCGCAAGCCATCTCGTCATCAGCCGGGCAGGGGCGTCGACGGTGTCGGAGCTTGCCGTTATCGGCCGGCCGGCCATCCTCATTCCTTTCCCGCATGCACTCGATCAGGATCAGGCGGAGAATGCCCGCCTCCTCGCCGATGTCGGCGGCGGCTGGATGATGGAGGAAGCCTCTTTGACCGCGGAAGGCCTTGCCTCGCGGTTGAAGGAGCTGATAGCGCATCCCGACGAACTGGCCGCAGCGGCCGCCGCCGCGAAAAAGGCCGGCCGGCCGGACGCGGCCGAAAGGCTCGCCGATCAGGTCGACGAGCTCGTCAGCCTGACGCGAGGACATCGCCAATGAAAATGCCTTACAATATCGGCCCGATCCATTTCGTGGGGATCGGCGGCATCGGCATGAGCGGCATCGCGGAGGTGCTGATCAATCAGGGCTGCCAGGTCCAGGGATCCGATGTCTCCGACAGCCCGAATGTCGCCCGCCTGCGCGCCAAGGGCGCTGAGGTGATGATCGGGCATGCGGCGGAGAACCTTGGCGATGCCGCGGTCGTCGTCGTGTCCTCGGCGATCAAGCGCGACAATCCCGAGCTGAAGGAAGCCCGCGCCAAAGGCTTGCCGGTGGTGCGCCGGGCGGAGATGCTGGCGGAGCTCATGCGGCTCAAATCCGCGGTCGCCATCGGCGGCACGCACGGCAAGACCACGACCACATCCATGGTCGCGGCGTTGCTCGATGCCGGCGGTCTCGACCCGACCGTTATCAATGGCGGCATCATCAACGCCTACGGCACCAATGCCCGCATGGGCGACGGTGAATGGATGGTGGTGGAGGCGGACGAGAGCGACGGCACCTTCGTCAAGCTGCCGGCCGACGTCGCCGTCGTCACGAATATCGATCCGGAACATCTCGACCATTACGGCTCCTTCGAAAAGGTGCGCGACGCTTTCATGGCGTTCGTCGAGAACGTGCCTTTCTACGGCTTTGCGGTGATGTGCCTCGATCATCCCGAGGTGCAGGCACTGGTGAAACGCATCGAAGACCGGCGCATCATCACCTACGGCGCCAATCTCCAGGCTGAGGTTCGGTTTCACTCGGTGAGCTTCGTGCCGGGTGAATCGCATTTTTCGATCGAGCGGCGTGACCGGCTGACGGGCGAAACGGAGACGCTCTCAGATCTCGTTCTGCCGATGCCGGGCATCCACAACGTCTCGAACGCGACGGCGGCGATCGCAGTCGCCCGCGCGCTCGGCGTGTCCGAGGCGGATGTGCGCAAGGGGCTCGCCTCGTTCGGCGGCGTCAAGCGGCGCTTCACGCTGACGGGCACCTGGAACGGCGTCGCGATCTATGACGATTACGGCCATCACCCGGTGGAGATTTCCGCCGTCTTGAAGGCCGCCCGCGCGAGCTGCCGCGGGCGGGTCATCGCCGTCGTGCAGCCGCATCGCTACAGCCGTCTCCACAATCTCTTCGATCAGTTTTGCGCCTGCTTCAACGATGCCGATACCGTCATCGTCGCGGATGTTTATACGGCGGGCGAAGATCCGATCGAAGGCGCCGACCGCGACAGTCTCGTCGATGGGCTGCGGGCCGGCGGGCATCGCGACGTGCGAGCGCTGCCGAGCGAAACGGAACTGGCCCGCATGATCGCCGAGATTGCGAAGCCGGACGACATGGTCTTGTGCCTCGGCGCAGGCTCGATCTCGAAATGGGCGAACGCCCTGCCGGGCGAGCTCAATGCGCGCGACGAGGCTGCGTGAGCCGCAAGCTCGATCGGCAGGGATGGTGATGCGCGCTCAGGAACTCGAGGGTCTGCTCGAAGGCTTTCGCGGCAAGGTGAAGGCGAATGAGCCGCTCGCGCCGATCGTCTGGCTGCGGGCCGGCGGGCCGGCGGATCTTCTCGCCATGCCGGCCGATGTCGATGATCTCGCGCTTCTTTTGAAAGCTCTGCCTGAAGAGGTGCCGGTGACCGTGATCGGGCTCGGCTCCAATCTCCTCATCCGTGATGGCGGGATCGAAGGCGTGGTCGTGCGCCTCTCCGGCAAAGGGTTGGGCAAATTCGAGGTCGATGGCGACCTCATTCGTGTCGGCACCGCACTTCCCGACAAACTCTTCGCCAAGGCGGCACTCGATGCGGGCCTCGGCGGCTTCGCATTCTATCACGGGATACCCGGCGGGCTCGGCGGGGCGCTCAGGATGAATGCGGGCGCCAATGGCGGCGAAACCTGCGACCGGCTGGTCGAGGTCGTGGCGCTCGACCGCCAGGGCAACCGCCATGCGCTGACGCAGGCGGAGATGGGCTATTCCTATCGCCACAGCGACGCGCCCAAGGAGCTCATCTTCGTCGAAGCGCTCTTCAGGGGCGAAAGGCGGCCTGAGGAAGAAATCCGAGCCGAGATGGATGCGGTGCAAAAACACCGCGAAGAGGCGCAGCCGATCAAGACCCGAACCGGCGGTTCGACCTTCAAGAATCCGCCCGGCCAGCGCGCCTGGGAGCTGATCGATGCCGCCGGCTGCCGAGGGCTCAAGATCGGCGGCGCGCGCGTCTCCGAGATGCACTGCAACTTCCTCATCAACGAGGATGACGCCAGTGCTTACGACCTCGAATTGCTGGGTGAGACGGTGAGGGCGAGGGTTCTCGCCAATTCCGGCGTGCGGCTCGATTGGGAGGTCCGGCGCCTCGGCCGGTTCGGCGAGACGGGCGAGGTCGAGCCGTTCCTGGGTGCGTGAGACGGCGCTTTTCAAAGAAACGCCGATCCATCTCTTAGTTAACGATTTCTAACCCTTTCGGGTCGAGATTGCGGCTTCGTTCGAATGCGGACCGAGCGCCAGGAGCGCCGGTTGGAGCAGAGGGAGGCGCTGCCGTGACCCGCAACACCCATATCGCCGTCTTGATGGGAGGCTGGTCGTCGGAGCGATCGGTGAGCCTTTCCTCCGGCAAATCCTGTGCCGATGCCCTCGAAGAGCGGGGCTATCGCGTGACGCGCGTCGATGTCGGACGCGACATCGCAAAAGTCCTCAGCGATTTGCGCCCGGACGTGGCCTTCAACGCTCTGCACGGGCCTTTCGGCGAAGACGGGAAGATCCAGGGCCTCCTGGAAATCCTCGAAATTCCCTACACGCATTCCGGCGTGCTCGCCTCCGCGCTCGCCATGCACAAGGTCAAGGCGAAGGCCGTCGTCGCGAATGTCGGCGTGCCGGTCGCAGAGCAGCGCGTCGTGACCCGCGAGGAAACGGCGCGCGAACACGTCATGGCGCCCCCCTATGTCGTGAAGCCGATCAACGAAGGCTCATCCTTCGGCGTGACGATCGTGCCTGAGGATCAGGCGCATCCGCCGCAATCGCTTCTGGGCGATGCCTGGACCTATGGCGAGGAGGTGCTGGTCGAACACTATGTCGCCGGCAAGGAGCTCACCTGTGCCGTTATGGGACGGCCCGGCGAGGAGGAGGCCTTCGACGTCATCGACATCGTTCCCGTGGGCCACGGCTTCTATGACTTTGATGCAAAATATCTTCAGGGGGGCTCTAAGCACATTCTCCCGGCCAATCTTAAACCATTTGTTTACCAAAATATCCGCAGGTTCGCTTTGGAGGCGCATCGTGCCATCGGGTGTCGCGGAGTGTCTCGCAGCGACTTCAGGTACTGCGAGGAAAGCAATGAGCTCATCTGGCTGGAAGTGAACACACAGCCAGGCATGACGCCGACCTCCTTGGTCCCGGACATGGCGGCCCATGCAGGCCGCAGTTTCGGGGATCTGGTGACGTGGCTTGTGGAGGATGCATCGTGCCGACGATAGGGACGTGGCTGGCAGATCAGGGGGCTCGGGTCGACGCGTTGAGCGCCGGTCTCGGCCATACCCTGAATCGTGCCGTGCCGTCGCGCCTGCGTCGCATCGTCGAAAAGATGCAGACCGGCCGGCAGCATCATTACGGGCAGGTCGCCGCGATCGGTTTCCTGGGCGCAACCATTCTTTACGGTCTGATCGCCGGCGGTCACATGATGACGCTGCTCGACCGCACTGTCGCCGCCGCCTTCTTCGGCATTCAGGAGATCCGCATCGGGGGCGAGATCGAGACGCCGGAATCCGCCGTCGTCGATCAGCTCGACATTCGTGGCGGCTCGCTCCTCGGATTTGACGCGAGCGACGCGCGCGAGCGGCTCATCGCGCTGCCCTGGGTGAAAGACGCCGACATCCGCAAATTCTATCCCAACCGGCTCGACATCACGCTGACCGAGCGCACGCCCTTCGCACTCTGGCAGAACGACGAGATGATCTCGATCATCGACCGCGCCGGTGTGGTCATCGGGCCGTACAAGGATGTGCGCTTCGCCGCACTCCCGTTCGTCGTGGGCAAGGGTGCAGACAGCCGCGCAGACGGGTTCATGGCCATGCTGCAGCGGCACCCGTTCCTGGCGGATCGCATGCGCACGGCCGTGCTCGTCTCGGAGCGTCGCTGGGATCTGGTCACCAAGAACGGCATCACCGTTCAGCTGCCGGAGAACGGGGTCGATGAGGCGATCGATCGCCTGAAGGCCCTGCAGGACAAGGACGATGTCCTGTCGCGCGAGATCGTCACCATCGATCTGCGTCTCAAGGACCGCATCCGCATCGGCCTTGCGGACAACATGGCCGAAACCGTCATCAAGGAGAATGAATCGGTGATCCGTCGTCTCGCCAAAGCTGGAGGCGAGATTTGAACGCCATCACTGAAAACGCCGGCTCCCGCATCAAGCCGCTTTCGCCTCGGCGCACCGCCGTGGTGAGCGTGCTCGATGTCGGCTCCTCCAAGACCACCTGCCTCATTGCGCGCCTGAAGCCGCTCGAGGGCGACCATCAGGCGGGCCGCACCCACCATGCCGAGGTGATCGGCTTCGGGCTGACGCGTTCGCGCGGCATCAAATCTGGTGCCGTCGTCGATCTGGAAGAGGCGGAAAAGTCGATCCGGATCGCCGTTGATCAGGCCGAGCGGATGGCCGACATGACGATTGGATCCGTCATCGTCAACGTCTCGAGCGGGCGTCTGAAGAGCGATACTTTTTCCGCCACAGTCGAATTGTCCACTTCGGGCGTGTCGGAGATCGATATTCAGCGCGTCCTGGGCGCGGGCTGTGCCAATTCCGTCGCCGATGGGCGCGTCGTCGTTCATTCGCTGCCGATCGGCTATGCGCTCGATGGGCATCGGGGGATCGCCGATCCGCGCGGCATGCTCGGCAACGAGCTGGGTGTCGACATGCATGTCGTCACCGCCGACGAAGCGCCGCTGACGAACCTCGAACTCGCCGTGAACCGCTGCCACCTGGAAGTGGAGACCGTGGTTGCGACGCCCTATGCGTCGGCGCTTTCGGTCCTCGTCGAGGACGAGGCGCAGCTCGGCGTTGCCTGCCTCGATTTCGGCGGCGGCACGACCAGCCTGTCGATCTTCTACGAAGGTCAGTTCATTCACGCCGCGAGCGTGCCGATCGGTGGCAACCACGTCACCATGGATATCGCGCGCGGCCTCTCGACCCGGCTTGCCGATGCGGAGCGCCTGAAGGCGCGCCACGGCTCGGCGCTGCCTTCGATCTCCGACGAGAAAGACATTTTGACGATCCCGCCTGTCGGCGAGGACGAGCGAGATGCGCCGAATGCGGTGCCGCGCTCGACGCTGACGCGCATCATCCGGCCGCGCATCGAGGAAACCCTCGAAATGGCGCGCACGATGATCGACGAATCGGGATTTGCCGAGATCGTCGGCAAACGCGTCGTTCTGACCGGCGGGGCGAGCCAGCTCACCGGACTGACGGAAACGGCGCGGCGGGTGCTTGGACGCAATGTGCGTCTCGGCCGCCCGCAGCAGGGGACGAATGCTTTGCCTGAAGCGGTCAAGGGACCGGCCTTCGCGGCGGCGCTCGGCCTTATCACCTATCCCCAGGTCGCCCGCATCGAGCAGTTCCGGACGAGACGTCCGAGTCAGTTCGCGATGACCGGGACGGATGGATACTTCGCCCGCATGGGGCGATGGATCAGGGAGAGTTTCTGACGCGCGGCGCGGGCCGAGCGAGAATTGAGAATAGGCGTGGGCAAGGCAGATGCCCGACGCGAGGACAGCGGCGAAAGGACAACAGATGGCCATCAATTTGCATATGCCGGACCTTACCGAATTGAAGCCCCGGATCACCGTCTTCGGTGTCGGCGGGGCGGGCTGCAACGCGGTCAACAACATGATCGAAGCAGGCCTGCAGGGCGTCGACTTCGTCGTCGCCAACACCGACGCCCAGGCGCTGACGATGTCACGTGCCGACCGCGTGGTGCAGATGGGAGTTGCGGTGACGGAAGGCCTCGGCGCCGGATCGCAGCCGGAGATCGGGCGGGCCGCTGCCGAAGAAACGATCGACGAGATCAATGACCATCTGACCGGCGCGCACATGGTCTTCATCACCGCCGGCATGGGCGGTGGCACCGGAACCGGCGCCGCACCGGTGGTGGCGCGTGCCGCACGCGATGCCGGTATACTCACCGTCGGTGTTGTCACGAAGCCGTTCCAGTTCGAGGGCCAGCGCCGCATGCGCCTCGCCGAGGCCGGCATCAACGAGCTGACGCAGCACGTCGATACGTTGATCGTCATCCCGAACCAGAATCTGTTCCGCATCGCCAACGAGAAGACGACCTTCGCGGACGCCTTCGCCATGGCCGACGAAGTCCTCTATTCTGGTGTCGCCTGCATCACCGACCTGATGGTCAAGGACGGGCTCATCAACCTCGACTTCGCCGACGTCCGTTCCGTCATGCGCGAGATGGGCAAGGCGATGATGGGCACTGGCGAGGCCTCCGGCGACAAGCGCGCCGTGGAAGCCGCCGAAAAGGCGATTTCCAATCCGCTGCTCGACGAAGTTTCGATGCGCGGTGCGCAGGGCCTGCTGATCTCGATCACCGGCGGCAAGGACATGACGCTGTTTGAGGTCGACGAGGCGGCGAGCCGCGTTCGCGAAGAGGTCGATGGTGATGCCAACATCATCTTCGGCGCGACCTTCGACGAGAGCCTTGAAGGCGTCATCCGCGTTTCCGTCGTCGCCACCGGCATCGACCAGGAACAGCGCCAGTCGGAGAACACCGAACAGCGCATGCAGGAGTTAAAGCAGCGCCTGAAGAGCGTCGGCGGTCCGACCGGACATGCCCGCCAGGCTCCCGAGCAGGTGGCGGCGAAAGCCCCTTCTTTCGAGGAGGCGATGGCCGAGGATCTGGAGCGTGAGCTTGCCGCTCCGCGTCAGCAGCAGGTCGAGCGCCAGGTCGCTGCCGCAGCTGCCGCCGTGCCGCACACGAACCAGCAGCCGCGTGCCGAAGTTCGCCAGGAGAAAGGCATCAAAATCGGCCCGTTTCGCCCCGAACCGTCCCTGATCGCGCCGCGTGAGGCGCATGACGAGATGGCGACGCGCGAGGCCCCGGTGCGCCGCCAGGAGGCTTTCGTTCCGCAGGCTGCGGAGCGGCCGGAGAGCGTGCAGCCGCGGATGCCGAAGGTGGAGGATTTTCCGGCCATCGCACAGCGGCAGATCCACGCCAGCCGGGGTGCTGCCAATGAGGAAGAAGAGCGCCGTCCGCGTTCCCTCCTGCAGCGTCTGACCCACGGTCTCGCCAAGCACGGCGAGGGCGAGGAAGGCCAGGCTCCGCGTCAGGCTCGCGACATGGAAATCGAGCCGCGCATCGCTGCCGCCCCCGAGCGGGCGCCGGCCCGTCCGTCGGCTGCGGAAACCTTCGGCCGGCCGCAGCAGCGGCGTGCCGTCGATCAGGCCGCCCGCGGTGGTCTCGACCCGCATGGTCGTCCGGCAGCGGCTGGGCACAGCGAGGACGACCAGCTGGAGATTCCGGCCTTCTTGCGGCGCCAGACCAGCTGATGGGCGCTCACAGCCTGTAACGCTCTTGCGGCCCCGGCGTTTTTCGCCGGGGCCGCTTCATTTTTAAGCTGCTGTTTTCATGGAGAAATTCCGGCCCGCGCCAGATTTCAAGTCGGTAACAAAAGGTAAGAAAGCTTGATTGGCGAAACTGTGACCGCTGCTGCTAGCTTCCGGCGCGTCGGGTGAGGGCTGGTCCGCTCCGATTCGCGATGCGACCGGCACGACAACATGAAAGATGGCTTGATGACACAGACCGCCCAGGGCGCCCAGAAGACGCTCCGTAGGGATGCGACACTTACTGGCATCGGTACGCATAGCGGCAAGCCGGTCACGCTGCGGCTGTCTCCTGCCGATCCGGATACGGGCATCATCTTCGTTCGCCGCAACGAGGCGGGCGAAGAAGTTTTCATTCCCGCACGGTCTTCCTCCGTCGTCGGCACACAGATGTGCACGATCCTGGGTGATGGCGCCGGACTTTCCGTCGCCACCGTCGAGCATCTTCTGGCCGCGACTTCCGCGCTTTCCATCGACAATCTTTTGATCGAGGTCGATGGCGCCGAGATCCCGATGATGGACGGCAGTGCCGCGGCCTTCGTGGAGGCGATCGACGAAGCCGGTATCGCGATGCAGCCTGCACGCGCGCGCGCGATCAAGGTTTTGAAGCCGGTACGTCTCGAGGTCGGATCGTCCTGGGCCGAGTTCCTGCCCTATAACGGGCGTCGCTTCACCGTCGAGATCGATTTCGACTGCCCGGTCATCGGCCGGCAGAAGCATGCAGCCAACATCACCGCGAACGGCTTCCGCCGCGACATCGCGCGGGCGCGCACCTTTGGCTACATGAAGGACGTCGAGGCGTTGTGGGCCAAGGGGCTCGCTCTCGGCTCTTCGCTCGACAACGCCGTGGTGATTGCCGACGACAAGGTGGTCAACCCGGAAGGTCTGCGCTACCCGGACGAATTCTCGCGTCACAAACTGCTCGATGCGGTCGGCGATCTCGCTCTCGCCGGGGCGCCGATCATCGGCCATTATCGTTCCTATCGCGGCGGCCACAAGGTCAACGCCATGGCGCTTGCGGCGCTTCTGGAAGATCGCTCCGCATGGAGCTGGCTCGTTTCCTCCGACCCGGCGCCGCGTCGCAGTGAACAGGCGGAAGGCCTGCCCGGCTATTTCGCTCCCGCCTTCGCTCCCGACCGTTCTTAGCCATCACCACATGTCGGCCATTTTTGCGTGCTGTGCCCATCGCAGCCGGCCGACATTTGCGATTGCGGTGTGCATGCGGCTTTGCAGTCGGCCTGATCTTCGATAAGGAGGCAGCCCGTGCCCTTTTGCTCCGTGTGGATGCATGACTTTCTCTGACGCTACCAAGCCCGGGCTGCGCATCGTCGCCGCCAGTCTCCTCATTGCCTCGATCGGCGCTTCGCTCGGGGCCTGCTCGAACTTCGGCGATCGTACGAAGATCCTCGAGGAGGAACCGACCATCCCTGCCGACGTCCTCTACAACGAGGGCCTCGCTGCGATGAAGGAAGGGGAGACGACCAAGGCGAAGGAAAAGTTCGCCGAGATCGACAAGCAGCATCCCTATTCGGATTATGCGCGCCGTTCGATGATCCTGTCGGCCTATCTCAACTACAAGCGCGGCAATTACACGGATGCGGTGACCGAGGCGAAACGCTTCGTGACGCTGTTCCCGGCAAGCGATGATGCGGCCTATGCGCAGTACATCATCGCCGAATCATATTACCGGCAGATTCCCGACGTGACGCGCGATCAGGAGATGACGCAGCGTGCCATCCTCGCTTACGGGCAGATCCTCAGCAAATATCCCGATTCGGAATATGCCGATGACGCGCGCCGGAAGATCGAGGTCGGGCGCGATCAGCTCGCCGGCAAGGAGATGCAGACCGGGCGCTACTACCAGGAGCGTGGCGAGTATCTGGCGGCGGTGAACCGCTTCAAGTCGGTCGTGGAAGCCTATCAGACCACCCGTCACGTCGAAGAGGCGCTGCATCGCCTGGTCGAGTGCTATCTCGCTCTCGGTCTTGTCGATCAGGCGCAGACGGCAGCCGCGGTGCTCGGGCATAACTTCCCGGACAGCCCCTGGTACAAGGATTCCTACCGGCTTCTTGCTGGTAAGGGCGTCGAACCGTCGGAAAGCAAGGGATCTTGGATCTCACGGGCCTTCCGCTCCGGGCAGGCCTCCTGATAGCTTCCGGCGGCCATGCTGGCCAACCTGACCATCCGCGACATCGTTCTCATTGAACGCTTGTCTATCGACTTTGCCGCCGGTCTCAGCGTCCTGACGGGCGAGACCGGCGCGGGCAAATCGATTCTGCTCGATTCGCTGGCGCTCGCTCTCGGCGCGCGCGGCGATGCGGCGCTGGTGCGTTCCGGCGCGAACCAGGGCCAGGTGACGGCCGTCTTCGATCTCGCCCCGACGCATGCCGTTGTCCGCACATGCGAGGAGAACGGCATCGAGGTCGACGGTCCCCTCGTTCTTCGCCGCCTGCAGTCGGGCGACGGACGCAGCCGCGCTTTCATCAACGATCAGCCAGTGTCGGTTTCGCTCTTGCGTGAGATCGGCCATCAGCTCGTGGAAATTCACGGCCAGCACGACGAACGGGCGCTTGTCGCCCCCGAAGAGCACCGCAGGCTTCTCGATGCCTTTGGCGGGCTGGAACGGGAGCGGGCGGAGGTTGCCGGCCACGCCCAGGTTCTGCGGGACGCAGAGCGGCAGGCCGAAGAGCTTCAAGCCTCCATCGAGGCGGCGGAGCGGGAAGCCGATTTTCTGCGTGCTGCCGTGGAAGAGCTCGAAGCGCTGTCGCCGGAACCCGGCGAAGAGGAACGGCTTGCCGATCGTCGGCGCCTTCTCATGCAGGCGGAGAAGGTCGCGGGGGACCTCAACGACGCGCTCGACATGCTGGGCGGCAATGTTTCGCCCGTGCCCGATCTGGCGGCCTTGATGCGGCGCCTGGAGCGCAAGAGCGCCGAGATGCCGGAGGTGATGGACGCGATCGTGGAAGCGATCGGGCAGGCGCTCGATCGGCTTGAAGATGCGCGTTCGGGCCTTGCCGCGGCGATCACCGAGCTTGGGCATGATGCGGGCGAGCTCGAGCGTGTCGAGGAGCGGCTTTTCGCGATTCGTGCGGCGGCGCGCAAATATCGCTGCGAGGCCGACGAGCTTCCGGGTGTGGCGGCGGATTTTGCGGCGAAGCTCGACGATTTCGAAAGCGGCCATGATCGGCTGGCGCGGCTGCAGAATGCGGTGCGGGAAGCCGAGGAAAGCTATGTCGAGGCGGCGCGCCTTCTGTCGGAACGACGCGAGGAGGCGGCGCAAGGTCTCGAAGGGGCCGTGACCGCCGAACTGCCCGCTCTCAAACTCGAGGCGGCGTCCTTCCACGTGCATTTGCAGCGTGACGACGCGCGGCGGAGTGCGGATGGCTTCGACACGGTGTCCTTCGAAGTGCAGACCAATCCGGGCACGGCGCGCGGACCTTTGATGAAGGTTGCGTCCGGCGGCGAGCTCGCTCGGTTTCTTCTGGCGCTCAAAGTGGCGCTCGCCGACCGGGGGTCTGCTCCGACCCTCGTCTTCGACGAGATCGATTCGGGCGTCGGCGGTGCGGTGGCGGAAGCGATCGGGCGGCGGCTCGCACGGCTTTCAGAGCGCGTGCAGGTGATGTCGGTCACACATGCGCCGCAGGTTGCGGCCCGTGCCAACGGCCATTTCGTCATCTCCAAGCGCGTGACCGACGAAGGGCGCAAGACGGCGACGGCCGTGACCCGCGTCGAGGCTGAGGATCGGCGCGAGGAGATTGCGCGTATGCTCGCGGGCGCCACGATCACCGACGAAGCGCGGGCGGCGGCCGAACGGCTCATCGTGGGTGAGAGCCAAGCCTCTTGAGCTTGGCGCGGCTTTGCGCGACAGGACGGCATGGCACCACGCTCCAAAAAGTCGTCGGAAGGCGAAGAGGCGCTTGCCGCCGAGCCGGTCGACAAGCTCACCCTGGAAGAGGCGCAGGCGGAACTCGCCCGGCTGGCGGTGGAGATCGCTGAGCATGACCGGCGCTATTACGAAGACGATGCGCCTTCGCTGTCCGATGCGGCCTATGATGCGCTCCGGCAGCGCAATGCGGCGATCGAGGCCCGTTTCCCGGAACTGAAGCGCAGCGATTCTCCTTCAGAGAAAGTCGGCGCAAAGCCATCCGGGCGCTTCGCCAAGGTGCGCCACAGCGTGCCGATGCTGTCGCTCGACAACGCCTTTTACGACGAGGACGTCCACGATTTCGCGGCGCGGATCCGGCGGTTTCTCGGGATGAAGCCGGAAGAGGCGATCGAGGTTCTGGCCGAGCCGAAGATCGACGGGCTGTCGGCCTCTCTGCGTTACGAAAACGGCGTTCTGGTGCGCGGCGCAACGCGCGGCGACGGCACCGAAGGCGAGGATGTCACCGCCAATCTCCGCACCATCGAGGATATTCCCGAACGGCTGCCGAAGGGTGCGCCGGAGGTGATGGAGGTGCGCGGCGAGGTTTATATGAGCCACGCCGATTTCGAAGCGCTCAACCAGCGCATGATGGAGGCGGGCGACCGTGTTTTCGCCAATCCCAGAAACGGCGCGGCCGGGTCGTTGCGCCAGCTCGATGCGAAAGTGACGGCGAGCCGGCCCTTGCGCTTCTTCGCCTATAGCTGGGGCGAGGTGACGGCGCTGCCGGCGGACACGCAATGGGGCGTGATGGAGGTGTTTCGCGACTGGGGGCTGCCGACGAACCCGTTCATGAAGCTCTGCGCCAATGTCGAAGAGGCGCTCGCGCATTATCGCCATATCGAGGCGGAGCGAGCGCTTCTCGGCTACGACATCGACGGTGTCGTCTACAAGGTGAACCGGCTCGACCTGCAGGAGCGTCTCGGCTTCGTGTCACGCTCGCCGCGCTGGGCGATCGCGCACAAATTCCCGGCAGAGAAGGCGACGACGGTTCTGGAAGGCATTGAGATCCAGGTCGGGCGCACCGGAGCGCTGACGCCGGTCGCCAAACTCAAGCCGGTCACCGTCGGCGGCGTCGTCGTTCAGAACGCGACGCTGCACAACGAGGATTACATCAAGGGGATCGGCCGCGACGGCGAGACGATCCGCGACGGCAAGGACATCCGTGTTGGCGATACGGTGACCATCCAGCGGGCCGGCGATGTCATTCCGCAGGTGCTCGACGTCGACCTTTCGAGGCGACCTGAGGATGCCAGGCCGTTCGATTTTCCGACGGAATGCCCGGAATGCGGTTCCGAGGCGGTGCGCGAACACGATCCCAAGACGGGGCGCACGGATGCCGTGCGGCGCTGCACGGGTGGTCTTATCTGTCCGGCGCAGGCGGTCGAGCGGCTCAAACACTTCGTCTCACGCGAGGCTTTCGACATCGAAGGTCTCGGCTCGAAACAGGTCGAGGCGTTCTGGCGGGACGGCCTCATCATGCATCCCTCCGATATTTTCACGCTTTCCGCCCGCGACGAACGTTCGCTCAAGAAGCTCAAGGATCGCGAGGGGTGGGGCGAGACGAGCGTGCGCAATCTCTTTGCGGCGATCGACGAAAGGCGGCAGATCTCGCTCAACCGCTTCATCTATGCGCTCGGCGTTCGCCATGTCGGCGAAACCAACGCCAAGCGGCTCGCACGCCATTACGGGACCGTCGAGGCGTTCGTGGAAGGGGCGCGCGCGGCAACGGATCAGGAAGGTCAGGCCTGGCAGGAGCTCAACGACATCGACGGCATCGGCCCGGTGGTGGCGGAAGCCATCGCCCAGTTCTTCGGCGAAGCGCACAATCTTGAAGAGATCGAGCGGCTTTTGCGCGAGGTGACGCCGGAAGAGGCGGAAAAGGTCGCCTCAGCCTCGCCCGTCGCCGGCAAGACCGTCGTCTTTACCGGCTCGCTCGAAAAGATGACCCGAGACGAGGCGAAAGCGATGGCGGAGCGACTTGGCGCGAAGGTGTCGGGGTCCGTCTCCGGCAAGACCGATCTCGTGGTCGCCGGCCCGGGCGCCGGCTCGAAGCTCAAGAAGGCGGCGGACCTTGGCGTCGAAGTCATCGACGAGGATGGCTGGTTCAAGCTGATCGGCGAATAGGAACGCCGACGAAGAAAGCGTCGAAGCGGACGGCGCGGCCCGGATTTTCGTCCGGAAAGCTTCCGCGCCGCCCGCAAAACCTATCTCGGGATATCAGGCTGGCCGGCATTGCGGCTTCCTCGCCGGCGCCTGACCCGGCCAGTCGATCGGCAGGAACAGGGCCGTCTTGAAGAGAAGCGCGTGAGGCTGCTGGGGCGGCAGCTCGTCGCTCGACAGCATTTTTGCGGCCACCTTGTCGACGTCGGCCGGATTGATGCCGATATCGTTGAGAAGGTCCGGCGACAGGCCCCGAAGCTCGTGGGCGGCGTTCCGCTTGCGGCGGGCCCGGAGAAGGTGCTGGATGAATTTCATTCATTGCCTCCATGAATATTGATCAGCCTTGCCTGCTGGCTGTGCCGATCGACTGAGGCTAAGGTAGTCGGACTGGCGCGGTTATTCGAACGCGCAGGATGCAAGAGAGCATGAATGAAATTCATGTGAGGTGTCATGGACGAAACGAAGCTCACGGCATTGCCGCCGCTGCACGCTCTGAGGAGCTTTCATGCGGCGGCCCAGTGCGGGCGCTTTCGCGATGCGGCGAGCGCTCTCGGGCTGACGGAATCGGCGATCAGCCACCAGGTGCGCAAGCTCGAGGATTATCTTGGGGTGCGGCTGTTCGAGAGACGGGGCAATGCGGTCCAGCTGACGGCTGCGGGCGCAAGTTACTTTGAGGATATCGATCCGGCCTTCGCAACCATCCGACGGGCAACCGAAAGGCTTGCAGGGCCTGGTGGGCGCGTGACGCTGACCTTGCCAACCTCGCTTGTCACGATGTGGCTGATCCCACGGCTGATGGAGCTCGAAGCGGCGCTGCCGGAGATCAAGCTGCAGCTTGCGCCGTCGAACCGCATCATCGATTTGAAGCGGGAACAGATCGATCTCGCCCTGCGGCACGGGAAGGGGAGCTGGCCCGGCATCGCCTCGGTGCATCTCTTCAACGAGCAGACTTTTCCGGTCTGCAAGACCGGCCTTTTGCCGAAGAACGCCGATCCGCAGGAGGCGCTGCGATCGGTCCGCCTCATCGTCAACGCCTTCCACAAGGAAGAATGGGTGGAATGGGCGCAGGCGCGTCAGATCGAGCCGCCCGCACTCGACAATGCGATGGTTTTCGACGGCACGGAACAGATCATCGAGGCGGTGGCGGGCGGTGTCGGGCTCGGCATCGGACGCCGGCCGATGATCGATCGCTGGATCGATGACGGCCGGGTGGAGGCGCCTTTCGGCACGGCCGATGAAAGCGGCTATGCCTATTATCTCGCCTGGCGCGACGATACCGAGCTCAGCGTCCCAGCGCGCCAGGTGGCGCGCTGGTTCGTTGTTGCCTGCAAGGGCAAGAAGGCCGCTGAGGAGATGTTCGCTCCGGTCTCCGCTTAGCGGACGATCGGGCGGCAGGATTCCTCGAGGAACTTGCGCTCCGCGTCGGTGTAATGCGGCCAGAAGGAGATGCTTGCCCGCACCCGCGCGTGATAGAGGTCGAGCCAGGCGATCTCGGCTGCCGTCAGAAGTGCCGGCGAGATCAGGCGGCGATCGATCGGCGCGAACGAAATCGTCTCAAACGAGAGCATCGGCCTGTCGCCGCCGACCGGGACTTTTGGCTCCCGCACGACGATCAGGTTTTCGATGCGGATGCCGAAATCGCCAGCGCGATAATAGCCCGGCTCGTTGGAGACGATCATGCCGGGCTCGAGCGCCACATGGCCGCTCTTGGCGATGCGCTGCGGGCCCTCATGGACGGCGAGGAAGGAGCCGATGCCATGGCCGGTGCCGTGATCGAAGTCGAGACCGGCCTGCCAAAGAGGCGTGCGTGCCAGGACGTCGAGCTGGGCGCCGGACGTCTCCTTCGGGAAATTCGCCATGGCAAGCGCGATATGGCCCTTGAGGACGCGCGTGAAGCGGTCGCGATAGAGCGTCAGGCGATCGCAAGTCGCTTCCTCGCCCACCAGCACGGTGCGCGTGATGTCGGTGGTGCCGTCGCGATATTGCGCACCGGAATCGATGAGATAGAGCTCGCCGACTTGAAGCGTGCGGTTGCTCTTCTCGGTGACGCGGTAATGGTTCATCGCCGCGTTCGGTCCCGTCGAGGAGATGGAATCGAACGACACATCTTCGAGCTTGGAGCCGTCGAGCTCGGCCGTTTCGGTGCGGATCTCTTCGAGCTTCTTCGCCGCGTCGATCTCGCTCACGCTGCCTGCCGGCTGGGCCTGAAGCCAGGCGAGGAAGCGGGTGACGGCGACGCCGTCACGAATATGGGCGGCGCGGCTGCCGGCGATTTCGGCGGCATTCTTGCGGGCCTTGGGGAGCGCGATTGGGTCGGAGGCTTCGACGATCTCCGCGCCGCCTTCCTCGACGAGAAGCGCGACGGCTTCAGCCGAGCCCGCCGCATCATAAAGGGCCTTTGTTCCCTTTCCGAGAGCGCGCAGAGCGTCGGCGAATTCGGCCGGCTCACGGAGGCCAGCGAGGTCCGCGAGCGCGTCACGCACCGCATTGGAGAGCTTGCGCCCGTCGATGAAAAGGTCCGGCGCCTTGTCCTGGTGGACGATCGCGAAGGAGAGCGCGAGCGGCGTGTGCGGAACGTCGCTGCCGCGAATATTGAACAGCCAGGCGATCGACGAGGGATCGGTCAGGACGACGGCCTGGGCCCGACGCTTGGCGAGGGCTTCCTTCTGCTCGGCGATCTTTTCGGCCGCGCTCCGCCCGGCGAGTTCGTCGGGGTGCAGACGGACGGCGCCCGTCGGCGTGTCAGGGCGATCGCTCCAGGCGAGATCGATCGGGTTTTCTGAGAGCGCTACGAGTTCGGCGCCGGCATTTTCGAGCTTCGCCGCCATGGAGCGGCGCTGGCTCCTCGTCGTGAGCCAGGGATCGAAGCCGATGCGGTCGCCTTCCTTGATCTTTTCGACGAGCCAGTCCGTCGGGCTCTTGTCGCCGATGAAGACGACTTCGAAGGCGTCCTTGTCGACCTGCGCGGCCGCCTGCACGGTGTAGCGGCCATCGACGAAGAGCGCGGCTTCGTCGGCAAGCACGATGGCGGTGCCGGCCGATCCGGTAAAGCCTGTCAGCCAGGAAAGCCGCTCGGCCGCGGGCGGAACATATTCGCTCTGGTGCTCGTCGGCCCGCGGAACGATGAAGCCCGCGAGTTTCTGCTCTTGGAGAGAGGTGCGCAGCGCGGCCAACCGTTCAGCCGAATGGGTGGCGTCGCTCTTGTCGTCATAGGTCTGAAACATGGCTTTCCTTACCAGCGGGCGCCGTCACGCGCCACTCTCGGCAGAGCTGCGACAGGCGAGGGGCTGACATGCGGGTGACGGCATTTTCGATCGCCGCGTTGAAGCGTATTTCGCACCCGAAGTTGCAACCGGGACTTGTGCATCATGTCTCTCACTTTCGATCAGAGCGGCCATCTCGCACATCGGTCCAGACCAGCGCTGTGGCGGCGTATTCTGGATCGGCTGATGGCGGCACGGCTTGCCGAAGCACAGCACGCGGTGAACCTCTGTCTTTCGAAGCTCGACGATGACGAGCTTGCGCGTCTTGGCTATCGCCGCACCGACCTTGCGGCGATGCGGGACCGTTCGTCGCGGTTCTGATTTTCCGACCAGGTGACCGCCGCACCCGCAGCGTCGGTCACATGCGGTGCGACAGGACGAGCACGCTCCACTCGCCGAAGCGTCGATGTGTCTCGAGAGCAAAGCCCTGATTGCGGTAGGCCGCCGTCACGCGCGAGGCCTGGCTGTTGAGAATGCCGGAGAGCACCACGACGCCGTCCGTTTCGCTGGCGCGCGCCATTTCCGGCGCGAGCGCAATCAGAGGTGCGGCCAGAATATTGGCGACGATCAGATCATAAGGTGCGCAGGCGGCGATCCTCGGATGGCGCAAGCCCATGGCGGTCATGGTCTCGACGAGATGGCCGACGCCGTTGAGGCAGGCGTTTTCTGCCGCGATTTTTGTTGCGATCGGATCGATATCTGAGGCGAGAACGGGCTCACGCAAGAGCCTGGCGAGCGCGATCGCCAGGAGACCGGTGCCCGTGCCGACATCGAGCGGACGGTCGAAGCGCCGGTATTTCAGCAATTCGTCGAGCGTTTCCAGGCAGCCGAGCGTCGTTGCGTGATGACCGGTGCCGAAGGCCTGGCCGGCATCGATTTCGATCCCCGTCCGTCCGGCCGGTATGGCGCCGCGATCATGGGCGCCATAAACGACGAAGCGCCCGGCCGGGACGGGCGCAAGTCCCTTCAACGACTGAGCCACCCAATCGGTCTCAGGAAGGATTTCGATGTCGAATTTCGATGCGTCCGCGCCGAGGGCGTCGCTGAGTCTCGCTCCGAGCGGGTCGAGTTCGTCGCCTTCGAGATAGAGTTCGACCTGCCAGTCCGTACCGGCTTCGCTCAAGGCGACGACGCCGCCTTCCTCTTCAAACGCCGCGTCGAGCCGATCCGAGAGAAGCTCCGCTTCCTCCCGGCCGCCTTTGAAACTGATACGTGCCGTCATGTCTTGGTTTTGTCTGTCTCTCGCTGGACCTTGCGACGCACGGATTTTTCCGTCGTGCGGTCCTGGTTTTCTGTCTCTGGCGGCACCATCGCAAGGATGCGCCCGGCATTCGAGGCGGCACGCTCCTGCGCCTGTTCAGCGAAAAAGAGGCTGCCATCGGGTGCGACATACAACAGAATCTCCAGATCGTCGCCGCGCTCGTTGCGATAATCCTCGAAGGTGTATTCCTTCGTGAGCGGGGTCGATTGGATCTTCCAGCCGCTCGAAAGGCGCCGCTCGAGTTCCCAGTAGGAAACGCCGGAGGCGAGCAGGGGACGGCCGCCGACCGTGACGGCCATGTTCTTCTTGCTGCCTGAATCCTCGTCGCGCTGACGGCCGATCTGAAAGACGTCGGTGCGGCCGAAATGCGGGCCGAAATCGGTGCAGACGAGGGCGTTGTAGGCGTCGTTGTCAGTCGCTGCGATGAGGTAGTCGTAGCGGTTGAACTCGACGGAGAATTCCGCGGGCTCCGAGAGGATTTCGCCGTAATAGGTCGGGATTTCCGTCTGGCGCAAAAGGCGCAGGCGCGACCAGTTGCGGTCGGCCACCATCGTCGGGATCTTCATCTCCTTGAGGCGGGCCGTCAGCGCCTTTGTGAAGTTCGATGCGCCGACGACGAGGATCCCCGAGCGGCGATCGGCAGCAAGACCCAGATGGCGCGCCAGCCAGGGGAGGGTGAAGCCGTGGACGACAACGGTGACGAAGACGAGCGCGAAGGTGATCGGCACCATCAGCGGGCCGTCGTCGACGCCGATCGCAGCAAGTTCCGTTCCAAACAAACCTGCGACCGCGACCGCCACGATACCGCGCGGGGCGATCCAGCCGACGAGCAGGCGTTCTGAGAGTTTGAGTCCACTGCCGATCGTTGCCACGAGCACGGAGAGCGGCCGCACGACGAGAAGCAGGACGACGATGAAGGCTGCGAGGCGCCAATTGAGGGCCGTGAGATCCGCCCAGGTGAGCGTCGCCGTGAGCAGCACGAAGACGCCCGAGACGAGGAGGACCGTCATCGTCTCCTTGAAGCGCTTCAGTTCGTCGAGGCTCGCGATGCGGGAATTGCCGAGCGTGATGCCGAGAACGGTTACGGCGACGAGGCCCGCTTCGGCCACCAAAAGATCGGTCGCGGCATAGGCGACGAGAACTGCCGCCAGGATGAGAGGCACTTTCAGGTATTCGGGCACCCAGCCGCGGGAGAAGACGGTGACGAGACCCCGGCCGAGAAGATAGGCGCCGGCGAGCGCCACGACGGCCGCCGCGACGATCGACATGGCGAAGTCGGAAAAAGCCTGCTCGTGATGGTTGATGAGAATGACTTCGAAGGCCAGAACCGCAAACAGGGCGCCGATCGGGTCGTTGATGATGGCTTCCCAGCGCAGAAGGGATGCTGGTCGCTGGGCAAGCCGGGCCTGGCGCAGAAGCGGCATGATGACGGTCGGACCCGTCACCACGAAGAGGCCGGAAAGAACCGTCGCCGTCGGCCAGCTGAGATCGCCCACGAAATGTGCGGCGATCGTGCCGAGGAGGAAGGCGAGCGGCCCACCCAACAGGACGAGGCGCCGCACACCCATCGAAGTCTCTCGGATCTCGTGGAAATGCAGAGTCAGGCCGCCTTCGAACAGAATGATGGCGACGGCAACCGCGATGATCGGGCGCAAGAAGTCGCCGAAATCCGATTCCGGATCGATGAGGCCTAGCCCCGGTCCGATCAAAAGACCGGCGAGCGACAGGACGACGATCGCAGGCAGGCTGAAACGCCAGGACAGCCATTGGGCGGCAATGCCGGTGGCGCCGATCAGCGCAATCTCGGTGATGATGTCGTGCATGAACCCGCTCTGCGCTGGAAGAGCGGGATTAAAGAGCAACTGCAGCCGCTTTCAAGCGCCGTTGGCGGAACTTTCGTCGAAAGTCTTTTGCTCAGAAGGCGGTTTGGACAGCTTGGACCTGCTTGCTCAGGTCGCTTCGACAAAACTGTCGACCACGCGCTTGCGGCCGGATTTTTCGAAATCGATCGTGAGTTTGTTGCCGTCGATCGTGTGGATGGTGCCGTAGCCGAATTTCTGGTGGAAGACGCGCTCGCCGACCGAATAGCGGCTCGTGCCGCCGATCACCGATTTGGCGACGAGTTCTCCTTCAAGTGTCGTCGGCCCGCGCCCGGTGCGGTTTCTCGGATCGGCGCGATCCCGGTTGGATTTCGCGCGCTGCCATCCCGGCGTCCGATAGGCGGAATCGAAGGGCTCCATCCGCTCGAAGCGTGAGCCGCCGTAGCCGCCCGACCCATAATGACCGGCACCGCCATAGCCGCCGTAGCTTGCAGGCTCGGCCACTTCGACGTGGTCTTCCGGCAGATCGTCGATGAAGCGCGAGGGCAGGGTGGACTGCCACAGGCCATGCACGCGGCGATTGCCGACGAACCAGATGGTGGCGTGGCGGCGGGCGCGCGTGAGGCCGACATAAGCGAGGCGGCGTTCCTCTTCGAGGCCGGCCTTGCCGCTTTCGTCGAGGGCGCGCTGGTGCGGGAAGAGGCCTTCCTCCCAGCCGGGCAGATAGACGACGTCGAATTCGAGCCCTTTGGCCGAATGCAGCGTCATAATGGAGACGGCTTCTTCCGTCTCGCCCCCCTCGGTGTCCATGACGAGCGAGACATGCTCCAGGAAGCCGCCGAGGGAATCGTATTCGCCGAGGTTGTTGACGAGTTCCTTGAGGTTTTCGAGCCGGCCCGGAGCTTCCGGCGAGCGGTCGCGTTGCCACATTTCGATGTAGCCGGATTCCTCCAGGATGATTTCGGCGAGTTCCGGATGCGGCGTGTGCTCCAGCATCTCCGACCAGCGCGCGAAATTTCGAACGAGATCGCCGAGCGCCTGGCGCTGGCGCGGCTTGATCTCTTCCGTTGCCGCGAGCTCTCCGGCCGCCGCGAGAAGAGGGATGTCGCGGCTGCGTGCATGAGAATGGATGAGCTGGATGGTGGCCGCACCCAGGCCGCGCTTCGGCGTGTTGACGATGCGCTCGAAGGCGAGCCCGTCGGCCGGATTTTGCGTGACGCGCAAATAGGCGAGCGCATCGCGGATCTCCATGCGCTCGAAGAAGCGCGGGCCGCCGATAACCCGGTAGGGAAGGCCGAGCGTGACGAAGCGATCTTCGAATTCGCGCATCTGGAACGATGCGCGCACCAGGATGGCAATCTCATTGAGGGAGATGCCCTGGCGCTGCTTTCGTTCGATGTCTTCGCCGATCGAGCGGGCCTCTTCGGAGGAATCCCAGCCGGAGGCGACGAGAACCGGCGCGCCCATCTCGTCGGTTGCTGGAAACAGTGTCTTACCGAGACGGCTCTCGTTCTGGGCTATGAGGCATGACGCGGCCGCGAGGATATGGCCTGTCGACCGGTAATTGCGCTCCAGGCGGATCACCTTGGCGCCGGGAAAATCATGATCGAAGCGCAGGATGTTGGCGACTTCGGCGCCGCGCCAGCCATAGATCGACTGATCGTCGTCACCCACGCAGCAGATATTGGCGCGCTCGCCTTCCGGGCGCTGGGCGAGGAGGCGCAGCCAGAGATATTGTGCGACGTTGGTATCCTGATACTCGTCGACGAGAATGTAGCGGAAGCGCTGCTGGAAGCTCTCGAGCACATCGGGATGCTCGCGGAAGAGCCGCACGCACTCCGTCAGAAGATCCCCGAAATCGACGGCGTTCAGCGTCTTCAGGCGTTCCTGATAGGCGGTGTAGAGCTCGCGCCCGCGCCCATTGGCAAAAGCGTAAGCTTCGGAATCCGGAATCTTGTCAGGCGACAAGCCGCGGTTCTTCCAGCCATCGATGAGGTTGGCGAGCTGGCGTGCGGGCCAGCGCTTGTCGTCGAGACCGGCGGCCTGGATCACCTGCTTCATCAGCCGGATCTGGTCATCCGTGTCGAGGATGGTGAAATCGGAGCGAAGGCCGACGAGTTCGCCGTGGCGGCGCAGGATCTTGACACCGATCGAGTGAAAGGTGCCGAGCCACGGCATGCCCTCGGTCTGCTCGCCGCCGATCAAGGCGCCGATCCGCACCTTCATCTCGCGCGCGGCCTTGTTGGTAAAAGTGACCGCGAGGATCTGGGAGGGAAAGGCGCGGCGCGAGGCGAGGATGTGCGCGATGCGCGTCGTCAGAACCCGGGTCTTGCCCGTGCCGGCGCCGGCGAGCACCAGAAGCGGGCCTTCGGTCGTCTCCACCGCATCGCGCTGCTCGGGATTGAGGCCTTGCAGATAGCGCGCGGGAGAGGAGACCTGCGCCGCCTGGGCGCGCGCAGCGATCCCGCCCGCCCGCGGAGCAGGCGTCTGCGGGTCGAACAAGGGATCGTCGTGTCGGTCGGCGTTTGAATGGGTCATCAGGTTTCGATTCGCTTAAGCCCAAGATAGGGCAACGATCCCTGTCTTGCGAGGCGATGGCCTGGCTGCGGGATTGTACTGTTGTTCTTGTCTCGTTCTCTGCGTCTGCCGACCAAGTCGCAAGGGGGCTGTGCAAAAAAATGCGTATTGCTTGCCGTAGCTGTTGCTCATGATCGAGCCGTGAGGAGGGGAGCGCCGAACCTTGGAAGGTTCTTCGTTCGACCGCACGTGCCTGCGAGGTTGAGGGTTTGAGGGAAAGATATGAATGTGGAGCTTGAAGGGGGATGCTCCTGCAAGGAGGTGCGTTACCGGCTCAGATCGCGGCCGATGTTCGTGCATTGCTGCCACTGCCGGGATTGCCAACACGAGACGGGCAGCGCCTTTGTCCTCAATGCGCTCATCGAACGCGATCGGATCGCGTTCTTAAAGATAGAGCCGGTCGTCATAACGCTGCCGACGGCGAGCGGGCTTCCTCACGACGTCTATCGCTGCCCGAACTGCCAGATTGCGTTGTGGAGCGATTACGGACGCCGCGGTGTTTTGAGCTTCCTGCGGGTCGGAACGCTCGACGCTCCGCATGTGTTCGTGCCGGACGTCCATATCTACACGCGCTCGAAAGTTCCGTGGCTCGAATTGCCGGCGAATGTCCCGGCTTTTGAGGAATATTACGATCTCGAGGAGGTGTGGCCGGCCGCCAGCCTGGCGCGCCGAGATGCGCTTCTCAAGACAGCCTAGCGAACTCATCCGCCTTTCTCTGCATTGGAGTTGAGAAACCCAAGAGCGGAGACATTGCATGGCAACGCACGATCTCGATCTCAGCGTCGCAGTCGAATCCTATGATTTTGAACCTTCGAGCGGCATTCCCAACAGCAGGCTGCCGACGCTCATCTATCGGGGCGGTCTCGACGAGCCGGTCCGCATGGCCGGGGCGGCGGACACGATCCTGACGCGGAATATGTGGCAGGGCGTGTGGGTCTGGTCGATCTATCCGTACTGGCACTTCCATACCAAGGGCCATGAAGTGCTCGCCTGCGTGTGCGGCTCGGCCCGCGTCGGGCTCGGGGGCGATGACGGCATCGAGACCGATCTCAACGCCGGCGACGTGGTCGTCATTCCCGCCGGCGTCGGCCACAAGAGATTGTCGGCGACGGAGGATTTTTCGGTCGTCGGCGCTTATCCGCCGGGGCAGGAGGGCGACATTACCAAGCCTGAAGAGATTGATTTCGAGGAGGCCAGGAAGAAGGCGGCAAGCGTGCCGCTTCCCGACACCGATCCGATCTATGGCCGGGAAGGTCCGCTCTTTCAGTATTGGAAACTCCGTGCGGCGGATGTGGGCGAGCACGCCTCTTCCGAGCACGAAGCGGCAGCTGAAGGCGAAGGGGCGAGCGAGACTTCTGAAATCCATGAGGAGAGGAGCGTCACCGACAAGTCCGGGGCGACCAGCGAGAAATAGAAAGAAGGCTGGTGGGGGAGTCAGCTATCCGGCCGACGCCACGCTCCCACACAAAAAAATGCCGCCCGCAGGGTGCGGACGGCATCTTTCAAATCCGAAGAGGGTTGCGGCTTAGTTCGACTGAGCCGGTTCGCCGGTCGCCGGGGCACCGCCCGTGCTGGTACCCATGCCGCCGCTCTCAGTCTGCGACTGCTGGGCCGCGGCATCGGCCTGCGCCTTCTGATCGTCGAGGTCGACGAAGTCCGGGGCAGCTTCAAGCGCCTCCTTGGAGCCATCGATCACGAGGTGCAGGTCGCCATCTTCATCGTTCTGCACGTCGATTTCACTGAACTTGATCGCGACATCTTTCTCGCCGATGCCGAGGAAGCCGCCAACGCCGATGATCGCGCCGTCAACTCCGCCGTCCTTCGTGAAGAGGAGGTCGTTGATGTCGCCCACCGCCTCGTCGCTTTGATTGTAGACGGTCTGGCCGATATAGCTGCTCGCCTTGACCTGATCTTGGCTCTGCTCGGTCAGGAAGACAGAGGAATCCATCGGCTTCGCAGGAGCTTCGGCGGTCTCGCCGGTCGGGGCGCTCATGCTGTCGTTCGGCTGGGCTTCCATCCCGCCAGCGGGGGCCTTGTCCGGGCTCGCCGGCTGTTCCGCCATCGGCTGGTTGGTGGTGTCGGTGTCATTCGTCTGCGCCATCGCGCCGGTCGCCATCATTGCCGAGATGGCCGTCGTTGCCAAAAGCTTCTTCAACATTCTCACTCTCCCTGTTTGGGGCGCGCCTGGGTGGCGGCTCGCCCCGTCTGTGTAGTGGGAGGGCAATGCCGTGACGGCTAAAGGGTTCGTTCAAATAACGTTGCGAAACCCGCACAAAATGTGATCGCTTCCGTGGGAACCCTTTCGGCTCCCGGTCACGCTCCTTCGGCCGCTTCGCCTTCTCTCGCTGTGCCGAAACATGCTGGGGGCCGCGGGGCTCCGTTTGGAATTGCGCTCTGATCATTCCGCCCGCTGTCAGCGATCGCGCATGGGAGAAGGCCGGTTCGCAGCCTTGACCTTGCAGCTTGCTTGGGTGCAGGAGACGGGGGCTTCCCGGTGCCCGCGACAGATTAACCTCTTGTTCTTCTCAGTGTGACGCTCCGTTCGGAAGCGGCACCCGAGATGGAAAGAAGCGAGATCGTGACCGACACTTCGGCCGAGGCGAAGCCGACAAATTCAGCGCCAGTTTCCGCGTCCGGTACGGAAGAAGAGAGCCAGGAACGCGTCTTGAGCGCTCCCGCATTGTGTGTGGTCGCGTTCACAATCGGTGTGGTGGCTGCCGTTGGCGCCGTTCTCTTTCGCTACATGATCGCCTTCGTGCACAATCTGGCTTTCAACGGGCGCATCAGCTTCTTTTATGACGCCAACCATTTCGAGGCGGCGAGCGTCTGGGGCCCCTTCATTATTCTCGCGCCGATCATCGGCGGCCTCGTCGTCGTCTTTCTGGTGAAGACGTTTGCGCCGGAGGCGAAGGGCCACGGCGTTCCAGAAGTGATGTACGCCGTCTACCACAACAACGGAAATGTGCGCGGCGTCGTGGCGATCGTGAAATCGATCGCCTCCGCCATCTCCATCGGCAGCGGCGCCTCGGTCGGTCGCGAAGGACCGATCATTCAGATCGGTGCCTCGTTCGGCTCGACGATCGCGCGCACGTTGCGGCTGCCGCGCTGGCAGAAGATCACGATGCTTGCCGCCGGCGCCGGTGCGGGCATCGCGGCGACATTCAACACGCCCCTCGGCGGTGTTCTCTTTGCCGTTGAGCTCCTCCTGCCGGAGGTGAGTGGGCGCACCTTCTTGCCGGTCGTCGTGGCGACGGCGACGGCGACCTATATCGGCCGCATCGCGCTCGGTCTTGACCCCGCATTCTTCGTGCCGCTTTCCGCGGTCGACCCCCAGCACGCAATCAATCTCGCGGAGCTCGTCGGCTTTGCGGTTCTCGGTCTCCTTGCGGGCGTCGCCTCCTGGGCGTTCATCCGCTTCCTCGCCCTCTGTGAGGATTTCTTTCCGAAGCTGCCGGGCAACGATTACACGCGCAACATCATCGGCATGACGCTGATCGGGCTGCTCGCCTACGGCTTTTTCGTCACGACGGGGCAGTACCACACGGCCGGCGTCGGCTATGCCACGATCCAGTCGATCGTGAGCGAGAGCAATTACAGCTACACGCTCTTCCTTCTCGTCGCCCTGTTGATCGGCAAGCTGGTGGCGACGAGCGTCAGCCTCGGTGCGGGAGCCTCAGGCGGGGTCTTTTCTCCTTCTCTCTTCATCGGCGCGACGCTCGGCGGCGCCGTCGGTGCGCTCGGCGCGTGGCTCTTCCCGGGCGAGGGCTTCAACATGGCCGAATTTGCCGTCGTCGGCATGGGCGCGCTCGTGGGGGGTGCGACCGGGGCCTCGATGACGGCGATCGTCATGATCTTCGAGATGACGCGCGACTATAATGTGATCGTCCCGCTGGTCCTGGCGGTGGCGCTGTCGGTCGGCGTGCGGCGCTGGTTCATTGCGGCCGACATTTACACGATCAAGCTGCGCAATCGCGGCCGCCCGATCCCGTCGGTGCGGCACACGAACATGTATCTGGTGCAGCAGGCGCGCGATCTGATGAACCGCAATTTCGTCGTGCTGCCTGCCGCCACGAGCGTGCGGGATGCGATCAAGCTCGTCGGCGAGGAGGGTCAGCGCAGGCATGTCGTCGTCAGCGAGGATGGCCGGATTGTCGGGTATGCCCGCTTCGGTTCTGTGCTCTACGCGCCGTCGATCCGAGCCGATCAGACGCTTGCCGATATCATCTCCGACGATTTCGTCGTCGCGCCGGAAAACAACATTCTCAATTCCATCATCACGCGCATGAACCGGCGCGCGCGCTCCTTCGCGATCGTCGTGCGGGCAGGCGTCGTGGTGCCGCGTCCGGAGGATGTGGTGGGTATCATCGATTCTCCGGAGATCGCCGGGGCGGTCATCCGCAACCACTATTCCTGATTGCCTGACAAACTGATTCAGCCCTCGATTCCAGGGAACTGATCCGTCAGCGTTTATCGAGTGTGATCGCCGCGCCTGCGCTCTCCGGCCAGGGGAGTTTCCGGTGGGCCTCGAAGGCGGCTTCGATGTTTGCCCGAATGTCCGGTGGAAAGACGGCCGCGCGCCGAGCGGTCATGTCGACATGCAGATGCAGATGCTCCGACGTGGCGGCCACAAAGCCCTCGGCCGCATCCCGGAGTTCCATGTAGCTGCGCACCCGCTTGTCGTCGGCGGAGAGGAGCTGCCAGGTCGCGGCGACTTTTGCGCCGGCTTTCAGTTCGCGCAGATAACGCACATGCATTTCGACCGCGAAGAAGGAGGCGTCATGCGCCTGCCGGTAATCGGGGCCGAGGCCGAGCGCTTCGAAGGCTTCGTCGATGCCGCGGTCGAAAAGCAGGACGTAATACGCGACGTTCATATGGCCGTTGTAATCGATCCAGGCATCCTCGACGGTCTGCGTCGTCACCTGGAACGGAGCCTCAATTGTCCTGGACATAAGCCACCTTTTTTCGCATTGCAGGGGATAGTCGCGCCGCCCGAGAGCCAGCGCGGCAACTTGTTATGCTTTCAACAAGCTTGAGGATTTGCTCCGGCATCGGGAGCCGAATATGGCCATCGCAGACGCGCTTTCTCGCAACGAAGACGGTATTGCTACCGCGCTTGGTATTCTCGCACAGCGTTTTGGGGAGCGCTTTTCCACCTCCGCCGCGGTGCGTGAGCAGCACGGCCACACCACGACCTGGATCACCAATCAGCCGCCCGACGGCGTGGTCTTCGTGCATTCCACGGAGGAAGTCGCCGAAGTGGTGCGTGTCTGCGCCGAGCATCATGTGCCGATCATCCCGTTCGGGACGGGATCGTCTCTTGAAGGCCATCTCAACGCCCCGGCGGGCGGCGTCTCGATCGACCTGTCGGCGATGAACCGAATCCTCGCCGTGCATCCCGAAGATCTCGATTGCGTCGTCGAGCCGGGCGTTACGCGCAAGAAGCTGAACGAGCATCTGCGCGACACCGGGCTTTTCTTTCCGATCGATCCGGGGGCGGATGCGAGCCTCGGCGGCATGGCCTCGACGCGTGCTTCAGGGACCAATGCGGTCCGCTACGGTACCATGAAGGACAATGTCCTCAACCTCACAGCCGTCATGCCGGATGGCGCAATCGTGCGCACGGCGCAGAGGGCCAAGAAAACCTCGGCCGGTTACGATCTGACCCGACTTCTGGTGGGAGCGGAAGGCACGCTCGGCGTCATCACCGAATTGACGTTGCGGCTGCAGGGAATTCCCGAGGCGATCTCGGCCGGCGTGTGCAGCTTTCCGGATGTCGAATCGGCCTGCAATACCGTCATTGCGACCATCCAAAGCGGGATCCCGATGGCGCGGATCGAGCTCCTCGACACGCTGCAGATGCGTGCGTGCAATGCCTATTCGAAGCTCGATTACCCCGAGGCGCCGACGCTCTTCCTGGAATTCCACGGCACTACGGCCGGCGTGAAGGAGCAGGCGGAACTCTTTGGCGAGATCGCCGAGGAATTCGGCGGCGGCAATTTCTCCTGGACGACGCATCAGGAGGATAGAGCCAAGCTCTGGCAGGCACGTCACGACGCCTATTGGGCGGCAATCTCGCTGCGTCCGGGGACGAAGGCCTTCGCAACGGATGCCTGCGTTCCGCTTTCCAGGCTGGCCGATTGTGTGCGCGGAACGATGGACGACATCGCCGAGCTTGGCCTCATCGCACCCATCGTCGGCCATGTCGGCGACGGCAATTTCCATGTGTCGGCTTTGATCGACATGAACGATCCCGCGGAACTCGAAAAGGCGCAGCAGCTTTCGGCGCGCATCAGTGCCCGAGCGATCGGGATGGATGGAACATGCACCGGTGAACACGGGATCGGTCAGGGCAAACGCGCCTATCTGGAGCAGGAGCTCGGTCCCGCTCTCGATGTCATGCGTGCGGTCAAGCGCGCGATCGATCCGCAGAACATCATGAATCCGGGTAAGATCATCCGTCTCTAGATCGGATTGAGACCGTCGCGGAGACGGGCGGAGAGGGAGAGTTGTTCTGGGAAGGCTTTACGTCGCGATAGGCCTCGCCATCATTGCGGTGCTTTTCACCGCACTGATCGGGCCGTATCTCGTTGATTGGAGCGCCTACCGGCAGGAGTTCGAGGAAAAAGCCTCGGCGAGCCTGGGCGTGCCGGTCAAGGTGCGCGGCGACGCCGACCTTTCGATCCTGCCCACCCCGAGCTTGCGGCTCGCGGATGTGCGCATCGGACCTTCGGACGCTCCGATCCTGATGCTGGGGCGCCTGCGCGCCAAGGTGGAGCTCACGGGTCTCCTCAAGGGCGAGATCAACATCATTTCGGTTCAGCTCGATCGGCCGCGATTGATGCTGGACGTTGCCGATCTCGCGCAACCGGGGCGGCGGCTGCGGATCGGCCGCTTCGGGCCCGAGCAGATCTCTCTCGACGAGATGGACATCCGCAACGGGGAGATCGACCTCAAAGACAGCCGGCGCGGCGCGTCGTGGCGGATCGGCGATATCAATGCGCTCATGCAGGCGCGCTCGCTGGAAGGGCCCGGACATCTGCAGGGGGGCTTCCGGCTCGGTGGCGACGTCTACAGCATCGATGTCGGGGTCGGGCGGCTGGCCGACGGCCGCATGCCTTTGAAGGCGAGCCTGACGCCAGCAGCGAAGCCTCTGGTGCTGTCGGTCGCCGGTGATCTCGTCACGGATGGCGAAGATGGGCTCGGCTTGAAGGGCACCTTCGATCTTTCCGGTTTGACGCCGGACACGGAAGCCGTGCCCGCGCAACCTCAGTCGCTGCTCGCGCTTTTGCGGACGAAGGGCGAATTCGAGCTGACCAGCGAAAAGCTCGCCTCGGAAGACTTCACCTTCGCGTACGGGCCGGAAGCGAATGCGGTTCAGGCGGCCGGTCATGGCGAACTCGCATTCGTGCCGGAACCGCGCTTCGCCATCGCGCTCGATGCGCGGCAGATCGATCTCGATCGCGCGCTCGGGGGCGGCGCAGGCAAACCGGTCGCCATCGAGAAAGCTGCCGAAAGGCTCGTCGCGGGGCTTACGGAGCTGCCGAGGCCGGCAGTTCCTGGGACCTTGACCCTCGACGCCCAAGGCGTCGTCGTCGGCGGCAGCGTCATTCAGGCGGTCGGGACCGATGTGAAGCCCACAGAGAATGGCTGGAGGGTGGATGTCCTTTCGGCGATGCTGCCGGGGGCGACACGCATCGATGTGAGCGGCGACATCGACACGGCCACGCCAACTTTCCACGGCCATGGCCGGATCGCTTCGGAGCGTCCGGCGGCCTTTGCCGCCTGGTGGCGCGGCGATGCTGGAGACGCGCTGCGCCTCGATCGTTTCAAGGTGGAAGCCGATCTCGATCTGTCGCAGCGCCGGCAGACGGCACAGAATCTGGTTGCGGAGATCAATGACGGGACGATCGACGGCGCAATTTCCATGCGCCGTTTTGCGCGCACCGGTGAAACTTTCGCGGACGTGACATTGAGCGCCGAGAATGTGGCGCTCGAAGAGGCGCAGATCGTCACCGGCCTTCTCGCCGGTGACGATCTGCGCAACGGCAATTTTGCCCGTGTGGCGATGTCGCTTGCAGCGCAGAACCTCTCTGTCGGCGGGGCGGAGGCGGCCTCCGTCAACCTCGAAGGGGTCTTGACCGGCGACAGTCTGGACATTGCCACCCTGTCGATCGCCGACCTCGCCGGGGCCGATATCAATGTGTCGGGGCGGATCGAGAACTTCTTCGCGGCGCCGCGGGGCCGGCTTTCGGCCGATATCGTGGCTGAGAACCTTTCAGGCGCGGCGGCTTTTCTCCGGGGGCTCCTGCCGCAGAGCCAGCTTGCGGAGCGTCTGGTCGCGCGCGCGGATGCGCTGTCGCCCGTCGACGCCAGCCTGGTTGCGACCGCCGAGACGGATGGCGCGCAGACGTTGGAGCTGTCCGGCAATTTTGCCGGAACGCGCTTGACGCTCACTGCCGATGGGCGCGGCGGCTTCAACGATCCGGAAGAGCTTTCCGGGCAGGCCGATCTCCTCGTGCAATCGCAGGATTCGGCATCTCTGCTTGCGCAACTCGGCTTCGACGTCGTGCCGTTGCCTGGAAGCGGACCGGCTCGGGTGAGCCTGAAAATGAACGGAGCGGCCGGCGAGGGTGCCGATCTCGAGGCGAGGGGACGTGTCGCCGGCATCGATTTTGGCTTCGACGGGCGCGGCGAGTTCGATGGCGATACGCCCTCTCTTGCCGGTCCGCTGACGCTCTCGGCCGACGATGTCGATCCCGCCCTCCTTCTTGCCGGTGTGGCCCTGCCGGGGATCGGCGAAGGTCACGCTCTGGCGGCGCGAGGACCGCTCAAGTTGGCGGCCGGCACGGCCGAGCTCGATCTTGAGAGAGCGTCTTTCGACGACCAGAATGTCGGTGGGACGCTGACCGCCCATGCGGGCGGGGGTCTCGCGATCGGGGGCGATCTTCGCCTGCAGACCGTCTCTTTGCCCTTTCTCCTGGCCGCGCCATTCGGGGTCACGCCGACTTATGTTCAGGGCGCTTGGCCGACCCAGGCTTTCGCCCCGGCTCTTCCCGGCGGGATTTCGCTCGACCTTGCCGTCAAGGCGCAAGAGGCCGCGACAGGGCTCGCAATGCCGCTGCGCAATCCGGCCTTCACGCTGCGCTACGACGGGGGGCGTCTGCGTCTCGATCATCTCAGCGGCGGTTTTGCCGGCGGCGCGCTCAGCGGGGTTCTATCTGCGGGCGGCGGCGAGGGCGTACAGCCCCTGACATTGCAGCTTTCCCTCAAGGATGCCGTGTTGGCGGAGCTCGTCTGGCGCGAAGACGGCCGTCCGGTTGCCGCGGGGCGGCTTTCCTCGTCGCTCGAGCTGATGGGGCACGGCCGGTCTTTCTCGGGCATGGTCTCTGCGCTCAACGGGAGCGGCTCGTTCACATTGCGTGACGGCCTCCTGCGGTATCTGAATCCGCAGGCTTTCGGCTCCGTCATTCGCGCCGCCGATGCCGGACTGAAGCTTGAAAGCGAGCCGGTTGCGGCCGCGTTTTCCGGCCATCTCGATGCGGGGACGCTTTCCTTCGATGAGGCGACGGGCTCGTTCTCGGTCACCTCCGGGACGGTCCGGTTGTCGACGCTGCAGGTGGCGGGGAGCGAAAGCGCGACCGTCCTCGGCAACGCTTCGATCTACCTCAACCGCATGGAGCTCTCCTCCGACTGGTCTTTGAAGGTCGATCCCGGCCAGGATGCGGTGACGGGTGCGCAGCCCGAAGTCGGTATCGTCTTTTCCGGGCCTCTTGCCGATCCCGGCCGGCATATCGACATCACGCCCTTCCTCGGCTTCCTGACGGTGCGCGCCTTCGAACAGGAGGTGGAACGGGTCGAGAAGCTTCAGGCCGAAATTCTGGAAGGCGAGCGGCTGCGTCGCGAACTGAAGCGTCAGCGCGAGGCGGAACAGCGCCAGGAGCGTGAGAAGGCAGCCCAGGCCGCTGCAGAGAAAGCTGCCGCCGAGAAAGCTGCTGCGGAGAAAGCGGCGGCGGAGGAGGCAGCCCGGCAGGCCGAAGAGGCGACGGAGGACGCGGCTCCCAACGCGCAGGACGATGCGCAGGACGCGGGCAATGAACAGGATGCGGGTCGGCCAGGCGCTGCATCAGGGCGCGACGCTCCATTAGGGCCCGACGCTCCATTAGGGAATGGACCGCAAGACCGGCCGGAAAAGCCCGAAGCGCGGGGTTCGACACCGCAGCCGCAGGGGTCGGAGAAGGATCAGGAGACGTTCGGGCGTCGGCTCGGCCGCATCCTCGACGAGCCGGTTCCGCAGGCCCCGACGGTGATCACACCGGGGCGTGGCAGCAGCGGCACGCCGCTCAACCTTCTGCCGTCATTGTCGGAATAAGCCTCAGCCGCCTTCGGCCAGGCGGCGGCGAAGACATTCGAGAATGGCAATACGCAGGGCAGAGGAAAGGTTGTCCGTCTCTCGCCCCGCATCGATCTCCTCGATCAAGGCGGCAAGCGGCATGTCGCGTGCTGCGGCCATCGCCTTGAGCTCGGCCCAGAAAGGATCCTCCAGACTGACGCTGGTGCGATGTCCGGCGATGACGACGGAGCGCTTTTTCACGTTTTTGCGAAGCTTGCGGTGTTCTGCTTGCTCAGTTGCCGGAGCCCGGGAGCGGCAGAAGCGCCTCAGGTGGGGGCGGCGGGGAGATGCGGATCGTCGGGTCCGGCTCCACCGAACTGTCCGGCTGCAGAGGTGCCGGGTCTTCCGAGGATGGCGGCACGGGCGTGGATGCCGGCTTGGTGCAGGCAGAGCGCATCGTGCGCAGCGCGGCCGCGGACCCCTTCAAGGTGAGATCGAGGCGCTGTTGACCGACCGCGACGTTGAGGCTGTCGCCGACGGACAGGGCGTAGAGCAGAGGATCACTCTCTTTGATCGTCACTTCCGGGACGAAGCCGCCATAGAGCTCGCTCTGGTGCAGGCGCCCATCCCGGCGGAAGATATCCCGGTCGACCTCGAACGCGACTTCGACGAGATCGCCTTCCAGCGCGCTCTCGATGGCAATGGTCGGGCGAACGGTGATGTCGCCGCCTGCAAGCGTGCAGCTGATGTCGAGCGGCACGTCATCGCACTGATCGCAACCGGCGATGAAGGCGGCCGCCCCACTGTCGGTGAGCGACGAGCGCCAGGAATAGGAATCGCTGCTCGGTTCTGTGGAACCTGCAGCCGCCGGCGCCTGTGTGCCGCTCTGTCCCTGGGGTTCGGCCTGAGGCTGCGCTTGCGGCTGTGGCTGCGTTTGCGGCTGTGTCTGCTGGCTGGGTGAATTCTCTGTCTGAGGCGGCACCTGCATGGGGATTTGCCGGATGGTACCCGGCGCCTGGTCCTGCGCGAGCGCCATCGTCGGCGTGGCGAGAAGCGACAAAGCGAGAAGGCGAGACATCATCTGCATGGCAACCTCATGGTTTTTCCTCGCCCTCAGGCGGTTCGCCGCGGAAATGGCCATCGAGACGATGCGCCTCCCGGGTGAGCACGTCACGCTCTCTCTGCCGCTCGGCCGCGCTCAGTCCGTGCCGCCGGCGGTTTTCCGCAGCGTCTTTTTCCTTGGCCTGACGCGCCGCCCGTTTGCGGGCGGTGCGCAGATTGACGATCTCGGCCATAGGCTCCTGCTCAGCGCGGTCCGATCATGTTTTCCGGGCGGACGATCTGGTCGAATTCTTCCGGCGTGACGAAGCCGAGGCCGACGGCCTCTTCCTTCAAGGTCGTGCCGTTCTTGTGCGCGGTCTTCGCGACCTTGGTGGCGTTGTCGTAGCCGATCTTCGGCGCGAGCGCTGTCACCAGCATCAAGGAGCGCTGCATCAATTCCGAAATGCGCTCTTCATTGGCCTCGATGCCCACCACGCATTTGTCGGCGAAGGACCGGCAGGCGCCCGCGAGGAGATCGATCGACTGCAGCATGTTGTAGGCGAGGACCGGCTTGTAGACGTTGAGCTCGAAATGTCCCTGGCTGCCGGCAATACCGATCGTGGTGTTGTTGCCCATCACCTGAGCGCAGACCATGGTCATCGCTTCGCACTGGGTCGGATTGACCTTGCCCGGCATGATCGAGGAGCCCGGCTCGTTTTCCGGCAGAATCAATTCGCCGAGACCGGAGCGTGGGCCTGAACCCAGAAAGCGAATGTCGTTGGCGATCTTGAAGAGCGACACGGCGAGCGTGTTGATGGCGCCATGGGCCGAGACATAGGCGTCGTGGGTTGCGAGTGCCTCGAATTTGTTGGGCGCCGTGCGGAACGGCAGGCCGGTCGATTCGGCGACCGCGGCTGCAAATTTCTCAGCGAATTCCGGCTTGGTGTTGAGCCCGGTGCCAACCGCCGTCCCGCCCTGGGCGAGTTCGAAGAGATAGTCGACGCCTTCGCGCACGCGGCGCAGACCGTAATCGAGCTGGGCGACGTAGCCGGAGAATTCCTGGCCGAGCGTGACGGGCGTCGCGTCCTGCGTATGCGTGCGGCCGATCTTGATGATGTCGGCGAAGGCGCGCTTGCGGTCGCGCAGCGCCTCACGCAGATGTTCGACCGCGGGAATGAGGTGGTGCACGATCTCTTCGGCCGCGGCGATATGCATCGCCGTCGGGAAGGTGTCGTTGGAGGACTGGCTGCGGTTGACGTGGTCGTTCGGGTGGACCGGATCTTTCGAGCCGAGCGTCCCGCCGAGCATCTCGATCGCGCGATTGGCGATGACCTCGTTGGCGTTCATGTTGCTCTGGGTGCCCGAGCCCGTCTGCCAGACGACGAGCGGGAAATTGTCGTCGAACTTGCCGGAGGCGACCTCCTGGCCGGCCGCGGAAATCGCGTCGGCGAGGCGGGGCTCGAGGTTACCGAGGTCCTTGTTGACCTGCGCGGCCGCGCTTTTGATAAGGCCAAGGGCGCGGATGAGCGGCTTTGGCATCCGCTCATGGCCGATTTCGAAATTCTTGAGCGAGCGCGCGGTCTGTGCGCCCCAATATTTGTCGGAAGGAACTTCCAAGGGGCCGAAGGAATCGGTCTCGGTACGCGTGCTCTCTGTCATGGTCGTGTCCGCCAGTTTTTCGGCCTTTTCCCATTGGCGGGCGCCGCAGGCAAGAGCCGGCTGCGGGAAAGAGGCTTTCAACCGACGAGGAGCAGAAGAAGACGCGGACGCTCAGACGTTTTTCTTGCGGAATGCGTCGAGAGAGACGACTTCGGCGCCTTCTTTGCCGTCCTCGCCTTCGGCCGGCGCCTCCGCAGTTTCCGCATTTCCTTCCTTGCGTTCCAGGACTGCGGGCGGAAGAGGGCTCGGTGCGAGGCCCGGCTGTTCCTCTTCGCCGGGAAGAAGCCCCGGCATCGCCTCGACTTCCGCGGTGGAGAGATTTTCGCCCTCCGTCTCCGGCACATCGAACTTCAGACCGAAGCTCGCATGCGGATCGACGAAAGCCTTGATCGCGCGGAAGGGGACGAGAAGACGTTCCGGCACGCCGTTGAAGGAGAGGCCGACTTCGAAGGTCGTCTCCGTGACGTTGAGGTCCCAGAACTGATGCTGGAGGACGATGGTCATCTCTTCGGGATATTGCGCCCGCAGGCGCGAGGAGATGCGCACGCCGGGATGACGGGTCTCGAAGGTGACGAAGAAATGGTGCTCGCCGGGCAAACCGGTCTGCGCCACCTCGCCGATCACCTTGCGGATGACCTGCCTCAGCGCGTCCTGAGTGAGAATGTCGTAACGAATGAGGTCGCTTGCCATTGAGCAAAACTAGGTTGGCCGTGCGCAACGGGCAATATGCGCCAGGACGTTTCGGCCCGTCTGACACCGATTTGCAACGGCATGAAAAACGAAATGGAGGCTTCTGTTGCCAGGTGCCTCCGGACCCCGCCTGACGGGGCTAACCGCCAGGGCTTGAATCGAAGCAGTCAGGCTGCATTACGCAGCGAGACGAGCCTCAGCATAGTTGTCATTCGCAACTACAAGTTTTGGTCCGATAACGGTGGTACCATACCGAGCGAAAGTTCTACCTTTACACCCTCGTCGATCCTATTTCGCCCCCATCAACAGCGGCCCCTTGCAGGGAATCCGGCTTTGCCAGGCACTCTGCCCTGGGCCGTTGATGGTGGAGGCGCCGGGTACCGCCCCCGGGTCCGATAGGCTTATTCCGTAGGCCATTTATCGCCATAGTCGGCTTGCGCCGACGCGAGCCAATATAAGCGGTCCCTGCCGAATTTCAAAGGCTTGCCTGCACCGACTTTTGAGAGGCGACAAGATTTGCCTGGCGCGGCTCCCGGCAAAGGACGAGTCTTCTCAGGCGCTTGCGCGTGCGGGCTGCGAAAGAGATTCAGGATGCTGATCCGGAATCGTCCGCTGTCCCGCGAGAGCGACGAGACAGCCCGCGAGAAGCCCCGCCACATGGGCGCCGAGATGCGGGGGCCAGGCGAGGCCTGCCGAAAAGATCGGTCCGAAGGCCGCCTCCCAGGCGATCTTGGCGACGTTTGCGGCGAGCGCGAAAAGCCAGATTTTCTCTCGCGTCTCTTTCCACAGGCCGAGGGTCAGCGCCGCATAGAGCGTGTTGAGGAGGGCCGAGAGGCCGCAATAGCGCAGGGTGTCGGGGAAGAAGGCGAGGAGGGTCGCCGTAACCGCCAGGCCGCCGACGCCGAAAATGTGGAGAGCGAGCCGGCGCGGCCCGCCGAAAGGCGCAAGCTCGTAGGCGGTGCCGAGCGCCAGGAGGGCACCCAGATTGTAGCCGAGATGGTGCAGGTCGAGATGAACGAGATGTCCGGTTGCGAGCCGCCAGACCTCACCAGATTCAATCGCCGCCCGGTCATAGACGAGGCCGGAGGGCGCGCCACCGGCGACGGCGTAGAGAGTGGCGGTCAGGGCAGCAAGGCCGAGGGTGAACCACGGCAGGCGAGGCCTGCCGTGGAACGCGTTTGCGAGCGCCTGCATCAGGCGGTCTCCCGCCGGCGCAGGCGGAGCGTGCCGCAGAGAACGAGGATCGCGAGGATCAGGCCCGGCAGACCGATGGCGCCGGAGCCGCCTGAGCCGCCGCCCGAATGGGAGGGGCGCGGGGCGTCGAACATCGGGGCCTGAGTATCGACCCGGGTCGACTGCGCCGGCGCGCTCGTGCGCTTCTGACGTGCGGTGTCCTCGACAGCGAGCCGGTCGCGGTTGGTGCGATCGATCGCCAGCTCCTCGAAACGCTCGTCGCGCACCACCAGCATGGAGGTGAAGGGAGAGAGGATGCCGTATTCCTTGGAGGTGTCGATGACCGATTGCTTGACGTCGGCGTCGCTGCCCAAGAGGTCGAGCTTGCGAAGTTCCCGCTCAATCTCGGCGAAGGCCCAAAGCCGCTCCAGCTCCGGGTTGAGGTTCGCCGTCTCGGGGAAGGTGAAGCGCGCCTCATAGGAAACCGGCTTGCCCGAAATCTCTCCGGAGAGCTTCAGCTGTGCTTCGCCGGCGCCGCGGTAATGGCCGAAGAGGACCATCTGTTCGCCGCGATAGAGGGTGCGGATGCCCTTGCGGCGGAGATCGTCGATGGTGAGCCCACTGCCTGACGGGTCGAGATCGAGTTTGACCCCGTGAAGCGCCTCGTGGGTCACTTTCTCCGTCGCCTGCAAGAGGACGCCGATGATGTCGTCGGAATTGGAGACGGCGCTGGCGAAGCCGCCCGATTCCAGCGTCATCGGTTCAAGCAGCGGGCGGTTGGCGCTGTTGCCCATGATGGCGGTGAAGAGGCGCACATCCTGCTCTTTCACCAAAGCGAGAAAGTCCTTCACCTCCGTGCGGCCGACATTGGCGACGCCGTCGGTGACGAGGACGAGGGCGCTCGTGCGGTCGGCGTCGGCCGCGTCGAGGCCGAGCTTGAGGCCATCGTAGAGATTGGTGCCGCCCGAGGCGTCGACGCTCCGCACCCATTCGAGTGCCTTGGAGATGCTCTCTTGATTGGCATTCATGAAGCCGCGGGTGAGTTCACGGGCGCTGTCATTGAAATAGACGATGCGGAAGCGGTCGTCGGGATTGAGCTGGCCGAGGGCGCGCGAGACGCCTTCCGTGAGGCTCGACATCTTGCCGCCCATGGAGCCGGAGCGATCGAGCACGAAGATGAAGTCGCGGCCTTCGGTAATCGGCTTCAGGTCCATGCCGGGCGTCAGCGTCAGCATGAAGGTGCCGCGGCCATCGCTCTCCGGCTTGTAGGCGAGCATGTCGACGCGGGCCGGCTCGTTCTCGGCCTGGCGCCAATAGACGACGATGTCGGTGTCGAGTTTGAAGCTCGGTGTGAGCTGTGCAGCCGCCGGCCCCTCCTCGTCGGCAGGGGCGGCGCCATCGACAGGAGCGGAATCCGCTTTGGGGGTGACGGCCGCGTTGTCGAGATGGACACGCCAGCTGCCATCCGGATCCTTCGAGATGGCGGCGTCAGGATGGGCCGGGAGCCGCAGGGCCTCGACCGAATAGTCGGTGCGCAGGTGGAGATCGAAGCTGAAGCGGCCGGTGACGGTTTCATTGGCCGTCCAGAAGGCGAGCTTGTTGTCGTCAACGCCGCCTTCTTCCAGCGGATAGACGAAGCGGCCGATGCCGGTGTCTAGCTTCGCCGGCTGGATGTAGGCGAGGCGGATCTTGACGTCGCTTCCCGCCCGGACGGGCCAGACGGTCATGTCGAAGGTTTTGTATTCGTCCTGCTCGGCAAGCGCCGTCTCACGACCGGCCGCCTTCTCACCTTCATAGATCTTTCGGGCGTTCTCCTTCTCCATGACTTCCGCCGTCACCGGCTTGCCGTCGATCCAGTAGGTGAATTCCGACACGGCCGCCCGTTCCGGGACCGGGAAGGAATAGATCGCCTCCATGTCTTCGGCGTTCGGATTGGCAAAGGTCTGCTCGACCGTGACGACGGCATAACCGCCTTCCACCACCACATCGACCGCCTGATCGCGCAGATCGAGTGCGGGCGTTCCGTCCTTCGGCGTCATCAGACCGGCCGCGTCGGCGACCGGGGCTGTGGCGGCGATGCCGAGCACCAGTCCGGCGGCGAGCGTGAGCCGTTTCAGGGTTTGCGTGATCATCCTCGTCTCCATTCTTGAACACCGTTCATGAACAGTGTTCATCTTTAGCTGATATGTGAACATTGTTCAACCCGGTGTGGCGGCGTTGTGCGAACTGCGCTAATCGGAAGGGGAGGAGGGTCGGATTTGGCCGAGGTTTCTGGCACGAGGCGGCGAAGCGCCGACATCAGGTCCGCCATGATCGACGCGGCGGAGCGCATCGTCAGCGAGGAGGGGGTGTCGGCCGTTACGGCCCGGCGCGTCGCCTCCGAAGTTGGTGTGGCCGTCGGCACCACGTACAATTTCTTCGACAATCTCGGCGCGCTCATCGCGGCCGTGAATGCCCGCACCTTTGCTGCCCTCGCCGAAACGATGTCGGAGGTGACAGTCGAAGGCCGCGCAACGCGCGAGGTGCTGCTCGACTTCGCCGATCGCTACACCGCCTTCGTCCACGCGAACGAGCGCCGCTGGCTCGCCGTCTTTGAGACGGAAATGCCTGCCGACGGTGCCGAGCCGCCGAATCAGCCGACCGTCGACCGGCTCTTCGCCACGCTGGAAACGGCGATCCGCGCACATGATCGGCGTATCGACGATAAGCTTGCCGGCCAGTCGGCGCGGGGCCTGTGGGCGGCGGTGCACGGGCTTCTCATCCTTTCCGCCGCCGGACGTCTCGGCGCCATCCGCCTCGACAGTGTGCGGCCGACCATCGAACACCTCGTCAAATGCCATCTTGCCGGGCTGGAAGAGCTGGTGAAGCGGCGCAAGGACGGCGACCAGCTGCCGATGTTCTGATCCGCTTTTTGAAACCGCCCTTGTGAAGGCCGGGGAAGATCGGTGCTCGGACGGTGCCGGCGCCTCAGAATCACGCTAGGTACTCTCGATGCAGCAATATCTCGATCTCCTCCGGCGCGTGCTCGATGAGGGCAGCGTCAAGGGCGACCGCACCGGGACCGGCACGCGCTCGGTCTTCGGACACCAGATGCGCTTCGATCTCGCGGCGGGATTTCCGCTCCTGACGACGAAGAAGCTGCATCTGAAGTCGATCATCCACGAGCTTCTCTGGTTCCTCGCCGGCGACACCAACATTCGCTATCTGAACGACAACGGTGTGCGGATCTGGAACGAATGGGCCGACGAGAACGGCGATCTCGGACCGGTCTATGGCCGGCAATGGCGCTCCTGGGCGACGCCTGACGGAAGGCAGATCGACCAGATATCTCAATTGGTTGAGACGATCCGTTCCAATCCTGATTCACGCCGGATGATCGTCACCGCCTGGAACCCGGCCGATGTCGATCAGATGGCGCTGCCGCCCTGCCATTGCCTGTTCCAGTTCTACGTCGCCGACGGGAAACTCTCCTGTCAGCTCTATCAGCGCTCGGCCGACGTATTTCTGGGCGTGCCCTTCAACATCGCCTCCTATGCGCTTCTGACGTTGATGATGGCGCAGGTGACGGGGCTCAAGCCCGGCGATTTCATCCACACCTTTGGCGATGCGCATCTTTACGCCAACCATGTGGAGCAGGCGCAGTTGCAGCTGTCGCGCACACCGCGATCGCTGCCGCGCATGGACCTCAATCCCGCCGTCGGCTCGATCTTCGATTTCACTTACGATGATTTCCGCCTGGAGGGGTATGATCCGCATCCTCATATCGCGGCGAAGGTGGCAGTGTGACGGCTCCCAAAATCTCTCTCGTCGTGGCGGTGGCACAAAACGGCATCATCGGAAGAGGCGGTGCGCTCCCGTGGCGCGTGCGCGGCGACATGAAGCGTTTTCGTGCCGTCACGATGGGCAAGCCCATCATTATGGGGCGGCGAACCTGGGAGAGCCTGAATGGGCCGCTCGCCGGCCGCAGCAACCTCGTCGTCACCCGCCAGGAAGGCTACGAGGCGCCGGGCGCCCTGACGGCGTCTTCGTTCGATGCCGCAGTTTCGCTCGCCGAAGATGAGGCGGAACGGCTCGATGCCGATGAAATCTGCGTGATCGGCGGGGCGGAGATCTTTGCCGAGGCCCTGCCGCGAGCCTCCCTTCTGCACTGGACGGAAATTGCGGCAGAGCCTGAGGGAGACGTTGCGTTTCCGCCGTTCGAGCGCACACAGTGGCAGGAGATTTCCTGCGATCGGCTGCCCACGCATGAGGGCGATACGGCCGAAGCCGTCTACCGGCTGTTGGAACGGAGATGATGCAATCGCTTCGGCGACGCTTGCGTTGGCTTTCCCACTATCCCATGTGGCCCGCGGCACCTGCATCTCTGCTTGGGAACTCGGTTTCGGCGATCGCCGCAGCAGCATGATGGTGGCCAGCGGATTAGCGGTTCGCATCCGCAGACGGGCGGGCGTTGATGGGCGGGCAGGGCTCGCCTATAACCGCGCGCAAGGCGCGGATGGGGTCAAACGAGGAGGCTAAATGCCCTGGAGTAACAACAATAACGGTGGTGGCCCGTGGGGTAATCCCGGCGGTGGCAACCGTGGCGGACCTTGGGGGTCCGGGCCGCAGCCGTCCGGCCCACAGCAGCCGGATCTTGAAGATCTCATTCGCCGCGGCCAGGACAAGCTGCGCGGCATGTTCCCTAATGGCGGCCGTGGCAATCTCGCGATCGCAGCCGTCGTCGCGATCATCCTGGTCGCCATCTGGCTGACCAACGCGGTCTACACGGTGCAGCCGGACGAACTCGGTCAGGAGCTGGTGTTCGGTAAGCCGAAGCCCCAGGTCGAGGAACCGGGCCTGCATTTCCATCTGTGGCCGTTCGAAACCGTGGAAATCGTCACGATCCGGCAGCGCCGCGAGACGATCGGCACGAGTTCCGCACGCAACAACGACCCCAACAGCCTCATGCTGTCGGGCGATCAGAACATCGTCGACGTGGTCTTCACCGTCATCTGGCGGGTGAGCAGCCCCAAGGATTTCCTCTTCAACGTCGCCGATCCCGAGGGCTTCGTACGCCGCGTCGCCGAGAGCGCCATGCGCGAATATGTGGGCCGTTCGCGCGCCGAAGAGGTGCGCACGGAACGCCGCGCGGAAGTCGAAGATCAGGTTCGCGCCCTTCTGCAGGGTACGCTCGACAATTACGGCGCCGGCATCACCATCGTCGGTGTTCAGCTGGAACGCGCCGATCCTCCGTCTGAGGTCGCGGATGCCTTCGAAGAAGTGCAGCGTGCCCAGCAGGATCTCGATCGCTACCAGCGCGAGGCCGAGCAGTACGCCAACAAGCGTCTCGGTGAGGCGCGTGGTGAGGCGTCAAAGACCCGCGAAGCGGGCCGGGCCTTCAAGGAATCGACGATCGCCGAGGCGCAGGGTGAGGCTCAGCGCTTCCTCTCCGTCTACAACGAGTACCGGCTCGCGCCGGAGGTGACGCGCAAGCGCATCTATCTGGAAACGCTGGAGGGCGTGCTGCGGGATTCCAACAAGGTCATCATGGAAACGGACGGAAACGGCTCGGGCGTCGTCCCTTATCTGCCGTTGAACGATCTGCCGGGCAGCAATGCGCGTAGATCCTCGTCGTCCAATTCAAGCAGCTCGCGCACGAGCCAGCAGGGGAGCAATCAATGAGGCGCTTGTGGATTCTCCTCGTCGCAGCGATCTTAATCCTGATCCTGGTTTATTCCTCCGTCTTCGTCGTCAACGAGCGGCAGCAGGCCCTGGTCCTGCGTTTCGGTGAGATCAACCGGGTGATCAAGGAGCCTGGGATCTACTTCAAGATCCCGACCAATTTCGTGGAGACGGTGCAGATCATCGACGATCGGCTCCTGTCCTTCGATCTCGAAAATATCCGCGTGCAGGTGCGTGACGGGCGGCGTTATCTCGTCGATGCGTTCCTCGCCTACAAGATCGTCGATCCGCGCAAATTCCGGGAGAACGTCTCGGGCTCGCTCGAAGTCGCCCAGCAGAACCTGCAAACCCGGCTCGATGCCTCTCTGCGGCGGGTCTATGGTCAGCGCTCCTTCGAGGCTGCCCTGTCGGCAGAACGTGTGGCAATGATGGTGGAAGTGCGCGATCAGCTTCGGCCGCTCGCCGTCGATCTCGGTATCGAAATCGTCGATGTGCGTATCAAGCGGACCGACCTTCTTCCTGAGGTGTCGCAGCAGACCTTCGATCGGATGAAGGCGGAACGTCTCGCAGAGGCGGCGGAGCTTCGTGCTCGCGGTACCGAACAGGCCGCTCGCATCCGGGCGGAAGCCGATCGCGAGGCTCAGGTGACGGTGGCCGAGGCGAGCCGCGATGCCGATATCTTTCGCGGTGAGGGCGAAGCCCAGCGCAACGCCATTTTTGCCAACGCCTATGGTCAGGACGAGAACTTCTTCGAGTTCTATCGCTCGATGAGGGCCTACCAGAACGCCATCCAGGGCACCGGCACGACGATGCTCTTGAAGCCGGATTCGGAGTTCTTCCGCTATTTCCAGGATGCGGTGCCGAGCGGTTCGTTGCCCGCACCCCAGCCTGGATCGGCGCAGCCTGCAGCCGCCGTCACCCCGAATGGGGCCGGCGGGGCGGATGCGACCGAAACGGAGGGTTCTCAGGATTCGGGGGCGGCCCCGGCTGAGGGTGAGAGCGGTGCGCAGAGCGAAGGCGAGGGGAGCAACACCTCGCCTTCGGGTGCCGCGGATGGGGCGTCTTCGTCTCAGTCCGGTGGCACGACCGGCACCGACGGGACGGGCTCATCTAGCTCCGATTCCAATGGCGACGCCGGCGAGCCGGGTGTGCCGACGAACGAACCGACGCCGACCGCCATCCCGCAATGAGCGACCTGTTCGCCGCCTTCGGCCTCGTTCTTGCCCTGGAAGGTGCGTTATACGCGCTATTTCCTGACTTCATGAAGCGAGTGGCCGAACAGGCGGTGGCTAGTCCGAGCGACATGCTCAGAACCGTCGGCCTGGTTTCGGCGGGTTTCGGAGTTGCCCTCGTCTGGTTGGCTCGCGGTTGAGCAAGCGAGGCGGGGGCATAACGTCGGCTTGAGGAGGTTGTTTGATGGGTGAGCGCAATTCGGTCAGCATGGTCGCGCGGACCGGCATGGGCCTTGTCCTTGCGGCGATGGTGACGCTGACGGCAAGCCTTGCCTCCGCCCGACCCGTGCCGGAGAGTTTCGCCGATCTGGCGGAGAGCCTCCTCCATTCCGTCGTCAACATATCGACCTCGCAACGGGTGCGCGCGTCACGTGGCATTCCGGTTCCCGAGGTCCCCGAAGGCTCGCCCTTCCAGGAGTTCTTCGAGGATTTCTTCAATCGCAATCAGAGCGAGGGCGAGCAGCCCTCGCGACGGGTGCAGTCGCTGGGCTCCGGCTTCGTGCTGGATTCGTCGGGCCTGATCGTCACCAACAATCACGTCATCGCCGACGCCGACGAGATCGTCGCCAACTTCGCTGACGGCACGAAGCTCGAAGCGGAAGTCGTCGGACGCGATACCAAGACCGATCTCGCTCTTCTCAAGGTGAACCCGCCGCATCCGCTCAAGGCGGTCGAATTCGGCGATTCGGAGCATCTGCGCATCGGCGATTGGGTAATGGCGATCGGCAATCCCTTTGGATTCGGCGGCACCGTCACGGTGGGTATCGTCTCGGCGCTCGAACGCGACATCAATTCAGGGCCGTACGACAAGTTCATTCAGACCGATGCCTCGATCAACCGCGGCAATTCGGGTGGTCCCTTGTTCAACCTCGACGGCAAGGTTGTCGGTATCAACACGGCGATCATCTCACCGACCGGCGGATCGATCGGCATCGGATTTGCCGTTCCTGCCGAAATCGCCATGCCGGTCATCGAGCAGCTTCGCGAATTCGGCGAAACGCGCCGCGGCTGGCTCGGTGTGCGCATTCAGGAAGTCACGGACGAAATCGCCGAAAGCCTCGGCATGGACAAGGCCGAAGGTGCGCTGATCGCCGGCGTGACCGATGGCGGCCCGGCGGCGGAAGCGGGCATCGAGCCCGGCGACGTCATCATCAATTTCGACGGACGTCAGGTTGCGTCGATGCGCGAATTGCCGGGCATCGTGGCCGATACGCCGGTCGGCAAGGACGTCGACGTCACGCTTCTTCGCAAGGGCGAGAAACGGACGGTCACGGCCCGCCTGGGCCGGCTCGAGGAAGAGCAGACGGTTTCGACGCTGTCCGGCGACGACATGCCAGGCTCCGATATGGACAGCGACGAAGCGGTCGAGACGCTCGGGCTGACGCTCGAGGCTTTGAGCGACGACGCGCGGAGCGAATACGGCATTGCCGACGATATCGAAGGTGTCCTCATCTCCGCGGTGGAACCCGGAAGTGCGGCAGAAGAAAACCAGATCGCGGCCGGTGACGTCATCGTCGAAGTGAGCCAGGAGGCCGTGACGGAGCCCGAAGACGTCACGGCGCGCATCGAACGGCTGCGGGCTCAGGACCGGCAGTCGGCGCTCTTTTTGATCGCCAGTCCGGACGGCGACCTGCGTTTTGTAGCGATCCGGCTCGACGATCTGCCGTCAGACAATGCCCCGGCCGAGGAGAGCCCTGAGCAATAGGCTCAGGCTTTCTGGTGCTGCCGAGCCTCCCACGCGTCGCGCGTGATCGAATAGGCCACGTGCGGCCTCAGAGCGGAGTTCTCGCGCAAAAGCGGGTGGTCGAAATCCTTGGCTCGGTCACGCACCATGCCGATCCGTTCCATGACGCGGCGCGATTTGACATTGGCCGGCACGGTGAATGAGATCACCTCATTGAGCGCAAGAGGACCGAAGGCATAGGCGAGGCTTTCGGTCGCCGCTTCCGTGGCATAGCCCTTGCCCCATTCGGCGCGTTTCAGCCGCCAGCCCACTTCCACGGCGGGCGTGAAAGGGGCCTCGAAATCCGTGTGCTGCAGCCCCGCGAAGCCGACCGGCTCGCCGTCCGTCTTCCGCTCCAGCACCCAGAAGCCGAAGGTATGGACCAGAAAATGGCCCTTCAGGTTCTCGAAGATGGCGTCCGATTCCGCCCGGCTGCGGGTCGTCTCGAAGAAGCGCATCACCTCCGGATCGGCGTTGAGATCGGCCCAGAAATCGCGGTCGCTCTCTTGCCAGGGGCGCAGGATCAGACGCTCGGTTTCAAGTCTGGTCATCGTTCGCGCGCCTCTGCCTCGTGGAATTCCTCTCGCTTGTAGCCCTGGAGATAAAGAAGGGCTGTGAGGTCGCCATGGCGAATGTCGGCATCCGCTTCACGCACCAGAGCCGGCTTGCCGTGGAGGGCGACGCCCAAACCTGCGAGCGCGATCATTCCGACATCGTTGGCGCCGTCGCCGACGGCGATGACATCCTCTGCCGCGAGGTCGTGACGGGCGAGGGTCGCCTTCAGCGTTTCGACCTTGGCGTTGCGGCCGAGGATCGGTTCGGCGACCTTGCCGGTGAAACGGCCGTCTTCGTGGAGGAGGCGGTTGGCGTGGAATTCCTCAATGCCGAGCATTTTTGCGATCTTCTCGGCGAAGATGGTGAACCCGCCGGACACGAGAACGGAGTGCGCACCTGCGGCGCGCATCGTGGCGACAAGCGTCCGCCCACCCGTCTTCAAGGTGATCCGTTCCGCCAGGACCCGGCCGGCCACGTCGACCGGAAGGTCTTTCAGAAGCCCGACACGCTCCTTGAGCGCCGGCTCGAAATCGAGTTCACCGGCCATCGCACGTGCCGTGATCTCTGCCACATGCTCCCCAATGCCCGCCTCGGCCGCCAGCTCGTCGATGCATTCCTGGTCGATGAGGGTGGAATCCATGTCGGCGATCAAAAGCCGCTTGCGCCGGTTCGCCGCTGGCATCGTGGCGACATCGATGGCGGCCGGACCGATTACCTGCCGTGCCGCCGCGAGGGCCGATGCGCTCATGCCGGCAAACGGCAGGTCGCAGGCTTCGCCTTCACACAGCCATTCCGGGTTGCCCGCCGCAAGGCCGGCCCGGCCGAGCTCGGCCGTCACTGCGACGATCAGCTCCTCGGTGACAGGCGCTTTCCGTTTTGAGCCGATCAGCGTTAGGACGGATTGCATGAGAATTGATCCTGAACATGTGGCGGAAGGCGAGGTCGTGCTGATAGCGGGGCCTACGGCGAGCGGCAAGACACAGCTTGCGCTCGATTTGGCCGAGGGGCTTCACGCGCGGGGCCGCCGAGCCGTAGTGGTCAACGCCGATGCCATGCAGGTTTACCGGGATCTCCGGGTGTTGACGGCACGTCCGCAGCCTTCCGAGATGCGCGATCTGGAGCATCGACTTTTCGGGCATGTCGATGCGGCGGAGCGCTATTCTGTCGGTCGCTGGCTCGTTGAGGTTCAGGGTCTCCTGGTCGAAGCGCGAGAGGAGGGCGCGAACGCCATATTCGTGGGCGGGACGGGGCTTTATCTGAAGGCTTTGACGGAGGGTCTTTCTCCGGTTCCGGAGATTGCGTCCGAGATCCGCGACGAGGTGCGGGCGCGCGCTGAGTGCGAAGGCGGCGATGCGATGCTCCGCTGGCTACAGGAGCTTGACCCGAAGGCGGCGGGGACCGTCAAGCCGGGCGACACCCAAAGGGCCGTGCGCGCGATCGAAGTGAAGCTCTCGACAGGTCGCTCGCTCATCGACTGGCAGAACGAGACGCGCGAGCCGGCGCTCGTGAGCGAGGCGCAACGCTTCATCCTTCTGCCGCAGCGCGAGGCGGTGTACCGGGCGATTGATCGGCGTTTCGGCGCGATGATCGACGAAGGTGCACTTGAAGAGGTCCAGGCGTTGATGGCGCGCGATCTCCCGGCCGATCTGCCGGCGATGAAGGCGATCGGCGTGCGGCCGCTTTCCGCCTATCTGCGGGGCGAGATCGCTCTCACGGCTGCGGTCGAGCGGGGAAAGACGGAAAGCCGTCGCTATGCCAAACGACAGCTGACCTGGTTGCGTCACCAATGCGGCGAGGGCTGGTGCGAGATCCACGCCTGACGGCGCTGCTCAGGTTGCAGCCGGTGCTTAGGCTGTCGCCGGCGGTGTCGCTTTCCGCGGAACGAACAGCCGGTGTTTCGCGCCCGGGCGCGCTTCCCCCGGCGCCGCCGGCGTCGCCTCGATTTCGGCACCCAGGCTGCGCGACATCGAGGAGACGATGACACGACCGAGGCCCGGCCCCTCGCTCTCGTCGAGCGCGTAGCCGATGCCATTGTCGGCGATCTCGATCACACAGCCCTGGTCGGGCTCTTCCACGGCATAGGAGCGAATGAGGATTTCGCCGCTCTCGCCGTCGGGGAAGGCGTATTTGATGGCATTGGTGACGAGCTCGTTGACGATGATGCCGATCGACACCGCATCTTTGCTCGGCAATTGGAACGGCTCGGCCTCGAGTTTTAGCGTGATCGGCTTGCCGGCCGACAATTCCTGCAAGTCTTCCACGAGTGGTTCCAGATAGCCGTCGAGGCGGACCCAGTCGCGGCCTGCCAGGAGATGCAGGCGGCGCTGCGCCGAGGCGATGGCGCCGATATGTTCGCGCGCGCCGTCGAGGACCGCTTTGGCTTCTTCGTTGTCGCTTTGACGCGCCTGCAGGGCGAGGATGGAGGACACCATCGACAGGTTGTTGCCGACGCGGTGATTGACGTCGCTCAACAAGGCCTCGGCGCGCTGGCGCTCGATCTCGAGCTCCGCCGTTCGCTCGCGCACGCGCGTTTCGAGAGACGCGTTGGTCTGGTTCAATTCGGCGATGTGCAAGCGCTCGGCGCGCTGGAGGGCGGTCGCAAGCCCCGCGGTCGCGAGCAGCGAGGCGGTGATGGCGAGAAGGAGCAGGTTGCGGTTGCGCCGCTGCAGTGCCTGTCGCTGAGCGAGATGGCGGACTTCCTCCGCATCGAGCTCGCGCAGCTGCTGTACGATGCCGTTGGAGATGGTGCGTCCCTGCTGTTCGACCTGGGAACGGGCCGCGTCGCGCTGACCGGCGGCGAAGAGCTCGATCGTCTCATCCATCTGGTCGAGGCGCTGCCGGATGAGGGTGTTCGCGGCGTCGAGACGGGCGGTCTGGGGCGGATTGTCGGAGAGAAGATCGTGAAGTTTCTGCACCTGGTCCGGCAATAGCGCGACGGCCGGCCGATAGGGATTCAGATAGGTCTGATCGCCGGTGAGGAGATAGCCGCGCTGGGCGCCTTCCGCCTCCCGCAACGAGCCGAGAAGAGATTCGATCTCGCTGCGCACACGCAAGGTGTGCTCGACCCAGTCATCGGTGCGGTCGGCGCGTACCGTCAAAAAGAGGATCGCACCCACCGACAGGAGCAGCAGGCCGAAAAGCGCCATACGCGCGAGCATGATGCGGTTGCGGGCTCGGCCGAGTGCAGCGCCCCATTTGGAGTGGCGCTCGGGCGTCATGGTTACGTCCATCGTTCCGTCGATGCTCATCCGAGCCTGCCATCCCTCATTCTTGTCTGAGGCGGAACTCATCACGCATCGCGCCATTGGCAATAGTGACAAGGAAAGATGACAGGGAAGGGGCGAGACAATTTGCGTTGTTTCCTAATGCTTAAACGCAGCAGGGCCGTAAAGGCAATCTCGCCGGTGCTATGATGGTGCAACAGGCTCGTATTCTTCTCGCAGAGAACCAGCCTTTGGTGGCACTCGATTTCGAATTTGCGCTTTGCGATGCGGGCTACGAGGTTCTCGGCCCCGTCGGGGAGCTGACGGAGGGGCTTCGGCTCGCCGAGAAAACCAGACCCGATGCCGCGGTTCTCGACGTGCAGCTTGCGGACGGGCACGTCTTCCCGCTGGCGCGAGCGCTCATGGCCGCGGGCGTGCCGATCATGTTCGTCACGGCACATGTCGCCGAGGAACGCATCTGGCCGGCGACCTTCCGGAATTGTCCGCGCCTCGGAAAGCCGGTCGATCCGCAGGTTTTCCGGCGCACGGCAGCTGCCATTCTCGCGGCCCGTGACGGAGGGGAGACGGCCGGCGTGGCTGTGGCATAAGATTCTATTGCTTGACCTTGCGATCGCATCGCCCTAGAAGCCGCCTCATGTATATCTCGTCGCTTATCGTAACGTTGCGCGCCACCGGGGCGACCTCCTAGGTCGCCGCGTTTACGGTGGTGCGTGCCAAGGCTCCTTCGGGGGCCTTTTTTATTGCCTCAAGAAACGAGATAAATGTGAGCCCGAGCGGCCAGGCGGAGAGGATTGATGGGCAAGGAAATGACCGGCGCGGAGATGGTCCTGCAGGCGATGAAGGACCACGGGGTCAAGCATATCTTCGGCTACCCCGGCGGTGCTGCGCTACCGATCTACGACGAGATCTTCCAGCAGGACGACATCCAGCACATCCTCGTTCGCCATGAGCAGGGCGCGGGCCATGCGGCGGAAGGCTATGCGCGTTCATCGGGCAAGCCCGGCGTCGTTCTCGTGACCTCTGGGCCGGGGGCGACCAATATGGTGACGGCGCTCACCGATGCGATGATGGATTCCATCCCGCTCGTCTGCATCACGGCGCAGGTTCCGACCCATCTCATCGGCTCCGACGGCTTCCAGGAATGCGACACCGTCGGCATCACCCGGCCTTGCACCAAGTACAATTGGCTGGTGCGCGATGTGAACGATCTCTCGCGCGTCCTGCATGATGCCTTTCATGTCGCGACGACGGGCCGTCCGGGCCCGGTGGTGGTCGACATCCCGAAGGACGTGCAGTTTGCGACCGGCATCTATCACACGCCGGATCCCGAGGGACGGTCGAGCTATCAGGGCTACGAGCCGCGCATGAAGGGCGACGAGAATGCGATTGCGCATGCCGTCGAGCTGATGGCCCATGCCAAGCGCCCGATCCTCTATACGGGGGGCGGCGTCATTAATTCCGGTCCCGAGGCGAGCCAGCTCTTGCGCGAGCTGGTGGCGGCGACGGGCTTTCCGATCACTTCGACCCTGATGGGGCTCGGCGCCTATCCGGCATCGGGGCGGAACTGGCTCGGCATGCTCGGCATGCACGGCACCTACGAAGCCAATATGGCGATGCACGATTGCGACGTGATGGTGTGCATCGGCGCCCGTTTCGACGACCGGATCACCGGGCGTACGGATGCCTTCTCGCCCGGCTCGAAGAAGATCCATGTCGATATCGATCCGTCCTCGGTCAACAAGAACATCCGTGTCGACGTGCCGATCATCGGCGATGTCACCCATGTTCTCAAAGACATGCTCGCCATGTGGAAGGCGCGTGCGCCTGAGCCGGATCTCAAGTCCTGGTGGACGCAGATCGAAACCTGGAAGGGGCGGCGTTCGCTGGCCTACCGGACGAACCGTGACGTGATCATGCCGCAATATGCGATCGAGCGGCTGTATCAGGCCACGAAGGGCCGCGACACCTACATCACGACCGAGGTCGGCCAGCACCAGATGTGGGCGGCGCAGTTCTATCACTTCGACGCGCCCAATCGCTGGATGACCTCCGGCGGTCTCGGTACGATGGGCTACGGTCTGCCGGCAGCCCTCGGCGTGCAGGTCGCGCATCCCGACAGTCTCGTCGTCGATATCGCGGGCGATGCGTCCGTGCTGATGACCATGCAGGAGATGTCGACGGCGGTGCAGCACAACCTGCCGATCAAGATCTTCATCTTGAACAATTGCTATATGGGCATGGTGCGGCAGTGGCAGCAGCTTCTGCACGGCAATCGCCTGTCGAACTCCTACAACGAGTCGCTTCCCGATTTCGTGAAGCTCGCCGAGGCCTATGGCTGCGTCGGGCTGCGCGCGGACAAGCCTGACGAGCTCGACGACGCGATCGAAGAGATGATTTCCGTGCGCCGGCCCGTCCTGTTCGACTGTCGCGTGGCCAATCTCGAAAACTGCTTCCCGATGATTCCATCCGGCAAGGCGCACAACGAGATGATCCTGCCGGCTGAATCGGAGGGAGCCGAAGAGGCTTTCGCCGGCGGTAAAGCGCTGGTTTGATGGTGCTGGTTTGAGGGGCCCAGCTTCAAGGGCTCCGGTTTGAGGTGACGGCGGTCCGTCAGCGGACCGCCTGGCGGATGACATTCGGCGGGTGCTTTTGCGAGAAGTGCCTTTGCCGTTCGATGAAGGATACGAAGGACAATGAACGATTCCTCGACCATGACCGGCAAGCCCGCCATGACGCCGCCGGCCTCGACCTATTTCATCGAGGATCGCCAGGATCCGGAGGAGGCGCATACTCTCTCCGTTCTCGTCGACAACGAGCCGGGCGTCCTGGCGCGTGTTATCGGGCTCTTCTCCGGGCGCGGCTACAACATCGAAAGTCTCACTGTTTCAGAGACGGAGCATGAGAAGCATCTGTCGCGCATTACCATCGTGACGCGCGGCAGCGTCACCGTCCTGGAGCAGATCAAGAACCAGCTTGGCCGGCTTGTGCCGGTCCATCGGGTGACTGATCTCACCGACGTGGCGGTGGCGCGCAATCAGGAAAAGCCGCTGGAGCGCGAGCTGGCGCTGGTGAAGGTTGCCGGCCACGGGGAGATGCGGGTGGAGGCTCTGCGGCTCGCCGACGCCTTCAAGGCCGAGGTGATCGATGCGACCCGCGAGCATTTCGTCTTCCAGATGACGGGACGTTCCGCCAAAGTGGAGCAATTCATCTCCATCATGCAGCCGATGGGCCTCATTGAAGTCTGCCGCACGGGACTTGCCGCGCTGTCGCGCGGACCTGAATCCTCCTAAATCCTGTCCGCGGGCGTAAGCCCCCGGGCGCCTTTTGAAATCTGCTCGGGATCTGCGCCATGTCGACGGAAGTCGTCTCCGCCCTCATCGTCTTCGCCGTCGTTGCCTCGGTGACGCCGGGGCCGAACAACCTGATGCTTCTGGCCTCAGGCGTGAATTTCGGCTTCCGCCGGACGCTCCCGCATCTTGTCGGTGTCCTCGTGGGCTTTGCCATTCTTCTGACGGCTGTCGGGCTCGGCGTCGGCGCTGTGGTGGAGCGCTTTCCTGCGCTCCACACCCTGCTCAAAGTCGTGGGCGGTGCCTATCTTCTCTATCTCGCCTGGAAGATCGCAATGTCGCGTGCGCTGCACGAGGAAAGCGCCGGGCAGGGGCCGCTCACCTTTCTGGAAGCAGCGCTCTTCCAATGGGTCAATCCGAAGGCCTGGATGATGGGGCTCGCGGCCATGGCCGCGTACACCGACCCTGACCATTATGCACTGACGCTCGCCATCGTCGTCTCCGTCTTCTGCCTCGTGGGCATTCCTTCGGCGTCGATCTGGGCAGGTTTCGGGTCAGCCCTGAAGGATTGGCTCAACCATCCCGTCCGCATCAAATGGTTCAACATCGCGATGGGGCTCGCGCTCGTCGCCTCGCTCTGGCCGATGCTGAAGTGAGGGCCGCAGTGTCATTTTGAGAGTAAATGTCATCTTGAAAGCGAATTTCTCCGGCATCACGCTTCGAGCGATCGGCGCGCCCGGCATGGGTGGCGGCTGTGGGGGAATGACATGCGCAGTTCTTTCGGCAAGATCTTTTCGCCAATCATAATCAGGGGAGCGGTTGCGGCGGGCAGCATCGTTGCTGCCGCTCCGGCGCTTGCGGGTGATCCCTGCCTCGACATCGCCTTCACCTGCCGCGGGGCGGAGCCTTTTTGGAGCTTCACGACCGGTGTCGATGCCGCGGGGCGCGAAGTGGTGCGGTTCTCCGACCCGGAAAATCCCGGCTATCAGGAGAGCCCGCTCGTGATGGAAGGCTGCGTGGAGCAAGGCGCGCCGAACGATTTCGAGCTGACCACAGACGAACCTCTCGATCTCATCGCCAGCATCGTCGGCCAGAGCTGCACCGAACCGAGCGGCGAGACGACCGACTTTTCCGTGATGGTGTCGTTCAAGCAGGGTGCGCAGACGGCCATGCCGCGAGAGGTAACCGGCAAGGGCTGCTGCGTGCGCGAGAAATAAGAGGCGCGATTTTCACAGCTCGCGTGTTCTTATTGTGTTCTTGTTGATGTCGGGCTAGCCTCTCGCCGTTGGGGTCGTTTTCTGTCCAGCGGCATGCGAGTGTCCGCGGCAGAATCCCCCGAGAGCACGACACCCGAAAGACGATGCAGTTTTCCCCGCAGCAGGAACAGGCGCTGAAGGCCGTTTCGAAATGGCTGAAGAAGCCTGACCAGCAGATTTACCGGCTGTTCGGCTATGCCGGCACCGGCAAGACGACGCTCGCCCAGCATCTCGCCGAAGGCGTCGACGGCGAAGTGCTGTTCGGAGCCTTCACCGGCAAGGCGGCGCAGGTTTTGCGCGCCAAGGGCGCGGAGAACGCCCGCACCATCCATTCGCTCATCTATCGGCCCCGCGGCGAAGAGGCCGTCGAGGACGAGGAGAGTGGAAAAACCAAAGTCTCGCCGACCTTTTCGTTGAACCGCGGCAGTCCGGTGGCGCAGGCGGCCCTCGTCGTCATCGATGAATGTTCCATGGTCGACGAGGCGCTCGGGCGTGATCTTCTTTCTTTCGGCACGCCGATTCTGGTGCTCGGCGATCCGGGTCAGCTGCCGCCGGTCAAGGCGGGCGAGGGGGGAGGTGGCTTCTTCACTGAAGCCGAGCCGGACATGCTCCTCACCGAGGTGCATCGCCAGGCGCGCGACAACCCGATCATCGATCTCGCCATGCGGGTGCGCGAAGGCGAGCGCATCGATTACGGCTCCTATGGCGAAAGCCGCGTCATCTCCAAGAACGATGTCGATCAGGACATCGTCATGTCGGCCGATCAGGTGCTTGTCGGGCGCAATCGCACGCGCCGCCTCTACAATCATCGCCTGCGGACGCTGAAAGGCTTTGACGGCGCGTTGCCGGAGGCGGGGGACCGGCTCGTCTGTCTCAGGAACGATCCGAAGAAGGGCCTGTTGAACGGCTCGCTGTGGGACGTCGCCTCCGTCGGCACGCCGCGCGGTCCCGGTCTGCAATTGATGGTGAAGGCGGTCGATGAAGTGCCGCGCTCGCCGACGGCGAAGATCAAGGTCTTGAAATCGGCTTTCGAAGATCCCGATTCCGATCCCGGCTGGGCTGTGAAGCGGCGTTTCGACGATTTCGATTACGGCTATGTCCTGACCGTGCACAAGGCGCAGGGGTCGCAATGGGACGAGCTCGTGCTCTTCGACGAGAGTTTTGCCTTTCCCGATACGCGCGAGCGCTGGCTTTATACGGCGATCACCCGCGCGGCGGAGAAGATCACCATCGTGAAGTGATGGCGCTGGAACAGGGGCGGTGCCCGCCGGTGTGAGAGCTGTCGGCGGGGCGAGGGGTGGCTGCCTATTGCGGCACCTTCTCCGAGCATGGCGGCAGACAGAAGCTCGTTTCCTTGTCCACCTTCTGCACGCCTTCCACCTTGGCAAGGCTCGCCAGCAGCGTTTCGTCGCCCGAGCCGTAGATGACGCCGATCTCAGGCACGATCGATTCCACGCGCATGCCGGCCTTGACGGCCGATCGGCTCACCATATCGGTCTTGCCGATATGCGCCTCGTCGACAACGACTTTCAAGGCAATGTCCGCCATGGCGACCTCGTATCAGATGGCCGTCTCGCCACCTGTCTTTCGCTACGCACTAACATAGGGCGGCGGCAGCTCAGACGCCAGCTTGGCCCTGCGGCGCTTGAACGAGGCCCGCACCGACGTCGCGCGCCGGAGCGTCGAGCCCGCGGGCTGTCCCCGTTAGCTTGTCCCACAACGCCTGGCCGCGCAGTTCCGGGTCGGTCTCGGCCCAAAGGGCTGCGACGCCCGCAACATGCGGGCACGCCATGCTGGTTCCCTGCATCTTCCTGTAAAGCTCGGGCTGCGGGGTCGCGGAAAGGATGCCGACGCCCGGGCCGGCGATATCGATCTCGCCGCCACCCGGGTTGATGGCGCCGCAGGAAAATTCCGCCACCTCCAACGACTGGTCGACGGCCGCCACGGCCATGATTGAGGGCGCATTCGCAGGCGCGCCGACGGGTGCGATGAAGCCATAGCGGCGGGAGCTTTCGTTGCCCGCCGCGGCGATGAGGAGCGAGCCCTGCTGAAGCGCCAGCCGGCCGATGCGCTCATATTCGGGGGCCGGTTCTTCGCCGGGCTGGACGGGGCGGCCGAGCGACATGGAAACGACGGCGCAGCGCTGCTGAATGGCCCAGATCATGCCTGCGATGATGTCGCGCTCGCGCCCCGAACCGGCATTGTTGAGCACCTTGCCGACATAGAGTTCGGCATTGGAGGCAATGCCATAGCGAAACTGGCTCTGTGCGGCCCGACCACCCGCAGCCGTGCCCGCGCAATGCGTGCCGTGGCCATGGCCGTCCTGCACGCCCTGTCCCGGAACGAAGCTCCGCTGGACGATGTTGCGGCCGGCAAAGTCGGGATGCGTCAGATCAAGGCCGGTGTCGAGAACCGCGAGGCGGATACCTTCGCCTCTCTCTTCGATCCTCTGCGGGCTGTCGAGGGCACCGACCGCACGGACGCCCCAGGTCGCTTCCGCCGTGTCTCCGAAGGTCTCGATCGCGAACATATAAAATTCCGGCCGCACGTTCTGCACGCATTCGGTGTCCATCAGCTTGGCCCGGATCGAGCTCGTCGCCTCCAGCCCGAAGCGTTCGGAGACGAAGGCGACGCCGAGTTCCTCGAACACAAGGGCAGGTTCGCTGTCGAGCGCGTTGATCTCGGCCGCATCCGACAGCCCCACGGAACGCACCCCCGAGCCGATGGCATTCTCCAGGGCCGAAACCTCGTCGCGGCCGGCGCGCTCTGCAAAGGAGACAACAAGGCCGCCGGTCGCCTTGGGTCGCAGAAGATCGAGGACGGAGTTGCCATCCGTCGCTGGTTCGTCCGTAGCTGCCATGTTTCCCCCTCGTGTCATGGCCCGCGCTTGTCGTGCGCATGTTCACGGAGAGGAATCTAGGAGCATCCAGACTTCGATCAAAGTATAAATGAATGGAGTCGGCTATTTGAGGTGTGTTTTCATCTAAAGAGTATTTGATGCAATCGGTTGAGGTACGAGTCCGAATAGAGATTGTATTTTTTGTTTTGTTTTATGCGAGTCTTGACTCGCCTGGGGTGGTCGCCTTTGCGGGGAAGGTCGCCGTCGTGACGTGAGGACGGGCGGCGCATGATCTGTCCTCCACTCACTGTTGCGCAAAATTCCGGGTCGTGCCGATGCCGGGGCGACCCTTCCGGTCTCTCCCGTGCGGTGCAGAGGAGGTCCGCCGCTTTTTTTTCGGGGCGCTTTGTTCTATGCGGGGAGGGGGCGGCCTTTGGGCCGTCGCTGGTTCAAGACCCCATCGCCGGACCCCGTCTTGCCTTCGTTCTTCTCGCCCAACCCCTGGATTTCGTTGCCTGCCCTGAGAGGGCGGTGGGGGTGACGTTCTTTCTCCTGACCTGTGTCCTCGTCTTTCTGGGTGGTGCTATCGGCGGCCTCGGCCGCTTTTATGTGTCGGGTCTCGTGGCGCGACGGTTCGGTGAGACATTTCCGTGGGGTACGCTCACCGTCAATGTGATCGGCTGTGCGGTGATCGGCATCTTTGCCGCCCTGTTTTTCGATCCGGCGAGCGAGGGTCCGTCGGACCTGCCGCTCTGGGCGCTGTTCGTCACGGGCGGCCTCGGGAGTTTCACGACCGTCTCTTCCTTTGCATTGCAGACATTGGCGCTGGCGCGGGCGGGCGAGCCGCTCGATGCCGTCCTCAACATCGCAGTGTCGCTTGCCGCCTGTCTTCTCGCGGCCGCGTCCGGCTTCGGCGGCGCCTATGCGCTGCTGGGGAGCTGAGGTCATGCCGCGCCAGGCGCGCCTCCTCATGGCCGTGGCGCTCGGCGCCGGCAGCGGCTCGCTGTTGCGCTATCTCTCATCCTTGGCCGCGCTTGCGCTTTTCGGCTCGGGTTTTGCGTGGGGGACGCTCTTCGTGAACGTCGTCGGCTCGTTTCTGATCGGGCTTTACTCCACCCTGACGGAGCCTGACGGGCGCATCATGGCGGGGCCGATCCTGCGCCAGGGGGTGCTGACCGGCTTTTGCGGCGGCTTCACAACCTTTTCCGTTTTCAGCCTGGAGACGTTTCTCTTCCTTCAGGCGCATGCTTTCGGATTGGCCGCGCTCAACGTCGCGGCGTCCGTCATTCTCTGGCTCGTCGCCGTTTGGATAGGTTACCGTATCGGCGTGCGCCTCAACCGTCTGAAAGGAAGCTGAGCCATGCCTGATACCAAGGATGCGCGCATCCTGCGCCTTTTCATCGGCGAAAGCGACGAGCATGAAGGCCGCCCACTTTATGAGGCGATCGTTTTGAAGGCGCGCGAGATGGGGCTCGCCGGCGCGACGGTTCTGCGTGGGCCGATGGGGTTCGGCCGGTCGAGCCGGCTGCACACGTCGAAGATCCTGCGTCTTTCCGAGGATCTGCCGCTCATCATCGAAATCGTCGACACGGCTGAGAAGATCGAGAGCTTCGTTCGTGCCGCAGAGCCGATGCTGGGCAGCGGTCTCGTCACGCTGGAGAAGGTCGAGGTCGTGCGCTACGGCCACGACGCAGGGCTCGAGTAAGCCTCTTCTTTCCGCCGTTTTCGGTTTGGCTCGAGCGCCCTTGCGACGTAAGGGAATGCTGGTTCTGCGGGGCTCTTCGCCGGTTTATTCGGCGCAGACCCGGCATCGGGCGCGCGCGTGGTTGCCCGCCGCCCTTCTGCCCGCTAGAACGCCGCGATTATCTTTTTGAGGCTCGCCGCGACGCGAGCCCCTCTCATCTGCAGGAAGGGTGCCGGAAATGCGCGTTTACTACGACCGCGATGCGGACGTGAATCTCATCAAAGACAAGAAGGTCGCCGTCGTCGGTTATGGCAGCCAGGGCCATGCCCATGCGCTCAATCTGCGCGATTCAGGCGTCAAAGACGTGGCGATCGCTCTGCGCGAAGGCTCCTCGTCCGCCAAGAAGGCGGAAGGCGCGGGCCTCAAGGTCATGTCGGTTGCCGATGCCGCCGCCTGGGCCGACCTCATCATGATGTGCACGCCCGATGAGCTGCAGGCCGACATCTACAACGAGCACATCGCCGCCAACATCAAGGACGGTGCTGCGATCGCCTTCGCCCACGGTCTCAACGTGCACTACAATCTGATCGAGCCGAAGGCGAGCCTCGACGTGATCATGATCGCGCCGAAGGGCCCGGGCCACACGGTGCGTTCGGAATATCAGCGCGGCGCTGGCGTTCCCTGCCTGGTCGCCGTCCAGCAGGACGCAACCGGCAATGCGCACGACGTTGCGGTCGCCTATGCGTCGGCCATCGGCGGCGGACGTGCCGGCATCATCGAGACGACCTTCAAGGAAGAGTGCGAGACCGACCTTTTCGGCGAGCAGGCCGTTCTGTGCGGCGGTGTCGTGGAGCTGATGCGTGCCGGTTTCGAGACGCTGGTGGAAGCCGGCTACGCGCCGGAGATGGCGTATTTCGAATGCGTCCACGAGATGAAGCTCATCGTCGACCTCATCTATGAGGGCGGCATCGCCAACATGAACTACTCGATCTCCAACACCGCCGAATACGGCGAGTACATGTCCGGCCCCCGGGTGATCACGGACGAGGCCCGGCAGGCGATGCGCGCGGTCTTGAAAGACATCCAGACCGGCAAGTTCACCTCTGATTGGATGACGGAGTGCCGCGCCGGCCAGCCCCGCTTCAAGGGCACGCGCCGCATGAACGACGCGCATCAGCTCGAGGCGACCGGCGCCAAGCTGCGTGAGATGATGCCCTGGATCAAAGAGAACCAGCTCGTCGACAAGGCGAAGAACTGAGGCTGCGGCGAGGGGGATACTCCTCGCCTTGCGTCACGGTTTCGAGGGGGTCGGCATGCCGGCCCCCTTTTGCTTTGGTCTCTCGTGCCTCAGTCGGCCTGTTCGCGGATGAACTGCACGCCGACCTGGTCGCCCTTGCGCCAGATCACTTCGGCCTTCAGCATCACATTGTCCGATTCCAGGAGAAGCTCGAAGCTCTCCGGGACGGCGACAGGGTTGGTCACTTTGAGTTTTGCCCCGCCCTTCGACAGGTCCCGCACCACACAATCGATCGTCGAGTGGCGGTCGTTCAAGACGATTTTCGCGGATTTGAGGGCCCGTTTGCGGTGCTCGGACCGCTTTTCCTGATCTTCCATCCTTGTCAACCCAGGGTTTCTCCGGCCAAAAATACCTTTCACCCGTTCATCAGGCGTAACGCAAGCCCTCTCGCGCGACGATCTGAAAGGGGTCTGGCTGACCGGATCGGGGTTGCGATTGCCAGGAAAACCGATGCTCAGCCTCTTCGACATTTCTGCCCTTCTGCTCGTGCTTTCGGCCCTCTTCGGATGGGTCAATGTGCGCTTCATCCGCTTGCCGCACACGATCGGAATGCTGCTGATGGCGCTTTTCGCCTCGCTCGCCATCGTGGCCTTCGACGTGGTGATCCCTGGCTCGCATGTGCGCGAAGCCTTTACCCAGACGATCCGGCAGATCGATTTCTTCGATACCTTGATGCACGGCATGCTGGCGTTTTTGCTTTTTGCGGGCGCGCTGCATGTCGATTTCGGGCTTTTGAAGTCGGAACGCTGGGCCGTCGGTCTGATGGCGAGCCTCGGCGTCCTCATCTCGACCGTCATCATCGGCTTCGGCTTCTATTTCGGGGCGAACCTTTTGGGCGTCGACCTCTCGCTTCCCTGGGCATTCGTCTTCGGCGCTTTGATCAGCCCGACCGACCCGGTTGCGGTGCTGTCGTTGTTGAAGTCCGTTCGCGTGCCCGAATCGCTCGAGGTCAAGATCGCCGGCGAGAGCCTCTTCAACGATGGTGTCGGGATCGTCGTGTTTACCGTGCTTCTCGCGATTGCGGCCGGGGGAGGCGAGATCGAGCCGCTCCATATCGGCGAGATCTTCCTGCTGGAGGCGGGTGGGGGCGCGCTCCTCGGCTTCGTCGGCGGGTGGATCGCCGTCCGGCTGATGCAATCGATCGACCATTATCCGGTCGAGATCCTCTTAAGCCTCGCGCTGGTGACCGGGCTTTATGCCGTAGCGCTCGCGCTTCACATGTCGGGACCGATCGCCGTCGTCGTGGCAGGCCTCCTCGTCGGCAATCGGGGCCAGCGCACGGCCATGAGCGAGGAGACGAAGACCTATCTGTTTCATTTCTGGGAGGTGATCGACGAGCTTTTGAACTCGGTCCTGTTCCTCCTCATCGGGCTTGAGGTTCTGATCGTTGCGATGGATCCGGAGCTTGCGCTTTTCGCCGTGGCCACGATCCCGCTCGTGCTTGTGGCACGTCTCATCTCGGTCTTCCTCCCGATCACGCTCCTGTCCTTGAAACGCACCTTCACGTCCGGGTCGATCGCCGTGCTCACCTGGGGCGGTGTGCGCGGTGGTATCTCAGTTGCGCTTGCGCTGTCGTTGCCGGACGTGCCCGCGAAGCAGCCGATTCTCCTGACCACTTATGCGGTGGTGATTTTCTCCATCGTGGTGCAGGGTCTGACGATCAGAAGCCTCATACGCCGTGTCGTGTTCACTTAGGAGGGGATGTGGAACGCCGTTACAAGATCTACGACGTCTTTACCGACAAGGCCTTGGCCGGAAATCCGCTGGCGATCGTCCTCGATGGGGACGGGCTGGAGACCGACCAGATGCAGGCGATCGCGCGCGAATTCAATTTGTCGGAGACGGTCTTCATTCTCTCTGCGGACAATCCGGCGCATTCGGCCCGGGCTCGCATTTTTACGCCTTTCAGCGAATTGCCCTTCGCCGGACATCCGACCGTCGGTGCGGCCGTCTGCCTCGCCTCGGCGCGTTTCGGCGAACAGCCTGCGGGCCAGGACGCCGTCGTCGTTCTGGAAGAGGGCATTGGGCCGGTGCGTTGCGGCGTCAAGCTTTCCGAACAGGCAGGCTTCGCCGAGTTCGACTGTCCGAAGCTTCCCGTGGAAATGGGGCCTGCCCGTGAGATCGACGAAATCGCCGCGGCCTGCGGGCTGACGACGGGCGAATTGCTGTTTGAAAATCACAAGCCGATGGTGTGGTCGGCGGGATTGCCGTTTCATTTCGTGCCGGTGCAGGACCGCGCCGCACTCGCTGCCATCGATCCGGCGCATCCTGCCTGGGCCGAAACCTTCAGCCAGGACGGCGTCTATCTCTATTGCCGGGATCCGGAGGGGCGGGACAACCAATTTCGGGCGCGCATGCTCGCCCCCTCGCTCGGGATTGCGGAAGATCCGGCGACCGGTTCGGCCGCGGCGGCCTTCGCCGGCCAGCTCCTCAAGTTCGACCAATTGCCGGACGGCGATCATGCCGTGCGCATCGAACAGGGTTTCGAGATGAGCCGGCCTTCCATCATCCGCCTCGAGGTCAGCGTCACGCGTTCCACCATCACGGCGGTGCGAATCGGCGGGTCGGCCGTGCAGGTGATGGAAGGTATGCTTCAGGTTTGATGAGGCCCCGCGTGCGTACCAAATTCGCGGCACCAATGCGCGGTTTCGATGTGGGTGGGGCCCGGCGGCCTCACTGGTATTTGCTTTTGCTCGACGCTGCGGTTAAAAAGCCAGCTGTGTTGACGTTGTGGAACGCCATTCGAATGCGCTCGCCGACGAAGCATTGCGACATTTCCTTCTCCCGTGCCCCTTCGGGCGCGGCGCTGTCGCTTACCCTCCTTTCCCTCGACCTTCTCCTTAGGCGCCCCTGAGCGTCGACAGCCCGGGCCGGTTTCGACCGAGCCGCACAGGGCGGGCACTCAGGGGAGACGCGAACAAGCCGAAACGTTCAGCGCCTCGATGAGGCCAGCCGGGAGACCGGCAAGGAGAATTTCAGATGACCATTACCGACGAAGTCCGATCCGAAGGCGACCGCGTCGTCATTTTCGACACCACTTTGCGCGACGGCGAGCAATGCCCCGGCGCGACGATGACGTTCGAGGAAAAGCTCGATGTCGCCGCCTTTCTCGACCAGATGGGCGTCGACATCATCGAAGCGGGTTTTCCGATCGCCTCGCCGGGTGATTTCGAGGCGGTCTCGGAGATCGCCCGCCGCTCGAAGAATTCCGTCATTGCAGGTCTCGCGAGAGCCAATCCGGGCGACATCGACCGGGCGGGAGAGGCTGTGCGGCATGCAAAGCGCGGGCGGATCCACACCTTCATCTCCACCTCGCCGGTGCATATGAAGTTCAAGCTGCAGAAGGAGCCGGAACAGGTTCTGCAGCTCGTCACCGATTCCGTCGCTCGTGCGCGCAATCTGGTCGACGACGTGGAATGGTCGGCCGAGGACGGCACGCGCACGGAGTTCGATTTCCTGTGCCGCTGCGTCGAGGCGGCGATCCGCTCTGGCGCCGGGACGATCAACATCCCCGATACCGTCGGCTACACCACGCCGGACGAATACCGTGATCTCTTCATTCGCCTGCGTGAGGCGGTACCCAATTCCGATCAGGCGGTCTTCTCCGTTCATTGCCACAACGATCTCGGCATGGCGGTGGCGAATTCGCTCGCCGGCGTCACCGGCGGCTGCCGCCAGATCGAATGCACCGTCAACGGCATCGGCGAACGGGCCGGCAATGCGGCGCTGGAAGAGATCGTCATGGCGATCGAAACGCGCCGGGACGTGCTGCCCTATCACACGGGCATCGATACGAAGATGCTGACGCGCGCCTCCAAGATGGTGTCGTCGGCCACCTCGTTCCCCGTGCAGTTCAACAAGGCGATCGTCGGGCGCAACGCTTTTGCGCATGAGAGCGGCATCCACCAGGACGGCATGCTGAAGCATACCCAGACCTACGAGATCATGACGCCGGAATCGGTCGGTGTGCAGAAGACCTCGCTGGTCATGGGCAAGCATTCCGGCCGCAATGCCTTCCGCTCCAAGCTGAAGGAGCTCGGCTACGACCTGGGCGACAATGCCTTTGAGGATGCCTTCAACCGCTTCAAGGCGCTGGCCGATCGCAAGAAGCATGTGTTCGATGAGGACATCGAGGCGTTGGTCGACGAGAAGCTGGCGAATGCGGCCGACCGTATTCGGCTGGAAGCATTGACGATCATCGCCGGCACGATGGGCCCGCAGGCTGCGACCTTGACGGTCAGCCAGGATGGGCAACATCGCACCTTCCAGGCGACGGGCAATGGCCCGGTCGATGCAACCTTCAATGCGATCAAATCGCTCGTCCCGCATGAGGCGAGCCTGGCGCTCTATCAGGTGCATGCGGTGACCGGCGGCACGGACGCGCAGGCGGAGGTTTCTGTGCGTGTTGAAGATCGTGAGGGCCGGGCGGTGACCGGCCGCGCCTCCGATCCCGACACGCTCGTGGCCTCGGCAAAAGCCTATCTCGCCGCGGTCAACAAGCTGATCGCGCGCGGCGAACGTCTGCACGCGCAGGCCGGCTGACGCGGCTGCCCTTGGCACACGAACACACGCACGAAAGCATCACCGGTCCGGCAGAAACGCCGGACCGGATTGTTTTGGACGAAAAGGGCGCCTCGATCGGCGAAAAGGCCGGGCGTATCGATCCGGCGGCTGCCGGCGCGCGGCTGCCTCGGCTTGTCTGGATTGACGTTTTTCGAGGCATCGCTCTCGTGGCGATGGCCGTCTACCATTGCTCCTGGGATCTTGCCTTCTTCGGGTTTTCCGATGCGGGCGTGGCAAGTGCGCCGGGCTGGATCCTGTTCGCACGCATGATCGCCGGATCGTTTCTCTTCCTCGTCGGCGTGAGCCTCGCGCTCGCCCATCATTCAGGGCTTCGCTTTCGGCCTTTCCTCAAGCGTCTTGCGATGGTCGCGGGCGGCGCCGTGGCGATCACCGTCGTCACCTATCTGGTCTTTCCCGAGGCCTATATCTTCTTCGGCATTCTGCACGAGATCGCGCTCGCAAGCGTGCTCGGCCTTCTCTTCCTGCGGGCGCCGTTATGGCTCGTCGTGGCCGTGGCGGCCTTCTTCCTGTTCGGGGCCGATGTCCTTGCGGGACCGGCTTTCAACGGTCGCTATCTGCAGTTTCTCGGGCTGATGACCTATCGCCCGTTCACCAACGATTACGTGCCGCTCTTTCCGTGGTTCGGCGTCGTCCTGTCGGGTCTGGTCGGTGGGCGCCTGCTTTTGAAAAACCAGCAGGTTATAAGGCTTCTGGCAAAGCCCGTGCGGGATCCGATCTCGCAGGCGCTCGCCTTCGGCGGGCGGCATTCGCTCGCCTTCTACCTCATTCATCAGCCGGTGCTGTTCGGCCTCGTCTATGCGGCCGCCTGGGTGATGATGCGCTGAGCCCTCACCCCTGAGACCCGAACCCGAAGCGCAGACAAGGCTCGCTTCGACATTCGTTATCTGGGAGTGAGCATGGCATGCATCGGCCGAAGGGGACTATCCGCGCTCCCGGCGCCTCAGGCTCAAGAACGCCCTGCATAATCGGCGATTACCGCCACGAAGGCGTCGCCGTAGCGATCGAGCTTCGCCTGGCCGACACCGGGAACATGGCCCATCTCGGCGCGCGAGCGGGGGCGGGCTGCCGCGAGCTCGATCAGGGTCTTGTCGTGAAAGATCACATAGGGTGGCACGTTCTGCTGCCGTGCAATCTCGAGCCGCTTTTCTCTGAGCGCCTGAAAGAGAGCGCGATCGGCTTCCGGCACGACGGACTGGGTCGTGCTTTGCCCGCCCTTGCCGCGCCGGCTTCGGCGAGGCGGCGGCACGCGCAGCTTGAGGGTCGGCTTGTCGCGCAGGAAGTCCCGACCCTGGGATGAGATCGACAGGCCCCCATGGCCGGCAAGGTCGACGTCGACGAGACGCAGCGCGATCAGCTGGCGCAGGATCGCACGCCACAGGCGGCTGTCGTGCTCTTTGCCGATGCCGAAGGTGGAGATGCGGTCATGGCCGAACTGGGTGATGCGCTCACTTTCCACGCCCAGAAGAACATCGACGATGTAGGCCTGCCCGAAGCGCTCGCCGGTGCGGTAGATGCAGGAGAGCGCCTTTTGAGCCGCGATCGTCCCGTCGAAGAGCTGTGGCGGCTCGGCGCAGGTGTCGCAATTGCCGCAAGGTTCGCAATGATCGCCGAAATAGGAGAGGAGCACCTGGCGGCGGCAACCGGCCGTCTCGGCCAGACCCAGGAGCGCATCGAGCTTCTGCCGTTCCGTGCGCTTGCGCTCGTCCGGCGCATCCGATTCCTCGATGAAGCGATTGCGCAGCGCGACGTCTTCAGGGCCGTAGAGCATCAGCGTCTCGGACGGCAGGCCGTCCCGCCCGGCGCGGCCGGTTTCCTGGTAGTAGGCCTCCAGGCTGCCCGGCAGGTCGATATGGGCGACGAAGCGCACATCCGGTTTGTCGATGCCCATCCCGAAAGCGATGGTGGCGACCATGACCACCGCTTCGCCATGCTGAAAGCGCTGCTGGTTGGCCTCTCGCTCGGCCTTGTCCATGCCGGCGTGATAGGCGAGGGCGTCGTAACCCTCGCCGCGCAGCCAGGCGGCCGTTTCCTCGCACTTGCGCTTGGAGAGGCAGTAGACGATGCCGCTCTCGCCTTGATGGCGTTTGAGAAAATCCTTCAGCTGGGCGCGGGGATTGTCCTTTTCGGCGATGGCGTAGCGGATGTTGGGGCGGTCGAAGCCCGCGATGAAGGCGTCGGCTTCGGCGATCTGGAGATGCGACAGGATCTCCGCGCGCGTCGGCGCATCCGCCGTTGCCGTCAGGGCCATACGCGGCGTCTGCGGGAACTGGCGCACGAGCACATCGAGCTGACGGTAGGAGGGGCGGAAATCGTGGCCCCATTGCGACAGGCAGTGGGCCTCGTCGATGGCGATCAGCGACAATCTTGTCCGGCCGAGCCGCTCCAGAACCCCGCCGCGCAGGAGCGTTTCGGGCGCGACATAGAGAAGGTCGAGCGCGCCGGCTTCAATATCGCTCCACAAGGCGCGCCGCTCTTCCGGCGGAAGATCGGAGTTGAGCGCGGCGGCTTTCACCCCCGCCTGGCGCAAGGCCGCGACCTGATCGGCCATCAGGGCCAGAAGCGGGGAGACGATCAGCCCCATGCCGGGGCGGGCGATCGCCGGGATCTGGTAGCAGAGCGATTTTCCGCCGCCGGTCGGCATCAGCACGAAGGCGTTATGCCCGGCGATCACATGCTCGATGATGCGCGCCTGCGGGCCACGAAACGCATCATAGCCATAGACGGCCTTGAGGATTTCGACGGCGTTCGTGGGCATTTGAGGTTCGTATGAAGAATCGCGGGAGCGCTCTCCATAGCAGCTTCGCCCGGGGCGCGATCAATGGGCCGTGTCGACGGCGGAGGATTCCTAATAAGGCGCTTCGACCTTTCCGAGATTGACGTAGACGCTTTTCCGCTCGGTGTAGAAATCGAGCGCGGCGAGGCCGTTCTCGCGGCCGATGCCGGATTGCTTGGTGCCGCCAAAGGGCATGGCGATCGGCGTCAGATTGTAGGAATTGACCCAGATCGTGCCCGCCTGCAGCGCGGCCGCGACGCGGTGGGCGCGGGCGAGGTTCTGCGTCATCAGTCCGGCCGCGAGGCCGAAGGGCGTCGCATTGGCGCGGGCGACGACGTCTTCCTCTTCGGTGAAGGAGAGCACGCTCATCACGGGGCCGAAAATCTCCTCGCAGACGATCGTCATGTCGTCGCGTGTCTCTGAGAAGATCGCCGGCCGCATGAAGAAGCCGTTCTTGAAGGCGTCCGTCGTCAGCCGCTCGCCGCCGGTGACGAGTTTTGCGCCTTCGGCAACGCCCTTTTCGACATAGGAGAGGACTTTTTGAAGATGCGCTTCGGAGATGAGCGGGCCCATCTGCGTGTCGGGATCGAGCGGGCCGCCGATGCGGATTTTTTCCGTGCGCTCCGTGAGCCTTGCGAGGAATTCCTCGCGAAGTGATTCATGCACGAAGACACGTGTGCCGTTGGAGCAGATTTCGCCCTGCGTATAGAAGTTTGCAAGGAGCGCCGCAGAAACCGAATCATCGATGTCGGCGTCCTCGAAGACGATAAGCGCCGATTTGCCACCGAGCTCCATCGTGACGTGTTTGAGGGTCTCGGCCGCGGCCGCCATGATGCGCTTTCCCGTCGGCACGGAGCCGGTCAGAGACACTTTGGCGACGCCGGGATGAGCGGTCATCGCGGCCCCCGTTGCGCCGGCGCCGAGCACCACGTTCAGGAGGCCTTTCGGAGCGCCGGCCTCTTCGACGATCTCGGCGAGCTTGAGCGCGGTGATTGGCGTCAATTCGCTCGGCTTGAAGATCATGGCATTGCCGGCGGCAAGCGCCGGCGCCGTTTTCCACGAGGCGATCTGGATCGGGTAATTCCAGGCGCCGATGCCGGCGCAGACGCCAAGCGGCTCGCGGCGGGTATAGGCGAAGGCATCCTCGCCGAGCGGCATATGCTCGCCATGGACGATCTGGGTGAGCCCTGCGAAGAACTCGAAGCAATCGGCGGCGGAGCCGATATCGGCCTCCGGGGCTTCCTGGATGGGTTTGCCGGTGTCGAGAACTTCCAGGCGAGCAAGTTCGTCCGTGCGGGCGCGCAGGAGATTGGCGACACGGTTGAGGATGCGACCGCGTTCAGCCGACGGCATAGCGAGCCATTCCCGCTGCGCGGCCTGAGCTGCGGCGACGGCGCGGTCGATTGTCGCGCTGTCGGCGGCCGCGAAGCGGGCGAGGATCGTGCCGTTCGCGGGATTGATCGTGGCGATCTCTTCGCCACCGCCGGCCACCTTTTCTCCGGCGATATGGGAGGCGAGGTCGGGCATAAGCGTATCGGGCGCGGTCATCGGCATCACACGGTTTTTGGGGGTGGAAGGGGCGCAAGCCGGCGTCGCCGTCATTCAGGCGGGTGCCGGCAGGGGACAAATATCCTGACGAAAATCGATGCGTTGTGCAATTCTGCACCGATGCCGCGCCTGATGGCTTGCACAGCGCGGCTGGCGCCACTATACAGCGCCCACGCTTCGGGTGTGTAGCTCAGTTGGTAGAGCAGCTGACTCTTAATCAGCGGGTCCAGGGTTCGAGTCCCTGCTCACCCACCAATCTTTCAAAAACGATTGAGCGCGCTGTGGAGAGCCTTCTCCATCTGGTGCGCCTCGGCACAAAAAACCCGGCCTCGCGGCCGGGTTTTTCGCGTTTTGGGGTGTGAGCGACGCCGATCAGTTCGACCGTGCGGACGCCATCTCGCTGCGCAGCGCGCGTCCATCGTCGAGCTTTGTATAGATATTTGCCACGATCGCGCCGGCGATGTTGTGCCAGACGCTGAAAATCGCGCTCGGCACCGCGGCGAGGGGTGAGAAATGCGCGCTGGCGAGTGCCGCCCCCAGCCCGGAATTCTGCATGCCGACCTCGATCGAGATCGCCTTGCGCTTGGCCATCGGCATGCCGCTCATGCGCGCGAGCCAATAGCCGAGCGCCAGTCCGATGCCGTTGTGGAGGGCGACGACGGCAAAGATCAAAAGCCCGGTCGTGGCGATTTTCTCCTGATTGACCGCAACGACGGCGGCGATGATGAGGACAATGCCGGTGACGCTGACGAGAGGCAGCGCCGGAAGCGCGACGCGCACCAGCGACGGCGCCAGCTTCTGCATGGCGAAGCCGAGGCCGAGCGGCAGAAGAATCATCTTCACGATGGAGATGAACATGCTCACGGCATCGACCGGCAGATACTGGCTGGCGAACAGCCAGACGAGGAAGGGGGTGACGATCGGCGCCGCCAGGGTCGTGACGCTGGTGCAGGCAACGCTCAACGCCACGTCGCCGCGGCACAGATAGGTCATCACGTTGCTGGCCGTTCCTCCCGGGCAGCAGCCCACCAGGATGACGCCGGCCGCCACTTCCGGCGACATCGGAATGATCGATGTGAGGGCGACGGCAACGAGCGGCATGATGAGGAATTGCGCGCCGACTCCGATCGCCACGTCCTTCGGCCGACGAACGACCTCGCGGAAATCCTTCAGCGAGATCGTCAGCCCCATGCCGAACATGATCATGCCGAGGAGCGGGACGATATAGGGGACAAGGGTTCGGAAGACGTCGGGCAGGACGAATCCGAGGACCGCGAAGGCGATGACCCACAATGCAAAGGTGCGCCCAAAGAACGCGGACACAAGCGCAATAGCTCTCACTGTTTCCTCCTGATGGCAGCAAATGCTGCGGGAGCTGCCAATGGCTTGCTTCTAAAAGCAAAATCCGATGATGAGCGGTCATGCACCCGCTCATACGGTCATGTCTACCGGAGGGACGAATTAGGCCGATTTTTGCCGGTGGGGCGAAAAATATGTTTTCCCGAGGCTCGGAATCCTGCCCTCTACGGGGAAATTTTTCAGGTAAGGGTATCCTTCGGAAACGGAAGTTTTCCCGCCCCTGTCTCGGCGTCGGCGTTTTCGGCCGGTGCACAAAAGAACGTGTCTCAAAAGAAGGGCCCGAAGTCTTCCTGCGTCTGGCACGGAATATGCAAAGAAGATCCGTAGAATGGCTCTATGGAAGCCGCATGGCTCTTATGCAAAGCGTGTTTTCGCGGTTTTCTTTAGGGTCCGACAAAAGTCGAACCTGTGCGAGCCTTCGCATTGGTCTAACTATTTAGCAGATGCAACATAGGTAGGCGGAATCTTGGAAGGTTTGGGGGCCTTCCGGCCTGCGTATTCGATGCATGCGCGTCGAGATCGTCATGGAGGGCGGAGACCGTGACAGTGCACAGCCCCGGAAACGGTACACATGGGCGGACAAGCCGCGCCGATATCGAGCTCATTGGGATCTACGAGATATCCAAGGTCCTCAGCGCGCCGAACCGGCTTGAGACGACGCTCGCTGGCGTGCTCACTTTGCTGTCGAGCTTTCTCGATATGCGGCACGGTTTGATTGCGCTTCTTGACGGCGATGGGGAGCCGGAGATCGTCGTCGGGTCGGGATGGAGCGAAGAGAACGCCAAGCGTTATTTCAAGCGCCTGCCCGAGCAGGCGATCGGGCAGATCGTGGCTACCTGCATGCCGCTGGTGGTGCCGGACGTGCGCAGCGACCAGCTGTTTGCGGGAACCGATCTCGATGGCTGGGGCTCGGAGGACGGCAAGCCGTTTTCGCTCATCGGTGTGCCGATCAAGAACGGCGAGGCGGTCGCGGGGACGCTCACCATCGACCGCAGTTACGAATTCGCCGACCAGACGCCGTTCGATCAGGATGTCCGGTTCCTGACACTTGTTGCCAATCTTCTCGGCCAGACGTTGCGCCTGCACAAAGCGGTGGCACGCGACCGCGAGCGGCTGATGGCCGAACAGCGGCGGCTCGAAAAGCAATTGTCGGCGGGGCGTGACGACGGCGTGGCCTCAGGCAAGATCGAAGGCATCGTCGGCGAGAGCCCGGCTTTGCGTGCGGCCCTCGACAAGGTGCGGATCGTGGCGCGTAGCCGTTCGACCGTGCTGCTGCGCGGCGAGTCGGGCACCGGCAAAGAACTCTTCGCCTCGGCGATCCACGATCTGTCGCCGCGCAGTTCCGGCCCCTTCGTCAAACTCAATTGTGCGGCACTTCCGGAAAGCGTGCTCGAATCTGAGCTTTTCGGTCACGAGAAGGGCGCCTTCACCGGCGCGATCCAGCAGCGCAAGGGTCGCTTCGAGCTCGCCCATGGTGGCACGCTCTTTCTCGACGAAATCGGCGAGATTTCCGCCGCCTTTCAGGCCAAGCTCTTGCGGGTGCTGCAGGAGGGTGAGTTCGAGCGTGTCGGCGGCACGCGTTCGCTCAAGGTCGATGTGCGGCTCGTATGCGCCACCAACCGAGATCTGGAGGCCGCCGTCAGCAAGGGCGAATTCCGTGCGGATCTCTATTATCGCATCAGCGTCGTGCCGATCTTCCTGCCGCCCTTACGCGAGCGGACCGGCGATATCCCGCTTCTCGCGCAGGAGATCCTGCAGCGCTTCAACAAGGAGCACAGCACCGATCTCACTCTGACGGGCGAGGCGCTTCGGGCGCTCTCCGGCTGCTACTTCCCCGGCAATGTGCGGGAACTGGAAAACTGCATCCGGCGCACGGCCACGTTGGCGCGTGACCGGACCATTGTGGCGCACGACCTCGCTTGCCAGAATGACGGATGCCTTTCCTCCGTTCTCTGGCAGGGAAGCCAGAGGGCAACCCATTCGCCGGGCTTCCAGCCGCTGCCGGTCATTCAATCGCAGGCGCAGATGGGCGGAACGGCGGTTGCCGAGGCGGAGAGCATGAGCTCGGCTTCGACGCCGCAAGCCTGCCCGTCACCCGGTGCCTGTCCGGTTCCCGGAGGGGATACGCGCTCGGAGCGTGACCGTCTGATCGAGGCGATGGAGACGGCGGGATGGGTGCAGGCGAAGGCGGCGCGCATTCTCGGCATGACGCCGCGCCAGATCGGCTATGCGCTTCGCAAGCATTCGATTCCGATCAAGCGTTTCTGAGCGGGGCGGTGTGGCGCCCGCAATGTCGGAGACCCGACACGATGTCGGAGCCGCGACAGGGATTTGTCTCCGCCTGGATGATGCCAAACCCTTGTAAATACGTCATTTTCGTTCTGGCATGGGGCTTGCTCCACGGTTCCTGAAAGACGCTTTGGACGTGTGTCGCGGAGGGATCGATTGGCTCAGCTCATCTCGCTTGGCAGCCTGAAGGCGCCGACATCTGCCGCCAAAATGCGGGCATCGCTCGCCAAGTCCGGCTGCGCCTCGTCAAGCTGCGGTTCCTCCGACGGCCCCGCCGATATGTCTCCGGAAATGTGGGAGCGGGTGAAGGACCACCCCTGCTATTCGGAAGAGGCGCATCATTATTTCGCGCGCATGCATGTCGCCGTCGCGCCTGCCTGCAACATCCAATGCAATTACTGCAATCGGAAGTACGATTGCGCCAATGAAAGCCGACCGGGCGTCGTCTCCGAGCGGCTCGACCCCGATCAGGCGGTCAAGAAAGTCATCGCGGTCGCCAACGAGGTGCCGCAGCTTTCCGTCCTCGGCATCGCCGGCCCCGGCGACGCCTGCTACGACTGGCGCAAGACGAAAGAGACGTTTGAGCGGGTTTCCAAGGAAATCCCGGACCTCAAGCTCTGCCTGTCGACCAACGGTCTGGCGCTGCCCGATTATGTCGACGAGATCGCCGACATGGCGATCGATCATGTGACGATCACCATCAACGCCATCGATCCTGAGATCGGCGCGAAGATCTATCCGTGGGTCTTCTACGATCACCGGCGCTGGACCGGTGTGGAGGCGTCTCGGATCCTGCTGGAGAGGCAGATGCTTGGCCTGGAGATGTTGGTCGCGCGCGACATCCTGGTGAAGGTCAATTCCGTCATGATCCCGGGGATCAACGACGCGCATCTCATCGAGGTGAACAAGGCGGTGAAGGAGAAGGGCGCCTTCCTTCACAACATCATGCCGCTCATTTCCGATCCCGCCCACGGTACGCATTTCGGGCTGACGGGCCAGCGCGGGCCGACGCCGATGGAGGTGAAGGCGCTGCAGGACAAGGTGGAGGGCGGCACCAAGCTGATGCGCCATTGCCGCCAGTGCCGCGCCGATGCGGTCGGCATCCTTGGCGAAGATCGCGGCCAGGAATTCACCATGGATCAGCTGCCCGAGACGGTTTCCTACGATCCGGCGCGACGTGAGGAATATCGCTCGGTGGTCGCGACGGTGCGCGGTGAGCACGCCGCGACCAAAGAGGCGGCCAAAGCAGATCTCGCCGAAGTGCGGGATGCGCCGGTGCTTCTTGTCGCGGTGGCAACAAGAGGTGGCGGGCGTATCAATCTACACTTCGGTCACGCACAGGAATTCCAGGTTTTCGAAGTTTCGCCTGGTGGCGTGACCTTCGTGGGGCATCGCAAAGTCGAGCAATATTGCCATGGCGGACACGGCGAGGAGAGAGCCTTCGACGGCATTGTCGAAACGCTGCAAGGCGTCTCCACGGTGTTGTGCGCGAAGATTGGCGAAGCCCCAAAAGATCGACTGGAGAAGGTCGGCATCAAGGCGAGCGACGCCCATGCTTTTGACTGGATCGAGGCTGGGATTGCTGCCTGGTACGCCGCCGAATACGGCACCCAGCCTGCAATGCTGACAGCCTAACCGAGAGGAGAAATCAAATGGCCTACAAGATCATCAAGTCCCAGTGCACCGTTTGCGGCGCCTGCGAATTCGAATGCCCGAACGCGGCGATCAAGTTCAAGGGCGACACCTACATCATCGACCAGGACAAGTGCACCGAATGCGAAGGGCATTTCGATGCCCCGCAATGCGTCGCCGTCTGCCCGGTCCCGGATACGTGCGTGCCGGCCTGAGTTGAATTGGCCGCCGGCGGGTCGGGTTCGGCCCGCCGGCGCTGTCTTTTGCGCCCCGGACGGATCACCGCCGACCTGACATTCGCCATGTCGCGAAGGAGACTGCGATGGGACTTGCCCGCGAAGAAGAGGTGGAGATCTACGATCAGCCTCTCTTCATGCCCGGCGCCAAGGTGCGTTCGCGCAAGGCCGTCAAGAACGACGGGACGATGCCGGGTTGCGAGATCGGCGAGATTGTCGTGCGCAAAGGTGACGAAGGATATGTGCGCGACGTCGGCACCTATCTGCAGCGGTTTTACATCTACGCGGTCGAGTTTCTCGATTGCGGCAGGATCGTCGGCATGCGCGGGCGCGAGCTGATCGCCATCGACGCGGGCGACGCAGCGGCGAGCGACATTTCGGACGAGCAGGAGACAGCAGCATGAAAGTGATGATCCGCAGCACGCCCAAGGGGCTTTCCGCCTATGTCGCGAAGAAGGATCTCGAAGAGCCGATCGTCGAATGCGAGCACGAGGCGCTGTGGGGTGGCTGGGTAAAGCTGAAGAACGGCTGGATTCTCGAACTGCCGGAGATGGAGGCCGACACCAAGCTCCCGATCACGGTCGAAGCGCGGCGCCGCCCGGAAAGCGTTTCATGAGTGCTGCTGCGGCTTTGGATGAGGTGGTTGTCCGCAACGCCGAGCCGATTCTTGACGATATCGTCCGTCGCCTGAAGGGCGGTGGCATCATTCCTTATCTCGGCCCCGGCACGGTGCCCGTCGATGCAAGCGTTCCAGCGAGCTATGCGCAACTGGCCGATTTCTTCACCTCGAAGGTTGCGTTGCCGAAACGTGCGCGCGGCAATCCCTGGGCTTCGGCGCAGTTCATCGAAGGGCGCAAGCACCGCAAGACGCTCGACGCCCTGATGGCGGAGGCGTTTGCCACGCCCGTGACGCCGACGGCGCTTCACCAGGCGCTCGCTTCCTGTCCGCACATCCCGATGATCGTCGACAGCTGGTATGACGGGGCGATGCGGTCTGCGCTCGCTCAATGCACCAGCCGGGGCGCCGATTGGGGCGAAGTGCAGGGGATCACCCGCGCCGGCATCGGCGAATTTCTCTGGTTTCGCTTTTACGATGCCGCGGGAGAAGAGGTGGGCGCGCCGCAAGATGAATGGCGGACGCTTCTCTATAAGCCGCATGGCGGCGTGGCGCCGGCCCACAATTATCTCATCGCCGATTCCGATTATGTCGAAGTGCTGACGGAAATCGACATACAGACGCCGATCCCTGAGATCGTACGTGCGCGACGGACGAATTGCGGGTTTCTGTTCATCGGCTGTCGCTTCGACGACCAGATGCTCCGGCTCTATGCCCGCCAGATCATGAAGCGCTCCAAGGGGCCTTATTTTGCGCTGGTGGAGCCCGAAGGGCTCACGCGCAACGAGCTGCGCTTCTTTGAAACGGAAGCGATCACGCCGCTTGCCGTTTCCCCGGCAAAATTTGCCGAACGCCTCGCAGAGCTCGCCTGAGCCTCTTCTTTTCCTGACATGACTTTTATGCGGCCGACCGTTCGGCGGCGCTTTGGCCTGTCGCTGCGCCAGGTCACGGCGAAACGCGACATCCGCAATGTCGTGTCGGTTTTGTCGGTTGTTCGGCTCGCGTCCCACTGTCGTCTTTTGTCGGAGATCGGACAGCGACTGTCGGACGTTCGGCTCTCTCAAAAATCTCGCAAGCTCTTAATAAACAAAGGAAATTTCGTTTTCTCCAAGTTGGCACGCCCTTTGCGTAACTGAGGGTACGCGGCCGAGAGCGCCCGCTGGAACAGTTTTGAACCGGACAACCTGGAGAGACACTATGAGTTCACTTCGCCAGATTGCGTTCTACGGGAAGGGCGGCATCGGCAAGTCGACCACTTCTCAGAACACCCTCGCGGCACTTGTCGAAATGGGGCAGAAGATTCTGATTGTGGGTTGCGATCCGAAAGCGGATTCCACCCGCCTCATCCTCAACACCAAGATGCAGGATACCGTCTTGAGCCTCGCGGCCGAGGCGGGCTCTGTGGAAGATCTCGAGCTCGAGGACGTTCTGAAGCTCGGATACAAGGGCATCAAGTGCACCGAATCCGGTGGTCCTGAGCCCGGCGTCGGCTGTGCCGGCCGCGGCGTCATCACCGCCATCAACTTCCTCGAAGAAAACGGTGCCTATGACGATGTCGACTACGTCTCTTACGACGTGCTCGGCGACGTCGTCTGCGGCGGCTTTGCGATGCCGATCCGCGAAAACAAGGCGCAGGAAATCTACATCGTCATGTCCGGCGAGATGATGGCGCTTTATGCCGCCAACAACATCGCCAAGGGCATCTTGAAGTACGCCCATTCCGGCGGCGTGCGTCTCGGCGGCCTCATCTGCAACGAGCGCCAGACCGACCAGGAGCTGGAACTGTCGGAAGCGCTGGCTGAGAAGCTCAATACCAAGCTCATCCATTTCGTGCCGCGCGACAACATCGTCCAGCACGCGGAGCTGCGTCGTCAGACGGTCATCCAGTACGCCCCCGATTCCAATCAGGCGAAGGAATACCGGACGCTGGCGGAGAAGATCCATGCGAATTCCGGGCAGGGCACGATCCCGACGCCGGTTTCCATGGACGAGCTTGAGCAGATGCTGCTCGATTTCGGCATCATGAAGACCGAGGAGCAGGCGCTCGCCGAACTCCAGGCCAAGGAAGCCGCGAAGGCCGCTGAAGCCGCGGCCTAATTGTCCCGCCCGGCCGCCGCGGGGCGGTGGCCGGGCTCATCTTCAACATTGTTCGATGAGGAGAGCGCTATGAGCCTCGACCACAAGAACGACGCCGAGTTCCACGCCAACCTCATTGAGGAGGTGTTGAAGGCCTATCCGGACAAGGCCCAGAAGAAGCGGAGCCGGCATCTGAGTGTCGCCAAGCCTGCGGACGCATCCGAAGAGGGCGGCGAACAAAATCTGTCGGAATGCGCCGTCAAATCCAACATCAAGTCGATCCCGGGCGTCATGACGATCCGCGGCTGCGCCTATGCCGGATCCAAGGGCGTGGTCTGGGGCCCGGTGAAGGACATGGTCCATATCAGCCATGGTCCGGTCGGCTGCGGCCAGTATTCCTGGGCTCAGCGCCGCAATTATTATACCGGCACGACCGGCGTCGACACTTTCGTGACGATGCAGTTCACCACCGATTTCCAAGAGCGCGACATCGTCTTTGGCGGCGACAAGAAGCTCGAAAAGGTGATCGACGAGATCAACGAGCTTTTCCCCCTCGCCAACGGCATCTCCGTGCAGTCGGAATGCCCGATCGGCCTCATCGGTGACGATATCGAGGCCGTGGCACGCAAGAAAAAGAGCGAAACCGGCAAGACTGTCGTGCCGGTGCGCTGCGAGGGTTTCCGCGGCGTGTCGCAGTCCCTCGGCCACCACATCGCCAACGACACGATCCGCGACTGGGTGCTCGACAAGAGCGAGCGCGAATTCGAGGCGACGGATTACGACGTCACCATCATCGGTGACTACAATATCGGTGGCGACGCGTGGGCCTCGCGCCGGCTTCTGGAAGAGATGGGCCTCAGGGTCATCGGCAGCTGGTCTGGTGACGGCACGCTCGCCGAACTCGAGCAGGCGCCGAAGGCGAAGCTCAATCTCATCCATTGCTACCGGTCGATGAACTACATCTGCCGCCATATGGAAGAAAAGCACGGCGTGCCGTGGACGGAGTACAATCTCTTCGGCCCGACGCAGATCGCCCAGTCGCTACGCCATATCGCCAGCTATTTCGACGATACCATCAAGGAAGGTGCCGAGCGCGTCATCGCCAAGTACCAGCCGCTCGTCGATGCCGTCATCTCAAAGTACAAGCCGCGTCTCGAAGGCAAGACGGTGATGCTCTATGTCGGCGGCCTGCGTCCGCGCCACATCGTCAATGCTTATGACGATCTCGGCATGGAAATCGTCGGTACGGGTTATGAATTCGCCCACAACGACGATTATCAGCGCACCGGACATTACGTGAAAGAAGGCACGCTGATCTACGATGACGTGACCGGCTACGAGCTGGAGAAGTTCATCGAGCAGATCCGACCCAATCTCGTCGGCTCCGGCATCAAGGAAAAGTACCCGGTGCAGAAGATGGGCATCCCGTTCCGTCAGATGCATTCCTGGGACTATTCCGGCCCCTATCACGGCTACGACGGTTTCGCGGTTTTCGCCCGCGACATGGACCTCGCCATCAACAACCCCGTCTGGGATCTGTTCGACGCTCCCTGGACCAAGACCGAGCCGCTGGCGGTCGCCGCCGAATAGCGCGCGCGCCCCGAGCCTCAAGAAGGAATGGACCCATGCCACAATCTGCAGAGAAAGTCCTCGACCACAGCCTTCTGTTCCGGGAGCCGGAATACAAGGAGATGTTCGCCAAGAAGCGCGCGGACATGGAAAACATGCCTGCCACCGAGAAGGTGCAGGAAACCGCCGACTGGACGAAGAGCTGGGAGTATCGGGAGAAGAATTTCGCCCGCGAATCCCTCTCCATCAACCCGGCAAAGGCCTGTCAGCCGCTCGGCGCGGTCTTTGCGGCGGCGGGTTTTGAGAAGACGCTGAGCTTCGTGCACGGCAGCCAGGGCTGCGTCGCCTACTACCGCTCGCATCTGTCCCGCCATTTCAAGGAGCCGTGCTCGGCGGTCTCCTCTTCGATGACGGAAGATGCGGCCGTGTTTGGCGGTCTCAACAACATGGTCGAAGGCCTGAAGAACGCCTATGCGCTCTACTCGCCGAAGATGATCGCGGTGTCGACGACCTGCATGGCCGAGGTGATCGGCGACGATCTGCAGTCGTTCATCATCGGTGCCAAAGACAAGGAATCGGTGCCGCAGGACTTCCCGGTGCCCTATGCCCACACTCCGGCGTTCGTCGGCAGCCACACGACCGGCTACGACAACATGCTGCGTGGTATTCTCGAAGGCTTCTGGGCCAATGCGGAGGTCACGAAGAACGAGACGATCAACATCGTTCCGGGCTTCGACGGGTTCGCGGTCGGCAACAATCGCGAGCTGAAGCGCATTCTCGACCTGATGGGCGTGGAATACACGATCCTGTCCGACGTTTCCGATCAGTTCGACACGCCTTCGGACGGCGAGTTCCGCATGTATGACGGCGGCACGACGCTGGAGGCGGCGAAGAACGCGGTCAACGCCAAGGCGACGATCAGCCTGCAGCAATACTGCTCTACGAAGACGCTCCAATACGCGAAGTCCTTCGATCAGGAGACGGCGAGCTTCCACTACCCGATGGGCGTGGCCGCGACCGACGAATTCCTGATGAAGGTGTCGGAGATCACCGGCAAGGAGATCCCGGAAGAGCTTCGGATGGAGCGCGGGCGTCTCGTCGATGCGATGGCCGACAGCCAGGCCACTCTGCACGGCAAGACCTACGCCATCTACGGCGATCCGGACTTCGTCTATGCGATGGCCCGCTTCGTGCTGGAATTCGGCGGCGAGCCGCGCCACTGCCTGGCGACCAACGGCACCAAGCCGTGGGCGAAGAAGATGCAGGCCCTGTTCGACTCTTCGCCCTTCGGCGCGGAATGCAAGGCCTATCCGGGCAACGATCTGTGGCACATGCGGTCGCTTCTCGCCACGGAGCCGACGGACTTCCTCATCGGCAATTCGCACGGCAAGTTCCTGGAGCGCGACACGGGCGTGCCGCTCATCCGGCTGACCTTCCCGATCTTCGACAGGCACCACCATCACCGCTTCCCCGTCTGGGGCTACCAGGGCGGATTGCGGGTTCTGGTGACGCTTCTCGACAAGGCGTTCGACGCGCTCGACGCGGCCGGGCTGGAGCCGGGCGGCGACATTTCCTTCGATTTGACCCGCTAAAAGGCGGGCGGCGCCGGGAGGCGATCATGGGCGAAGTCTTGAGGTCGAAAACAGCCGAACTCTTCAACGAGCCGGGCTGTGCGAAAAACCAGGCCAAGAGCGAAAAGGAGCGCAAAAAGGGTTGCTCCAAGCCTTTGGTGCCGGGCGCCGCCGCAGGCGGTTGTGCCTTCGACGGTGCCAAGATCGCGCTGGAGCCGATCGTCGACGTCGTGCATCTGACGCACGGGCCGTCGGCGTGTGAAGGCAACAGCTGGGACAACCGCCATGCCGCCACCTCGGGGCCGAGCACCTATCGGCTCGGCCTCACCACCGATCTCTCCGAGCTCGACATCGTCATGGGCAATGGAGAAAAGCGACTGTACCGGGCGATCAAGGACGCGATCGCCCGGTACGACCCGCCGGCCGTCTTCGTCTATCAGACCTGCGTGCCGGCGATGATCGGCGACGACATCGAGGCCGTCTGCCGGCATGCGGCGGAGAAGACCGGCACGCCCTGCATCCCGGTCCTGTCGGCCGGATTTTCGGGCAAGAAGAATTTCGGCAACAAGCTCGCCGGCGAGGCGCTGTTCAAGCACGTCATCGGCACCATCGAGCCTGAATATACGACGCCGACGGACGTCAATATTCTCGGCGAATACAACATCGTCGGCGAGATCTGGCAGATTAAGCCGCTTCTGGAAAAACTCGGTATCCGGCTTCTCGCCAACATCACGGGCGATGCGCGCTACCGCGATCTCGCCGGGGCGCACCGCGCCCGCGTCAACATGATGATGTGCTCGGCGGCTCTCATCAATCTGGCGCGCCAGATGGAGGAGCGCTGGGGCATCCCCTATTTCGAAGGGTCCTTCTACGGCATCGCCGACACGTCGGCGGCGCTGCGCACGCTCGCCCGCATGCTGATCGAGCGCGGAGCTCCCGAAGATCTTCTGGAGCGCACGGAAGCGCTCATCGCGGCGGAGGAGGCGCGCGCCTGGGCGCGCATCGAGCCTTACCGCGAGATCCTCAAGGGCAAGCGCGTCATTCTCTATACGGGCGGGGTCAAATCCTGGTCGATCGTCTCCGCGCTGCAGGAAATCGGCATGAAGATCGTCGCCACTTCGGTGCGCAAATCGACCGAAGGCGACAAGGAGCGGATAAAGGAGATCATGGACGATCCGCATATGGTCGGCTCGGTGCCGGCCCGTGAGATGTATGCGAAGCTCGCCAATGACGAGGCGGACATTCTCCTGTCGGGCGGCAAGACGCAATATGTCGGCCTGAAGGCGCGCAGACCCTGGCTCGATATCAACCAGGAGCGCAACTATGCCTATGCCGGCTATGACGGCACCGTGGCACTCGTGGCGGAACTCGCCAAATCCTTGTCCAATCCCGTTTGGGAGGAGATCCGTCGGCCTGCGCCCTGGGAAATCTCTGCCGATATCGTGCCGCTTGATTGCGGACCGCAATCGCGTTCCGGCGTCGGGGAGGCGTAGATGGCCATGCTCTTGCAGCCGAAAAAGAACGGCTCGATCAATCCTTTGAAGTCCTCAGCGCCGCTCGGCGCGGCGCTTGCCTATCTCGGCGTCGATGGCGCCGTGCCGCTCTTTCATGGTGCGCAGGGATGCACTTCCTTCGCCCTGACGCTCGCGGTCCGGCATTTCCGCGAAGACATGCCGATGCAGACGACGGCGATCGCTGAGGTCGAGACGATTTTGGGTGGCGCCGACAATCTGGAGGAAGCGCTCGTCAATCTGCAGTCGCGGATGAACCCGAAGTTCATCGGCATCGCCTCGACGGCGCTCATCGAAACGCGCGGTGAGGATATCACCGGAGATCTTCTGTCCATCATGCAGCGTCGCCACGAGCTGGCACGCACGGCCATCGTCTACGCCTCGACACCCGATTATGTCGGGGCGCTCGAAGACGGCTGGGCGAAGGCGGTGACGGCGATCATCGATGGCCTCGTCGTCCCGGGCGAACGCCGGCAGAAAAGCCTGCGGCAGATCAACATCCTGCCGGGGGTGCATCAGACGGCGGCCGATATCGACCAGGTGCGCGATATGGCGGAGGCCTTCGGTCTCAACGCGGTTGTTCTGCCGGACCTTTCCGGTTCGCTCGACGGGCACGTGAACGCTGAATTCACGCCGATCACATCAGGTGGCACGAAGCTTGAAGAGATCGCCGACATGGGCGAGGGGCTCGCCACCATCGCGATCGGCCAGCATATGACCCCGGCGGCAGAGGCCCTCGAAGGGCTGACCGGCGTGCCGAGCACGGTTCTTTCGAACCTGACGGGCCTTGCGGCGAGCGACGAACTCGTGGCGCTGCTGTCGCGCATCTCGGGCGTTGCGGTCCCCGAAAGCCTCAAGAGGCGCCGCAGCCAGCTCGTCGACGCGATGCTCGACTGTCATTTCTATCTCGGTGGCAAGCGCATCGCGATCGCGGCCGATCCGGACCTCGTTTATCAGCTCTCTGTCTTCTTCAAGAGCCTCGGCGCGGAGATCGTCACGGCGGTGACGACCACCAATCATTCGCCGCTTCTCGAGAAAGTACCGGCTAAGGAGGTCGTCGTTGGCGATCTCATGGATTTCGAAGAGCGGGCGGCCGCCGCACAGGCCGATCTCCTCGTCACGCACAGCCATGGACGACAGGCTGCGGAACGTCTCGGCCTGCCGCATCTGCGCGTCGGGTTCCCGATCTTCGACCGGCTCGGCGTCCAGCACCGCTCGATGATCGGCTACGCGGGAAGCCGCGATTTTCTCTACGAGGTGGGAAACATCTTCCTCAGCCTCATCAAAGAGAAGACGCCCGAGGATTTCGCCTCGGCCGAAGTGCCTCCCTTTAAGGTTCAGGAGAAGCGCGATGTCGGTCAGACACTTGCAATTGGTTGAACGGGAGGAAGTCATGTCGGTGACCGCTGAAAGCGACGAGCCGAAGCTGCGCGTGGCGATCGCCACGCAGGATATGAAGGGGCTCAACGCGCATTTCGGCTCGGCCCGCAAATTCGCGATCTACGATGTGACGCCGACGGCCTCGCGCTTCGTCTCCGCGGCCGCTTTCGACGATGTGTCGGATGAAAGCGGCAAACATCGCCTTGAGGGCGACGACCGCATCGGACCGAAGATCGAGGCTTTGAACGGCTGCCACCTTCTCTTCTGTCTGGCGATCGGCGGGCCTTCGGCCGCGAAAGTCATCAATGCGCGCATCCATCCCGTCAAATTGCCGGGGCCGGAGCCGATCGACGGCCTCATTGGGCGCGTGCAGACGATGATGTCGACCAATCCGCCGCCCTGGCTGCGAAAAGTGATGGGCACAGCGCAGCCGCGGTCGATGGATTTTCTCGACGAGGAGGATTGAGAATGGCGGAAACGCTGATGTCCGCTGCGGAAGCGGACGATAAGGCCATGGGCTCGCCTTTCATGAAGTCGCTGGTCGCTATCTACCGGGCTGAGGATTCCTATGGCGCCTGGGAGAGCAAGAGCGATGCCGAGCTCCTCGAGGAGTTCATCGTGACCGCCGAAGAGCGGCGGGCAAAGCCGATTATCGACGATCCCGACCCCGATCTTCTCGACCGCGTCGACAAGTTCTATCGCGCCATCGGTCTGACGGTCGAGCGCGAGACGGGGCTCATGGCTTCGCCGATGATGAGCATGCATTGGGAAGGGTTCGGGCGCGTCATCCTGACGGCCGGCAAGCTCGTGATCTTCGCGAAGTCGCTTCGCGACGTGCATCGCTTCGGTTTCGAAAGCCTTGGTGATCTCGCCGAGGCCGGCATGAAGGTCGTGCGCCAGGCGCGCGAGACGATCGACACCTATCCAGAGGTGGCCCGCGCCTGAGGCGTGGCCGACGACAGGGCTTGGGTGAGCCCGGGGGGACATGATGAGTTTCGTGACGCGCGATGGCCGGGAATGGACGCCCGAATATCTTGTTTCGATCGATCCGAAGAAATGCATCGGCTGCGGTCGCTGTTACAAAGTGTGTGCGCGCAGCGTGATGACGCTGCGCGGCGTCACGGAGGACGGCGAATTCGTCGACCTCGATGACGAGGATGACGACGAGCTGGAGCGCAAGGTAATGGTGCTCGGTGACGCCGGAAATTGCATCGGCTGCGGCGCCTGCGCCAGGGTGTGCCCGACGGGCAGCCAGACGCATGCGGCCGAGGCGCTCGCGGCCTGAGACGATGGAAGCGGCGGAGGTCTACGATTTCCTGATGGAGGGCGGCGAGCGGCCGCTCTGCAATGCGTTCGACGCACATGTCCTCGCCTCCGTGCTGGCGCTCGCGATCGCCGAGAGCCGCAAGGAGGAGGTTTCCGTCGTCGAGACGCTCGGTCTCGACAGCGACAATCTGAAAGACCTTGTCGTTGCGCTCTTTCCGCATGCGGCTGCGATTTTCGACGGCCTGCCGGCCGATGTTGTGCCGGCGAGAAGCGAAGACGAGGCCTGCCTTCTCGACCTCTTGATGAGCGGTACGACCGAGGACAGCTCTCTTGAAATGCGGTTCGCCGAGATCATCGCGCGACGCTGTCAGCGGCCGAACCATCTCTGGCAGGATCTCGGGCTTCGAAACCGGCGTGAACTCGGCTGGCTGATGGAGCGGCACTTTGAGATGCTGTCGGAGGCGAACAGTCAGGACATGAAGTGGAAGAAGTTCTTCTACCGCATGATCTGTCGCGATACGGGCTATCAGATCTGCACGGCGCCGACCTGCAACGAATGCGACGACTTCGAGACGTGCTTCGGCGATGAGAGCGGCGAAAGCCTGCTTGCCCGCGTCAAGCGTGATGCCGAGAAGGCGTCCTGAGGGAGCACCGATCCTTCCCGCTGTTGCGAAGACGCCTGTCGGCTTTGTGACATTGGTGCGGAATGCGACATTCCGTCAATCCGGCAATATCCATTGAAAACAATAAGTTAGGGTTTGGCACGCGGCTTGCTCCGCTCCTGGCAACGAAGGAGCGAGGCATGATCCAACTGACCGAGGCCGCCGTAGATGCGCTGCGCACAGCGATCGCCGGGTCCGATGAACCGGTCGAGGGCCTGCGCCTGATGGTCGAGAGCGGCGGCTGTGCCGGCCTCAAATACATGATGGGTCTCGTCGGTGAGGCCGAGCCGAGCGACGTGCTGGTGGAGCAGGCGGGCATCAAGGTCTTCGTCGACCCGATGAGCATCGCCTACCTCGAAGGCACCACCGTTGATTTCGTCACAAGCCTGGAGGGCGCCGGGTTCACCTTCGACAATCCGAAGGCGACCTGGAGCTGCTCCTGCGGCAAGTCCTTCGGATGATGGAGAGCCCCATGACTGATTTTTCCCCCCTTTATCAGGATGAGCTTCTTGAGGCCGCCGCCGACGAGCGTGTGGAGCGCTGCGAAGGTGCGGCCGGTCCGGGTGAGAAGCCGATGGTGCGGCTGACGCTTCTCAACCGCACGCAGATGCCGAAAAGGCCTGCGTCGTCGCCCGAGGCGCGTTCTCAGAGCGCCGACGGCGAGGCCGGTTCGCGCAAGGCGGCGACCTTCGGGCTCGGTCTTACCCGCGAGGAGAAATTCGCTCTCGTCGAGGACGCGCTGCAGGATATCCGCCGCTACATCGCGGGCGATGGCGGCGACTGCCAGCTCGTCGATATCGAAGACAACAAGATCATGGTGCGGCTGACCGGTGCCTGCGTCGGCTGCCAGCTTGCCGGCGTCACCATCGGCGGCATTCAGATGCGGCTGATGGCGAAGCTCGGCGCGCCCGTGCGCGTCATCCCGGTTCAGCCGAGACATTGAGGAGGCGGTGATGCGGCCCGTCTATCTCGATGCCAACGCAACCACACCCGTCGATCCCGACGTGCTGGCGACGATGCTGCCGTTCTTTACGGAGCATTTCGGCAATCCCTCTTCACCGCATGGCTTCGGAGCCGTGGTCGCCGCGGCCGTGAAACGGGCGCGCGGGCAGCTCCAGTCGCTGCTTGGGGCAGAATCCGACCAGGAGATCATCTTCACCTCCGGCGGGACGGAATCCGATACGACCGCCATCCTGTCGGCGCTCGCCACGCAGGAGGGCCGCAACGAGCTCATCGTCTCTGCGGTGGAACATCCGGCGGTGCTTGCGCTAGCTCAGGATCTGGCGAAACGGGCTGGGGTGGTCGTCCACGTCATTCCGGTGGACGGGCGGGGGCGGCTCGATATCGATGCCTACGAGAAGGTGCTCGGTCGTCAGACGGCTCTCGTCTCCATCATGTGGGCGAACAACGAGACCGGCACGATCTTTCCAGTCGAACGGTTGGCTGCGATGGCGCACGAGGCCGGCGCGCTCTTCCATACCGATGCGGTGCAGGCAGTCGGCAAGATCGCGATGGATCTTCAATCCGGCGCGATCGATATGCTGTCCCTCTCCGGACACAAGCTGCACGGCCCGAAGGGGATCGGCGCGCTTTATGTCCGTCGCGGCGTGCCGTTTCAGCCGCTCATCCGCGGCGGGCGTCAGGAGCGGGGACGCCGTTCGGGCACGGAGAACGTGCCGGCGATCGTCGGTCTCGGCAAAGCTGCGGAACTTGCCGCGTTCCATCTCTATGACGAACAGACCCGTGTGCGCGAGCTGCGCGATCATCTGGAAGCCGGCGTGCTGGCGGCGATCGACAAATGCATCGTGACCGGTGACGTGGACAATCGGCTGCCGAATACGAGCAACATCGCCTTCGATGGCGTCGAAGGCGAGGCGATCGTGCATCTTCTGTCGCGCGATGGCGTTGCCGTCTCGTCCGGCTCGGCGTGCAGCTCCGGCGGCATGGACGCCTCGCATGTGATCCGTGCGATGCGTCTGCCCTTTACCGCTGCACATGGCGCCGTGCGTTTCTCCCTGTCGCGCGACAACGAGAAAGCCGATGTCGATCGGCTGATCGAGATTTTTCCCGACATCATCGAAGAGCTGCGCGCCGTGTCGCCGTTCTGGCGAAAGGCACGGCAGCCCGCAAAGCCACAGGAGCGTCTCTATGCTTGAGGAGCGCATCGTCCCCCGTCACATCGCCTTCAATGATTCCACGCTTCGCGATGGCGAACAGGCGCCGGGCGTCGCCTTTTCGATCGATGAGAAGGTGGCGATTGCGCGGGCCCTCGATGCGGCCGGCGTCGACGAGATCGAGGCGGGCACGCCGGCGATGGGGGAGGCCGAGATCGACAGTCTTGCGGCGATCGGCGAGGCGGTGACGGGATCGCGCGTCATCGCCTGGTGCCGGATGACCAAGGGCGATGTCGATGCCGCGCTGAAGAGCGGTCTCAAAGAGGTCAATCTTTCGGTGCCGATGTCCGATCGGCAGATCAAGGCGAAGTTCGGCACCGATCGCGCCGATGTCCTCGACCGCATTCGCAGCGTCATTCCCTATGCCCGTGCGCATGGGCTCCGGGTCGCGCTCGGCGGGGAGGATTCAAGCCGCGCCGATCTCGACTTCATTCGTCGGGCCATTGCGGTCGCGCAGGAGGCGGGCGCCGTCAAATTCCGTTTCGCCGACACGGTCGGCATCCTCGATCCGTTCACGACCTTCGCCGTCTTTCAGCGGTTGCGGGCGATGAGCGATCTCGATCTGGAATTTCATGGCCATGACGATCTCGGCCTCGCCACCGCGAATACGTTGGCGGCGATCCGTGGTGGGGCGACCCACGCCTCCGTCTGCGTTCTCGGTATCGGCGAGCGCGCCGGCAATGCGGCGCTCGAAGAGGTGGCGACCGCGCTCGACCATATCGGCGCCCATAAGAGCGGGGTCGACCTCATGCATTTGACGAGGCTCGCCGAACTCGTGGCGGAGGCTGCGGGCCGTCCGATCCCGGAATCGAAGCCGATCGTCGGTGCCGCCGCGTTCATGCACGAATCCGGCATCCACGTTTCCGGCCTTCTGCGTGATCCAGCGACCTATGAGGGCCTCAATCCGGAACGGCTCGGGCGGGCGCGTACCATCGTTCTCGGCAAGCATTCCGGCATTTCCTCCATGCGCCATGCGCTCGAAACTCTGGGGCTTGCCGCAGACGAGACGCAGACGCGCACGCTTCTCGACCTGGTCCGCGCAGAGGCCGCGAAGGCCAAGCGCGCGGTCGGTCTTCACGAAGTTGCCGCCCTTTATGCGGCGCTGACGGCGCGCGAACTCGCGGCCTGACCGGTCTCAACGAAAAGCGCGGCCGTAAGGCCGCCGCTGCGGAGGATATCATGGGCGTTCTGGACGAATTGCGGGAGCTGTCGGCCGCGGAAGAGTTTTTCGAGTTTCTCGACGTGCCGTACGATCCGAAGGTGGTGCATGTCGCACGCCTGCACATTCTGCGACGCATGGGCGAATATCTCGCCGCCGACCATCTCGACGACCTCGATGATGACGCGGCGCGCGCGGCATGTCGTACGCATCTGGCGCAGGCCTATGAGGATTTCACCCGGTCGTCACCGCTCGAACAGCGTGTCTTCAAGGTGCTGAAGCAGGCCGCCGGTGGCCCGAGGCCGAAATCAAAGCCTTTTGTGGCGCTCAACACCCTGACAGGACGCGCCAGCCAGTGACACTTCTGTCGGGTTTGCGACAGCTCCCGTCCGCTTTTGGCCGTGTCGCGCAAACCCGACAATCCGTAAAAGCAAAATAATATCAGGTAATTACGGGATTTTCGAGATTGGCACGCTGCTTGCGAAAGGCCTGATGAGGTCTTGAATTCGGCACCGGCCACCAGACGCAAGCTGGCTCCGGTGCGCATGAGGAAGGCAGGAACGATGCAGATCGTCGTGTGTATCAAGCAGGTTCCGGACAGCGCCCAGATCCGCGTTCATCCGGTCACCAACACCATCATGCGCCAGGGTGTGCCGACCATCATCAACCCTTACGATCTTTTCGCGCTCGAAGAGGCTTTGCGGCTGCGCGACAAGTCCGGCGGAGAGGTGACCGTTCTCTCCATGGGCCCGCCGATGGCCGAGGATTCGCTGCGCAAGGCGCTGACTTTCGGTGCCGATCGTGCGGTCCTCCTGACGGATCGCTTCTTTGCGGGCTCCGACACTCTGGCGACGAGCTTTTCGCTGTCGCAGGCGATCAAGAAGATCGGCGAGGTTTGGGGCGCACCCTCGATCGTGTTCACCGGCAAGCAGACGATCGACGGCGATACGGCTCAGGTGGGGCCGGGGATTGCGACGCGCCTCAACCTCAATCAGCTCACTTACGTCGCCAAGATCGGTCCGATCGACCGTGAGGGCGGCACGATCGAGGTGGAGCGCCGCGCGGAAGGCGGTGTGCAGGTCCTGCAGACGAAGCTTCCCGTTCTCATCACCATGCTCGAAGGCACCAACGAGATGCGGCGCGGCTCACTGTCGGCCGCGCTCTCGGCCGCAAAGGCCGATGTGACGGTGTGGAATGCCGCCGATATCGGCATCGAGGACGTCACCAAATGCGGCCTGCGCGGCTCGCCCACGGTCGTCAAGCGCGTCTTCGCGCCGACGCCGCGCGAAGAGAAAGCCGAGCAGCTTCCCGTCGGCGGCAAGAGCCCCGATGAGATCGCCGACACGCTCATGAACGAGATTTTCAGCCGGCATCAGACGATCGAAGACGATCTGATGAATTTCGCGGCCGGGCAGTAGGAGGCAAAGCCGATGGCAAACGCGCCAAAGCAGCAAGCCCGCCCCGCAGGTGGCCGGGCCGGCATGAAGAAGGAACTGCCGGAGCACTTCAAGGCCTACCGGCATGTCTGGGTCTTCATCGAATACGAGCACGGACATGTGCATCCCGTGTCGCTGGAGCTTCTGGGAGAGGGCCGCAAGCTTGCCGAGAAGCTCGACGTGGAGGTCGTGGGCGTCCTTTTGGGCGGCGACAAGAGCGAGCTCGAAGCGGCTGCGACGGAAGTCTACGAGCACGGTGCCGACGTCCTTTATCAGGTCGCCGATCCGATGCTCGCGCATTACCGCAACGAGACCTACACGAAGTGCCTGACGGATCTTGTCAACACCTACAAACCGGAGATCCTGCTTCTGGGCGCGACGACGCTCGGCCGCGACCTCGCCGGTTCGGTGGCGACGACGCTGGCCACGGGCCTGACCGCCGATTGCACGGAGCTTGCGATCGACGACGATCGCTCGCTTGCGGCGACGCGGCCGACCTTTGGCGGATCGCTGCTGTGCACAATCTACACGCTGAATTTCCGCCCGCAGATGGCGACGGTGCGGCCGCGCGTCATGGCGATGCCGAAACGCGAGCCGGGACGCACGGGACGCCTGATCGAGCACCCGCTCAACATGGCCGAAGAGGATGTCGTCACCAAGGTTCTGCGCTTCGTTGCGGACCGTGATTCCAACAAGGTGCAGCTCGCCTTCGCCGACATCGTCGTTGCGGGCGGGCTCGGGCTTCGCTCGGCTGAGAATTTCCAGCTGGTGAAGGATCTCGCCGAAGTTCTCGGTGCCGAATACGGCTGCTCACGGCCCCTCGTGCAGAAGGGATGGGTGCCCGCCGAGCGCCAGATCGGCCAGACCGGCAAGACCATCCGGCCGAAGCTCTACATCGCCGCCGGCATATCGGGCGCGATCCAGCACCGCGTCGGTGTGGAAGGGGCGGACCTCATCGTCGCCATCAACAGCGACCCGAACGCTCCCATTTTCGATTTTGCTCATCTCGGCGTGGTGGCCGATGCCCTGGAAGTGCTTCCGGCGCTGACACGGGCATTCGCAAAGCACCTCTCCGTCAACCGCCTGGCAGGCTAAGGAGGCAGCCATGGTCGAACAGCGTTTCGATGCGATCGTTGTTGGTGCAGGGCCCTCGGGCAACGCCGCCGCCTACACACTGGCGAAGGAAGGATTGAACGTCCTGCAGCTGGAGCGCGGCGAATATGCCGGCTCCAAGAATGTTCAAGGCGCGATCCTCTATTCCGATGCCCTCGAGAAGCTCATTCCGAGTTTTCGCGAAGATGCACCGCTCGAGCGCCACGTCATCGAGCAGCGTCTGTGGATGCTCGACGACGCGTCCTACACCGGCATGCATTACCGCTCGGAGGAGTTCAACGAAGAGAAGCCGAACCGCTACACGATCATTCGCGCACAGTTCGACAAATGGTTCAGCCAGAAGGTGCGCGATGCCGGCGCGACCGTCCTTTACGAGACGACGGTCAAGGAGCTCATTCGCAACACATCCGGCAAGGTGATCGGCGTTCAGACCGACCGCGAGGATGGTGCGGTGATGGCCGATGTCGTCATCCTTGCGGAAGGCGTCAACGGTCTCGTCGGCCAGCGTTCGGGGCTGCGCGATGAGCTGAAGCCGGATACCGTGGCTCTCGCGGTCAAGGAAATGCACTTCCTGCCGCGCGACGTCATCGAAAGCCGTTTCAACCTCAAGGGCGACGAAGGCGTCGTCATCGAGGCGATGGGCAGCGTGACGCTGGGCATGACCGGGACCGCCTTCCTCTACACCAACGAGGAATCGATCTCTGTGGGCATCGGCTGCCTCGTTTCCGACTTCAAAGAGACGGGCGCAAAGCCCTACGAACTCCTGGAGAGGTTCAAGTCGCATCCGGCGATCGCGCCGCTCCTGGCGGGTTCGGAGGTGAAGGAATATGCCGCCCATCTCATCCCTGAAGGCGGCTACAATGCCATCCCCTCGCTCTTCGGCGATGGCTGGCTGATGGTGGGCGACGCCGGTCATTTCGTGAATGCCGTCCACCGCGAAGGCTCCAACCTTGCCATGACCACGGGCCGCGTTGCCGCGGAAACCGTCGTGCGGCTCCACCGCATGCGCAAGGAGATGACGAAAGCCAATCTCGCCGAATATCAGGAGCGGCTGGAGAAGACGTTCGTCCTCAAGGACATGCGCAAATATCGCAAAATCCCGGCCTTCCTGCACGGCAACAAGGAGACGCTCTTCGGCCTCTATCCGCGTCTCTTGAGCAAGGCGGCGCAGACATGGTTCCGCGTCGACGGGCTGGACAAGAAGGCGAAGGAGAAAGCGATCGTCTCCTCGTTCCGCCAGGCGCGGACATTGAGGGGCATGATCGGCGACGCATTCAAACTGGCGAGGGCCTGGCGATGAGCACGGAGACAGATAGCGTGAAGGTTGAGGAGAAGCTTTACTACAACCGATACGTGGTGGATGCCGGCCGTCCGCACGTCAAGGTCCGCCCGCATGAGGTGCCGTCTCAGGCGCTTCTGGCGCTGACGAAGATCTGTCCGGCGGGCTGTTATGCCCTCAACGACAAGGGACAGGTCGAGGTGACGCCGGACGGCTGCATGGAATGCGGCACCTGCCGCATCGTCTGTGCCGATACGCACGACATCGAGTGGAATTATCCGCGCGGAGGTTTTGGCGTCCTGTTCAAGTTCGGCTGAGGCTCGCCTCGGCCGGGCAGGCTGTCATGGACGGTGCCAGGGGGCTTCGGCCGGACATGCAGCCTGCCTATCTTTTCCGTGCGCGAGGCGGCCGATCCGAGGGAGGTCGGCAAGGGGGCGGCTGATTTTGCGGAGCCTCACCCTATATCGCGGGCATGGCCTTTTTCTCTGCAGCACGAACTGACCCGCAACACGCCGTGCCTGACGGATGCCGCGTCTATGCGATCGGCGACATCCATGGGCGGTTCGACCTGCTCCTCGACCTCCAAGAGCAAATCAAAGCCGATCTGGAGGCTTTTCCTCCAGAAGAGAGTGTCGAGATCTTTCTGGGCGATTACATCGATCGCGGCCCCGATTCCCGCGCTGTGCTGGAATATCTCTTCGCCGGCGAAAAGCTCTGCGACCGCCGCGTCTGCCTCAAGGGCAACCATGAGGCCGTGCTTCTCGATGTTCTCTCCGATCCGAGCATGCTGCCCTATTGGTGCGGGCAGGGCGGGTCGGCGACGTTGCGCTCGTTCGGCGTCGCGCCGCCGTCGGGTGGAGATCAACGCTCGCTCGTCACCTGCCATCAGGCTTTGTTGCAGGCGCTGAGCGGCGGGTTTGAGCAATTCCTGCGGTCGCTCGCCCTTAGCGAGAGCGTGGGGCATTACTTCTTCGTTCATGCCGGGATCGATCCGAGACGCCCGATGCGGGCTCAGCGGGAGGAGGATCTCGTGTGGATCCGCGAGCCGTTTCTCTCAAGCGGACGGGATTTCGGCTTCTGTGTCGTGCACGGGCACACGCCGCGCGACGAGGTCGATATCCGCCCCAACCGCATCGATATCGACACGCGCGCCTTTGCCTCCGGCCGTCTGACCTGCCTCGTTCTGGAAGGCGGCGAGCGCCGCTTTCTGCAGACGCAGGACGTGGCCGAGCCCGAAACCGTCAGGCGGCGGTGAAGATCAGACCAAGGCTGACGGTGAGACAGAGCGCGGCCTGAACCGAGGCGGTTTGTCCGAGACAGCCGTTGAAATCGGCGGGCGTCGTGGCATTGCGGAAAGCCAGGTGCGCCTTCCAGGCAAGCGGAATGCAGATCAGGCCCAGGAGAGCGCCGGTCAGGTGTTCGCCGACGAGGGCGAGAAGGGTGATCATCACAAAGCTCGCGGCCAGGAGACGGCCGTAAAGCCGTCCGGCGCCGAGAGGCCCGACGCGGATCGCGAGCGTCTGACGGCCGGCCAACGTATCGCTTTCGCGGTCGCGCGTATTGTTGACGAGGAGGACGGCGGCTGCCGGCAATCCGATCGCCACTCCGAGAAGGATGGCGGGGACGTCGATAAAGCCTGTCTGCAGATAGAAGGTCCCGTCGACGGCGACGAGACCGAAAAAGGTGATGACGAAGGCCTCGCCCCAGGGGCTGCGCGAGATCGGCCACGGCCCGGACGAATAGGCATAGCCGGCGATCAACGACAGGATGCCGACGATGAGGATCGGAATGCCTCCGGCCTGGATGAGATAAAGGCCGCCGAGGGCGGCAATAAAGAAGGCCAGATGCGTGGCGTGGAAGACCTCGCGCGCCGTCGCCCAGCCCTTCTGCGTCACCCGGGGCGGGCCGATGCGACCGGAATCGTCTGTCCCGTTCAAAGCGTCGACGGCGTCGTTGTTGAGATTGGTGCCGATCTGGATGGCCACGGCTGAGATCAGGGTCACCAGCGCCAGAAGCAGATGAAAATCGCCGTTCTCGGCCCATGCGAGCGTCAGGCCGGCAACGACCGGCGAGACGGAAAGCGCCAGCGTGCGCGGACGAATGGCGTACCACCAAATGGCGAAAGGAGACGGTTTTTCCGGGGTCATCGCATCGACCATAACCATCATGCTGTCGCCGGGCTGTGGGCGGCGCCGATGGTATTTGTATTGCAAGATTGGCCCGGTGTAACGAGCCGTTGACACCAGGGTCAACGGCTCTTTCTGTCCTTTAGGGTGCGGCCCTTTGGAGCGCCGCAGCAGCCGACACTCAGCTCAATCGACCGTTCTGGCGCAGGTAAGCGATGATTTCATCGGCGAGTTCTTCCGGCGAAGCCGAGGTCGTGTCGACGGTGATTTCAGCGTTTTCCGGCATCTGATAGGGCGAATCGATGCCCGTGAAATTTTTCAGCTGTCCGGCGCGGGCCTTCGCATAGAGCCCCTTGGGGTCACGCTTCTCGGCAATATCGAGCGGGGTGTCGACGAAGACTTCGACGAATTCGCCTTCCATCATCAGCTGACGAGCCATCTGCCGTTCGGACCGGAAGGGCGAGATGAAGGAGACGAGGACGATGAGGCCTGCATCCGTCATCAGCTTCGCCGTCTCGGCGACGCGGCGGATGTTCTCCACCCGGTCGGCGTCGGTGAAGCCGAGATCGCGGTTGAGGCCGTGGCGGACATTGTCGCCGTCGAGCGTGATCGTGTGCCGGCCGGCCGCGTAGAGTTTCTTTTCCACCCAATTGGCGACGGTCGACTTGCCGGCGCCGGAGAGGCCCGTGAACCACAACACCGTCGGCTTCTGGTTCTTGAGACGCGCGCGGGCATTGCGGTCGACGTCGAGCGACTGCCAGTGGATGTTGGCGGCGCGCCGCAGCGAGAAATCGACCATGCCTGCGGCGACCGTCGAATGGGTGAAGCGGTCGATCAGGATGAAGCCGCCGGTTTCGCGGTTCTCGCCGTAAGGATCGAACGCGATCGGATGCGCCAGCGACAGGTTGGCAAACCCGATCTCGTTCAATTCCAGGACCTTGCCGGCCGTCTCTTCAAGTGTGTCGACGGAAAGGTGATGCTTGAGTTCGCTCACCTGCGCAGAGACCATGCGGTTGGCGGCTTTCAGCCAATAAGGCCGGCCCGGCAGAAGCGGCTCTTCCGCCATCCAGACGAGATGGGCGGCGATTTGATCCGTCACCTCCGGCCGGTTTTCCGCCGGCACCAGAACGTCGCCGCGGGCGATATCGACCTCATCGGCAAGCCTCAGCATGATCGACTGGCCGGCGACGGCCTCCTGCAGCGCATTCTCGCCGATGTCGATCGCCGTCACGCGGCTCTTTTTGCCGGAGGCCGCCACCACGACTTCATCGCCGACGGCGATGCGCCCGGACGAGATCGTGCCAGCATAGCCCCGAAACGTGTGGTCGGGACGGCACACCCATTGCACGGGAAAGCGCAGCGGTGTTTCGACGAGACCCGGAGCGGACGGCGCTTCCTCCAGGAACGGCAGGAGGGCCGGACCCTTCCACCAGGGGAGGCGGGGGCTCGGGCCCGTGACGTTGTCGCCTTCGCGCGCCGAGAGCGGGATCGGCGTGACGCTTTCGATGCGCGTGCGCCCGGCAAAAGCTGCGAAATCTGCCGCGATCTTCTCGAAAACGGCCTCATCGTAGCCGACGAGATCCATCTTGTTGACAGCGAGCACGACCTGCTTGATGCCCATCAGCGAGCAGATCAGGGCATGGCGGCGCGTCTGCCGCGACAAGCCCTTTTCGGCATCGACCAGGAGAATGGCGAGCTCGGCCGTCGAGGCGCCGGTCGCCATGTTGCGGGTGTACTGCTCGTGGCCTGGCGTATCGGCGATGATGAAGCGCCGGCGGGGCGTCGCAAAGAAACGCCAGGCGACATCGATCGTGATTCCTTGTTCGCGCTCGGCCTCGAGCCCGTCGACGAGAAGTGCAAAATCGATGTCGCCGCCGGTCGTGCCGTGGCGGCGGCTGTCACGCTCCAGATCGGCGATCTGGTCCTGCAAGAGGAGCTTGGAATCGTAAAGGAGGCGACCGATCAGGGTCGACTTGCCGTCATCGACGGAACCGCAGGTCAGAACACGCAGGGTGTCGGGCGCGGCAAGCGTGCCGGCGAGTGTCTGCATGCTCGCGGGATTGGTGTCGGCGGTATCCATCAGAAATAGCCTTCCCGCTTCTTGCGCTCCATGGAAGCCGAGGCCTCCCGGTCGATGGCGCGGCCGCCGCGCTCCGACTGGGTCGCACCCATCGTCTCCATGACCACTTCGGCAAGCGTGGTTGCCGACGATTCCACAGCGCCGGTCAGCGGATAGCAGCCGAGCGTGCGGAAACGGATGAGCCGCTGTTGCGGGACTTCGCCCGGCATCAGCCGCATGCGCTCGTCATCGACCATGATCCATTGGTCGTCGCGCTTCACGACCGGCCGTTCGGCCGCAAAGTAAAGCGGCACGAGCGGGATGTTCTCGCGCTCGATATAGGTCCAGATATCGAGCTCGGTCCAATTGGAGAGCGGGAAGACGCGCATCGATTCGCCCTCATGGATGAGAGTGTTATAGAGGCGCCAGATCTCCGGGCGTTGGTTGCGCGGATCCCAGCCATGGCTCTTGGAGCGGAAGGAGAAGATCCGCTCCTTGGCGCGCGATTTTTCCTCGTCGCGACGGGCGCCGCCGAAGGCCGCATCGAAATGGTGCCTGTCGAGCGCCTGCTTCAGACCCTCCGTCTTCATGACGCGCGTATAATTGGCGCCATGGTCGAACGGGTTGAGGCCGGCGGCGACGCCTTCCTGATTGACATGGACGATGAGCTCCATGCCCGCTTCGGCCGCCATCCGGTTGCGGAAGGCGTACATGTCACGAAACTTCCAGGTCGTGTCGACATGCAGGAGCGGGAAGGGAGGCGGAGCCGGATGGAAGGCCTTGCGCGCGAGATGCAGCATGACCGACGAATCCTTGCCGATCGAATAGAGCATCACCGGGTTGCGGCATTCGGCTGCCACTTCCCTGAAAATATGCAGGCTTTCTGCTTCCAACCGGTCAAGGTGGGACAGATTTGCGGACATGGGTCTTACAGTTCGAGAAATCTCAGGAGGATACAAGACGCGGACGTGCCGGGCTCGTGGGCTCGGCAGCACGCGGTTTGCGGCCAACGCTGTGATAGTTGAAGGCGTGAGGTGCCACTTCTTCGGGCGGATAGATGTTTCGCAGATCGATTAGGACATCGCCCCGCATCGTCCGCGAAAGCGTGGCGAGATTAAGGGCGCGGTACTCGTTCCACTCCGTCATGATGACGAGGCCGTCAGCCCCTTCTGCGGCGGCATAGGGCGACGCGCACCAGGTCACGCCCGGAAGCAGCGGTTTTGCCGCCTCGGCCGCCTGGGGATCGTGGGCGCGAATGGTGGCTCCCGCCGCCTGGAGCGCGGGAATGGCGGTCAGGCTTGGGGCCTCGCGGATGTCGTCGGTGTTCGGCTTGAAGGCGATACCGAGCACGGCGATCGTCTTGCCTTCGACGCTGCCGCCATGTGCGGCGATCACCCAATCGGGGATCGCGCGGATGCGCTCCTCGTTGACGGCAATCGTGGTTTCGACAAGCCGGATGGGGCTGCCGAGACGGCGCGCGGTCGCAGCAAGCGCCCGCGTGTCCTTCGGGAAACAGGAGCCGCCATAGCCTGGCCCCGGATGCAGGAATTTCGGTCCGATACGATTGTCGAGGCCGATGCCGCGGGCGATGTCCTGGACGTTGCCGCCGACGGTCTCACAAAGATCGGCGATCTCGTTGATGAAGCTGATCTTCATCGCGAGGAAAGCGTTCGCGGCGTATTTGGTGATCTCCGCGTTTTCCAGGCTGGTGAAGACGATCGGCGTCTGGCGCAAATTGAGCGGGCGATAAAGCGCCTTCAAGATTTGTTCGCCGCGCTCGTCTTCCACGCCCACGACAACGCGGTCCGGGCGGAGAAAATCCTCGATCGCCGCACCTTCGCGGAGGAATTCCGGATTGGAGGCGATGGAGAATTCCTTGTCCGGCGCCGTCTCTTCGATGATGCGGCGGACTTCGCGGCAGGTCCCGACGACGACCGTCGATTTGATGACCACGACGGAGCCGGAGCGCATGGCTTCGCCGACTTCGCGGGCTGCGGCATAGACATAGGAGAGGTCGGCTTCGCCGTCGCCTCGGCGTGTCGGTGTACCGACCGCGATGAAGATGACGTCGGCGTTCTCGACGGCGCCGGGAAGGTCGGTGGTAAAGTTCAGCCTTCCGGCGTTTTTGACCATCAGCTCCGAGAGGCCGGGTTCGTAGATCGGTACGTCGCCGCGTTGCAGAGCCGCGATCTTTGCCTGGTCTTTGTCGACGCAGGTGACGTCGAAGCCAAACTCGGAAAAGCAGACACCAGAGACCAAGCCTACATAGCCGGTCCCAATCATCGTGATGCGCATGGCGGTCTTCCTCGCGAACGCGGCTCTTAAGCCACGTCGGGCCGGTTATTGCAATTGCGAGAAAGACACAAAAAGGGCCGGCACGAAGCCGGCCCCGGACTTGTTTGTCCTATAGCTCGACCGTCTTAGTGACGAGCGAGCCAGTCGTCGATTTCGCGCTCGGCCTCATCCTTGGCGACGCCATAGCGTTCCTGGATTTTGCCGGCGAGCACTTCGCGGTTGCCTTCGACCTGGTCGAGCTCGTCGTCGGTGAGCTTACCCCACTGAGCCTGAGCGTTGCCTTTGAACTGTTTCCAGTTGCCTTGAACACGATCCCAATTCATCTCGTTCTCCTGTTAATTACGATGTCAGGAAAACGAGGATCGCCGTCACGCGGTTCCACGCCAGGGTCGTCGGTTAAGGAAAACCTCTTACCCCGGCTAATAGATGTCGGCTATTTTATTTCTTCCTTGACCTGTGCGTAAGCGAGGAGGGCGAAGAGTGCCGTTCCGCCTAGGATGTTGCCTATTAATACGGGCACAGTGAAGTCCCATATCATCGTGAAGATGCTGATATCGCCATGCGCGACGAGCAGGAATGCCTCCACGCTGCCGGCAATAATGTGGGTGAACTCGGCGATCGCGATAATATAGGTGAAGAGCACGATGACGAGGAATTCGCTGCCGGAAGCGCTCGGCAAAATCCACACGATCGCCGCGATGAGAAAGCCGGCACCGATGGCGCGCACGAACATCGTGAACCAGCTCTTGTCCATCATCTCCCGGCTGATCTCCAGCATCGCCTGGAAAACCTCGGGGTGGGTGCCGGGAAGAGCTGCATTGAAGAGCGCGACGCCGAGTGTGCCGACCATATTGGCGATGAAGACCACGCTCCATAAGCGCATGACACAGAGGACGTTTTTGCGCGTGAATTCCGCTGCGAGCGGCAGGATCGGGGCGATGGTATTTTCGGTGAAGAGCTGCTGGCGAGCGAGAATGACGAGCAGGAATCCGACGCAATAGCCAAAATTATCGACCAGCGGTCGCCAGGGAGCGTCGGGAAGGTGTTCGCGCAAGGCCGCTTCGGCCACGAGCGAGAAACCGATCGACAATCCCGCTGCGATGCCCGACCACCAGAGGGAGGAGGTGGGGCGCTCCATTTCCTCCTCGCCCTCCTGCCGCACCACTTCGTAAATCGCCGGCACGGACAGGCGCAGTCTCTTCTCGACGGTCTTGGCTTCGCGTTGCGTGAGGCCGCGCGAATCCTGGGCGCGTTCGGCCCCTCGGCTCGCGCGCTCCTCATTTCGCTTCGTCGGCTTTTCGTTTTGTTCGTTCTGAGTGTCGCTCATCTTCGCTCGATTCCGCTTCTCGCCATAATCCCGTCACCGGTGGATCAAGATTGCGCTGCAAGAGCGCGCTTCAAGGTGGCGTGGTCAATCACCGCGAGGTGAGGGCCCGCTGCCCTGTGTGGGAACTCAGCAGCCTTCGGGGACATTCACTGGTCATGGAGGACGACATGATAAACCGTCTCGATGGGCCTGGAGTGCCTTTCTCGTCGGACTACGCCGTTGGCGGCGATGCGGATGAGCCGGGCCTCGCCCAGCCGATCACCACAGACGATCTCGATGCGCTTGCGCATTCCGCACGTGGAACGGTCGAGGAGCGCCGCGAAGCGCTTCGCGAGGCGCTTGATGAACTCGAAGCGCGCCGTTCCATGGATGTTTCCCACGATGTCGACGGCGTCATCGCCTACGGCCGAGATCTGCTTAAAGCTCTTTCGGGAACCTCTCCGGTCTCCACTGTTGAAACCGGAGATCCGGAGGCTTTCGGCTTTGCTCCTGAAGACCGGCTAGATCAGCCGGATGAAATTTTGGAGCGGGCGCAAGATTCGGTCAAGGAAGAAGGCGCAGAACGCGAGTGAATATGGCCGCCATGCCGGCGGAGATGAAAGAGGTTTTGAAGAAGAAAATGGCGCAAACCTATCGCAAGGGTGAGAGCGTTGAGTGGCGGTTCGGTGGCTGGACCAGCCGAGGCCGGATCGTGGAAGTCTTCACGCGTCCCGTCGCGCGCAGCCTGGAAGGCCACGAAATCGTGCGCAATGCGGATGCCGAGAACCCGGCCTACCTGATCGAACAGGACGACGAGAGCCGGGTGATGAAGTCGCATTGCGAACTGAGCGGCCTTCGCTGAGAGACCGTTTGAGCGTCTCAGCAGACGCTGGCGTTGGGGGCGAGCGTCGCAATGACCGGGACTGAAAAAGACTCCGCCGCGGCGTCCGAGAAACTCGGGCGCTCGAGTGGCTCGATGCGCCTTGCTCTCGTTCTCAACAGCGATTCCGGGACTCTGCGCACCTGCGAGCCGTCCGCTGGCGAAGAAATCGCGGATATTTTCCGGCAGGCCGGGCACGACGTGACCCTTCACTGGAAGGCGGGCAAGGAGGCTATTGCCGCCATCGAGGCAGCCTTCGCCGACGCCGCCTATGACACGGTCATAATCGGTGGCGGGGACGGCAGCGTGTCCTTTGCCGCCTCACAAGCCTATCAGAACGGCAAAGTGCTCGGCATCTTGCCGCTCGGCACGATGAACCTTTTCGCCCGCGCTTTGGGCGTTCCGCTCGACATGCATGAGGCGGCGAAGGTGCTCGCCGCGGGTGAAGTCTCTCGCGTCGACATTGCTGAGGTGAACGGGCGGCTCTTCGTCCACCATGTCACGCTCGGGCTGCATCCGAAGATGATCCGGCTGCGCCAGGAGCTCGATTACGGGTCGCGCTTCGGCAAGCTCATGGCGAGTGCCAAGGCCCTGCGTCTCGCTTTGCGGCGGCCACCGATCATTCGCGCGCGTCTCTCCCTTGCCGATGAGGAGATTGACGTTGAGACCGCGGCTCTCGTGGTCAGCAACGGGCCACTCGGGGATGGGCATCTTCCCTATGCCGACGATCCCTGCGCAGAGACGCTCGGCATCTATTTCGCCACGTCGCGCAAATGGACCGACCTTTTAGAACTCGCGGCGGCTTTCGCGCTCGGTCGTATGAGCGACAACCCGATCCTGTCGATGCGGCGCTCTCAGGCCGTCACGATTTCCATGCAGCGTGCGGAAGCGCGGGCATCCGTCGACGGGGAAGTGGTGACGCTCCGACCGCCGCTCAAAATCCGGCAATATCCCCGCGGGCTCACCGTTCTGGCGCCCGCGGGAGATGTCGCGAAGGACGTTTCGGCTCAGTAGCGCGTCAGGGCCGCCACCGGCCCAAGGCTCTCGGCTGTTTCGCCTTCCATACTGTAGATCGATCCGCCTGCCTGGAGAGCTCTCACGGCCACGAAATCGATGAGGTCGGATTGTCCAGGTCCCGGTTCTTCGACGACATGCACGGCATGCTCGTCGGAATTGTAGGTTCCCCACAAATGGGCGGAGCGGGCGATGAAGACGGCTTCCAGGCGTCCTTCGATGGAGGCTCGTGCGATTTCGTTGATGTCGCGCAGCGCGCCGTCTGAGCTCTTGTCCTTGAGGCGTGCTTTCAGGCGCTCCAGCGCATCGCGCCGATCACCCTCGACTTCCGGCTGCATCAGCGACCAGGAGGCCTGGTGCAATTGCGGCTCGCTCTTGGAGGCTGGATCGACTTTGAGGTTCTCCTCCGAGGCGCCTTTGTAGTGCAACTTGTTTTGCAGGTGACCCAAGGTGCGCGGCTCGGCCGCGATCACCAGCGGCGCGCCGGCACCGCCCAGCTTGTGATCGACCGCCTTGGCGATCTGCCCCAGAAATTCGTCAAGCTCGACCTCGTTGTAATCTTCCGGGCTCGGCCCGAGCGAATGGTATTGCGGCACGCCAGCCGACCCGCCCTGCTGGCCGCCGGAGGCATTGGAATGAAAGCCGACATTGCCGTCGAACTCCGTCATGCCGCGAAATTTGGCGAGACTTTTCGGCATGTTCGGCACGTCGACAGGTCGAAGATCGTGCTTGCGCACCTTGTAGAACTGCACGTCGTCGCGCGTGACGCACAGAAGGTAGCCGTGGCCGGCGGATGAGAAGATGCGGATCAGCGGGCGGAGATAGAAGCGCTCGCCGACGAGCGAGAGCTCTTCGACTTCGCCCGGGAGCTTGATCCATTGCGTGCCGCTTTCGTCGATCAAAACGGCGAGCGACTGGTCCTGGTTCTGCCAGAAGTCGAAATCTTCCAGCCGTTCTTCGGCCGGCCCCAACAACGCGTCGGCGTCGCTTCCTTCCTCTGCCTCCTGCAGCTTGCGGCGCGCTTCCGCGAGCGCGTTTTTGAGGCGGGTCGGGTTTTGCAGAGTTTCAGCACTGCGCATCTCCATCGGCAGGTAGATGCTGATCTTGGGAAAGCCCGTGCGCTCCGCCAGGTCGCGTATCCAGTCGCGTTTCATTGTTATCTCCCTGTGGGTTGCAGCTTTCTGGGGAATGGTCGCCGGGCTCCACCGGTTCCTTGGCGCGCCGGTGCACGTTGTCACATTTCTTTCGCAACGCATGGCGGCCTCCATCGTTGTGTCCCCAAATGGCAACGTGAGCAGAACCGATGGCGAAAAATCACGGAAACCAGATCAAAGACGACAAGCTCTATGAGGATCTGCGCGATCGCGGCGAGTCCAAGGAGAAAGCCGCCCGGATCGCCAATGCGCACGCAAATCCATCCATGCATCCCTCCAAGACGGGCGGGAAGAATCCGCCCTATGAGGAATGGAGCAAAGAGGACCTTTACGAGCGGGCGCAGGAACTCGGCATCGACGGGCGCTCGAAGATGGACAAGTCCGAGCTCATCGACGCCCTGCGCAATCACTAGTTTTGCGCAACATCAAAGGAGGCAGACCGAGAGAGCACTGTCCCTTCAACCCACGGCACTTTTGAGGAGCGCATATGCCCCGCGATGACATGAACGAAGTCGAAGCGACGCAGGCGGAGGAGAGAAACACCAACCGCCATGTCCTTATCTGGGGGACGGTGTTGGCGATCGTCGCTCTGGGCGCCATTGCGCTGTGGTTTGGGCTTTAGATCTGCCAATTTCTCGAAGCGCCGGTTTCCATTTTGTTGCCAGACGCCTTTGCTGCAACGCCAAATTCGGCCGCATTTGTGTTTGACAAGCGGCGTGAAGTCGTGGAAGCCGAGTCCATAAACGGCCTGCTAACCTTGATCATGGTAAATGCCTTTTAGGTTCAAGACTGTGGTTGATGTCGCTTTCCGACGGGATGCGACGCGGCCGTCCGGCACTCCTGCATCCGACCCGAGCGTCGGGGTGCGGCGTTTCTTACCGGAAACTTCTTTGCCGGAACAAAACCCGAGCATCCGAATTAACCTCGTGACGGAGTTGAAGTGACATGGATCAATCTGACCGGGAGGGCAGCGGTCGCTCGCAGGAGGATATTATGTTGGCGGACAGCAACGGCCGCGAAAATGGAATGCACCCTCTGGTTCAGTCTCAGATCGGGAAGCATTTGCGCGCCGTGTACGACGATGTGGTGAACGAGCCGGTTCCGCAGCGCTTCCTCGATCTTCTGGAGCAGCTGGAAGAATCCACAACCAAAAACCGTCGCAGTTAGGCCGAGCCCATATGGCCGTATCCGAGGCTCTTCGACAGGAGCTCCTGTCAGCAATTCCCAATCTTCGTGCTTTTGCCGTCTCGCTTTGCGGCAATGGCGAGCGTGCGGACGATCTCGTCCAAGAGACGCTCATGAAGGCATGGGCCAAGTTTCACACCTTCCAGGAAGGCACCAACCTGCGGGCCTGGCTTTTCACCATCTTGCGCAACGAATTCTATTCGCAGGTGCGCAAGAAAGGCCGAGAGGTCGAGGACGCCGAAGGCGCATATGCCGCCAAGCTCGCATCCCAGCCAGCCCAGAATGGGCATATGGATCTGCGCGACTTCAACGAGGCGCTGTCACAGCTGCCGGACGACCAGCGTGAAGCGCTCGTGCTCGTCGGCGCATCCGGCTTCTCCTACGAAGAAGCCTCCGAGATCTGCGATTGTGCGGTCGGCACGATCAAGAGCCGGGTCAGTCGCGCGCGTACGCGTCTCGCCGAACTTCTCGCCTTGGAGGAGGGGGAGACCTACGGCTCCGATCCGATGGCGACAACGGTGATCACGCGCAGCTTCAGCTGATTGGAAACGAGAATTTAAAAAGGGCCGCTTCGATCGAAGCGGCCCTTTTTTGTTGTCATCCGACCCGCGGTCTGGCGGGCCGACGTTGCCTAAAGAGCAACCTTGCGGTTTTCACCCAGATGCGGCTCCTCGCCCGCCTGTTTCGCCTTGATCAGGTTCCAGCGCCGCTGCAAGGCGTTGAAGCCCTCCCAATATTCGCCGCTCGACGGCACCACTCGGATGACGGCGACATCCGGATCTTCCTTGCCTCCGGGAAACCAGCTTTCGGCATCGTCGAACCAGACAGCATCGATGAGCCGCTTGTCTGTCGTGAGGTAAGCCTGCCCCGAGACCGAGACGTATTCTTTCCGTCCGGGCCGTGCGAAAGAGAGATTGACCTCCGGATGCGCGGCAAGCTCATCGGCCTTGTGCGACGATTTCCGCGTCAAGAGATGAAATTCGTGGGTCGACTTGTCGACGTCGAAGCCCATCGGACGAGAGCGCAGCTCGCCACCGTCGCGGCTTGTCAACATGCAGACGGTCACGTCTTCGATGAGATCGAAGAACTCCTCGATCGGCGCATCTGTCATCAGCGTATCTCCTTGTTTCTCGGACGATTCAACGCCCGGTGTCCGGCTCATGTTCCCGCTTCATACGTGCGTGTTCGGCCTCCAAAAATCGCATGAGAGCGGTCTCGGCCGCTGAGAGATGCGTGCGGTGCGGTCCGCGCAAAAGGTTGGCGTCGAGGCGTTCCTCCTGGAAGGCCTGGACGACCAGTGGGTGCACGTAACTGGACCGGCATACGGCCATGGTATTGGCGAGCTTGTCGCTGACTTCGCGCATCACGGAGGCGATAGCGCGTTTGCGTGCGGCCTCGCTTTCCGGTTTCTCGCTTGTCACGAAGAGTTCAAGAGCTGCCGCGCTCGCGGCGAAGGTGCGGAAATCCTTCGACGTCACCTGCGCTCCGGCAGCGTTCTTCAGATATTGATTCAAGTCCCGGGCGCTCAGATAGGCGCGGGTTCCGTCGCTCTCGCGATAGGCGAAGAGGCGCCGCTTGCCGATCGCCTTGAGCTTGCGCAGCCGCGACGGAAGATAGGTGTCGGGGATCACCTTGCGGATCCTCTTGCCGGATTTGCCAATGAAATCGAGCGTTACGGTGCGCCCGTTCAACCGCACATCCCTTTTCAGGAGGGTGGTGGCTCCGCGGGCGCTTTCGCAATCGGCCGGGTCGCCTCGGTGGCCTGAACGCAACAAGGCCCGGTCGACGAGGCGCGCCGCGACGGCGGCCGAAAAACATCGGTCCGTCCGGCGTCGGTCAAGATCGCGGGCAATCCGTTCGCGGATTTTCGGCAAAGCACGGCCGAAGCGTAAGAGACGCTCGGCCTTGATGGCGTTGCGGACCTCCGTCCAATCCTCGTGATAGCGGTATTGCAGGCGGCCTTCCTGGTCGCGTCCCACGGCCTGCAGATGCGCATGCGGGTCCTCGGCGATGCAAACCGAGGTCCAGGCGGGTGGGATGACCAGATCCTCCAGGCGCCGGCGCAGGCGGCGATCGCGGATGGTCTTGCCATCACATCTATAGGTGAAGCCACGCCCGCTGCGGCGGCGCTCGATCGTGAGGTTCTCCGCGCAGACGTAGTTGAGCCCACACAATTCGGCTCGTTCCTGAAGCGTGTCGGCCATCGTGCCTCCAAAGGACGGGCACGAAACGGGCAGGAGAGAGCCCTGGTTCCGCGGTTGGGCACAGGGCTTCCTAAGCCGGCAATCCTATGTTTCTCAGCGGCTTACCAAGATTGGGCCGGTCTTGTCGCTCAGTTCGTATAGCCGCGGCCGGCCGGTGAACGCGCCAGCCTCTGGCCGCGTCTCGCTTCGCGATGGATCGTGTAGAGCGCGGCCGCGATGACAATGCCGGCGCCGATGAAGGTGCGCATGGCGGGGATCTCGCTGAAGATCAGGATGCCGAGGATCGTCGCCCAAAGGAGGCGGGCGTAATCGAGTGCCGCCAACACGGTCGCTTCCCCGGCACGAAACGCCTGTATGTTACAGCTTTGTGCGGCGACCGAGACAAGTCCGATCGCGACGAGCAGCCCGAATTCGCTCCAGCTCGGCCAGACCCATTGCCAGATCGCGAGAGGTGTCAGCAAAACACCCACGAAAACCGTCTGATAGGCGAGGATGGTGATGGCGAGATCGGAGCGCGACAGAAGCCGAATGATCACCATGACGAGAGCCGCTGAGGCCGCGCCCGCAACGGCGAGAAGCCCATAGCCGTCGATGCCCGCACCGGTCGGGTTGAGCATGACCATGACGCCGATGAAGCCGACGATGATCGCACCCCATCGGCGAGGCCCGACTGCCTCTTTGAGGATGACGATGGCAAAGAGCGGGATGAAAAAGCTCTTGGCGAAGGCGATCGCCGTTGCATCTGCGAGCGGCAGATGAACAACCGCCGTGAAGCCGCAGAACATGGCAATGACGGCGAAGAGAATGCGTCCCGCGTGAAGGAGAGGGCGCCGCGTCGTCAGCGAACCCGGGAAGCCCCGAATGATGAGCGGCAGAGCGGTGAGAAACATCACCGACTGACGCACGACCAGGATCTCGGCGACCGGAAGCCTGGTGCCGATGAGTTTGATCAGCGTCATCATGATCGTGAAGAGAACGGTGGCGACGATGATCCAGGCAGCACCGCGAAGATTGCCAGGCAGTGCCTGAAACCGTTTCGTCAGTCCGGCAGATGTTTCGCCGAACCGGCCCGTTCCATCCATGGCTGTCTATTGACGCTTCGTCGCATTCTCCGTCAAGCTGTGGGCGTTCTTTGGTTCGTCGGCGCAGGCTTCCCGCCCGCGCCTGTCTCCCCTGCTTTCATGACGGATATTTGCGCTAATGACCGATCTGGCACCGCCAAAGTTTGGCATGGGGGCGCGGGTGCGCCGTGTCGAGGATGACGCTCTCATTCGCGGTGAGGGCCGTTACACGACCGACGTGAAGCCGGCTGGCACGCTGGCCGCCTTCGTCCTGCGTTCGCCGCTTGCGCATGCGCGCTTCGACACGCCGCGTCTGGAGGCGGCGCAAAAAGCGGAGGGCGTGAAGCTTGTCTGGACCGCAGCGGATGTCGCCGACATGGCCGCCATGCCCTGTCTCGGATCGGGGCCGGCCAAGGGTGAAATGCACAAGGCCGAGGTGCCTGTCCTCTGCGATGGCGTGGTCCGGCATGTGGGAGATGCTGTCGCTTTTGTTGTCGCCGATACAATCGAGAATGCGCGCGCAGCGGCGGAATTGATCGAGATCGATTACGAACCTCTCCCGGTCGCGGTCGGGACGGATCGGCTGCTCGAGGCCGATACACCGCTCGTATGGCCGGAGCACGGGACGAACCTTGCTTTCGAGTATGAGGTGGGAGACGCGGCCGCGACGGATGAAGCTTTCGCCAAGGCCGACAAGGTCGCCAGGCTCCGCCTCGTCAACAACCGCCTCGTCTGCAACTATATCGAGCCGCGCGCGATCGTCGCCGAATACGATCCGGGGCAAGAGCGCTGGACGCTGACGGTCGGCTCGCAGGGCGTGCACGGCCTGCGCAAGGCGATCTCCAAAGCGATGCAGGTGGATCCGTCGCGTTTTCGTGTCGTGACGCCGGAGGTCGGCGGCGGCTTCGGCCCAAAAATCTTCGCTTACCGGGAATATCCGCTCGCGGCCAAAGCGGCCGCAGTGCTCGGTCAGCCTGTGCGCTGGGTTTGCGATCGCAACGAGCATTTTCAGTCGGATGCGCAAGGCCGCGACAATATCGCGGAGGCGGCGATGGCGATCGATCAAGACGGCCGCATCCTCGCCATGAAGGTCGATCTCACGGCCAATATGGGCGCCTATCTCTCGCAGTTCGGGCCGTATATTCCGTGGGTCGGGGTCTCGATGACGACTGGGCTTTATGACATCGACATCGCCCATGTGAGCGTCAAAGGCGTCTATTCGAACACCGTGCCGGTCGATGCCTACCGCGGTGCAGGGCGCCCCGAAGCGGCGTTTCTGTTGGAGCGGCTGATCGACGAGGCCGCGCGTGTGGCGGGCCTTGCTCCAGACGAAATCCGGCGGCGCAACTTCATCCGGCCGGAGCAATTGCCGTATGAGACTGTCACCGGACGGCTGTATGATACAGGCGAATTTGCCGGGCACCTGGAACGGGCGCTGGAGGCCTCTGACTACGGTGGCTTCGAGGCGCGGGCGGCAGAAAGCAAGGCGCGCGGACGGCTCAGGGGCATCGGGATGGCGAGCTATGTCGAGGCCTGCGCCTTTGCCGGCTCCGAGCCGGCGAAGGTCGTGCTTGAAGACGACGGCCATGTCGCGCTTTTCATCGGCACGCAGGCGACCGGGCAGGGACACCGCACGGCCTATGCCCAGTTCGTGGCCGAGCGGCTCGGCCTCGATCTCGGTCAGATCCGGGTCCATCAGGGCGACACCGATGCGTTGGAGAGCGGCGGTGGCACGGGCGGCTCACGCTCCATCCCGCTCGGGGGTCCGTCCGTGCGGATCGCATCGGACAATCTTGCGGAAAAGCTCAAGGAGCTGGCGGCCGATGCGCTGGAAGCGGCTGCGGGCGATATCGAGCTCTCCGCCGGAGAGGCGCGGATCGTCGGGACCGACCGGGTGATTTCTTTCGCCGATCTCGCTGCCAAAGCGGGCGACTGCGCCGAGGTGACGGCGATCGGAGAGTTCAAACAGGCGGAAGCGACCTATCCGAACGGCACGCATGTCTGCGAATTGGAAATCGACCCCGAGACTGGCAGCACCCGTATCGAACGCTACACCATCGTCGACGATTTCGGCGTGAGCGTGAATCCGATGCTGCTCGAGGGTCAGGTGCATGGCGGTGTGGCGCAGAGCATCGGCCAGGTGCTTCTGGAGAACACGGTCTATGACGAAGACGGACAGCTTCTGACGGCGAGCTTCAGCGATTACGCCATGCCGCGCGCCTGGGACACGGTTTCCTTCCATTTCGAGACGCGCAACGTGCGTTCCACGCACAACGCCCTCGGCATCAAAGGTGCGGGCGAGGCGGGAACGATCGGTGCGACGCCCGCCGTCATGAACGCCGTTGTCGATGCGCTTTATCGAGAGTACGGCATCCGGCATCTCGACCTGCCGGCGACACCGCTGCGGGTGTGGAATGCCATTCAAGCCGCAAAGGCGGCGCTCCCCGGACAACGAGGCTAGGGTGACCAAAGACGAAGCGGACTGCCGGCTTAAAGCGCGGCAGGGCCGAGGCGGTGGGCAATCGTGACCACAGCGACCCGCGCCATCATTCTCAAGGTCAGCTCGACCATTGCCTTCGCGCTGATGCTTTCCTGCATCAAGCTCGTCGGCGAGCGCGTGCCGACTGGCGAGATCGTCTTCTTTCGCTCCGCCTTTGCGCTCGTTCCGCTTCTCGGCATGCTTGCCTGGCAGAACAAGCTCAAGGAGGCCGTGCGCACCAAAGATCCCTGGAGCCATGCCCGTCGCGGCCTCATCGGGGTGACCACGATGATGCTGTGGTTTGCCGGCGTCCAGCGCCTGCCGCTGCCCGAATCCATGGCGATCAGCTACGGCGCGCCTTTGATGATCGTCGTGTTGGGCGCCCTGGTCCTGCATGAGACGGTACGCATCTATCGCTCGACCGCCGTCGCGGTCGGTTTCGTCGGTATCATGATCGTGCTGTGGCCGCGCTTCGATCTTCTCTCAAGCGGTGAACTCGGCGGGCGGGAATTCGTCGGGTCGCTCTGTGCTCTCGGCTCGATGGTGCTGACCGCGGTGGTGGCGATCCTCATCCGCAAGATGACGGCGACGGAATCGACCTCCGCCATCGTCTTCTATTTTTCGGTGACCTGCACAATCGTGGCACTCTTCACCATCCCGTTCGGATGGGTCATGCCCGACACCGATGAGATGATCCTTCTCATTCTGTGCGGTCTCTTCGGCGGTCTCGGGCAGATCTCCCTGACCGCCGCCTATCGTTATGCCGAGACGTCGACGATCGCGCCTTTCGAGTATGCCTCGATGATCTGGGGCACGATCGCCGGCTATCTGCTCTTCAACGAGATTCCCGGGATGAACGTCGCCGTGGGCGGTGCTGTCGTCATCGCTGCCGGCATCTTCATCATCTACCGCGAGCATCAATTGGGGTTGGAGCGGCGAAAGATGCGCAAATTGTCGACGCCGCAAGGTTGAGGGGGTGAGCCTCAGAACGCCTTGAAGGTGGGAATCGTTTTCGTGTCCTGGATACCTTCGATGACATGCACCTTTTCCTGGACGAAGCGGCCGATATCGTCGTCTGGGTTCAGATAGAACTTCGCCAGAAGGTCGTAATCTCCTGCTGTCGAATAGATTTCTGACGCGATCTCGGCGTCGGCCAGGGCGGTGGCGACCTGGTAGGCCTGGCCGAGCTGGCATTTGATGAGTACGAAAAACGGGGTCATGGCTGTCTCCTTGGCGCGGAGAAAACCGCAACTGTCCGGTCGCGGCAAGGGCCAAGCGGCCGATGCTTGCAAAGCGCCTCCCAGACCACTAGATCGGGAGACGTCTCAGGGGGTGCCGCTGCAATCTGCGGGCGGCTGAGAGGCGATCCGGCCAACCCCTCGAACCTGATCCGGTTAACACCGGCGGAGGGATGGGATGATGCCGAGAAATCCTCGTCGTTCATTTGCTTCCGCTTCGGGCCGGGTCCGAAGTGGGAGAATTTCATGCCTATGACGATCGACGAGGTCTTTGCCGCGCTGACGGATCTCCGGGCGCGCCAGCGTCTCGTCCAAAACATCACCAATTTCGTTTCGATGAGCGTCTCAGCAAATGCGCTCCTCGCACTCGGGGCATCGCCGGCTATGGTGCATGCCGAGGAAGAGGTCGGCGATTTCGCCAAGCTCGCGGATGCGCTCGTCGTCAATATCGGCACCTTGTCGCCTGCCTGGCTGCGCGCCATGAAAAAGGCGGCCGAGGCGATGGGGGAGCAGCAGAAGCCCTGGGTGCTCGACCCGGTGGCGACGGGCGCGACGCCTTACCGAAGCGAGGCCGCGAGCACGCTTTTGTCGCTGCGGCCTACGATCGTGCGCGGCAATGCGAGCGAGATCATGAGCCTTGCAGGCGAGGCCGGTGCACTCGGCAAGGGTGTCGATTCTCTTGCTGCCTCCGATCAGGCCATCGCGGCGGCGAAGGCTCTGGCGCGGACATCGGGAAGCATTGTTGCCGTCACCGGCGCGACCGATTACGCGACAGATGGGGACGAGGTGATTTCGGTCACCGGCGGGCACGCGCTCATGCCGCGCTCCACCGCCCTCGGCTGTGCGCTTTCCGCCTGCGTTGCCGCTTTTTCGGCCGTGCGGCCGCCGCTCGAAGCGGCCACCGCCGGGCTTGCCGTTTATGCCGCCGCCGGGCGGATCGCCGGGGAGCGATGCGTCAACGGGCCCGGGCATCTGCCGGCCGAGCTTTGCGACGCGCTTTTCCGTATGGACAAGGATCTCCTTGCCGCCCATTGCGGTCTCGGAACCGGACGTGGGGAGGAGGAATGATGCGCCACCCCTTCGATCTTTCGCTTTATCTCGTCACCGATCCGAAGCTTTGCGGTCCGCGCGATTTTTTCGAGACGGTCGCTCAGGCCGTCAGAGGCGGTGTGACCTTGGTGCAGCTGCGCGATCCCGACGCCGGCACGCGCGAACTCGTTGCCATTGCGCGTCGCCTCAAGGCCTTGCTGGAACCCTCGGGCGTGCCGCTCATCGTCAACGACCGCATCGATGTGGCACTCGCGGCCGGGGCTGACGGCGTGCATCTCGGCCAGAGCGATATGGAGGGCGCGGATGCAAGGCGGCTGATCGGCGAAGAGCGCATTCTCGGTATTTCCGTCGGCAATGCGTCGGAACACGAGGCGTCCCGAGAGGCTCTTTCCGGCGCCGATTATATCGGGGTCGGACCGGTCTATACGACCGCCACCAAGGCCAATTCCGGAGCGGCCATCGGCTTGGAGGGGCTTGCTGCAGTCACAAGAGCGGTCGGCCTTCGCTCCGTTGCCATCGGTGGAATCGGCGCTTCCAATGCCGCGGCATGCATCGCTGCCGGGGCCGAGGGCGTTGCCGTCGTATCGGCCATCATGGGGGCCGACGACCCGCAAGCTGCCGCCCAGGCGCTTCTTGAAGAAATTCGTACAGCGAAGGACACACAATGACTGCCATCGCACTTTCGATCGCAGGAACGGACCCGACCAGCGGCGCCGGCATCCAGGCCGACCTCAAGACTTTTTCAGCTCTCGGTGTCTATGGCGCGACGGTGATCACGGCCCTGGTCGCCCAGAACACATGTGGTGTGACGGCCATTCACGACGTGCCGGCGGATTTCGTGGCGGCCGAGATCGATGCGGTCTTCTCCGACCTCGCCGTTGGTGCAACCAAGATCGGCATGCTCTCGAAGCCCGAGGTCATCGAGACCGTGGCGGAGGGGCTGACGCGGTGGGAACCCGGTCCCGTCGTGCTCGACCCGGTGATGGTGGCGGCGTCCGGCGACCCGCTCATTGCCGATGAGGCGGTCACGAGCCTGCGCGAGAGGCTTTTCCCGCTTTCCGCCGTGATCACGCCCAATCTGATGGAAGCAGCCCGTCTCCTCGATGTGGAACTCGCGCAGGATTCAGAGGCGATGTTGCGTCAGGCGAAGGCGCTTGCCGATTTCGGCGCCGGGGCCGTCCTTCTCAAAGGCGGGCATGGCAATGGCGATGAAGCCGCGGACCTGTTGTGGTTCGAAGGCGAGGCCCATTGGTTCAGCGCGCCGCGCATCGACACCAAGAATACGCACGGTACGGGCTGCACCTTGTCATCGGCGATTGCTGCCGGGCTCGCCAACGGGCTCGCCCTGCCGGAAGCGGTCGACGCCGCCAAGGCCTATGTCCACAACGCTATCGTCAATGCGGACCTTTTGGAGGTCGGCAAGGGACATGGACCGGTTCACCATTTCTACCGGCAATGGAGGAATGGGTGAGCTCTGGCAACGGCATCAGCCGGCGCAGCCTTCTCGCCGCAGGGGCGGCGGCTGCAGGCGCTGGCGCGCTTGCCCGACCGGCGCTCGCGCAAAGCCGCATCGAATGGTCGATGGTCACGTCGTGGCCGAAGAACCTGCCGGGCCCCGGCGTTTCGGCGGAACGGATTGCACGTGATATCGAGACCGCGTCCCGCGGACGCATGGTCGTTCAGGTGCGTGCCGCAGGCGAGATCGTGCCGGCGCTTGCCGTCTTCGATGCGGTGTCGGAAGGCACAGCCGAGATGGCGCACACCGCCTCCCTGTTCTGGGCCGGCAAGGCGAAGGCCGCTCCCGTTTTTACCGCGGCACCGTTCGGCCTCACGCCCTTGGAGCATATCACCTGGATCGACCATGGAGGCGGCCAGGCGCTGTGGGACGAGCTTTACCGTCCCTTCGGGGTGAAGCCGTTTATGGCAGGCAACACCGGCTTTCAGATGGGGGGCTGGTATCGCGGCGAGATCAACTCGCTCGACGATTTCAAAGGTCTCAAGATCCGCATGCCGGGCCTCGGTGGCGAGGTCGCGCGCCGGCTTGGGGCGACGCCGGTGTCGCTGCCGGCATCGGAGATCCTGCCGGCACTCCAGTCGGGGACGATCGACGCGACGGAGTTTCTCGGGCCCTGGTCCGATCTCGCCATGGGCTTCTGGCAGGTCGCGAAGAACTATTATTGGCCGGGCTTCCACGAGCCGAACGGCACGGGTGAGGGTCTCGTCTCGATCTCCGCCTGGCAAGAGCTGCCGGACGATCTCAAGGCGATCGTGCGCCATGTCCTGGCGGTGGAGAATATTCGCGGTCTGGGCGAGGCCGAATGGGAAAATGCCAGAGCTCTCGAACAGCTCACGCAGGACAAGGGCGTAGTGCTCCGACGGTTTCCTGACGATTTCCTGGCCGCGGCGCGCCAGGCGTCCGACGACGTCTTCGACGAGCTTGCGGAAACCGGCGGTGTGCAGACCGAGATCGTCGAAAGCTACCGTTCCGCGCGGGCACGTATGCAGCCCTGGTCGGAAGTGAGCGAGGCGGCGCTTCTCGCCGCCCGCCGTTGATCAAGTTTTATCGCGTCGACGGGCAGGGCGCGCCGCAAGGGGCGCAGGCGACGACGTCGCTGGTTCCCGTCTGATGCAGAGGCGGTGACAGGAGATGGTCGGCAAGAACGAGCAGGAGCCCGAGCGTGACGAAGCCGAAAAGCAGATAACGCGCCATCACCGCCTCAATTCGCCAGGCCGAAGGCCGGCCGCAGCCGGATGCCGATGAGAGTGCCGAGAAAGGCCGAGGCAAACCAGATCCAGCCGTGCAGGGAGCCTGAGGCGATGCCGCCGAGGAATGCTCCGATGTTGCAGCCGAAGCCGAGGCGAGCGCCGTAACCCATCAGAAGTCCGCCGATGACGGCGGCAAGTGCCGATTTCGCGCTCGGCAGAGGCGCCTTGGCGAAGGAGCCTGCAAGAGCGGCAGCCGCCATTGCGCCGAGCACCAGGCCAATATTCATCACCGAGGTGACGTCTGCGAGAAGCGAGGTGTGCAGCGCCTGATCGCCTTTCGGCCATTGCCAGAACTCATAAGCCGACATGTCGATGCCGATCGCCTGTGCCGCCTTCGCGCCCCACAGAGCGAAACCATAGGTGATCGTCCAAGGATGGCCGGCGATGAGGAGCGTCAGAAGGTTGAGGACGACGAGCGCCCCGCCGGCCCACAGAAGCGGCCAGGGGCCGCGCAAGAAATGGCCTGGCTTCTTGGCCGGGGCCATGAAGTTCGCCCGCTTTTCCATGAGGAAGGTGAGGGCGCCGACGAGCGCAAGGCCCACGAAGATCGCGACCAGCGCACCCGGGACGGTCAAAAACTCGGCGAGGTTGACCGGATCGAAGCCCGGTTGGTCGAGCCACCAGGGAAGCTGAATGGAGCCGACGACCGAGCCGATGATGAAAGCGACGAGTGTGATCAGCATCCGCCCCGAGCCGCCGCCGAGGGTGAAAAGCGTGCCAGACCCGCAGCCATTGGCGAGCTGCATGCCGAGGCCGAAGAGGAACGAACCGACAATGAGCGAAGTGCCGACCGGTGCGATCGCACCTTGGACGGCCAAGCCGGGCACCATCCCGTTGATCAACGGGATGAAAAAGAGCGCCGTGAAGGCGATCACCCAGAGCTGAGCTCTGAGCCCGCGCCCATCGCTCTTCGTCACGCAATTGCGCCATCCGGCGGTGAAGCCGAAGGCGCCATGAAGGAGCGCCGCGCCGAGGCCCGCGCCGATCAAGAAGAGCGAGGCCATCTTTGGCGAGACCTCGTAGCCGATGATCAGCGTGCCGAGGAGAAGGGCGGCCGCTGCGAATGCGAGGGCGGAGCGGTCGATCGCGGCGACGATTTCGGCAGCGGATGCGGGAGCACCGCTCCCCCGCGCCGTTTCAGCGGAGACGGACATTCAATCTCTCAGGTTGTGACGTGGACGGGATGGCGGGCTTAGCCGTTGCCGTTCCACCAGGCCTTGATGTCATCGAGGCGGCTGCGCTCGCTCTCGACCGGATTGTCGGGGTTTTCCGTCCAACCCACCATGGAATCGTCGTAGAGCGTCACGTTGTTGTGGCCGAGCACCTCCGACAGAATGAACCAGTTCATCGAGGCCCAATGCCCGGTGTTGCAGTAGCTCACCACCTCGGCTTTCGACTGTGCAGCAGCCTCCGGCAGCAGCGATGCGGCGACCGTCTGCGGCACGATCTTGCCCGTCGCCGGATCGAAGAAGACCGACTGGTCGAGATTGACGGCGCCTGGAAGGTGACCGAAGCGCTTCGCCGCCGGATGCTTATCCTTGCCCTTGAACTGTTCGGCCGGACGTCCATCGAGGAGAACGGTGGAACCGTCATCGAGATGCGAACGGACGTCATCGCTCGAGACGAGGAGTCCGGGCCGCAATTGCGCCTTGAAATCGGCCGCAACGATTTCGGGCTTATCCGTCGCAAGCGTCGTGCTCGGATCGGCATTCCAGACGCGGTACCCGCCATTCAAGATGGCAAGATGTTCGAGGCCTGCGAGCTTGAGCGTCCAATAAATACGGGTGGCACCACTGAACTCGCTGGAGCTCGAGGCCGCCGGGACGATGACGACGGTCTCGTCGCCGGAAATTCCGAGGCTGCCGATATGTTTCTCGAGAGCCGAAAGCTCCGGGAGCTGACCGGGAACGCCGTCGCGCGTTGCGCGCCAGCCGCCGGGATAGGGCGCGTGCACGGCGCCCGGAATGTGGCCTTCTGCGTAAGGATCAGACCCGTCCGCTTCGCCCCTCGTATCGATAACGACGAGATCGGGCTGGTCGAGATTGGTCTTGAGCCAGTCGACGTCCACGAGAGGCCCGGGCACGTCGCTGGCGTGGGCGTGGCCGACGAAGCTGAAGCACGCGGCGGCCGTGAGAACGATTGCAGCTGCCAGCTCCACGGGAACCAGCCGGCCGAAAAGGCGATGATGGGTCAATGCGACCTCCGAAATGTAACGAGGCGCCGAACCTGGGGGGAGGAGTGGCGCCACCAGCGTCATCGGTGATGACGGAAACTGAGAACGGTTCTCAATGTAGGGCGGAGATAGGCTCCTCCCAAAGCATGCCGATGCGCCTTGCGGCGACAGAGCGCATCTCTGTCCTGCCGGGTGGACAATCGGGAGAATGTTATTCGCTCGCGTCTGGTGAGGCATTCCGATCGGCACTTTGCCGGCACATTTCTGACTTTTCGGAGCCTGGGCGTATGTGCGGGAGGCTTCCGGGAGAAGTGCAGAGATATGCGGAGCTCAAGACGGCTATATCCAAGAAATACTCTTTCACTAGACTTCCGCAACGGCAATCGTGGCGGTTTTGTCACAATCGCTTACCGAAGACACGGTGCACGTCCGGTCTCAGCGTTCCGCGATTGCTTGTCCTAAAGACGCATGGCTTAGTGCTGCCACATGTGAGCCAAACGAATCGGGGGAGGGAGCGAATGCACAAACTGAAGAGGCATCTCGGCCATAGCGTGGCCGCCGCCGCACTGATCGCGGTGACGACGAGCAGCATGGCGCATGCAGGCGCATTCGCGCTGCGTGAGCAGAGTGCTTATGGCCAGGGTATGGCCTTTGCCGGCATGGCCGCTGGGGGCAGCCTGTCGTCGATGTTTTGGAACCCGGCGACATTGAGCGCCGTCATGGGCTTCCAGAGTGAGAGCGTGATTTCCTATATCGCGCCGCGCTCTGATGTCGATGTTCTCTCGCCATTCCCGCAGAACGAAGGGGATATTGCCGAGAACGCGCCCGTGCCTGCTTCTTATTATGGCTACCGGGTGAACGACAAAATCATCCTCGGTCTCGGCATCAACGCGCCGTTCGGGCTTGCGACGAAATACGATTACAACTCGCTCGTGCGCACCAGCGGTATCGCGGGAACGACGGAAGTCTTCACGATGGCGGCCAACCCGGTCGTCGCCTATCAGTTCAACGACTATCTCACCGTCGCCGTCGGCGCAGTCGTGGAATATGCCAATGTCCGTCTGACCGGGCAGGCGCTTCCTGTCTTCGGTGTCTCCGCACTCGACGATGCGGACGATGTCGGCTTCGGCATCACCGCCGGTATTCAGCTGAAGCCGATGGACGGTACGGAGATCGGTATCGGTTACCGCTCCCGCATCGATCATGACATCGAAGGACCGCTCGTCACGCAGATCGGTACGTTCGATGTCGAGGCAGACGGCTTCGATCTGCCGGACAAAGTGAGTGTGGGTCTGCGCCAGCGCATCATGGACGGTTTCCGTCTGACGGCCGGCATCGAATGGGCGAATTGGAGCCGTTTCGAGACTGTGACGCTGAGCGGCGCGCCGGCGGCGATCCCGCTGGGCTTCGAATATGAAGACAGCTGGTATTTCGCTCTCGGTGGCGAATACGACGTCAACCCGGACCTGACGGTGCGTGCCGGTGTGGCACGCGAATTGTCGCCGAACGACAATGCCAACCGCTCCTTCCGCCTGCCGGACAACGATCGCTGGTGGTTCTCCGCCGGTGCGAGCTACCAGGCGACCGAGCGTTTCTCCTTCGACGTCGGTTATTCCTACATCACGGCGGACGACACCGATCTCGTTCCGGCGGCCGCCGGAGGCCCGCTTTCCAACGGACCTTTTGACGGCACCTCGGATGGCTCTGTGCACATCCTGTCGGCGGCTTTGAAGATGAAGTTCGGCGGCCCGCGCACGGAAGAGCCGATCGTCGCCAAATACTAAGACTTCCTAGAAGTCCTGTAATTCGCAAGGGGCCGGGTGACCGGCCCCTTTTTTGTGGCTGGTCCTTTCGTGGCGGCGGGTCAAAGCGCAGCTCTTGCCGAGTATTTCTTCCACTCGGCCGTCGACCTGACCTTCCCCCCGATTTCGTGGATCGAGCGAGGCTGCGTCACCGCGTTCAAAAGGCGATCGGGAGAAGACCTCCGTCGACCCGGAAATTCTGTCCGGTGATGTAACCGGCGTTGGCCGAGCAGAGGAAGGCTGCAAGCTCGCCGAACTCTTCCGGCGTTCCGAAGCGCCCGGCGGGGATTGCGGCAGCCTCGCGCTTTGCCGCCTCGTCCTCGCTGATCCCGGCCTTTTCGGCCTGCCAGGAGATCCCCGCACGCAGGCGGCCCGTGTCCATCTTGCCGGGCAGAATGTTGTTGATGGTGACGTTGTGGGGGACGAATTCGCGGCACACTCCGGCAAGGAAGGCCGTCAAACCAGCCCGGGCACCAGAGGAAAGGTCGAGGCCCGGGATCGGCATCAGCACTGACAGGGAGGTGATGTTGACGATGCGGCCGAAGTCGCGTTCGACCATGCCGTCGGCGACGGCCTGAATGAGTTCGATCGGTGTCACCATGTTCTGGGTGACGCCCTCCAACATGTCCTCGCGTGTCAGTTCGCGGAAGCCGCGGCGGGGCGGGCCGCCATTGTTGTTGATCAAAATATCGACCGTCTTTGCCGCGGCAAGGACGCGCTCTTGTCCCTCACGGCTGCCGATATCGGCGGCGACCGCGGTGACGTCGGCGCCCAGACGGCGGAGATCGCTTGCCGTTTTCTCCAGGCTCTCCGCGTTGCGGCCATTGATGACGAGCCGGCAACCGGCTTTGGCGAGCGCTTCCGCACACCCTTTCCCCAGCCCGCGGCTTGAAGCGCATACGACGGCTGTCCTTCCTTCGATGCCGAGATCCATGGCGTTCTCCTATGTTTGTTGACGTTTTCTAGGGGAGGCGGCTTTTCATTCCAGCGCGGGACGCCCTGCCGCAGCTTTGCGTCGGCCGATGTCACACAACTGATACCTGAATCGGGTTTTTCATGCTTGAAAGACATGGGAAGCACGGCGATGGCTCCGCCAAATCATTTCCGGACATTGTTTCTATCTGACATTCATCTCGGCACGCGCGGGTGCCAGGCCGAGCTGTTGTTGGAGTTTCTGAAGGTGCATGACGCCGAGACGATTTATCTCGTCGGAGATATCGTTGACGGCTGGCGTCTGCGCCGGGGCTGGTACTGGCCTCAATACCACAACGACGTGGTGCAGAAGCTTCTGCGCAAAGGCCGCAAGGGTGCCAAGCTTGTCTATATTCCGGGCAACCATGACGAATTCCTGCGCGGTTATCTCGGCAGCCATTTCGGCGGCATCGAAGTGTGTGACAGCGTCATCCACGAGACGGCCGACGGGCGCCGCTTCCTGATCATTCATGGCGACCAGTTCGACGTCGTCGTGCGCCACGCCAGATGGCTCGCGTTCCTGGGCGACTGGGCCTATGTCACGGCTCTCGGCGTCAACACCTATGTCAATCAGCTGCGGCGTGCTCTCGGCTTCTCATACTGGTCGCTGTCGGCCTGGGCGAAGCTGAAGGTCAAGAACGCCGTGAACTTCATCGGGGCGTTCGAAGAAGCGCTTTCGGCGGAGGCACAGCGCCAGGGGGCCGACGGGGTCGTGTGCGGGCATATCCATCATGCGGCCATCCGCGACGACAACAATGGCATCAAATACGTCAATTGCGGCGACTGGGTCGAAAGCTGCACAGCGGTTGCCGAGCATCACGACGGGCGGATGGAGATCATCCGCTGGTCGGAGATCATGCGGGCCGCCCCTTTAAACGAGCCGCATCACGCTCCGACACCGGTTGCTGCCTGAGCATGACCCTATGAGGCTTGTCATCGTAACCGACGCCTGGTTTCCCCAGGTCAACGGGGTTGTGCGCTCGCTCAAACGGGTTGTCGACATTCTGAGCGAGGGCGGGGACGAGGTCACCGTGATCGCGCCGGAGCGCTTCTCCACACTGCCGATGCCGACCTATCCGGACATCCGTCTTTCCGTGACGACGAAGACGCGTGTCGGCCGCATGATCGAAGCGGCGCGGCCCGATTGCATTCATATCGCCACCGAAGGTCCGCTCGGCTTCCTGGCCCGACGCCATTGCCTGAAGACGGGGCAGCGTTTCACCACGAGCTATCATACCAAGTTTCCGGAATATGTGCGGGCGCGGGCGCCCGTGCCGCTCGGCGCGCTCTACGGGATGATGCGCTGGTTCCATAACGCCGCCGCCGGCTGCATGGTCGCCACCCCCTCTCTCGAGGCTGAGCTCACCGCACGCGGCTTTCACAATCTCATGCGCTGGTCGCGCGGGGTCGATTCCCATCTCTTTCATCCGCGCCCGGGGGCCGACCTCGGATTGCCGCGTCCGGTGTTTTTGAATGTCGGCCGCGTCGCCGTGGAAAAGAACCTCGCAGCGTTCACCTCGCTCGACCTGCCCGGCTCCAAGGTCGTGGTCGGCGATGGGCCGGCCCTTGCCGATCTGAAGGCGCGCCATCCGGACGTGCATTTTCTTGGCGCCATGGAAGGCGAGGAACTCGCTCATGCCTATGCGGCCGCGGACGTGTTCGTCTTCCCGAGCCTGACAGACACGTTCGGCAACGTGCTCTTGGAAGCGCTCGCCTCCGGTTTGCCGGTGGCGGCATTTCCCGTCACCGGTCCAAACGACGTGATCGTGGAACCGGAGATCGGGGCTTTGAGCGAGGATCTGCGGGCTGCGGCGCTTCAGTGCCTCGATCTTTCGGGAGAGGCGGCGCGCGCTTACGCAACGCGTTTCAGCTGGGATGCGAGCGTGCAAGAATTTCGCGAGAACCTCGTCAAAGCACAGGGGCCCAACTGCCAGCTCGCCGCGTGAAGCCGCAAAATCGCGGATACGAGACTTTTCTACCTCTTCAAAGAGGACGAAAAAGGCCTTAAGGGCGATCCATGACCCTGCCGGTTTCCCTCAACGATATCGAGGCTGCTGCCACTCGCCTGCAAGGGCGTGCCATGCGGACGCCTCTCATTGCTGCGCCAGCTCTGTCGGAGCAATTTGCCGCCCGCGTCTTCTTGAAACCGGAATGCATGCAGCGGACCGGCTCCTTCAAATTTCGCGGCGCATATAACGCGCTGATGGCGGCGGGTGATGCCGCTGCGGGTGGTGTGGTCGGCTGTTCGTCGGGCAACCACGCCCAGGGTGTCGCGGAGGCGGCGCGTCTCGCAGGCGTTCCGGCAACGATCGTCATGCCGGAAGACGCGCCGGTGGTGAAGGTCAATCGCACGCGCGCGGCTGGGGCTCGCATCATCACCTACGATCGTGCGAGCGAAGACCGCGAGGAAGTGCTTGCGGATGTCATTCGTCGTGAGGGCGGGTTCCTCATCCACCCCTATAACGACACCAAGGTCATCGCCGGGCAGGGGACGATCGGGCTCGAGATCGTTTCCGAACTTGCCAATATGCGGCTCGTCCCAGACGTCGTCATGATGCCCTGCAGTGGTGGCGGACTTGCGGCCGGCGTCTCGCTCGCGGTCACCGAGCGCGCACGGAACTGCCGCGTCCTTGCGATGGAGCCAGAAGGCTTCGACGATTATGGCCGGTCTCTGGCGGCCGACCAGATCGTCAGAAACGAGCGAACCAGCGGCTCGGTCTGCGACGCGTTGCTGGCGCCCGCGCCCGGGGAGATCGGCTTCGCCATCAATCGCGAGCGATTGTCCGGGACGCGCACCGTGAGCGACGATGCGGCGCTCAATGCCATCGCCTTTGCCTATGAGCGCTTTCGGCTGGTGTTAGAGCCGGGGGGCGCGCTCGCCCTTGCCGCGCTGCTTTCAGGTTCGGTCGATGTGCGCGGTACGGTCGTCGTGCTGGTTCTTTCCGGCGGCAATGTCGACGATGCCGTCCTGGCACAAGCACTCGCCCGTTATCGCTCGGCAGCTTAGTGGTTTTCCTCCGAGGTGCGGTCACGGTCGTCCCGGCTTTCCTCCGAAGCGGCGCCGAAGGGGCGGAACTGCTTCAGTCGCTCAAGGATATCCGCCGTCTGTCCGGCGGTTGCGGCGGCATCGGGGGCCGCATCATGCAGGCCCGCGGCGAGCACCATCAGATCCTGACGCGCCCGTCCCGGCGGGACGTCTCCGGCAATTCGTGTCAATTCGCGCGCAATCTGGCTCGGCTTCAACTGGGTGCGCAGCGTGCTGACATTCGTCGCAAGCCGCGTCATCGCCGCCATCAGCGAGCGGGTTTCGGTGCGCCGCGAACGGCGCACATATTCGTCAAGGAAAGCGCGTCCCTTGGACGTACTGGTCAGTGCCGACAGCATCGTCTCGTACTCGATGTCCGTCAGGCCCTTTTCGATCAGGCGCGCCATGCCTTTTCCTCTTCCAGAACGCGATCGCGTTGACGGGTCCGAAGATGGACCGGAAGAGCTTAGAAAGAGCTAATGACGACGGCAAGCACCGTGCAAGACGCCTTTTCGGACTGAAGAGCGCAGGCTTCCTCGCGGCCGTCTTCTTCGCTCTCGGCGTCTATCTGCCGTTCTTTCCGGTGTGGCTCGAAGCGCAGGGGCTTTCCGACGGACAGATCGGCGTGGCCGTTGCTTTGCCGTTGCTGGTGCGTGCGGTCCTGAGCGGGACGCTCGCCGCGGCCGCCGACCGTCTCGGCGAATTGCGGGTCGCCGCGGCGCTTTATGCCGGCATCGCCAGCCTCATCTTCTTCGCCCTCAACTTCGCCGGTGGTGCCGCAGCGCTGCTTTTGATCTCCTCTGCCGCACTCATCTTCTGGAACGCGCTCGTGCCTTTGGGGGATGCCGTGGCGCTCACCGGCGTGCGCCGGCACGGCAACGATTATGGGCGCATCCGGTTGTGGGGGTCGGTCGCGTTCATCGTCGGCAATTTCGCCGCCGGTCAGATCATTTCGAGCGTCTCGGTAGATGCCGTCTACGGGCTGCAGCTCGCCGCCTTCGCTTTCGGGATCGTTGCCGCGCTGTCCTTGCCGCTTGTCGGGCGGGCTGCAAAGCTTGCCAAGGACGGCGGCCTGATCGCTTTCCCACGGGACCGGCGGCTCGTTCTGACCATCGCTGCGGCCAGCCTCGTGACGGGCAGCCACGGCGCCTATTACGCTTTCGGCAGCCTTTATTGGCGCTCGCTCGGCTTTTCCGACCTCGTCATCGCGGCCCTCTGGTCGCTCGGTGTGGTCATCGAAATCGCGTTGTTCTGGTTCGCAAGGCATTTCGTCGGCTGGGGCGCGCGACGTTTCCTCATTGCAGGCGCCACGGGGGCGATGCTGCGGTGGTCGCTCTTCGCCTTCGCAACCGACGTCTCATGGGCCTTCGTGTTGCAGGTCCTGCATGGCCTCACCTTCGCGGCCACCCATCTCGGTGCGATGATGGCGCTCGCCGCAGTCGCCGAGGCGGGGCACACGGCGAGGCTTCAGGCCGCCTACCAGCTGAGCGCCGGGCTGGTGATCGGCAGCGGCACCCTGGCAGCCGGAATGCTCTACGGCATCGCGCCGTCGCTGCCGTTCCTGCTGATGGCCGCGTTCGGCGCCTGCGCACTTGCGATTGCATGGCGCCTTCCGCGCGGCCTCAAAGCCTAGAGCAATCTCTCGGAGCTTTCTGAAGGCTCAGCCCCAGAGCTGCGGCGTCGGGGGTTCGACCAGCGAGCCCACATAAACGAGGCCGGGCTGGCGATCGCGTGCCAGGAGGAGAGGGCCGTCGAGGTCGACGACGTCGGCATCCTGAGCCAGGATGACGGCCGGCGCCATCGCAAGAGACGTGCCCACCATGCAGCCGATCATGATCAGATAGCCGCGCCGGCGCGCCTCGCGGACGAGCTCCAGCGCTTCGGTCAGGCCTCCGGCCTTGTCGAGCTTGACGTTGACGGCATCGTACTTGCCGGTGAGGCCGTCGAGATCGGCGAGCGTGTGAAGGCTCTCGTCGGCGCAGATGGGCGCCACATGCGGCATCTCCCGCAGCATCTCGTCTTCGCCGGCCGGAAGCGGCTGCTCGATCAGCTGAACGTGAGATTCCGCGCAGGCGCGCATGTTTTCGAGGATGTTGTGCTCGCTCCACGATTCGTTGGCATCGACGATGAGCGGCACACGCGGCATCGCCGCCCGGACGGCGCGCACGCGCTCCGCATCGCCTTCTCCGCCGAGCTTCAGCTTGAGCACGTGATTGTGACCCGCACGGTGAGCCGCGCTTGCCATGTCGCTCGGGCTGCCGAGCGAGATGGTGTAGGCGGTCTCGAGCGGGCGGGCGACCATGTGGCCGCAGCGGTCCGCGGCAGACGTGCCGTCGCGCTTGGCTTCGAGGTCCCAGAGGGCGCAATCGATCGCGTTGCGTGCGGCACCGGCCGGCAGCCGCTGTCTCAGCGTTTCGCGGTCGAGCCCGTCGAGGTCGACGCCGCGGATCTGCTCCGCGACGCTTTCAACCGTTTCCCCATAGCGCGGATAGGGGACGCATTCTCCCCGCCCGGTATGGGGGCCGTCCTTCAGACGCGCGACGATGACCTTCGCCTCGGTGCGCGACCCGCGCGAGATCGTGAAACTGCCGGCGATCGGCCAGGATTCCACGTCGAGATCGAGCGACAGACTCATGCCACGAACTCTTTGAGAAGGCGGTCCACGAGTTTGGCGACGCCGGTGCGGATCGGATCGCAGGCCGGCAGCCCGTAGCGTTCTTCCGCCTCTGCGAGACAGGCTTTCGCCTCGTCGTCAGAGAGCGCCTGCGTGTTGATCGAGATGCCGAGCGGCGCGATCGCTGGATTGGTGAGACGCCCGAGCCGCATTGTCTCTTCAATCACCGCCTCGATCGTGGAAATCGGCGTTTCGACGTTGCGCATCTTGGTGCGCGTCGGCTCGTGGCAGACGACGAAGACGTCCGGCTGGGCGCCGTGCAGAAGACCGAGGCTGACACCGGCGAAGGAGGGATGGAAGAGCGAGCCCTGGCCCTCGACGATCTGCCAGTGGTCCGGCTCGGTCGCGGGCGACAGCCATTCAGCCGCCCCGGAGATGAAATCGGCGACGACGGCGTCGATCGCAACGCCACTGCCGGAAATCATGACGCCGGTCTGGCCGGTTGCGCAGAAGGTCGAGTTGACGCCGCGTCCGTTGAGCTCGCGATCGATGGCGAGCGCTGCGTATTTCTTGCCGACCGAGCAGTCGGTGCCGACGGTCAAGAGCCGCTTGCCCGGACGCTTGGTGCCCTTGCCGGTGGCGAAGCGGCGATCGGCGTGACGCGTGTCGTGGAGCTTGACGCCCTTGCGTTCAGCGGCCTCTCGGATCGCGTCGACGGACGCAAGCCGCACATGCAGGCCGCTCGCGATATCCATTCCGGCTTCGATCGCCTCGACGATCGTCGACGTCCAATGCTCCGGTAACACACCGCCAGGGTTGACGGCGCCGATGATGAGAGTGCGGGCGCCAGCTTCGGTCGCCTCGGCAATCGTCATATCCTTCAGACCCGTATCGGCCTGGCAGCCGGGGAGACGCAGCTGACCGACACACCATTCTCGGCTCCAGTCGACGACGCCATAGGCCGTCTTGGCCGCGAGCTTGTCCGGAACATCGCCGAGGAAAATAAGATAAGGACGCTCAATCATTTGAAATGTGTGGCCTCGTTGCGCTTGTGATGCCCAGTCGGTGCGGGCAAAGTCCGCCCGATGAAGGCCGCACCGTTAGCACGCTGCAAGGGCAGCGTCAGCTGTTGTTACGTCACGTGAGGTTATGACGTCCGATCTCTCTTACGAACTGGTCGGCGAGCGTTTTGTCCTGCGGCCCAAGGGTGTGTGGGCGATCGACCAGGCCGCCAAGCTCGATCGCTCGCTGCAGAAGGCGGCGAGCGACGAGGATAGCCGTGCGCGTCGTCTGGAAATCGATCTGTCCGATCTTGACGCGATCGACACCGCGGGCGCTTTTCTCCTCGTGCGGCTGGAGAAAGCCTGGCGGGAATCGGGCCGGGAGGTCACCTTTGTCGGCGCGGAGGACGGGCGCGAGACCCTGATCGAACGGGTGCGCCTCGCGCTCAAAGACGGCGAGACGCTGCCGCATCCCAAGAAGTCGAACTTCTTCGCCGATGTCGGGGAGACCGTTCTGTCGATCACTGCGGATGCGAGACGCATCGTCAGCATGCTCGGCTCGGTCATTCTCGAGATTTTGCACGTCGCCCTGCATCCGCGCTCCGCGCGGTTTTACGCCATCATCAATCAGATGGAGATGATCGGGCTTCGGGCCGTGCCGATCGTGGTGCTTATGTCCTTCATCATCGGCGCCATCCTTGCCCAGCAATCGGCCTTCCAGCTGCGTTATTTCGGGGCCGAGGTCTTCTCCGTCGATCTCCTTGGCATTCTTGCTCTGCGCGAAATCTCGTTGCTGTTGACCGCGATCATGGTCGCAGGCCGCTCGGGCAGCGCGATCACCGCGGAACTCGGCTCCATGCAGATGCGCGAGGAGATCGACGCGTTGCGGGTGATGGGCATGGATCCGATCAATGTCCTCATCCTGCCGCGCATCCTGGCGCTGTTGATCGTCTTGCCGCTGCTGTCTTTCATCGCCGCGCTCGCGACGCTTGCCGGCGGCATGATGATGCTGTGGCTTTACTCGAGCATCACGCCTGATGCCTTCATCGCTCGCCTGCACGACGCCATCGATATGTCGAGCTTCCTGTCAGGCCTCTACAAATCGCCTTTCATGGCTCTCATCATCGGCCTCATCGCCTGTGCCGAGGGTATGGCGGTCGGGGGCAGTGCGGAATCGCTCGGTCGTCGCACGACCGCCTCGGTGGTGAAGGCGATTTTCATGGTGATCGTCGTCGACGGTCTGTTTGCCGTTTTCTACGCCGCGATCGGCTTTTGAGGTCTTGATGGAGCAGACGACCAACAAAGCCGGGAACCGGTCCGAAAGACGAACCAGCGGCAAGGGCAAAGAGCCGATCATTTCGGTGCGCGGCCTCACCGTGGGCTTCGGCGACAAGCCGATCCTTCAAGATCTCGATCTCGATATCTATCGCGGCGAGGTGCTTGCGGTCGTCGGTGCGTCGGGTGCGGGCAAATCGGTTTTGACGCGCGCCATTCTCGGTCTACTGCCGCGCCGGGGAGGTCAGATCGTTGCTTTCGGACATGATCTGACCAAGGGGGGCAATCCGGAGCTCGAGCGCCGATGGGGCGTTCTCTTCCAGCAGGGCGCCTTGTTTTCGGGGCTGACCGTCGCCGACAACATCATGGTGCCGATGCGCGAATACCTCGATCTTCCAGAACCTCTGATGGAATCTCTGGCGACGATGAAAGTCGAACTCGTCGGATTGCGGGCCGCCGACGGCATCAAATATCCGTCAGAGCTTTCCGGCGGCATGATCAAGCGCGCGGCTCTTGCCCGCGCGCTCGCACTTGACCCGGAGATCGTTTTCCTGGACGAGCCGACGTCGGGGCTCGATCCCATCTCGGCGGCGGCTTTCGACCAGCTTATTGCCGATCTTCGCGAGACTTTGGGTTTGACCGTCGTCATGGTAACCCACGATCTCGACACACTGCACGCCATCGTCGACCGTATTGCCGTGGTCGGAGAAAAACGCATTCTTGTCGAAGGCGACATCGCGGCGATGGAGCGTTTCGACCACCCCTGGGTCCGTGATTACTTTAGCGGCGAACGCGCGCGGGCGGCCGGTCTTTCGGAAGTGAGCCGATAAACATGGAAAGCAAAGCCAACACAGCCGTTATCGGCGCCTTCACACTTGCTGTCCTGGTTGCGGCCTTCGGCTTCATCTACTGGATGGCTGCCGGGGAGGGCTCGCAGGAGCAGCAGCCGCTGCGCATCGTCTTTTCCGGCTCTATCACCGGCCTCACCAAAGGGGCATTGGTGCTGTTCAACGGTATTAAGGTGGGCGACGTGAAGGCGCTGGAGATCGATCCGTCGGATCCCTCGCGCGTCTATGCGCGCGTTTCCGTCGGTGCCAATACGCCTATCAAGTCGGACACCGAGGTCTCGCTCGGTTTCCAGGGTGTGACTGGCGTCGGCTACATCGAGATGGTGGGGGGCTCGGCCAATGAGCCGGACGTGTGGGAGCAGACGGACGATGACGTCCCCGTGCTCGTGGCCAAGCAGTCCAACATGCAGGATCTCATGGCCTCGGCGCGCGAGATCGCCGGGCGTGCGGAATCCACCCTCGACGCCATCGACAAGATCGTCGCGGACAACCGCGACGGCATCAATCGTATCATCTCCAATGTGGACACGTTTTCCGGTGCGCTCAGCGACAACTCGCAGCAGATCTCGAGACTGATCGATTCCGTGTCCAGCGCGGCCGAGGGCATGGCCGGTATGTCGGGCAAGCTCGATGGCATCATCGCCAAGGCGGATGCGATCGTCGCCGCGGTGCAGCCCGATAAGGTTTCGCAGACCGTCGACAATGTCGCCGAATTCAGCCAGTCGCTCGGCGATACGAGCGCGGAAGTGCGCAAGTTCGTCGAGAATCTCTCCGGCGTTTCCGACGATGTGCGTGAGTTCTCCGATCGCATGCGCAATGTCGGAGAAAAGGCCGACCTCCTGGTGAGCGAAGTCCAGGCAAAGACCGGTCCCATTCTCGAGGCGGTCGATCCGGAAAAGCTCGCCCGCACGCTCGACAATATCGACCGGGTGAGTGGAGCGATCGATCCGGAAGAGGTGCGTACCGCCGTCAAAGGCGCGTCGGATCTTGCGGCGACACTGAGCGCCAGACAGGCCGATATCGACCAGTTCGTCACCCGGCTTTCCGCGGTCAGCACGCGCCTCGACGAGGTGGTGGCCGCCGTCGATCCGGAGCGCGTGCGCAGTGTCGTCGACCAGGCTGAGACGATCGTGGCGAGCATCGATCCCGCGAAAATTTCCTCAACCGTCGACAATGTCGATCGCATCAGCGCTGCCATCGATCCGGAGCGTATCCGCACCACCGTTGAAGGCGTGTCCGAACTTGCGGCGACGCTCAAGGCGCGGCGTGAGCAGATCGACGAGCTGGTGACGCGCCTCGCTTCGGTCAGCCGTCAGGCCGACAATGTGCTTGGCGCGGTCGATCCGCAGAAGGTCCAAACGATGGTGAACGATGCCAGCGAGGTCATGGCGAGCGTCGATCCCCAGAAGATCACCGACACGGTCGACAGCATCAACCGGGTTGCGACGACGGTCGATGAATCGCGCGAGGACATTCGTGTCATTATCGCCAATGCCCGGCAGGTCTCCGATCGCCTGGGTGTTCTGAGCGCCAAGGCCGAAGGACTTTTGGGCACGCTCGACGATACGGCTTCGAGCGAAGAGGGGCAGGGGCTGATCGCCCAGGCGCGGGCGACGCTTGCCGAGATCCAGACGGCCGCGGCGACCTTCAACGAACAGGCGAAGACGATCGGCTCCGGGGCGTCGGATTTCTCAAGCCGGGGACTTGCCGATATCCGCCAATTCGTGAACGAGGGTCGGCGAACCGTGTCACGGCTGGATTCGCTGATTTCCGAACTTGAGAGGAATCCGGGCCGCTTGATCTTCGGCGGAGACGATGCGCCCACTTATCGCGGCCAGAGACGGTAATGGCGACGATGATGGCAAAGACCGGTTGGGGCAGAGCTCGCAAGAGCGATTGGATGAATATGCGCAAGGACATCGGTAAGGCCCACCCTCAGTGCGGGTCCCGCTTCGGAGGAGCGGCCGGCGCTGCGGCGCTCGTCTCGCTGTTGCTGCTTGGCGGCTGCGCCGTGCTGCCGAAGACGCCCGATTCCATCTATGATCTGACGGCGCCGCAGGATGTCTCTGTGCGTGCCGGGACATCCGCGCAGATTCTGGTTCCTGTGCCTGCCGCTCTTGCAAGCCTCGACACGACCCGCATTGCCGCGCGTCCAACGCCCGCCGAGCTCGCCTACCTGCCGGGAGCGGCCTGGCCGGACACGCTGCCGCGGCTGTTGCAGGCACGGCTCATGGAGACGCTGCAGAATACGGGGCGTGTGAAAGCCGTCGGCTTGCCGGGGCAGGGGCTCTTGATCGACTATCAGATCGTTCTCGACGTGCGCGCCTTCGAGCTCAGGAACGGCGTCGCCGTCGCCGATTTCAACGTCAAGCTCCTCAACGACCGCAACGGCCGCGTCGTCGCCTCGCGCGTTGTGCATGCGGAAAGCCCCGTCGCAAGCAACGACAATGCAGCGATCGTCGCCGGCCTCAACCAGGCGATGGATCAGGCGTTTGCCGAGATCGCCAGCTGGACGCTGACGAGCGTTTAGGGCGCCGCGTTCAGTCCTCCCGGCGGGAGATCGCCGGTGCTGCCGCCATGTGATTTTTCTTCCCCCACGAGATCCGAAGCGTGACGATCACCAAACAAGACGAACTGGACGGGCTGAAGGAAATCGGGCGGATCGTGGCCAATGCCATGCGCTCGATGGCGAAAGCGGTGGAGCCCGGCATGACGACCAGGGAATTGGACGAGATCGGTCAGGCATTTCTCGAGCGTGAGGGCGCGGTGTCGGCGCCGCAAAGCTGTTACGATTTCCCGGGCGCGACATGTATCAGCGTCAACGAGGAAATCGCGCACGGCATTCCTGGCGACCGGGTGATCGCTCAAGGTGATCTGGTCAATATCGACGTTTCGGCTTCGAAGAACGGCTATTTTGCCGATACCGGGGCGACATTTCGTGTGGGACCCGTCGAGCACTCGCTGGAGCGCCTCTGCAAAGACGGTAAGCGGGCCATGCAGATCGGCATCGCGCAGGTCGGCAGCGGACGGCCGCTCGCGGCCATCGGAGATGCCATAGGGCACTTCGCCTCGCAGCGCGGCTATACGCTCATCCGCAATCTCGCCAGCCATGGGGTGGGCCGCTCCCTGCACGAATACCCCGGGGAAATCGCGACCTGGCCGACGCGGAGCGACAGGCGGCGCATCAACAAGGGGCTCGTGCTCACCGTCGAGCCGTTCCTGTCGAAGGGCGGTCTCTGGGCTGCCGAGGGCGATGACGGATGGACACTTTACAGTGAGCCCTCCGCCCCCGTGGTGCAGTACGAGCACACGATCGTCGCCACCGATCGAGATCCGATCATTGTGACACTACCGGGCTGACGGTCTTTGGGCCTTGCGGGGCCGCAGGTCCGAAAGACTTAAATGGTGCTCCCTCGACGCCGTCCTTAGCGTCGCCTGGCCATAACGTTCCCTGGCAATAGTATCGCCGGGCCTCAAGGTTCTCCTGGCCCCTTGCAGACAACAAAAAGGGCGGCTCGTGGCCGCCCTTTCGTGTCTTCGTGATTGCTTGCTTTAGCTCAAGCGGCCGGCCGCGTGCGCGAGCATGGTGTAGACCTTGCCCGTGTCCGAGGCGAGGTAGCTTTGCGCCATCGCCGGATCCTTCTGGCGCTTCGCCAGCTGGTCGAGAAGCTTCTCGAAATCGGCGATGTAATGGTCGACCGCACGGCGGAATTCGCCGTCGCGCTCGTATTTGCGCCGGATCTCGTCGAACGTCTTCTGGCCCTGGATCGTGTAGAGCCGCCGCGTGAAGACGTTGCGCTCACCCTTGCGATAGCGCTCCCACAGCTCGACTGCGGCCTGGTGGTCGATCGCCCGGGCGATGTCGACGGAAAGCGAGTTGAGGCTTTCCACCATCTGGGAGGGCGAGCGGCCCGGCGTCGCGTTCTGAGTGGCCGGAGCGGGCTGAGGCGTCGGGGCGGAGGCAGGCTCCGGCCCGGTGTCGTATTCGCTTTCGTCGCTCGATGCGCGCCGCAAGAGATCTGCGACCCAGCCGCGACGCTCGCCCTGCGGACGCGGTTCCGGCTTCGGCTCGGGCTGCGGCGCTGCGGGACGGGCGAAACGCTCGCTCCACTGGGTCTGCTGAGCTGCGGGCTGAGCCGGGGTCGGCGTAGACGCAGGCGCTGCCGCAGGTGCCGCAGGGGTGCTTGCCGAAGCCGTGCCAGTGGAGCGCGGCGTGATCGGGGCGCGGTCGGAAGTGCTTTCCGTCTCCAGATTTGCGGCACGAGGCAGGCTGTGCGGCTGCGGTGCTGCCTCGACGGGTTCCTCACGCCGGGGCGCGGTCGCCGCCGGTTGGGCGGTGCGCTTTGCGGCACCTTCGCGGCGCGAGACGATATCGGTCAGAGCCGAGATCGCTTCGATCTGCTCGGTGATGGCGCGGCGCATCGCCTCCGAAGCGTGACGGGCTTCTTCCGGCATGTCCTTGACGCCGCGGCGCAGATCTTCGCGTGCCGATTCAAGCTCGCTCTTCATGTCGCGGGCGGCATGACGCATTTTCTCCGCGGTCTCGGCGAAACGCTCTGTGGCGCTTTCGACGGCCTCGGAGATTTCCGACATGAGCCGCTCGCTTGCCGCGCGGACCTTCTCGTCGGAACCGTTCGTCACGTCGGCGAGGCGTTCGCTCAGTTCAGCGCGGGCCTGTTCCACGCTCTCCACCGTCCGCTGGCCTTCGGCGATGGCGGCAAGCCGCATCGTCTCGAACTGGCTGATGGCGGCGCGGGCCGCTTCCTCGGCCCGACGGCCGAGCGCCTGGGCGATCTGGGCGACGCGCTGTTCGGCCGAGCTCAAGGTCTGCTCCAGCTCTTCCGAAGCGCCGGTGGCGGACTGCGCCGCCCGCGCGCTCAGAGCATCGGCAACCTCGTTGATGCGCTGCATGGCCGCGGTGAGGGTCGTCTCCAGCTCCTGCGAGGTGGTCTGCACCGACATCGACGTCTTGGCGCTCAAGGATTCCGCGAGAGAGGCAACGCGCTCTTCTGCCGAGCCGATCGTCCGCTCCAGCTCCTCCGAGGTGCTGCGGGCCGTATCGGAGGCTGCAGACGACAGGGAGCCGGTGAGGGCGGCAATGCGCTCTTCCGCCTGCGAAAGGTTCTCAGCGAGCTCCTCGACGGCCTGACGGGCCGACATGGCGGCGCGCGTGCTGAGCGAGCCGGAGATGGCGTTGATGCGCTCCTCCGCCTCCGCGAGGCTCGCGGCGAGTTCCTCTGCGGCCTGGCGGGCCGAATCGGACGCCGTGGAGGTGAGGGAGCTTGCGATGGCGCTGACCCGCTCTTCCGCCGCGCCGAGGCTCTGGGCCAGCTCTTCGGTTGCCCGCTGCGCCGACAGAGAGGCACGCGAGCTCAAGGAATCGGCGACCGAATTGATGCGCTCTTCGGCCGATCCAAGCGTGTCGGAGAGCATCGCCGTGAGGCGCGTGAGCTGCTCTTCGACAGATGCCGCCTGGCCGGTGAGGCCCTGCGCCATCGCTTCCAACGCCTCGGTGGAGCCGCTGATGCGGCCTTCCATCGTGCGGTTGGCCTCGTCGAGCATGCGTCCGGCTTCCGACAGCGATTCCGACTGGCTGTCGAATTGCGAGGCGATGGCCGTGATGTCACGCAGCACGTGGGTCGACACGTCGCGCAGCGTCTTGATCTGGTCGGAGAGGATCGAGGTCGAGGTGGAGGTGTCCTGCGCTGCCGCCGAAAGGGCATTGCGCAAGCTCTCCGCCTGGCCGGCGAGGTTGCTCTCGATTGCGGAGAGCTGTTCTCCGCTCGATCCCAGAACCTCGGTCAGCTGAGCGTTGGTTTCTTCCATCCGCGTCAGGAGCGAATCGATATCGGTGCGGAAGCGGGCGTTGGTGCCGGTAACCGCATCGATGATGTTGTGGGAATGCGTGCTGAGATTGGAAAGAAGCGCGCGGGCGCTGTCGTCCAGGCGGCTGAGTGATTCCTCGCTCGTCGCGCGGATGGCGTCCGCCGTGTTGCGGCTGCGGTCCTCCATGCCCTCGAAGAGGCTGTCGCGTTGCCGTTCGAGATCCTCCATGAGGCCGGAGCGACGGCTGTCCAAGGCTTCGGTGAGATCGCGGGTGCGCCCTTCCAGGCCTTCCACGAAGCTCTCCGCCTGCGTGCCGAAGGTGTCGGTGAGGATGCGGTTCTGGTTCTCCAGGCCGTCGATGACGAAGCGTCCGCGGTTCTCGATCGTCTCCACCAGGATCGAAGAGCGCGAATCGATGACCGAAGCGAGCTCGTTCTGGCGCTGGGTCAGCATGCTGTTCAGCGTCTCGGTCTTCTCGTTGAGCGCGTCGCTGGTGCCGGTGAGCGTCGCCTGCAGCGAGTTCGCCCGGTCGGCAAAACTGTGCTCCACCGCCATCAGGCGCTCGCCGAAGCTTGCGTTCACGTCGATCATGCGGCTGGCGATCGTCTCGCTCAGCTCCTGCGTCTTGTTCGTCAGCGTCTCACCGAGTTCGCCGAGGCGTGCGTCGAGGCTCGTCGTCATCTCCGACTGGCCCTCGTTGAAGGCCGTGGCGATTTCGCGGGTCCGCGCCACCAGCGTGTCGCTGATCTGGCGTGCCCGTGTGTCGAGCGCCGTGTTGATGCGCCCGAGGCGGTCGTCGAGCGTCTCTGAGAGGCCGTCGGCACGTTCGCCGAATTCCTGCGTGACCTCGCCGATGCGCGCCGTGACGCGGTTTTCGAAGTTCGACAGGCGCGCCGACACGGCCATTTCGATCGTCTCGGCCGAAGAGGCGAGGCGGATCGCAACATTCTCGGCGCTTTCCTTGAGACGCGTCTCGAACCCGCCGAGGCGGCCGTCGAGGGTCTCTCCGACCTGAGCGACGTGACCGTCGATCATGGCGCCGAGAGCCTGGCCACGCTCGCCGAGCACCGTCGACAGCATCGCCGTCTTCTGGTCGAGCGTTTCCGAAATCGTATTGCCGCGATCGTCGAAGAGGACATTCAAGCGTTCGACATTGCCGTCGACGCTGCGCTGCAGTCGCTCTGAGACGTGCTCGCCAGTTTCCTCGAGACGTCCGGCCGAGGCCCGCAACGTGTCCTCGATGTCGGACAGGCGGCCCGTCAGGCGGTCGACATTGCTGTCGAGGCTGGAGCCGAGCCGTTCCGAAACGCGCTCGCCGGCTTCCTCAAGCCGGGTCGCCGAGGCGAAAACAGAGGTTTCCATCTCTGAGAGACGGCCGGCGAGGTGCTCAACATTGACGTCGATGTTCTGACGCAGACGCTGGCCCGCGCTGTCGCTCGCCTGCTCGAGACGGCCGGCAGAGTTGCGCAGCGCGTCTTCCATCTCCGCGACGCGTCCGGCGAGGCGATCGGCATTGCCGTCGAGGCTGGTGCCGAGGCGTTTGGCGACGTCGTCGCCGGTCTCCACCAGGCGCTCGGCCGATCCGCGCACCGAATTTTCCATTTCCGAGAGCCGGCCTGCGAGGCGTTCGACATTGACGTCGATGTTCTGGCGCAAGCGTTCGGCCACACCGTTGCCGGCTTCTTCCAGGCGGTCGGCAGAACTCCTGACGGAATCCTCCATCTCCGAAAGACGCCCGGCAAGACGATCGGCATTGCCGTCGATGCTGGCGCCGAGGCGGCGGGCGACATCGTCGCCGGTTTCCACCAGGCGCTCGGCCGATCCGCGCACCGAATTTTCCATGTCTGAGAGGCGGCCCGCGAGACGCTCGACGTTGACGTCGATATTCTGGCGGAAGCGTTCAGCCACGCCATTGCCAGCCTCTTCAAGCCGCTCGGCCGAGCTCTTGACGGTCTCTTCCATCTCGGAGAGGCGTCCCGAAAAACGCTCGACATTGATATCGACGTTCTGGCGCAGGCGTTCGCCGACATTGTCGCCGGCTTCTTCCAGGCGAATGGCGGAGCCTTTGACCGTCTCTTCGATCTCCGACAGACGTCCCTTGAGGCGATCTGCGCTCTGATCGAAGCCGGTTTCGATGCGGCCAACCTGCTCTTCCACGGTGCCGGCGACACGTTCGCCGGTCGTCGACAGCCTGCGTTCCGCATCCGTCAGGCGCTGCGTGACGCCTTCGAGCTCGGTGTGCATGGCAACCGAAATCGACTTTCCGGTCTGACCGAGCTGGTCGATGACATTGCGCGAACGGGTATCGAGTGTGTTGACGACGATGTCGCTCGCGCGTTCCAGCCGGCTCGCCGTTTCCTCGGTCTTTTCTCCGATGCGGTCGGCGATGGCATCGCCACGCGCGCCGAGCTGCTCGACGAGTTCGTCGCCGCGGATGGTGATGCGCCCGGCGATATCGGCTCCCGTTGTGCCCAAGCGGTCATTCAGCGCATCGGCGCTCGCCGTGATGCGGGCGGCGACATCCTCACCACCAGTCTCAAGGCGCGAAATCAGCTCTTCGCCGGTTGAAGAAATCCTGTCGGTGAACTGCCGGCTCGACGTCGTGATCCGCCCGCTCAGCTCTTCGCTGCTGGACAGGAGGCGGCCGGTCATTTCTTCGCTGCTCGTGACGAGCCGGCTGGTCAGCGCTTCGCTGGTTTCCGTGAGCTGGCGGGTGAGGTGGTCGCTGCTCGAGGTCATACGCTCGGCAAGCTCTTCGCCGCGGCTCGACATGCGTTCGGCGAGTGCGGGCCCATCGACGAGGATGGCATTTTCGATGCGCTGGCTCGACTGCCCCAGATTCTCGAGAAGGGCGGTGGAGCGTTCCGTGAGCGTATAATTGAGCCGGTCCTGCGCCTCGACGATGCGGTCGTTGAGTTCGCCACCCTTGGAGGCGATGAGCTCGTTCAATCCTTCGCTGGCGGCGCGGATGCGTTCCAGAAGCTCGCTGCCGCGTTCGGTGAAGCTCTCGGTGGCTTCCGACTGGCTGCGGTTCAGCCGGCCGACGAGTTCTTCGCCGCGGTGGTCGATCGTGTCGCCGATCTGGCCGCTTACCTGATTGATGCGCTCCAGCAGGCTCTCGGTGCGGCTCGAAATGGACGTGGCGAAATCGTCGCCCGCGCGGGACAGATCGACGGTCACGTTCTTGGTGCGCTCGACGAGAAGGTCGGCAATGCGGCGCGCCGCTTCATCGGCGGTGGAGAGAATCTGGTCGCTGGTCTTGGCGAGATCGGAGGTGAGCGTCTCGTGCGCCCCGCCCATTGCCGCCTTGATGCGATCGGCGTTCTGCAGGATCGCCTCGCGCTCGTTGACGAGCTCGTCGACGAGACGGCGGACGCGCATCTCATTGTCGGTGTAGGAGCGCTCAAGCGAGGCGACTTCGTTTTGCACCAGCACTTCGAGTTCGCTGGCGCGCGCCAATGCCCGCTCGATGCCGTCGCCCATGGAGGCGACTTCACGGCGGATTGCCTGACCGACGGTGACGATCGATTCCTTGGCGATGTTTTCAGGCTCAGCAAGGCGAAGCGCCACCTCGGTCATGGTGCGCGAAACGATGCGCATCTCCTGAGAGCGCCAGATCATCAGCGCCATCACCCAGAAGAGGAGGACCGGAACGACGATTGCGACGCCGAGAGCGACGAGATGCGGCGCCTGGCGGAGCTGCTCGATCGAATCGAGCGCTGCGATCTGGTCGCGCCACAGCGCCATGCCGAAGGCCGTGCCGAGGCCGGCCCAGACGGCCGACATGAGAAGCGCGGTCCAAAACGGCGCGTAGGAAGGCCGTCTCTGCAGGGCGTAAAGAAGATTGCCGATGGAACGGACGTCGTCATTGGCCGCGCGTCGCGCTTTGCGCTCGCTGCTGCGCGACGATTCCGTCTCGGCGCGTTTTTCGGCTTTGGTGGGCGCTTCCGTCTTCTTGGAGCGGCCATTGTTGGCCGGCACGGGCTTCGCCGCCGCCGCACCTCCTGAAGCTCTCGCTGGACTGTTCGCCGCGGCGCCGAAGTCGATCCTCAGCGCTTCTTCGACCGCCGACAGAGCCGCTTCGGTCGATTCCGCTTTTGGTATTTTACCCATGACATTCGCTCCGGTCCGTACGCAACCACTCCAACGGACGCCGTGCCAGTCTCTGCCGGCATGCGAGGGTGACATATGCAGGGGCCACCCATTCTGGACGATTCCTGCCACCCCCTTGGCTGTAGAACCGCCGCCGCCCGATACCGAACGCAGCCGTGTCGACCAAGACACAGCTGCGCCTTCCCATCAAAATGGGTGAATGCATCCTAATATTTATGTAACGGCCTGAGAAGCCGGAATCACGGGATTTCCCGTTTCTGTGCACTTGTTTCATGAATAATATGAATGTGCTGCAGCCTATCGTGCATGTAGCGAGCTAAGATTCGGGCTATTTTGGGGCACATGCGTGGCGGAAGCGGACGCCACCCAGGCCTTGGGGGCAAAACCATCCGCTTCCACGAAGGAACAGGCCATGGCGGAGGATGCTGCGGTCCTCAATGAGGCCCATCTCGACCGGCAGACGATGCACAACGAGGCTTTGAAGGTTGAGATCCTGTCGCTTTTCGTCACCGAAGCGGACCGGCTGCTCAATCAGGTCAAGGAGGCGAAGACCTCTTCTGCGCGAGGCGAGCGCGTGCACGCCCTCAAGGGGCTTGCCCGCAATGTCGGGGCCGAAAGGCTGGCTTTGGCGGCCGCACGCACCGAAGAACGGCTGAAAGCGGAGGGCTGCGACCTTGCGCCGCTCGAAGCCGCCGTGCAAGAGGTTGTGCGATATCTCGCCCGAACCTGACCTTGGGGTCACCTGCGACACGCGGGCACCCGTTTTGTGCCCTTCTTGACATCGCCCGCCGCGTCCCTAAACCCGTGCGGCGCAACACGGATCGATCATGCCAAAAATCATTTTTATCGGTTTGGACGGCGACCGCCACGAGGTGGAAGCCGAAAATGGCTCCACTGTGATGGAAGCCGCTCTCAAGCAGGGCCTTCCCGGAATCGAAGCTGAATGTGGCGGCGCCTGCGCCTGCGCGACCTGCCATGTCTTTGTCGCCGAGGAATGGTTCGAGCGCACCGGCTCTCCGGAGCCGATGGAAGAGGACATGCTGGATTTCGCTTACGATGTTCGGCCGACCTCGCGCTTGTCCTGTCAGATCAGGGTTCGTGACGAGTTGGACGGACTCGTCGTCACCATTCCGGAGCGTCAAGCATGACTGGAACGCTTGTTGAAACCGACGTCGCCATCATCGGGGCGGGACCCGTCGGGCTTTTCGCCGTTTTCGAGCTCGGACTGCTCGATCTGAAATGCCATCTGGTCGACATTCTCGATCGCCCGGGCGGCCAGTGCGCCGAGCTCTATCCTGAGAAGCCGATCTACGACATTCCGGGCTGGCCGGAGATTTCGGCGCAGGGCCTCATCGAAAAGCTCATGGAGCAGATTGCTCCCTTCAATCCGGAGTTCCATTTCGGCGAAATGGTCTCCGAGCTCGAGCGCACCGAAGATGGCGGTTTCCTTCTCAGAACCGATGCCGCGACGACGATCAAAGCGAAGGCGGTTGTCGTTGCTGCCGGTGGCGGGTCGTTCCAGCCGAAGCGTCCCCCGATCCCGGGCATCGAAGCCTATGAAGGCAGCTCCGTCTTCTATGCGGTGCGGCGGATGGAGGATTACCGCGACCACGATCTCCTGATCGTCGGCGGTGGCGATTCGGCCCTCGACTGGACCTTGAACCTGCATCCGATCGCAAAGAGCGTGACGCTCGTCCATCGGCGCCCGGAATTCCGCGCCGCGCCGGATTCCGTCAACAAGATGTTCGCGCTTCAGGAAAAGCACGAGCTGACGTTCCAGCAGGGGCAGGTGACTGCGCTCAAAGGCGGAGACGGAAGCCTGGAAGCGGCCGTCCTCAAGACGCCGGATGGGGAGATCGAAGTCTCCTGCACGCGCATGCTGCCGTTCTTCGGGCTGACGATGAAGCTCGGCCCGGTCGCCGAATGGGGTCTCAATCTCCACGAGAACCTGATCCCGGTGGATACGGAGAAGTTCCAGTCGTCCGAACCGGGCATCTTCGCCATCGGCGACATCAACACCTATCCCGGCAAGCTGAAGCTGATCCTCTCGGGCTTCCACGAGGCGGCTTTGATGGCGCAGGCCGCCAAGCACTACATCGCACCGGACGAGCGCGTCGTCTTTCAGTACACGACGTCCTCGTCGAAACTGCAGAAGAAGCTCGGCGTCATCTGAGATGGCGAGCCCCGTCGGCCGCTGCGAAGCGGGCGAGGGGCAGTTTCTTGCGATTGGGGAAAATTGGCGGCTTCGGCCGCCTTTTTTGTGGCCTGATCTCTGTTCCGCGGAGCGGCGCTACCGGCTGCGCGTGAAGCCCGCTAGAGGCGCAGCATCAGATTGGCCAGGCGCGAGCGCAAAGGCAGAGGCAGAGCGTAATACAAACGCTTCAGCCGCGGTTTGCCGTAGCCCAAGACGGCGCGCAGGTAAAATCCGCCCCGCCAGCTCAGCGGCACGCCGAAATCGTGCACGAGGACCTCACCTGTCTCCCATTCGTGCTTGTTGCGGTAGCGTGGCGGGAGCATGTCGTAGCGCGTGATGCCGTTCTGAACGCACCAGCGCAAAACCATCTCCGTCAGAACGTTGCCAGGGCCGAAGCGGCCGTATTCCGGCGCGAAGGCTCCGAGAAAGAGGAGGTAGTCGCCCCCCAGCCGGTAGGCGATCTCTGTGGCGACGGGGCGTCCTCCGACCGTCAGGCGCGCGGCGGTCATTCCGGTTTTCACGTCGGCTCCACCATGACGCTCGGCGAAGGCTTCCAGGCACTGATTGGTGCGCTCGTCCAGGAATGCGCGGCTTAGAAAGCCTTTCTCCGTCAGCCATGCGCGCTTCATCTCTGTCGCCTCGCGCAGCCATTGCCGCGTCGTCGGACCGTCGGGCGCCACTTCGAGGCGGAGCTCGCCTTCTTCGGCGAGGGCGACGATGCGCTTTTTCTGGTGGCGTTTGACTTTTCCTTTGCGGCCGGCAAGCGCCGTCTCGACGTCACCTGAGGAGAGGTCGACAAACGGTGCGCCGTCTTCCTCGCCCAGCGCGACGGTCTGCGGCGGCAGCACGGCGGCGAGTGCGGAATCGGCCCGCACGCGCTCCATCAGAATGAGATCGATGCCGGCTCGCTCCATTTCGGCGAGAGCCGGTGCGAAGAGCGAGGCGGCCTCGTTTTTGTGCTCGACCAGAATGTCTTCGTATTGCGCGACGGGGGCGCCGGCGGTCTGCGTCAGCTTCAATGGGCCGATCTTCCAGAAGGCGAGAGGCCAGATCAACACGACCTGGCCGTTGCGGCGAACGACGACGCATTTGAAGCCGACCTTCGGATCGCTCGCAAAATGCTCCGCCCATATCGCCAGATGCTGCGGGGTCTGAAAAATGCGGCCGCGAGGAGAGGCGTCGATCAGCCTTTGCCAATCGGACGTGAGCGACAGCAATGCGGCCGGACCTTCCACGATCGTCGCGTCGAGCGCTGGCGTGGCTGTTGGAGCGGGAGGCTCTGCCTGATCTTCAGTTTCCGACTTAACGACGAGATCCAACGATTGTGCGGTCGACATGCGGTTTCCCCCTCCGGTGGCCGGAAGGTGAGGCTGAAACGTGAAGATTCCCGAAAACCGGTCCCGCCGTCCGCTATTTGTTACCGGGTTCGATCGATCCTGTGATGGCCGGATCGTAGATCGGCAGCGAATCGGAGCCGGCTCTCGCAAATCCCATTGCTGCAACAGGAATAGAGCGTCGCGAGTTCGGATCATAGAGCGAAAGGAGGATGGTCATCTTGCCGTCGCCTGCCGGCTCGGCATCCAGGAGCCCCTGCAGTTCGCCGCGCATCAGCTTCAACATGAAGCCTTCGCCGTCGCGCTCGCCGACGATATTGGCGCCGTCGCCTTCCGCGCCGTCCATGAACGAGCCGAAAAAGCGCTTCTGGTCGCCGTTGTAGCGCAGCCTTGCGTAAACAGGCGCGGAGAGCGAACCGGTCCAGCATTTTCCGGTCATGCCGAACGCCATCATGCTGCGGCTCGGATCACCGTTCAGCGCGCAATGGAAGCGGAGGCCGCTTTCCGGACCGATCAAAAGACGGCCGCTGCCGCGCCATTCGCCCCCGAACCGCTCCATGAAGGCAACAGCGTCCTCATCGGCGGCTGCGGCCGGCTGAGGGGCAAGCGCAGGAATGCAGATTGCAAGAGCTGCAACGAAAAAAGCGCGCAACATCAATGGCTCCGAATGTGGCGTGGCCTGAACTGACGATCAGCCTAGGAGCCAAATGACAATCATTCGTTAACCCTACGAGCATTTCGTGGGGATGTTGCGACGACCTCCTGGCGCGAGGCCGAAAATGAAATCAGATCGCCAGCCAGATCCTTGAGGCGGGGCCGCGGCTGCGCCACGAACGGCACCGGGCGACAAACATCGAGCGCGGACAGGCCGATGCGGGCCGTCATGAGGCCATTGACGACGCCTTCTCCGAGCCGCGCGGAGAGGCGCGCTGCGAGGCCCTGACCCACCACCTGCTGCAAGAGCGTGTCGCCGATGGCGATCGTTCCCGTCACCGCGAGATGGCTGACGACGGCACCCGTCAGGCGCATCAGACCGATCACACCGGGTCGGCCGCCGTAAATGGCGGCGACGCGGCGAATGAGGCCGAGGCAGGCAATCAAGACATAGGCCACGTCGATGAGCGCACGTGGGCTGACTGCCGTGACCACGGAGACGCGCTGTGAGGCGCTCGAGATCGCCTGCTTGGCGCGCTGGTCCAGTGTCGCGACGAGATCGCGCTCGGCAAGGCGAATGAGATCGGAACCATCCATGACCGCGCCGAGATGCTCCTTGAGCTGCCGGCGACCCTGGGCGGTATCTGCCCGGTCGGCGTATTGATGGATCAGCTCTTTAACGACTTTGCGCGCCTTGTCGGGATCGTTTTCTTCGTAGGCGGCGTCTGCTGTCAGGCGCAAGCGGGCGATCGCCTTGAGCCGCGCGAGCCCAAGGATTTCCCGGCCGATGATGGCGCCGAGCGCGAGAAGAAAAAGACCAAGACAGACAAGGCCGACCCAGCCGAGCCAGTCGGCGCGTGTGAACAGACTGCGAATGAGATCGTCGATGGCGATGCCGACGGCGAGCGACAGGAGCGCTCCAGCCGATGCGACGATGAGCCGGCCCCAGCGGATGCCGTTCTTCTTGGGCTCGATGATGGTCGAGACGGCCCGGTCGGCATCCGTTTCCTCGGGGTCGAGCTCCTCCCAGACCTCTTCCTCGATCTCGGCTTCGCCGGGCTCGTCGAGGCGGAAGGCTTCCGGGGCGCGGCGGGTCTCCGAGGCAGTCATTGCAGCCGGTCTCCGACAAGAAATTGCAGGGCCTGATCGAGGCGTATGTGCGGCAGTGAGAGTTTCAGGCCGGTTTCACTCCGCTCCACCCGGGGCGGGCGGAAGCGCAGATAGCGCAGCGCCAGGGTGTCGTCGTGGGCTTCCTCTGCAAGGTCCCTCGGCTTCGACTGGAACTGCCGGGCGGCTTCGAAAATCGATTCCGGATCTTTCGGCAAGTCCCCGGGAAACAAGGCGATTTCGCTCGCGCCGTCATAGACTTCACCGGCGACTTCTTCGCCTTCGAGTGGCACTCCTGCGATCGCGGGAAGCTTGCGGCCGCCACGGGTCACCGTGACCTCCCGGGTGGCGCGGACTGCCGCCATCGGCATAACGCTGACCTCGGCACCGGCAAATTCCGCGCGTTTTGCGGCCTTCTCGGTCAGGCGTGCGAGCAGGGCGCCGAGATTGTCGTGGTCGGAGCGATGGACATGGTCGGCCTTCGTCGCCGCGAACAGGATCTTGTCGATCCGGCGGCTCAAGATCGAAGTCAGCCAGCTCGCACGACCAGGCCGGAAGCAGGCGAGGACGTCGGCCAGCGCCTGTTCGAGATCACGCAAGGCCGCCGGACCCGCATTGAGCGCGGCCAGCATGTCGACGAGCACGATTTGCCGGTCGAGCCGGGCGAAATGGTTGCGGAAGAATGGCTTCACCACATGCGTCCGGTAGGATTCATAACGGCGCGCCATCATGGCGGCGAGGCTGTCCTGCACCGGTTCGCGGTCGGGCGCGATATCGAGCGGCGAAAAAGTGAGGGCGGGGGAGCCTTCAAGGTCGCCAGGCATCAAAAAACGACCGGGCGGCAGCATCGAAAGCGCATATTCGTCGGCACGGGCCGCGCGCAGATACGACGTGAAGGCGCCGGCGAGCTCCTGCGCCTTCAATTCATCGGCCGGCGCGTCGGGATCGACGCCCTGCAGACGGTGGTGCCATTCGGCCGCGAGCTGCTGGCGATGCGGTTCGCGCGACATGGCAACGGCCTCTGCCGACCATTCGCCATAACTCTTGTTGAGAAGAGCGAGATCGAGAAGCCATTCGCCAGGATAATCGACGATATCGAGATCGAGCCGGCCCGGCCCGAAGGTCCGTTTCCAGGTGCTCGCCGATTCGTATTCCAGAGTGACGCGCAATTCGCTGATGCGTCTCGTCGAGCGCGGCCAGATGCGGGCATCGACGAGATTGCGCACATGCGATTCGTAATCGAAGCGTGGGACGGCGTCGTCGGGCTGCGGCTGCAGCTTGGCTCCGGCGAGCCTGCCAGAGGCGTAGGCGTCGAAGAGCGGAAGCCGCCCGCCATGGATGAGATTGTGAACGAGTGCGGTGATGAAGACCGTTTTGCCGGCACGCGACAGGCCGGTGACGCCGAGCCTCAGGGTCGACGGGCCGCCGAGCACGCCTTCCAGGAGATTGTCGAATGCGTATCTGGCTTCGTCGGCGAGGGTGATGATGGATGCCACTGAGTTCAGGCTCGTTTTGCGCGCTTTATATGGGCAGAGGCGGTCGCTGGTGCAAAGCGTGCCGTCACGACGTCAGATCGGCCGGCCTGACATATCCCGTCAGGCGTCCCGAGCCCGTCTTCAGCTCCGCCCAGGGCGCGTCGAATTCCAGGATCGAGAGAGTGCCGCTCGGATATTTCACCGCGAGACGCGCCATGTCGTGCGATGCTCCATCTCCTGCAAGGCTCAAGGCCGCTTCATAGGTCATCGGGTTGTGCCCGACGACGAGACAGCACCGGGCCTCGCCCGCCTCGTTTCGAAGCACCGCCTGATAATCGCCGTCATTCTCTTCGTAGAGAACTTCCGGGAAACGCACGTCCTCCGGCAGCTGCAGGCTTTTGGCGACGAGTTCGAGCGTTTCGCGGGTGCGCTTGGACGGCGAGCACAACACCAGGTCCGGCGCCAATCCCTCCGCAGCCATAAAGGCGCCCATCGCCTCGGCGGCTTCGCGGCCACGCGCATTGAGCGGGCGCTCGAAGTCGGTGCGGGCGCCGGAATGCCAATCCGACTTGGCGTGACGTAGGAGGAGCAATTTCGGCATCATTGCGACTTAGACGAAACGCGGAGGAAGGAGCAAGCTTCACCTCATTCATGGTGCGGCGTCTATTGTCGCGCAGCCGCAGTTTCGCTTGCGTCGGTATCTGGCGCATCCGTGACGAGACGGTAGTCGGCAAGCTCTTCCAGAGTGAAAAGATAAAGCTGGTTCTTCGGCGTTTCCATGGCGTGGATCCAAACGCGTGGGTCGACGCCGAAGTCGATCAACAGGGCCTGGGCTTCGGCAGAAACCCTTTGTGCGTGGTCGAAGCCATCGGAAAGCGAGCCGAGCGCATCTGCGCCCTTCATCGCATAGATCTGATGAACGCCGATCCAGGCCTTCTTGCCGGCATGGCGTTCGACGCCTGATGCGAAAACGAGGGGGCAGGAGGAGGCGCAATACCCCTCGGCTGCAATCCGGGTGTTGAACTCATGCTCGCGGATCTGGCGAGCCATCGACATGGCGTCGGCAACTGAGCCGCCCGGCGAGTGAAGCAAGACTTCTGTCCCGGCGGAGAAATCATTGTCCTGGAGGAAGCGCTCGAACTCTCCGGCGCTGCCCGGCACGATGGTGCCTTCGATGGAGATCGTCTCGTCGTTGAGTGCACGGAAGCGAACAGGCTCGGCCTCCTCGAAACTGCGGGGAGGTTGTCGCCTTGGTGCGCCATCGCGATCGGGGGAGACCGGCCGCGTCTGCGGCAGATAGGGGCGGACCTGATCGCCGGGGGCGGGGCGCGGCATGGTCACCGGCTCTCTGGCCGGATTGACGAAAGGATCGGCCCGACGTTCATCGACGAGCGCTTTCAGGTCGAAGCCGACCATCGCCACGGAAAGTGCCACGAGGCCGAAGAAGACGCCTTTGAGGATCGTGCCTTCCGGCAATTGCCGGATGCGTTCGGCAAGCCCCGCCTCGGGCGCCACGGCCTCCCCAGCATTCGAGGGCTCAGGAGCTGACATTACCATGGCCGCCTTGCTGGGAGGGTGCGCTGCCTTTCGGTGTCAACGTGGTGATGTTGCGTGGCTCCGTCGTCTCGGGGTCGCGGGCGGTTGCGGCCGTCGCTTCCGCGGGCGCTAAGACTGCGGGCTCGGCCGTCCGGGCCGGGTCGGCGGCACGCATGCGCTCGTAAAGCCGCATGGCCACGAGCATGTCTCCGGCCGTCATGGCGTGCTCGTCGATATCGGGGTCTTCGTGATGGCGAATCGCGCCGTGTACGGCGACGAGCATCAGAACGAGGACGGCGGGCAGAAGGTCGATGGAGATCGCGCCCGCCCAGGAGGGCAGGAAATCGCTCGCATAAAGCAGGACGGCTTCAGGCGTCGACAAGGGCACGAAACGCTTCGGCTGAACGTGTGGCTCAGAGAGAATGTTGTCGGCCGCCGTGGCAAGCGCTGCCGATTGCGCCTGTACGGCCTGCGCCACATTGCCGACGACCGCGGTCTGGCGCTGGCGAAGATCCGCGTCGCCGCCGTCGGCCACGGGGGCGATGAAGTACAGCGACAAATCCTCTGCGGCGCGTTTGACGGCAGGGGCGACCGAGGTCTGCTGCAAAGATGCGATGACGCCGGCCAGCGAAACGGCTTCCTCGGCGAAGGAATTGGCGCGCGGATCGATCGGTCCGGAGGCCGAGACCAGGCGGCGCATCGAGGCGAGGTGCTCGCTGCCCTGATCGAACAGGCTTTTCACACGTTCGCGCGAGGCTGCCACCTCATCGGCAAGGCCCCGCAATTGCTGCGACATCTGATTGAGAAGCTGCACCACCGTTCCCGACCCCGAGGTGCCGGTGAGCGCGCCGGATGAACGCTCTTCATCGGCGAGGCGGGAGAACCTTTCGGCGGCCATCTGGATGTCGGGCAGAAGCGATTGGGCCGCGAGCGCGTTGTTGTGCGCCGCGTCGAGATCCTGGGTGTAATCCTCCACCGTGTTCGCGAGGTGCTGTTCCAGTGCCGCAGAGCCTGCGAGGGCCGCGGCGTTCAGCCAGGACGACATGGCGACGATCATGATCGAGCCGATGCCCATCGCTGCCCATAGAGCCCGTCTTCCGCCGCGTTCTCGCATGAGAGGGAGAAAGCGCATGAGATAGGTCCAGAAGGCGTAGATGCCGACGGAGACCGCCGCGGAATAGATGATCGCCCCGAAGAAGACGATCGAGGCGGAGCCGTCGAGGAGCCCGCGAACACCCAGATAGGTGTAGACGCCGGACGCCAGCGCCAGGACGGCGAGGGTGACCTTGGTGGTGAGTTCGAGGCGGTCGATGCTTTCGCGCAGAGCTCGCGCCATGCGGCTTCCCCTTTGTCGCAAAGTAGACGGTGCCGCATATCCGGCCGAGGGGCCCGTGCGACGCGAACGAAACGTGTTCTGTGGCTGCGGTTTATCTGGGGCCGAAGAGGAGCCGCTTCCAGAGCGCGGCGAACAAACGCTCCATCGACCTCCGCCAGCGCATTCGCCGCAAGCTTTCGATTTGCCAGGCAGGGGGTTGCGGCAGTAGGAGCTGCCTTAAAAGGACGCAATGCTGCCGGCTGCCGCGCAATGAGGCAATCTGGGCCGATGGCGCCAGCCGCAGGGTGAGGTGAGATGATGACGATCGGTGCCCAACCGCATGCCGAGAGCTGGTACGCCAACAAGGAAGAAGGGCCGGTCTTCCCGGTCCTGGAAGGAGAAGAGGAGGTCGAGACGGTGGTCGTCGGTGGCGGTCTCGCCGGCATCACCACCGCGTTCTGCCTTGCGCGTATAGGAAAGAGCGTTGCTCTTCTGGAGGCGAACCGGGTCGGCTGGGGTGCCTCCGGCCGCAATGGCGGCTTCGTCTCGCCGGGCTATGCCCAGTCGATCTTCGCCATCGAAAAGCAGCTCGGTCTTCCGAAGGCCAGAGCGCTGTTCAACATGGGTCGGGCAGGGACGCAGTTCGTGGCGGAACGCCTCGACGAATTCGGGCTGCAGCATCTCGTCGGTGGGCGCGGATGGCTCAAATGCGTGCGCTATCCGGCTGAGGACGCACTGAAAGAGCGCGCGGAACGGATGGCGCGTGATTATGGCGTTCATTACCAGGTGTGGCCGCGCGAAGCGGTGCGCGAGACGCTTGAGACCGACCGTTATTTCGGAGCTCTCCACGATCCGGAGCCATTTCATCTCGACCCGCTCGCCTACAGCCGCGCGCTTTCTGTCGCCGCAGCGGACAGCGGTGCCAGGATCTACGAGGCGAGCCCGGCGACCGGCTTGTCGCGCGAGAGCGGCGGCTGGCGCGTCACCACACCCAAGGGAACGCTTCGTGCGCGCCACGTCGTGCTTGCGGGCAATGCGACGCAGGTCGGTCTCTATCCGCCGCTCGAACACGCGGTCCTGCCGGTTTCGACCTATGTCGTCACCAGCGAACCTTTGGGCGACCGGCTCGACAAGGCGATCCATTTTTCCGGCTGCATCGGCGATACGCGCCGGTCGAGCGACTATTACCGTATCGTCGGCTCAGGCGATGACCGCCGCCTCCTGTGGGGCGGACGTATCACCACGGCCCGCAGCGAGCCGAAAGAGCTCGCTCGGATGCTGACACGGGACATTTTGTCGATTTATCCCCAGCTTGGCGCGTTCCGCACCGAATATGCCTGGGGCGGCCTCATGGGCTATCAGCGCAACAAAATGCCGGTCATCGGGCTCCTTGCAGGCGCACGCGATGCCGGGCTGTGGGGTGTGACCGCATTCGGCGGCCATGGCATGGGGGCAACTGCCACGGGCGGCAATCTCATTGCCGCAGCGATCGCCGCGGGCGACGAGAGTTGGCGGGCGTTCGAGCCGTTCCTGCCGGCCTGGATCGACCGTCTCGTCGGCGGCCGCAACATCTTCGGCCAGGCCGCGACTCAGTTGGTCTATTGGCAGCTGCGTCTCATGGATCGCTGGCAGGAATCCCGGGGCAAGTTGTGACGGCTTCAGGCCGCGCGGGCGTGCTGACCGATGCTCTTTGGCGGATGGGTGCGCGTCGACCTCTCCGACTGGGCCGGAAGGCTTTTGTCGCTCGCAGCTGGCGTCTTGAAGACGAGGCCTGCCTCGGAACTCAGGCGGGCCGTCGCGAGAGCCGCGAGTTCAACGCGCAGGAGATTCGCGAAAGCCCGACGTTGCGCCTCCAGACGCTCGACTTCGATTTCGCTCGTCACCTTGCGCCGCACGGCGCGAAGGGTGGCGATATAGGTTCGCGCCGCCTCGTTGAGGGCCGTGCCGTAGGCCTTGGCTGCGAGCTTTCTTCCGGCTTGCAAGGCCGTGCGCTGCTGCGCGATCGCATCGGTGACCATCGCTTCGGCTACAGCCATGGCGTGCAAATGAGCCGCAGAAGAGTTCGCTTGATTGTCCATAAAGGGAGAATGCCGATGACACGGTTAACGTGAGGTTAGCCATGGCCTTTGACCCTACGTCATATCAAAGGTTCATATTCGAACGCTTGCGCGCCAGTGGTCTTGACCGTATAGGGCACGCCAAGGGCAGACGCGGCACTGCGGGGAAGACCGATGGTGTTGGAGGCAGAGAAAATCTATTCGCCAAGCGAAGATGAGCCGTTCATGAACGAGCGCCAGCGCGAATATTTCCGTAAGAAGCTGCAGGCTTGGAAAGAGGAGATTCTGGCCGAAAGCCGGGAGACTCTGCAGGCTTTGCAGCAGGAAAACCAGAATCATCCCGATCTTGCAGATCGGGCGTCGTCGGAGACGGACCGCTCTATCGAGCTCCGTGCCCGCGACCGGCAACGCAAGTTGATCGCCAAGATCGATGCTGCGTTGCGGCGGATTGAGGATGGCAGTTACGGATTTTGTGAAGAAACCGGCGAGCCGATCAGCTTGAAGCGGCTCGACGCCCGGCCGATCGCCACTTTGTCGGTCGAAGCGCAGGAACGTCATGAGCGTCGGGAAAGGGTCTACCGCGACGACTGAGGTCTGTGCGGCAGCGAATTCTCATTCAAAGGCGCGAGAATCAAACACCCGGCTGAGCGATCAGCCGGGTGTTTTACGTTTGGGCGGGTGTTTTACGTTTGGGATTGTGCGACAGCGCGGGCACCCTTGCGGGCATCCGGGCTTAACGGTTCTTCAGATCGCCCGTCAGTTCGCCCAAAAGGCGCGCCATCTCGTCTTCGAGCTGTTCCTGCTCGGACGCCCATTTGCGCTTGGGCTCGAAGGCGACGACGCTTGCCGATTCGTCGTTTTCAAGATTGGCGGTCGAGCGACGCTCCCGCTGCTCCTCGTCGTTTGCCTGATCCTGGTTCTCTCCCGTCTCCGACGAGAAGGGAGCTGGAGCGATCGCAGGCGCTTCCGGTGCGAGCCGTTCTTCGACCCCATGAGCGTCGTCTCGGTGGATTTCCGGCACTTTTGCCATCACCGAGATTTCGTCGTCGCTTTCGACCTTCGAAACCGCCTCAGGCTTTGCAGGTGAAACGCCGGGGCCTTCCGGTTGCGCGCCCGCCGTCACCTGTTCGCTCGCTTCAGTGCGTGCCGTCACATGTTCGGACAATGCGCTTTCCAGCTGGCTTGCAATCTCCGCAATCGTCGTTGGCTGCGGACGTTCGTCTCTCGGGCTTTGGGCATCGGCCGCTTCGAGCGGAGCGCCTGACCTTTTTTCCCCGGTCATGGAAATCGTCGGCCACGTCATATGCGCCGTGGCCGTCCGTGCCTCTCCCTTATCCTCGTTGAGGGCAGCGGGAACGTTGAGAGCAGAGCGGTCTGCCCCTCCCGGCCTTGCATCGGTCGCATCGCTGCGCTGGGCTGCGATCTCGCCGAAAGCCTCGCCGATCTCCTCTTCGAGAGAGCGGGTATCGGGCTTGGAAGGCTCGGTTTCGGCAGTCTCGGTCTTGGAAGTCTCGGCCTTGGCCGGAGCGACCTCCTCGGTTGCTTCCTTTGAAACCCGGCGGATGTTCTGGAAAAAGCTGACGGTCGCTTTTTCTATTGCAGCGGTTTCCTGAGGCGCGGCGACCAGCTCCGGTTTCGGGTCGGCCGCTTCCTGATCCACAGCTGCTCTGCTGAGGGGCGCTTTGTCCTGCTGAGGAGCGGGCCGCTTTGCAAAAGGAAGGGTGTTGGAGGGCGCCTGACCGGCCGGCGTCTCGTCCGGTACCGGCTGTCCTGGCTTCGGGGCGGGACTGAAGAGACCCGACAGCATCCGCGCCCTGAGAGCTAGCGGCATGTCCCCGAAGGGCGTCTCTAGCGCGGCCTTGTTTTCCTCTTTCGAGGCGTCTGCCGAGGGGCTCTGCGCCGGCGGATTCCTTAGCTCGCGGCCTTTCGTGGCGGACGCGTCTTGGCGTGGTTCTGCCTTGCCGCCCCCGCTCCTCGCCGAAATCTCCGCCGAGGAAGGCGCCGGGATGTCGTCCTCGTCCATTCCGAAGCGATAGGCCTCGGGCACGGCGCGCCTTGTGCGAACCGGTTCGGCCTCAGTTTCCGCAACCTCTGCGGCCTCTGTGCGCGAGCCTGCCGGGTTCGGCGCAAGCGCCGCTGCCTGCGCAGCCCCATGCGCGGGGCCGCGTTCGGGGCTATCTCCGGGGGCATGTCCGGGTCCCTCTGCAGAGGCCCGGCCGATCGCGGGCGATGGCGCACGCGGTTCGGCCGGGGGAAGCGTATTCTGCCCCATCGGCTGCGAGGCGCTCGAGGTCTCGGGATACTCGCCACTGCTCGGTGCCGGCGGGCGATGCGATCCTGGAAAGCCTGGCATCTGGGGTGCAACCGAAGGGCCGCCCGGCCGCCGTGGTGTCGGCTGGGCCGAAGGCCGGCCGCGCACGATCTGCGATTCGACCACGATGTCCGCCGGGCCGCCGATCATCACGAGATGTTCGACCTGATCGCGCCGGATCAGCAGCAGGCGGCGCTTCTGGTCGATAGCATGGGTTTCCATGACTTGCAGCCGGGAAACCCGCTGCGCGCCCGCGCCTCGCCCTGGAACGATGCCGCGCCGGGTGATCCAGACGACAAGACCCAGGATGACGAGAAGGACGGCTATGGCGATGAGAATGGGACCCGCAAATGCCCCTGTCGAAAGATCGGTTAAACCGCGCATGGACGCCTCCTTGACTTACGCTACACTCAACCCACGCGGTCGATATGGCACGATAGCCCGGATATTAAGGCTTTTCAAACGAAGCTGTGCCTTGCGAGTCAGTTGCGAGCTCTCGTCAAGGCTGTCACAAGTCTCGCAAAGGCCTGCGGCGTGGTTCGCCGAATCGGCTAATCTCATCGAATGGCCGTAACCAGCGATACCATGGCAGACAGGCAGAGCACCGAGGCTGCAGAAGCCGGAGAACGGCGCGACAGCATGATGCGCATTTTACTCTTGTCGCTCGGACTTCTCGTCGTGGCGGGGTCCTACCTCTTCGTCCCACCGGAATGGACCGATACCGTGGTGCTCGTGTGCCTGGGTGTCCTTTCAACCGTCGGCGTCATGTGCCTGTTCATGGCAGCCGGGGGTCTCATCCGTTTCGTGCGCTCCCGGGTCATCGACACACGCGTGCCGGGTCTGCCCGAACAGCTCTTCGAGGCGATCGGCGAGGGCGCCTTGATCGCCGACAGCGCTGCGGGCGCCATCAAGGCCAACCGCGCTTATTATCGCCTCTACGGCGAGGAGAGCGGCGATTTGCGCTCCATCGAGCGCCTTTTCGCAGAAAGCCCCGATGCTTCGGAGGCGATCTATCGTCTTTCCGGGGCTGCCGAAAAAGGCCGTCGGGCGATGGAAGAGATCCGCATGCCGGGTGGTATCGGCGGGCAGGCCGGTTCCGCACGCTGGTACCGCGTCAAAGTGAACCCGATTGCGGGGCGGTCTGAGCTCGCCTTGTGGCTCATCTCCGACATCACGCGCGAGCGGGAGCATCAAGAGAACATCTTCCAGGAATTGCAGAACGCGATCGATTATCTCGATCACGCACCTGCAGGCTTTTTCTCCATGCAGCCGGACGGCCGCATCCGATATGTCAATGCCACCTTGGCGGAGTGGCTCGGCATCGATCTCGCGGATTTCGAGCCGGGTGCGGCAGAGATCGGCGATTTCGTCACGGCTGAGAGCCTCTCGGTTCTGGAGGCTTCGGGCCAGCGCGGCGAAACCGCGACGGAACGGCTCGAGATCGATCTCGTGCGGGCGAACGGGACACGCAAACCCGTGCGTTTGCTGCACCGCGTGCCGGTTTCGGCCGACGGCACGGTGGGCGCCTCACGCACGCTCGTTTTGGAAGTGGGGCTTGCCGACGGGGATGCCGGGCTTGCGGCCGAACGGCGGTTCACCCGCTTCTTCAACAACACGCCGATGGCGATCGCCTCCGTCGACCATAGCGGGGCGATCAATCTTTCGAATGCGCGGTTCCTGAAACTCTTCCGCAAGAGCGGTCCCGCCCGCATCGAGCTGACGAGCGTCGTGAAGGCCGCCGACCGCCCCGCGCTCAAGGCCGCCCTGCATGCGGCGATCAACGGGCAGAGCGATATTTCTCCGGTCGACGCGCAGTTTGAGAGCGACGAGGAAAGAAGTGCGCGCTTCTTTGTCAGCCCGATCGTCGAAGGCGAGCCCGGCGAGGACGCGGCGATCGTTTATGCGCTTGAGACGACCGAGCAGAGGGCGCTCGAGGCGCAGTTCGCGCAAAGTCAGAAGATGCAGGCGGTCGGACAGCTCGCTGGCGGCATCGCGCATGACTTCAACAATGTGCTGACTGCCATCATCGGCTTCTCCGACCTGCTGCTGTCGAACCATCGGCCGTCCGACCCGGCGTTCGAAGACATTATGAATATCAAGCAGAACGCCAATCGTGCCGCGGGTCTGGTGCGGCAGCTCTTGGCGTTCTCCCGCCGGCAGACGCTGCAGCCGCGCGTCATTCGCCTCGACGAGGTGTTGTCCGATCTCACCGTGCTGCTGGACCGCCTCCTTGGCGAGACCGTCGAGCTGAAGACGGATCACAAGAGCGGGCTGTGGCCGGTGAAGGCGGACCTCAACCAGCTGGAACAGGTGGTGGTCAATCTCGCCGTCAATGCGCGCGATGCCATGCCGAGCGGCGGCACGCTCACGATCCGCGCCAGCAATCTGGCGGAAGACGAGAGCCATCGCTTCCGCCAGGACGGCTTCCGGCCCGCCGATTATGTGCTGATCGAGATCACCGACACCGGCACCGGCATGCCGCCGGAGGTGATGGAGAAGATCTTCGAACCGTTCTTCTCGACGAAGGAGATCGGCAAGGGCACCGGGCTCGGCCTGTCCACGGTCTACGGCATCATCAAGCAGACGGACGGCTTCATCTTCGTCGACAGCGAGCTTGGGAAGGGCACGACTTTCTCGCTGCTTCTTCCGCGCTATGTGGCGGAACGCGAAGCGGAGGAGGAGGTCGCCTCGCCAAAGTCCGAGCCGACCGATCTCACCGGCAGTGCCACGATCCTCCTCGTCGAAGACGAAGAGGCCGTGCGCGCCTTCGCCTCGCGTGCGCTCGCTGCGCGCGGCTACGAGGTGCACGAAGCCGCGTCCGGACCGGAGGCGCTTCGCATCATGAAGGACATGGACGGTGCCATCGATCTCGTCGTTTCCGACGTCGTCATGCCTGAGATGGACGGGCCGACGCTCCTGAAAGAGCTGCGCAAGACCAATCCTGCCTTGAAGATCATCTTCGTCTCCGGATATGCCGAGGACGCTTTCGCACGGCATCTGCCCGAGAACGAGGATTTCCACTTTCTGCCGAAGCCTTTCTCGCTCAAGGATCTGGCGATCACGGTGAAGCGTGTCCTGCAGCCTTAGCGGGCGGGCAGGTGCCTGACGGAGGCGGTTCGATTGGACGGGGGGCAGATCGGGTGAACTGTCGTTCTCCCTTGCCTGTTCATACGTTTTCGGCGAATCCGCCGGCCTAGAGGTGTGTCATATGCGTTTTCCCGAGCGTCTCCTTCAGGGCTATCAATCTTTCCGCGATGGCCGACTGCCCATCGAGCAGCATCAATATGCCGAGCTCGCAGAGGTCGGGCAGAGCCCGGAGATCATGGTCATCGGCTGCTGCGATTCGCGGGTTTCGCCGGAGGTCATCTTTGATGCCCGGCCCGGCGAACTCTTCGTCGTGCGCAACGTGGCCAATCTTGTGCCGCCCTATTCGCCATCGGCTTCGCAGCACGGTGTTTCCTCGGCGATCGAATTCGCCGTCGAGGCATTGAAAGTGAAACACATCGTCGTTCTGGGGCATGCCCGCTGCGGCGGCATCCGCGCTTTCGCCGATGATGAGGTCGGACCGCTGTCGCCCGGCGACTTCATCGGCAAGTGGATGTCTTTGATTGCACCGGCGGCCGATGAGCTTGGCCCGCGTGGCGCTGAGCCTCTCGAGGATTACCTGCAGCGGCTGGAGCAGGTGTCGGCGGTGAAGACGCTCGAGAATCTGATGACGTTTCCGTTCGTCCAGCGGCGTGTGGAAGGACGCTCGCTCGAACTCCATGCGGCCTATTTCGCGGTTGCGACGGGACTTCTGATGGTGCGGCGCCCGGACAGCGATGTGTTCGAGCCGATCAGCACGGCGAAGCCGGGAAACTAAGCTCTCTGGCTTGCTTCTTTAGGCTCGGTAAGCCGGGATCCCGCGGTGTTGACCGCGTAGAACAAATAGAGTACGAAATTCTCTGAGGAGCGGGTAGTCATCCGCTGAACTTTAGAGGATAGTCCGATGGCGAATCCGTTGCGCGTACTCGAAGGAGGCAAAGAATCCATGGATCGAACCAAGGCTCTGGACGCTGCTCTCAGCCAGATCGAGCGCTCCTTCGGCAAGGGGTCGATCATGCGGCTCGGCCAGGAAGGGCAGGTCGTCGAGGTTGCCACGATCCCGACCGGTTCGCTCGGACTTGATATCGCGCTTGGCATCGGCGGTCTGCCGCGCGGACGCGTGGTTGAGATCTACGGGCCGGAATCCTCGGGTAAGACGACGCTGGCGCTGCACACGGTGGCGCAGGCGCAGAAGAAGGGCGGCATCTGCGGGTTTATCGATGCCGAGCATGCGCTCGACCCGATCTATGCGCGCAAACTCGGCGTCAAACTCGACGATCTCTTGATCTCGCAGCCGGATGCCGGCGAGCAGGCGCTCGAAATTGCTGACACGCTGGTGCGGTCGGGCGCCATTGACGTGCTGGTCGTCGATTCGGTCGCGGCCCTTACGCCGCGTGCCGAGCTTGAAGGCGAGATGGGCGATTCGTTGCCCGGAATGCAGGCGCGGCTGATGAGCCAAGCGCTCAGAAAGCTGACGGCCTCGATTTCGCGCTCGCATACGATGGTCATCTTCATCAATCAGATCCGCATGAAGATCGGCGTCATGTTCGGCAGCCCGGAAACGACGACGGGCGGCAATGCCTTGAAGTTCTATTCGTCCGTGCGCCTCGATATTCGCCGGATCGGCGCCATTAAGGACCGCGACGAGGTCGTGGGCAACCAGACCCGGGTCAAGGTGGTGAAGAACAAGCTCGCGCCGCCGTTCCGGGAGGTCGAGTTCGACATCATGTATGGCGAAGGCATTTCCCATACGGGCGAACTCCTCGATCTCGGGGTGAAGGCCGGGATTGTCGAAAAGTCCGGCTCCTGGTTCTCCTACGACAGCCAGCGTCTCGGTCAGGGCCGGGAAAACGCGAAGAACTTCCTGCGCGAAAACGAGGATGTCGCCAACGCCATCGAAAAGGCGATCCGCGAGAATGCCGGTCTCATCGCAGATGAGCTCCTGGATGGTCCGCGCCAGGAGGAAGAGGGCGGCAAGGCGGCCAAGGCCTGAGGCTGGACGGCCTTTGTTTCCATGGCTTTGCTTCGATCGGCGGGCCGTCGGGATGAACCGGGTCGGGGATGAACGGGCAGGATCTGTTCATCAGGATATCTTCATAGAGAGCCCGCTTCTGGCGGGCTTTCTGGTTTTTGGTGTTTCTAGTTTCGGTCTTGGGCGATCTGATTGACCGCGATGCTTGCGGTCGTTTTTCGCCCCGGGATGCAAGTCCTCGGTCCATATCGAAACGACGTGGAGCGCAGCTTTCCTGCGGAGTTTCCTCGTAAGGGCCTTGCGGGCGCGGGGCTCTTCTGGTGGCTTGCGAGCGGTGTGGCCATCCGGAATGTGGCCGGAGATCGGTTGCGGCCGATGGACGCCGATGGTGGCGGGTGGTTGGTTTCTCCCCTGGCGAGAGCCTGCATTCGTGGCGTCTTGTCTGACTGACGCGGGAGTTGCACCGCTGGAGGCGGTCCGGTGTTGTTTGGCGCTGGGTTGAGCCATGTGGACAGTTCTCCGGCCCATCGCTAAAACCACCGCCTGCGGGCTTTCGGTGATCCAACGACGGCGGTGATCCAATGACGACGGTGATCCGACGACAGCCCGGAAATTCCATTACTTCGGTGCCGGCCGTAGATGTTCGGTGGCCATGAGGTCCAACCACAGGTGTTTCGCCAGATGATCGGCGTCAACGAGATCCGCTCTGCGTTCCTCGACTATTTCTCCAAGCACGACCACGAGATCGTCGCTTCCGGCCCGCTCGTGCCCCGCAACGACCCGACCTTGATGTTCACCAATGCGGGGATGGTCCCGTTCAAGGACTTCTTCACGGGGCGGGCGAAGGCCCCGTATCAGCGCGCCGTCACCTCGCAGAAATGCGTGCGGGCGGGCGGCAAGCACAACGATCTCGACAATGTCGGTTACACGGCGCGCCATCACACCTTTTTCGAGATGCTTGGGAATTTTTCCTTCGGGGATTATTTCAAGGAGCGCGCGATCGAGCTCGCCTGGAACCTCGTCACCAAGGAATTCGAACTCGACCCCAAGCGGCTTCTCGTCACCGTCTATGCGGACGACGAAGAGGCGTTTTCGCTGTGGCGCAAGATTGCGGGCCTTCCAGAAGAGAAGGTCATCCGCATCGCGACCTCGGACAATTTCTGGCAGATGGGCGAGACGGGACCCTGCGGTCCCTGTTCGGAGATTTTCTACGATCACGGCGCGGATATCCCCGGAGGCCCTCCGGGCTCGCCCGACGAGGACGGCGACCGCTTCATCGAGATCTGGAACCTCGTCTTCATGCAGTTCGAGCAGGTGGCAGGCGGAGAGCGCCACGACCTGCCGCGGCCGTCGATCGATACGGGCATGGGGCTTGAGCGGATCGCGGCCGTTCTGCAGGGCGTGCACGACAATTACGATATCGATCTCTTCCGGCACCTGATCGAGGCCGTGGAAGGGGCGACGCGTGCCAAGGCGACGCTGGAGAATCGTGCAAGCCACCGCGTGATCGCCGATCATCTGCGCGCGACGAGCTTTTTGATTGCAGACGGTGTGCTGCCTTCAAACGACGGCCGGGGCTACGTGCTGCGTCGCATCATGCGTCGGGCCATGCGCCATGCGCATCTTCTCGGCGCCGAGGAGCCGGTGATCTATTCGCTGGTTCCGACTTTGATGCGCGAGATGGGTAGCGCCTATCCGGAGCTGATGCGCGCGGAGGCTCTCATCACGGAGACGATCCGTCTCGAGGAGAGCCGTTTTCAGCGCACGCTGTCACGCGGGCTCAGCCTTCTCGACGAGGCTGCCGGCTCGCTTCACGAAGGCGACATGCTCGACGGCGAGACCGCCTTCAAGCTCTACGACACGTATGGATTCCCGCTCGATCTGACGCAGGACGCACTCAAGAACCGCGGCATCCATGTCGATCTCGCCGGCTTCAACGAGGCGATGGAACGCCAGCGCGCCGAGGCGCGGGCAAGCTGGGCGGGCTCCGGCGAGGCTGCGACCGAAGAAGTCTGGATGGCGCTCAAGGAAGAGCATGGCGCCACTGAATTTCTCGGCTACGGCACGGAAACGGCCGAGGCCGTCACGCTCGGCTTCGTCAAGGACGGCGAGCGCGTGTCGGAGCTTGGGGCCGGCGACGTGGGCGCGGTCGTCGTCAATCAGACGCCTTTTTATGGCGAATCGGGCGGCCAGGTCGGCGACACCGGCGTCATTCGCAGCGAGGCGGGCGGCGTCTTCCACGTGGAAGATACGCAGAAGAAGGCGGACGGGCTTTTCGTGCATTTCGGGCGGATGGAGGAGGGCAAACTCGCCCTCGGCGACAATGTCCGCATGATCATCGAAGGCAAGCGGCGCACGACCATCCGTGCCAATCACTCGGCGACGCATCTTCTGCATAAGGCGCTGCGCGATACGCTTGGTCCGCATGTCGCTCAGAAAGGCTCGCTCGTCGCGCCCGACCGGCTGCGGTTCGATTTTTCGCATCCGAAGCCTATGAGCGAGGAGGAGCTGCGGCTCGTCGAGGAGCGCGCCAATGCCGTCATCTTGCAGGACGCGCCGGTGACGACGCGGCTGATGGACCGCGAAGCGGCAATTTCCGCGGGGGCCATGGCGCTCTTCGGCGAGAAATACGGCGATGAAGTGCGGGTCGTCTCCATGGGGACGGAAATCGGCGGGGATAACGGCGAGACAAAGCCCTATTCGGTGGAACTTTGCGGCGGCACTCATGTCGGCGCGACGGGCGAAATCGGCCTCGTGAAGGTTTTGAGCGAGGGGGCGGTTGCCGCGGGTGTGCGCCGCGTCGAGGCTCTGACGGGCGAGGCTGCGCGTCGCTATCTCGCCGAGCAGGACAGGCGGGTGAAGGATCTCGCCGGTCGCCTCAAGGTGCGGCCCGAAGAGATTGTCGAGCGTGTCGACGGTCTCATGGAAGAGCGCAGGCGGCTTGAACGCGAGCTCGCGGAAGCGAAGAAGCAGCTCGCCATGGGTGGCGGCAAGGCGGGCGCCGAGCCGGTGAGAGAAATCGGCTCGATCAAGCTGATGGCGCGACTTGTCGAAGGCGTGGCGCTCAAGGATCTCCGGGGCATCGTCGATGAAGGCAAACAGGCGGTCGGTTCCGGCGTCGTCGCCATTGTGGGTGTCAATGACGGTAAAGCGGGCCTCGCCGTCGGCGTCACGAGTGATCTGACGGACAAATTCAACGCCATCGACCTCGTGCGGCTCGGGTCTGAGGCCTTGGGCGGCAAAGGCGGCGGCGGACGTCCGGATATGGCGCAGGCCGGGGGGCCGGATGCCGGCCAGGCCGAAGCTGCACTCGCAGCCATCACCGCGCGGGTCGAAGAACTCGCGGCATAGCTCTGTTCTGCCAAGAATGCGGGGCGGCGTTCTCGAAGAACGCCGCCCCGTCTTTCAGGCTGTTGCGGTGAACAATTTTCGACGGGCTAGTTGTGGTGGTCTACTTTTGGCGGCGGTTTTCGGCGATCTGCCGAAGACCTTCCTGATCGACGATCGTCACCTTCTGGCGCCCGCTCTTGACGAAACCTGCCTCTTCCCATGAGCTCAAGAGCCGGCTGACGGTGTGAAGCGTGGTGCCGGTCATCTCCGCGATATCCTGGCGGGTGATCGGGAAATCGATTTCGACGCCATCTTCGGTCGGGCGTCCTGCCTGTTCGGTGAGGCGCAGTAGCGCCTGCGCCACGCGCTGCTCGACCTGCTGTGTGGCCATTTCCACGACGCGGGCCTGCGTTTCCTGGAGGCGTGCGCCGACTGTGCGCGAGGCGTTGTCGGCAAAGGCTGGAAAACGCGCCGCAAAATCGGCCCAGAGATGGGTCGGCCAGGTCAGCACCACGCAATCAACGGCGGCCACGGCGCTGGCGGGATAGGATTTGCGGCCAATCGCCGGCGCGATGCCGAAGAGCTCTCCTTCGTTGATGTAGCGGGTGATCACCTGGTCGCCGCTGGGCGTGGTGCGGACCACGCGCACATGTCCGTTCAGGAGAAGGTGGAACGAATGCGCATCCGCCTCCTGCTCGAAGATCGTCGCCTCGCGGGGATAGCGGGCGGAGCGAGCTGTCTTGAGGATGACGTCGAGATCATCCGGCTGCAGCCCTGCAAAGAGCGGCAGATCCTGGATGAGCGACCGATCGAGAGCGGGCAAACAGGTCTCCCTCGCAAACCGCGGAACGCAGTGCCGGTCTCCGTTCTAAACGGCTTGAGCGGCGGAGGAAAAGCGGTTCGCGAAGAAGTTCTGCCGCATCGGAAGACAATGCGGGGGCAGGCGAGGGGAACACCGCTCGTTTTGACGGCCTCACGGCGTCGCGTGTCGGCGTCGTCCCCACAGGATCGGTGCGTAGCGGAGCGCGAAGGCGAGAAAGGCGAGGCTCCAGACGAGGCCGCCGAGCGTGATGAGCGCGGCATAGAGGCCGATCGCGAAGGTCGCGGCGATTCGGAGGACGGCGCCTAGGCTGACGGCTCCATAGAGCGCCCGCGTCCAGCGGTCCGCGTGGATTGCGCGCCCGGTATGGCCGAGGCTTGCGCGCGTCATGATGGCAAGCGTCATGGTCCCGACCGCGCCGGCCGTCAGGGCGTGAACGGCAGCGCTTTGCGTGATGAGTGTCGGCGCAAGAATGGAGCCGCCGATGAGGACGAGCGAGATTGCGAGCCAGAGATAGCCGAGATGCAAGACGAGGACGATCGGCTCGCCGAAGGTGGCGTGTCCGCGCCAGCGTGACAGGCGCAGACCGAGAAGGAGGCCTGCCGCGAGCCAGAGGATGCCGGTCGTAACGGCATAGGGGAAGGCGATCCAGGCAGGGATGGCCGCAAGCGTTGCGAGAAGCGCGATCTTGTCGATCTGGCCGAAAGGCGCGGGCAGGTTTTTGTCGCCGCTCTTCACGAGCCAATTGCGCGTGAAGCTCGGGGTTACGCGGCCGCCGATGAGGGCGATGAGAAGCGCGATCAGGCCGAGTGCCAGACGCACGGCGTAACCCGGTGTGAGAAGCCCTGCGGCCTCCGCATGAAAAATTGCGTTGGCGAGGGCGAAGACGGAGAGAATGACGGCGACCGGCATGTTCTTCCAGTTCTTGCCGGCAATGACCTCGCGGACGATGGCGAATGCGAGGGCTACGGGAAAGGCGAGGTCGAGCACGAAAGCGAGCGCAGGTGCTGCGACGAAGGCTGAGGCGATGCGCCCGAGAAGCCAAAGGGCGACGAGGCCGAGAAGCGGCTTCCCGCTTAAGGGGAGGCGGCCCGTCCAATTGGGTACGGCCGTCAGAATGAAGCCGGCGACGATGGCTCCGACATAGCCGAAGATCATCTCGTGTTCGTGCCAGGAGAGGGCGTCGAAGGGGCCCGTGGGGCTGCCGCCCGCAAAATACATCCACAGCCAGAACGGGATGGCGAGGCCAGCGAAAAGCGTGCCGGCGAAAAAGAAGGGCCTGAATCCGTAAGACAGGATAGGGGCGACGTCGAGGCTGCGGCCGCGCGTGTCTTTGTTGCCGACGCCCTCCGCCCGCTCGCGGCGCGGAACGGAATGGTCGATGAGGGTGGCGTTAATCCTGTCGGTGATCGGGCACATGGTCGTCTCTCGCTTGCTTGCCCCAAGACTAGCGGGACCGGACAGAACGTCTTTGCGCTTCGGCAAATTGCGGAAGGGGAGGTCGGACGGCAAAGTGGGCGCTTACGAGGACCTCTTCGCTGCTCTCAGTTTGTCGCGCCGAGGCTTCCTTCGGCGGGAGCGGCCTGACGCTCTAGATAGGTTCGGGGCGGCGTGCCGAGAACGCGCTTGAACATCGTCGTGAAGGCGGCCGGATTGTCGTAGCCGAGATCGATCGCGACGGCCGTCACGGCCTCGCCGGCGGCCAATCGCGGTAAGGCTGCCATCAAACAGGCCTGCTGACGCCAGGCGACGAAGCTCAAGCCCGTCTCGCGGCGAAAAAGGCGCGTGAAGCTCCGCCGCGACAGACCGAGAGTTTCACTCCATTCATCGATCGTGCTGTGCGGCGTTGGACGAACCAGGATAGAGCGGCAGAGCCGCAACAGCGGGTCGGTCTTGGGCAGGGGCAGCGACAGCGGCAAGGTCGGAAGGCGGTGCATCTCGTGTTCGACGAGCCGCATGAGAGCGGCGTCGCGCTCGTTGAGCTCGCCGTCTCGCGGCAGTGCCACCGCTTCGGTGAGGAGGTTGCGCATGAGAGGCGAGATGCCGACGACCTGACAGCGGGCCGGCATCGCTTCGGCGGCCTCGGGGAGGAGATAGAGGCTCTGGATCTTCACTCGACCCAGCATGTGAACCTCATGGATCACCTGGGGCGGGATCCACATGCCGCGCTCGGGCGGCATCACCCAGGCGCCGTCGCGAGTGACCATCATCACGACGCCGGTCGAGCCGTAGAGGAGCTGGCCTCTGCGATGATTGTGCGGCGCGATGATCTGACCGTCCCGATACTCGGTGCCGAGAGCGATCACGCGGCGCGGAATGTCATCCGCGAAAGGGAGAAGGGGAGGATTTTTCAAGATCGTGGCCCAGTCTCGTAGGACAATGACCCTAATGCGGTGGCGGGCCGCCGTCGATGGGGCTTGCTAGGCGGTCTCCCCAAAAGCCGGCAGTCGCCGGCTGAAATCCGCACAGGCTCGAAAGGCCCCCCGAATGACCTCCGTCACTGCCTCCCGTTCCGGTTCCGGCGGCACCGCCTTTGCGGTGCTGGGCGCGGCGAGCTTCTGCCATCTTCTCAACGATATGATGCAGTCGCTGGTGATTGCGGCCTATCCGATCTTCAAGTCGGAGTTTGACTTGAGCTTTGCGCAGCTCGGGCTTCTGACGCTCACCTATCAGGCGACCGCTTCGATGCTGCAGCCACTCGTCGGTCTCTATACCGATCGCCGGCCGCAGCCCTATTCGCTGCCCGTGGGGATGAGCTCAACATTGTGCGGGCTCCTCGCCCTCGCATTTGCCTCGAGCTATCCGGGCCTTCTCGTCGGCAGTGCGCTTCTCGGCATCGGCTCCTCGATCTTTCATCCGGAATCGTCGCGGCTGGCGCGTCTCACCTCCGGCGGTGCCCATGGTCTTGCACAGTCGATCTTTCAGGTCGGCGGCAATGCTGGCGCCTCGCTCGGACCCATCGTCGTCGCGTTTTTCGTTCTGCCGCGCGGCCAGGAAAGCATTGCCTGGTTTGCTCTGGTGGCGCTGTGCGGGATCATCGTGCTGACGCGGCTCGGCGGCTGGTACAAGCGTCATGCCGAGCGCCGACCGGTGGCGCGGCGGGGCAGTGGCGAAGAGAGCGGGCTCGGCCGTCGCGAGATCGCGCGTGCGCTTGCGCTCCTCTTCGGTCTGATCCTCTCGAAATATTTCTATCTCGCGAGCTTCACGAGCTATTACGTCTTCTACCTGATGCATCGCTTTGGGCTGCCCCAGGGCGAGGCGCAGCTCTACCTGTTCGTGTTCCTCGCGTCTGTAGCGGCAGGCACGTTGATCGGCGGGCCGGTGGGCGACCGCATCGGGCGCAAGGCGGTGATCTGGACATCGATTGCTGGTGTTCTGCCCTTTACGCTCGTTCTGCCCTATGTCGGGCTTCCTGCCACCGCCGCCCTCAGCGTTTTGATCGGCCTCATTCTCTCTTCGGCCTTCTCCGCGATCGTCGTCTATGCGCAGGAATTGATGCCCGGGCGTGTCGGGATGGTCTCCGGGCTCTTTTTCGGCCTTGCCTTCGGTATGGGCGGTATCGGCGCGGCTCTCGTCGGCGTTCTCGCCGATTGGACGAGCATCGAGTTCGTCTACAAGATCTGCGCCTTCCTACCGGCGATGGGCTTTCTTGCTGCCTTCCTGCCGGACGCGGAGGGTCGCCGCCGGGCGCGTCTGGAAGCGCACCTCTCATCCAGCGCGTCAGAGCGCTGACGAACCTCCAAAGAAAAAGGGCGGCTCGTCGCCGCCCTCAGACTGCTGACAAAGCCCTGGCGTGAGCCGGGGCTTTTTGATTCAGTGGGCCATGTTGAAGAGCCCGGCCCCTGAGCAGACTGCGATCGAGATGGTGACACTCGATCAATTGGTTCCCAAGGATCACCTGCTTCGCAAGATCGACGCGGTGATCGACTTCTCGTTCATCCATGACCGGGTTGCGGGGCTCTACTGTCCGGATAATGGCCGCCCGGCGCTCGATCCGACCTTGATGTTCAAG
>NZ_FMVW01000001.1 GCF_900102695.1 Afifella marina DSM 2698
CGATAGGCGACATTCACCTCGATCTCGCGCACCAACTGGCGCTCAGAGCGGATGCCGAAGAGATAGCCCAGGAACAGCGCCTTGAACATCAAGGTCGGATCGAGCGCCGGGCGGCCATTATCCGGACAGTAGAGCCCCGCAACCCGGTCATGGATGAACGAGAAGTCGATCACCGCGTCGATCTTGCGAAGCAGGTGATCCTTGGGAACCAATTGATCGAGTGTCACCATCTCGATCGCAGTCTGCTCAGGGGCCGGGCTCTTCAACATGGCCCACTGAATCAAAAAGCCCCGGCTCACGCCAGGGCTTTGTCAGCAGTCTGAGGCCTCCTCCGGGAGGCCGTTTGCCGTTCGGGAAGAGGGGAGGATCTCTTACCCTGCCGGCTCTTTCGGATCGGCGTCGAGGCGCACGACGACGCCCTCAAGGCCAGAACTCGGCGCCGGATAGCGGTCGAGAATGATAGGATCGTGTCCCGGAATGACGTTCGAGCGATCGCTCGCGAGCTCCCAGAGCCGGTCGTAGCCCTCAAGCGTCTCAGCAAGGCTGTGCAGCACCGGAAAGGCGCGGCCTTCGTTCATGTTGGCGTAGAAATGGCTGGCGTCGGAGGCGACGACGAGCCAGCCGCGCCGCGTCCACACGCGCACCACCTGTAGGCCTTTCGAGTGGCCGCCGACATGGTGGACGCTGATGCCGGGCGCGATCTCCGAGGCGCCGTCGTGAAACTTGACGCGGCCGGCAAACACCTTGCGCACCATCGCCACCACGTCCTCTTCCTCGAAGGGGAGCTTCAGCGCGCCGTGGCACATGCAGCGGCCTGTCGAATAGGCCATCTCCGCATCCTGCAGATGGTAGCGCGCATTCGGGAAGAGATCGTAATTGCCGCAATGGTCGTAATGCATATGCGAGATGATGACGTCTTCGATCCCGTCGGGATCGATGCCGATCGTCTTCAAGCCTTCGCCGGGCGAACGCAGGAACTGCCGCTTGCGCTTTTCGGCCATCGCCTGATCGAAGCCGGTATCGACGATGAAGGTGCGACCGTTGCCCTTGATTGCCCAGACGAAGTAGTCGAGCGGCATTGGCACGTCATGCGGATCGCCGCCGACGAAATTGTGCGCGGCGGTCGCGGCCGGATTGTGCGCGTAGCGGACCGCGTAGACCTCATAAGGTTCAGGTGTCATCTTTCCTCCCTTCCGACCGGCCGCGCTCTTGTTGTTCGGTCGGGCGCGGGCCGGTTCTTGTGCGTGTTGACCGCATTGGGCGGGGTGAGGGCGGTCAGTCGGCCTCCATCACCTCGAGTTCCGGCAGAAGATACTGACGGAAGAGGGCGTAGTTCTCGATCATCGGGAAATGGCCCATGCCTTCCATCTCGGTGTAGCGGCAGCCGGGAATGGCGGCGGCCACTTTCTCCGTCATCGCCGGCGTGCACGAATAATCGTAGCTGCCGGTGAGAAGGCTCACCTTGCACTTGGCGGTGTCGATCGTCTTCACATGCTCGCGGGCGTCGAAATCGAAGCTGTAGAACATGACGTCGCCGCGATAGACGCCGGGGCCGGACTGCGCGTAGTACCACCAATTGTCGCGCTTGCCCTCTTCGGGGCTTTGCGGCGCGTTGAGGCCGAACGTGTAGGTGGCGACGAGTTCGCCGCCATGCACGGCCGGATGCAAGAGGAATTCGTTATAGCGGCCGGGCGCGTGCGCGGCGCTTTCGAGCCCGATGATGCCGCGGATCTCGTCCTGGAAGTCGCTGGCGACCCTGAGCACGATGGCTCCGCCCATCGAGCAGCCCATGACCACGGGACGGTCGAGCTTGAGACCCTTCCATACGGCTTCGATGGTCGCGAGATACTCTTCCGTCTTGAGCTCGTAGGATTCCAGCCACCATTCGTCCGGCGGGTCGGAACGGCCGTGCCGGGGCATGTCGAATGAGACGACGCGGAAACGGCGCGTCACCTCTTCATCGTTGAGGAGATGGCGGAACTGGCGGCTGTCCGCCCCGGCCGTGTGCAGGCAGAGGAGGGGGATGCCCTCGCCGGCCTCTTCCACGTAGATGCGGTGGTTGCGGCCTTGGATCTCCACATTGAGATAGCGGCCGACGATCGGTTCGAATTCAGGCATGCTCTTTCCCCACCTTCTGCATCAGGCCCATCATGCGGTGCAGGGCACGCGCGTTCTGCATCGCCACGAGCGTATCGCCTTCGAGAACGAATTCCGGCACGCGCATGATCATGGCGAAGATGTCGTGGTAGAGGGGAGGCGGCGTCTCGCTCAAAAAGCGTTGCCACAGCTCCATCGGAGCCCGGATCTCAAACTGTGTGGGGACGTCGAAGCCGGGGGCCGGCAGGATTTTTTCGATCTTGCCCTGGCGCACCCGCAAGACATAGCGGCGCTCGCCGAAGGTGATCCCCATATCGACGTCGAACTTGCCGCCGATGATGGCGAGTTCTCGATCTGAGGCGACCCTGTCGGCGAAGGCGGCCATCCAATCCGTGTCAGGAAATTCAGCCATTTCGGTATCCTTGTCGTCGAAGACGGGCTGGGGGGCAGGGCCTCCGGCTCGCCTGGTCGGAGCCTCGCGCATAAGAAGGCGGCGCGAACTCTTCTGAGCCGCGCCGCTTGCCTTTACGCGCCGTATTGCTCGTCGGTGACGTGCTCCAGCCATTCGACGACGACGCCGTCATGGCCTTCCTGCATGGAGATGTGGGTCATCATCGTGTTGGGACCCGCACCATGCCAATGCTTCTCGCCGGGTGGGATCCAGATGACGTCGCCGGCCCGGATCTCCTGGATCGGCCCGTCCCATTTCTGGATGCGGCCGGTGCCGGCGGTGACGTAAAGCGTCTGCCCCATCGGATGCGTGTGCCAGGCGGTGCGGGACCCCGGCTCGAACATGACCACGTTCGACTTCAACAGCGCCGGCTCAGGCGCCTCGATGATCGGGTCCTGCCAGACATTCCCCGTGAAGGATTTTGCCGGTGCCTTGCGGGTCGGCAGAGTTCCAAGACGTCTGATCTCCATATTTCTCCTCTCCTTGATGTCGGCCGTTTCGTCCGGCCTGGTCTCCCGCCTGGGCGGGTCGTTCGTTGAGCGGTGGGGCCGCACGCCTCATTTGAGGCCATGCGTGAAGCTCTTCGGCTCCGGGCCCATCAGCGAGTACGGCAGAATCGTCGACAGCCCCGGCACGTAGGTCGCGATCATGAGGAAGATGAGCATGATGCCGATGAAGGGGGCCGCAGCCTTGGTCACCTGCACGACGCTCATCCTGGCGACGCTCGCCGTGACGAAGAGATTGAGGCCGATCGGCGGGCTGATCAGCCCGATCTCCATGTTGACGACAATCATGATGCCGAGATGGATCGGGTCGACGCCGAGCTCCATCGCCACCGGGAACACAACCGGCACGACGATCAAGAGGAGGCCCGACGGCTCCATGAACTGGCCGCCGATGAGCAGCAGGATGTTGAGCGCCAGAAGGAAGGTGAACCAGTTGAACCCGGCTCCGATCATCCATTCGGTGATCGTCTGCGGCACGCGTTCCACCGTCAGCACGTGCGCGAAGAGCATCGCGTTGACGACGATGAACATGAGCATGATCGTCGCCTTGCCGGCTTCCACCAGCACATGCTCGGTGTCGCGATGGAAACAGGCCGGTACGAAGCGCGTGATCGTCAGGAGGGCGTTGCGCTGCACGGCGCCGATGATCGATTCCCCATCCTGGCGCCACGGCACGCCCCGAAGCGGACCCATGTCGCGATAGATGAAGATCGCGACGAGGAACGAATAGACCGCCGCGACAGCTGCCGCCTCGGTCGGGGTGAAGATGCCGCCATAGATGCCGCCGAGGATGACGATGACGAGGAAAAGCCCCCAGGACGCGTCGAGGAAGGCATCGCGCACGGCCACCAAGCCGGCGAATGGCAGTTTCGGCATGCCGCGGAAGCGCGCGTTGAGATAGACCCCGACCATGAGCATCAGCCCGGCGACGGTGCCTGGTAGAATGCCGGCGAGGAACATGCGGCTGACGGAGACGTCGGTGGCGGCGCAATAGACCACCATGACGATCGACGGCGGAATGAGAATGCCGAGCGTGCCGGCATTGCAGATGATGCCTGCGGCGAATTCCTTCGTGTAGCCGACCTCGCGCATGCTCGCGATGGCGATCGAGCCGATCGCAACCACGGTTGCGGGCGAAGAGCCGGAGAGCGCGGCAAACAGCATGCACGACATCACCGAGGCGATCGCGAGGCCGCCGCGGAGATGGCCGACGGCGGACACCGCGAAGCGGATGATGCGGCGCGCCACGCCACCCGTCGACATGAAGGACGAGGCGAGAATGAAGAAGGGGATGGCGAGCAGCGTATAGCTCTGCGAGGCCGTAAAGAGCTTCAGCGCCACCGACGACATGGAATCGCCGGAGAAGAGGACGATCGTCAAAACACTCGAAAGCCCAAGCGCGAGCGCGACCGGCACTCCGGCAAAGAGAAGGGCGAGAACCGTAATGAAAAGGAAGCCGGAGACCATCATTTACCTCCGGTCTTTGGAGTTGTTGTCGTCGTACCAGTGCGGCGCCTCTGAGGCGTGCTCCTGCGCGGCGGCGTAGCTCTCGTGATCGGGATCGGAACGCTGATCCATGAGCTCGGTCGTCTCGATGGCCGTGGTGATCATCTCGCGCTTGCCCTGGACGATCTCGATCAGCGCCTGCAGGCAGCGGAAGCCGAACAGGAAGAGGCCGAGGGGTAGGATGAGATAGGCGATCCAGCGATGCACACGGGCAGGCAGGTCGAACATCTCCTGCGCCCAGTCCGGATAGCGGATCTCGGTGAGGCCGATGCCCGTTTCAAAGGTGCGCAGCCAATAAGGGAAGGCGCCGCCCTTTGCGTCGATACCGACGAATTGGAGCCAATCGGCCCAGAAGAAGATTGCGGCATAGACGACGCCGCAGAGTGCCCCGAAGATCGCAAACGCTTTGAAGAGACGCGCGGGCAGGGCGCGGACCAGCGTGTCGACTGCCAGATGCGAGCCGATCTTCGCGCCGTAGGCCATGCCGAAGAGAATGAGCCAGGCGAACAGGATGCGCGCGAAATCGAGCGCACCGAGCCAGCCCGTATTGAAAACGTAGCGGGCGATGACCTGCGTAAAGGAGGTGACTGTCATCGCTGCCATCAAGATTGCAATGACGCTGCGCTCGAAGCGGTCGACGCGTCGGCCGAAACTGCTCATCTTCCATCCTTCAGGGGTTGGATCCTCGCGGCCCTTCGCCAAAAGCGACGAAGGGAGTTTCAATGGCGAGCGGTCCGGCCGGACGCACGGAGGGCGTGGGCGGCGACGGCGTGTCAGCCGTCACCGCGCTCGCGGGCCCGGCAGAGCCTGCGTTCAGGATTTGTTGGACGCGACTGCGGCCTCGATCACATCCTTGCCGATCCCGTCTTCGAACTCTTCCCAGACGGGTTTCACGGCATCGACCCATTTCTGCCGCTGTTCCGGAGTGAGCGTGCGCACGGTGACGCCGGCTTCCTCGATGCGCTTTTTGCTCTCTTCGTTGATGGCCGTGGCCTTCTCGTTGTACTCGTCGCTGATCTCGCCGACGATACCGAGGAACTTCTCGCGCACATCGTCATCCAGGCTGTCGAGGAAGTCCGCTGAGGTGACGAGAATGTAGGTGAGGAACTGGTGGTTGGTCTCCGTCACCCCGTCCTGCACCTCGTAGAGCTTGCCGGTGTAGATGTTCGACCAGGTGTTTTCCTGCCCGTCGACGACGCCGGTCTGCAAGGCACCGAAGGCCTCACTCCAGGCGAGCGGCTGCGGATTGGCGCCGAGGGCCTTGATCATGGCGATCGAGACGTCGGAGGTGGTCGCACGGATCTTGAGGCCGTTGAGGTCGGACGGCTCGATCAGGGGCCGGTTCGCCGAAAAGGCGCGCAGGCCGTTATAGACATAGGCGAGGCCGACGAAGCCGTTGTCGCTCATGGACTTCAGGAGTTCGTCGCCCGTCTCGCTATGGGTGAAGCGCGACACCGCATCGGTATCCTCAAACAGGAACGGCAGATTGAAGACGTCGAGCTTGGCCGTGTAGGCGCCGAGCTTGCCGATGTCGGGCGAGGCGAGCTGGACGTCGCCGATCGCCAGCGCTTCCATCACTTCGTCGTCATTGTAGAGCTGCGAGCTCGGATAGACCTGGATGCAAAGCTGCCCGTCCATCTCTTCGTTGACCCGCTTGGCCAGCGCGGTGGCCATCTCGCCCTTCGGATTGCCGGTCGGAGCGCTCACATGGCTGTATTTGATCAGAGTTTCGCCGGACTGGCACTCCGATTGCGCCATGGCCGTGCTGGCCAAGAGGCTCATCGCGAGAGCTGTGAGAATGGTGGTTTTCATGGTGTCCTCCCTGGTGATCACTTTTTCCGCTCGTTCAGCGGCGGAACCTGAAGTGAGCTGATCATAGGCCCCAGCCCAAGTCAATATGATTGTATGATCAGAATATTTCAGACCAATTTTGCAAGCGACAGCGTGCGCTTTCCGCGCGCGCTGTCTTCGCAGAAGTGTACTTTATGCAGATAGAAAAGCGCTACGCCGCCCAGTGCAGCCGTCGCGCCTTCCCGGAATTCAGCCGGTGGCGCCGTCGCTGCGCATGCTGACGCCGGCGGCTTTCTCCGTCAGCGTCACCACCTTGGTGAAATCGGAATCCGCGCCGAGCTTGTCGACGGCATCCTGCCAGATATTGAAGACCGTCTCGCAGCCGGGCAGGCTGAGGCCCATCGACTTGGCGACCTCGTTGAAGAGCTTGACGTCCTTGAACATGAGCCCGGAGGAAAAGCCGTAATCGAAGGTGCCCGGCAGGATCGACTGCGGGAATTTCTGCATGGTCGCGGTGTTGCGGCCGCTGCCGGCATTGATGACGTCGATCATCACATCCGGCGACAGCCCGGCCTTCGCACCCATCGCCACCGCTTCGGAGCTCAGAGCCATGGCGGCGGCCGATAACAAATTGTTGACGAGCTTCATCGTCTGGGCGAGGCCCGGCTTGTCGCTCACATAGAACGGCTTTCCGATCGCCTTGAGCTGCGGCAGAAGGTTGTCGTAGTCGGCTCTCGGCCCGGAGAACATGACGGCGAGGGTGCCGGCCTTGGCGCCGCCGACGCCGCCGCTCACCGGGGAATCGAGCCAGGTTACGCCTTTGTCCTGCATCTTCTTGGCCAGCGTTTCCGCCATTTGCGGACCCGTCGTGGACAGATCCACGATCCGCTTCACCTGGCTTCCTTCCGCGAGCCCTTTGTCGCCAAAGGCCACGGCCTCCACGATCGGCGGTGTCGGAAGCGACAGGAAGACAGTGTCGACCTGAGAGGCGAGATCGGCCGCCGAGTTTGCCGCCTTCGCTCCGCGCTCCACAAAGGGTGAGATTGCACTTTCGCGTGCATCATAAACGACGAGCGGGTTGCCGGCGTCCAAGAGGCGCCCAGCCATCGGGACGCCCATATTTCCAAGACCGATGAAGCCGATTTTGTCGCTCAAGATATTCCTCCACGATTGGCGGCTCGACAGCCTGCCGATTATTCGTTGCGATGGCGGGATTTTGCCGGCAGCGGCCTCGTCCGACGCCGTCGCGGGAACCCGCAAGCGGAGCCACTTTATCGGTCTTAATACCGTAATACAATATTATTAGTGATTGGTCGCGCCTCCTGCGTGTCCTGATTGGAGCACGCAGAACATGTAGTCTCGGTCGCAGGCGATGCCGGCGAGCTCTGTCGGGCGGGGTGCGTCTGGCGTGAAAACCAAGCCTTCAGGCGCGACGCTTCTTATCGCGCGTATCCATGGAAAACGTATGCATGGCCGCCGCCGCGGCGCGCCGCACATGGTCCGTGGCGATCGCCTTCGCTCCAGCAGCATCGCGGCGATCGAGCGCGTCGAGGAGGTTCTGCAGCTCGCTCAAACTTTGCTGCCAGCGATTGGGGGCCTGCAGCGATTGCGCCCGCAACAGCATGGTGCGCGCATTGAGCATATAGAGGGTCTTGCCCAAAGCTTCGTTGCCGGTTCCGACGACCAGGCAATCGTAGAACTTGTTCTTCAGCGCGATACGTGTCGCCGCGATATCGGCCTTCTTGACCTCCTCGAATGCGGCTTTCAGCGCCTCGCGGTCGTTATCCGTCGCATGCTCGGCAAAGAGCTCGGCGGCCAGGCCTTCGAGCACTTCGCGCACCTGATAAACGCCGATCGCCTGGGCCGCGGTGATCCGAGAGACCACCGGTCCCTTATGGGCGATGACCTCGATGAGGCCTTCCGATTCGAGCTGGCGAAGGGCCTCGCGCACGAGCGTTCGGCTGACGCCCGTCATCTCGCACAAATCGCGCTCCGGCATGCGCTCACCCGGTCGGAACCGCCCGGCCGCAATGGCCTGACGGATGCTTTCCGTGACGCTGTGGCGCAAAGTCGCCGCCGGGCGCGGAACGCGGAATTCGTCGTCCCCCACCTTCGTTTCATTCATTCCGGGCACTGCTTTTCCCCTTGCCGGACTGGTCGCTTCCGCCGCCCGCTCACCGACCCGCTCGGATCCCGCAGACGTCAGGATTATTGTTCAGCAACGCAGACGTGTCTAGCATTCGTAATGATCGCATGACGGTCCTACAATCTTTAGGGGCTCGGGCATATGCACCTTTATGCCATCCCGGGGGGCCGCGCTCGAAAGTCGCGTCTTTCATCCGTGATCCGGGAGGCGACCGGCGTCGGCACGTGTCACCAGACCGATCTCAGCCGCCGGGGGATGCGCGCGGACGATCCATCGGTTATCGGATGCGATGAAAACGGGTCAAAGCGATAGAGTTTTGCAAGTCGTCCAGCTGAGCATCCGAGCCTCGCATCCTGCCTGCGTGCTGCAAGCCGTGAGGAGGGCAGATATGGCTTTGCGTCTGCTGGCAGATGAACGAAGCGCTTCGTCGCGAAAGGTCGATCTATGAATGCCTCCGCTTCGCGCGAAACCCTCGTGGTCAATATCTTGGGAGGTCCGGGCGTCGGCAAATCGACTTTTGCCGCCGGGCTCTTTGCCGACCTGAAGCGGCGTCATATCGCCTGCGAGCTCGTGACCGAGGTGACCAAGAGGCGGATCTGGGAAGGTCGACCGCATGCGATCGCCAACAAGATCACCATTCTCGGCGAGCAATGGGCTCCCGTCGAAGAGCTTCTCGGCAAGGTCGACGTAATCGTGGTCGATGGATGCGTGCTTTTGGCCAGCATTTATGCTGCGCCCCATTACCCCGCCGCCTTTCACGAACTCTGCCTCTGGTGCCACAAAAGCGTTCGTCGCCTCGACGTTCTGATCGCCCGCCCTCAGGCAGAGTATGAGACCTTCGGCCGGCTCGAGAGCGGTGACGAGGCGCTGAGGATCGATGCACGCGTCGAAGATCTGGTGCGCGCCCAGGCCGGCGATGAGGTCCTCGCCGTCGACGACCATGACGAGGGACGCGCAAAACTCGTCGCTGCGATCCTTCAGCGGATCGTCGCGGCCTGAAGCCGCCTGGTTTCCGGCATCTCCAGCTCTGACCGAGGAGCGTCCCCAAGATCGCCCCCAAGATCGTCTTTCTGCAAGATATCGGCGGGCCTTTGGTGCCAGTTTTCACCGTCCCAAGCTCTAACCGCGATATCGATCGACCCGTCTTCGATGGTGATGGAATTGTAGGCGTTCGGCTCCCCGCGCAACCGTGTCGAGATCGAAGTTGCGGCCTGTGCCACCAGGATGGGCGCGTGCGCGGCCTCGCGCCCGCCGATCGGCTCGCCCTCGGTTTCCTCCGCGGGGCCGCCATGCTTGCGGACATAGGCCATATGGAAATGTCCTGAGAGCACGAGCCGCACGCCGAGTTCTGCGAAGGTCTCAAGCGCAAGGTCGGCTCGCTTTACCCGCCGCATGTCGATCGGCGGATCGGGCAGAAGCAGCGGATGATGGGCGACGACGATGCGTAGGGCCGAGGGGTCGGCCGCATCGAAGCGGGCGCCGAGCGCATCGAGCTGCTCGTGGCTCAAAGAGCCATGCGCCCAATTGAGGCCGAGGCGCATGCGCCGCGAAGTCTTGAGGCCCGCAATGGCAACGCCGTCCATCTCCACGAACGGCTCCAGATCCCGGGATATGTGTTTCTTGTAGAGCCGGTAGGGCGTCAGGAAGCGGTCGATGAGATTGACGGCCGGCACGTCGTGATTTCCCGGAACGCAGAAGGTCGGCATCGGCAAGGCGTCGAGAAAGGCGCCGGCTTCGGCAAACTCGTCGGCCTCGCCGCGCTGGGTGAAGTCGCCGCTGACGACGACGAGATCGGGCCGCGAGGCGAGGAGATCTTCGTGGAGCGAGGCGGCAAGCCGAGGGTCATGATGCCCGAAATGGAGATCGGAAAGATGTGCGATCCTCATGCGGACGCCCTCTCATGATGAGGCGCTGAGGCGATCTCGCCCTCGTCCGCCGTCTCTCCCGGTTGAGCGACCGGGGCGAGCACCGTGAGGGCGTGCGGGTGAATGCGAAAATCGAGAGGCGGGCGGATTTTCTCGACTTCGCCGTCGACCATTGCCTGCACCAGACGACGCTGCGTCGACAGCCGCACGTCGCGCGCCTCATGGATGATGAGCGCCTCGTCATCGCGCCAGCGCCCTACCGCCATGCCGACGACGAGCCGCAGAAGATCGAAGAGGCCGAGATGGCGCAGGGCATAGATCGTCAGAAGCCCGCGATCGAGCCTGCGGCGCGAGAAGAAGCGGCCGACCTCTTCGTCATAGGCATTGTTCGCGACCGCGATGGAGCGGACGCGCAACGTTTCCGTGTTGTCGGCGCCGTCCCTTTGCAGCGTGACGCGCAGATCGTGGGGGTGGGTGAGGCGGCGCCAGAAAAAGCGCAGGAAGCTGAGTCGTGTTCCGAAATCTGGATTGTCCCGCAGATGCTCGCGGCCAGCCGCCACGGCGGGTGCGAAGCCGATGACGACTTTGTGCAGGAAGAGACGCCCGTTCACCTCGCCGATATCGATCGTCCGCGGTTGCATGTCGCGAAGTGTCGAGATCGCCTCCTCGATGTCGAGCGGTACGGCAAGATCGCGGGCAAGAAGATTGGCTGTGCCAAGCGGCAGGACGGCGAGCACCTTGTCGCGCCCTCGAAGGGCCGAGGCGACGGCCGTGACGGTGCCGTCACCCCCTGCGGCGGCGATGATATCGGCCGGAGACGATGCGGCCTCCTGGGCGCGTTCCGAGAGCGGGCGGGCCGTATCGCTGTCGATGGTGGCGTCGAAACCCGCGGCTGCGAAACGCTCGCGAAGGGAGGCCGGCGTCAACCCGGCTGCGGTGCCGGAATGGGCGTTGAAGACGACATGGATGCGAAGCGGGTGCATGAAACGCGGGTTGCCTTGGTTGCGGCCGGTCGATCCGGCGTCTCCTGCGTGAATGCACCAGGAGGCGAACGGTTCATCGGATGGCCTGCAAGCGCAACATCAGGGCAACGAGAACGAACAGAACGAGCCCTGCGGTGATCGGTGCCCCGGCCGACGAGAAAATGTCCATTGCCGAGGCCGTGGCAGTCGACCCTCCCGCGCTCCCGATCGCGTAGGAAAGGCCGAAGACGGCACTGCCAGCGACGAGAAGGCCGCCCGTATAATGCGCCCCGAGAAGCGTGAGCGCGCAGGTGTAAAGGGCGAATTCTGCGGCACCCATCAGGGCGAAGACGGCGAGGATCGCGGCTTCCGATTGCAGAAACGGGATGATGAGGAAGGTGGCGCCGGCAACGAGGCCACAGGCGATCGCGACCCCGTGGCGGGGCAGGCGGTCGAGAAGCAGGCCGACGAGCGGCTGTGCGAGTGCGGTGGGCAGCGCGACCATGGTCACGGCGATTGCGGCAAAGGCTTCCGAATGCCCCGTCTTGACGAAATAGACCGGCATCACGGAGATCGCGGCGATATCGGCGAAGCCGAAAGCAAACACCATGACGACGAGCGCCGGCGCGGACCGTACGAATTTGACCAGCGCGCCGGGCGGCGAAGGCTGGGGCCTTGTGCGAGCGCGGCGGCTCAGAATGGCCGTCGCGAACGCGACGATGGCGAGATAGACGGCAAGGATGGCGAAAGGAAAGCTGCTGTCGCTGCCGAAGAACGGAATGGCGAGGGGGCCGGCGGCAAATCCCGCACACATGCCGGCGCCGTAAAGTCCCGAGATACGTCCTCTCAGATGATCCGGGCAGGCGGCATTGAGCCAGGCTTCGCTCAGCATGAAGACGAGATTGACGCAGATCCCGAGCACGAAGCGGGCGAGAAACCAGACGACAAGCGAGTCCGTGATGCCGAAGACGAGGAGGCAGAGGGAGCAGCCGGCAAGGCCCACGATGATGATCTTGTCGCCGGCCAGCCTTGCCGTCAAAGGTCCGATGGCGAGGGTGGAGACGGCAAGGCCGAGGCTGAAGACGCCGGCATTGAGCCCGATCACGCTATCGGTGACACCTCGATGGGCCATGATCAGCGAAATAAGGGGATAGGTGAGGCCCTGGGAGACCGAAAAGGCGGTCACGCCGAGGATCACCGCAGCGATTGCGGCCCGGTCGAGCACCAACACCGCTTCTGATGCTTTGCCGACCGACATATAAAAAGCCCCTGCCCACGCGCCTGCCGGTGGATCGGTCAGATGCCGCCGGCCGCGTGACGATATAAGGCCTGGATGCCGTTTCCACCATCCGCCTCCGTTCAGCGCGTTCGTGCCCGCGTTCGGAGCGCGCCGGTTAGGCTCGCTCAGGGCCTATCGGGGGCGTGTGGCCAGGAGAGGCAAGGACGGGTGTCCCGTCCTTGAAGGAGAAAAATCGATGCGCCTCAGACCGAGGTATGAGGCGAAGTCTGAAGCTCGAGCCGGGAGCTACTTGCCGAGCTTCGGCATTTTGTCGATCCACTCGCCGAAACGGGCAAGGTACTCCTTGAGGAAGTCGCGGGTGGTGTCGTCGGTGACGGCCAGATCCCCGTCGATCAACCCCTCTGGAAAGGCGAGATAAACCTCCGGCTGGCCCATGACGAAGGCGTTCTGGGTGACGAGGACACTGCGCAGACCGACCTGTGCGGCGGCGGTGCCGATCCGGCCGGGAGATGCGCCGATGACGGAGATTGGTTTGCCGGTCCAGGAGCTTTCACCGTAGGGACGCGAACCCCAGTCGATGGCGTTCTTGAGAACGGCGGGGATCGAGCGGTTGAATTCCGGCGTGGCGAAGATGATGCCGTCCACCTCGGCGAGATCGCGCTTCAGTGCAAGCACGGAAGCGGGCGGATTCTCCCACAGGTCGTCGTTGTAGAGCGGCAGGTTGAGGTCCGGATAAATGAAGGTGAATTCATCCTTGCCGAGCTTTTCGAGCGCATGAGCGAGGGTCCGGTTGATGGAGGCGCGCCTTAGGCTGCCTACGAGCACTGCTATCTTTCGCATAAGGCCTTTCCTGGTTACCATTGGTGACCGTCAGATAGGACAGGCCCGCCGGGGGCCACAAGAAGGCACTTTTTTGAAACCGCAGATCTGTCACCTCCCCTCTGATTGCCGGCCTGTGAGTGAGATCCTGTCGCGCATTGGCGACAAATGGTCTGTGCTCGTCATCACCTTGCTGGGCGACGCTCCCTTGCGCTTCGGGGAGTTGAAGCGCGAGATCGGCGGCATCTCCCAGAAAATGCTGACGGCCACTTTGCGCGCTTTGGAACGCGATGGTTTCGTGCTGCGCCGCGATTACGGGACCGTGCCGCCGAAGGTGGAATATGAGCTCACCGAGCTCGGACGCGACCTCCTCGTGCCGGTGACGGCGTTGGCGGCATGGGCGCGGCAAAACCAGACGCATGTCGAAGAGGCCCGTCGCCGCTTCGACGATGCATGCCCGGAACGGACCGGCGGCTCAGGCTGAAAGACCTGCCTCGGCGCGCGCTTCCTGCCGGCCCTGGACATGTTGCAGCGTGGACGCCGTGGCGGTTTCCGCTTTCGGCTCGTTTGCCGCCGGAACGACGCTGATCGAACCATCGGTCTCCAGAACCACGGCTGCTACGGCGTCGATGTCGGCCATCCCTGCAGCCCGCATGGCCGCGTAGACCTCTTCCTCGGTGACCCGCTCTTTCTTGAGTATGGGCTGGACGAAGCGGCCGCGAAAAAACAGGAGCGCCGGGTCCGCCTTGACGAGCGATTGAAAACCCGCCGAGCGGACCGACGCGTAAGCGACGGCATATTGCAGAAGGCACAGGAGAGCGAAGGCGAATAATCCTTCGCTCAACGAGACCTCGCTCGACAACAGCGTGGTGGCCAGTATCGAGCCGAGAGCCACCGTAACGATGAAATCGAAGGCGTTCATCTTCGACAGCGTGCGCTTGCCGGTCGCCCGCAGCAGGAGGACGAGCCCGCCATAGGCCAGGATGCCGATGATAAGGATGCGGAAGAGGTCGCCCCAGCTGTCGAAGAACATCGATCAGCCTCCCATATCGCTGAGCTGATCGCAACGCACCCACCATTTCTCCGGCATGGCCGCATCGCGTAACGCCTGCACAACGCCGCCTCCGGCATTGGAAAAATCGATGAGACAGAGCGAGCCGCTGTCGCTCTTGAGGCGCGTGATGCTGAGATTGCGGCAGTCGGATGGCATCAAATCGCCGTTGCTGTCGATGACCTGTTGCAGGCTCTGCTGCGACTGGCAGGCGGGAAAGCTCTCCTGGGCCGCGGCGGGGGCCACAACGGTGAAGGCGATAAGAGCGGTGGCTGCGCCGGCGGCGATGAGACGGGCCATCATGGGGCCTCCTCTTGAAACATGCTGTTGCGCTGCACGGCCTGCGAGCGACAGCGCCGCGACCATGCAGTCTCACCTACCAACAACCGGCATTTTGGAGAGTTCCGGGGTTTGGACGCGTTGGGGCGCAGTTTTTCTTGTTAATGCCGCAATTGCAGTCTACAAGAACAACCATCGATCTTTGGCCGGACATTTTGGCCGTTAAGTCCCGTTTCGCCGGGCGCGGGTTCAGACTTCCTCCAAAACTCGACTTCCACACACGTGCGCATATCGCGTCGCGTGTACCCATACGCGTTCTGCGAAAGGAACATTCCATGGCGGTTGGTACCGTAAAATTCTACAATTCCCAAAAGGGTTATGGCTTCATCCAGCCGGAGGACGGCGGCAAGGACGTGTTCGTCCATGCCACGGCTCTCGAGCGTGCCGGCATGCGCGGCCTCGTCGAAGGTCAGCGCGTTTCCTTCGACGTTGAGGCGGATCGCCGCTCCGGCAAGGAAGCTGCAACGAATCTGCAGCACGCCTGATTTTTCAGGAGGCGCAGGCTCGCCTGCGCCTCCTGTTCCCATGCCGTACGGCGGAGGGAATATGACCAGCCATTCATTCAAGGTGGGCCAGACGGTCCGCCTGTCGCAAAAGACCGTCGGCCCAGGTGTTGCCGGCGTGTACAAAATCCTGGCTTTGCTGCCCGAGGAACATGGCGATTGCCAGTACCGCGTACAAAGCACGGTGAGTTCGCAGCAGCGCGTCGTCCAGGAAAGTCAGTTGTCGCGCCTTTAATGGCGCATGTCTCAGGCCCGGAGACGGTCCTTTCGAACCAAGGCCGGCTTTCCGCGTCTGCCGCTCCCGCTCAAAGCCTGAACGGCGCACGATGTGCAACCCGGTTCGGAGAGGATAAATTTCATGGCAAAAGGGCAGGTGCGCGGTTCTAAGGAAACTAAAAAGCCGAAGAACAAAGAAAAGGGCGCCAAGCACACCCCGAAATATATGGAGACGTCAGAGCTCGGCTCCCTGGGTTCGAGCGGATCGCCTCTCAAGCTCGGTCAGAAGAAATAATCTGTGGCGCGCTTCGAAGTTACGATGTCGAGCGGCGACAAGCTCCTCATCGAGCACGATATCGCATCTGTCGAGGAGATGCGGCTGGTGCTCGAGAAGACCGATTTTCTCGCCACCAAAGAAGTCAGACTCGGTGCACCCGGTACTCTGCCGGATGTCGTCTTGTCGACCCGCCATATGATGCTGCTCCGCCCGCTCGCCGAGGGTGCGACACAGGGCAGCTCTTTCCGGCCCAAGCGATAATCTAAAATGGGAACGCCGACGAAGCCGTCGACGCATGGGAAGTCCGCAAAGGGGAACGCTATGGCGAGGAGCGTGAAGGACGTGGCCGAGCTCAAGGCTCGGATGGCGCATGCGCTTTCAAGCGATAACGTCAGCGTCCCGCAGCGAGAATTTCTCGAAAGCCAGAAGGCGCGGCTCGATCAGCGTGGAACCCATACCATGCTTACCGACGACCAACTCGCGCGCATCGAACGCATCATCGACGAGGCCGGGGCGGAACTCTCCTCGTCTGGCGCGAATCCATCTGACGCCGACGATGCCGAGTCCACGCCGCCCACAAATCAAGGGTGATGCCGATGTCTACAAAAACACAAGGCAAAGGTGACAGCGTCAAGCTGCGCCGCGACAAGGCCGATGCGACCACTGCCGCAGCGAAGGCTGTGATCGACGCCGAACTGAACGCGGCGCGCCAGAAGACCGAGCGGTTGCGGGCGCAGCGCCTCGCCAAAGAGGCCGACGACGCCGGATTGGCGAAGGAGGCGGCGGAAAACGCGCCCAAAAAGGGTGCCCGAAAGACCGCGAAGAAGCGTGTGACGAAGAGTGCCGCTCTCAAGGCCGCCGGCACGCCCCCTGAGGTCGATGAGGTCAAGGCGCCAAAGAAGAAGTCGAAGGCGAAAAAGGCTGTGCCGGCGCCTGTCGCCGATATGGACGACGACGTCGAGGAGCCTGACGAGGCCGATGAGGTCGCAGAGCTTTAGCTGACCGTGGCCGAAATCCCACCGACGATCATATCGAGGTCACACTGATCGCTGCTTTCACGGGGATACGCCGCTCGCGCTGAGCTTGTCTCACGCAGGCGCGTGATCGCTTTGCGATGCCCGAGCTTTTAAAATCTGGTCCGGCCCACTCGGACCATCCATCATTCGGCCGGCTCGAATCGCATCTCGCATCGCATCTATGGCTGATCGATGAGGCTCTTTCGACGCTCACCCCGAAACACGCCCCCGAGCGGCCGCGACTGCCGGCGACGGCACCGGCACAGAAGCCGCCATTGGCGGCTCTGCCCGTGCCAGGTCGGCTCTAAACGGCAGTCGAATGCGTGGCCGCACGCGTCCCGAGATAAGCGTCGAAAGAAGCTGCAACGCTACGCACGAAGGGCCTGCCCCGATCGGTGACGACGAAGCGATCGCCGACCCGTGAGAAGAGCCCATCGGGGTCCGATTCCGCGAAATAGCGCGCGTCATTGATGACGGGATCGGCAAGCGCACCGAAATGCGCTTTCAAGGTCCCGGCCGAGAAGGCAAAGTCGCACAACAGACGCTCGATCACGAAGGCCCGAACCCGGTCGGCCTGAGAAAGCTCGAAACCGCGAACGGTTGCCAGCTCACCCTTTTCGATCTCGGCCGCGTAGCGACGGGTCGTTTTTTCGTTCTGCAGATAGCCCTGCGGGAGCTTGCTGATGGAGGAAGCTCCGAAACCGATAAGGGCCTCGGCCTCGTCCGTCGTATATCCCTGGAAGTTGCGGTGGAGGCGACCCTCCCACGCGGCCACGGCAAGGGAATCTTCCGGCACGGCGAAATGGTCGAAGCCGATGCGCTGATACCCGGCGCCGGTGAAGAGCGTCGCAGCACGATTGGCCTGCGCGAAGCGCTCCAGAACGTCAGGCAGCTCGTCCGTCGGGATCATCTTCTGCCGCGGGATGACCGAGGGCACATGCGCATAGCCAAAGAGAGCCACGCGGTCCGGCCTGAGGGTCAGGATCTGCTCGACCGTGCGCACGAGCTTGTCACGGCTTTGATAGGGCAGGCCGTAGACAAGATCGACGTTGATGGAACGGATGCCAGCAGCACGCAGCCGATTGACGGCCGATTCCGTCTCCTCGAAGCTCTGCATGCGGTTGATGGAGGCCTGCACCTTGGTGTCGAAGTCCTGCACGCCGATCGAGGCGCGGGTAAACCCGGCCTTTGCGAGCGCTTCCACACGCGCGTCGTCGAATTCGCGTGGATCGATCTCGATCGCGAACTCGGCATCCGCCGCGGACGGGAAGGCCTCACGGATCGCCGAGGCGAGCTCGATGATGTCGTCCGGCTTCAGCAAAGTCGGCGAGCCGCCGCCCCAATGCACGCCCTCGACGTTGATGTCCGGCGCAAGCTCGGCAACGAGCTTCAATTCGTCCTTCAGCGTCTTGAGATACGGCAGCACCGGATCGTAGCGCAGCACGTGCCGGGTCGTGCAGCCGCAGAACCAGCACAGCGTGTCGCAGAACGGGATGTGGAAGTAGAGCGAAGCCCTGGTATTGGGCTTGAGCTCTTTCAACCAGGATTTCGCGACCTTGCCGTCCACTTCTTCGTTGAAGTGGGGCGCCGTCGGATAACTGGTGTAACGCGGCACAGGCGCCGCGTATTTGCGGACGAGATCAGGAACCATTTGGGTATTTCTAATGCTTTCGTCGAAGGCGTCCTTGATCAATGTCAAAGAGGAAATCGGCCGCTGCAAGGTTTGACGCGCAAGCAGGCATGTCCTTCTGCAATCTGAATGGCTTGGCGATCCGAGAAGCCCAGCGAACGCCGCCTCGCGCCTCCCCTTTCTCGGTGCGCGGCGAGATCTGCGTATGCCGGGCGACGCGGCCCTCTCAACAAGATTCGTGGACAAGGTGCCGCTTCGTCATCTATCCCTGCGGCGGTGGTGGCTATCACCGCTGCTCGCCTCTGCCATGGGCTTGCCGTTTCCTCCCGAAGGCCCGGTCGTTTCAGGAAAAATGTCCGACATCGTCATTTCCGAGTTTATGGATGAGGCGGCCGTTGCGCGCCTGTCCGCTCGCTTCTCCACCCTTTACGCCCCCGATCTTGCCGAAAAGCCCGATGCGCTGAAGGCGGCGCTTGCGGAAGCGCGAGCTTTGATCGTCCGAAACCGCACCGAGGTGCGGGCGGATCTGATCGAAGGGGCCGATGCGCTCGAATGCGTCGGCCGGCTCGGCGTCGGCGTCGACAACATCGATACGCAATGCTGCGCCAGGCGCGGGATCGCGGTTTATCCGGCCGCCGCGGCGAATGCGCTTTCCGTTGCCGAATACGTGATCTCGACCGCGCTTCTGCTTCTGCGCGGCGCCTATCTCTCCACGTCTGCCGTCGCCGCCGGGCAATGGCCGCGCGGAGATCTGATGCGCGGCCGCGAAGCGAGCGGCAAGGTGATCGGGCTTATTGGTTTCGGCGCGAGTGGCCGCGAAACGGCGCGTCGCGCCGAGGCCCTCGGCCTCGACGTCATCGCCACCGACCCGCATATCCCGGCCTCTGACGCTGCCTGGAACGAGGCGCCGCGCACCGACCTTGCAACGCTTCTCGCGGAGGCCGACGTCGTCAGCCTGCATGTGCCGCTGACGGACGAGACGCGCTATCTCATCGATGCGGCCGCGCTTGCCCGCATGAAGCCTGGCGCGATCCTGATCAACGCCGCACGCGGCGGCATCGTCGATGAGACGGCGCTGGTTGCGGCCTTGCGGGAGGGCAGATTGGGCGGTGCCGCACTCGATGTCTTTGAGACCGAGCCCCTGACGGCCGAAGCGGGGGCCGTCTTTGCGGATCTGCCGAACGTGGTTTTGACGCCCCATATTGCGGGCCTCACCACGGAATCGAACCTGCGCGTCGGTCGTGTCATCGCTGATGCGGTCATCAATCATCTCGAGGGCCGCAAGTGACACAGATGCGCCTCGGCGAACTGCGGCATCTTGTAGAGGCCGCCTTGACCGTCTCGCGTGTGAGCCCCGAAAACGCCGCATCCGTCGCCGGCGCGCTCGTGGCGGCCGAAGCCTGCGGCCAGACGAGCCACGGCCTGCGTCGCGTCGAGGCCTATTCGGCGCAGGCGCGCGCCGGCAAAATCGACGGCTTTGCGGTGCCGAAGGCCGAAATCGTCCGCCCGGCCACGCTCTCCGTCGATGCGGCGCACGGCTTCGCCTATCCCGCGCTCGATCTGGCGCTCGCCGAACTGCCGCCGCTTGCGCGCAGCCAAGGGCTGGCGATGGCGGGGATTAAGCGCTCCAGCCATTGTGGCGCCATGGGCGTGACGGTCGAAGCCTTCGCCGAAGCCGGGCTCGTGGCTCTCATGTTCGCCAACGCGCCGGGCGCCATGGCCCCCTGGGGTGGGCGCAGCCGTCTTTACGGCACCAATCCGATCGCCTTTGCGGCCCCCCGCAAGGATGCCGGCCCGGTTGTCGTCGATTTGTCGCTGTCGCAGGTGGCGCGCGGCAAGGTGATGGCGGCCAAGCAAAGGGGCGAGGAGATCCCTGCGGGCTGGGCCTTCGATGCGGCGGGCAAGCCGACGACCGATCCGGTCGAGGCGCTTGCCGGCACGATGGCGCCGCTCGGCGGAGCCAAGGGGACGGCGCTCGCTCTTATGGTGGAGATGCTTGCCGCCGGGCTCAACGGCGCCAATTATGCGAGCGAGGCGAGTTCCTTCTTCGACGCCGAGGGCGGCCCTCCGAACACCGGTCAGCTGATCATCGCCATCGATCCTGCGGCCTTCGGCGCCGACGCCATTGGCCGTTTCGGCGATCTGGCGGCGATGATCGAGGCCGATCCTCCCGCCCGTGTGCCGGGCGCGAGGCGCCAGGCGCTTCGGGCGGAGGCGGAAGAGAAGGGAATTGAAATGGATGACGCGGTGATTGCCACGGTTCGGGCGATCGCCAGCATCGAATGAAATGAACGGGAGTGAGGCATGCTGCAGAAGACGCATTATTGGAAACGCGAAGCCAATCTGATCGGCGAGGAATGGGTCGGAGCCGATTCCGGCGAGACGATCGACGTCACCAACCCGGCGACCGGCGAGACGATCGGCACCATCCCGAAATGCGGCAAGGCAGAGACCGAGCGCGCCATCGAGGCGGCTGCTGAGGCCTTCGAGAGCTTCAAGAAGACGAGCGCCGACGAGCGCGCCAAGCTTTTGCGCGCCCTGCACGACGCGATCATGGACAATCAGGATGCGCTCGCCGAGCTCCTCACTCTGGAGCAGGGCAAGCCTTTGACGGAATCGAAGGGCGAGGTCGGCATGAGCGCCGCCTATGTCCTGTGGTTCGCGGAAGAGGCGCGCCGCATCTATGGCGATCTCATTCCGTCTCCGTGGAAAGACCGCCGCATCATGGTGACGAAGCAGCCGGTCGGCGTCATCGGCGCCATCACGCCGTGGAACTTCCCTTCCTCCATGCTGTCGCGCAAGATCGGCCCGGCGATCGCTGCAGGCTGCACGGCCGTCGTCAAGCCGGCGACGCAGACGCCTTATTCGGGCCTTGCCTGGGGTGCGCTCTGCGAAGAGGTCGGCATTCCGAAAGGCGTGGTCAACGTCGTCACCGGCTCCGCCAAGGATATCGGTGCAGCGCTCATGGAAAGCCCGAAGGTCCGAAAAGTCACCTTCACCGGCTCCACCGATGTCGGCAAGGTTCTGATCCGCCAGTCGGCCGACACGGTGAAGAAGGTTTCGATGGAGCTCGGCGGCAACGCGCCGTTCCTGGTCTTCGATGATGCCGATATCGACCGCGCGGTCGCCGGCGGCATTGCCGCTAAGTTCAGGAATTCCGGCCAGACCTGCGTCTGCACCAACCGCTTCTACGTCCAGGCCGGCATCTACGACCGTTTCGCCGAGAAGTTCGCCGAAGCCGCCAAGGGCCTGAAAGTCGGCTCCGGTCTCGAAGAGGGGACGCAGCAGGGCCCGCTCATCGACGACAATGCGGTGGCCAAGGTCGAAGAGCTTATCGGCGATGCCGTCGACAAGGGCGGCAAGGTTATCGCGGGCGGCAAGCGGCACGAACTCGGCGGCACGTTCTTCGAGCCGACCGTGATCGCCGATGCGAAGCCTGAGATGCGCTTCTCCAAGGAAGAGATCTTTGGCCCTGTCTCGCCGCTCTTCAAATTCGAGACGGAGGAAGAGGCGGTCGCGCTGGCCAATGACACGGAATACGGTCTCGCCTGCTATTTCTATACGCAGGATCTCGGCCGCGCCTTCCGCGTCTCAGAAGGGCTCGATTATGGCCTCGTCGGCGTCAACGAAGGCGTTATCACGACGGAGGTCGCTCCCTTCGGCGGGGTCAAGGAATCAGGCCTTGGTCGCGAAGGCTCCAAATACGGCATCGACGATTATCTGGAGATCAAATACGTCTGCATCGGCGGTCTCGGGCTTTAATCGCCGAGACGCCGCTGGGTTTGATCGGCCTCTCCCTCATCCGAGGGGGAGGCCTTTTTCGTGCAACAACTGTTTCGCGGCTGATAGGCGGCAGACGAGGTTGCTAGTCAGTCAGGTGCGCCACATCAGTCGCGTCGCATCAATTCCGTCGCACGGGCTCGCGATGCCAGTTGCCGGGGCCTGCCGGGGTGAGATCGGAAAGATCGAGCCGCGTCAAAATCTCGCTCGCCGGACGTTCGCCGATCTTCGCCGTCGGCCAAAGATCGACGAGCGGCTTTAGGGCAAAGCTTCGTTCCGTCAGATGCGGGTGCGGGATCGACAGCTCCGGCTCGGCGAGGAGCTCTTCGCCGTAGACGAGAATGTCGATATCGATGACCCGCGGCCCCCAATGTTCGGCACGGATGCGGCCGAGCTCCTTCTCAACGTCGAGAAGGGCCGCAAGCAGCCGCCGCGGGCTCAGCTGCGTCTCGATCAGAAGCGCCGAATTGGTGAAATCGGGCTGGTCGGTCTTTCCCCATGGCCGGCTCACATAAAGCGGAGCGGCGGCGGTTACGGTGACACCGTCCACATTCGCGATGGCCTTCGCGGCCTTGCGAAAAGTGTCCGCCGGATCGCCGAGATTGGCTCCGAGCCCAAGCACGGCCTTGACGGCGCCGCAGGCGAGGCTGCGGTGAATCATGCGAAAACCTCGTGGTCGAGGTGATACGTACGCGAATCGTTCCATCAGCACAGGTAGAGATGCCTGCCGGATCGAGGCAAGCCCCGCGTCCAAGATATTAACGACCTCTTATCCATGCTGGCCGATAATGTTTGTTTGGGCCGGGAGGACAAAATGCAGAATGCAGGCGAACCCCTCAGGATCTTGCATGTGCTGCGTGCGCCTGTCGGCGGCGTTTTTCGCCATGTCTGCGATCTGATCGAAATGCAGGCCGACCGCGGCCACAAGGTGGGCATGATCTGCGATTCCACCACGGGAGGGGCGTTCGAAGCCGGGCTTTTGGCCGAACTTGAAGCCCGCCTCGCCCTCGGCCTGAAGCGCACGCCGATGTCTCGCCCGATCCGGCCGGTCGATCTCGGCGCATTTCTGCGCGTGCGCGCCCATGCGGATTCGGTCGCCCCCGACGTCATCCATGGTCATGGCGCCAAGGGGGGCGTTTTCAGCCGCCTGACCGCGGCAAGCGAGCGCCGCTCCGGCCGTGTCGTCGCGACATTCTATACGCTCCATGGCGGCAGCTTGAACTTCGACCGCCACACCTTGGCGGGGCGTCTCTATTTCGGCGTGGAGCGCTCTTTGGAGCGGGTGACGGATTCGCTCATTCACGTTTCCGCATTCGAGGCGGAAACCTACCGCGAGAAAGTGGGTGAGCCGCGTTGCCCCGCCCATGTCATCTACAACGGCCTGCGGCCGGGCGAATTTGAGCCGGTCACGAAGATCGACAATCCTGCGGACTTTCTGTTTCTCGGCGAATTGCGCCCGCTAAAAGGCGTCGGTGTACTGTTGCGGGCGCTGGAGATCCTCAACGCAGAAGGCAACAAACGGAGCCTTGCGATCGTCGGTGGCGGTGTTCGTGAGCAGATCGAGACCTATCGGGCCTTTGCCGCAGAAAAGGACCTCGACGTGCGCTTCCACGCCCCGATCCCGGCCCGCCAGGCCTTGGCGCAGGCGCGCATGATCGTCGTGCCGTCTTTGGCGGAATCGCTGCCTTATGTGGTGCTGGAGGCGGCGGCGGCCGGGACGCCGATGATTGCCACGCGCGTCGGCGGCATTCCTGAGATTTTTTCAGGCGAGGAGGATCGTCTGATCGAGCCTGGCAACGAGAGAGCGCTCGCCTCCGCGCTCACAGCTGCGCTTGAAAACCCTCAGCGCCTTGTCGAGGAGGCGGCCGCAAGGCGCGTCTTCGTGCGTGAGCGCTTTTCTCTCTCCGGCATGGCCGAGGAGAATGAGGCCCTCTACCATGAGGCACTTTCACGACGCCGCGGCGGACGCGCCATGGATGCCACCCTGAGCGCCAGTTGAGCCGTCGCTTTTCGGCGCAGCCCGCGGCTTTTGGGCTCAGCCGGTTGGCGACGCTTCGACTTCGCTCAAAAACTCCGGTCCCTGGGAGACGATCGCCTCATCCAACTCACCGATGCGCTCGCGATTCTTTCCGTCATAGGGCAGCGTGAGAAGGACGGTGCGTATGAGATTGAGCCGTGCCCGTCTCTTGTCGTTGGCGCGCACCACGTACCAGGGAGCTTCATGCGAATGCGTTGCGGCAAGCATCCGGTCGCGGGCGGCGGAGAAGGCCGGCCAGCGCTTGATCGCTTCCTTGTCGACCGGCGAGATCTTCCAGGATTTGAGAGGGTCGTGTCGACGGTCGTGGAACCGCTTCAGTTGCATCTCGCGACCGATATTGAGCCAGAACTTGAAGAGGTGGACGCCGTCGCGCACCAGCATGCGCTCGAAATCCGGCGCCTCGCGCAGGAAAACTGCGGCCTCGGTCTCGCTGCAAAAACCCATCACGGGTTCCACGACGCCACGATTGTACCAGGAGCGGTCGAAGAGCACCATTTCGCCATTGCTCGGCAGCTCTTCCACATAGCGCTGGAAATACCATTGCCCGCTCTCGCGCTCCGTCGGTTTGGCGAGCGCCACGATGCGGGCGTGGCGGGGATTGAGATTTTCCCGCAGGACCTTGATCGAGCCGCCTTTGCCGGCCGCGTCGCGACCTTCGAACAACAGCACGATGCGCTGATTGGTGTTTTGAGCCCAGGCGAGAACCTGCACGAGCTCGCGCTGCAGATCGCGCAGTTCGTTTTCGTACTTTGTGCGCTTGAGCTTCTTGGAATAAGGAAAGTTACCAGAGGTCAGCGCGTTCTCATGCACCCATGCCGGCAGTTCGGGTGCATCGAGATCGAAGGTGGAAAAGTCCTGATTGTTCATGTGCAGGTTGATTCTCTGACTCAGACTTGTCACGCAGCGAGTCTACAGAACGCTGAATGGCTTTACGAGAGCGGCAAAAGTGATTGAGGAGACGAACACGGAAAACAACCTTTCGGTGAATTCTGCCCGCCCGCTTGCACGCCTCGCCGCGGCGCGTTTGCCGCTTTTGGCGACGGCGCTTGTGCTGGCGTTTGTGACCGTCAATTTCTCCGTGCCGGTTCTGTGGTCCGTTCTGGGATTTGTTTTCGTCATTATCGTCACGGCAGCAGCTCCTGCTCGCATACGCTCTGAGCGGTTGTCATCCGCGGCCGCGCACAGTCGTATCCTGTGGCCCGACACCGGGATGAAGGCGGTCGTCTCATCGCTGCCGCACCCTGCGTTCCTGCTCGATCAGCGCGGTATCATGCGCTTCTCCAACGAGGCAGCGACCGCTGCGTTCCCGCAGGCCCGCCCCGGCGACCCGCTTTCCATGAGCATCCGGACGCCGCGTCTTCGGGATGCGCTGGCTGCGGCCCAGGGTATGGTGACGAGCCGGTTCGAGTATCGCGAGCGCAGCGGAGCGGAGACCGTCTATGTGGTAACTGTTCAGCCGGTGCTGCATGCCGCTGCCGCGGCGCCTTTCATTCTCCTGCTTTTCGAGGATGTGACCGAGCGCCTGGCGACGGCCAGAATGCGTGCCGATTTCGTCGCCAATGCCAGCCACGAGCTCCGCACGCCCCTTGCATCCCTCTCGGGCTTCATCGACACGCTCCAGGGGCCGGCCCGCAGCGATCCCAAAGCTCAGGACCGCTTTCTGGCCATCATGCGCGAACAGGCGGAGCGCATGCGCCGGCTTCTCGACGATCTTCTCTCTCTGTCGCGGCTTGAGATGCGGGTGCATCAGCAGCCGCGCGAGCATATCGATCTCGCACAGATCGCGCGCCGCGTCGTCGACGGCCTGCGTCCGCTTGCCGAGCATCTGGAGGTGGAGGTGACGCTCGACGTTCCGGCCGAGCCCGTCTTCGTCCTGGGCGACGGCGACGAGCTCCATCAGGTGTTGGAGAACCTGGCGGAGAATGGTCTCAAATACGGAAGCGCCGGCAAACGTCTCGACGTGAGATTGACGCAGCAGCGCCTGGACGGTGAAACTGTCGTCCTGGCAAGCGTGCGCGACTGGGGGCCGGGGATTCCGTCGGAGCACCTGCCGCGGCTCACCGAGAGGTTCTACCGGGTCGATGTCGCCTCAAGTCGCGAGAAGCAGGGAACGGGCCTCGGCCTCGCCATCGTCAAGCATATCCTGACGCGCCATCGTGGCCGTCTCGATATCGAGAGCGAATTGGGCGCCGGTGCGACCTTCACGGTGCGCCTGCCGGCTGCCGAAGCGCCGGCGGATCGGATCACGGCGGACGAGGCGCCGACGCCTGCCTTGGCCGGCTGATCCCGCGCGGCGAAGAAGTCGGAGTTTCACAAAAAAGAAAGCGGAGCCGAAGCTCCGCAGTCTGTTACGCCAGTCTTCGGGAGTAAAGCTGAACTCAGCCGTTCGCGGCCCGCTTCATGCGCCGGCGCGGATCGGATGTCTGATAGGCGACGCCCGCATGGTATTCGCAATAGGGCGAGCTCTCCAGGGAATCGCAGCCGCAGAAATGGAAATCCTCGTCGCCCGGATCGCCGATCGGCCATTTGCAGGTGCGCTCGGTCAATTTCTCGATCGTCAGGCGCCGTGAGATCGGCATGACGAGAGCGTGCACGGGCTGCAGTTCGGTTTCCTGCTCAACTTCCATTTCTACCTCTACCTCGGCCTGTAGCGCTGTGGCGCCGACGGTCACGGTTTGGCGCTGTTGCCGGACGGGAGCGGAATTGCGCGGTCGACGCGCCCGCTTGATCGTTGAGGTTGGCTGACCGCGTCCGGAAAGCCCGAGCCTGTGAATCTTGCCGATGACGGCATTGCGCGTGACGCCGCCGAGCTCTCCGGCAATCTGACTGGCGCTGAGGCCTTCCTGCCAGAGCTTTTTGAGAAGATCGACTCGTTCATCGGTCCAGGACATGGGCGTCTTGGCTCCTTGCTGCCGCGTTTGTGTCATTGGCGGAATCCGTCTGCGTCGCAGGGGGCGAAAAACCTGCGCCAACGCAATAACTGGTAGGGGATCCGGTCCGCCACACGAGATGTCGTGTTTAACGATTTCGAAACTACCCGATCGGTCGACTCTTCGACAAGAGTCCCGCCGGCGATTTGATGTTTTTCCCCTGGATACGGCAAAAGTGAGTCCGGAATGCCACACAGGCATGCTCAAAAGCCGCGCATTGCGCAGTTTGCCGGCCTCATGATAAACGAAGCGCAGCCGCCGTTGGGCGGCTTTTCGCATTTCAACAGCAAAATCTTACCCTATCGGATCGGACCACGCCCATGTCGGCCGCCTCTCCTCTGTCTTCTCCTCTTTATGCGACCTATGCCCGTGCTGAGCTCGCCTTCGAGCGCGGCGAGGGTGTCTGGCTGGAGACGACGTCGGGAGAGCGATATCTCGACCTGATGGGCGGCATCGCCGTCAACGCTTTCGGCCATGCGCATCCCTATCTGGTCGAGGCGCTGAAGCGGCAGGCGGAAAAGCTCTGGCACGTCTCCAACATCTTCGAGATTCCGGGTCAGGTGGAACTCGGTCGCCGTCTTTGCGCGGCGAGCTTTGCCGACCGCGTCTTCTTCACGAATTCCGGCGGCGAGGCGATGGAATGCGCCATCAAGACGGTGAGGCGCTACCACCACGCCAAGGGACAGCCGCAGAAGAACCGCATCATCACCTTCGAGGGCGCCTTCCATGGCCGTACGCTCGCGACGATCGCCGCCGGCGGTCAGGCGAAATATCTGGAAGGTTTCGCGCCCAACGTCGAAGGCTTCGACCAGGTCGCCTTTGCCGACCGTGACGCGCTGAAAGCGGCGATCGGCCCGGAAACGGCCGGCATTCTCATCGAGCCGATCCAGGGCGAGGGCGGCATCCGCCCGGTGCCGCACGAATTCCTGCGCTTCATCCGTGAGCTCTGCGACGAGCATGGCCTCTTGATGGTGCTCGACGAGATCCAATGCGGCATGGGCCGGACGGGTCGCCTCTTCGCCCATGAATGGGCCGGCGTCACGCCGGACGTGATGGCGATCGCCAAGGCGATCGGCGGCGGCTTCCCGCTCGGCGCCTGCCTGGCGACCCGTGAGGCGTCGGAGGCGATGGCGGTCGGTTCGCATGGCTCCACCTATGGCGGCAATCCTCTCGCCATGGCCGTCGGCAATGCCGTTCTCGATCTCGTTTTCGAAGATGGATTCCTGACGGAGGTCTCCCGCAAGGGGCTCCTCCTCAAACAGAAACTTGCCCGCCTCGTCGATGCCTATCCCGATCAGCTGAAAGATGTGCGCGGCGAGGGGCTGATGCTTGGCCTCGTCTGTGCAGGCGCTCCGGCGGAAATGGTTGCCCGCCTGCGCAAGCACGGCGTCCTCACGGTCGGCGCGGGCCACAACGTGGTGCGTGTCCTGCCGGCGCTGATCATCTCTGAGACGGAGATGGATGAAGGCGTGAACCGTATTGAAGCTGCGCTGCGCGCCGCCGGTAAATCCGCTGCCGCGTAGGGAGAATAGAAAATGAGCCTGCGTCACTTCCTCGACCTCGCCGACATTCCGTCTGACACGCTGCGGCTGATCCTTGACGACGGCAAGCAGCTGAAGGCTGCCCGCCGTGCGGGTCCCGTGTCCGAGCGGCCGCTCGAAGGCCGCATCCTTGCGATGATCTTCGAGCAGCCCTCGACGCGCACCCGCATTTCTTTCGACGTCGCCATGCGCCAGCTCGGCGGCGACGCGATCCTTCTGAGCGGCAAGGAAATGCAACTCGGCCGCGGCGAGAGCGTGAGCGACACGGCGAAGGTTCTGTCGCGTTATGTCGATGCGATCATGATCCGCACGCTCGACCATGACATGGTCGCAGCCCTCGCCGAGCACGCCACCGTCCCCGTCATCAACGGGCTGACGCGCCGCTCGCATCCCTGCCAGCTGATGGCCGACCTGATGACCTTCGAAGAGCACAGGGGCGGCCTCGAAGGCCGCAAATTCGCTTGGCTGGGTGACGCGAACAACGTCATGAATTCGTGGGTCCATGCGGCCGAGCGCTTCGGCTTCAGCCTGGATGTCGCAAGCCCGTCTGAGCTGGGCGCCGACCAGGCGATCCGCGACTGGGCGCAGGAGCATGGGGCGAAGGTGCGTTTTCTCGATGCGCCGGAAGAGGCCGCGTCTGAGGCCGACTGCCTGATCACCGACACCTGGGTTTCGATGGGCGACGACGAAGGGGGGCGGCGTCACAATCTCTTGAAGCCGTACCAGGTGAACGACCGCATGATGGAATATGCGAAGAAAGACGCCATATTTATGCATTGCCTGCCCGCACATCGCGGCGAGGAGGTGACCGCCAGCGTGATCGACGGCCCCCAATCGGTCGTCTTCGATGAAGCGGAAAACCGCTTACATGCGCAAAAGGCGATCCTTTCCTGGTGTCTTTCGGAGCCCTCGTGAACGATACGACTGTCACACAGACTGACTCACGCGCGGACGACCGCGCTCTGCCCTTTCAAGTCGATCCGCTGGACGTGCGTGGCCGCGTCGTCACGCTCGGACCGGCGATCGATGCCATTCTCGCGCGCCACGATCTGCCGAGACCCGTCAAAGTTCTTCTCGGCGAGGCCGTGGCGCTCGCCTCGCTGCTCGCCACCTCTTTGAAGGATACGGGCCGTTTCATCCTGCAAACGGAGACGGATGGTCCGGTCTCGATGCTCGTCGTCGATATCCGCACCCCGGGCGAGATCCGCGCCACGGCCACCTGCAACCGCGAGCGCGTGGAAGCCGTGACGGTTTCCGGCCGTGCTGCGAGCGGCGACCTTCTTGGCCGCGGCACGCTCGCCATGACCATCGAGCAGGGCAAGACCGGGCGCCGCTACCAGGGATATGTGCCGCTGGAAAACGAGAGCTTGGAAGACGCGGCGCATTCCTACTTTCGCCAGTCCGAGCAGATCCCGACGCGCGTGCGCCTGGCCGTCGCCGAAATCGTCGATCGTGGTAGTGAAGGCGAAGCCCAGCAGGCCTGGCGCGCAGGCGGGCTGATCGCGCAGTTCTTGCCGGAATCGAGCGAGCGCATCAAAGTCCGCGATCTCCATCCGGGCGATACGCCGGACGATGCCGACGTGGCCGATCTGCCGCTTGAGGACGATGCCTGGCGGGAAGCCGTTGCGCTCGTCGACACGGTGGAGGATCTTGAGCTGATCGACCCGGCCGTTCCGGCCGAACGCCTTCTCGTGCGCCTCTTCCATGAACGTGGCGTGCGCGTCTTCGAGCCGACCGTTCTGCGCGATCATTGCACCTGTTCGCGCGAGCGCATCGAGCAGGTGTTGGAGCAGCTTCCCGCCGATGAGCTGGAAGAGGCGGCAGTCGAGGGTGCAGTAGAGGTCCGTTGCGAGTTCTGCGGCAAAGAGTATCGGTTCACGCCCGAAGAGCTGAATTCCGGCAAAGTCTGACCGATCGTTAAGTTGTCGGCCACGTTGCCGCATGCCTTACCATTCAGCTGGTGTTCACCTGGAACCTCTAAAGTTTCGGGCGATCTGATGCCGTTGAATCGCAAAGGATATTGCTCTGACCGACAAGGCCAAGACGCCATTCCTGCTGGTTGAGTCCGCCGCGCCGAAGCGCGGTATGGAGAAAGACGAGCTGCAGCCTGCCCAACAGCCGGCTGAGGAGGAGGCGTCGCGCTCTTCCGAGCGGCGGGACAGGACCGCGCATCCTTTCTGGCGAGGTCTCCTCCAGACCGTGCTCGTTTTCGTGGTGCTTGCCGCCGCGGTCGCCGGCATGCGCTATATGGCTGCCACGGCGCCGGAGGGGCCGAAGCGGCCGCCGAGCGAGCAGGTCTATACGGTCCAGACGCAGACGGTTGCGTTCGGCAGTCATCAGCCGGATTTTTCTGTTTTTGGCACGACGATCGCAGGAAAGACGGTTGAGCTACGTGCTCTCGTCGCCGGCGAGATCGTGTCCATTTCGGACGATGTCGAAGTCGGGCGTCGTGTCGAGGCGGGCGACACGCTCGTCACGCTCGACGACTTTCCCTATCGCGGCGCACTCACCGAAGCGCGCGCCAATCTGCGCGAGGCGGAAGCGACGCTCACCGAACGCCAGGCGAGCGTGCGGGCCGAAGAGATCGCCGTTTCGCGTGCGCAAGAACAGCTGGAGCTCGCCCGCACGGATCTCGAACGCGCCGAACAGCTGCGCGCCCGCGGCACCGGCACCCAGCAATCCCTCGACGAGCGGCAGCTGATATTGAGCCAGCGGGCCCAGGCACTCGAAGAGCGGCAGAGCAATCTCGAAGTTGCCCGTGCGCGGCTGGAGCAACAGCAAGCGGTGAACGATCGGCTGCGCTGGCGCGTCGAAGAGGCGGAGCGAAATCTCGCCGACACGGTTCTGAAAGCTCCCTTCGACGGCGTCGTCATGAACGAGACCGCGGGACTTGGGCGCAAGGTGAGTGCCAGCGATCTCCTCGTGGAGCTCTATCGTGAAGGCTCGGTGGAAGCCCGTTTTGTGGTGAGCGATCGCCAGTTCGGTCGTCTTATCTCGGATCCCGAAGGTGTCATCGGCCGCAAGGTCGACATCACCTGGACGGTCGGCGGCGAGCCCCTCGTCTATGAGGGCAAGATCGATCGCATCGGTGCGGAGGTCGTGGCCGACCGTGGCGGCGTGGAACTTTTCGCCAGCGTTAAAGACCGGCCGGAGGTCGACCTCAGGCCGGGGGCCTTCGTGGAAGTCTCCGTTCCCGACAAGACGTGGCAGAACGCCGTGCGGCTGCCGGAGACCGCGCTTTACGGCGGCAATGCCGTCTTCGTCGTCGAGGACGGGCGCCTTCAACGACGCCCCGTCGATGTCGCGGCCTATGACGGCGCCGACGTCATCGTCACCTCCGGTTTGTCGGAAGGCGAGACGGTGATGACGACGCAGATCGCCGACGCGCGCGAAGGCATCAAGGTTGCGAAACCTGGCGAGAACAAGCGCATCTCTCCGGCCATGTCGATGGGGCATGGCTCGTGAGTGCGGTGCCGCCCGCTCCCCCGTCGAGCCCGCGGCGTGATGCCATCCCGATTGTGGAGCTTTTTGCGCGTCACGCCAATGCCGCGAACCTCTTGATGGTGCTGATGGTCCTGTTCGGGATCTTCGCCCTTCTCAAGATCAACACCCAGTTCTTTCCCTCGCTCGAAACCGACACGATCTCCATTTCCGTCTCCTGGCCGGGGGCGAGCGCGGAGGACGTGGAATCCAATATTCTGGAGGTGATCGAGCCGGATGTGCGCTTCCTCGACGGTGTCGACGAGATGCGCTCCTATGCCCGCGAGGGGAGCGCCACGATCTCGCTCGAATTCGAAGACGGCGCCGACATGCAGAAGGCCCTGTCGGATGTCGAGGCGGCGGTGGCGGCGATCACCAATCTGCCGGAGGATGCGGAAGAGCCGGAAGTCTCCTTCAGACAATGGCGTGAAGCCGTGGCGAGGCTGGCGGTCACCGGCCCCTATTCGGAGACGGCGCTGCGCGCCATCGCCAAGAAGATCCATGATGGGCTGATCGATGCCGGCATCGATTCCGTCACCTATACCGGCTTTCGCGACCGTGAATTGGTGGTGACGGCCGAAGAGGCGGAATTGCGTCGGCTCGGCCTGACGGTCGGCGACGTCTCCACCGCAATCGCCGGCAACAGCCGCGACCTGCCGTCGGGCGAGCTTGATGCGTCCATGTCGCGTCAGGTGCGTGCACTCTCCGATGCCAAAGATCCGGCGGCGATCAAGGAGATCGAGGTCAAGGGCTTCGCTTCCGGCGAGAGGATCCGCGTCGGAGATTTCGCCGACGTCAACGAGCGCTTCGACCCGGACGACAAAGAAGGTTTGGCACGCGGCCAGCGTGCGATCGAGCTCTACGTCGAGCGTTCCGCCAGCGCCGACACTCTCGCCAGCGCCCGGCTGATGAACGATTATCTGGAGCGCGTGCGCCCGACATTGCCGCCGGATGTCGAGATTCTGAAATACGACGTCAATGCCGATCAGGTAGCCGACCGGATCATGCTTCTGGTCCGCAACGGCCTCCAGGGCCTCATCCTCGTCGTCATCATCCTGTTCGTCTTTTTGAACGGCAGCATCGCCTTTTGGGTCGCCGCTGGCATTCCCATTGCCATGATGACGACGCTCGGCGTGATGTATGTGAGCGGGCAAACGCTCAACATGATGTCGCTCTTCGGGCTTATCATGATGCTGGGCGTCATCGTCGATGATGCCATCGTCGTAGGAGAGCACACAGCCACACGTTCTTCCAGGGGCGATGACGGGCTGACGGCGGCCATCCGCGGAGCGGGCCATATGATGACGCCGGTCTTCGCTGCGAGCCTGACGACGGTTGCAGCCTTTGCGCCGCTCTTCCTTGTGCGTGGCGGCATCGGCCAGTTCATCCAGACCTTGCCACTCGTCGTCATCGCGGTGATCCTTGCAAGTCTCGTCGAATGTTTTCTGGTCCTGCCCGGCCATCTCGCCCATTCGCTGACGCGGGTGCGCCATTTCGGCTGGTCGATGTGGCGCTGGGTATTCGTCTCACTGTCCGTTGCGGCCGCCGTCATCCTGACGCTGCGGCCAGGCACGGGCGAGCTTCTGGGGCTTTCCTGGCTTTCCGCGCTCGGCGACTGGTTTTCGGAGCGCCCGTCGTCCTTGCAGCTTCTTCTCACGGTCGCTTTCGCCATGACCGTCGGGGCCCTCATCGAGGCTGTGTTGGCTGCGCTCTCGCATCGCCGCGAACGCAGCACTCACCGTCGCACGGCCTTGCGTCGTGGTCTCGACAACGGCTTCGAATGGGTGCGCAGCGGACCGTTCTTGCGGCTCGTCCGCTTCACCTATCATTGGCGCTACCTCACGGTGGCGCTCGCGGTCGCGAGTTTCATTCTCACGATCGGTCTTCTCCAGGGCGGCCGTGTCGCCTTCGTGTTCTTTCCGTCCCCGGAGGCGGAGACGATCCGCGGCCGCGTGGAATTCAATCCGGGCACGCCGCGTGAGGAGGTCGAGGAGACGGTCCGAAGGCTCGAATCCGCTCTCTGGCAGGCAAGCGACGAGCTCTCTCCGGACAAGCCGCTGATCGTGGCTGCGTTCACCACGATTGGTTCGGCGGGGCGCTCGGAAGGCGACAATCTCGCAGAATTCAGGGTGCAGCTCGTCACCTCCGAAGCGCGCGATGTGCGCACGCCGACGATCGTGCGCGCCTGGCAGGAAAAGGCGCCGGACCTTGCCGGTATCAAGCGCTTTGCCGTTTACGAGATGCGCGGTGGGCCGCCGGGGCGTGACGTCGATATCCGCTTCCGCGGCGGCAACGCGGCCGATCTCAAGAAGGCCGCCGAAGAGGCGGCGGAGGTTCTCTCCGGCTTTCCGGGTGTTTCCGGCGTGGCTGACGACCTGCCTTACGGCAAGCCCGAGCTCGTCATCCGCCTGACCCCGCGGGGTGCCGCTCTCGGCCTCACCAACGAAGATGTCGGCCGCCAGGTGCGCAATGCGCTGGAAGGCGCCATTCCGCGCCGCTTCGCCGATGGCGACGAAGAGGTGACGATCCGGGTTAAGCGCAAGCTGGACGGGGAGGGCACAGCCGCCCTGCGTGCTCTGCAATTGCGAACGCCCGCAGGTTTCTACGTGCCTCTTGAGGAAGTCGCGACCTTGAGCGAGCGCCAGGGCTTTGCCTCTATCCAGCGCGTCGACGGCAAATCGAGCGTTGCCGTTACCGCCGATGTCGATCTCGCCGTGACCAATCCGGGAGCGGTTCTCGCCTCTTTGCGCGAGAGCGGTGCGGTCGACCGGATCGCCGCGCGTTATGGGCTCGATACGGGCTTTTCCGGGCGTGCGGAGGAGCGCGAGGACGCCTTCGCCGACCTGAAGCTTGGCGCGGTGATCGCTCTCGCCGTCATCTACATCCTGCTCGCCTGGGTCTTCGCCTCCTATCTGCGGCCGATCGCGGTGATGCTCATCATTCCCTTCGGCTTCGTGGGCGCGACGCTCGGCCATTTGTTCATGGGCTTCGACCTGACGATCCTGTCGCTCTTCGGTTTGCTGGGACTGGCCGGCATTCTGGTTAACGATTCCATCATTCTCGTGGACCGGCTCGAGGAGCGTTTGAAGGATGGGGATGATCTCGCCGAAGCCGCGATCGGGGCGAGCACGGACCGTCTGCGCGCGGTGCTCCTGACCTCGCTGACGACGATTGCCGGGCTTGCTCCGCTTTTGACGGAGACGAGCCTGCAGGCGCAGTTCCTCTTGCCCATGGCGATCACCATGGTCTTCGGTCTGGGCTTTGCGACCGGGCTCGTGCTCTTCCTCGTGCCGGCGCTGATCGGCATCGGCGGGGATATTTCGCGTCTCTTCCGCATCGCCGCGGGACGGCGCGTCTCGGCTTTTGCACGGTCTTGAGACTGCGCGCTCGTTCTTAGTGAAGGAGCGCTTTTTGTCCCGGAAGGTCGAGCGAGAAAGCCGGAATCTCGACGGTGAAGCCGGAGCCCGTCTCGCTCACCATGTCGTAGCTGCCCACCATGATCCCTGAGGGTGTGCTGAGCGGACAACCGCTCGTGTAGCGAAAAGTCTCGCCCGGCGGGATTTCGGGCTGCTCGCCCACGACGCCCGGTCCGTGAACCTCTTCCGTGCGCCCGAGTGCATCGGTGATCTGCCAATGGCGCCGCAACAGCTGCACCCGCTCCTGGCCTTCATTGGTGATTTCGATCGTGTAGGCCCAGAAGAACCGGCCCGCCTCGCGATTGGATTCTTTTTCCAGAAACTCAGGCGCGACGGAGACGGTGATGTTGCGGGTGGTGGCGCGGTACATGGTCGATCCGATTCTTTGCGGCGCTTTTTGCGTGACGTGGTCACACAGCGCAAGCTCTTTGCGTCTCGGCGGAGCGCTCCGCTAAGGATTTGTTTACCACGCGCCTCGTGCTAAAGTTGTATCTCTGGCGGGCTTGAAGGGGGGCGAGCTTGCAAGGGGAAAGTCCGGGTATCCGCCGCATCGGCGGCGGGTCGCGTCAACCTGTGTCCGTGCCGCCGAGACGGGCCTTTCCGGCGGTTTCCCGCACCGCACGTACTTCGCCGTCCGCTCCATCTCCTGCCGATTTGCACCGCCCAGGCAGAGCGGCGCTGCCGGCCGATATCGCTTTCCTCGCCGGGCGCGGCCTCACGCCGAGAACCCTCGCTCTCGCGGCCCAGCTCGCGAGACAGCGCGGAACCGCAGCCAGCCAGGAATTGATGGCTCTGCCGGGCTTTTCACGCACCCTCTACTGGCGGCTTCTTGCCGAGCATCTTGAACTGCCTTTCATCGGCGAAGGCGAGCCGGTGACGCTCCTGCCGGAGGCCCTGCCGCCGACTGTGGAAACCATCGCCAGATCCAGGCAAATGCTCGTTGAGAAGGACGCTGCGCGCGTCCTCGTGCTCGCACCTGAGGGGCCCGCCCGGGTCGAGGAATTGCAGCGCCTTTTGGCGGGGCGGCCCGAGCTCAAAGAGCGCTTTGCGATCGCCGATCCGGCGACGATCCAGGCCTGCCTTCTGGCGCGCAACGACGCCGGCCTTGCCTATTGCGCCGCGCATCGGCTGGCACGCGCAAAGCCGCAGCTCTCGGCGCTTCTCTGCAGCTCGCCAAAAGGACGGCTCGCGATCGCTGCGGCGCCGATGGCCTTGATCGCTCTGATCCTCGTCTCGCCCCTGCCCTCCGGGCGCATCGTCGCGGTGCTTTTGAGTGTCTTCTTCTTTCTTTCCATGCTGCTCAAATCGGCCATTGCCTTCCTGCAGACGACCGAACGGCCTGCCTCGCCTTTGAGAGATGCGGATCTGCCGAGCTACACGGTCCTCGTGCCGCTCTACCGCGAGGCCGGGATCGTGCCTGATCTCATTTCCCATCTCGATCGCATCGATTATCCCTCCTCGAAGCTGCAATGCCTCCTCTTGATCGAGGCCGAGGACGAGGCAACGCTTGCCGCCGCAAGGCTTCATGCGTGCCATCCGCGGTACCAGATCGTCGCCGTTCCGCCGCAGGAGCCGCGTACGAAACCGAAGGCTCTCGTCTATGGCCTGCCCTTCGCCACAGGGCGCCTCGTGGTCGTCTATGACGCGGAAGATCGCCCCGAACCCGATCAACTGCGCAAGGCGGCGGCCGCCTTTGCGAATGACCCGGCACTTGGGTGCGTGCAGGCGCGGCTCACCATCGACAACACCGAGAACGTCATCTCGAAGCTGTTTGCCCTCGAATATGCGGCCAATTTCGACGTGTTCCTGCCGGCCCTCGCCGAGTGGCGGATGCCGCTCCCGCTCGGTGGCACATCCAACCATTTTCCGCTCGCTGTCCTGAAGAGGATCGGGGCCTGGGATCCCTTCAACGTCACCGAGGATGCCGATCTCGGAATCAGGCTCGCGCGCTACAAGTATCGCAGCATCACGATCGCCTCGCGCACCTTCGAGGAAGCGCCGGTTTCGCTTTCGCAATGGATGGGACAGCGCCGTCGTTGGGTGAAGGGCTGGATGCAGTCTCTCCTTGTCGCCATGTGGCCGGCGCAGGGCTCTGCACCAGCTCTGACTGCTAAGGACCGCCTGGCGGTTCTGGCCATTCTGGGGATGGGCGTTGCCGGACTGCTTGCCTACGCACCTGCCTGCCTTGTCGGCCTCCTGGCGGCGTTGTCCTTCGGCGGCATGCCGGAGCCGGACGGCCTCCTCTCCTGGAGCCTTTTCGCCACGAATTTCCTCAACGTGACGGTGCTCGTCCTGTCCTCGGCGATTATGGCCTTCCGCGGGCTGCGATCGGTGGGACGGCCGGACCTCGTGCCCATGATTGCGCTCCTGCCCTTTTATTGGCTGGCGATGTCGCTCGCCTCCTGGCAGGCGTTCTTCCAGCTCCTGCGCCGCCCGTTTCTGTGGGAGAAGACGGCCCACGGGCTGTCGAGGGCGCGCGGGATGAGGCCCGATACTCCAAGCGCCACGGGGACATTGCTCAGCGGTTCATGGTTGAGTGCGCCGTTGCGCAAATGGACATGGCTCGCAAGCCGCTGCCTGGGTCTGCGATTTGCGAGACGACAGGTTGTGCCACCTCCAACCATCCTTCGCCCGCGCGGCTCTGATGCGAAACGTTCCGGACCTTGGGGTGCAAGTCCTGCGGGCCAATTTCGGCGGCTCCGGTTGAGCCTAAGACGGCTTATGGTTAGAAAAGCCGTCCACCCTGGAAGCTGAGCTTCCTTTCCCGCAGATGGCCGCCTCTGTCTCTGGCCGCGCTTCTTTGACACTTTCTGTCGTTCAACTGTGATTTTTGCCGACAAGATTCGCGTTCACAGGCTCCTCGTTGGCGCTTTTATTCGCAAGCTCGGCCACATTGTGACCTTCCCCGAGCGAACCCCCGGCATAGGTTTTGCATCTGCGGCGTTGAACCCATGAGGATTTGAGAACAGGCATGGCACGACTCATCGATTCCGACCACCACGCCTCGCTGAAGGATTACGAGCGCATCGCGCATCTGAGCAACGATGTGCGCGATCTCCGCGACGAGGCTGAAATGCTCCTGCCGAAATTGCAGGGGCGGCGTGTCTGGATGGTCAACTCGACGGCTCATGGCGGCGGCGTTGCGGAGCTTTTGCCGCCGTTGATCACCCTGCTGCGCGAACTCGGCGTCGACGCCAACTGGCTCGTCATGGAAAGCGACGAGGACGAGTTTTTCCGCCTCACCAAACAGATCCACAATCTCATCCATGGGGCGGGGGACCCCGATCTCAGTAACGGCGCCCATGCGCTTTACGAGAAGGTGAGCCATTCGGTGGCGGCCCGTCTCGCCGAGTTCGTGAAGCCGAACGACGTTCTCGTCATCCACGATCCGCAGCCGCTCGGAGCCGGCGCGCTTCTGCGCGAGCGCATGGATCTGACCGCCATTTGGCGCTGCCATATCGGCCTCGACGAGGAGACGCCGGAAACCATCGCCGCCTGGGATTTCCTGGAGCAATGGGCGGTGAAATACGACCACACGGTCTTCACGGCGCCGGAATATATCCCGCGCTGCCTCGCCGGACGGGCCAGCATCATCCATCCCTCCATCGATCCCTTGAGCCACAAGAACCGGGATCTGCCGGTGCACAAGCTCGCCGGCATCCTAGCCAATGGCGGTCTGATCACGGCGACCGGCCCGACATTGACGCCGCCTTTCGAAGAGCGTGCGCAACGGCTGCAGAGGAGCGGAGAATGGGCGCCGGCGACCGAGCCTGAAGACCTCGGCCTTCTCTTCCGACCCATCGTCACGCAGGTGTCCCGCTGGGACCGTCTCAAGGGCTGGGTGCCTTTGATGCAGGGCTTCGTGAAGATGAAAGAAGCCTTGAAGACGAACACGCTGAGCGAGGAGGAGCGCCTCCCGCTCGACCTGGCGCGGCTGGTGCTCGCCGGTCCCGACCCGGAATCGGTGACCGACGATCCGGAAGGTCTAGAGGCGCTGCAAGAGGTGATGGACACCTACCTCTCGCTCGACCCCGACCTGCAGGACGCGATCGCCGTCATCTCCCTGCCGATGACCTCGCCCGTCAACAACGCCCTCCTTGTCAACGCGCTGCAGCGCTGCTCGGATATCGTCGTGCAGAATTCGGTCCGCGAAGGTTTCGGCCTGACGGTCACGGAGGCGATGTGGAAACGCGCGGCGATTGTCGGCTCGCAGGCGGCGGGTCTTCGCCAGCAGATCCGGCCGGATCTCGATGGCCGCCTCGTCAAGGATGCCCACGACACGGACGACATCGCCCGCACGCTGACCGAGCTTTTGCTTGACCAGGAGCACCGGGACGCCTTTGGCCTGAGCGCGCAGCAGCGCGTCCACAACGAGTTCCTGGTTTTCGCCCATGTGCGCAACTGGCTGCGCGTCCTCACCGAGACGCTCGACGGTCGCGCCGCTGCCTGATCGTCAAACACCTCAACGTGGATCTCCTGATCGGGCAGTTCCTGCTCGGGGTGCATAAGCCGGGCGGTGATTTTAACACCGCCCGGCCTCTCGAGAGGCTGGCCAGGGAGATGGTTCGTCCACCAGAGCGACAAGATCGCGGCCGACACGGATGCATCATCCACCGATCGGCCACTTCCGTTGCGCAGCTAAAGAAAGTCTCCACGATGTGAGGGAACGGGCCCATCGGGGCCCGTGTTGCGCCTGAGACAGACAATCGACAGCCCGCATCGAGGAGACAGTCTCATGGCAAGATCTGATCAGGATATGAAACCCGTCGACTTCGCCGATCAGAAGGTGCTGCGCGGCACGGGCGGCGAAGTGCATCAGGTTGCGACTGGCAAGAGCAAGCCGCTGACGACGGCGCAGGGTGTCCCCGTCTCCGACGATCAGAACTCACTGAAAGCCGGCCGCCGCGGCCCGACGCTTCTGGAAGACCAGCATTTCCGCGAGAAGATCTTCCATTTCGACCACGAGCGGATCCCGGAGCGCGTCGTGCATGCGAGAGGCTTCGGCGCGCATGGCTATTTCGAGACCTACGAGAGCCTGTCCGACATCACGGCAGCCGATCTCTTTCAGCGGCCGGGCGAGAAGACGGATGTCTTCGTGCGCTTCTCGACGGTGGCCGGCAACAAAGGCTCGGCCGATCTCGCCCGCGACGTGCGCGGTTTCGCTGTGAAATTCTACACGAAAGAAGGCAACTGGGACATCGTCGGCAACAACATCCCGGTCTTCTTCATCCAGGATGCGATCAAGTTCCCCGACCTCATCCATTCCGCCAAGCAGGAGCCCGATCGCGGATTTCCGCAAGCGCAGACGGCGCACGACAATTTCTGGGATTTCATCTCGCTGACGCCGGAATCGATCAACATGGCGCTGTGGATCATGTCCGACCGCACGATCCCGCGCTCGTTCCGTTTCATGGAGGGTTTCGGCGTCCACACCTTCCGCTTCGTCAATGCCGAGGGCAAATCGACCTTCGTCAAGTTCCACTGGAAGCCGAAGCAGGGCATGCAATCGGTCATCTGGAACGAGGCGTTGAAACTGAACGGCGCCGACCCGGATTTCCATCGCCGCGACCTGTGGGACGCGATCAAGATGGGCGATTATCCCGAATGGGAGCTCGGCCTGCAGCTCTTCGACGAGGATTTTGCCGAGAAGTTCGATTTCGACGTGCTCGATGCGACGAAGATCATTCCCGAAGAAGAGGTGCCGGTGAAGCCGGTCGGGCGCATGGTCTTAAACCGCTGCGTCGACAATTTCTTCGCCGAAACCGAGCAGGTCGCCTTCCATACGGGCAATCTCGTGCCGGGCATCGACTTCACCAACGATCCGCTCCTGCAGGGGCGCAATTTCTCCTACCTCGACACGCAGCTGTCGCGTCTCGGCTCCACCAATTTCACACATCTGCCGGTGAATGCCCCGCGCTGCCCCTTCCACCATTTCCAGCAGGACGGTCATATGGCGTTCCACAATCCGGTGGGGCGCGCCAATTACGAGCCGAATTCCTGGAGCGGCGAGGAAGGCGGGCCGCGCGAGGATCCGAAAAGGGGCTTTGCCTCGCATCCGGAAGCCCTCGAAGGCGAGAAGAGCCGCGTCCGCTCCGAAACCTTCGCCGACCATTACAGCCAGGCCCGGCAGTTCTACATCTCACAGACGGAGGTTGAGCAGGGGCATATCGCTTCCGCGTTCACGTTCGAACTCTCCAAGGTGGAGACGCTTGAAATCCGTGCCCGCATCGTCGCCCATCTGAGGAACGTCGATGAGGATCTGGCGAAAAAGGTGGCGGACGGGCTGCGCCTCAAGGAGATGCCGGAGCCGATCGAAGCGGCCATGCCGACGAAGACGGAACTCAAGACCTCGCCCAAGCTCTCCATCATTTTGAACGGCCCGGAGAGTTTTGCCGGCCGCAAGCTCGGTGTGCTCGTCACGGATGGTGTCGATATCGATCTCGTGAAAGCACTGAAATCGGCAGTTGAGGCGGAAGACGCGATGATCGAATTCGTGGCACCGATGGTGGGCGGTGTCGAAGCCTCCGACGGCACCTGGATCGAGGCCGACGAGAAGATCGATGGCGGGCCTTCCGTCCTCTACGATGCGGTGGCGATCCTTGCCTCCGAGGATGCGGTTGCCGCGCTTGCCAATATGCCGCCGGCAAAGGATTTCGTCTCCGACGCCTTCGTGCATTGCAAGTTCATCGGCTATTCGCAGGCGGCGAAGATGCTCTTCGAGAAGGCGGGAATTGCCTCCGACATGGATGCGGGCTGCGTTGCCCTCTCGGGCGCCGGCGAGGCGAAGAACTTCGTGAAGAGCCTCGGCAAGCTGCGCGTCTGGGACCGCGAGCCGAAAGTGAGCGCAGGCTGAGCACAGCGCGAGAATGACAACAGGAAGGCGCGGCGTCCCAGTCGCGCCTTTTTTGTCTGCAAGCGGCCTTTGCGAAAAAGTCAGCGCCTGCGGCGTCACTCCGACAAAAAGGCGCCGATGATGGCGACAACCTTGTCGGCCGCAAACAGCTCGTCCGGGCGGCCGAGCTGCGACAAGCCGTAACCGAGCGTGTCCTGCGAGGAGCCATACATCGGCGAGGAATCGATGACCCGTCCTCCGCTGTCGAAGAAGGCCTGCATCACCTGCGCGCTGCGCTTGAGGAGCACCGGATCTTTGCCGACATTGAAGGTGATCCAGGTGCCGAGGCCGACAGCGGGGATCATCTCGCCGCTGGAGGGGATCTTCCGCATGCCGGCCTCAACCGCCTGCGCCTGTGAAGGGCGGTTCGGCAGGGTGGAGGCAAGGGCGAGTGCCGCGCTGCCGGAAAGAAGCGCGCGCCGGCTCAAAGAGGGCGTGTTGAGATCGTCCATCGCCTCTATCTGGCGTCACAACGCAAGCCCGCAAAGGAGCGGGCCTCAACAAGCCGTGAGGCGTCCGGAGATCTCGGGAAGCGAGAGGAGGATTGGAGCGGGCGATCGGGATCGAACCGACGACATTCAGCTTGGGAAGCTGACGTTCTACCACTGAACTACGCCCGCGGCCGGGTCGCAAATTGGCTGCGGGCGGCCCTCCCGTCAAGCAGGATCGGAAGGGCCGCTCAATTTTCTCGGGTGCGTTTCTCTGGCGAGCCGATCGGCGGTTACGCGGCGAGCTTGCCTTCGAGCGCCTTTGCGATCAGCGCCCGCGTCTCGCCGATGCCGTAAAGCGCCACGAAGGAGCCGAAGCGCGGCCCCTGATCCTGGCCGAGAAGCACCTGATAGAGCGCCTGGAACCAGTCGCGGAGATTGCCGAAGTCGTGCGCTTTGCCGACGGCATAGACCTCGTTCTGGATCTCCTCGCCGCTGGCATTGTCCGGCAGGGCCGAAAGGCGCTGGTCGAGATCGGCCAGAGCGGCCTTCTCGGTGTCCGTCGGCGCGCGGAAGCTCTTCGTCGGTTTGACGAAATCGTTGTAGTAGCGGATCGCGTAGCCGACGAGCTCATTGAGCGCCGGATGGCTTTCCGCACTCGCCCCCGGCGCATAGCGGGAGATGAAGCCCCAGAGAACCCGGGCGTCTTCGGAATTCGACGCCGAGACGAGGTTGAGGAGCATGGCGAAGGAGACCGGCATCTCCACTTCGGGCGGCTGACCCGAATGGATGTGCCAGACCGGATTAACGATCTTCTGCTCCGGCGCCTGCGCCTCATAGGCGGCAAGGTGCGAGAAATACTCATCGACCGCCCGCGGGATGACGTCGAAATAAAGCCGCTTCGCCGAGCGCGGCTTCTGGAACATGTAGAGCGCCAGGCTCTCCGGCGAGGCATAGGCGAGCCATTCGTCGATGGTGAGCCCGTTGCCGCGCGACTTTGAGATTTTTTCGCCGTTCTCGTCGAGGAAGAGCTCGTAATTGAAGCCCTCCGGCGGGTTGCCGCCGAGAGCCCGGCAGATCTGCGAGGAGAGGCGGACGGAATCGATGAGATCCTTGCCAGCCATTTCGTAATCGACGCCAAGTGCCGTCCAGCGCAGCGCCCAATCGGCCTTCCACTGGCACTTCACCTGTCCGCCTGTGACGCCGACCGTCACTTCCTCTTTCGTCTGCGGATCGAGATAGGTGATGGTGCCGGCTTCAGGATCGCGCGCGATCGTCGGCACCTGCAGGACGATGCCGGTCCGCGGGCAGATCGGCAGAAAGGGCGAATAGGTGGCGCGCCGTTCCTCACCCAGCGTCGGCAGAATGATCGCCCGCACTTTCTCATAGACGGAGAGCATCTTGAGGAGCGTCTCGTCGAAGCGGCCGCTCTTGTAGTAATCCGTCGCCGAGGCGAATTCGTAGTCGAAGCCGAACTTGTCGAGAAAGGCGCGAAGCCGCGCATTGTTCGCCCGTCCGAAGCTGTCGTACTCGTTGGAGAACGGGTCGGGCACCTCCGTCAGCGGCTTGCCGAGATGCGCCTCCATCATCTCCCGGTTAGGCACGTTCTCCGGCACCTTCCGGAGCCCGTCCATGTCGTCGGAAAAGCAGAGGAGGCGGGTCGGCACGCTGTCCTTGGTCAGGATGCGGAAGGCGTGGCGCACCATCGTCGTGCGCGCCACCTCGCCGAAGGTGCCGATATGCGGCAGGCCGGAAGGGCCATAGCCCGTTTCAAACAGGATCTCGCGCTTTTCTCCGCCACGTTTCTCCAGCCGGTCGATCAGCTTGCGCGCTTCCTCGAAAGGCCAGGCCTTCGAGACTTGTGCGGCGGCGAGCCATTCTTCGGGCAGAGCTTGGGCAGACATTTTTCATCCTGGTGGTTGCGCGATCGGGGCCGAGGCCGGGTCGTCAAGAGCCGGTGCCGCAATCTGGGAGCGCAGCTCTAGCGCAAGGAAAGCGTTGCGTCGAGGCGCAGGCCAGCTTGCGCTGGAGCCTCCGCGAACATAGCTACCCGACAATGTCAGCCGGCCAAGGAGCCCAGAATGCCGCAAACGGTTTCCACCCAGGATGCCCTCGTCTACGCCATGGTCACGGTTTCGGCCGTGGACGGCCATATGGCCGATCCCGAACTCATGACGATCGGCAATCTGACGCGCGTTCTGCCGGTCTTTTCAGGCTTCGATAGCGACCGCCTGCCGGATGTGTCTCGCACCGCTGCCGAAATCCTCGCCGGTTCGGACGGGCTAGAAAACATGCTGTCGCTGCTTGAAGACGCGGTGCCTGAGAAGCTCTACGACACGCTTTACGCCATGGTGGTCGAAGTGGCGGTCGCCGATCTCGACCTGCCGCAGGAGGAGTTGCGCTTTCTCAGCCTGCTGCGCGACCGGCTCGCGATCGACAAATTGACGGCGGCGGCCCTGGAGCGTTCGGCGACGGCCCGTTACCGTCGCGTTTAAGGCCGCGCAAGGCAGCCGCGGCAATCTGAAGAGGTGTGATGAGTTTCGGATTTCTCTTTTCCGAAGCCGGCATTCGGCTTCTCGCCTTCTTCGGTATTTTCGGCGCGATGGCGGGGTTTGAACTCGCCTATCCGCGCCGCGAAGCACATCCGCTTAAGGGTCGGCGCTGGGTGACGAACCTTGCGGTCCTCCTCGTCGATGTCGCGGTGCTGCGGGTGATCTTTCCGATGGCGGCGGTGGGCGCTGCCATTTTTGCCGAAGCGCAGGGCTTTGGCCTCTTCCGCATCCTCGGCCTCGATCCGCTTCTCGCGGGCCTGGTTGCGTTCATTCTGCTCGACTTCACCGTCTGGGCGGAGCATGTCGCCTTTCACAAGATCCCGATCCTGTGGCGCGTTCACCGCGTGCACCACGCCGATGTCGACGTCGACGTGACGACGGCGCTGCGCTTTCATCCGATCGAGATCCTCGTCTCCATGTGCCTGAAGGCGGCCTTCGTCGTCCTCATTGGTGCGCCGGTCCTGTCGGTTCTTCTCTTCGAGATCGTTTTGAACGGCGCGGCGATGTTCAATCATTCGAATGTCCGTCTGCCCGATCGCGTCGACCGGATGCTGCGCGTCCTCATCGTGACGCCGGACATGCACCGGATCCACCATTCCGTGGAGCGGCGCGAGACCGACAGCAATTACGGCTTCAACTTTTCCGTCTGGGACCGGCTCTTCCGCGTCTACACGCAAGAGCCCGAAGCGGGGCAGGTGAGCATGCGTCTCGGCCTCAAGCCGCACCAGGACGGCGCGCCGGCCCGTTTCCTCTGGTCGCTTCTCTATCCCTTCCGGCGTGGGGCCTGAGGCAACGGCTCAGAACAGGCCGACGGGGAAATAGCGCAGATAAAGCTCGGCATAAGTGCCGTTGCGATAGGTCTCGCGCAGCGCGTAATCGAGCGCGCTCTTGAGCTCGTGCTCTTGCGGCCGCACGGCGATCTGCAGCCCGTCGCCGAAATACGCATCGCTGAGATAGGGCCCGCCGGCGAAGCGGCAGCAATCCTTCGATTCCGCGCCATGCAGCCAGAAGGCGAGGCTGAGCGCGTCTCCAAAGACGGCGGTGAGACGCTTCTCCTGCAAGGATTGCAATGCTGCGGCCGGGTTCTGGTAGCAGGCGACCTGCGCCTTCGGGAAATAATCCCCCAAAAAGGCCTGATGCGCGCTGTGGCAGACGACGCCGACGAAGCCGTCGATATCGCCGTCGGGCTCAAAATCGGTTTCTTTCAGGGTGACGAAACGCGCCGGAATCTTGAGGTAGGGGCGCGTGGCGAGAAGCGGGTCATCGCCTTCCGGATTGGGCGAGAGCCCCGCCATGATGGCGTCGCCTTCCTTGTCGCGAAGCGCCGTCTCCAGCGTCTCATAAGGGCGCGACTGCACCGCGCATTGGACCTCGAGCGCCGCGCACATCGCCCGGATCAGATCGATGTCGAAGCCGACGAGATCGCCGCGCCGGTCGCGAAACGAAAATGGTGCGAAATCGTCCGTCACCAGAAAGCGGATCGCACCGACCGCATCCATATTGGGGCGCTCGATGCGCGAGCGCGGATCCCAGAAATTGGGGATCACCGGCTCCTCGGCCTTTGCCGCTCCGGCGGCGGCGACGAAAAGGATCGCGAGAAAGAGGAAAAGTCTCGGCAAGATGGCGCGCCAATCACGAGGTCGTTTGTATTCGTTCATAGTGTCTTGCTGAGAGGACCGCTAGAGGAGCGGGGTGAGCGAACGAGATAGCGGGGAGGCGGGAAATGCTCGACGGGCTTATCCGGAAACGGATCGAACCGGGATTGAACTCTCTCGGGCGTGCGCTAGCCGGCCGCGGCATTACCGCCGATCAGGTGACGTTGGCCGGCTTCGGTCTTGCCCTGCTCTCCGCCGGTGCAATCGTCGTCGAGGCCTATGGGCTGGCCTTCGTGCTCATCCTCCTTGGACGTCTCGCCGACGGGCTCGACGGCGCAGTGGCGCGTGCAACGAGGTTAAGCGATCGCGGCGGCTTTCTCGACATCACCCTCGATTTTGCCTTTTACGGCCTCGTCCCCGCCGCCTTCGCGCTTGCCGATCCTTCAGCCAATGCGCTTGCGGCCGCGATCCTACTTCTCGCCTTCTACGTCAACGGCGCGAGCTTTCTCGCCTTCGCTGTGATGGCGGAAAAGAAGAAAATCACGACGGACCAGCGTGGCGTGAAGTCGCTTTATTTCACGACCGGGCTCATGGAAGGCGCGGAGACGGTGATCTTCTTCCTCGCCTTCTGCCTGTTTCCCGCGGCTTTTCCGCCTCTCGCCTACCTCTTCGCAGCGCTTTGCGCCGTGACCACGACCTCGCGCATTCTGCTCGGCTGGCGCACCTTCTGAGCCGAGCTCCGTTCAGAGAGCCGCGTCGAGCGCCTGGGCCACGTCTTCGGCGAGGTCTTCGGGATCTTCGAGCCCGACGGAAAAGCGCAGCATGCCCTCGGTGATGCCGAGCTCGCGCCGCACGTCTTCGGCAACGTTCTGATGCGTCGTCGTCGCCGGATGCGTGATGAGGCTCTTGGCGTCGCCGAGATTGTTGGAGAGGCTGACGATCTGCAGTGCGTTGGCGAGCCGGAAGGCCGCGTCCTTGCCGCCCTTCATATCGATGGCGATCATCGTGCCGCCGCCGCTCATCTGCCGACGGGCGAGTTCGGCCTGCGGATGGTCCGGATGGCCGGGATAGAGAACGCGGGCGACGGCTGCATGCGCGCCGATGATCTCGGCGAGCTTTGCCGCAGTTTCCGCCTGGCGCCGCACACGCAGTTCCAGCGTTTCGAGCGATTTCAGAAGCACCCAGGCGTTGAACGGGCTGAGCGCCGGGCCGGTATGCTTGACGAAGGGCAGGAGCTTCTCCTCCACCCATTCGGCATTGGACAGAACCACGCCGCCGAGGCAGCGGCCTTGCCCGTCGATATGCTTGGTGGCGGAATAGACGACGGTATGAGCGCCGAGTTCGAGCGGCTTCTGGAAGACCGGCGTCGCGAAGACGTTGTCGACGACGAGGCGTGCGCCGACGCTGCGGCCGATTTCCGCGACGGCCGCGATATCGACGAGCTCCATCGTCGGATTGGCCGGGCTTTCGAGGAAGAGCGTCTTGGTCTTCGGAGTGACTGCGGCCCGCCATTCATCGAGGTTGGACCCGTCGACGAGCGTGGAGGTGACGCCGAAACGCGGCAGCAGCTGCGACACGATGTAAAGACAGGAGCCGAAGAGCGCCCGCGAGGCGACGACATGGTCGCCGGCTTCGATGTCGGCGAGAAGTGCCGCCGTCACCGCGGCCATGCCGGAGGCGGTCGCCTTCGCCGCTTCCGCGCCCTCCAGAAGCGCCATGCGCTCCTCGAACATCGCAACCGTCGGGTTCGCATAGCGCGAATAGACGTAACCCGGATCGTCGCCGTTGAAGCGCGCCTCGGCGGCTTCCGCGCTCGGATAGACGAAACCCTGCGTGAGGAAGATGGCCTCAGAGGTTTCGGAGAATTGCGATCTTGTGGTGCCGCCATGCACGAGCTGGGTGGCGGGGCGAAGAGACTTTTTATCGGTCACGGCGCATTCCTGCCTTCAAACAAACGAAAACCCGGCCGGGCCGCCGCCAGACCGGGTCGAATGCGCCCCGACCTTTTAGCGAGTTGTTTTACGTGGCTGCAAGCCGGCCGGCCAAATCACCACGAAGTACTCGGGGCGATTACTCTTCGACTTGGTCGGCGTCAATGCTGCACTCGAGGAAAGACCGTGAGGCGGGAATGCGTCATGCGGCAGCAAGAGGCGCAGCCGTTGCGGAGAGGGGGCGGGAAACTGCCGACTTGGCGTCGCCCCTGGCTTCGGCTAACCGGGGGGCATGAACGCAAAAGAAAACAGCGACGGCATTTTGCCGGACAGCGCGATCGAGGCGATGATTGTAGCCGGCGAGATCGATCTCGCCACGCCTCCCGATGCGCGCCAGGTACAGCCGGCGAGCCTTGATCTCCGCCTCGGCGAGACGGCCTACCGTGTGCGCGCCAGCTTCCTGCCTGGACGCGATTGCGCGGTGGAGAAAAAACTCGACCGCTTCAAGCTGCATGCTTTCGACATCACCGGCGGTGCCGTCCTCGAAACCGGCTGTGTTTATATTGTGCCGCTGTTGGAATCCCTGGCGTTGCCGCAAGCGGTTGCTGCGAGCGCCAATCCGAAAAGCTCGACCGGCCGCCTCGACGTCTTCACGCGGGTGATCGCCGACAATGGCGATGCATTCGACCAGATCCCGGCGGGCTACCGCGGACCGCTTTATCTGGAGATCTCGCCGCGCACCTTCCCGGTTCTCGTCCGCACCGGCTCGCGGCTCGCTCAGATCCGCTTCCGCCGCGGTCATGCGCGCCTTGGTGACGATGAGCTTGGCGAGCTGCAGGACAAGTCGTTTCTGTCGAGCGATCCGCGCTTTTTCGAAGGTCTCGTTCTGTCCGTCGATCTTGCCGGCGGCGATGACGGCCTCATCGGCTATCGCGGCAAGCGCCACACCGGCGTCATCGATGTCGACCGTCCGGGCACCTATGACGTCGCTGAGTTCTGGGAGCCTCTGCGGCCGAGCGACAAGGCGGGCCTCATCCTCGATCCCGATCAGTTCTATATCCTGGCCTCGCGCGAAGCCGTGCATGTGCCCGCGGAGACGGCGGCGGAGATGGTGCCTTTCGATCCGCTCGTCGGCGAGTTTCGTGTGCATTATGCGGGCTTTTTCGATCCGGGCTTCGGCGACGATACGGCGGGTGGCCGTGGCAGCCGGGCGGTGCTCGAGGTTCGGAGCCGGGAAGTGCCGTTCATCCTGGAGCACGGGCAGACGGTCGGCCGCCTCGTCTATGAGCGCATGGCGGCGCTGCCCAAGGCGCTTTATGGCGCGGGGCTCGGCTCCAATTACCAGGGCCAGGCGCTCAAGCTCTCCAAGCATTTTCGCGTCTGAGTTCGGCCCCGGTCCCGCATGCGCCGCGTCAAAGAGGTGCGGGCGGGGGGAGGTCGCTGGAGAATGGCGCGTTCTCCTCCGCGTCGGGCGTGAAGCCTAGCCTTTGTGTGCTCCACTGGCCACGCTTGTAGCGTTTCGCTGCCTCTTCCGCATCCTGGTAGCGAGAAGAGGCGGCTTTCGCCCAGCCTTGGCTCACCAGCCATTCGCCGAGATCGGCATCTCCGAGACGGCATGAGGTCGTCTCCGGCAGCGCCTCCGCGCCCGCCGGGATCGTGCAGTCGATGGCGCGTGCCCGGACGAGCCGCCGCAGCGCCGAGCGTCCCATCATGCCGCAGGGCCAGGCCGGCTCGCCGCAGCGCGCATCGGGCGCCAGCGGTTCTATCCCCGCGAGCCGGACGCTGTGCTTGCCGCTTTCGATCTTGCCGAGGCCGATGACGACCGGGCGGAAGAGACGCTCGGTTCTTTCCGTCGGCGCCGCCTCCTGCTCCTCTTGCTCTTGCGGTTCGTCTTCTCGGGCGCGTTCAGGCTTAGGCGGCTCCACGCGCAAGAGCGGTCCGCGCACCTTTGGGCCAAGCGTCATGCCGCGCGGGGTGACGTCGCGCGTCGCCGGCTCGACCTCTTGCGGGCGCGCCTGCGGTGTTGCTGCTTGCGGTGTGGCCGGGGTTGCTCTGCCGCTGTCGTCGGGGGCAGGCGAGGGAAGCGCAAAAAGGCCAAAAACGAGCCCGATGACGAGAAGGAGGCTGACGAGGGTCAGGGCGCGCATCTGGGGCGGCCGGATTTATTGGCTCGCCCAGATGATGCGTGCGATCCACTCGATCTCGGTAAGCGGCAGCACGCGGTCGGGATGTTCCGGATTGAGCGAATGCAATTCGACCGCGTCCGTCGTCTGCCGCTGCAGGGTCTTGGCCATCACCTCGCCCTCCGTCGTCTTCACAACGACCCGGTCCCCCGGCCGCAATGGCGAGGTCGGGGAGACGATGATGACATCGCCGTTACGGTAGAGCGGCAGCATGGAATCACCGCTGACTTCGAGCGCATAAGAGCCTTCGCGGTCGGCTACCGGCAGGTCGATCTCGTCCCATCCCTGGCCGACGGGAAAACCGCCATCATCGAAGAAGCCGCCCGCACCGGCTTGTGCGAGGCCGAGAAGCGGCACCTGCGCCGGGGCCGGCAGGCGCGTATCGGCCGCCCGGCCGCCATAACGCGTGCGCGTCTCTACGAGGCCGACGAATTCCTCAAGCGAGGCGCCGGTCGCCGTCAGAATTTTGGCAATGGATTCGGTCGAGGGCCAGCGAGGCCGGCCATCGGCGCTGCATCTCTTGGATCGGTTGAAGGCGGTCGGGTCGAGGCCGGCCTTGCGCGCGAGCCCGGACACGGTGAGGCCGTGGCGGCTGGCGAGCGCATCAATGGCGCCCCAAACAGTGGCGTGTGTCCAGACCATGATCGTGGGGCGCTCCCGCCCTGCGCGTGATTAAGGAATATAGTCCTGAATGGAGTGCAAGCACAACCGCCCAGGGTCTCGGGGCGGTTGTTTTTCTTCGGCAGCTTAGGAGATTTCGGGCGGCCGTCTCGGTCGCCTCTTCAGCCTGCCTTGACGCGCTCCCGCAGGGTGCGCTGCGCGGCCAGGAAGGCGGCGACGTTCTCGTCGGGCTCCGGTGGCTCGGCGGTGACGCCCAGGATTTGAAACATTTCCTCCGGGGGCACGAAGCGTTTGCCCTTGCGATCATAGACGCCGCCCCAGGTCAGAGCCTGGGCGGCGACCTGTCCCTCGCCCGTTTCACCGAGCACAAAACGATGTTCGCCGATAACGCTCGTTCCCTCCCAGGTGACGATGCGCGACGTGAGCTGAAAGCGCTGCCACATGCGGATCTCGCGTCGGAAGACGATGTTGACGCCGCCGAGCATCGGTGCCCAGCCGCGTTTCATTGCTTCATCCCAGAGACCGAAGCGGCGAAAGAGGTCGAAGCGCCCGATATCGGCCAGCATCAGATAGCGACCGTTGGTGATGTGCAGGTTGGTGTCGCAATCCCAAGGCCAGGTGAGGAACGATAGCTCCGATTGGCCGAACGGAACGGGAAGAGGGGCTTTCGATCCCGAAAGCCCCAATTTCAGCAGTCTGCCCCAGACATACATCAGAAATTACACCGGCCTCAGGCCGCCTTTTCGCTCGTGTCCGCCGTGCCGAAGCGCCCGTAAAACGTCTCGCCTTTTTCGGCCATCTCTTTCAGGAGCGCATTCGGTTTGAAGCGCGGACCGTATGTCGCGGCGAGCCTCTCCGCTTTCGCAACGAACTCCTGAAGACCCATGAAGTCGATATAAGAGAGCGTTCCGCCGGTGAAGGGTGCAAAGCCGAAGCCGAGGATCGAGCCGAGATCGGCCTCGCGCGGATCCTCGATCACACCTTCTTCGACGGTGCGTGCCGCTTCCAGCGCTTGGGTCACCAGAAGGCGGTCCTTCAATTCGGCGAAATCGAAGTCGTCTGCCGATTTCGGCGTCACGATCTCGGAAAGCCCCGACCACAGGTGTTTTTCCTTGCCGGCGTAATCATAGAAGCCCTTGCCGTTCTTGCGGCCGAAGCGTTCGCGGCTTTCCACCATCTCCGACAAGAGGCGCTTCTGCTCGGCCGAGACGGCGCCTTCGCCGAGATCGGCCTCCGTCGCCTTGACGATCTTCCAGGCGAGATCGACGCCGACCTCGTCGGTGAGCGACAAAGGTCCGACGGGCATGCCGGCCATCTTGCCCGCATTTTCCACCATCGCCGGCGGCACGCCCTCCAGAAGCATGAGATGGCCTTCGAGGAGATAAGCGGTGACGCAGCGATTGGCGTAGAAACCGCGTGAATCGTTGACCACGATTGGCGTCTTGCGGATCGCCCGCACATAATCGAGGGCGACGGCGAGTGCCTTGTCCTCGGTCTTCTCGCCGAGGATCACCTCGACGAGCTGCATCTTGTCGACAGGGGAGAAGAAGTGGATGCCGACGAAGTCCGCCTCCGAGCGCCAGTTTTTGGCAAGCGAGGTGATCGGCAGCGTTGAGGTGTTGGAAGCGAAGATCGCGCCCTCCGGCAGATGTGCCTTCACCTTCTCCGTCACCTCGGCCTTGACCTTGCGGTCTTCAAAGACGGCCTCAATGACGAGATCGGCCTCGGCGAGTGCTCCGTAATCTGGCGTCGCCACGATGCGTTCAAGAATGCCGACGGCGGCCTCTTCGCTCATGCGCCCGCGTGCCACTTCCTTTTCGAGAAGACCGGCGCAATGCAGCTTGCCCTTCTCCGCCGTCTCCTGGTCGCGGTCGATGAGGACGACGCCCATGCCGGCGCGCGCCGTGACATAGGCGATGCCGGCCCCCATGAAACCGGCGCCGAGCACGCCGACGCGCTTCAGGTCGCTTGCCGGAACGCCGGCCGGGCGCCGGGCACCCTTGTTGAGCGCCTGCAACGAGACGAAGAGCGAGCGCATCATCGCCTGCGCTTCCTTGGTCTGCAGCGTCTTGGCGAAGTAGCGGCTTTCCACCTGAAGCGCGAGGTCCATCGGCAGCTGCACGCCCTCGAAGACGGCCTGCATGATCGCCCGCGCACCGGGGTAGTTGTTCTGTGTCTCTTTGCGGTAGAGGCCGTTCGCGGCAGGCCAGAATTGGAAGCCGCCCGGCGTCCAGACTGCGGTTGCTCCGCGCGGCTTGTAACCTTCCTGATCCCAAGGTTTGACGGGTGATACGCCCGCACTCAGCATGGCCTTGGCAGCCTCGACGAGCTCGCTTTCAGGGGCGACCTTTTCGACGAGGCCCATCGATTTGGCGGCCTCGGCCTTGAGCGTGTTGCCGCGCAAGAGGAATTGCAGGCCGGCAACGGCATCGGCCATGCGCATCACGCGCTGCGTGCCGCCGGCGCCCGGAAAGATGCCGATCTTGACTTCCGGTAGCCCGATCTTGGCGTTTTCGGCAACGACGCGACCATGGCAGGCGAGTGCCAGCTCCGTTCCGCCGCCCATGCAGGTGCCGGCAACGGCTGCGATGAAGGGCTTGCCGCAGGTCTCGATCCGCCGGTAGAGGCGCGACATGCGCGAGGCGCGCTCAAGCAGCTCGGCCGTCGCCGCCTGCGGGTTCTCCGCCTTCTTGGCTTCGAACGCGCCGAGCAGGTCGGAGAGCATGTTGATGTCGGCGCCGCCGGTGAAATCCTTCTTCGCCGAGGTGATGACGACGCCCTTTACGGCGTCTTCGGCCACCGCCCATTCCACGATTGCAGAAAGCTCTTCCATCACCGTTTCGGTGAAGACATTCATGGAGCGGTTCGGCATGTCCCAGGTGACGAGCGCAATTCCGTCGCCACCCGTTTCGCAGGTGAAATTCTCGTAGGTCATTGGTTGTTTCTCCCCAGGCTCAGCCGCGCTCGTAAGGCGTGCCGTCCTTATGCGTGTAGCCGGGTGCGCCCTCGCCGGTGACGGAGCGCAAATCGATGTCGGGATAGGTCACTGTGTCGGCCCCGGAGCGTGTTCCGACCTCCAGGACGAGCGCATCTCTGTCGCTGCGGTTGATGAGCTGATGGCCGTTCGCGACACCCGCCTTGAAAGTGGCGGCGTCTCCCGCCTTCAGGATCGCCTCGCCGCCATCTTCAACAAGCACCACTTCGCCTTCGACGATGAAGACGAATTCATCTTCCGTCTCGTGCCAGTGGCGCTGAGACGAGGCGGCGCCGGGCTGCAGACGGCAGAGATTGACGCCGAACTGGTCGAGACCGCCGGCATTGCCGAGGCGCTTGCGGAAGCGCCCCGCCACCAGCGCGTCGTAGGGTGCTGGATAGCCGGTGGAGTTCACCTCGGGGATCTGATCGATGTCGATTTTCGGCATGGCTCAGACCCGTTCGATGATCGTCGCCGTGCCCATACCGGCCCCGATGCACAAGGTGACGAGGGCGGTGTTGAGATCGCGTCGCTCCAGTTCGTCGAGCACCGTCCCGAGGATCATCGCACCCGTCGCGCCGAGCGGGTGGCCCATGGCGATCGCCCCGCCATTCACGTTGACCGTTGCCGGATCGAGATCGAAGGCCTGCATGTAGCGCAGCACGACGGAGGCGAAGGCCTCGTTGATCTCGACGAGATCGATATCGGAAAACGTCATGCCGGAGCGCTTCAGGAGCTTCTCCGTCACGTCGACCGGTCCGGTCAGCATCAAAGCGGGTTCCGAACCGATATTGGCGAAGGCGCGGATTTTTGCGCGCGGTTTGAGACCAGCGGCCTTACCGCCCTGTTCATTGCCAATAAGGACAGCGGCTGCGCCATCGACGATGCCGGAGGAATTGCCGGCGTGGTGGACGTGGCGGAGCTTCTCGACTTCCGGATGGGCCTGGATGGCGACCGCGTCGAAGCCGCCCATTTCGCCGACGCCCGCGAAGGACGGCTTGAGGGAACCGAGAGACTGCATGTCGGTTTCGGGCCTTGGATGCTCGTCGCGTTCGAGCAGCGGCAGACCGTTCGGATCTTTCACCGGCGCGATCGAGTGCTTGAAGCGGCCCTCTTCCCAGGCGGCATGGGCGCGCTTCTGGCTTTCCACCGCATAGGCATCGCAATCGTCGCGGGTGAAGCCGTACTTGGTGGCAATGAGGTCGGCGGAAACGCCCTGCGGCATGAAATAGGCGGGAACGGCGACGTGCGGATCGACGGCCCAGGCGCCGCCAGAGGCGCCGAGCCCGACCCGCGACATCGATTCCACGCCGCCGGCGACGGCGAGATCATGGTGACTGGTGATGACCTGGCCGGCGGCCATGTTGATGGCATCGAGGCCCGAGGCACAGAAGCGGTTGATCTGCATGCCTGGAACCGACTGGTGGTAATCGGCGGCGAAGACGGCCGCGCGGCCGATATTGCCGCCCGCTTCGCCGACCGGATCGACGCAGCCGAGGATCACATCGTCGACGAGGCTCGTGTCGAGACCATTGCGTTCGCGCACGGCCTCAAGTGCGGTTGCCGCAAGGCGCACCGTCGGCACGGTGTGCAGCGCTCCGTCCTTCTTGCCGCGGCCGCGCGGCGTGCGCACATGGTCAAAGATATAGGCTTCAGACATGTTCTCTCCTGCCCTGCGATCCGCGGTGAGGGCTCCGCAGATACAAATGTTCTGTTTGATTTTGACGTCTAGGAGGCCTCAAAAAGCTTCAGCCGGCAGCGCCATCGTCGTCTCAGCGCCCGTGGCGATCCGTCTGAGGCGCGTCCCGGTCTCCGGCATCGCCCGTTCCATGTAATAGCGGGCGAAGAGAAGCTTGTTTTCATAGAAGCTCTGGTCTCCCGTCGGGCCTGCGGCGAGCGCTCTGCCGGCCGCTTGCGCCATTTTCGCCCACATATAGCCGAGCGCGACAAGACCGAAGAGGTGCATGTAATCGGTGGAACCGGCGCCCGCATTGTCCGGATCCTGCATGCCGTTCTTGGCGAGCCACATCGTCGCCTTTTGCAGATGGTCGAGCCCCTCTTTCAGGGCAGGGACGAGCGTCGCAAGCGTGGCGTCCTCTGCGTTCTCGGCGAGGAAAGTCGAAATCTCGGTCAGGAATGCTGTGATGGCGCGCCCATTGTCGGCGGGAAGCTTGCGGCCGACGAGATCGAGCGCCTGGATGCCGTTGGCACCTTCGTAGATCATGGCGATGCGCGCATCGCGCACGAACTGCTCCATGCCCCATTCCGCGATATAGCCGTGGCCGCCATAGACCTGCTGCGCGGCCACGGCGTTTTCAAAGCCGCGATCCGTGAAGACGCCCTTGATGACCGGCGTGACGAGCGCGAGCCAGTCTTCCGCCGCCTGTCGTGCCGCGGGATCCGGGCTGCGGGTCGCGATATCGGATTTGAGCGAGGTGTCGAGCATGAGGGCACGTGCCGCCTCGTTGAAGGCACGCACGGACATCAAGATTCGGCGGATGTCGGGGTGCACAATGATCGGGTCTGCGGCAGATGCAGGCTCGCCGGCGGCCCCATTCTTTTTCGACAAGGCACGCCCCTGGCGCCGTTCGCGCGCATAGGTGACGGCGTTCTGATAGGCGATTTCCGACTGCGCCAGCCCCTGCAGGCCGACGCCGAGCCGCGCCTCGTTCATCATCGTGAACATCGCTTTGAGGCCCTTATGGGCTTCGCCGACAAGCCAACCCTTGGCCTCGTCATAATTCATGACGCAGGTGGCATTGCCGTGAATGCCCATCTTTTCTTCGATCGCACCGCAGGTGACGCCGTTCGCCTCGCCGGGCGCGCCGTCCGCATCCGGCAGGCGCTTCGGCACCAGGAAGAGGGAGAGGCCTTTGACGCCGGCGGGGGCGCCTTCGGTGCGTGCCAGCACGAGGTGTATGATGTTGGGCGTGAGATCATGCTCGCCGCCGGAGATGAAGATCTTCTGGCCGCTCAAGCGGTAGCTGCCGTCGTCCTGCGGCACGGCCTTGGTGCGGATGAGGCCGAGATCGGTGCCGCAATGTGGCTCCGTCAGGTTCATCGTGGCAAGCCATTCGCCAGCGATCAGGCGCGGCAGATATTCGCTCTTCTGGCTGTTGCTGCCATGCGCGGAAAGGGCGGCGATGGCGCCCTGGGCAAGGCCGGGATACATCGACCACGCCATATTGGCCGAGGCCTGGAACTCGCCGACGGCCGTGGCGATGACGAAAGGCAGGCCCTGGCCGCCATAATCGGGATCTGCCGCCAGTCCCACCCAGCCGCCGTCGGCGTAGAGACGGTAGGCATCCTTGAAGCCTGACGGCGTCGTCACACGGCCATCGTCGTGACGGGTGCAGCCTTCACGGTCGCCCACCTGATTGAGGGGTGCGAGGACTTCGCGGCAGAATTTGCCGCCTTCTTCCAGAACTGCTTCCATGACTTCGCCGCTGGCATCGGCGAATCCAGGGAGGTTCGAAAGACGGCCGATGCCAAGCACGTCGTTGAGGACGAAAAGCGTATCGCGAATAGGAGCGGAATAGGTCGGCATGAGCGAGCTTACCCTTACGTAAACGTCAGCCAGGTCGACCTTCCATTATCGTCTGAATTCGTCACTGACAAGCGTGCACACGCCCCTGACCCCGCGGAAATGCGCGGGTTTCTTTGCATGACGCAACGTCTTCTAAGACTTAGGCGGCCTCTCCGGCCTGCTTCTGCTCGTCCTGCTTCTGCGTCAGGATCTGGCGCACCGCATCCATTGTCTGAGACAATTCGTCGATCGCGTGCTCGATCTCTTCTCTCTGCCGCTTGAGGACGGCGACCTGTCCCTCGAACTTGTCGAGCGCGACCTGCATCTGCAGAACTTCGCCGTCCTTCATATCGTAGAGATCGAGGATTTCTTTGATCTCCACCAGCGAGAAGCCGACCTTCTTGCCCATCAGGACGAGCTTCAGCCGGGCCCGGTCGCGCCGGGAATAGATGCGATTCAATCCCTCACGACGCGGATTGAGAAGACCCTTGTCTTCGTAAAATCGTAGGGTTCGAAGCGTCACGCCGAATTCGCGCGACAATTCACCGATGCTGTAAGTCATTCACGTCCACTTTCTGCACCCGCCGTAAGCGCCAGCTTTCCGCCGGTCGGGCGTGAGTACGTTCACGTTAATTGAGGTCGCAGTCTCTCGACCGAACATTAGCGCACGTCAATCATGAGCCTATAGGTCTAGCCTACGGGCTTCGATGAAACGTGAACGGGGCGTCTGCTGCCCCGGTTCCTTGTCAGGCTGCTTTCCCGGCGGCTCAACATGAGAAATCGTCCAAAACATGGCAGAGTTAACGTCATGTTTACCATGCGCACCGTTAACCTTTTTCCAACCATCAGAGTGCTTCGACCTGTCGACGTGCGAACGGTCGAGCTTTTCTCTTCTGGTCCGAGGAGACGCAATGAAAGCCCGCACATCATGGAGAGGCAGAGCAGGATCGCCGCCGCCCGCCCCGGGTCAGGGGGGCACCGATCTGCGGGCTCTGTTGAATGCGCGCTTCGATGCGGAAGGGCGTATCATTCACGAGCCGGCCTACGCGGATTCTCAAGCCGAGCGCCTTGCCGGAGATGCCGGCGAGGGCGACATCAGCACCGAACACTTGCAGGCGGCTGTCGAAGCGCTTGCCAAACGTATCGAAGAGGCGGAACGCGGCGAGGCTGACCGCACGTCGCAGGCCCGCAGCCGGCGTGCGCCAGTCGCGCCTCCGGCCCCGGGAACGTTTGACGAGCCGGCAACGGCGACCCCGCCTTCCTCAGACAAAACGTCTGATGCCGCCGATGACCTCTTGAAGCGTCTCGACGCTTTCGAAAGGCATCTGGAGGAGCTCTCTCGTGGCGGCGCTGCTGGCAAACGCACCCCTGGCTTCGACGAGGGGCCCACGCCGGACCTGAGGGCGACACCTGCCGAGCCGAGCGTCCAGGCTCCTTCGGCTCGCAAGTCCACCCCCACCGAAAAGCCCGCCGAACCGCGCCGCGCATTTGCTGGCGGGCTTGCAGATTTCGCCCGCGATCTCGCCAATCGCCGGCCGAAGAACGAGGCGCCTGGGGAGATGTCTCGTGCCGCACCCACCGATGCGCGTGACAAAAAGCCGGCGCAGGCCGACAAGAACGCCGCCGACAAGACCTCCGTCGACAAGAACGCTGAAGTCTTGCGCCAGATTGAGAAGTTGCAGCACGCGCTGGAAGACGAGGTGCGTCCCTCGCGCGGCGCGCTTGCCTCTCTGCAAGAGCGCATGGGCGATGTCGATCTGCGCCTTCAGGCGCTGCACCGCAGCGTCGCCTCGGTTGCCCAGCCGCAGGCGCTCTCTGAGGAAATCGCCGCCATCCGCATCGGACTTGCAGCGCTTCCGCAGGGCAAAGCCTTTGATGCGATCGAAGCCCGGCTTGGCGAACTCGCCGGCCGCATCGATGCGATGTCTCAACCCCACGATCGCAGCGACGAACACGAGAGCTTCGCGCGTATCGAAAGCCGGCTCGACATGCTCGCAGCCGCGATGGATGAGATCCGCGACAGCCGAATCGGCGCTATCGACGATCTTGCTGCGCAGCTCGACCGTCTGGCTGAGCGCGTTGAAAGTCTCGGCGAAAGCCGCTCCGACCTCGGACCATTAGAGGAACCTCTCTCTGAGCTTTCCGCGCGCATTCAGGCCGTGCCGGATACGCGCCCGATGCTGACGGCGCTCGACGACAAGCTGACCCGCATCGCCACGAGCCTCGATGAACGCAGTGTCGGCTCGTCCGATATCGAAGAAATCACCCAGCGCCTCGATCGTCTCGCGGCTGAAATTTCAGGTTTTCTCACCGAGAGCGAAGAACGTTTCTCGCTGAAACCCGTCCTTGATCGCTTGTCGGAAATCGATGCGCGTTTCGCCGATGAGCGGGTCGACACAGATCAGCTTTCCGGTCTTGTCGCCCGTATGGAAGACGCCGTCACCAACGCCCCGATCGGTGAGCGCTTTGCGGCGCTTGAGGCACGCATACAAGGCCTCGATCGAAAGCTGCCGGATAGCGACAGCAATCTTTTGAACGATATCGTCGATCTGCGCTCTGAAATCGCCGAACTGCGCGCCGATATCCGCAACAGCCCTCCGACTGCGGATGCTGGCATCCGCGTGCTGCAGCCGGCGATCCGCGAGATCAAAGAGCGCCTCGACCGACTGCCTGAGGAGCCGGCGCGCTTCAACCGCGAGCTGGAAGCCCAGATCGGCCGCATCTCTGCGATGCTCGATCGCCCCGCAGCGGAATCGAAGGCGCTGACGCGCCTCGAGGACGCGCTCGCTGATATTCGCGAACGCCTCGATCGGCAGGAGCTGCACCATGACGCGGAAACCTGGCACGCCGCCGGGGTCGATACCGCCGAAGGGTCGGAAGCGCTGGCGCGTCTTGCGAGCGCACTCCAGCACGATCTCAGCGAACTGAAATCCGTTGCTGAGGCGGGCGAGGAACGCACGCGAAGCTCGCTCGATGCGGTGCATGAAACGCTGGAAGCCGTCGTCAAGCGCATGGCTTTCCTTGAGCGCGACCTGCCGTTCTCCGGCGACGACAATGGCGGCTCGAAGCCACCTGCGCCGCGTGCCGCCCCTTCGGGCGACGACGACAGGCCGTCGGGGATCTCTCCCTCATCCACCGCGCCGTCCGGTCCGAAGCCTGGCCCTGCGGGTCGCGCGGGCCCCGTCCAATGGTCGCCGCGGCCTCCTGCGCCGGAGCCGGAAAAGCGGGTGGAAGAGAACACCGCCCAGGGGCTCCTCAGCCGTCTGTCCGCCACGCAATTGCTGAAGCGGGCGACAGGTGGGCGGGCGGAGTCCTTCGTGCCTCGCCAGGAAGAGGAGATGTCGCTCGACTCCCTCCTGGAACCGGGCGGTGGCCCCTTGCATTCCGACCTTGCGGATGCGCCGAGTTCGGCAAGCCATTACATTTCGGCGGCCCGTAAGAATGCGTCGTCTCAGACCAGCGGTTCGGAGGAGGCGCTGGCAGCTGCGTATGAAGATTTCCGGGCTCAAAGCCGCAACCGAGAGAGCTCGTCGAGCGATTTCCTGAGCGCTGCACGTCGCGCCGCCCGTGCCGCCGCTGCCGAAGCCGCCGCGGCTGAGCGCGATGCCGGTCGTGCCAAAGGGCACGGCGGCTCGCAGATCCTCGATTTCTTCAAGGCACGGCGCCGTCTTCTCGTGGCGGGGGCCGTCGCGCTCGCCGTCGCCTTCGCTGCGGTGCAATTCGTCAAGGTGCGAGGCGAGGAGGCTCGGACTGCGAATTCGCATCCGGCGATCGAGACACCGGCGCCCGCTCCGAAGGAGACCGAAGTTCCAGGTGACGGGAGTTCGATCGTTCAGCCGAGCCCCGCGTCCGGCGAAGCGATGATGGAAGCCGGCAACGCCGCGCCTTTGCCTCGGCCCGACCGGGAGACGGCCTTTTCGACGCGGCTCTCCGCTCTGCCGGGACTGAGCGCTCAAGAACTGACGCCCCCCGTACGCGCCAGCGCGCCGAAGCCTGAAGCCGAGCAAGAGATGGCGCTCGACCGGACGCCGGAATCCTCGCCGCCCTTGGCGTCGGCGGAACCTGAAGACAACGAAATTTTTGCCGACGCCGAAGCGCTGTCACAGACGGCCTCGATCACTCCGCCGCCATCTGCACAGGCGCAGACGTCCGCACCGATGGCACAAGGTCCGGCCGCCTCGCATCTGTCTACCCCTCTGCCGGCGTCAATCGGCTCCGAAAAGCTCAGGCGTGCCGCCGAAACCGGAGTCACGGAGGCTCAGTTCGAAGTCGCCGTGCGCTATGCCGAAGGGCGTGGTGTGGCGAGCGATCAGGCAACGGCGGTCGCCTGGTACGAGCGCGCCGCCCGCGGCGGCCTCGCACCGGCACAATACAGGCTCGGCTCGATCTACGAGAAGGGACGCGGCGTTCCCAAGGACATCGACAAGGCTCTCAGCTGGTATGGCAAGGCGGCGGATGCCGGAAACGTGAAAGCCATGCACAATCTCGCCGTTCTTTACGCGGAGGGGGCGGACGGTGCCCCGGACCTGGAAAAAGCGGCTGATCTTTTTGAACGCGCCGCCGAACGGGGTGTACGCGACAGCCAGTTCAACATCGCGGTTCTTTTCGCCCGCGGCCTGGGTGTCAAACAGGACCTTGTCGCAGCCTACAAATGGTTTGCCGTGGCCGCACGCTCGGGCGATCAGCAGGCGAAAAAACGCCAGCAGGAAATCGCCGATGCGCTGCCGCAGGATCTCCTGCCGGAGGCGAAGAAGGCCGCCGAGACCTTCAAGGCCCTGCCGATCGATCCGCAGGCCAACATGGTCTTCGCGCCTGAAAGCGGCTGGGGCGAGCATGTCGGCGAGAGTGTGAGCCTCAGTGGCCCCGACCTGGTGAAGCATACCCAGGATCTTCTCTCCCGAAAGGGTTACGATCCGGGCCCGGCAGACGGCATCTTCGGCAAGAAGACGCGCCAGGCAATTGCTTCGTTTCAAAAGGATAACGGCCTTTCCGTGACCGGTGAAATCGATACGGGCATCATTAAGGCGCTTGATGAAAAAGATATCTGAACCACCGTCTTGCGCTTCGTGAAGCGGCGGTGTTGAAGAGATCGCCCTAGACCGAGCGAATTTCGCCGATAGCGACAGGACCGTCCTGCGTGCAGCTCTATCTCCCGATCGCTGAACTGACGGTCAACATCTTCGTCTATCTCGGGATGGGAGCGGCGGTCGGCTTCATTTCGGGCATGTTCGGCGTGGGTGGCGGCTTTCTCCTGACGCCGCTTTTGATCTTTTCCGGCATCAGTCCCGCCGTCGCCGTGGCGACCGTAACGCCGCAGATCGTCGCCTCGTCCACGTCGGCTGCGATCTCCTATTGGCGTCGGAGGATGATCGACCCGCAGTTGACGATGTTTCTCATCGTCGGCGGTGTCACGGGCTCATGGCTCGGGGTGCGGGTCTTCACCATGCTGCGCTCGCTGGGCCAGCTCGATGTCATCATCTCGCTGTCTTACGTCACCTTTCTGGGATTGATCGGCGGCCTGATGCTGCGCGAGGCGCTGCGCTCTTTCCTGCGCGCGCGGCGTGGCCGTCCTCCCAATCTGCGCCGAGGCCGTCACCACAATTGGCTGCTTGGTCTGCCGTTCAAGGTTCGCTTCCGCCGCTCCAAACTCTATGTGAGCGTCATCCCGGTCATTCTTCTTGGCCTGTCGATCGGCTTCCTCGGCACCGTCCTCGGCATAGGTGGCGGCTTCATCATGGTGCCGGCACTGATTTACCTTCTGCGCGTGCCGAGTAACGTCGTCATTGGCACCTCTCTCGGCTACATCCTCTTCACGATGGCGCTCGCCACGGTGCTGCATTCGCTGGAGAACGGCGCCGTCGATTTGATGCTGGCCTGTCTTTTGATCGTCGGTGGCGTCGTCGGAGCACAGTTCGGGGCTCAGATCGGTCAGGCTATGCGCGGCGATCAGCTGCGTCTTTTCCTGGCGCTTCTGGTGCTCGCAGTGGCGCTCCGCTTCCTATTGAACCTGTTCCTGCCACCTGCGAGCCTTTATTCGATCGCCCTTTTGCAGGGGATCGGATGATGCGGTTCCTGCTCGCTCTCGCCCTTTTTTCCGGTCTCCTCGTCTGCGGCCCGGCTTCGGCGGAGAAGCTCGTCTCCACCCTGTCCGATGATGCCGTCGAGATCACCTCCAATTTCACCGGCTCCAACATCACGGTTTTTGGCGCGGTCGATGGCGCGAAGTCGGCCTCCGGCGAGCGCGATTATGAGGTGGCGATCGTCGTGGCGGGTCCGCAGATGCCGCTTGTCGTGCGCCGCAAGGGCCAGGTCGCCGGGATCTGGATCAACACGGCTTCTCGGGAATTCTACAATGTCCCGAGTTTCTACGTCATCCATATGAGCGAGAACTTGAACGATGCGGCGAGCCAGCAGCTGCTCGCGCGCTACAAGTTGGATTTCGCCGATCTCGGTTTCTCGCGTGACGCAAGTTACACGCCGCAGGACGAGGCCTTCGCAAAAGCGCTGGTGGAGCTGAAGAAACAGAAGGAGCTCTTCGTGAAGCGCGGCGATGCGGTCACCTTCCTCGCCCCGAATGTCTTTCGCACCACCTTCCATCTGCCGTCGGCGATCCCGGTCGGCACGTATCACGTCTCCGTCTTCCTCTTTCGCCACGAAGAGCTGGTGGCGGCGGAAGTGCAAAGCCTGCTTGTCGAAAAGAGCGGCTTTTCCGATCGTATCGCCCGCTTTTCCACGGAGCAGCCGCTGCTTTACGGCCTTTTCGCCGTAATGGTGGCCGTCTTCACCGGCTGGATGGCCGGCATCATCTTCCGCCGCAACTGATCTTCCCCCCAACTGATCGTCCCCCAGAAGGCTCGCTACTGGGCCTGCTGAATCGCGCCGGCATATGAGATGAGCCGGCGAGGGCAGGCAGCGGCGAGAGTAAGGGCCGTCTGCGCCGCTCCCGCCGCCTTCGTGTTATCCGGCTTTATTCAGCCCGTGTGGCGGCGGCAGGTGCCTCTTCCTGGTACGCCTCACCTGTGTCCGCTGTCGGCGTTTGCGACCCGTCGGCGGCCCTATTGATCCCGCTTTGCTCGCGGGCGGCATTCTGCGAGGAGGCTGGTGCGTTCGTCAGCCTGGTCGGTTCCTGAGCGTTGAAGAAGGCGGCGACGGCCTTCATCTCCTCAGGTTCCAGCTGATGAGCGAGCTCGTCCATCGGTCCGTAATCGCCGGCATAGCCGCGTGCACCTTTCGCGAAGAGTTTCAGCTGGCTTTCGATGTAATTGGCGTATTGCCCATTGAGGTGCGGGAACAGGCGCGAGGTGAACTTCGTCTGCTCGTGGCACGACAGACAGGCGGGCACGTTGCGTTTTGGCACGCCGTTCTCTGCGATCGACCGGCCTTCGTCGATAAGTGTCGCATCGAGCGCCTCGGCGCCTGGCGAGCGGGTTTCCGGCAGCATGGAATAATAGGCCGACAGCGCCATGATCTGATTGTCGCTGAGCTGGGTGGCGACCGTGCGCATGAAGCCGCTGTGGCGGTCGCCGTGCGCGAAGGCTTCGAGTGTGCGGCGCAGATATTCCGGATCCTGCAGCGTCAGATTGGGGAAAGCACCAATTCCCCGCCCGAGCCCGTCCGCGCCATGACAGCGGCCGCACATCGACATCAAGGTGTCGTTCATGGCGAATTCTGTGAAGCCGGTCGCGGGCACGCTCGTGCGATGCGTGTGGGGGTCGGGCGTTTTCGTCTTCGAGCTCTCCTCCGTCGGTTCAAACTGGGTGAACTTCGCCGGGAGGCTCAGGTCGGTGATCTCGCCTTCCGTGCCGTAGGCGAGCTTGCGGTAGGTTTTGTAATCCATCTCCGGCAGCCGCCGCAGGAACGCGGCGACGGACCACGCCTCATCCTCCCGATCCGTATCGGTCCAAGAGGGCATGCCGGTGTATTTTGCGCCGTGGAGGACGATCCAGGCGAGCTCCTTGTCGGAGAATTCGCCAACCACCTCAGGCAGATATTGCGGTTGCGGCCGCTCCTGCAGCGCCATGACGTTTTGCCCGAGCCCTGGCGCTCCATGACAGCCGGCGCAAGCGTGACCGTAATGGCCGGCGCCCTGAACGACGCGCCATTCGGCCTCGAAATCGTCAGGCCGGGAAAGCTCGCTCGCATGCTGGGCGACCGAGCGTTCGAAGCTGAAGTGCAGAAGCTGCGCCCAGCCGGACGGATGGGGGATCGACGCCGCGATATTGTACATTCCGGTGACGACGACGATGCCCGCAACGACGACGAGTGCGATGCCAGTCGACACGATCGGACCGAACCAGCCGAGTATGCCGTGCGGGAAAAAGCGTCTCATAAGTTGTCCCCTGATCCTCTTGTGGTCATGAATCGGGGTGCTGAACACGCGAATGTGAATGAAGTTCATTATCGCAGGTCCGGCGGACCCGGCACGCATCGTCGCAGCCTTCCCTGGGGGCTCGGTGCTTGGTGCTGAAGATTGCCGAGGCTAGCGAGAAAGCCCGCTCAATCTGGCCTGAGAGACGCCGGCGCGACGGGGTAGAGCCGGTCGGCGCCAACCAGGAAGGCGATGAAGCCGCGCCTGGCGAAAAGGCCGACGAAGGCGCGGTCGAGGACGTTGAGCCCGCCGGTCAGGACGCCGAAAGATGGCAGGATGAGCCGTGTGCCGTCTGTAACGAAGGCGCGCCTGCGCACGCTGCGTCCGCGCCGGGCAATTTTCCCGCAAGGGTGGAGATGTCCGGCGATCTCCCCTTGGGCGATCGCTTCTGTGGGTTCGTGTCGGAAGGTGAGACCGCTGTGCGAAAGCTCTGCGAGACAATCTCCCCCGAGGCCCGGCGGCGGAGCGGGGTCATGATTGCCGGCGATCCAGATCCACTCGCGTCCCGCCTGCAGCGCGGCGATCTTGCCGCGGTCGATCTCGGCGAGACGCTCGGGCCCGCCGCCATCGTGAAAGCTGTCGCCGAGGCAGATGACGGTCTTCGGTTTGCGTCGCAGGATCAGGTTGTGAAGGGCGGCAAGGGTCGCGGCGCTGTCATAGGGCGGCAAAAACGTGCGCCTGCGGCCGAAGGACGACGCCTTTTCCAGATGGAGGTCCGCCACGACCAGCATGCGTGAGGCCGGGTCCCAGAGCGCCCCGGAAACATCGAGTACCAGCTCTCGCCCGGAAAGCGCGATACGCGTCTCAGGCAAGATCTCGTCTCTGTGAGAAGTCTCCGCCAGCGCCAAAATCTGCCTCGCTGCCCATAGCCTCGCGCATTAGCTCCTCGGAGGCTTCGACCAGAAGATCCTCCTGCGCCTCGCCGAAGACCGGCTCCCGGCCGATTTCCAGCATGGCCGGGATGGCAAGCGGTGAGACATGCGCAAGCCTTTGATGCACGATTCGCCCCTGGATGCGCGACAGCATTTCGCCGAGCCGACGGATGTCGAGAAGGCCGGTCGCGGCGTCCGCGCGGGTTGCCTTGAGCAGAATATGGTCGGGCTCGTGGCTTCGCAGCACGTCATAAATGAGGTCGGTGGAGATCGTCACCTGTCGCCCGCTCTTCTCTTCGCCGGGATGCCGACGCTCGATCAGCCCAGCGATGATGGCGCAATTGCGAAAGCTGCGTTTGAGGAGATAGCTCTCCGCCAGCCACTCCTCCAGATCGTCGCCCAGCATGTCTTCATCGAAGAGTTCGGTAAGGGTGGGCGTGCCCGCCGCAAACAGCGCGCCCATGTCGCGCAGCCCCCACACCGCGAGCGCATAATCGTTGGCGACGAAGCCGAGCGGCCGGGCGCGAGCCCGCTCCAGCCGTCGCGTCAACAGCATACCGAGCGTCTGATGTGCGAGCCGCCCTTCGAAGGGATAGGCGACCATGTAGAATTTCGTCTCGCGCGGAAAAGTCTCGACGAGAAGCGCGTCTTTCGACGGCAGCACCGAGACTTCCCGCTGGATGGATAGCCAGTCGCGCACCTGGGCGGGCAGCTTCTCCCAATGGGCGGGATCGGCGAGCATCGCCCGCACGCCGGCGGCAAGATAGGTGCTCAGGGGAAACTTGCCCCCGGCATAGGAAGGGATCGCCGGGTCGTTGGCCTCGGCGCGTGTGACCAGCGCCTCGTTTTCGTGAATGCCGACGAAGGCGAGGACCTGGCCGGCGAACTGAAACGTGTCGCCTGGAACGAGCTGCTCGAGAAAATACTCCTCGATCTTGCCGAGAACGCGCCCTCCGCGCAGAATCGTTCCGGGGCGACCGTCCTTGCTGCCGCGTCTGGAGGCAAGCCGCACATTGAGCATCGGCGCCTCGACGATGGTGCCGAGATTGAGGCGGTATTGCTGGGCGAGCTTCGGATGTGAAAGCGCCCACAGCCCGTCCTTGCGACGCCGGATCTTGGCGTAGCGCTCGTAACTTCTGAGCGCATACCCACCGGTTGCTACGAAATCCACCGCCTGCTCGAAATCCTCATAGCTGAGGCCACGATAGCTTTCTGCCGAACGCACCTCGTCATAGAGGGCCTCAAGGTCGAACGGCGCGGCGACGGCCATGCCGAGAATATGCTGGCACAAGACGTCGAGTGCGCCCGGCCTGAGCGGCGGCGTATCCTGGATGCCGGCTTCATTGGCTTCGAGCGCGGCCTGGCATTCCATCACCTCGAAGCGGTTCGAGGGGACCAGCAGCCCGCGCGACGGCTCGTCCATGCGATGGTTGGCGCGCCCGATCCTCTGGGCGAGACGGCTTGCACCTTTCGGCGCACCGACATGAATGACGAGATCGACATCGCCCCAGTCGATGCCGAGATCGAGCGTCGAGGTGGCGACGACCGCACGCAGCGAGCCGGCTGCCATCGCGGCCTCCACCTTGCGCCGCTGACCGCGGTCGAGCGAGCCGTGATGCAGCGCAATCGGAAGGGCCTCCTCGTTGATGCGCCAGAGCTCGGAGAACAGCATCTCCGCTTGCCAGCGCGTATTGACGAAGACGAGCGTCATGCGGTGGCTCTGTATGGCCTCAAGCACTTCCGGCAGGGCGTAGCGCGCCGTATGCCCGGACCACGGGATGCGTGCCTCCGAATGCCGGATCGAAATCTCCGGAGGCGCGCCTTCGCCAACCACCACCATCTCGGCGAGATTGCGGGGCGCGTCAGGTTGCTGCTCCACGAGCCAGGCACGCAGATCGTCGGGGAAGGCGACGGTCGCTGAGAGGCCGATCGTCCTGAGGCCCGGCGCAAGCCTGCGAAGCCTCGCAAGCCCGAGCGCCAAAAGGTCGCCGCGCTTTGAAGGGGTCAAAGAGTGTAATTCGTCGAAGACGACCGTCGACAGGCGCGCGAAGAAGCGCTCCGCATCGCGTGAGGCGATCAAAAGTGCGACCTGCTCCGGTGTCGTCAGAAGGATGTCGGGAGGGCTGAGTTTCTGCCGCTGTCGCTTATGGGTGGGTGTATCGCCGGTGCGCGTTTCCACCGTCAGGGGCAGTCCCATCTCGGCGACCGGCATGCCGAGATTGCGCTCGATATCGACGGCGAGTGCCTTCAACGGCGAGACATAAAGGGTGTGCGGACCGATGAAATGTGATGAATTGCGCCTCTCGTGCGCTTGCGAAAGCTCGATGAGTGAGGGCAGAAAGCCCGCGAGCGTCTTGCCAGCGCCGGTCGGAGCGATCAAAAGCGACGAGGATCCCGCCCGTGCTTGCGCGATGAGCTCGAGCTGATGGGGGCGCGGCGCCCAACCCCGGTCGGCGAACCATTGCTGGAAACGCTCCGGCAGGAGCCCGTCTTCGCCAGTGGGGATCGCAGCGGGTGCCGTCATGAGGATGAGTTTAGGCTTGGTGACGGCCAAGTCGAGCGGACCTGACGTTGCGTCGCGTCCCCCGCGGCGTCGAAAAGTTCCACAATGCCAAGATGCGGCTGCCGGGGGGAGGCATGGCCAAGAAGAAGAAGGGCAGCAAGAAGAAGGACGAGGAGAGCCTCGCCACGATTGCTGTCGACATGGACGTGCACAAACGGATCGAAGGTGCACGCGAGGATTTCGAGGAGACGCAGAACGCCATCCTCCGTCGCCTGCTCGGCCTTGACGGCCGCAGAGGAGGGGGTGCGCCTGTGGAAGAAAGCCTCGGCGAACGTGCACGCCGCGCCAAGGGCGGCGGCGCCAAGGAGGGCGGCTGGTCGAAGATCGGCCGTCACGGTCACGAGGTGTTTCTGCCGAACGGGACGACCCTCAGAGCCGCTTATGCGGGCCAGACGGTGGAAGGTGTCATCGTCGATGGCCACTGGGTCGTGAACGGCACGAGCTACAATTCTCCCTCCGCCGCGCTCATCGCGCATGTGCGCACCCGCGACGGCAAGAAGGTCAATCTCAACGGCTGGCGCATCTGGGAGGTGCGGCGGCCCGACGATGACCGCTGGCTGCGGCTCGGCGAGATTTAGGGGCAAGGCGTGAATGCTCCGCCACGGTGTGCCGGAGACATGGAAAACCTCGCCCGCACCCCTATCTCGGGCAGATGCGCCCGACCGAACTTTTGTGCACCACGCCGAAAGGCCTTTATTGCCCGCCGGGCGATTTCTACATCGATCCGACGCGTCCGGTGCCGCGCGCGCTCATCACCCACGGCCATGCCGACCATGCGCGTGCCGGCCATGGCGCCGTGATGGCGACGTCGCAGACCTTGAAGATCATGGCCGCCCGATATGGGGCCGATTTCGCCGCCGCGACGCAGGAGGCGAAGCTCGGCGAAGTGGTTGCCATCAACGGCGCCTCCGTCAGCTTCCATCCAGCGGGTCACGTCCTGGGCTCGGCCCAGATCGCGGTTGAAAAGGACGGCTTCCGCGTCGTCGCTTCGGGCGATTACAAACGTCGCAAGGATCCGACCTGTGCCGCCTTCGAGCCGGTCGCCTGCGATGTCTTCATCACCGAGGCGACCTTTGCTCTGCCGGTTTTCTGCCATCCGGATGATCGCGGTGAGATCGCCAAGCTCATTCACTCCACCGAAGTCTTCCCCGAGCGCACCCATCTCGTCGGCGCCTATGCCCTCGGCAAGGCGCAGCGCGTCATCGGCCTGCTTCGTGAGGCCGGATACGACCGAACGATCTATATCCATGGCGCCCTAAAGAGTTTGTGCGATCTCTATCGCGAGGAGGGCGTCGATCTCGGGCCGCTCGCTCCCGCGACCGTGGATACTGCGCGCAAAGGCGAGTTTGCCGGTGCCTTCGTGGTCTGCCCGCCCTCGGCGTTTTCCGATCGCTGGGCACGCCGTTTTCCCGATCCCCTCGCGTGTTTCGCGTCAGGCTGGATGATGATCCGCCAGCGGGCCCGACAGCGCGGCGTGGAACTGCCGCTCGTCATCTCCGATCATTGCGATTGGGGGGAGCTGTTGCAGACGATCGAAGAAATTGCGCCCGGCGAAGTGTGGATCACGCATGGCCGCGACGACGCGCTGTTGCGCTGGTGCGAGCTCAACGGCGTTGCTGCCCGCCCGCTGCATCTTGCGGGGTACGAGGACGAGCCCGATTGAGGCTCAGGCGGCCACGCCGGCAGGCTTCGGCTGCAGCAGGCTCAATGTCGCCTGGAACGCGCTTTCTGCGTCGTCGAGCGCTTCACCGTACCAGGAGAACGGATTGGCAAGTGGCGGTTCGAGCAGAGCGTCGACTTCACCTTCGTCATAAGTGAGACGGGCGCCGAGCTCGCGCGCGAGCTTCAGCATGCGCCGGTTCTCTTGCAGACAGAAGAGATGCAGCTGGCGAAAGCCGCGATTGCGGGCGAGCGTGAAGGTGCGCGCAAGAAGCGCCCGGCCGACGCCTCGCCCCTGCCAGGCCTCTTCGATGGCGAACGCGGCCTCGGCTTTGCCCGTCCATTCTTTGGTGAGCGGGTGCAGTTCCGCCGAGCCGCGGATAACGCCGTTGACGAAGTAGCCGAGGATCGTGGTGTCCAGATCCCAGGCTTCGCGAACATAATTCTGGATGCGCGCGTCGTTGACGGGGCCAGCAAAGCGCATACGCCGCGCCTCGGGGCCGAGACGACACAGATGCTCCGTGAAGAGCGCGGCCTCATACGGCCAGAGCTTGCGGATGTAAGCCGTCATGCGACCTCTGCCAGGCAGGCCGTCAAAGCGGCCGGTGCGCGAGGTGATGGCGCTTCATCTCGCGAAGCTGCGACGGTCCGATGAGAAAGCCGGATTCCTGCTCGATGCGACGGATGGCTTCCGCCTCGCGCGCCCAAATGATCCAATTCAATGCGCGGCGAAACCGAGCGGGCACGTGGAGCCGGCCGGCGAAACTGAAAGAGCCGTGTGCGGCATGGGCCATGATGCGATCCTTCCGGAGACGAAGCCGAGCCATATCGGGACGGCAACGGCGGCTGATGGACGACCCTAAGATGCGGTGGCTGCGGGCGTCTGCCAACCCGGTCTCTTGCAATGCAGCAGGATTGTTTTTGCATAGCACAATTGTCCATCAAGTGCCTGATGCGTCGGCACACTTGTGCTACTGAGGCGAGCTGTCGCAGGGCTTGCGAAGACTCGGTGATATTGCGCTGCAGCAACGGCTTTTAGGGGCCTGAAGACGCAACGCGTCGCTCGTCACCGTCACCTGGATGCCTATATTCGCGGCATGCAGGCCTTTGCCGCCCTCCTCGACCGTCTCACCCTGACGCCGCAGCGCAACGGCAAGATCAGGCTTCTCGTCGATTATCTGCGTCAGGTGAATGATCCCGATCGCGGTTACGCCGTTGCGGCGATCACCGGCGATCTCGACATCGTCTCGGTCAAGCCAGCGATGGTCCGCGTCTTGGTGGAGGAGCGGGTCGATCCCGTCCTCTTCGCGCTTTCCTATGATTATGTGGGCGACCTCGCTGAGACCGTCTCCCTGATCTGGCCGGGCGAGAGCGATCCCGGCGCATCGCTGCATCTCGCCGAGGTGGTAGAACGGCTCAGGGTCGCATCGCGCCTCGAAGGGCCGAAGCTCGTCGCCGGCTGGCTCGACGAACTCGATCCGAGCGGGCGTTACGCGCTTTTGAAGCTCATCACCGGCGGGCTTAGGATCGGCGTGACGGCCCGCCTCGCGCGCCAGGCCTTGGCGGAATTCGGTGGTTGCCCGGCAACCGAGATCGAGGAGATGTGGCATGGCCTGAAGCCGCCTTACGCCGATCTGTTCGCCTTTCTGGAAGGGCGGGGAGAAAGGCCGCAATCCAAACAGAAGGTGCCCTTCCGGCCGGTGATGCTGGCAAGCGCCATTCAGGACGAGGATTTCGCGAAGCTCGAGCCGAGAGATTATGCGGCCGAGTGGAAGTGGGACGGGATTCGGATCCAGGCAGCGGCTTCAGGAGGAGAATGCCGGCTTTATTCCCGCACCGGCGATGACATCTCCGGTGCCTTTCCCGACGTTTTGGAGCAGATGGACTTCGATGGCGCGATCGACGGCGAGCTCCTGGTGGCGCGGCAAGGCGAAGAGGGGATGGCGATCGCGCCCTTTTCGGATTTGCAGCAACGCCTCAACCGCAAGCGCGTGACGTCGAAGGCACTAAAGGATTATCCGGCCTTCATCCGGGCCTACGATCTCTTGCAGGAAGGCGACGAAGATCTCCGACCGCTTGCCTTCGCAGAACGGCGGCGCCGGCTTGAGGATTTCATCGCTCGTTTGTCCTCGCCGCGCATCGATATTTCTCCCCTCGTCGACTTCAGCGATTGGGACGAGCTTGCGCATCTTCGGGCCAACCCGCCCGCGGAGGGCCGCCTCGATGAAATCGCCGAAGGCCTGATGCTGAAGCGCTGGGACACCGCCTATGTGGCCGGGCGACCGAAAGGCCCCTGGTTCAAATGGAAGCGTGATCCCTTCCTGGTCGATGCCGTGCTCATGTATGCCCAGCGCGGCCACGGCCGCCGCTCCTCGTTTTATTCCGATTACACATTTGGCGTCTGGACAGCGGAGAAAGCCGAGGATGGAGAACTTGTCCCCGTCGGCAAGGCTTATTTCGGTTTCACGGATGAGGAGCTGAAGGAGCTCGACCGGTTCGTGCGCAACAACACGGTCGATCGCTTCGGCCCTGTGCGGGCGGTGCGGGCCGGGCCTGACGCCGGTCTCGTCCTCGAGGTGGCCTTCGAAGGCCTCGCCCGTTCCAGCCGCCACAAATCCGGCGTCGCCATGCGCTTTCCGCGCATCAGCCGTATCAGATGGGACAAGCCCGCTGCGGAGGCCGATCGTCTCGACGACCTGGAAAAACTGCTGCCGCAGCAGGTATAATCAATGATTGGTGTCTCGACGTATCGGCTTGCCATTCGGGTTTCGAAACCCTAGCTCTCAGCCGATCGCACAAGAGGAGACGCGAGCATGGCGGGCCGGATGACACGCTTCCTGGGCGATTCCCCATTTCGGGTCCTTCTTCGTCTCATCGTCCTGTCGGTGATCGTCGGCCTGGTGCTGTCGGTGCTCAACGTGCATCCGTTCGATATCTATTATTGGGCGGAGCGCTTCGTCATGCGCGTCTACCACATGGGTTTCGCCGTCTTTTCCGACGCCTTCGGCTACTTCCTCTTTGGCGCGCTCATTGTCGTCCCGATTTTCCTCGTCATGCGCCTGTTCTCTTTGATGGGCGGGCGCCGAGACTGAAACCTCGCGGACGCGTTCGCTCACGTCAAACGATCCGCGGAACATATTGTGAACTTTTTAGTGGTTTCGCGGTCGACCGTTTGTTGTATGGCTTAGATGATGAGCGAAACGAGCCCCGTCCCATCGCCTGAACAAGCAGGCGCCCCGACAAAGCCCGCGATGGAGCCCGCCCCAAAGCCTTTTGTGGTCAACAATCGGCTGGTTCTCGGCATCGCCGTGCCAATGACGCTCGCCTATCTTTCGGTGCCGCTCGCGGGGCTGGTGGATACGGCCGTGATCGGCCAGCTCGGAGATGCGGCGTTCATTGGCGGCATCGCGGTCGGCGCGATCATCCTCGACGTGATCTTCACGACCCTCAATTTTCTGCGCTCGGGCACGACGGGCCTCGTCGCCCAGGCGTTTGGCGCCAACGATCGCAAGGAGGAGCAGGCGATCCTGGTGCGCGCGCTTCTGATCGCGCTTGTTGCCGGCCTCCTCATCATCCTTTTTCAGGTGCCGGTCACGCGTCTTGGCATCGTCGCCATGGATGTCGGACCGAATGTCGCCGATGCGACCTCCAACTATCTCCTAGTGCGCATTTGGGCCGCACCCTTCATGTTGGCGAACTACGCCTTGGTCGGCTGGGCGCTCGGCGTCGGCCGTTCCTTTCTGGTGCTGGCGCTGCAGACCGTACTGACGCTCACCAATATCGTCCTGTCGCTTCTCTTCGTGCTTGATTTTGGCTGGGGGGTCACCGGCGTCGCGGCGGCGTCGGTCATCGCCGAAATGGTGGCTTTTTTCGCTTTCCTGCCCTTCCTCATCCCGCATGTGAGCGGCGCACAGCGGCCATCCCTCAAGCGGGTTTTCGAAAAGGCGGGCTTCGCGCGGCTCATCGTCGTCAATCGCGACATCATGATCCGCTCCTTCTCGGTGCTCTTCGCTTTCGCCTTCTTTACCCGCCAGGGCGCGGCGCTCGGCGCGGTCACGCTTGCGGCCAATTCTGTGCTGATGCACTTCTTCCTGGTCGCCGGATATTTTCTCGATGGTTTTGCCAACGCAGCCGAACAGCTCGTCGGACGTGCCGTCGGCGCGCGTTTTCCACCGGCCTTCGACCGCGCTGTCCGCCTCACGGTCGTCTGGGGCTTCGCCCTCGCGCTGTCGCTCGTCGGCCTTTACTTTCTCGCCGGAGGAACGCTGGTCGACATGATGACGACGTCGCAGGATGTGCGGGAAACGGCCCGGCTTTATCTTCCCTGGGCCTGCCTCACGCCGCTTGCCGGCGCACTCGCCTTCCAGATGGATGGCGTCTTCATCGGCGCCACCTGGTCGAAGGAGATGCGCAATATGATGCTCGCCTCCCTCGCCAGCTTTTTCGTCCTGTGTTTCGTCCTCATGCCGCCTTTCGGCAATCACGGTTTGTGGGCCGCGCTGCTCGTCTTCCTCGGACTGCGTGGTTTGACGCTCGCCTGGCGGCTCCCCGTGAAACGGCAGGGGATGGAGACGGCTACAATTTGAAGCGTTGCAGTGGCTGCGTTTTTGAAAGCTAGTCCTGCGGCGGCCAGGCAGCGGCCCAACGGGCTGTCTCGATGCCGCGGGCATCGCTGATTGCACTGAAATTGCGTTTGTCGAGCTCTTCCGAAAGCCCCGCCTTGATGCGCTGTGCGAAGCGCGGCCCTTCGAAGACGAAGCCTGTATAGACCTGAACGAGGTCGGCGCCTGCCACGAGTTTGGCCCAAGCGGAATGCGCGTCATGGATGCCGCCGACGCCGATCAGCGGCAGCTTGGGCCCAGCGAGTTGGCGTGCGCGCGCCAGCATGGCTGTCGACGGATTGAAAAGTGGAAGGCCGGAAAGCCCGCCTTTTTCTTGCGCCAGTCGCCTCGCCTTGAGGGGCGGGCGCGCAATCGTGGTGTTGGAGATGATGAGCCCGCTCACGCCCATATCGACGCTGGTTTCGATGAGCGAGGCGAGCTGCTTCTCGGTGAGATCCGGCGCGATCTTGACGAGAAGCGGGACGCGCCGCGGCGACGGCACCGCCTCGCGCGCCTCCAGGCAGCGGCCGAGCAGCCGGTCGAAGGTACCCGCCTCCTGTAGGCCGCGCAGCCCCGGTGTATTGGGGGAGGAAATGTTGATGGTGAGCCAGCTCGCATGCTGGGCGAAGCGGCGAATGCCGGCGACATAGTCGGCGGCGGGATCTTCTTGATCGCGGTTGGCGCCAATATTGACGCCGACGAGCCCGCCTCGGCCGCGCCGTTCTTCGAGGCGCTGGGCGATGGCCTCGTGGCCATCATTGTTGAAGCCCATGCGATTGATGATGGCGCGATCCGATGTCAGCCGGAACAGCCGTGGGCGCGGATTGCCGCTTTGCGGGCGCGGCGTCACGGTTCCGACCTCGATCGACCCGAAGCCGAGATTGAGAAGACCGTCGATGGCCTCCGCGTTTTTGTCAAAACCCGCGGCAAGACCAACAGGATTGGCGAAGGAGAGACCGAAGAGGTTGACGGCGAGCTTGCCGTGCGCGTCGCGCTGGCGTCTGGTCCGCCCGAAGCGTTTGAGCATCGCGAAGGCGAGCGCATGGGCGCGCTCCGGCGGCAGAATGCGCATAAGCCCGGCGGCCATTTGATCCAGATTCACGTGCTGCCCTCCGCCCGGATTTCCTCCGGCAGACGGTGCCGCCCATCCTCGCCAAGCGGCAGGTCTTTCACCCACAAGACCGATGACAGTGGGAGGGGAACGTAAAGGTGCGGGAAGAGCGCGCCGCCGCGCGACGGCTCCCATTTGAGCGAAGGGCCGAGCCGTTCCGCATCGACGGCGACGATCAGCAGATCGGCCTGACCGGCAAAATGCTGCGCCGCCGTTTCGCCGACCTGCTCGGCGCTTGAGAAATGGATGAAGCCGTCGGCCTGGTCGACCGGAGCCCCGTCGAAGACGCCGGCCGCCTCGGCCTCGCACCACAGGGGCTTTGGCGCTATCTTGTAGATGAGATGCTGCATTGCAGCCGCCATGATAACGAAGCTGCGCCGCGCCGAAAGCGGTGCCGTCGCCGCTGCGCCTTTGTGCACATCAAAAAGGACAGAGCCATGCGTTCTCTTTCGCTTGCCGTCGTCTTCTTGATGGGCGTCGGCATCTCCTTGTCGGCCTTGGCGCCGGCGATTGCGGCCGAGCCGCCGCGCACGGCCAATGGCGTTACCGATCGCTCGACCGCCGAGCGTTATGTTTTCGTGCCGATTGAGAAGGGCGCCTTGCGTCTCGACACCAAAACGGGCGAGGTCTCGCGCTGCGAAGGCATGGGCGAGGGCGCCGTCTGCCGCCTCGTCGCTGATGAGCGGCTCGCCTATCGGGAGGAGATCAAGGCTTTGTCGCAACGCCTCGATGGGCTCGAGAGGAAGCTTGAGAGCCTCACCGCGACGCCGTCGTCTCCGCCTGCCTCCGAGCGCGACAACGAGAGGATGACGTCTGAGGAGCGGGAGAAGGTCGATCACTTTTTCGATCTCAGCGATCAGGTCATGCGCCGCTTCTTCGGAATGGTGAAAGAGCTGAAGCGCGATTTCAACGACGACCGCCTGTGACGACATCCCGAAAGGAACAAGGACGAGCGCAATGGCGGGATCACGCACACGCGATGTGAGCTTCGACGAGACGACCGAGACGATGGCTGCGCGCCTCGTCCAAAGCGGCCTCTCCCTACCGACGCGCGGTCAAGGCTTCATCGACATCACGGCCGAACTGCAGGAATGGCTGCGCGAGGCGGGAGCCCGGAGCGGACTTCTCTGTGTCTTCGTGCGGCATACCTCGGCGTCGCTCACCATCCAGGAAAACGCCGACCCTTCCGTGCAGACGGATCTTCTGACCGCACTCGACCGCCTGGCCCCGCAAAATGCCGGCTGGGTGCACGACACGGAGGGAGCGGACGATATGCCCGCCCATATCCGGACCATGCTGACCGATGTCTCCTTGACCGTCCCGGTCGAGGACGGCCGCCTCGCTCTCGGCACCTGGCAAGGCGTCTATCTCGTCGAGCATCGCACTCGCCCGCACAGGCGCAGTCTCAAGCTCGTTTATTTCGGCAGCTGAGATATTCGCTCAGAGGCTAACCGCAACAGCTCCTCCGGTTGGGCGATCTGTGCTTTGAGACGCCGTCCCCGCCGAGCCGCCAACGTTGTCGTCGGAACGAGAACGGAGGCCAGAATGAGGGTTGCCGTCGATGCCGCGATGGCGATGAAGGTCGAGCCAACGAGAGGAGTGCCGGCCTCGCTCAACGCCGCGAAAGCCTGAGGCTGCCATTCGTCACCGCTTGCCGCGCGCAGGTCGAAGCCGAACCGCTGCAGCATGAACAAGGTCAGAAGCGTGGCCGTTCCGGCGAGCATGGAGAGCAGCGCCGGCAGCGGCCGCACATGGGGCGCGCGCGCCGTTGCGATGAGGACCGGCATGAGCCCCGCCGCGAGAAGGCCGAGCGCCAGAAAACCGAGATCGATCACCGCGCGGTTCGGCTCCAGCGCCCACGTCGCGGCAAGCCCGATCGCACCGAGCATTGTCAAACGTGCCGACAAAAGCCGCTTACCGACCGGCATATCGGGCATCAAAAGCTGGTGCTGGATATCATGGCTGGCGGTCCCGACGATTGCCATCAACAGCCCGCTTGCGCTCGACAACGCGGCGGCGACGGTGCCCGCGAAGATAAGGCTCGAAAAGGCGAAGGAGAGCCCTTCACGCTCCGCAAAGCTGATGATCATCGTCTCGCTGGCGAGGCGAATGTCGGAGAGGGAAAGACCGATCGTGTCCACGCGCGCGCCGCACGCCGCTCTGATCGCTTCGGGTGAGACGGCCGGCGCTCCGCACAGTGCAAGGCTGCCCGCCTGACCATGCGAAAACACCCAGTCCGGCAATGATTGCAGCGGCATGCCGACCACGTCGCGCAGCAGCTCGAGCAGGCTGAACGCGGCATAGGTCGGGGCTGTGACCAGAAACAGGCCGGCAAAAAGGAGAAGCCAGCGTGAGCTGCGTCTCGCGCTGGCGGGGGACGGCGCCGTCAGATAGCGTTCAAGAACATGTGGTAGAGCCACGCTGCACAGGGCTGTGAACGCCAGCAATCCGGCAAGATCGGCTGGCCGGAAATATCCGAAGAGGGAGAGGCCTGCCGCTTCCGGTGCGGCGCGCGGATCGGCACTTGCGATCGTGCGCACGGCGGAGGCCGCATCTCTCAAGGCGAGCTGTGGCAACGGCCAGCCGTAGCGCTCGGCGGCCGCGATCGTCACCGGCAGGAGGAAGGCGGCGAACATCACGATGAACTGTGCCGTCTGCGTCCATGTCGTGCTGCGCATGCCGCCGAGAATGAGCATCAGCGCGACGATCGCTGCGATTGTGCCGACACCCCATCCGAAGGGTAGGCCGAGAAGGTTTTCTGTGACGCGGCCGCCCGTGTTGAAGATGACTGCAAGCAGCATGAAGCCCGTGGCTATGACGATGAGCGAGGCCGCAAGGCGTACCGACGGGCTGGCAAGCCGTCGCGCCAGAAAATCCGCTGTGCTGGTCGCGCCGCTCTGGCGCATGGGCGTGGCAAGGTAATAGCCGCCCGCTGCAAGGCCGATGAGCGCTCCGGCGACGATCGCCCACGCGGCTGCCCCCCAGGAACTGAAAGCCGCGCCGAGAAGCAGGAACCATGCGGTCGAAAGATAGGCCGCAGCGGCTGCCATGCCGTTGTAGCCTGCCGGCACGCTACCGCCGGCGAGAAAAAAGCCCTTGGCCTGCGTGCTGCCGGACGCAAGCCCGATGCCGACAAAGGCGATGAGCGATCCGGCCAAACAAACCATCCCGATCACCGCTTGCGGCAGGCCGAGCGCATCGAGCGCCATAAGCAGGAGGATCGATCCCACCAGAACTGCGACAAAGAAGCCCCAGATGGTGCGTGCATAAGCCGTGAAGAAGTCAGTATCGATCGAATAAGGAAGGTGACTCATGCTTCGATACGCGCCTTTCTCGACACTTCACGAGGCTCCGATGCCCGCCGAACCCGCGGGTTTTCTGACGTTCCAGACATGTCTGAGATCGTTTATCGTTCGCTGGAAACGTTGCAGCACGAACCCGATCCGTCTGCGGAATGAGAAGGATAGCCGGATTCGGCGCATCTCCCATGTCCCTTTTTGTCCTTCACCATGTGCGATAACAGGGTATGAAAAGGTTCTGTGCAATGCTTTTACGGCATTCATCCCGGCCAAATGGCGCCCTGCGCCCCTGTCCCCCAATTAGGTGACGGTTTGAGCGATAGTCCTGTTTTTGTGATTGCAGACGATCACCCGTTGTTCCGCAATGCTTTGCGGAGCGCGATCCAATCCGCTTTTGCCGATGTTGAGATTATTGAGGCGGGTACTCTCGATGAAGTCGCCGCAGCTCTCGATCGCATAGGTGAGGCCGACATCGTGCTCTTCGATCTGAAGATGCCCGGCGCACGCGGCTTCTCGGGGCTTATGTATCTGCGCGGTCAATATCCGGCGGCGCCGATTTGCATCATTTCCGCGATGGATGATCCGGCGACTGTGCGCAATGCGATCGGCCTTGGCGCCTCTGGCTTCATCTCCAAGTCGGCTTCTCTTGAAACGATTTCCGAAGCCATTCGCACGGTTCTGCGCGGCGAGCATTGGATTCCGGACGATCTCATCGGGGCCGAAAGCGATCGTGAAACGGCCGAGCTTCTGGAGCGTCTGCGCAGCCTGACCCCGCAACAGGTCCGCGTTCTGATGATGCTGGGCGAGGGGCTTCTCAACAAACAGATCGCATACGAGCTTGGTGTCTCAGAGGCGACCGTCAAGGCGCATGTCTCCGCGATTCTGCAAAAGCTCGGCGTGGAGAACCGCACCAAGGCAGTGCTCGCGGCCGGCCGCATCGAAGCCGGCGAATGGCGCGGCGCGATCGAAGAATAGTGGGGGCTCGCAGCAGGGCCGAACTTGTTCCGCCGAGAGCTTATTCTGCCGCCACGGGCGCGGGTTTGCATTGCGCCATCAAGGCGCGTAGCGCGGCAGGCTTCAGCGGCTTGTTGAGTATCCTGACGCCGGCCTTCATCGCGGCCTGGCGCACCTCTTCGGAGCGGTCTGCGGTGATCAGGATCGCCGGTATGGTTCGGCTCAACTTCCAGCGCATGTCGGTAACGACGCTGAGCCCGTCGCTCTCATCGAGATGATAGTCGATGAGGATGAGGTCGGGCAGCGTGCGCTCTTGCTGCAACAATGCCATCCCCTCCCGCATATTGCTGGCTGTCAGTGGGGTCGAGCCCCAGCCGGCGAGAAGCGCCGCCATGCCGGATAGAATTTTGTCGTCATTGTCGATGCAAAGCACGGTGAGCCCGGAGACCGATCCCGGCGGTGGCGCGGGAGGAGCGCCTTCGTTCGTTTCCTTAGGAACGGCGATTGCCAGCGGCACCGTTACGGAAAAATGCGTCCCCTTTCCAACGACCGATTGCAGACGCACTTCGGCTCCGAGAACCCGCCCGAGCCGCTGCACGATCGAAAGACCGAGACCGAGACCGTGAGCGACCTTGGCTCCGGCATCGAGACGCCGGAACTCATGGTAGATCACCTCTTGATCTGAGAAGGGAATCCCGATGCCCGTATCGAGGATCTCGATGGAGACCATGGCGTTCTTGCGCCGGCAGCCGACGACCACCCGGCCGGAAGCGCAGTATTTGATCGCGTTGGAGACGAGGTTGCGCAGGAGACGTCCAAGCAGCGACGGATCGCTCGTCACCGAAAGGGATGTCGGTAAAATCCGAAATTCGAGACCTTTCTCCCGCGCCATGGGCTCGAACTCGACGCGGATCTGATCGAACAATTTACGCAGATTAAAGGGCCTGAGCTCGGGTGTAATCGCGCCTGTATCGAGACGCGAGAGGTCGAGGACGGCGCGGAAAATCTCCTCCACGGAATCGAGCGAGGCTTCGAGGTCGCGCACAAGAGGGGCTGCCGGGAGATCTTTCGTGCGGTCCGAAAGCGCGGTCGCGTAAAGCCGTGCCGCATTGAGCGGCTGCAAAATGTCGTGTCCGGCCGCTGCAATAAAGCGCGTCTTGGAGATATTGGCTTCCTGCGCGGCCGCACTCGCTTTCTTTAAGGCCTCGTTGATGCGGGTGAGCTCGGCGGTGCGTTCTTCCACCCGCCGCTCGAGATTGGATTTCGCCATTTCGAGCGCCCGTTTGCTCTCCACCTCTTCGGTCACGTCGGAGAAGGTAAGCGCAATGCCGCCATCGGACATGCGGCGGGTTTCGATGCGGATGACGCTATCGGTCGCCGGGTGACGCGATACGAAGGGTTGCAGCCTTGAGACGAGCGCATGCATGCGCTGATCGGCGAGCCGGTCCGGATCGCCTTCGCCGAGGAAGCCGATGCGTGCCGTATGGCGCAGAACATCGCGGAGCGAGACGCCGACCTGACCGAACTCGATTGGCAGATGCATGATCTGACGGAAAGGCCGGTTCCATGCGATGAGAGCCAAATCCCGGTCAAAGACAGCGATGCCCTGACGCATATGGTCGAGCACGCTTTGCAGGAGGTCGCGATTGTAATGCAGCGCTTCCGTGGCATCGTCGAGCAGCTGGTGCGCTTCGCGCGTCGAGGGATCGCTGCGCTTGAGAAGGAGCGACATGACGAGACGGGAGGAGGCCGCACCGATGGCCGACCCGAGAAGCTGTTCGGCGAAGCGGACCGCTTGGTGGTCGACTGGCTCGCTGAGATCGGTCGAGCGACCCGTCGCCTGCTCCATATTGGCGAACGAGCGTGATGTACGCTCCTGGCCGAGATATCGCGCCACCGTCTCCTTCAGGTCTCCGTAGGTGACATGTGTGCGCAAAGGCTTGAGTGCCGGTGTCGGCCCCATCTCGGAGGGGACGAAGATTTTCGCCTGCAGGCGCTCGATCGCCTCTGGCGCGCGCGCCAGAGAAACGAGGATCATCAAGGCGCAATTGACGCTGATGCTCCAGAAGACGCCGTGCGAAAGTGGATCGAGGTGGAGACCGAACATCGCCTGCGGCCGGAGCCATGCGATTCCGAATGGGCCCGGATTGAGAAATCCCTCGCCGATGAGGCCCGCTTGAACGAATGTCGGCAGGAGCAGCGTATAGGTCCAGATCACGAGCCCCGAGGTCATGCCGGCGATGGCGCCGCGGGAGGTAATCCGCCGCGATAGAAGTCCCCCGAAGAAGGCGGGTGCGAGCTGTGCGACGGCTGCGAAGGCGAGAAGGCCGATCGAGGCAAGCGCTGCCGTGCCGGCCGCCCGGTAATACGCGTAGCTGCACAACAAGATGACGGTGATCGCGATGCGGCGGACAGCCAGGATAAAGCGAGACATGTCATCGCGCTGGCGCGTTTGCTTCCGTTTCAGATAGGCCGGAAGCACGATCTCGTTGGAGATCATGATGGCAAGCGCCACGCAGCCGACGATGACCATGGCGGTTGCCGCGGAGAGCCCGCCCAGAAAAACGACCAAGGCGACGATCGGGAAATCCGCGCGGTGTGGGAGTTCCAGGACGAAAAGGTCGGCATCGACGGAGGAACCGAAGGCGATCAGGCCTGCGATCGCAATGGGAACCACGAAGATATTGATGGCGACGAGATAGGCTGGAAACAGCCAGCGTGCGCGTTCGAGCTCGGCGAGGGAGTTGTTTTCCACGACTGTGATGTGGAATTGCCGCGGCAACAGGATCGCAGCGGTGAAGGCGATCGCCGTCATCGCCACCCATTCGCCCCCGACGAGGCCGTTTGAGACCATTGTTTGGACTTCCCGGCTTTCCACGGCGAGTGCGTAAAGCTCCGAGGGTCCCCCAAACAGGAAGAAGACGACGAAGATGCCGGCAATTAGGAAGGCGATGAGCTTGACTACCGCCTCCCAGGCAACGGCCAGCATCATCCCATGCTGGTGCTCCGTCGCGTCGGCATGGCGGGTGCCGAAGAGGATGGCGAAGATTGCCAGTACCACGGCGATGATGAAGGCCGTATCGCCGAGAAGGGGAAGCGCTTCGGCCGCATCCTCGCCGAGCTCCGGAACCATGGTGGAGATGGAAGACGAGATCGCCTTCAGCTGCAGGGCCACATAGGGAATGACGCCGATGACGGAAATGAGCGTCGCGACGACTGCGACGGCCTGGCTCTTGCCGTAGCGGGCCCCCAGAAAGTCGGCGACGGAAGTGATGCGCTCTTCCTTCGACAGAGCCACGATCCGCCGCAGGATCGGAAAGCCGAAGGTGAACATCAGGATGGGGCCGATATAGATCGGCAGAAAGCCGAGGCCCGAATGCGAGGCGAGGCCAACCGAACCGAAGAACGTCCACGATGTGCAATAGACGGACAAAGCGAGGGCAAAGAGGTTCGGACGCGCGCTCGCTCCAGTCCGCTGCACGCGCCGATCGCCGTAAGATGCGATGGCGAACAGCGCGCCGATATAGACAATCGCGGCCAGGACGGCGATGAGACCGTTGTTCATATTCCTTCCCGCGGGACGACGGATCTTGGTTGTGTCATCTGGACATGATCATAGGCATGGAGACGAAGGCACGACAGGGGGCAAAGATCGCTGCCGAAGTGCCGGCGCGTTCGGCTTTCCCGGGGGCGGGGCTCTGCAAAATTCTGTCGCGGTCCATGCTCACAAGATGAGTTGACGCCAGGTGAGGCCGGGTGCACCCATAGTATATGAACGAGCAACCGACCTACTTCTCCCGCAACCGGCCAATCAGCCTCGAGCACCATTGGCTTCCCTTCACCCCTAACCGCGATTTCCGGACCGATCCGCGTTTGATCGCGCGCGCCGAGGGCATGTATTACTACACGCCCGATGATCGCCCCGTCCTCGACATGAGCGGCGCCTTGTGGTGTTCGCATCTCGGACACGGACGCAAAGAAATCGGCCAGGCCATCGCCGAGCAATTCCCGGTCCTTGATTACGCGCCGAGTTTCGGCTTCGGCCACACGATTTCCTTTGAACTCGCCGATCGCCTCTCCGCCATCCTGCCAGAGGGTCTCGGCCATATCCTCTTCACCAATTCCGGCTCTGAATCCTGCGATACGGCGATAAAAGTCGCTTATGCTTATCACCATGCGCGCGGGCAGAGCGGCCGCAAGAAGATCATTGGCCGCCAGAAAGGCTATCATGGTGTGGGCTTCGGCGGTCTTTCCGCCGGCGGCATCACCGCCAACCGCACGGCCTTCGGCTCCTGGCTGCCGGCCGATCATCTGCGCCACACGCATCTGCCGCAGAAGAATGCCTTCACCCGCGGCCTGCCCGAGCACGGTGTAGAGCTTGCCGAAGAACTGGCCGAACTCATCGCTTTCCACGACGCTTCCACGGTCGCGGCCGTCGTCGTCGAGCCGGTGATCGGTGCTGGCGGTGTCTATCTGCCGCCGAAAGGGTATCTGAAGCGGCTGCGTGAGATCTGCGATCAGACCGGCGTCCTTCTCATCCTCGACGAGGTCATCACCGGGTTCGGCCGCCTCGGCTCTCCCTTCGCTTCGCAGGAATTCGACGTAAAGCCCGACATCACGACGATGGCAAAAGGTCTGACTGCCGCGACGGTCCCGATGGGTGCGGTCGCCGTCGCAGACTTCGTCCATGACGAGATCATGGCGCGCGGCCCCGAAGGCGGTGTCGAGCTCCTGCACGGCTATACGTATTCGGCGCATCCGCTCGCCTGCGCGGCCTCGATCGCTTGCCTCGACGTTTATGAGCGCGAAAACCTTCTGACCCGCGCCTCGGGTCCGGCGGGCGATGCTCTGGGCGATGCGCTCTTCAGCCTGCGCGACCTGCCGGAAGTCGTTGATATCCGTCATTACGGCTTTATCGGCGCCGTCGAGTTCCGTCCGGGCGAAAAACCCGGCAAGCGGGGGCAGGCGATCTTCAAGGCTTGCTGGAACGAAGGCTTGATGGTCCGTGCCTTGGGCGACATTATTGCTGTTTCGCCGCCGCTCGTGATCGAGCAAGATCATGTCGGCGAATTTGCTGAGAAATTCCGGCGGGCGGTGGAAACGACGCTCGCCTGAGGGGGCCATACGGCCCCCTGAAGGAGAGGCCGTGATGGACGACAGGACGATCGACAAGCCGGGTGAGTGCCCGGCACACGCCGCGCCCACGGAGACACGCCCTCCGGAAGGCTGTCCTGCCCATGCTCACGATGCGCCAGCCGAACCTACGGCGGACGCACCTGCCGTGTGCCCGGTGGACCATACCGCGCTTGCCGCCGATCAGGGCTTGCGCCCGATCGTGGCCGTCACCGGTGCAAGTCGTGGCATCGGACACGCCATCGTGCGCAAGTTCTATGATGAGAACTGGGAGGTCTACACCCTCTCCCGCACGCCGTTCTCGCGCGTCTGTCCGTGGGCGGAAGGCTATGTCCGCCACATTGAGGTCGATCTCTCCGATCCGAAGTCGATCCAGTACGCGATCGATCAGCTGCGCGAACGCGTCGGCGAGAAGGGCCTGACGGCGCTCGTCAACAATGCCGGCATCTCGCCCAAGAACACCGAAGGCGGCCGGCTCGGAGCTGCGGAGACGCCGCTCGAAATCTGGCGCGATGTCCATATGGTCAATTTCATCGCTCCGGCCGTGCTGGTGCAGGGGCTGCGCGAGCCGCTGAGGCGTGCCAATGGCGCTGTCGTCAACATCACCTCGATCGCCGGCTTCCGCATCCATCCTTTCGCTGGTGCCGCCTATGCGACCTCGAAGGCCGCGCTTTCAGCGCTGACCCGCGAACTTGCCCATGAGCTCGCCGCCTCCGGTATCCGCGTCAATGCCGTCGCACCGGGCGAGATCATGACCTCTATCCTGTCGCCTGGCACCGACGAGGTGGTGGAGCGAGACGTGCCGATGCGCCGCATCGGCGATCCGAAGGAAGTAGCGGAAGTCGTGCATTTCCTGTGCTCGCAGGCCGCCTCCTACGTCATCGGGGCGGAGATCAACATCGACGGCGGTCAGCATCTTTAGGCCGGCCATGATCGCTCCGGTCTCGACCCTGCACGGTCTTGTCCGCGCAGGGCTTGTCGCTTGCGTCTGTCTTGCGCTGCTGTCTGTCGCTGCGGCGCAGGACGTCTCGGATCGCATCCAGCCGGAGCTTGCCACGCCGGTGGCGGAGCCCGCGACGGCCCCGGTTGACGCGAAGGACTGGATGGTGGCGGCAGCCAATCCGCTCGCCGCCGAAGCCGGCGCCGAGATCCTCAAGCAGGGCGGCAGTGCCATCGACGCGATGGTGGCGGTGCAGCTCGTTCTCGGCCTTGTCGAGCCGCAATCCTCCGGTCTCGGCGGCGGCGCTTTCCTGCTTTACTGGGATGCCGGCGCGAAGAAACTCTCAACGCTCGACGGCCGCGAAACGGCGCCCTCGGCCGCAACGCCCGAACTCTTTCTGGGCGACGACGGAGAGCCGCTTGAGTTCTTCGATGCGGTCATCGGCGGGCGTTCCGTCGGCGTCCCTGGCACACCGAGGCTTCTGGAAGATGCGCACAAGCGCTGGGGGAAGCTTTCCTGGCCGGACCTGTTTCAGCCCGCGATCCGGCTTGCCGAAGACGGGTTTCCGGTTTCGCCGCGCCTTGCCGGCCTCGTTGCTGAAGAAGCCGACAGCCTTGCCCGTCAGGAGGCGGCGAAAACCTATTTTCTCGACGATCTCTCGTCCGCCCTTTCCGGCGACGGTCGCCTCAAGAACGAGGCCTATGGCGCAACGCTCAAGCTCCTCGCGGAGAAGGGGGCGGATGCCTTTTATGAAGGCCCGGTCGCGGAAGACATCATCGCCGCCATTCGCCGCTTCGATGCCAATCCGGGCGTCATGCGACTACAGGATCTCGAAAATTACGAGGTGAAGGCGCGCGATCCGGTCTGTGTCGCCTACCGCGTCTATCAGGTCTGCGGCATGGGCCCGCCATCTTCCGGTGGTGTGACAGTCGGCCAGATCCTGGGCCTGCTGGCGCCTTACGATCTTGTCGCGCTCGGGCCCGAAAGCGTTGCCGCCTGGCGCCTGATCGGCGACGCCTCCCGTCTCGCCTTCGCCGATCGCGGCCGCTATCTCGCCGATACGGATTTCGTGCCTGCGCCGGTCAAGGGTCTTCTCGATCCGGCCTATATGAAGGAACGGGCGAAGCTGCTGGAAGGCGAGGCGCGTCTCAAGACGGCCGAGCCCGGCGAGCCGCAATGGGACCATGCCTTCAATTATGTCGACGATCAGGCGATCGAGTTTCCTTCGACCAGCCATTTCGTCATCGTCGATCGTGACGGCAATGTCGTCTCCATGACGACGACGATCGAGAATGGCTTCGGCTCGCGCTTGATGGTGCGCGGCTTTCTCCTGAACAACGAGCTCACGGATTTTTCCTTCAAGAGCCATGAGGACGGGCGTCCGGTGGCGAACCGCGTGGAGCCGGGCAAGCGGCCGCGATCTTCCATGGCGCCCACCATCGTTTTCCGCGACGGCGCGCCGGTATTGGCGATCGGCTCGCCGGGCGGTAGCCGCATCATCGGCTATGTCGCCGAGGCGCTGATCGGCATTCTCGATTGGGGCATGGACGTGCAAGAGGCAACCGCCCTGCCGCATGCCGTCAATCGCTTCGGCACCTTCGATCTGGAGGCCGGCACTTCTGCGGAGGATCTGCAGGAGGGGCTTGAAGCACTCGGCTACGCGGTCGAGACGCGCGACCTCAATTCCGGCCTGCATGCGATCGCCATCGGGGAAGACGGGCTCTCCGGCGGTGCCGATCCGCGCCGCGAAGGGGTCGCGATCGGGGAGTGAACTGGCCTCACCGTTTTTTGCTTTGCCTCGAACGCTCCTGTCGCGCTCTCAAGGTGCAATGAGGGAGTTCGCTCCCGAAAGCCATCATGCACGGCCCGGGCACAGGCTCTCCCACCTCCCATAAGGGAGAGGCGACGCAAAAGGCTCAGCCCGGCCCGCAAGGAATGGCACGGGAGAAAGATAGAACGCCATGTCCAGGATATTCGCCGCTGTCTTCGCGCTGATCTTTGCAGCGACCGCCCATGCAGAGTCGCCCGATCCTGAGAACTGGGAGGCCGTGCTTGCCGAAGCGAAGGGCGAGACCGTCTATTTCCATGCCTGGGGCGGCGAGACCCGCATCAATGCCTACATCGCCTGGGCTGCCGGCGAGGTCAAAGAGCGCTTTGGCGTGACGCTGAAGCAGGTGAAGGTCGCCGACACCGCCAATGTCGTCTCCAAGATCGTTGCGGAAAAGGCGGCCGGGCGCGATGAGAATGGCACCGTGGATCTCGTCTGGATCAATGGTGAGAATTTTGTCTCTCTGAAAGAGGCGGGTCTCCTGCTCGACCGCCCCTGGGCGACGAAGCTGCCGAACTACCGCTTCGTGGATGAGGAGGGAAAACCCACGGTCAAGACTGATTTCACCGTGCCGACCGACGGGCTCGAAGCGCCATGGGGCATGGCGAAGCTTGTCTTCTTCTACGATACGGCGCGCCTGGAAAATCCGCCGAAATCCATGCCGGCTCTCCTGGAATGGGCGAAGGCCAATCCCGGTCGTTTCACCTATCCGCAGCCGCCCGACTTTCTCGGTTCCACTTTTCTGAAACAGGCGCTCTACGAGCTTGCTCCCGATCCCGAAGTGCTGATGCAGGCGGCCGATGACGAGACCTTCGCCCGCCAGACGAAGCCGCTCTTTGCGTTCCTCGACGAACTCCATCCGCTTCTCTGGCGGCAGGGGCGCGCTTTCCCTCAGAATTACGGGACGTTGCGCCGACTTCTCGCCGATAGCGAGGTCGATATCACCTTTGCCTTCAATCCGGCAGATGCCTCAAGCGCCATTGCGGCCCACGAATTGCCGGACACGGTGAGAAGCTATGTTCCGGAGGCGGGATCGATCGCCAATTCGCATTTCCTGGCGATCCCGTTCAACGCCAATGCCAAGGCGGGTGCCATGGTCGTTGCGAATTTCCTGATGTCGCCGGAGGCGCAGGCCCGCAAGCAGGACCCGAATGTCTGGGGGGATCCGACGGTCCTCGATGTCGATGCCCTGCCGCAGGAGGATCGTGCCCGCTTTGATGCGCTCGACCTCGGCGTTGCCACCCTGCCACCGGAAGACCTCGGCAAGGCGCTTCCCGAACCGCATGCAAGCTGGATGGAGCGGCTGGAGACAGAATGGGCGCGGCGCTACAGAGCTGGCCAATAATACCGACTCAACAGAAGCTGGAGCGGCCGCGATCGCGGCTGATCGCTTTTCCGATTGCGGTTCTCGCGCTTCTGGTGCTGCCGGTGGTCGCCGGCCTCCTCGGTGCGGCGCTGCCGGCGTTCGGCTATCTCCCCGTTCTCGGGCTTGAGGATTTCTCTCTCGAGCCCTTCGTCGCACTTGTTGGCGCGCCCGGCATTGGTGTCTCCCTCGCCCTCAGCCTGTGCGCGGGTCTGTGCACGACGACTCTTGCCTTCCTGGTGGTGATGGGCTTTGTCGCCGCCTGGCATGGGACGCGGGTCTTTCGCGTCTTTCGGCGCCTGATTGCGCCGCTCCTGTCTGTCCCGCATGCGGCGGCGGCTTTCGGGCTCGCCTTTCTGATTGCGCCCTCCGGCCTTCTGATGCGGGCTTTGTCCCCCTGGCCGAGCGGTTTCGCGCGGCCGCCGGACTGGCTGATCGTGCATGATCCGGCTGGGCTTGCGATGACGGCGGGCCTTGTCGTGAAAGAGATCCCTTTCCTCTTCCTGATGGCCCTCGCGGCCCTTCCGCAGGTCGAGGCGGAGCCGCGTCTCAACATGGCCCGGGCGCTCGGCTACGGCCGCGTCGCGGCCTTTCTTTTCTCCGTTCTGCCGCCGCTCTACGCCCAGCTCCGTCTGCCGATCTTCGCCATCATCGCCTATGCCTGTTCCGTCGTCGATGTCGCTTTGATTCTCGGGCCGACGACACCGGCCCCCCTCGCTGTGCGCATCCTGGAATGGCAGGCGGATCCTGACCTGTCCCTGCGTAGCCTCGCGGCTGCCGGCGCGTTGGCGCAGTTTGCGCTCGCCTCTTTCGCTATTTGCCTATGGCTTGCTCTCGAATGGCTCGTCGCCCGAATTGGAGCGAAGCTGATGGCGTCGGGTCATCGCTTTCGCCGTGACGGGCTTGTCCGCCATCTGGCCGGGGCAACGATGAGCCTTGCCGCCGGTCTCGTCCTCGCCGGTCTCGCCACGCTGGCGCTTTGGTCAATCGCCGGCTTTTGGGCTTTCCCGGATATCTGGCCGAATGCGCTGACCTTTGACACCTGGCGCAGCGTGATCGCGACGCTGGGCGGGCCTCTCGACAACGCCCTTTTGATCGCCGGGCTCTCCTCCGTCCTGGCCGTCGTTCTTGCTCTCGGTGCGCTGGAATATGAGACTCGCACCGGCGGAACGACGACGACGCGAGCGCTGGTCGCGCTTTATCTACCGCTTCTCGTGCCGCAGATCGCATTTCTCTTCGGCCTCGACATGCTCCTCGTCTCGCTGCGCCTCGACGGCTGGCTTTTGGCCGTCGTCCTCGCCCATCTCGTCTTTGTTTTCCCGTATGTGCTTCTTTCGCTGTCGCAGCCCTGGCATGCGCTTGATCCGCGCTACGCTTTGATCGCGCGAAGTCTCGGACGCAGTGCCGATGCCGTCTTCTGGAGGATCCGCCTGCCGATGCTGTCTCGTGCGATCGCGACCGCGACGGCGCTCGGCTTCGCCGTTTCGATTTCGCTTTATCTGCCGACGCTCCTGATCGGTGCCGGGCGCTGGCCGACCGTGACGACTGAGGCCGTGGCCCTGTCGTCGGGTGGCGATCGGCGCATCACGGCTGCGACCGCGCTCGTTCAGGCCTTTCTCCCGTTCCTGGGCTTCGGACTTGCTGCCATGCTTCCCGCCTTGCTTTTTCGCCGCCGCGCGGCCATGCGTGCGGGCGGATGACCTCAGCTCCCGAAGCAACCGATGCCCTGACCCTTTCGCAGGTGAGGATCAGCCTCGCGGGCCGGCTCCTTCTGTCTGTCGACAAGACGATCCGCCCAGGCGAGGTCCTGACCGTGATGGGGCCCTCGGGCTCCGGGAAATCGACGCTTCTTGCGTTTGCTGCCGGTTTTCTCGATCCGATTTTTGCGGTTGAAGGGCGGGTGCTTTTGGCCGGCGAAGACGTGACCCGCCGGCCTGCAGAAGCCCGCCAGATGGGCCTTCTCTTTCAAGATCCTTTGCTTTTTCCGCACTTGTCCGTTGCCGGCAACCTTCTCTTCGGCCTGCGGCCGGGCTCCTCCCGTGAGGCGCGTCAGGACACCGTGTCGGCCGCCCTTGCGGAGGTGGGGCTCGAGGGCATGGAAGGCCGCGACCCGGCAACACTCTCCGGTGGCCAGAGAGCACGCATCGCGCTTCTTCGCACGCTCCTGTCGCGCCCACGCGCGCTCCTCCTCGACGAGCCGTTTTCGAAGCTCGATGTGGCCCTGCGCGATCAGATGCGTCGGCTCGTCTTCGATGAGGCCGGCAAACGCAATCTCCCGGTCCTTCTGGTGACGCATGATCGCCAGGATGCCGAGGCCGCTGGGGGGCCGGTCATCGAGCTGGGTGGGACGAGCGACGAATGAATGCCTTGCGTCTGCCGGTCGAGGAAGCGCTTCCCGCGCTGTTTGACGCGCTGCGCGTGCCGGGTGCGGCCGTCCTCATTGCTCCAACCGGCGCCGGCAAGACGACGCGTGTGCCGCTCGCGGTTCTTGAGGAGGGGCTGGCGGGCACGGGCAAGATCATCGTTGTTGAGCCGCGCCGGCTTGCCGCGCGTGCCGCCGCCTCCCGCATGGCAAAAATGCTCGGCGAAGAGGTGGGCCAGACCGTCGGCTACCGCGTGCGCATGGAAAGCCGCATCTCCCGCACGACCCGCATCGAACTCGTCACGGGCGGCGTTTTCGTGCGCATGATCCTCGACGATCCGGGCCTTGAGGGGATCGGTGCCATTCTCTTCGATGAGGTGCATGAGCGCTCGATCGATGCCGATCTCGGTGTGGCGCTGGCGCTGGATGCCCGCTCCGCGCTGCGTCCCGATGTGAAGCTCTGCGCCATGTCGGCGACTGTCGACGGGGCGCGCTTTTCCGCGCTTTTCGGTGATGCGCCGGTGGTGGAGGGCGCCGGCCGCCTCTTTCCTGTCGACACCCGCTATCTCGGGCAGTCTCCCAACAGACGGGCCGAAGACGGCGTGGAAGCCGCGATCCTGCAGGCCTTGCGCGAGGAGGAGGGGAGCGTGCTCGCCTTTCTGCCTGGCCAGGCGGAGATCCTGCGCCTTGCCGACCGGCTTGCCGGCAAGGTTGGGGCGCATGTCGATCTCGCGCCGCTTTACGGCGCCCTCGACTTGAAAGACCAGGACAGAGCGGTGCGTCCCGCAGCTGCCGGCCGCCGCAAGGTGGTGTTGGCGACGTCCATTGCCGAGACGTCGCTGACGATCGAGGGCGTGCGCATTGTCGTCGACAGCGGCCTGTCGCGGCGTCCGCGCTATGATCCGGGCTCGGGCCTCACGCGGCTTGAGACGGTGCGGGTGTCGCGCGCGGCCGCCGATCAGCGCCGCGGCCGGGCGGGTCGCACCGAGCCGGGCCTCTGCTTTCGGCTGTGGGACGAGCCGCAGAATGCCGGGCTCATGCCCTTCGACAGGCCGGAAATCCTGGAGGCGGAGCTCTCCGCCTTTGTGCTGTCGCTTCTCTCCTGGGGCGTGCGTGAGCCCGAAGCGCTCGCCTGGCTCGATCCGCCGCCGCAGGCGGCGTTTTCGGAGGCGATGGAGCTTCTTGGCCGTCTCGGCGCGATCGACCGCTCGGGCCTATTGTCCGAGCACGGCAAGGCGCTGGCGACGTTCCCGCTCGCCCCGCGCCTGGCCCATATGATCCTCCTGGCGGCCGAAAACGGCGCGGCGTGGGAAGCCGCCGAGATCGCAGTTCTTGTGTCTGAACAAGGACTTGGCGGGCGTTCCAGCGACCTTCACCATCGCCTTTCCGTCGTGCGCGGCGCGCGCGGCGGGCGGGGGGCGAAGGCGCGCGAGGCGGCGAAGCGCTGGGCGCGGCTGGCGGAGGAGACAGTGGGGCGAAAACCGCGAGAGGGGGCGACCTCGGCCGGGCTGCATCTTGCCGCCGCATGGCCGGAAAGGATCGCGAAATCGCGAGGACCGGGCGGCCGCTTTTTGATGGCGAACGGTCGCGGCGCCTATCTCGATGAGGGCGATCCCCTTGCTGCAGAAGAGTTTTTGGCGATCGCCGAAGTCCAGGGCGGCGGCGCCGATGCACGCATTCTGCTCGCCGCACCGCTGACGCGCGGCGAAATTGAGGCGGCTTTCGAGATTTCAGAAGACGATGAGTTTTCTTATGATTCGGCGGCGGATCGCATCAATGCCCGCCGCGTGCGTCGGCTTGGCGCGCTGGTCATTTCCGCTAAGCCATTGAAATCATTCGATCCGGAAAAAGCGGCGGCGCTTCTCGCCGAGGCCGCGCTGAAGCGGGGACTGGAGGCTCTGCCCTGGCCCGAAGAAACCCGACAAATATTTGATCGCATTGCCTTTTTGCGCCGGCATGAGGGCGACGCCTGGCCCGATCTTTCCGATAAAGCGCTCGCCGAACGCGCCGAGGAATGGCTCCTGCCTTTGGCGGGGACAAGTCTCTCGCTCGGCGGAATCAGCCGAGACTCGGTCAAAGAGGCGACTCAACCGCTGATTCCGTGGTCCAAGCTCCAAGAGCTCGATCGCAAGGCGCCGGCGACGTTTGTGGCGCCATCCGGCCGCGAGGTCGCGATCGATTATTCCGGAGACACGCCGACGGTCGCGATCACGCCGCAGAACCTTTTTTCGCTCGATGTACATCCGAGGATTTTGGACGGCCGCCTGCCGCTCACTTTCGAGCTTTTATCCCCGGCCGGGCGGCCGATGCAGGTGACCCAGGATCTCCCCGGCTTCTGGCGCGGCTCGTGGCGCGATGTGCGCGCGGAGATGCGCGGCCGCTATCTGAAACACGACTGGCCGGAAGACCCGGCGACAGCTGCGCCTTCGACCGGCGCCAAACGGCGCAAGAGCTGAGCCCGCGCGATGCGCTCTAACGCCAGCGGCGGCGGTCGAGCGGCACGGAGAATCTTTCGGGCGCCCGTGCGAAGGCGGCAAGGCCGGTGAGTGCCGGCTGCTCGGCCGTGACGAGGCGCGTCGGGATCTGCCGCATCAGGTTTTCATGCGGATATTTCGCCTCGAAGGCGCGGCGGAATTCGCCCTCTTTGAGGAGAAGCGCGATGCGCGGCGCGATGCCGCCGGCGATGAAGACGCCGCCCGTCGCCATGAAGACGAGGGCAAGGTCGCCCGCGACGCGCCCGAGCAGGCGGCAATAGAGCGTCATCGTGGCGAGCGCGAGCGGATCCTCGCCGCCAAGTGCCGCATTCGTCACTTCCGCCGGTGTCGACAAGGATGCGGCAAGCCCGCGCGCGGCGGCCACAGCCCGGTAAAGCCTCGGAATGCCGCGCCCGGCCAAAAGCGCCTCGGCGGAGATGCGCCCGCCCTCCTTTTCGATATGCGGCCAGATCGGAAATTCGTCGTCGGCATCCGGCCCGAGTGCCACATGCCCGCCTTCGCCCGGCACCGGCGTCCACAGGCTCGAAGCGTAGACGAGGCCGGCGACACCGAGCCCGGTGCCGGGGCCGAGAACGACGCGGCAATTCTCTTCCGGCGCGAGCTCCGGCCCGATCGCCTCCGTCGTCATGCCGGGATCGTCGAGGGCGGAGATCGCCAGCGCCTGCGCCTCGAAATCGTTGAGAAGCGCGACGTCCTCGATGTCGGTTGCCACCATCACGTCGCGCGGGCGGATGATCCATTCGGCATTGGTGAGATCGACCTCGTCGCCGTCGATCGGCCCGGCGAGCGCAAAGAGTGCCGAACGCGGCCGGATGTCGGTCTTGGCGAGGACCGCCGCACGGACGGCGCTTTCGATGTTGGGAAAGTCGCCGGTGCGGACCGGTGCGAAATGGAGCACCTCCTCGTCCCTGCCGGGGAGAAGCGCAAAGCGGGCATTGGTGCCGCCGATATCGCCGAGAAGGACGGGAAAGGCGAGTGTTTCGATCTTGTGGGAAGACGCCATATCGAACCTGGATGTGCCTGATAAAGGAGGTGCAACGCACATGAGCCCATGTCAATCTGAGGCCCATGGCAACCTGGGCGGCAAAGCCGCCAGCGAAGACTTCAAGGGAGAACGGAATGGGTCTCATGCGGTTCGCGACCGGCGCTTTTGCAGCATGCGCCATGGCGATATCAGCCGGCCATGCGCTGGCGCAGGAGGTGAAGCCGGCGATCGTCTATGATCTCGGCGGCAAATTCGACAAGAGCTTCAACGAGGCGGCGCATATCGGCGCGGAACGCTTCAAGGAAGAGACCGGCACCGATTACCGCGACTTCGAATTGCAGAACGATTCGCAGCGTGAGCAGGCGCTCCGCCGTTTCGCCCAGCGCGGTTTCGACCCGGTCATCGGCATCGGCTTCTCGCAGGCCCAGGCGATCGAAAAGGTGGCGGAGGAATATCCCGACACGAAATTCGCCATCATCGATGCCGTCGTCGACGAGCCGAATGTGCGCTCCATCGTCTTCAAGGAGCATGAGGGCTCCTATCTCGTCGGCATGCTGGCGGCGATGGCCTCAAAAACCGGCAAGATCGGCTTCATCGGTGGCATGGACATTCCGCTCATCCGCAAGTTCGAATGCGGCTATGTCGAAGGCGCCAAGGCCGTGAACCCCGATATCGAGATCTACGCCAACATGACCGGCACGACGGGCGCGGCCTGGAACGATCCGGTGAAGGGCGGCGAGCTTGCCAAGAGCCAGTTCGACCGCGGCGCCGACGTCGTCTATCACGCCGCCGGCGGCACCGGCATCGGCGTGCTGCAGGCGGCAGCGGATGCCGGCAAGCTCGGCATCGGCGTCGATTCCAACCAGAACATGCTGCATCCGGGCTCGGTTCTGACCTCGATGGTGAAGCGCGTCGACAACGCCGTCTATAAGGCGTTCGAGGACGTTCAGAACGGCGTCTCGATGGAAGAATGGGGCGGCGTGCAGAACCTCGGCCTCGCCGAAGACGGCGTCGCCTGGGCGCTCGATGAGTCCAACAAAGACCTCATCACCGACGAGATGAAGACCAAGGTGGAAGAAGCGTCGAAAGAGATCACCTCGGGTGAGATCAAGGTGCACGATTACATGTCGGACAATTCGTGCCCTGCGATGAAGTAAACGCGGGGTGCGCGGATCTTAGGATTGGCGACTTCCCACTTGCTTCAAACCGGCTAAGATCAGCCCATGGACGCGCGTGTATCTGAAAAGGTGAGCGGCTTTCCGTTCGGGATCGGGGCCTATTCGGCGCCTGAAGCCGCGCGTCTTTTGAAGACCTCGCCGGCCAAGATCCGCCGCTGGCTTTCCGGCTACAGCTATCGTCGCGACGGCCTTCGCCGCGACGTACCGCCTTTGTGGGAACCGGAATTGGCGGAGTTCGACGAAGCTCTGGAGCTCGGTTTCCGTGATCTCGTCGAGTTGCGCTTCGTCAAAGCGTTTCTGGATGCCGGTCTCGGCTTGAAGACTATCCGCACGTGCCTCGGACGGGCGCAGGAGATCGTCGGCGACACGCACGCCTTTTCGACGCGGCGTTTCCGGACGGATGGTGAGACCATTTTTCTGCAATCGCTTCGCGAGAGCGGGGGGGCGGAGCTTCTCGACCTGAAGAAGGGGCAATATGCCTTCGGCCGGATCGTGGAGCGCACCTTCAAGGACCTCGATCTCAAAGACGAGACCGTCGTGCGGTGGCGGCCGTTTCGCGGCAAGGGCTCCATCGTCATCGATCCGGAGCGCTCTTTCGGCAAGCCGATCACTGCCGCTTCCGGCGTGCCGACCGCGGCCCTTGCCGATGCGGTCGAGGCCGAGGGCTCGGTGAAGCGGGTGGCGCATCTTTTCGAGGTGGCGCCCGAGGTCGTCCGCGATGCCGTCCGCTTCGAGCAAGACCTGAAGGCGGCGTGAAGGTTCTGATCGACGAGAACCTTCCTCCGGCGCTCGCTCGCGCCCTCAACGAAATTCTCTCTCCCGATCACGAGGTGCAGCATCTTCGGCAGCTTTTCCCACCAGCCACGAGCGATCGGCACTGGATCGAGGAGCTGAGTGCACAGGGGCGTTGGGTGGTGATTTCGGGTGACCGGCGGATAACCCGAACGCAGGCCGAGCGTTACGCCTTTCGCAATTCGAGGCTCGTCGGCTTTTTTCTCTCCCGCGCCCTCACCAAGGCGAAGACCATAAAACAAATGGAAAGATTGCTGGCGCTTTGGGAGACGATTGAAACGCAGGCGGCCATCGTGGAAGGAGGGGCGATGTTCGAGCTTCCGATGAAGAGCACGCGTCTGCGGCAGATCAAGGAACGGTGAGATATTCGATGCGCAGCTTCATTCTCGTTGTCACGCTTCTTCTTGCCGCCTGTGCCGGGCCGTCCGAAACGTTTCAGGCGCGCAATGTGCCGGTCGATGTGGCGGCGATGCGGGCGATGGTGACGGAGTATCGGGCGCGCCACGGGCTCGGGCCGGTGAGCGTGTCGCCGCGCTTGAACGTGGTCGCCGAACGCCAGGCGCTGGCGATGGCGCGGAAAAACGACATCAGCCATACGGTGGCCGGGAAATTGCCGAAGCGGGTGGCGGCCGTCGGCTATGATTGGGGCGCGATCGCGGAAAACCTCGGCGGCGGCTACAAAAGCGAGGCCGCAGCGTTCCAGGGCTGGGTCGCCTCGCCGGGGCATGAGAAGAATTTGCGCAACGCCTATGTGACGGAGATCGGCTTCGCCGGCGCGGTGGCGCCTTCGGCGCGCTCCGGCGGGTTCTATGCGCTGATTTTGGGAACCGAGCGCGAGCCGCGGCAGGCGATGCGGTAGGGGTTTCGCCGATCTCGTTTGGTCAAGGATCTCCCCCCGAGGAACACAGGGGGCGGGGACAAGAACTCCGATCGCTGGCGCTGAAATTTGCAGCCTCTTCGGGTCTCATCGGGCCTTGTCGGAAACTTTCCGCGGGCGGCCGCCTTTCTTGCCGTTTTCGCGTGCTGCGGCGGCTTTTGCTGGCGAGCGGGACCGGCCACCCTTCTGCTGCATGTATCGCGCCGTGCCGAAGATGCCGGCCATCAGGCCGGGAATGGTGAAATCGACGTCGAGCTTCTCCCAATGCAAGCCGGTGGTGCCCAAAAGTTCGACCTCGGCGAGGTCGTCGTCGGAGGCCTCTTCCAGACCCTGCAAAGAGCGCGCCGGCACCATGAAGGCGGAGCCGTTTTCGAACTCGACGAGGATGCGGCCGGACGGGCGATCGTAGCGCACGCTTTTGGGCGTCGGCCGGCCGGCCGCCTCGGCTTTGGCGCGGCGTGTGGCCGCCTCGCGTTCGGCGTCGGAGAATTCGAACTCAGCCATGGATGTCTCTCCATCTTTCCCTGAGGGCGGCCTGGTGACGGACGATGAGCGTCGCGACCTTGCGCAGCTCGCCCTTCGTCATCGTCGTTTCGATGAGGCGTGGGGTGGCGCCGGAAATATCGATCTTCGCCATGCCGTGGCCGAACACATGCACATGCGCCGGTTCATGGTCGTCGGTATAGATGACAACGCGGAACGCGCCGGAGCGCAGCACGGTGACCATGCTGCAGGATAAACCGATCTTGTTGGGTTTTCAACGCGTCGGCCTTCCATCAGAGATGATGCCCGCCTTTCGGCTTGAGCCGTTTTTGTGTCCAGCTCGTTCGGAGGCAACGGCACATGCCATCCCGCAAGCGGCAGACGCCTTTCCTCGCCCCTCTGGGGAGAGGTGCCCGCGCAGCGGGCGGTGAGGGGTGGCGCTGCCGCGGGCTCTGAGGCGAATTGCGAGATCACCCCTCTTCCGGCGCCTTCGGCGCCACCTTCTCCCCACAGGGGAGAAGAACCCCAATCGCCTGCTCCCGCGCGAAATAAGAGATCACTCTCACTCGAAACGCGTCGGGTTATGCCGGCGCAGCGGGCGGTGAGGGGGGTGCTGCTGCGGGCTCTGAGGCGAATTGAGAGGTCACCCCTCGTCCGGCGCCTTCGGCGCCACCTTCTCCGCCAAGGAACAAAGGGGTGGGGGGAAGAACACCCGATCGCTGGTGCCCGTGCTTGGAGATCGGCCGTGGCGCGCGAAAACCTGACGTAGCGGCAGCCGAAAAACCTGACGCTGCGGCAGGGGAAAAAGCCGGGTTTCAGGCGCTCGTGACGGGTGATTTCGGCGTGCAAGCGGCGGCCGGGCGTGCCAGGATGGCCGAAAGCCGTCCCATCCGGCCATGTTCCGGCCTGCCACGCGTTTTGTCCTGCATGAATTTCAGAACGGACCGACCCGACACAGACGATCCGCAAGCAAAGGCCGCCCGGCCGAAAGGCGGCGGCGAAGCCGCATCGGTTCGGATGAGCAAGGTTCGAGCCGGCAAGGTGCGGGCCGGCAGGGTTCATGCAACGGGGGGTCGGGCCGGCAGGGTCCGTGCAACGGGCGTTCGGGCGGGCAAGATTCGGGCAACGAGAGTTCGCGCGGCGGCGACCCTGGTGGCAAGAACCCGCGCAGCCAGGGCTTGCCCGGGCGGAGGTCCCGAGGGCAGAAAGCCGGCGGCCCATGAGACGGCCCACAACGCATCTGGGGGTGGGGCCGATGATGTCTGGTGATGAGGTGCCGGGCCGGATGCCGGGCGAGCTCGACATGCAGGCGCCCGCGGCGATCGCGCTGTCCGGCATCAGCAAGAGTTTCGGCGCGGTCCAGGCCAACCGCGACATCGATCTTCTCGTCGAGGAAGGCACGATCCACGGCATCGTCGGTGAGAACGGGGCCGGCAAATCGACGCTGATGTCGATCCTCTACGGGTTTTACGAGGCCGATTCCGGCGACATTTTCGTGCGCGGCGAGAAGCGGAAAATCACCTCGCCGGACGATGCCATCAAGGCCGGCATCGGCATGGTGCATCAGCATTTCATGCTGGTCGACAATTTTACGGTTCTGGAAAACGTCATCCTCGGGGCGGAGGGCGGCACGCTGTTGAAGGCGGGCGTGAGCCGGGCGCGTGCGGAATTGAAACGGCTCGAACGCGAATACGAGCTGCAGGTCGATCCCGACGCCGTCGTCGGCGATCTGCCGGTCGGGCTGCAGCAGCGCGTGGAGATCCTGAAGGCGCTGTTTCGCGGCGCCGACACGCTCATTCTCGACGAGCCGACGGGCGTTCTGACGCCGTCGGAGGCCGATCACCTCTTCCGCATCCTTCGCCAGCTGAAGAGCCAGGGAAAGACGGTGATTTTGATCACCCACAAGCTCCGCGAGATCATGGCGATCACGGACAATGTCTCGATCATGCGCCGCGGCGAGATCGTGGCGACGCTCGAGACTGCCGAGACGACGCCGGAACAGCTCGCCGAGCTGATGGTCGGCCGGCATGTGCTCTTGCGCGTCGAAAAGGGCGAGGCGGCGCCGGGGGCGCCGCTGTTGACGGTGACAAACCTCTCCGTCGTCGACGGCAACGGCGTGGCGCGGGTGTCGGACGTGTCGTTTGAGGTGCGCGCCGGCGAGATCGTCGGCATTGCCGGCGTCTCCGGCAACGGCCAGTCGGAGCTTCTGGAGGCCCTGTCGGGCATCCGTCCCGCGACCTCGGGCGAAATCCGGCTCGCAGACGGCGAGGATCTCGCCCGCCGCGCCGATCCGGCGATGCGGCGGCGTTCCAAGCTCGCGCATGTGCCGGAGGATCGCCACCGCATGGGCCTCGTCATGGGCTTTGAGGAAAACGAGAACGCCATTTTGGGCTATCACCGCGACAAGGCCTATGGGCGCGGTGTCTTTCTCGACCGGAGCGCGATAGAGGCGGAAGCGCGCGAGAAGATGCAGCAATACGACATCCGCCCGCCCGACCCGCGGCTGAAAACGGCGAATTTCTCCGGCGGCAACCAGCAGAAGATCGTGCTCGCCCGCGAGATGGAGCGCGATCCCGACGTGCTTCTCGTCGGCCAGCCGACCAGAGGCGTCGATATCGGCGCCATCGAGTTCATCCACCACCAGCTCGTGGCGATGCGCGACGCGGGCAAGGCGATCCTCCTCGTCTCCGTCGAACTCGACGAGATCCGCGCGCTGTCGGACCGCATCCTTGTGATGTTCTCCGGCAAGATCGTCGGCGAGCGCGGGCCCCAGGCCTCCGAAGGCGAACTCGGCCTGATGATGGCGGGCGTGACGCCGGAGGAGGGTGAAGGGGAGAGCGCTGAGGAAGCTCAAGCGGAGGGCGAAATGGGCCGCGCGAGCGCAGCGGAGCCAAAAGCATGAGCGCGCCGTTCCAAAAGCTGCCGACATGGGTCGAGGTCGGCGTCATCCCGCTCGTCAATGTCGTCGTGGCCTTCCTGGTCGCGGGCCTCGTCGTGCTCTTCATCGGCGAGAACCCGCTCGAAGCGGTAAAAATCCTGATCTGGGGGGCGCTCGGCTTCGGCGAGGGCGTCGGCTTCACGCTCTTTTATACGACGAACTTCATCTTCACCGGCCTCGCAGTCGCCGTCGCCTTCCATGCCGGGCTTTTCAATATCGGCGGCGAGGGCCAGGCCTATCTCGGCGGCCTCGGCGTCGCGGTCGCGGCCTTGGCGCTCGACCGCTATGTGCCTTGGTGGGTGACACTGCCGGTCGCGACGGTCCTGGCCGCGCTCTTCGGCGCCGCCTGGGCGCTCATTCCGGCCTATCTGCAGGCAAAGCGCGGCAGCCACATCGTCATCACGACGATCATGTTCAACTTCATCGCCTCTTCGCTGATGGTCTGGCTCCTCGTCGACCATCTGTCGCCGGTCGGCTCCATGCAGCCGGAAACCCGCACCTTCGAGGCGGGCGGCACGCTGCCGGAACTCGGTGGGCTCTTCCATCTCTTCGGCGCGGATATGGGGGCGGCGCCCGCCAATATCTCGATTTTCGTCGCGCTCGCGGCCTGCGTCTTCGTCTATTATTTCATCTGGCGCACGAAGATCGGCTACGAGATCCGCGCCACGGGCCTCAATCCGACGGCTGCCGTCTATGCCGGCATTTCGACGGTCAAGATCACCATCGTCACCATGCTCGTCTCCGGCGGGCTTGCCGGGCTGATGGCTTTGAACCCGGTGATGGGCGACCAGCAGCGGCTGCAGATCGATTTCGTCCAGGGCGCGGGCTTCGTCGGCATCGCGGTCGCGCTGATGGGGCGTGCGCATCCCGTCGGCGTGGTGCTCGCGGCGTTTCTCTTCGGCATGCTTTATCAGGGGGGCGCGGAGCTCGCCTTCGACATGCCGACGATCTCGCGCGACATGATCGTCGTCATCCAGGCGCTCGTCATTCTCTTTGCCGGCGCGCTCGAACACATGTTCCGGCCGGGGATCGGGCGGGCGTTTGCGTTGATGTCGACGAGCCAGCGCGAGCGCGTCGTGGCCGAGGAGGAGAGGTCGTGAGGCGGGGGAGAGTGCGAGCCGGAGGGAGGCCGAGATGGATCTGACCACGATCGTCCTCATCCTGGATTCCTCGGTACGGCTCGCAACGCCGCTGCTTCTCGCCTGTCTTGCCGGGCTTTATTCGGAACGCTCCGGCATTTTCGATATCGGCCTGGAAGGCAAGATGCTGGCCGGTGCGTTCTTTGCGGCGGCCGCCGCCTATTGGACGGGCTCCGCCTGGCTCGGGCTTCTGGCTGCGATCGCGGCTTCGATCGTGCTGGCGCTGGTGCATGGCTTTGCCTCCATCACCCAGCGCGGCAATCAGATCGTCTCGGGCGTCGCAATCAACTTTCTCGCCGCCGGCATGACGGCGCTCTTGGGCCAGGCCTGGTTTTCGCAAGGCGGGCGCACGCCGCAGCTCGGGGCCGACGCGCGCTTCGGAGCGATCACTCTGCCGGGGGCTGAGGCGCTGCGCGACGTGCCGGTCGTGGGCGAGATCTATTACGAGCTCATTTCCGGGCACAATCTCATCGTTTATGTCGCGTTCCTGATGGTGCCGCTCACCTGGTGGGTGCTCTTCCGTACGCGCTTCGGACTGAGGCTGCGCGCCGTCGGGCAGAACCCGGCGGCGGTCGATACGGCGGGTGTTTCCGTCCCCTTCCTGCGCTACCGGGCCGTCGTCATCTGCGGCATTCTGACGGGGATCGCCGGTGCCTATCTCGCGATCGCGCAATCGGCGGGCTTCATCGTCAACATGTCGGCCGGCAAGGGCTATATCGCGCTCGCCGCCCTGATCTTCGCCAAATGGCGCCCCTGGCCGGCGATGGGCGCCTGTTTCCTCTTCGGGTTTCTCGATGCCGTGTCGATCCGCCTGCAGGGCGCCAACGTGCCGGTGATCGGCGAGGTGCCGGTGCAGTTCATGCAGGCGCTCCCGTATATCTTGACCGTCATCCTGCTCGCAGGCTTCATCGGCCGCGCAGTGCCGCCGAAGGCCGGCGGCATCCCTTATGTGAAGGAGCGCTAGAATGGCGCGCGATCTTTTCGAGGCGGCGCGGAAGGCGATGCTGAACGCGCATGCCCCCTATTCGGATTTTCCCGTCGGAGCGGCGCTGCGCACCGCAAGCGGCAAGATTTTCGTCGGCGCCAATGTGGAGAATGCGAGTTTTCCGGAAGGCTGGTGCGCGGAGACCTCCGCGATCGCGGCGATGGTCGCGGCCGGCGAACGCGAGATCGCCGAAATCGCCATTCTCGCCGCCAAGATGCCACGCATCACGCCCTGCGGCGGTTGCCGCCAGCGGCTGCGCGAATTCGGCACCGAAGAGACGCTCGTGCATCTCTGCGATGCGACGGGCCCCGTCGCCTATGCGTCGCTCGGCACGCTCCTGCCGCTCGCTTTCGATCTGGACGAGGAATGATGAGAGCCGAGACGATTGCAAAGACCATTGCCGATCGCGCCGGCATGGCGCCGAAGGCGGCGATCGTTCTGGGCTCCGGCCTGTCGGGCCTGACGGGCAAGCTCCAGGATGCCGTGGCGATCCCCTATGCGGAGCTCGACGGCTTTCCGCGGCCCTCCGTCTCCGGCCATGCCGGAGAGCTCGTGATCGGAATTTTGGGGCGCACGCCGGTGGCGCTGATGGCCGGGCGGTCGCATTTTTATGAGCATGGCCGCGCCGACGTGATGCGCCCGGCGCTCGGGACGCTCAAAGCTCTCGGCGTCGAAACGCTGATTTTGACCAATGCGGCCGGCAGCCTGCGGGAAGACATGCCGCCGGGCTCGCTGATGCAGATCACCGACCATATCAGCCTTCTCGGCGCCAATCCCTTGATCGGCGAGGCCTCCGACCAGCGCTTCGTCGGCATGACGGAGGCCTATGACCGGGTGCTGATCGGCGATTTCCGGATCGCGGCCGAAGAGGCGCGCCGTGAGATCGCCGAAGGCGTCTATATGTGGGTGAGCGGGCCGTCCTTCGAGACGCCGGCGGAAATCCGTGCCGCCCGCATTCTGGGTGCCGATGCGATCGGCATGTCGACCGTGCCGGAGGTCATCCTGGCGCGCTTTCTCGGGCTTCGCGTCGCGGCCTTTTCCGTCATCACCAATTATGCGGCCGGCATGACCGGGCGCGAGCTTTCGCATGAGGAGACGAAGACCGTGGCACCGCTCGGGGGAGAGAAGCTTGAGGCGATCTTGATGCGGCATTTCTCCGGGGAGGGGGCGAGATGAGTTTTCTGCCGCAGGAAATCATCCGCAACAAGCGCGACGGCGCCGCGCTGAGCGCCGACGAGATCACGTTTTTCGTGCAGGGGCTGACGGACGGCATCGTCACCGAAGGACAGGTGGCGGCGCTCGCCATGGCCGTTTTCTTCCGCGGCATGGACGAGGCCGAGATCGTGGCGCTGACGCAGGCGATGACCCGCTCCGGCGACGTTCTGACCTGGCCGGAGGCGGACGCGCCCATCCTCGACAAGCATTCGACCGGCGGCATCGGCGACAATGTCTCCTTGATGCTGGCCCCGATCGTGGCGGCCTGCGGCGGGCTGGTGCCGATGATTTCCGGGCGCGGGCTCGGCCATACCGGCGGCACGCTCGACAAGCTCGATTCCATTCCGGGTTATAAGACGCAGCCGGATCTTGCGACCTTCCGCAAGGTGGTGGCGGAGGCGGGCTGCGCCATCATCGGTCAGACCGGCGATCTCGCCCCGGCCGACAAGCGTTTTTACGGCATCCGCGACGTGACGGCGACGGTGGAATCGGTGCCGCTGATCACCGCCTCGATCCTGTCGAAGAAGCTCGCCGCCGGGCTTTCCGGCCTCGTCCTCGACGTGAAGACGGGCACCGGCGCCTTCATGGCCGATCCGGCCGATGCGCATCGTCTCGCCGAAAGCCTGGTGACGGTCGCAAAGGGGGCGGGGCTTCCCGCAGCCGCGCTCATCACCGACATGAACGAGCCGCTCGCTTCGGCCGCCGGCAATGCGGTCGAGGTGCAGAATGCCGTCGATTTCCTGACCTGCCGGCATCGCGACCGGCGGCTCGAAAAGGTCACCATCGCGCTTTCCGGCGAGATGCTGAGGCTGGGCGGCCTTTCGCCCACCGCCGAGGCGGGCGAGGAGATGGCGTGGGCGGCGCTTGCGAACGGGGCGGCGGCGGAGCGCTTCCAGAAGATGGTGAGCACGCTCGGCGGGCCGGCGGATTTCGTCGAAAATCCGGAACGCCATCTGCCGAAAGCGCCTTTTGCGCGCATGGTCGGCTCCGCCAGCACCGGCTATGTCGAGGCGATCGACACACGCGCCATCGGCGTCGCCGTGGTGACGCTCGGCGGCGGCAGGCGACGGGCTGAAGATGCGATCGACCATGCCGTCGGCGTGACGCAGCTTGCCGCGATCGGCGACGAGGTGGGGCCGGATCATCCGCTGGCGCTCGTCCATGCCCGCGACGAAGAGGCGTTCGCCGATGCCGCGCATGCGATCAGGCGCGCCTACCGCATCGCCGAGACACCGGTTTCGGCCAATCCCCTGATTGTCGAAAGGCTGCAATGATGGCCCGCGGTTTCTTTCTGGTGATGGATTCCGTCGGCATCGGCGGGGCGAAGGACGCAGCCGAATTTGGTGATGAAGGTGCGAACACGCTCGGCCATATCGCCGAATGTTGCGCCAACGGCGAAGCCGACCGCGCCGGCCTGCGGCAGGGGCCGCTCACCATCCCGAACATGAACCGGCTGGGTCTCGGCCGGGCCGCGGAGGCGGCGTCGGGCGCCTATCCGGCGGGGCTTGAGCATGTCGCAGAACCTGAGGCGATCTGGGGTTTCGCCCGCGAACGCTCGCGCGGCAAGGACACGACGACGGGCCATTGGGAACTCGCCGGCTGCCCGTTGCGCGAGGCCTGGGGTTATTTTCCGGCCGAAGAGCCGGCCTTTCCGGCCGAGTTGACCGAGGCGCTGATCGCGCAAGCGGGGCTGCCCGGCATTCTCGGCAACACCCATGCCTCCGGCACGGCGATCATCGCCGAACTCGGCGAGGAGCATGTGAAGACCGGCAAGCCGATCTGCTACACCTCGGCCGACAGCGTCTTTCAGATCGCCGCGCATGAGGAGGCTTTCGGGCTCGAACGCCTTTATGAGACCTGCCGGATCGCGAGAAAGCTTTGCGACCCGTACCGCATTGGGCGGGTGATCGCGCGCCCCTTTAAGGGCGACGGCGCGGAAAGTTTCGCGCGCACCGGCAACCGGCGGGATTTTTCCGTGCCGCCGCCGGCGCGCACGCTCCTCGACGAGGCGAAGGAGGCGGGCCGCGACGTCTGGGCGATCGGAAAAATCTCCGACATTTTTGCAGGTCACGGCGTGACGCAGACGCTGAAGGCGCCGGAGAACGAGAGCCAGTTCGACAAGACGCTGGAGGCGGCGCGTGCGGCCAAGGACGGCGATCTCATCGTCACCAACTTCATCGATTTCGACCAGATTTACGGCCACCGGCGCGATACGGCCGGCTATGCGGCGGCACTCGAAGCCTTTGACCGGCGCCTGCCGGAGCTCTTTGCGCTTCTGAAGCCGGGCGATCTCGTCATCCTGACGGCCGATCACGGCAACGATCCGACCTGGACAGGCACCGATCACACACGTGAAACAGTGCCGGTTCTGGCCTTCGGGCCGGGGATCGAAGGGCGCCGGGCGGGCGAGCTTTCGACCTATGCTGATGTCGGCCAGACGCTGTCGGCGCATCTTGCCCTGCCGCCTCTTGCCGCGGGCGCGAGCCTGATCTGAGGCGATTTCGCCGGTGAATATCGTCGTCCGGTTCCAGGCTGCGGGTTGACCTTGGTGCCGTGACCCATTTCACCCAAGGTGAGACAGAAGCCGCCGACGAACGACAGACGAGAAGGAGAGGGGCGTGGACGCTTCAACGAGACGGGATGTGACGGTCGTCGATCATCCGATGGTCCAGCACAAGCTGACGATCATGCGCGACAAGGCCACGTCCACGGCGAGTTTCCGCCGTCTGTTGCGCGAGATTGCAGCACTTTTGACCTATGAGGCGACGCGCGACCTGGAATTGACGACGACGACCATCGAGACGCCGCTCGCCACCATGGAAGCGCCGACCTTGGCCGGCAAGAAGCTCGTCTTCGCCTCCATCCTGCGCGCCGGCAACGGCCTTCTGGAAGGCATGCTCGATCTGGTGCCGGCCGCCCGCGTCGCCCATGTCGGTCTCTACCGCGATCCTGAAACGCTGCAGCCGGTGGAATATTACTTCAAGGCGCCGGAAGATCTGCACGAGCGTGTCGTCATCGCCGTCGATCCGATGCTGGCGACGGCGAATTCCGCGATCGCCGCGATCCGGGGGCTCAAGGAGCGCGGGGCGAAGGACATCCGCTTCGTCTGCCTGCTGGCTGCGCCCGAAGGTGTGGAGCGCTTCCGCGCCGCCCATCCCGACGTGCCTGTGGTGACGGCCGCGATCGACAGCCATTTGAACGATCACGGCTATATCCTGCCCGGCCTCGGCGATGCCGGCGACCGCATGTACGGGACGAAATAGGGGTTTTCTGCGAGTTGCCTGCTGGCCGCTCTTCATCTCGCCTTGAGGATGACGACCGCATCTGACGCAAGGGCGTTGCAGCGGGCTCCAGTTCTTCTCCCCTTTTGGGGAGAAGTTGGCGGGCGAAGCCCGCCGGATGAGGGGTGGTCTTCCATCCCGCGCCGAGATCCGTTCTTCGTCCACCCCTCACCGCCCGCTTCGCGGGCACCTCTCCCCAGAAGGGGAGAGGAATGGAGCCTGCTGCGCGGATTGTCCCGAAAAAATCAGGTCGTGACGAACTGCTCGTTGAGGGCGTAGCCGGCGCCGCGCACCGTGCGGATCGGGTCGCGCATGCGGCCGCGGTTGATCGCCTTTCTGAGGCGGCCGACATGCACATCGACGGTGCGTTCGTCGACATAGACGTCGCGGCCCCAGACGCCGTTCAAGAGCTGCTCGCGGGTGAAGACGCGGCCCGGGCTGCGCATCAGGAATTCCAGAAGCCGGAATTCCGTCGGCCCGAGATGGATCTCGCGGCCCCCGCGGAAGACGCGGAAGGTGCCGCGGTCGAGTTCGAGATCGCCGGCGGCGAGCTTGTCGGCGACCATTTCCGGGCGCGTGCGGCGCAGGAGCGCTTTCACGCGGGCCATCAGCTCGGGCACCGAGAAGGGTTTGACGACATAATCGTCGGCACCGGTGGCAAGGCCGCGGATGCGCTCGTCTTCCTCGCCGCGCGCCGTCAGCATGATGACGGGGAGTTTTGCGGTCGCCTCGCGCATTCTGATGCGGCGGCAGAGTTCGATGCCGGAGAGGCCCGGCAGCATCCAATCGAGAACGAGGAGGTCCGGCGCCTCTTCCAGAAGGCGCAATTCCGCATCGTCACCGCGCCCCACCGTGTCGACGGAATATCCTTCCGCCTCCAGGTTGTAGCGCAGAAGCAGCGTCAGCGGTTCTTCATCCTCGACGACGAGAATCCGGGGCACCTGCATGGCTCACTCCGTCAACCCGCGGACGGCGCAGTCGCCGCGCGTTCCATCTGTTTGCCGGTGACGAGATAGGTGATCGTCTCGGCGATGTTGGTGGCGTGGTCGCCGATCCGCTCGATGTTCTTGGCACAGAAGAGAAGATGCGTGCACATGCCGATATTGCGCGGATCTTCCATCATGTAGGTGAGCATCTCGCGAAACAGCGACACATACATGGCGTCGATCTCGTCGTCGGAGCGCCACACCGAGATCGCCTTCTGCACGTCGCGCGAGCCATAGGCGTCGAGCACGTCCTTGAGCTGGCGCAGGCCGAGGCTTGCGAGATGCTCCACACCGCGGCGAAGCTGGTGGTTCATCCGCTGGTCTTCGATGGCGAGCGCGCGCTTGGCGATGTTCTTGCCGAGATCGCCGACGCGTTCCAGATCGTGCGAGATGCGGATCGCGGCGACGGTTTCGCGGAGATCCTGGGCCATCGGCTGGCGCTTGGCGATGACGAGGATCGCCCGCTCTTCGATCTGGTAGTGCATCTGGTTGATCTGGCGGTCGCCGAGGATGACGTCCTGGGCGAGCTGCGAATTGGTGCTCAACAGCGCATTCACAGCATCGTCGAGTTGCTGTTCGACGAGGCCGCCCATTTCGGCGATGGAGCGGGCGAGTTCCCGCAATTCCTCGTCATAGGAAGTGACGATATGTTCAGACACGGGGCTCGTTCCTCTCCCGGTTAGCCGAAGCGGCCGGTGATGTAGTCCTGGGTGCGTTTGTCGGTCGGGTTGGTGAACATCATGTCCGTCGGCCCCTCCTCGACGAGATAACCAAGATGGAACATCGCGGTACGCTGCGACACGCGGGCCGCCTGCTGCATCGAATGGGTGACGATGACGATCGTATAGTTTTCGCGCAATTCGTCGATCAGCTCTTCCACCTTGGCGGTGGCGATCGGGTCGAGCGCGGAGCACGGCTCGTCCATCAAGATGACTTCCGGGTTCACGGCGATCGCGCGGGCGATGCAAAGGCGCTGCTGTTGGCCGCCGGAGAGGCCGGTGCCGGGTTCGTCGAGCCGGTCCTTGACCTCGTTGAAGAGGCCGGCGCGCTGCAGGCTCGTTGCGACGATCTCTTCGAGGTCGCGCTTGGCGGAGGCAAGGCCATGAATGCGCGGCCCGTAGGCGACGTTCTCGAAGATCGATTTCGGGAACGGGTTGGGCTTCTGGAAGACCATGCCGACGCGGGCCCTGAGCTCCACGACATCGAGTGCCTTGTCGTAGATGTTTTCGCCGTCGAGCGTGATGTGGCCGGAGACGCGGGCGATGTCGATCGTGTCGTTCATCCGGTTGAGGCATCGAAGGAAGGTCGATTTTCCGCAGCCGGACGGGCCGATCAGCGAGATGACCTGATTTTCCGGCACGTCGAGATCGACGTCGAACAGGGCCTGCTTGTCGGCGTAATGGACGGACACTTTCTCGGCGCGCATTTTCGGCACGGCTGCACTCTCCTGCGGCACTTCGGGCGGTGCTTTCGTCGCCGTGGCTTTGGCCGCGCTCGGGCTATGGCTGATATCGTTCATGGCGAATTCTCCCAGTTACCAGCGCCGCTCGATGCGCTGGCGCAGCAGGATCGCGATCGCGTTGAGGCTGATCATCAGACCAAGCAAGACGATGATAGCGGCATTTGTGCGGGCTTCGAAAAAGTTGAAGTTCTCGTTGCCCTGCCAGAGGTAGATCTGCACGGGCAGCGCCGTCGCCTGATCCATCGGGCTCGACGGCACGCTCGCCACGAAGGCGTTCATGCCGATGAGAAGCAGCGGCGCGGTCTCGCCGAGCGCCTGGGCGACGCCGATGATGGTCGCCGTCAAAATGCCCGGAATGGCGAGCGGCAGGACGTGGTGGAAGACCATCTGCGTGCGTGAGGCACCGAGCCCGAGCGCCGCTTCGCGGATCGACGGCGGAATCGCGCGCAAGGTACCGCGGGTGGCGATGATGATCGTCGGCAGCGTCATCAAGGTGAGGACGAGACCGCCGACGAGCGGCGCCGACAGGGGCAGATGCATCCAGTTGATGAAGATCGAGGCGCCGAGGAGGCCGAAGACGATCGACGGCACGGCGGCGAGGTTGTTGATGTTGACCTCGATGAAATCGGTGAAGCGGTTCGTCGGCGCGAATTCTTCCAGATAGATAGCGCTGGCGACGCCGATCGGGACCGCCAGCATGATGACGACGAGCATCATGTAGAGCGAGCCCATGAAGGCGCCGGCGAGACCGGCCGAGGCCGGCGAGGAGCGCGAATCGACGTTGAAGAAGATGCCGGTATTGAAGCTTTGGGTGATGACGCCCTTTTCCGCGAGCGCATCGGCAATCTCCTGCTCGCCGGGCGAGAGCTGCTGACGGCTTTGCCCGAGCGAACGGTCGATGTTGCCTTTGAGCCAATTGTCGACATTGGCGTCGGCGAGAAGATCGACGTCGATCGTCTGGCCGATGAGGCTCGGATCTTCGAGCACCATGTCGCGCAGGGCATAGCGTTCGCCGCTCGCGACGATGCCGACGATATCGCGGGTCTTCGCGTCGGCGAGATCGGCCGGCAGGACGCCGCGCACGGCCTTTTCCAGGATCTTGTTCCAGCTGACGCGGGCAAGAGCGCGCCGCCAATCGGTCAGCTCGGCCTCGAACTCGGCCGGGTTCTGGCCGGCCTTTTGGACGGGCGGCGGCCCGACGTCGATGACGTCGGCATTGAGCGAGATTTGAAGATGCAGCGTCGATTGCCAGAAGGCCGGCATGCCCTTGAAGAGGACGGAGCCGAAGAGCACCGCCACCATGGCGAGGGCGGCAAAGACCGCGGCAAGGCCGATCATCTGAAACCGGCGTTCTTGCGCGTGACGTCTCTTGAGGCCCGCGCGCACGGCGCCGAGCTGATTGTCGACGGGTGCCGAAGCGGAGGCGGTGTCGGTCGCGCTCATTCGTACTGCTCCCGATATTTGCGGACGATGTAGAGCGCCACGACGTTGAGGCCGAGCGTCATGATGAAAAGCGTGAGGCCGAGGGCGAAGGCGACGAGCGATTGCGGGCTGGCGAAATCGGTGTCGCCCGTCAGCTGATTGACGATCGAGACGGTGACACTGGTGCTCGGCTCGAACGGGTTGAAGCGCAGAACCGGCGAATTGCCGGCGGCGAGCACCACGATCATGGTTTCGCCGATGGCGCGGCTGACGGCGAGAAGAAAGGCGCCGACGATGCCGGGCAGCGCCGCCGGCAGGATGACGCGCTTGATCGTCTCAGAGCGCGTGGCGCCCAATCCGAGCGAGCCGTCGCGCATCGAGGCGGGCACCTGCGTGATGATGTCGTCGGAGAGCGAGGAGATGAACGGGATGATCATCACGCCCATGACGGCGCCGGCCGTGAAGGCGCTGGTGGCGCTGATGTCGAGGCCGACGGCGGCGCCGAGATCGGCGAAGAAGGGACCCGCGACGGTGAGCGCGAAGACGCCGTAGACGATCGTCGGAATGCCGGCGAGGATTTCGATGATCGGCTTGGCGATGTTGCGCAGATGCGAGGAGGCGTATTCGGCCATGTAGATGGCCGTCATCAGCCCGATCGGCAGCGCCACGAGGATGGCGATGGCGCTGATCATCAAGGTGCCGACGAGAAGCGGCAGGAGGCCGAAATCGCCCTGGCCGGCGCCGACGGAAGAAAAGCGCGGGTTCCAGACCGTTCCGAAGAAGAAGTCGAGCGGATTGACGAAGCCGAAGAAGCGCACCGCTTCGCCGAGAAGCGAGGCGACGATGCCGACGGTCGTCATGATGGCGACGGCGGAGCACAGAAGCAGGAGAACGCGGATGACGCGCTCCACCTCGTTGCGGGCGCGCAGCCGCGGCGTGATGCGGCGCAGCGTATAGACGAGGCCTGCGACGGCCGAGGACGCCACGAGCGCGACGAGGGCGAAATTCCAGATCGCGTGATAGGTGCCGAGCCGCGTCGCCGCGACGTTCTCGTAGGGTCTGGCTTCGCCGACGATGCCGAAGCCGGTGGCGATCTGGTGGATGCGCTGCATGACGCCGCGCAATTCGTGGGTCGGCAGGTCGCGCACTTCCGGCGGCAGGGCCGACAAAATCACGTAGCGGGTGATGACGGGTTCAAAGAGCCCGAAAACGATGATCACCGCGAGAGCGGGAATGGCGCACCAGATGGCGACGAGGAGCCCGTGATAGGCGGGACGGGAATGGGGGCGGACCTCCGAACGGCCCGTCACTTTGCGGTAGCGGCCGAGCGCCACCTGATAGCCGAGCGCCATCAGGGCAAGCAGGATACCGACGATTATGAGATCACTCACGAACAGACCTCTCGTTGCGCGCTCGCGCTGAGCGAACCGGAAGCGCGATGCCTTTTGTCTCTTGCCGTCATGGCCATGTCGCGGGGAGAGGGAACGAAGATAGCCGACAAAAGAAGGGCGGAGCGTGTTGTCACGCTCCGCCCCTATCAGATTAGCCCTGCAGGTCGGAAGCCGAGAGCGTCTTTTCGTCCTCGACATTCTGACGCTGAGTCTCGAGCTCCTTTTCCGGAGCCGGGATCATGCCGGCCTCTTCGAGGCGACCGCCGGAGCCGGCCATGTCGTCGGAGAGGAAGAACTCGGCATAGTCCTTGATGCCCGGGATGACGCCGATGTGCTCGCCCTTGATGTAGAAGAACAGCGGGCGGGAGACCGGGTAGTCGCCGGAGGCGATCGTGTCGATGCTCGGCTCGACGCCCGACATCGTGGCGACCTTCAGCTTGTCGCGGTTCTGGTCGTAGAAGGAGAGGCCGAAGACGCCCATCGTGTTGTCGTTGGCTTCAAGGCGCGCCAGCGTCTCGGTGTAGTCGCCCGAGATCTCCGTGACGCGGTCCTGACGGAAGTTGAGGCAGGTCGCCTTCATCTCGTCTTCGCTCATCTCCGGAAGACCGGCTTCCTCGCAGCCCGGGAGAACGACCTTCTCCTCGAAGACTTCGCGCGTGCCGTGATTGCCGGCCGGGATGGCGAGCTGGATTTCCTGATCCGGCAGGGAGGAATCGATGTCGCTCCAGCTGGTGTAGGGATTGTCGACCATCTTGCCGTCCTGCGGCACCTTGGCGGCGAGCGCCTTGTAGACGTCGATCGGCTTCAGGGCGAAGTTGTCCTTGTCGGCATTGGTGGCGAAGACGATGCCGTCATAGCCGATGCGGACTTCGATGATCTTCTTGACGCCGGCTTCGTTGCACGCCTCGATTTCGGACGGCTTGATGCGGCGCGAAGCGTTGGCGATGTCGATGGTGTTTTCACCGACGCCCTGGCAGAACTGGCGCAGGCCGCCCGAGGAGCCGCCGGAGCCGACGACCGGGGTGTTGAAGTCCGGATAGGCGTTGCCGAATTCTTCCGCCACGATGGAGGCGAAAGGCAGCACGGTGGACGAACCGGCGATCTGGATCGTGTCACGGGACTGGGCGTTGGCAGCGCCGGCCGAGAAGGCGGCGCCTACGGCCAGCGCCGCGACACCAGCGAGAAGCTTGTAAGTCACTGAGATATCTCCCTGTTTTGCTTCGTGAGAAAGCATGGCCATGCAGCGATGACCGGGGCCTTCCTAGGCGTCGGGCGAAACAGGTTTGTGAAATTAGTATGACACTTGAATGACACTCGGGCCGAGGCGGGGCGGAAATCGTTTCCCCGGGACAGGGAAGGCGGCGACGGGAGCCGGCGCAAAGCCCGGAAATCCGCGGCTGCGGGCGGGGCGAGAAGGCTGGTGATCTTGGTTAATGGAAATCGCGCGTTTTCACTTTAATGCCGCCGTCGAATCTGAGGTCGGGAATGAAGATGTCGCGGCCGCGCATGCCCATGGCCTTCACGTCGCGGGAATCCGGCCCGCCGCCGGACTTCGCCTGATCGGCGCGGCTGCGCTGGAAGGGGAAGGGCGCCTCGCGCTCGCCGACCTTTTTCAAGAGGTCGGAGAGATCGATGAGCTGATCGGCGACGATATGGGTGACCTCGCCCTCGCGTTGCAGGCGGCCGCGGCAGGCGATCATGCCGGCCGACAGGACGATGCGCCGCTGCCGCTCGAAGAGCTTCGGCCAGACGATGAGATTGGCATGGCCCGTCTCGTCTTCGATGGTGATGAACATGACGCCCTTGGCGCTGCCCGGGCGCTGGCGCACCAGGACGAGGCCGGCGATGGTCACGAAGCGTCCCTCCCGGAGCGTGCCGAGAGCGGCTGTCGGGACGATGCGCCGGCGTGCGAGATCCTCCCGGAGGAAGGCGACCGGGTGCCGGCGCAGGCTCAATCCCGTCGCGGCATAATCTTCCACCACTTCGCGCCCGGGCTTCATCGCCTGCAGGGCGATGGCGGGCTCGTTGCCCTCCGGCCGGATCTTCTCCTCGCGCGCATCGGCGGCGGCAAAGAGCGGCAGCGGACTGTCGGCCAAAGCGCGGATCTCCCACAGCGCCTGGCGCCGGGAGAGGCCGATGGATGAAAAGGCGTCGGCTTCGGCAAGCCGCTCCAGCGCCGCCACCGGCAGCCCGGCCCGCCGCCAGATTTCCTCCAGGCTCTGATAGGGGCGATGGCGGGCGGCGAGAAGCGCTGCGCCGTCCTTGTTGGCCAATCCCTTGGCAAGCCGCAGCCCGAGGCGCACGGCAAAGCGGCCCTCCACGCCTTCGAGCGGCTCAAGCGTGGAATCCCAGCGGCTGTCGTTGACGGAGATGGGGCGCACCTCGACGCCATGCGCGCGGGCATCGCGCACGAGCTGAGCGGGGGCATAAAAGCCCATCGGCTGGCTGTTGAGGATCGCCGCAAGAAAGACGTCGGGATGATGGCATTTCACCCAGGAGCTCGCATAAGCGAGAAGCGCGAAGGACGCCGCGTGGCTCTCGGGAAAGCCATAAGAGCCGAAGCCTTCGATCATCTTGAAGGCGCGCTCGGTGAAATCCGGGTCGTAGCCGCGTTCGCACATGCCGGTAATGAATTTGTCGCGAAAAGCGCTGACCCCGCCGGTGAATTTGAAGGTGGCCATGGAGCGGCGGAGCTGATCGGCCTCAGACGGGGTGAAGCCGGCGCAATGGACGGCAAGCGACATCGCCTGTTCCTGAAAGAGCGGCACGCCGAGGGTCTTGCCGAGAACGCGTTGAAATTCTGGCGTCGGATAGGAGGGCGTCTCCTTGCCCTCGCGACGGCGCAGATAAGGATGCACCATCTCGCCCTGGATCGGGCCCGGACGCACGATGGCGATCTGGATGGTGAGATCGTAGAGGTTTTTCGCCTTGAGGCGCGGCGACATCGCCATCTGGGCGCGGCTTTCGATCTGAAAGACGCCCATCGTGTCGGCATGGCCGATCATTTCGTAGACGGCCTCCTCCTCTGCAGGGACGGTGGCGATGTCGAGATCGCGCCCGCAATGGTCCTTCAGAAGATCGAAGGCGCGGCGCAGGCAGCCGAGCATGCCGAGCCCCAGAACATCGACCTTCATGAAGCCTAGAATGTCGATGTCGTCCTTGTCCCATTCGACGATCTGACGGTCGGCCATCGCGGCGGGCTCGATCGGAACGAGCGTGTCGAGCCGGTCTTCGGTCAAGACGAAGCCGCCCGGATGCTGCGACAGATGCCGGGGAAAACCGATCAGCGCCTTGGCGAGCTTCAAGGTGAGCTGGAGCCGGTAATCGCTGCCATTGAGATTGAGATCGGCGACATGGCGCTCTTCGACGCCTTCCTTGCTCCAGCCCCAGATCTGCGAGGAAAGGGCGGCGGTCACGTCCTCGGTGAGGCCGAGCGCCTTGCCGACCTCGCGCACGGCACCCTTGGAGCGGTAGCGGATGACGGTGGCGCAGAGGGCGGAGCGGTGCCGCCCATAGGTTTCGTAGATCCACTGGATCACCTCCTCGCGCCGCTCATGCTCGAAATCGACGTCGATGTCGGGGGGCTCGCCGCGGTCGCGCGACACGAAGCGCTCGAAGAGAAGGTCGTTGCGCTCCGGATCGATGGAGGTGATGCCGAGCGCGAAGCAGACGGCGGAATTGGCGGCACTGCCGCGACCCTGGCAGAGGATGCCCTTGGAGCGGGCGAAGCGCACGATGGAATGGACGGTGAGGAAATAAGGCGCGTAATTGAGCTCCGCGACGAGATTAAGCTCATGGGTGAGCTGGGCTTCGACCTTTTCCGGCACGCCGCCCGGAAAGCGCCATTGCGCCCCCTCCCAGGTGAGTTTGGTGAGCGCTTCCTGCGGCGTGAGGCCGGGGATCGAGACCTCCGCCGGATATTGATATTTGAGTTCGTCGAGCGAGAAGCGGCAGGCGGCGGCGATTTCGAGGCTTCTTGCGAGCGCCTGCGGGTAGGCGGAGAAAAGCCGCGCCATCTCTTCCGGCGGCTTCAGATGGCGCTCCGCGAAGGGCTCGCGGCGAAAGCCGAGCTCATCGATGGTGACGCCTTCGCGGATCGAGGTGACGACATCCTGCAGGATGCGCCGTTCCGGCGCGTGATAGAGGACGTCGTTGGTGGCGACCGGCGCCACTTTGGCCCGCTCCGCCATGGCGACGAGCGCGGCAAGACGCGCCGCATCGTTCGGCCGGCGGCGCAAAGTGAGGGCGAGCGAGGCATCGGCGCCGAAGGTTTCCTTGAGCCAGGCAAGACGGGCGGCGAGTTCCGCATCCGCCATATCCGGAATGAGCGTCGCCATCTGGCCTTCGCCGAAGGCCGCCACCTCCTCCGCCGTGACCACGCAGCCGCCCTTGCCGGCGCGTTTCTTGCCGAGGCTGAGGAGCTGGCAGAGCCGCGCATAGGCGGCCCGGTCGCGCGGATAGAGAAGAAGCGGCATGCCGCAGGCGAGATCGAGCCGGCAGCCGACGATGAGGCGCACGCCCGTCGTCTTCGCGGCCTGATGGGCGCGCACCATGCCGGCGAGCGAGCCGCGATCGGTGAGCGCCAGCGCCGGAAGGCCGAGACGCGCCGCCTCGGCGAACAATTCCTCCGGATGCGAGGCGCCGCGCAGGAAGGAGAAATTCGAGGTCGCCTGCAGCTCGGCATAAGGGGGGGTGCTCATGCGAAGAAGCCGTGCAGATACCAGCGCTGAGGGCGGCCGCCCACCTCCTCGCGAAACAGCCAGAAGCGCTGGCCGGCCTCGTCCTCGACCTGGAAATAATCGCGGGCGAGCGCGATCTCGCCGGGGGCGCGCCACCATTCGCCGAAAATCCGCTCCGGCCCGTCGGCGCGGCAGATGCGGTGGCGCCGCCCCTGCCAGATGAAGAGGGCGGGCGGATAATCGGGTAAAAGCGCGATCACCTCGACGGGCATCGGATCGGGCAGAAGCCGCGCCGGACGCGGCCAGTCGCGCAGCCAATTTTCCGGCCGCGGCGTCTCCGTCCTGGGTTTCGGGGCAAGGGCCGCGACCCGGCGCACAGAGCGTTCCGGCCAGTCGCTTTCGACGGGCGCCGTGCGGTAGATGCGGCCCGCGCCGAGCCGGTTGGCGAGACGGTCGACGAGGGTGGAAAGATCGGGCTCCTGCGGCCGGCCGTAAAGCTCGGACGCGATCTGCTCGGGCAGGAGCGGGCGCGTGAGGGGGGCGGCGAGAAGGACTTTCTCCACGCCGAGCCCGCAATCGAGGCCGGCAAGCTTTTCGCAGATGAGGCGCGCCATATGCTCTGGTGCGCGATTGGGCTTTGCCATGCGCACCGAGACGATGCTGGTGCTGCGGTCGAGCCGCGTCACGTGAAAATCGAGCCGTCTCGCCCCGTGCTGGCGCGCTTCCAGGGCGGCCGCGAGATCTGAGCAGAGCCGTTCCACCGCCTGGGCGAGCCCCTCCGCCGTGATGACCGGTTCCACGAAGGAGAGTTTCGCGGAGACGAGCTCGGGCGGGATGAGGGGGACGAGCGGCTCGCGCGACAGGCCGAGTGCCTGGTCGAGGCGCAGGAACACGTCATGGCCGAAGCGGCGGGTGATCGGCGCGCGCTTGGCGCCGATGAGGTCGCCGATCCGCTCAAAGCCGAGCCGGCGCAAAGCCTGCGGCGTCTCCGGCGGCAGGCGCAAAGCCTCCACCGGCAAGGGGGCGAGCGCGCGCTTGAGGCTTTCCGTTTCGGCGATGCGGGAGCAGTCGGGCGCGGCAAAGCGGGCGAGCGCATGTGCGGCGCCGACGCTTCCGGCAAGCGCCAGCCTTGCCGTCAGACCCCGGCGGGCAAGACAGCTGGCGAGATCGGCAAGAAGGTTTTCCTCGCCTTCGTCCGGATTGCGGCTCTGCCCTTCTGTCCTTGCCGCAAAAAGATGCGTGCAGCCGGTGACATCGAGAAGAAGCCCATCCGGCGGGGCGGGCGCAACGACGGGGCTGTAGCGGGCAAGGCACCAGGCGGCGAGTTTTGCAAGGCCATGGGCGTCGGCCCTTGGCGCATGGTCGCGCAGGATGAGACCGGGCAGGAGCAGCTGCGCCTGCGTCGCCGCCATGCCGGGTTTCAGCCCATGCGCGAAGGCTTTCGCATCGACGGCGGCGACAAGGCGCTGGGCGCCGATGCGCGTCGTCAAAGCGAGAGGCGCCTCAGGCGGCAGATCGGTCGAGGTGAGGCGCATCCGCTCCGTCGCGAAGAAGGGCAGATACACCGAGACGACCCGTGCCATCGCAGGCCTCCGTGATGAAGCTCGCCGGATCGGCGCCCCGGCAGCGCATGAGATCGACACGCCAGCGCCCGCGCCCGATGCCGGCGACAGGATTGGCGGCAGAAGACGAGGGCATCGGCGGCAGCGAGGGAGCGGAACGGATCCGCCAGCGCGTGGCGGCGGCCGTGGGCTCCGCCCCCGTCTGACGATGCGGCCGCAGGAGGGTGAAGGCCGTCACGCCCTCGCTTTCGGCGGCAAGCTGCAGGCGCCTGGACGCGGTGAGGCCGAGCCGCGCCACCTCGCCGACGACGGCGGCAAGCCCCGGATGCTGCAGCCCCTCTTCCATGGCGGCGAGCACGTCGCGCTCGTGCCAGGTTTCGGCATAGATCACCCGGTCCGGGTCGAGACCGGCGGCCGCAAGGCTCGGGGTGAAGAGATCGCGCGCCTTGAGGCACCAAAGGACAGGGCCGGAGAGGCGGGCGAGAAGGCCGGCCAGAAACAAGGTGGCGGCGGCGATATCTTCCGCGCCGCCATTCCCGCCAGGATTTTCGAACCCGCTCATTCCGCTCGTTCTGGTTGTCCCGGTTTTCTTCGTTCTCTCAGGCTCTTGGCGGTCGATCGGGACGGCCCGCCCGCCCCAGATCTCGTGCAGGGCGCCAAGCCGCAATCCCCCCTCCGGCAGATGCGAATCGATCGCCTCCGCCTCGAAGGCGAGCGCCGGCGCATCCGGGCGCGCCCCGGCCTCCAGCGCGCCCACTTCGCGGCGCAGCTCTTTGAGAACGGTCGCGCGCCAGCCCGCTCCCGACTCCTTGTCGTGTTGTGCTCCGACCATAGAGATTGGGATCATGTTCCTATTTTGTTCCTATGGATTCCCGAGATGGCGAAGAGAGTCAAGGCGCGTCTGTGGCGAGGCGCTGTGAAGAGAGGAAGAGAATGGGGGCGGTAAAATTCCCATCTGCCGCGGCCCGCTGGAAAGCTTCGCAAAAGCTCAGATGACGAGAATGTGAAGCTGTCTATGAACTATTCCATGCGCCGGACGTTCTTGGAGGCGAAGATACAGAAAAGGCGCAGGCTAGTGCTAAACGCTTTTCAATTTATTGAAATATAAGTCGTTGATCGGTCACAAGGCGGAAATGAAGCATCCATATGGCTGCCGATGAAAAAGAAGAAGCGCGTCTGCGCGCGCTTCGCGAGCTCAATCTTTTGGACACGGCGCCGAGCGAAAGCTTCGACCGCATCACCCGCCTTGCGGCGCAATTTTTCGAGACGCCGATTTCGGCGGTTTCTCTCACAGACGTCGATCGGCAATGGTTCAAGTCGCGGGTGGGCTGTGGCCCCCAAATCCCGCGCGAGCATGCCCCTTGCGCCGAGGTGACGCGCGCGGGCGACGTGCTCGTCGTCTCCGATCTCGCCCAGGATCCGCGCTTCAACAAGGGCGTGCTCGTGGAAAACGGCGTGCGCTTTTATGCGGGCGCGCCGCTCGTCACCAAAGAGGGGTTCACGCTCGGCTCCATGTGCGTCCTCGACACCGTTCCCCGTGAGATTGGGCAGGACGACGAGAAGGCGCTCTGCGACCTTGCGGCCATGGTCATGACGCAGATCGAGATGCAGCATGCCTTCGGTCGCATCGATCCCGTTAGCGGCCTGCCCAATCGCATGCAATTCACTGAAAATCTCGAGGATATGGCGCGCGATTTCGCCGGCGAGCGGCGGCTGGCGATCCTTCTCGATCTTGCGCCGCCGAACCAGATCGTCCAGGCGCTACGGGTTCTGGGGCCGACCTATCTCGACGATCTGATGCGCCTGTCAGTCGAGGGCGTGCGCAATCTGAAGGTCGAGGGCCATACGGTCTATCAGGTGGGCGGAGCCCAGCTTCTCGCCGTGATCGGCGATGCGGACGAAGAAAGGGTCGAGGTCGAACTCGTCAAGCGGCTCAACATGCTCGCCGATTTCAGTCGCGGCAGGAGGGCGGCCAGCCTGAGCCACATGGCCTGCGGTATCGCTCCCTTTGTGCTCGGCGAGGCCGAGGCCAGCGACGTTCTGCGCGCCGCGCATCACGCCGCGCAAGACGCCCGTGAAAGCGACCGGGTCGTCGGTATTTATTCGGCGGCGACCGACGAAGAGCACAAACGCCGCTATGCCCTGATCGCCGCCTTGCGCGAGCTTCTGGAGAGGGGCGGTGACGGAGAGCTGTCCCTCGTCTACCAGCCGCGCATCGATTTGAAGACCGGCCGGTGTTATGGCGCCGAAGCTCTGTTGCGCTGGGATCACCCCGAATACGGGTCCGTGTCCCCGGCCGAATTCATTCCGCTCGCCGAACAGACGGATCTCATGCGTCCGCTCACGTCGTGGGTGAAGCTCCGGGCCATTGCCCAGCTGCGCGCCTGGCGCGACGAAGGCTACGATCTGCGCGTTTCCATCAACGTCTCAGCCGCCAATCTGGAGGAGGAGGAGTTCGGTCTCCGTCTCGCCAGCGTGCTTGCCGAGAACGGCGTCTCGCCGTCGTGCCTGGAGATCGAGTTCACCGAGAGCACCTTCATCTCCAACCGCCGCCGCGTGGTGAAGAACCTGACCGACATCCGCGAGCTCGGCGTCGTCTGCGCCATCGACGATTTCGGCACCGGCTATTCGACCTTCTCCTATCTGCACGATTTCCCGGCCGACATCATCAAGATCGACCAGACGTTCATCCGCAAGCTGGAGCCGGGAAGCCGGGGGTCCGTTCTGGTGCAGAGCCTCATTCATATGGCCGGTGCGCTTGGCTACCGGGTCGTGGCGGAAGGCGTGGAGACGCAGGATGTCGCCGATTTTCTGATCGAGGCGGGCTGCCATGAAGGCCAGGGCTATCTGTTTTCCCGGCCCCTGCCGCCGGAGGCTTTCGCCGATTGGCTCAAAAGCCATGCGGCGGAGCGGCTGGAGGGATACGCCGCCTGAGGGCTGCGCTGACGCCTCTGGCGCCCTGGCCGATTCCCCCAGGAACGCCCGGCAAGAACGTTCGGCGGAAACGCCCCTCTCTAAAACCGCATCGAAAAACTGCCGTTGAAATCGTGGCGGTGGCCTTCGGCGGCGAACTCGCCGTCGTAGGAGAAGGACAGCATCGCCATTTCGGCGACCGCGACGGAGAGCGAGGCCCCGAGAAGCGCCGCGTCGGCGGCAACCGGCGCGGCTTGCGTCGCAAAGCCCGGACCGCCGGCCACGAAGCGCAGGTTCGCGGCGGGTGCGAGGTCGCCCTCCGCATGGCGCCAGCCGGCATGTCCGGCCACAACGGCAAGCCGGCCGCCGGGAAGCGTGAAGAGGCTCGAGGCGCGCAGGCCGAGTGTGGAGAAGAGGAGGTTCTGGCTTTCCAGATCTCCGGCAAGCCCTGCCACGTCTCCCGTCTCCGAAATCTCGTCGCCGTCGACATGCAGGAAGGCGAGGCCGGCAAAGGGCTCGATGGCAAGGGCGGCGAGCGAGGTCTCGTAGCTCACCTCGCCGAAGACCTGGCCTGTCCGGTTCCAGTCATCGGCGCGCTCGCGTTCGGCGAATTCGCCGATGACGACGTCGCGCGTCGTCTCGATATGGTTGAACGTATAGGCGGCTCCGCCCGTCAGGCCGAAAGCGCCGATGTTGCGGCCGCCGTAAAGGGCCGCGCCATAGCTGTCGACGACGGCGTTCGCGCCATCGCGTCCGTTAAGCGAGGCGCGCCCGATGACGACGGCGCTGCCGAGACGCCAGGCCGAGCCGACCATATTGTCGAGACCGGCGATGAGCCCGCCTTCCTTGACCGAGTAGCCTGACCTGCCGGTTTCAGCCGAGAAAGTCCCCCAGCTGCCATAGGCCTTCGCCCAAATGTTGCGGCGTGCGCCGCGTGGTTCGCGGCCGGTGTTCTGACCGGCGGCATAGGAGAGCGCCGCGCTCGCCGGGGCTTCGAGGAGATCCTCGCCCGTATAGGCGAGCGGGGAAAAGCGCGAGGGTGTCTCATCGCGCAAAGCCGTCCGCAGGCGCGCTCCGACGGCATCGCGCAGGAAGCGGCCCTGTTCCACGACGGCGCGGCGCGCGGCGCCATGCACCTGTCCGGACAGGTCGCTGTAGGCGGCTTCGGCAGCCGCGGTATCGGGCGAAAGCAGGAGGGCGTCGTAAAGCGCGTTGCCGGCACCGAGGCTTTCGGCCGCCGCGGCGACGGCACGCTGGTCGGCACGGGTGGCGGCATCCTGAAAAGCGACGTCATTGCGCGTGACCGCAAGCGACAGGGCACCGCTCTCGTAATCGAGCGCGAGATCGAGGAAGAGCCGGCTCGTCGCAAGGAGCGTGTCGAAGCGGCCGGTGACGCCCTCGCGTGCCGTCAGGAGCGTGTAATGTCCGGGGCCGCGCGCGCCGGACAAAGCGAGGCTGCCGCCCGCGATGACGGCCTGGCCGGCGACATCGACACGGTCGCTCGACCCGTCGGTGGCGAGCTCGGCGGCATAGGTCGAACCGGAGGCGAGGGTGAGATCGCCATCGACCGACAAGGTGCCGATCCCGTCGGCTCCTGGCGAGAGCGTGCCGCCCGCACCGACCCGTGTCGTGCCGACGCGGCCGGTGCCGCCGAGAAGACCGTTGTCGCCGACTTGAAGCGTGCCGGCGAGGGAAGCTCCGCTGCCGGCCTCCTCGCCGACGAGCAGGCGCGCATTGCGGATGTCCGTCGTGCCGGTGAAATCGGAGGAATCCCCGGTCAGGATCGTCGTGCCGGAGAGAACTTTGACCGTGCCGTTGCCGGTAAGAGCCGTGTCGAGCCTGTAATCTGGGTCGGAATGGTTGAGGAGGAGGGTGCCCGTCCCGTCCCCGAAGGCGATCGTCTCAGCCTCGATGCGGCCGGCAGAGACGGGGGTGTTTTCAGAGCCGATGGTGAGCGTGCCCACAGAGCCGTTCTGCTGGGCGACGACGAGATTTGTGGCCGTGACGGCGCTCCCGCCGGCGGCTTGAAGCGTGCCAGTGCCGGCATCGGCGACGACGAGCTCGCCGCGCGAGGTGAGTGCCGAGCCCTCGCCGATGACGGTCGCGGTGCCATGTCCATCGGCCTCGCCGCCGAGCACCATTCTTTGCGCCGCGGCATGTCCGCCGCCGGAGACGGTCAGTGTGCCCGATCCCGCCTCACCGACGGTCAGATCGCCCGCACTTTCAAGCGATGAGCCGCTGCCCCCGATCCGCACCATGCCCGACGAACCGGCCTTTCGGCCAAGCACGATGCGGATGCCATGGGCCTCGGCGCCGGTGAAGACCTCCGCCTGTCCGCGTCCCGCATCGCCGATGACGAGGTCGCCGCGCGCGTCGAGGCGGGAGCCTGATCCGCTCATTCGGATCGTCCCGTCACCATCGGATTTCGAGCCGGCGGCCACGTCCGTCGCGGTGAGGGTTGCGCCAGTATGGATGGAAAGAAGGCCGGAGCCGCGCGTGCCGATGGAAATTCCGTCGATCACCGTCCAGGACGAGCCGCCGCCATCGAGAGCGGCGGTGCCGGTGGCTCCCGAGGTTTCTCCGAGGCTCGCACTGTCGCTTGTGACGGTTCCTGCCGCCGTGACGTGGAGCGTGCCGGTTCCGCCTGTCGATTCCGCGCCGCCTGCCGATCGCGCGTCAGCGTTGCCGCCGATCGCAAGCGCCTTGGTCGTCCACGAAGAGCCTTCGCCGGAAACCGTGACGCGGCCATCTGAGCCGGCCTCGGCGCCGAGCGTGCTTTCGCCGCTCGTGAGCGTTCCGCCGGCCGCGACCTCGATGTTTCCCGCGCCTTTGCCCCCGACGGTGAGCGCGCCTGTCGTCCATTGGCTGTCCGATCCGTTGATCGCGACTTTGCCGTCGGCGCCGGCCTCCGCCCCGATCACGCCGGAGCCAGAGGCGACCGATGCGGCGCCCGAGACGGAGAGAAGCCCCGAGCCGCGCGTGCCGATGGCAATTCCATTGATGACGGTCCAGGACGAGCCACGCCCGTTGACTGTGACTTCGCCCGTTCCGCCTGCCTGGTCGCCGATCGTGCCCGAAGCGCTTGCGACCTTGCCGCCTGCGGCGATGTCGAGGCGGCCGGATCCGGCGTCGCCGACCGTCAGGCCGTGAGCGATGTTCCAGGTCGAGCGATTGCCGGAGATGGTGGCGATGCCGTCAGCGCCGGCGGCATCGCCGAGAAGTGCGCTGTCGGCCGCGAGCCAGCCGGAGGCAAGCTGAAGCTCGCCGATGCCGGCTTTGCCGACGATGAGGGCTGTGGCGACCGTGGCGAGAGACTGGCCGGTGAGGATGAGTTTGCCGTCGCCGGCAGGCGCTTCGCCGAGCGAAAGCGAGGAGGTGACGAGAGAGGCGCCACCCTCGACGCCGAGCCTGCCCTGGCCCTCGTCCCCCACGATGAGGCTGCCGGCATTCTGCCAGTTGGCGCGGTCGCCGATGACGGTGGCATCGCCCTCGGCGCCGCTTTTATCGCCGATCGTCGCGGTTTGCGTCGCAAGACGGCTCAGAATCCGGATCGTGCCGCTTCCCGAGGCGCCGACGGAAAGCGACCGAGCCTCCGCGTCCTCACCTTCGAGACGCACCGCAGGTGCCGCATCGATCACGGCCGCATCGTCGCGGGACGGAGCGCCGGAAGTCCAGTTTCGGGGATCCTGCCAGGTGTCGCTTGCTGTCGCCTGCCAGGCGGTGTCGTCGGCAAGGCCCGGCGAGGGGAATCCAAAACCGGCGGCCAGAAGGCCGACTCCCACGCCCGAAAATGCAGAACGCAACAAACTGATACGCATTTGCCGCTCTTGTGCCACGCATTGGTTACCAATCCTCTTTCGGTCGGCGAAGATTTCCGGGTCTGCCCTCTTGAGTTCGATGCATATTAGATATATCTAACATAACGACATATCGAACATATATCGGAGATAGAAGTATGCATCGTCATCACCATTCGGGTGCGGAGCGCGGACATCCTCGTTTCGGCGGCGGTTGCCGTCACCGGCACGACGCAAGCGGCGGTCGCGGCCGCGCGTTTTTTGAAGACGAGACCTTCGAACGGGACATGTACGAGGACGAGGCCGAAGGCTGCGACGGTTTCGGTCCTGAGCGCAGGGCGAGAGGATTTGGCCGCGGCGATGCCCGCAGGCCGGACGATCGCCAAGATTTCGGCGGTTGGGGGGCTGAAGGCGGGCGGCACGGTCGCCATGGCCACGGCCATGACGGCCCTTATGGAGGCGCTCATGGCGCCCCGAGGGGCGGCTTTGGCGGTGACCCCCGGGGCGGGCACCGCGGGAGTCATCGTGGGGGTCACCCCGGCGGTCACCGTGGCGGCGGCTTTGACGGCGGGCACGGAAGCCATGGCGGCGGACGCGGTCGCGGCGGCCGCATCTTCGACCAGGGCGATCTGCGCCTCGTCATCCTGACGCTGATCCGCGACGAGCCGCGCCACGGCTACGACCTCATCAAGGCGATCGAGGAAAAGCTCGCCGGCGCCTATGTGCCGAGCCCGGGCGTCGTCTATCCGAACCTCAACATGCTGGAGGAGATGGGCCACGCCTCGATCGAGGAGCGCGACGGCCGCAAGCTCTATGCGATCACGGACGAAGGGCGCACCTATCTTGAAGCGCACGACACGCGCGTGAAGGCGATCTTCGCGCGCATGGAAAAAGTGGCGGCCATGCAGTCTTCGCGCTCCGCGCCGGAGGTGCTGCGGGCTTTCGAGAACCTCAAAATGGCACTGTCGCTCCGCAGCGAGCGGGGCGCGCTGTCGAAGGAGGAATCTCAGGCGATCGCGGCGATCCTCGACGAGGCGGCACGCGCCATCGAGCAAAGCTGACCCTGCACGGCAGCCATGCTGAAGCGGCATGGCTGCCGCGCCTTTCTTCTTTGCGTCAAATGGTGCAAGGGCGGGCTTCCCCCATCCAGAGGTCTCCCTTGCTCCCCTGGCTCAAGCTCGATACGGCGCCGCTGCCGGCAGGCGGCGAAATGCGTCTCATGCAGCGCGGCGGCGATTTTGCCATCATGGTCGGCCGCGCCGAATTGATGAATTCCCGCCAGAGCGGCTCCGAAGAGGCTCTGGCGCATCTCGCCTGTGCGCGAATTTCAAACCGCAGGCGCCCGCATATTCTGATCGGCGGTCTCGGCATGGGGTTCACCCTGCGTGCGGCACTTGCCGATCTTCCGCCGGAAGCGCGCGTCACCGTCGCAGAACTCGTGCCGGCCGTGGTCACCTGGGCCGGCGGGCCGCTGGCGGAGCTTTACGGCACCAGCCTCACCGATCCGCGCGTCACCATCGTGGAGGAGGATGTCGCCCGGCTGATCGCCGATGCGAACGGCACCTATGATGCGATCCTGCTCGATGTCGACAACGGGCCGGACGGTCTCGTCGCCGAAGACAACGAAACGCTCTATGCTTGGCGCGGGCTCGGCGCGGCACGCCGGGCGTTGACGGCCGGCGGCGTGCTGGCGATCTGGTCGGCCGCTCCCGATCGCGCCTTTGCGGAAAGGTTGCGCCAGTCGGGCTTTGCCGTCGCCGAACAGAAGGTGCGGGCCCGCTCCAACGGCGCCGGCGCCCGCCATGTCATCTGGCTTGCGACACGCAGTTCCGGCGATCAGGCCGCAAGGCCGGCGCCGCGGCGGCGGACACGACGCTGAACGCCTGACGTCCGCATCGCCTGACATCCACGTCGCCTGACATCCGCGGCGCCTGACATCTGCGGCGCCTGATCTCCGCGTCGCCTGGGGCGGGCGACGTTCGACTGAGAATGCGCTATGGCGGGGGAATGCACCCCCGTCCTTTTGCCGTATCAGCCCTTCTGACCTGAAATGACGATCGACCTTGCCCTCGTCCTGGCGCTTCTGGGCGCTGCGATCGTGATGTTCGTCGCCAACCGCCCGCGCATGGATGCGGTGGCCGTGATCATGATGGTGGCGCTGCCCTTCACCGGAGTGCTCACCGTTTCCGAGGCGCTGTCGGGGCTGTCCAACCCCAATGTCGTGTTGATCGCGGCGCTCTTCATCATCGGCGAGGGTCTGGTGCGCACCGGCATCGCCCAAAGGCTCGGCGAGCGCATCGTGGCACGCGCCGGCGGCAATGAGGCCCGCCTCATCGTCTTGTTGATGGTGACGGTGGGCCTGGTCGGTTCGGTGATGAGCTCAACCGGCGTGGTGGCGCTCTTCATCCCCGTGGTCCTGCGCGTCGCCCGCTCCGCCGATCTCGCGCCCGGACGTCTGATGATGCCCTTGAGCGTCGCCGGTCTCATCAGCGGCATGATGACCCTCGTGGCGACGCCGCCGAACCTCATCGTCCATTCCGAGCTTTTGCGGCAGGGGTTCGAAGGTTTCGGCTTTTTCGCCATCACGCCCTTCGGCGTGCCGCTTCTCGTTCTCGCCATCGTCTACATGCTCTTTGCCCGCCGTCTCCTGCCCGGCAAGCCGAAGAAGGCGGGCGGGGTCGTGCGTCCACATCTCTCCGACTGGGTCGAGGAATATGGGCTCGCCGAGCGCGAGGGGCGGTTGCGCATCGAGGCGGGTTCGTCCCTCATCGGCCACCGTCTGAAAGATCTCGACCTGCGCTCCACGTCGGGCGTCAATGTCATCGCGATCGAGCGCGGCCGCGGCTTTGCCCGCCATCTCATCCGCCCGTTGGCGCAGACAGAGCTGCACGAAGGTGACATCCTCTTTCTCGATGTCTTCGTGCCGACGATCGACATCGACGATGTCTGCCAGCGTTTCGGCCTCTCCCGCCTGCCCCTCTCCGGCGCCTATTTCACCGACCGCTCGCAGGAAATCGGCATGGCGGAGATGATGGTGCCGGTGGAATCGAGCCTGATCGGCCGCACCGTCGTGGAGGCGCGCTTCCGCTCCGAGACCGATCTCGCCGTCGTCGGCCTGAAGCGCGGGCGCAAGGCGGTGACGACCTCGATCCTCGACGAGCCCTTGAAGCTCGGCGATACGCTTCTCGTCTTCGGGCCGTGGCGGGCGATCCGAGCTTTGCAGGCGGAGGGAAGCGACACCATCGTTCTCAATCTGCCGGCCGAACTCGACGATGCTCTGCCGGCGCCGGGTCGCGCGCCCTATGCGCTCGGCGCCCTTGCGCTTCTCGTCGGGCTGATGGTCTCAGGCGTGGTGCCGAACGTGCAGGCGGCGTTGATCGCCTGCCTGGTCATGGGGCTTTTCGGCTGCGTCGACATGACGAGCGCCTACCGGTCGATCCATTGGCAGAGCCTCGTTCTCATCGTCGGCATGCTGCCCTTTTCGCTCGCCTTGCAGAAGACGGGCGGCGTCGATCTCGCCGCCGATGCGCTGTTGTCGGTCGTCGGCGACGCCGGTCCGCGCGCCGTTCTCGTCGGCATCTTCATCGTCACGGCGGCGTTTTCGCTGTTCATTTCCAACACCGCGACGGCGGTTCTGATGGCGCCGGTCGCCGTCGCCGTCGCGGCCGAGCTCCACGCCTCGCCCTATCCCTTCGCCATGACGGTGGCACTCGCCGCGTCCTCCGCCTTCATGACGCCGGTCTCGTCGCCGGTGAACACGCTCGTCATCGGGCCTGGCGATTACACCTTCATGGATTTCGTGCGCGTCGGCGTGCCCTTTGCGGCGATCTCGCTCATTGCCACAGTGACCCTCGTTCCCTGGCTCTTGCCGTTCTGACGGGGATCAGGTCGCCGAAGCGAGATTTGGGCTGACGAGCCTGAGCGGCGGGACCGTGGGCGTGGCGGGGCCGACGGCGATGCGATTGCGCCCGCCGCGCTTGGCCTCGTAGAGGCGTTCATCGGCAAGACGGTAGATGTGGTTGAAGGTGCCGCCGCCCGAGACGCTGGCACCGCCGATGCTGACGGTGAGCTGGTGCGGGCATTCCTGTGGGGAAAAGGAAGCGGTTTCCACCTTGCGGCGGATGCGTTCGGCGATTTCGCCGGCATCGACTGTGCCGGGCAGAAAGACGCCGAATTCTTCACCGCCGAGCCGGCCGACAAGATCGTCGATGCGCATGCTGGCGCGGATCGCCGCCGCGATGACGCACAAGGCTTCATCTCCGCATTGATGGCCGAAGCGATCGTTGATGCTTTTGAAGCGGTCGGCGTCGATGACGAGAAGGGTGCCGGGCCGCTTATCGTTCGTGTCGCCTTTCGCGTTGCCAGGATCGCCGGCGCCGTGCAGCCAGTCGTCGACGAGGGTGGAGAAGGCGCGCCGCGTGAGACAGCCGGTGAGCCCGTCGATTGAGGCGATCGTGTTGAGGCGATGGTTGGTCTTTGCGAGCTGCCGGAGCTTCAGCGACAGATAGAAGAAAGACGGGGCGGCGAGGAGGCACGCCACCACGGCGGAGCCGAACAACGCGCGCGAAAGCGCCGGATCGCCGAGATCGCGAAATAGCAGGAAATTGAAGGAAACGGCAAAGACGACGCAGAAAAGCGTGCCGAGCGTCGTCCAGCGTAGGATTTGCATACGTCCCCGCGGAGAAACTTCTGAAAGCATGGGTGTGCCGAACCTTCCGTTCCGTCACGGAAACTAGCTTCTATTCCTGAACAGTCCTTTGGCGGTTTCGCAAAAGTTGTAACTGTTTGCTGGTGAAGCTTACAGCTTGCGGCCGCGGGGGCCGAACTCTGGGATTCCGGACGAGCGCGACATATCGCCGGCCGGGCTTTGACCGGCGAGGCGGCCGACGCCACTTCAAGGATGAGGCGTTGCGTGCGCGGGATTGCGGACTCTCGCGCCGGCGAAAGGCCTCGCGAAACGCAAGCGCCCGAAGCCCGAGGGCGGGAGGATCGGATGGTGCGGGACATCCGAGGAGAGGGACGCGACGAGACGGCCCTGAGCCGCGGCCGCGCCGCGGAGGCGCGCGCCGATGTCGCCGTTCATGCCGCGCCGCTCGAGACGGTGTTCGACACATTTGGCGCAAGCCGCGACGGGCTGAGCACGGCGGAGGCGGACGACCGGCTTGCCCGCTTCGGGGAAAACCGCCTGCCCGTCGCCAAGCCGCGCGGACCGCTTCTTCGTTTCCTCGCCCAGTTCAACAATCTTCTGATCTTCGTTCTTCTGGCCGCGGCGGTCGTGACCGCGTGTCTGGCGGAATGGATCGACATGTCCTTGATCCTCGCCGTCGTCGTCATCAACGCCGTCGTCGGCTTCATCCAGGAGGGGCGGGCGGAAAAGGCGCTCGAGGCGATCCGCGGCATGGTGAGCCCGCATGCCTCCGTCCTCCGCGACGGGCGGCGCCTCACCGTGCCGGTCGAAGAGCTGGTGCCCGGCGATGTCGTGCTTCTGGAGGCGGGCGACCGTGTGCCGGCCGATCTCCGGCTCTTCCGCGCCCGCGGGCTCCGGATCGAGGAGGCGGCGTTTACCGGCGAATCCGTGCCCGCCGACAAGGCGCTGGGCGAGGTGGCGGCGGATGCGCCGATCGGCGACCGCATCTCGATGGCTTTTTTCGGCACGCTCGTCGTCAACGGCCAGGGGGCGGGCGTGGTGGTCGCGACCGGCGAGGCGACGGAGCTCGGCCATATCACGCGGCTTCTGTCCTCGGTGGAACAGCTGACGACGCCGCTTCTGCGCCAGATGGACGTCTTCGCCCGCCAGCTCACCTTCGTCATTCTGGGCGCTGCGGCGCTCGTCTTCCTGTGGGGCGTTTTCCTCACCGGCTATCCCTGGGAAGAGGCCTTTATGGCGGTGATCGGGCTTGCCGTTGCCGCGATCCCGGAAGGCCTGCCGGCGGTGATGACCATCACGCTCGCCATCGGTGTGGAACGCATGGCGCGTCGCAACGCCATCATTCGCCGCCTGCCGGCGATCGAGACGCTGGGTTCCGTTTCCGTCATCTGCTCCGACAAGACCGGCACCCTGACGCGCAACGAGATGATCGTCTCCTCCGCGATCCTGGCCGATGGCGAAATCGAGATCGTGGGGTCGGGATATGCCCCGGAGGGTGAGCCCATCAGAAACGGCGAGCCGGTCGACAAAGAGGCGCATTTCGCGCTCGGACTTCTCGCCCGCGCCGCCCTTCTCTGCAACGATGCGAGCCTGCGCCAGACGGAGGACGGCTGGGTCGTCGAGGGCGATCCGATGGAGGGCGCGCTCGTCACCTTTGCCGCGCGCGCCGGCTGGCACTGGGAGACGACGCGCGGCGCTTTTGAGCGGCGCGACGAGCTGCCCTTCGATTCCACCACCCAGTTCATGGCGACGCTGCACCAGGAAGACGATGCCCGCATCGTCTATGTGAAGGGCGCGCCCGAATGCGTACTTCGAATGTGCGACCGTCAGGTCGACGCGGACGGCGAGGTGCCGCTCGACCGGGCGAAATGGCAAAGCCATGTGGAGATGCTGGCGGCGGATGGACGCCGGGTTCTCGCTTTCGCGGCGAAGGTGGTTGGCGAGAGCGTGGAGGCGCTGTCACCGGCCGATGTGGAAGAGGGGCTGTCGCTCATCGGCCTCGTCGGGCTGATCGACCCGCCGCGCGAGGAGGCGCGCGATGCCGTCGCCGATTGCAAGCGCGCCGGCATCGCCGTCAAGATGATCACCGGCGACCATGCCGCGACTGCCGGCGCGATCGGCCGCAGGCTGGGTCTGAGCGGCGATGTCGCGGTTTTGACCGGACCCGAGCTTGATAAGATCGGCGAGGCGGACTTTCCCGCCCGCGTCGCCGCGACCGACGTGTTCGCGCGCGCCAGCCCCGCCCACAAGCTGCGCATCGTGGAGGCGCTGCAGGCGCAAGGCGCGGTCGTCGCCATGACCGGCGACGGGGTCAACGACGCGCCGGCCCTGAAGCGGGCCGATGTCGGCGTGGCCATGGGGAAAAAGGGCACCGAGGCCGCCAAGGAGGCGGCCGACATGGTGCTCGCGGATGATAATTTCGTCTCGATCGTCGCCGCCGTGCGCGAGGGGCGCACCGTCTACGACAATCTCAAGAAGGTCGTCGCCTGGACGCTGCCGACGAATGGCGGCGAGGCGGCGGCGATCATGGGCGCCATGCTGTTTGGCCTGACGCTGCCGGTGACGCCCGCCCAGATCATCTGGATCAACATGGTGACGGCCGTGACGCTCGGGCTGACGCTCGCTTTCGAGCCGACGGAGCCCGGCACGATGGGACGGCCGCCGCGACGCCCCGACGAGCCGCTCGTCTCGCCCTTCCTGTTGTGGCGGATCGTCTTCGTTTCCGGCCTCTTCGTCATCGGGCTTTTCGGCATGTTCAATTGGGCGCTGTGGCGCGGCGAGAGCGTGGAGACGGCGCGCACCATCGTCGTCAACACCATGGTGGTGATGGAAATCGCCTATCTCTTTTCCATCCGCTATATCGGCGGCCCCTCGCTCACCTGGCGCGGCCTGATGGGCACGCGCGCCGTCCTCATCGGTGTCGCGATCCAGGTCGTGGCCCAGCTTCTCTTCACCTACGCACCGCCGGCGCAGTTCATTTTTGCAAGCCGCGCGCTTTCGGTGGGTGAAGGCGCGATGATCCTCGGCGTCGGGGTTGTGCTGTTTGCGGTTTTGGAGGTGGAGAAGGGGGTGATGCGGCGGTGGAGGGGGTGAGGGGCACCCACCTCTTGATGGCTTGCAATACGTTGCAGCCATGCAGGGCGCTTCGGTTAGAAGTTTAGCCGCCATTCTCCATCAGAAACCGCCCGACTTCCTTTGCGCCGACGAACTGCGACAGGAGGCGGTAGTTGTTTCTCTCGTGACGGACGCGCCCTGCGACGATCGCCGGATGGACGCCGGCTTCGTGTGCGAGAGAAAGGATGTTCCGCACATTCGGACTGGAACGCGCGGGATGTTTTTCCCAGAGGTCAGATGGGATCAGCGCGTCTTGGGCCCATTCGTCCGCTTCGCGCTCGCGCACGTCATCGCGCTCATGGTTGCGTTCTCGAAGTTGCAGGTCGTCGATGAACACCTCGTCCGTGCCCTCTGGAAAGTGACGGGCAAGATGGGCGAGTTCGTGCAGGAGGCAGAACCAGAAATTGTCGAGGCGGTCGTATCGGATCGTCATGCCCACCACCGGCACGTTTTCGACAGTCCAGAGTGCCGCTCCGTCGAGATAGGTTCTCGGCATATGGGCGGCGACGACCAAGGCAATGCCGTGCTGCGCCAGCTTCTGCCTTGCAAGTCTCGGACCTTCGTCGAACGTGCTCAAACGCGCCAGGTCTCGAAGGAACTCAAGGTCGATCATCCCTGTCTCGTAGCGACCCTCGAGATCGACGTCGCGAGCTCTGCACAGAACGTGGAGACACCAGGCCTGTAAGGCATTGATGTCCGTTTTGGCGTTCGCACGCGTGCCATGACCCTGGCGGAAGAGCGCTTTCGGCAAAGCTTCCGGGCCGCCCGCACAGGCGATCAGGCTTTGCACGATCTCTTCCGCATGGTCTTTCAGGTTTTCTGTCTTCTTGATCCAGCCGCGCCTCGCCATTTCCGCGAGGGGAAAGCGGTCGAGGTCGATCCCGGAGGGAGCCTTCGGCAAGCCTCCATCGCCGATCAGGATATCGGCGGGAATGCCAAGATGTTTGTGCAGGGCACGGATCATCTTCAGCGTGAGATCCCGCTTGCCGCTGAGAACCTCGGAGGCTTTGGCGCGGCTTCCGATGATCGGCGCAAGATCGCTCTGGTTCATGTCGAGCTGCTGCATGCGAAACCTGATGGCCTCGACGGGATCGGGCGTATCCATGGGGAAATGCCGATCCTCATAGACTTCGACCAGCGTCGCGAGCACGTCCAGCTCATCATCTTCTGCCGAAGAGCGGCCCATCTCCATGAGCTCTTCGATGCGGGCGAGGGCTGCGGCATAGTCCTGGTCTGAATGAATGGGCCGGATATGAGATTCACTCATCGTCACACCTCCTCCGCATCGATCTGGTCGTACTCTTTATGGGTTCCCAGAAAACGGACGAACCCGATCCTCTTTTGGTAGTCGAACTTCACGATCAGCCGATATTTGTTGCCGCAGATGTTGAAGACCACGCGCCCACCTTTGAGAATACTCGCATTGCGGTAGTGAGCCTTGATGTCCGCCGGTGATGCCCATTCCGCCCGCTTGGCCTCTGCCCACCACACATCGAGTTGCGCCTTCGCATCGGGAAAGCGCTCTCCGAATGCGATCAGCTTGGGCCGAGCAATGATCCTCATGCATGAGATTTATACCGCAGCATCTCAAGGCGTCAATTTAATATGCTCCCTTGATGGGAGCGATTCAAGATGTAAGAAAATAGTCCGGGGTTGTGGGGGCTGAGCCTCTTCTGGTGGGATCAGTACGGCCGACCGATTCCCATCTCTCCCCGTGCCGCCCCCGAGGCATCTGCGTGTCGCTTTCCGGCAAGCTTGCAGAGGGTGTCTCGGGCATGGGGGCGGCGATGTTCGTGCGGGTGATGTTTCGGTCCGGTTGAGCCTGTCTTGATCCGTCAGGGCAGGCCGGTTGGGGCCGGTGTCATCGTCGCTTTGCTGGACATCGCAAAAATCCGCGAAATCTAGGTTCCTGGTGGACACGCCTGCGCGGCGTGCGAGCGAGCCGCTGAGCGACGACTTGGGGCGAAGGTCCGGCTGAAAAGCCGGGCGGAGACCTCGGGCGGGGTGAAGGCGGGGGGCGGTGATCGTGGTCAACGTGATCGCGCTGAACGTGAGCGTGGCGACGGTGATTGCGGTGACGGTGATCACGGCGAAAGTGATCACAGTGAAAGTGATCGCGGTGAAGATGGTCGCGGCGACATCGCCTGGCGAAATGCAGGCAGGCATCGGGGGAAACATGTTTCAGCTCGTCTCAAGCGTCTGGGCGCTTCTCTTCGGTGTCTTCCTGATCATGGTCGGCAACGGCATGCAGTCGACGCTGATGGGTGTGCGCGGCGATATCGAGGGGTTTTCGACGTTCGAACTTTCGCTCGTCACGTCGGGCTATTTCCTGGGCTTTCTGGTCGGCTCGCGCTGGACGCCGGAGATGATCCGCAAAGTCGGCCATGTGCGCGTCTTCGCAGCCCTCGGCTCCTTGATGTCGGCGGGGCTCATCGCCTTTCCGCTTCTGACCGATCCGTGGTCCTGGACGATCCTGCGCCTGATGCTCGGCTTCTGCCTGTCGGGGATCTATGTGACGTCGGAAAGCTGGCTCAACGACCGCGCCACCAACGAGACGCGCGGCATGCTCCTGTCGTCCTATATGGTGGCGCAGATGCTCGGCATGGTGGCGGCGCAGGGGCTTTTGAATTTCGGCGATGCGGCCGGTTTCTCCCTGTTCGTCTGGGCGTCGATCCTCGTCTCGCTCGCCTTCACGCCGGTGCTGTTGTCGGCCGTGCCGATCCCGGCCGTGCAATCGACCAAGGCGATGTCGCTGCGCCAGCTCTACGATCGCTCGCCGACGGCGGCGGTCGGGACGCTGGTGCTCGGGGGCGTGCTGGCGGCGCAGATGGGCATGTCGCCGGTCTACGGCGCCAAGATCGGGCTCGATGTGCGCGAGATCTCGGCGCTCGTCGCCGCCCTCTTCACCGGCTCGTTCCTGTTTCAGTTTCCGGTCGGGCGGATGTCCGATTTCATGGACCGGCGCGTCTTGATCCTGACGCTTTCGGCGGTCGGCGCGGTGACCTGTGGCGTCGCCTTCACGCTGTCGGGAAACCTGATCGCGCTTCTGGCCGCCGGTCTCGTCATGGGCGGGATGGCGAGCCCGCTCTACTCGCTCCTGATCGCGTATACGAACGATCACCTCGAACACGAGGACATGCCGGCGGCCGCGAGCGGCATGGTGTTCATCTATGGGGTCGGCGCGGTCGCAGGCCCGCTGATGACCGGCCAGGCGATGGATCTCGCCGGCCCGCAATTCTTCTGGGTCATCCTCGCCGTGTTCTTTGCGATCATCGCCATCCATACCGGCTGGCGCATGTCGCAGCGTCCGGCCCCGGCCGGCGATGATTCCGCCTATGTCAGCGTGCTGCCGAACTCGTCGACCGTCGCCGTCGAGGCGGCCTATGAATGGTACACCGAAGCGGCGTCGGAGAGCGACGAGGAGGAAGGCGGCGAGGCCAAATCGGACAACGGCGAGGGCACGCCGGAAACCGATGAGACGGCCTCGGATGGCGACGAGCCTGCCCCGGAGGCCGAGGAGCCGGCGCCGGAAAACCTGCAGCACAAGGAAGATTACGGGCCGGAATATGTGGACGACGACGGGAACGCGCCGCCCGAAAAGGATCGTTAGTCCGATCGTTTTCTGAGGTCATGTCGTCCGCTGGCGCCGGTTCGCCGTGCGCAAAACCCTCCCGGCGGGTTTCATCCCCCGGCACCGCCGCGGCTTTTTGGCTTTCGCCGTTTTCTCCACACACCAGGAATGCTTGACTGTGCCGCCCCCAGGCGCTTGCCTCGGGGCGACGACCCTTCTCCCCCCTGGCGTCGAAGAAGACGGAAAATCCTTGAATGGCGACGACCGATCTCGCGAGCCGCGTTTACGATCACACCTGGAAGCTCGATCCGATCGTCCGCTCCCTGCTCGACACGGATTTCTATAAGCTCCTGATGTTGCAGATGATCTGGCGTCTGCACCGCGACACCAAGGTGACCTTCTCGCTGATCAATCGCACCAGTCGCGTGAAGCTTGCCGAGGAGATCGACGAGGCGGAGCTGCGCGATCAACTCGATTATGCCCGCTCTCTCACCTTCACCAAGAAGGAGATGATCTGGCTCGCCGGCAATTCGTTTTATGGCCGCTCGCAGATCTTCGAGCCCGAATTCCTCGCCTGGCTCGCCAAATTTCGCCTGCCGGAATACGAGCTGAAGCGGGTGGACGGGCAGTTCGAGCTCGATTTCCACGGCCCCTGGACGCACACGACGATGTGGGAGATCCCGGCGCTCGCCATCGTCAACGAGCTCAGATCGCGCTCCGCCATGCGCCCGATGGGACGCTTTGCGCTCGATGTGCTTTACGCCCGCGCCAAGTCGAAGCTCTGGGACAAGGTGGAGCGGTTGCGCCAGCTGCCGAATTTGCGGCTGTCGGATTTCGGCACCAGGCGCCGGCATTCCTTTCTGTGGCAGCGCTGGTGCGTGGAGGCGTTGAAGGAGGGGCTGGGCGACGCCTTCATCGGCTCGTCGAACGTGCTTCTGGCGATGGATGCCGATCTGGAGGCGATCGGCACCAATGCGCACGAGCTGCCGATGGTGGAGGCGGCGCTGTCGCCCGACGACGCGGCGCTTCACGGCGCGCCTTACCGGGTGCTGCGCGAATGGGAGACGCTCTATGGCGGCAATCTCCTGATCGTCCTGCCGGATGCCTATGGCACGACGGCCTTCTTGAAGAATGCGCCCGATTGGGTCGCCGACTGGACCGGCTTTCGCCCCGATTCCGCCCCGCCCATTCCCGCCGGCGAGGAGATCATCGCCTGGTGGCGCTCGAAAGGGCGCGATCCCTCAGAAAAGCTTCTGATCTTCTCCGACGGCATGGACGTCGATACGATCGAGGAGACCTACCGGCATTTTTCCGGCAGGGCGCGCATGTCCTTCGGCTGGGGCACAAACCTCACCAACGATTTCCGCGGCTGTGCGCCGGAGCCCTGCGGGGCGCTCGATCCGATCTCGCTCGTCTGCAAGGTGAGCAGCGCCAATGGCCATCCGGTCGTCAAGCTCTCCGACAATCCGCGAAAGGCGAGCGGGCCGGAAGAGGAGATCGAGCGCTATCTGAAGGTCTTCGGCTCCAAGGGCCGCATCGACCGCGAGGTTTTCGTCTGAGGTTTTGCGGAAGCCCGCGCGGCTGCGTGGCGGGCCGGCCTGTCTGTCGCAATCAGCGCCGACGATGCGTCGGGGCGTGAAAATCCGGCGGCTTGTTGGCGATCCAGGCGAGAAATTTTTCAATCTTCGGATGGGCGGAGAGGGGCGTTCCCTCCGCCTCCATGCGGGCAAGATCCGCATTCGAGAAGACCGCATGCAGCGTGCGGTGGCAGATCGGATGGATCGGCACCGTCTCCCTCCCGCCGCGGCTTTTCGGCGTCGGATGATGCCATTCGACACGCCGTCCGAGCGGGCGCCCGCACAGCCAGCAGGTCTCGGCAGGATGATCACGCAAGGCCATGAGGCAGGCGAGATAGGCAATTCCGCCCGCAGAAAAAAGACATCCCCGGGCGGAAAGAAGCCGGGCGGAAGAAGGTGCCGGCACCGGTCCGACACCTCCGTTGATTAAAGCCGCTTCTTCATGATCGCGGGTCAGGCGCGGCCGGAAGCGGTCTCTTCGTCACCCGGCTCTGGGTCGGGTTTGCCGAGATCGCCATGCTTCGTCCAGATCGTGCCGTCGATCTTGCCGGCGAGCTCGGGATAGAAGTCGTTGTCGAAGGTCGGCTCTTTGCCCGCTTTCTTCTGCTTGAAGTAATCGTGCGTGAGCTTGGTGACCGTGCCCGACAAGGCGACGATGGCGATGAGGTTGATGGTGGCCATCAATCCCATGGAGGCATCGGCCGTGTGGAAGACGGTGCGCACCGATTGCAGCGATCCCCAGATCACCATCAAGAGCGCGGCGACGCGCAGGACGGTGAGCCCTCCCTTGCCGCCGAAACCGAGGAAGGTCATGGCGTTCTCGGCATAGGAGTAATTGCCGAGGATGGAGGTGAAGGCGAAGAAGAAGATCGCCACGGCGACGAAATAGACGCCCCAATCGCCGATATGGGCGGAGAGTGCGTTCTGCGTCAGCTCCGTTCCCGTCACCTCCTGGCCGGGCGTGTAGACGCCGGACAAGAGGATCATCAACGCGGTCGCCGAACAGATGAGAAGCGTGTCGATGAAGACGCCGAGCGCCTGCACCATGCCCTGGCTGGAGGGGTGGTGCGGATCGGGCGTGGCGACGGCGGCGATGTTCGGCGCCGAGCCCATGCCCGCCTCGTTGGAGAAGAGGCCGCGTTTGACGCCGTTGAGCAAGGCCGCGGCAAGGCCGCCGGTGACGCCGCCCGCCACTTCCTCGAGACCGAAGGCGCTTTTGACGATGAGCGCGAAGACCCCCGGCAATTCGGCATAGTGGACGATGAGCACATAGAAGGCGACGATGAGATAGGCGATCGCCATGAACGGCACGATGATCTCGGCCACCCGCGCGATCTGACGGATGCCGCCGAAGATGACGATGCCGGACAAAATGGCGAGGCCAAGTCCGATCCACAGTTTCGGAATGCCGAAGGCTGCCTCCACCGCATCGGCGATCGAATTCGCCTGCACGGCGTTGAAGACGAGGCCGAAGGAGAGGATCAGGAAGACGGAGAAAAGCCCGCCGAGCCAGGGCGCGCGCAGGCCGCGGGCGATGTAGAAGGCGGGCCCGCCGCGATAATCGCCGTCTTCGTTGCGCACCTTGTAGAGCTGGGCGAGCGTCGATTCCGCATAGGCCGTCGCCATGCCGACGAGGGCCACCATCCACATCCAGAAAATGGCGCCCGGCCCGCCGAGGGTCAAAGCCACCGCAACGCCGGCGAGATTGCCGGTGCCGACGCGCGAGGCGAGCGACACGGTGAGCGCCTGCAAAGGCGAAATGCCGGCTTTGTCGCTGGAGCGCGAGCTGCGCACGACGCGCAGAAATTCCGGAAAATGACGAAACTGAATGAAACCGAGCCTGAGCGTGAAAAACACACCGACGGCCAACAGGCCGTAGATGAGAACGTAACTCCATAAAATGTTGTTGGTGAAATCGATGACAGCGTCCAGCATCCGATCCCCTCGCTGAATGAGCCTCTGTTCTCTCCCGAGAAACCTTGCCTGGTGCGAAGTTTCTTAGTCCGCAAAGAAGGTAATTTCTAACTGCGGCGTGGGTTGCTTAGAGAAAGCTATAATGATGATAAAAACTGCATAGTTGCTCCCGTTTGGCGGGCTTTCGGGGCGCTTCGCAACGACGATACTGCATAAACGAGCCGTCGGGCGATGCCGCCAAGGTTCGTTCGCCAAAGGGCGCGCCCGGCAAGGTTTGGGGCGGATGGGCGCGTGACGACAGCGTGAATTGGCAAGAGAATCGTCCTAGTTTCGGCCGATGTCCTACCGCGTCATCCTCATCGATTTCGACAGCACGCTTGCCGACACAAGGCGATCGGTCGTTGCCTGCATGCGCCGGACGCTCTCCGAGTCCGGCTTTGCGATGCCGCAAGAGAAGAAGGTCGAGGAGGTGATCGCGGCGGGCCTGTCGCTCGATCAGGCCGTGGCGGTTCTGGTGCCGCAATTGGCGCCGGACGAGATCTCACGGTGCGTTGAAACCTATCGCGACAAGTATCCCGCGATCGACGCCGAACATACGCGGCTTTTTAAGGGGGCCCAGGAGACGCTTGCCGCCTTGGAAGAGGCGGGCATGGCGGTTGTGGTCTTGTCCAACAAGGGCGCGAGGGCCGTCGAGGCGACGCTGGCGCGCTTTGAAATCGAAGTGAGCGCCATCATCGCGGCGGAGCCGGGCGCGCCGATGAAGCCCGATCCGGCGGTCTTTCATGATCGGGTCGCGCCGCTTTTCGGCGCGCGGCCGCTGGGCGATTATCTGATGGTCGGCGATACGCGGGCCGACCTCGCCTTTGCGAAAGCTGCCGGCATTGCCGCCTGTTTCGCCCGCTACGGCTATGGCGAGGCCTCAGAATGCCTGGCGCTTTCGCCCGAGCATGTCATTGCAACGCTCGGCGAGCTCAAGGCACTCGTTGGGGGCCCGCCTGCGGTGAAAGAAGAGGCGTGAACGCTGTCTGGCCTCCCCGCAGGCCGTTCAAGTCAGTTCAAATCAGTTGCAGCGTTTGATGACGAAGGTGAAGACGTCGCCCTCCGTGCGCGATTCCATCAGTTCGTGGCCGCTCGTCTGACAGAAATCCTGGAAGTTTCTGACGGTGCCTGGATCTGTCGCGACGACTTCGAGCGTGCCGCCATTGGGCAGTTCTTCCAGGACCTTCCTGGCGCGCAAGAGCGGCAGCGGGCAATTGAGCCCCTTCGCGTCGAGAACCTGATCAGCCATATTTTCCTCCCGCCTTCCGGCCGCAATGCCGGTTGGGAATCAAATGGCCCTCGGCAAGGGGGTTGCCGACGTGACGCAATGGCACAGCGTGCCGTTTTCGAGGCCCCGATCCGGGCGTGCGCAGGCCGGTAAGGTGGCCGCGTGCGGCCGGTTTTTCTGGCGTCGCAGCGCAAACGAGGTCAGGCGTGCGCGGCGGCCGCCAGGTCGAGATCGGCGATCAAAGGTAGGTGATCGGAGGCGCGTCGTCCGGCGGGATCGACGAAGCTCTTCACGATGAGGCCGGCGGGGCGGCCATAGATCCGGTCGAGCGCCAGGAGCGGCAGATGTGCCGGAAAGGTGCGCTCCGGCGTGCGCTCCGGCAGCGCCGTGAGAAGAACGTGCCGCACGGCACCGCGCCACTGCCATTCGTTGAAATCGCCGAGCATGATGGAGGCAGCAGCTTCCGGCCGCGTGAGCTCGGCGGCGAGGCGCGCCTGATGGCGCCTTTCGGCAAAGCCGAGGCCGAAATGCGCGGCGACGACATGCAGCGGGCCGCCGGGCGTGTCGATGAGCGTGTCGATGACGATGCGCCTCTCGCGGCCTTCGATGGAGATGTCGTGGGCGCGGCTGTCGGCGAAGGGAAAGCGGCTGATCAGCATGTGGCCGAATTCGCCGTTGGGCGCGACGATCGTCTTCGCATGGGCCGCATGGGCGCCGAGACCATTGCCGAGCCCGTCGCCGAGCCCTGATGCGAGGTCGTCGAAGGCGGAGATCGCCTCAGCGGCACTGCGGCGTGAATCGACCTCCTGCAGCGCGACGATATCCGGATCGTGGGCTGCGACGATTTCCTTGACGCGCTCAAGGTTGCGCCGCCCGAGCCAAGGAGCGCCGCCATGGATGTTCCAGGTCATGACGCGCAGGCGCGTCTCTCGTCCCGGCTTTGCTGTCGTTTCGGAAGGCTCTCGTGTCTGCACCTGGGCATAAGCGGGGCCGGGCGCTGTGGTTCCGGGCGAGCTCCGGGCCTAGTCGCTTTTGCGGCGCCGATGCGGACTGCCCTTGCGCCGGATGCGCCCGAAGAGAGCGATCGGGCCGCGCGGATCGAACAGGCGGGTGCCGGGCATCAGCTTCTTGGCGCCATGCGTCGTCACCTCGGGAAAATCAATGAGGCGCTTGTCGCCGGTGTTGAGGCGGTCGATCACCTTCACCAGCGTGCCTTCTTCCGCACTCACCTGGGCGAGCGTGTCCGGTGTGCAATCGAGATGCTCGGCAAGCAGCCGGTCGCGCAATTTGCGGATGACTTTCCGGCAATCCTCGTCATGGGCTTCGATGGCGAGATCGCATTCCTTGTCGAGGCCGGTGGAGCGCCGGTTGAGGTTGGAGGAGCCCACCCGCAGCAGCCGGTCGTCGATGATGAGAACCTTGGCATGCACCATGATTTCCAGGTGCGGATCGACGGAGGCCACCGGATGATAGATGCCGAAGCGGCCATGGCGGTCGCACTGGCGCATGCGGCGGATCATGCGGTTCAGATTGCCGCCCATGAACCAGCCTTCGATCATGCCCTGATTGGCGCGCGTGATGACCGCGATGACCTCCGGCCCGTCCTCTTCGGCAAGCCGCTCTTCCAGAATATCGCCGACCTTGTCGTCGGAGAGATACTGGTTCTCGATATAGATCGTGTCGCGCGCGGATCTGAGAGCATCGAAGGTGAGGCTCTCGATCTCGCGCACCTCGCGGTCTTTCTCGATGGCGGGCACGGTGCGGGCGATGCCGATGTCGATATCGCTGAAATCCGGCTCAAGATCCTCCGGCCAGAGATCTTCGATGGCACCTGATCTGCCGTCTCCCGGCAGGTTTTCCGCCGACGGAATGGCCGCCTTCTCCTCCGTTGCCGCCTCCCAATGACCGCGGGCGAGCTCGGCGATCGAGCGGGAGACGGGTCCGTCGACCATCATCATCATATCGTGGATCGGATCGTACGAATTGCCGTTCACCGTCTGCCTCGCCGGCTCCTCCGGCTTGTGGCGGCTCGTATCCCAGCGGTTGATGGTGAGATCGATGCCGCCGACGAAAGCGAGCACGCCGTCGATGACGACGATCTTGCGGTGCTGCACGCCATAGGCCGGGTGATGGTTGTCGAGATGCAGCGCGATGCGCGGATGCTCCTCCCAATCGGCGCCGACGATGAGCGGCAGGGCGGCGCTCGGCGTGTGCACCGGCGACAGGTTCCAGATCAGGATCTGGACCTGAAGCGTCTCCTTTTCCTCCACCAGCGAGCGCAGCAGCGTGCCTAGCGTTTCGGAGCCTTCCTTGTCAGGGCGCAATTGCGCGCTCGCGTCGAAATCCCAGCCGATGATGAGGATCGAGTGCTTTGCCTTGCGGAGCGCTTCGTCGAGGCGGCGGAAGTAGGTGGCTCCGTCGATGAGAAGGCTTGCCCGCCGCGCCTTGTCGATGCGCCAGCAATTGTGCCCGGGCTGCAGGATGGGTTCGCTGCCGCCCGCGTCGTCGCGCGGCCTGCCTTCCTTCCCGGCATCTGCGGCGGGGGAGGCAGCCGGATTGGTGTCCTTGCCGTCTACGGACGGATTGGAGGCGTCGATATCGGTCGAGCTTGACGGCAAGAGGGCATCCTCACAGACGAGTGATGTGCTGATGTGCACGACATCTGCGGCGCGAGGGCGGCAACGACAAGGGGGCGCGGCAAGATCGTCGCAACTTCGGCCAGAGCCCGCCGACCACTGAAACCCACATTAGGTGGTGAAGCGCTTGCAATGTTTCGGCAATTCGGGATGCCCGGAGTTTCGTCGCGAAATCTGCACGCCGGCGGGTTTGCTTTCTCGCTATCGCTCGTGATGGAATGGGCGAACAGCGATGGAGGAAAATGCTGATGAGAGGTCTCTGGCGAACCGCCCTGTTCGGGCTTTGCGCGCTTGCTCTTGCCGCCGGTTTCGTGCCGAGCGCCGAGGCGCAGACGCCCCCGAATGTTCTCATCGTCGGGCAGATCGCCGAGCCGAAATCGCTCGATCCGCATGCGGTCACCGCGTCGAACGATTTTCGTATTCTCGTCAATCTCTATGACGGGCTGGTGCGCACCAAGGACGGCACGCTGGAGCCGGAACCGGCACTCGCGAAATCCTGGGACGTGAGCGAGGACGGGCTCACCTACACCTTCCATCTGCGCCAAGGCGTCACCTTTCACGACGGCACGCCGTTCAACGCCGAGGCGGTGAAATTCAATTTCGAGAGGATGCTCGACGAGGACCATCCCTATCACGACACGGGACCGTTCCCGCTCGCCTTCTTCTTCTCCTCCGTCGACGAGATCACGACGCCCGATGACATGACGGTGATCTTCAAGCTGAAGGAACCCTACGCGCCCTTCCTCTCCAATCTCGCCTATCCGACGGGGCTCATCGTCTCGCCCGAGGCGGTGAAGGAATACGGCAAGGATGTCGGTCGCCATCCGGTCGGGACGGGTCCGTTCAAGTTCGAGACCTGGGATTCCAACACCCGCGTCGTTGTCACGCGCAACGACGATTACTGGGACGGGGCCCCCTCGCTCGAGGCCGTCGTCTTCCGCCCGATCACGGACGCCAATACGCGCATCGCCGAGATGCTGTCGGGGGGCATCGACGTGATGGTGGAAGTGCCGCCGGACAATCTCAAGACGTTTGCCGACGATCCGACCTTCAAGGTCTACGAGCAGGCGGGGCCGCATCTCTGGTACGTCATCTTGAACACCAAGGACGGTCCGTTCGCCGACAAGCGCGTCCGCCAGGCGGTGAATTACGCCATCAACAAGCGCTCTCTGGTCGACGACGTGCTGCAGGGCACAGCCGAGGTCGCGGCCGGCCCGGTGCCGCCGGCTTTCGCCTGGGCGCACAATGACGACGTGAAGCCCTATCCCTACAATCCGGAAAAGGCGAAGGCGCTCCTGAAGGAGGCCGGCGTGGAGAACGCGGAGCTCACCTTCTACGTGACGGAGGGCGGCTCCGGCATGCTCGATCCCGTGCCGATGGGCACCGCCATCCAGGCCGATCTCGCCAAGGTGGGGCTCAATGCCAAGATCGAGAGCTATGAGTGGAACACGTTCCTGGCGCAGGTGAATCCGGGATTGGAAGGCAAGGCCGACATGGCCGAGATGGCCTGGATGACCAACGATCCCGATACGCTGCCTTATCTGACTTTGCGCTCCGATGCGCTGCCGGACGAGGGCGGCTTCAATTCCGGCTATTATTCCAACGAGAAGGTCGACGAGCTTCTGGAGAAGGCGCGCCGTGCCACCGATCAGGATGAACGCGCAAAGCTCTACAAGGAAGCGCAGGTGATCATCCACGACGACGCGCCGTGGATCTTCATCGCCAATTGGAAGCAGAACGCCGTGACGACGGAAAGGGTCGGAGGCTTTTCGCTGCAGCCCTCCTTCCTGTTGCATCTGAAGGGCGTGACGAAGCAGTGAGGCGCGTGGGAGCTCGCGGCTCGGCGTCGACATCGCCGGATCGGCCGAGGGCCGGCTGGATGGGGTCGTGCGTTGCGTCGGACGTACTTCTTGCGCCGTTCCTCTCCCCGTCGGGGAGAGGTGCCCGCGCAGCGGGCGGTGAGGGGGCGGGCTCGGAGCGTCCCAACCTCTCTCAATCTCGTCGAAACGCCGCGCCCTCACCCGCCAGCCCTCGCTTCGCTCGGTCTGCCGACCTCTCCCTGCAAGGGAGAGGAAGGACGCCGTGCCGTTGGGCCGCGCCGATGCACCATGTCCTCACCCTATCCGATAGCCGCCGAGAGCGGCCCTGCGCTCAAAGGCGAGAAGAGCGCTCGGGCAATGGGGGAGGGCGGCGATGATTGCCTATATCGGCCGGCGGCTTCTGGCCGCCATTCCCGTCCTCTTCGGCCTGTCGATCATCGTCTTTTTGATCATCGCGGCAATCCCGGGCGATCCGGCAACCGCGATCCTCGGCTCCTATGCGACGCCTGAGAATGTCGAGCGCTTGAACCGTCAGCTCGGCCTCGATCGTTCGCTGCCGGAGCAGTATCTCGTTTGGATCGGCAATGTGCTGCAGGGCGATTTCGGGCGCTCCTATTCGCTCAACCGGCCGGTGATCGACGAGGTGCTGGAGCGCTTTCGTGCCACGCTCATCCTCGCCGGCACCTCGCTCGTTCTGTGCTCGATTTTCGGGCTTCTCGCCGGCATCGTCTCCGCCGTGCGCCAGTTCGGCTGGGCCGATCGCATCATCACCTTTCTGGTGCTGATCGGCATTTCCATTCCCTCCTTCTGGCTCGGGCTTCTTCTCATTCTCGTCTTCGCCGTCGATCTCCGCTGGCTACCAGCGAGCGGTATGGAGGCGATCTATGGTGGCGGCGGACCGCTCGATCTCGCCAAACATCTGATCCTGCCGGCGACGACGCTCGCGGTCGTGGCGACGGGCGTCATCGCGCGCATGACGCGCGCCTCGATGCTGGAGGTTCTGCGCCAGGATTATATCCGCACCGCCCGCGCCAAGGGCTTGTCGGAGCGGCGGGTGATCTATCGTCACGCCTTCAAGGCGGCGCTCGTCTCCGTCATCCCGGTGATCGGCATCCAGGCGGGCTTCGTGCTGGGCGGCGCCGTCTATATCGAGACGGTGTTCCAGTGGCCGGGGATCGGGGACATGCTGGTGAAGGCGATCTCGACGCGCGACGTGCTCCTCGTTCAGGGCGGAGTGTTCGTGGTGGCGGCAAGCTACGTGCTCTTCAACCTCGCCGCCGATGTCGTGCAGGCGATGTTCGATCCGAGGCTGAAGCCATGAGCGTGGCGGAAGAGACCGGCGAAGAGGCCGCGCCGGCAGCCGCCGCGCGTTCGTCCAGGCCCGCCTCCTGGCGGCTCCTCGCCAACAATCGGCTGGCGGCTCTGGGCCTCGTGCTTCTCAGCCTCGTCGTTCTGGTGGCGCTGGCGGCTCCGCTCCTGCCGCTTGCCCCGCCCGATGCGACGGCGCCGGCGGAGCGGCTGCAGCGGCCGCTCGCGGCGGGGCATCTTCTCGGCACCGACCATCTCGGCCGCGATATTCTCTCCCGCCTCGTCTGGGGGACGCGGATCTCGCTGGCCGTCGGCATCTCGGCCTCGCTGATCGCCGCTTTCTTCGGGTCTCTCATCGGGCTCGTGGCCGGCTATGCAGGCGGGCGCACCGACCATCTGATGATGCGCGGCATCGATATGCTGATGGCGTTTCCGTACATCCTGCTGGCGCTGGCGATCGTCGCGGTTCTGGGGCCGGCGCTGTTGAACGCGCTTTACGCGATTGCCATCGTCAACATCCCCTTCTTCGCCCGCAACATTCGCGGCATCACTTTGGGGCTTGCCCGGCGCGATTTCGTCGAGGCGGCGAAGCTCTCCGGCAAGGGGCCGATCCGGGTGGTCGCGACGGAGATTTTTCCGAACGTGCTGCCGACGATCGTCATCGCGCTCTCGACCACCGTCGGCTGGATGATCCTGGAGACCGCGGGGCTCTCCTTTCTGGGGCTCGGGGCGCAGCCGCCGCAGGCCGATCTCGGCTCCATGCTGGGCGAGGGGCGGAAGCTTCTTTTCACCGCGCCTTACGTGTCGATCATTCCGGGCGTGATGATCTTCATCATCGTGATGAGCATCAATCTTCTGGGCGACGGCATCCGCGATGTGCTCGATCCGCGCCTGCGCTCCGGCGCGCTCGCCCATCCCTCGGCGCGCACGCAGGTGAAGCGGCGCAAGGTGCCGGAGATGCCGGCGGAGCAGGAAGGCGCGCTCGATGTTGTCGGGCTTCAAACCGAGTTTTCGATCGGGCGTGACGTCTTTCGTGCCGTCGGCGGGGTCGATCTGAGGCTCGGCAAAGAAGAGTGCCTGGGCCTCGTGGGTGAATCCGGCTCGGGCAAATCGGTGACGGCGCTGTCGATCGCGAGCCTCGTTCCCTCGCCGCCGGGCGCCATCGTCGGCGGGCGCGTGATGCGCGAGGGACGCGACGTGCTCGAAATGCGCGACGGCGAGCTCCGACGCCTGCGCGGCGGCGAGATCTCGATGATCTTTCAGGACCCGCTCTCAAGCCTGCATCCGCTGTTCACCGTCGGCGACCAGATCGCCGAGGCGGTGCGTGCCCATCAGCCGGTGAGCCGGGCCGAGGCCTGGGCGAAGGCGGTCGATCTTCTCGGCGCCGTGCAGATCCCGAACCCGAAAGAGCGGGCGAAAAGCTATCCGCACGAACTCTCCGGCGGCATGCGCCAGCGCGTGGCGATCGCGATCGCCCTCGTCAACGAGCCGGAGGTCCTGATTGCCGACGAGCCGACGACGGCGCTCGACGTCACCGTGCAGGCGCAGGTTCTGAAGCTGCTCGACGATCTGCGCCACGAGAAGCATACGGCCGTGCTCTTCATCACCCATGATTTCGGCGTCGTCTCGGAAATCTGCGAAAGGGTGGCGGTGATGTATGCCGGGCGCATCGTGGAGATGGGACGGACCGAGGAGGTGCTCGACGCGCCGGCGCATCCCTATACCCGCAAACTCATCGATTGCGTGCCGCTTCTCGACGATCCCGACCGGCGGCTCGATGCGATCGAGGGCCTGCCGCCGCCGCTCAACCGGCTGCCCGACGGCTGCGCCTTCGCGCCCCGCTGCCCGCGGGCGAAGCCCGATTGCCGGGCGGGCGACATTCCGCTCGGCGAGGTGGCGCCGGGGCGGATGGCGCGCTGCCTCTATCCGCTCGTCGACGATGCGGATGCCCCTGCAGACGCCCCTGCGGACACCCATGCGGACACCCATGCGGAGGCGGGGCAATGAGCGCGCTTTTGGAAATGAGAGGCGTCAAACGCTTCTTCGGCGGCGGCCGCACCTTGTTCGGCGCCGCGCGTCCGCGTGTGCATGCGGTGCAGGGCGTCGATCTCGCCGTAAAGGAGGGCGAGACGCTCGGTATCGTCGGGGAATCTGGCTGCGGGAAGTCGACGCTCGCGCGCATGCTCGTCGGCCTCGACCGGCCGTCGGAAGGCGAGATCACGCTCAAAGGAACGCCGCTCACCGGCTCTTTGGAGACGGCGCGCAAGATCCAGTATCTCTTCCAGGATCCGGTGGCCGCCCTCAATCCGCGCAAGACGATCCGCGCCATTCTGGAGGCGCCGATGATCCATCTTCTCGGCATGAAGAAGGAGACGCGCCGGGCGCGCATGGACGAGCTTATGGAGGCCGTCAAACTCTCGTCCGAGTTCCTCGACCGCTATCCGCACGAATTCTCAGGCGGCCAGGCACAGAGGATCGGCATCGCCCGCGCGCTTGCGGCGGAAGCGGAGATCATCGTTCTCGACGAGCCGGTCTCCGCTCTCGATGTCTCGGTGCAGGCGCAGGTCCTCAATCTTCTGGAGGATCTGAAGGGGCGGCTCGGCCTCACCTATGTCTTCATCAGCCACGACCTCTCCGTCGTGGGCAATGTGTCGGACCGGGTGGCGGTCATGTATTTCGGCCGCATCGTGGAGATCGCCGAAACCCGCGAGCTCTTCCGGCGCCCGCGCCATCCCTATACGAAGCTCCTCTTCGACGCGGCGCCGGTGCCGGGGCAAAGGCGCATCCGCCGCGAGGTGGAGCTTGCCGAACTGCCCGATCCTCTGAACCCGCCGCCGGGCTGTGCCTTCGCCCCGCGCTGCCCCCATGCGCAGGCGAAGTGCCGGGAAGAGCTGCCGACGCTCGATGTCGACCAGCCCTCGCCGACACAGGCGGCAGCCTGCTTCTTTCCGATTTCCGAGACCTCCGCCGAGGCGGCTCGCGAAACCGCTTGAGCGGGCGGCCTCAGCTTCAGTTTTGAACGCTTCTGCAAATGCGTGGCGAAAGCGCGCATCAGCCCTCCGTCGCATTGGAGGAGCTCTCAGATCATAATATGAGAATGAGAGTCAGGATGAGGTCGGGCGGCCGAGCTGACCTGCGCATGCGCAATCTCAACCAGCCGCCACCGTTACAAAGCCCTTTCGGAAAGGACGTAATCGTGAAGGTTCGCCACGAGATGAAAATCGGAGCCCTTATCGCTGCGGCGATCGGTTTCAGTGTCACGCCGGCTCTGGCGCATACGCCGCTCTTCTCCTGCTACGACAATGGTGACGGGACCGTCCTCTGCGAGGGTGGTTTCTCCGATGGCTCGTCGGCCTCCAACGTGCCGATCAAGGTCAAGAATGCGGACGGGGAAACCGTCAGCGAAGGCAAGATGGACGAGAACTCGGAATTCGAGTTCGACAAGCCGGACGGCACCTATTCCGTCCTCTTCGACGGGGGCGAAGGCCACCAGATCGAAGTCCCGGGCGACGAGATCGTCGAATAGCGAAGAGAAGCGGAGAACGATGATGAAGACGATCTTACTTGCTCTTGCCGCGTCTGCGGCTTTCGCGGCGAGCCCGGCGCTGGCGCATTTCCAGCTCGTCTATACGCCTGAGGTGAACCTGGAAAAGCCCGCCGATCTGCCGCTCAAGATGATCTTCTGGCACCCGATGGAAAACGGCCACGCGATGGATATGGGCGAGCCGGAAGAGTTTTTCGTGGTGTTCAAGGGCGAGAGGCAGGATCTGACGTCGACGCTTGAGCCGATCACCTTCCATGGCGCCGAGAACGAGGCGAAGGCCTACGAGGCGACGGTGCCGGTGAAGCGCAACGGCGATTACATCTTCGCCCTGGTGCCTGCGCCCTATTACGAGCAGAGCGAAGACATCTACATCCAGCAGCTGACGAAATCCTTCGTCAACAAGGGCGGCATTCCGACCGGCTGGAACGAACCCGTCGGCCTGCCGACCGAGATCGTGCCCTTGAACAAGCCGACCAACATCGTGGCGGGTTCGACCTTCTCCGGCGTGCTTCTTTCCGAGGGAAAGCCGGTGCCGGGTGCGGAGGTCGAGATCGAGTACATGGCGGCCGAGCCCGATGTCGATGCCGACAGGCCGGGTGAGCCGACCGCCTCGCCGATGCCGGGTGGCGCACTTGTCGCGGTGACCGATGCCGATGGCGAGTTCACCTTCGGCATTCCGAAGGCCGGCTTCTGGGGCTTTGCGGCGCTTGGCTCCGGCCCCGCCACCGAGCATGAGGGCAAGGAATTGAGCCAGGACGCGGTCATCTGGGTGCGGGCCTACGACCTCAAATGAAAATGACGTCTTCCCCGCCGTTTTGCCGGCGGGGAGGACGGTTCTGCGGGAAAACGGGTCGAGGATCGATATGACAGGGCAATTCTTCGGGATGCGCCGATTGCGTCGACGCCAGCGCCGACATTGCTCCGGATTGGGCCAGGAGGTGGGCCAAGGGATGTGCCAAGGGGCGGCCCAAGGCGTGGCCCGAGGCGAGGCGCCATGCGCCAGGGACGGCTTTTGCTCGCTCAACGATCTCGTGCCCGGAACCCATTGCCGGGTCGCCCGGCTGAAAGGCTGTGGCGCGATCCGACAGAGACTTCTCGATCTCGGCCTCGTCAACGGCGCCGAGGTGACGGTGATCCGCGCCGCGCCTCTCAATGATCCGATCGCCATTCGCGTCGGCAATGCGGTCTTGACGGTGCGCCGCGCGGAAGCGGCGACGATCGAGGTAGAACGTGACTGAGAAAACGGCCGGTGCGGCGGGGCGGCACCTGCGTGTGGCGCTCGCCGGGCAGCAGAATGCCGGCAAATCGACGCTCTTCAATGCGCTGACGGGCGTGGCCCAGCATATCGCCAATTATCCGGGCGTCACCGTCGACAAGAAGAGCGGCTTTTACATCGAGCATGGCCGGCGGGTGGAGGTCGTGGACCTTCCCGGCACCTACAGCCTGACGTCGTTTTCCTTGGAAGAGCGCGTCGTGCGCCGCTTTCTCTACGAGGAGCGGCCCGACGTCGTCGTCAACGTGCTCGACGCCTCCAATCTCCGCCGCGGGCTTTATCTGACGGCGCAGCTCATCGAGCTCGGCCATCCGCTCATCGTCGTCGTCAACATGATGGATGTCGCCGAGCGGCGCGGCCTGAAGATCGATCTGAATGCGCTGGCGCAGAAGCTGAAGGTGCCGGTCGTGGCCTCGATCGGGCGCAAGGGCGTCGGCCGCGAGGAGCTGCGCGCCGCGATCCGCCGCATCGCCGACGAGCCGGACATTTCCCCGGCGATTTCCGATGCGAGGCTCGATTACGGGGTGCTCGAAGAGACGATCGGCTGGGTCGAGGAACGGCTCGCCGATTCCTCCGGCCTCGATGCCGGCGCCGCCGTGCGCGGGCTTGCCGTCAAACTCGTCGAAGGGGATGCCGAGGCGGTCCGGCTCGTGCGCGAAGACGCCCGTCAGGCCGTGTTCCTGGAGGATGTCGCCGAGGCGCGCAAGAATTTCGAGAAGGCCGGCGATCTTTCGACCGGCGACCATGTCGCCGTCGTCCGCGACCGCTGGGCGGGCGAGATCGTCACCGCCTCAGTGAGGGAGAGCCGCAAGGGCGCGGTCTCCGCGTCGGAGCGCGTCGACCGGCTGCTTCTGCACCGCATTCTGGCGCCGTTCTTCCTCGTTCTGGTCGTCTGGGGGATCTACGAGATCTCCATCGTGCAGGGCTACGAGCTCACCAAGGTGACCTGGCCGTTTCTCGCCGCCTTGCGCAATTTCGCGGCGCAATGGCTGCCGGAGGCGGGGTTTCTCTACGACCCGCAGATCCGCTCTCTCGGCCTGTGGATGGTCGATTCCGCCAACACGCTTTTGAACTACGTGCCGATCTTCCTGATCCTCTTCGCGCTGATCGCGATTTTGGAGGATTCCGGCTATATGGCGCGGATCGCCTTCATTCTCGACCGGATCCTGCACCGCTTCGGCCTGCACGGGCAATCGACGCTGCCCTTCATCCTGGCGGGCGTCTTTGCCGGCGGCTGCGCGGTGCCGGGCGTGATGGCGACGAAGGGCATTCCGGACGAGCGGGCGCGGCTTGCGACGATCCTCACCGTGCCGTTCATGAACTGCCTGGCGAAGATCCCGCTCTATACGCTCCTCATCAACATCTACTTCGTCGAGGCGAAGGGGCTCGTTCTCTTCTATCTGTCGACGATCACGATCTTTGCCGCGCTCCTTGTCGCCAAGCTTCTTTCCGTCTCCGTGCTGCGCCACAAGGAGACGGCGCCCTTCGTGATGGAGCTGCCGCATTACCATCTGCCGACGCTGACGGGGGTGGTGCGCCGTTCGCTCGATCGCACCTGGCTCTATATCAAGAAGGTCGGCACCGTCGTCGTCGCCGTTTCCGTCGTCGTCTATGTGCTGTTGCAGTTTCCGGGCCTCAGCCCAGACCAGGAAGCGGTCTATGAAGGGCGGGCCGAGGCTGCGATCGCCGAATTCTACGACGAGATGGCGGGCAATTCCTATCTCGCCGCGGTGCCCGATCAGGCGGCGCTTACGGGCCTCGTCAACGTCTACACCGATTACCGCACCGAGAAGCTGATGGCGCAGGGGGCGGACGCCTCAAAGGCCGTCGATGCGCGCTACGAGACGAGCTATCCCGCGTTCTATCCGTTCCTGAAACGCTCCTCCGACAAAGAGGCGCGCGCCGCGGAGCGGGCGCTGAAGACGCTTGCGACGACGCGCAAGACGCTGAGGCGCGAGATGAAGGAGGAGCGGATCGTCAATTCGCTTCTCGGCCAGGTCGGGCGCAGCCTCGAACCGGTGACGCAATTTGCCGGCTTCGATTGGAAGATCAACGTGGCGCTGCTCTCGTCTTTCGCGGCGCGCGAGAGCTCGGTGGCGACGCTCGGCGTTCTTTTCCAGCCATCGGACGGCGAGACCGACACGCTCGAAGAGCGTATGGGCTCAGAGCAGCGCGCCGCCGGCTATTCGGCGCTCGGTGCCGTCGCGCTGATGCTCTTCTTCGCGCTCTATCCGCCGTGTCTTGCGACGACAATCATGGTGCGCGTGCAGACGCAATCCTATCGCTGGATGATCTTCTCCATCGTCTTCCCGACCTTCCTCGGCCTGAGCGTGGCGAGCGCCATCTTCACGCTCGGCGGCTATTTCGCCCTGTCGGGCCTTCAGACGCTGACGATCACTTATTTCACGGCTTTCGCTGCGGTCCTCGTCGTCGGCCTCTTCAAGCGCCCCTTCGGCCGGGTTCTGCCGCCGCCGGGTTATTCGCCACGAGGCGCCGTATCATGAGGGGAGAGAGACGATGAACGCCGAAACGCAGCCGGCGATCGATCTGAGCCGCGAGGCGGCAACAGGGGGCTTCGAATGGCTCGCCGTTGCAGCGATCGTGCTTCTGGCGCTCGTCTTCCTGAAGAAAAAGCTCTTCCGACGCCGGCCGGCCTGTGTCGATTGTGTCGGTCGCGGCAGCTGCAAGGAGGCCTGTTTCGCCCCGCTTGCCATGCCGGAGGCGGATGCCGGCCGCAACGGTGACGAGAAGTCAGCGCACGAACGGGCGGGATGATGCGGCGCCGGTGGGGCCTCACACCGAGCGGGTGATGCCGCCGTCGATCCGGATGTTCTGGCCGGTGATGTAGCCGGCCCCGTCGGAGGCGAGGAAGGCGATCGTCGCGGCGACTTCCTCCGCATGGCCGTAGCGTCCCATCGGGATGCGCGCGCGGCGATCCTCCTTCTCCGGCAGGCTGTCGATGAAGCCCGGCAGGACGTTGTTCATGCGCAGATTGTCGGCCGCGTATTTGTCGGAGAAGAGCTTGGTGAAGGCGGCGAGCCCCGCCCGGAAGACGCCGGAGGTCGGAAACAGAGGGTCCGGCTCGAAGGCGGCATAGGTCGAGATGTTGATGATCGTGCCGCCACCAGATTTCAACATATGCGGTGTGACGAGACGGGTCGGACGGATGACGTTCATGAGATAGACGTCGAGACCGGCGTGCCAGTCTTCGTCCGAGATTTCGAGGACCGGCCCCTTCGGCCCGTGCCCGGCGCTGTTGACGAGGACGTCGATGCGCCCGAAGCGCTCCATCGTGCCGGCGACGAGGCGCTCAAGGTCTTCGGGCGATTGGTTGGAGCCTGTGACGCCGAAGCCGCCAAGCTCCTCTGCGAGCTTTTCGCCCTTGCCGGAGGAGGAGAGGATCGCGACGGAAAAACCGTCTTCGGCGAGCTTGCGTGCCGCGGCGGCGCCCATGCCGCTGCCGCCGGCGGTGATGATCGCGACTTTTCCGTCTGCCATGTCGGCCTCCTCGAGATTCGTCCAGCCGGTTATGGCATCGCCGCCTGGGCGACGAAATGCTGTTCTCGAGCCGAGCGGACGGCTGTTGCGCTCCGGGCCTCAGTCGCTGCGGGGCGTCAGGCGCTGCGACGGGCTGCCTCGATCGAGGCGAAGAGGTCGAGCGCCTCCTGGGCGCCGAGCGCCTTGGAATAGAAGAAGCCCTGGGCCTGGTTGCAGCCGTGCTCGGCAAGCAGAAGGCGCTGTTCTTCGGTCTCCACCCCTTCTGCCGTCACCTCGAGGCCGAGGCCTGCGCCGAGGCCGACGAGAGCTTTGACGATGGCGGCACTTTCCGGATCCGTCGCCATCGAATGGATGAAGCTGCGGTCGATCTTGATGCTGTCGAGCTTGAAGTTGCGCAGGTGATAGAGGCTCGAATAGCCGGTGCCGAAATCGTCAAGCGCGATGCGCACGCCGGCCTGGCGGAGCGTTCCGAGTGTCGCCTGCGCCGCGGCGAGGTCGCGCACGAGGGCGCTTTCGGTGATCTCCAGCTCGAGCCTTTCGGCCGGAAAGCCGGTGCGGCCGAGAAGCGCGATGACCTTCATGCCGAAATTCGGATCGCGCAGGAGAAGCGGCGAGACGTTGAAGGAGAGCATGGTCTTGCCGGGCCAGGTGGCGGCGTCGCGGCAGGCCTGGCCGAGAAGGAGGTCGGTCAAAGCGGTGATGAGGCCGCTGTCTTCGGCAACGGGAATGAAGCGATCCGGCCCGATTTTGCCAAGCTCCGGGTCGTCCCATCGCGCCAGGGCTTCGAAGCCTTTGACCATTCCCGTCTTCATGTCGACGAGCGGCTGATAGCTCGGCGCGATCGTCCGCGTCTGGATGGCCCGCCGCAACGCGCCCTCGATGCGGCTGCGCTCGCGCACATGCTGATCCATCTCCTCTTCGAAGAAGCGCATGGCCGAATGGCCCTGGCCTTTCGCGCGGTAGAGCGCGATGTCGGCTTTCCGCAAGAGCTCTGCCGGCACGTCGCCGTCCTGGGGTGTGAGAGAGATGCCGATCGCGGTGCCGACCGCGTGTTCGCCACCCCCCGCCCGGATCGGCGGGGTGAGGGCGTCGATGATGCGCAGAGCGAGACCGGTTGCCGCTTCCGCGCCCGAAATATGTGTGGCGAGGACGGCGAATTCGTCGCCGCCGAGACGCGCCACGAGATCGTTGCCGCGCACCGCCCGGCGCAGGCGGGCGGCCACCTGCATCAAGACTTCGTCGCCGGCTGCGTGCCCGAAGACGTCGTTCACGCGCTTGAAGCTGTTGAGATCGAGCATCATGACGGCATGGCTCGCATCGCTTGCGGGTGGCGAGGCCGCGGCCTCTTCCAGCGCGGCGTCGAACTGGCGGCGATTGGGCAGTCCGGTCAGCGCGTCATGAAAGGCGAGACGCTGGATCTCCCACGCCGTCCTGGCTTTTCGGGCGGCTTCCTCGCGCTCGCGGATCATGCGGCGGACGGCCCAGACGAGGCCGAGCAGGAAGACGACCGAGACGGCGATCAATTCGTCGCGCTCAAGGCTCATCTCCGCAGGGGTGTCGCCTGCCGCATTCGCGAAGATATCGATGACGATGCCGACATAGAGCGTCGCGAGCGTCGCGATCAGGGCGATCGAGAAATCGACGAAGCGGAATTTATGGCGGAGCACGAAGGCGATTGTCCTCTTCAAGGATGGTCCGGACATGAAGGTTTCAACCCGCAATGTTCTTTTTCGATCCATACGGACAATCGATGAACGGGTTCTAAAAGGCACGCGCACCACGTGTCTTCGAAACGGCTGAACGGGAAGTCTAGCCAGGAGTGGCTTGCGGGAGCCTTGTCGCCTGCGCTAGCGCGTCGCAGATTGCGGCAGCACGAAGGGGCCGGGCGGGACGACGCCGACGCCGAGCCGGCATTCGAAAACGTCTTCCAGAAGGTCGTCGGTCAGGACCTCGGAAGGTGAGCCGATGGCGCGCGCCCGCCCGTCATGCATCATCACAACCTTGTCGGCGAACATGGCGGTGAGGTTGAGGTCGTGGAGGACGGCGAGGACGCCGCCGCCCGCGGCTGCGAACCGGGCCGCAAGGCGCATGATCACGAGCTGGTGGCGGATATCGAGGGAGGAGACGGGCTCGTCCAGGAAGAGCCAGCGCGGCCCCTCCTGTGTGACGGGCGACCACACCTGACAGAGAACGCGGGCAAGCTGGACGCGCTGCTGCTCGCCGCCCGAGAGCTCCTGATAGAAGCGCCCGGCAAAGCCCGCGAGATCAACGCGCCGCAAGGCTTCCTCCGGCAGGCGCTCGACCTCTTCGGGCGGCAGTTTGGCCGAGGCGCCATTGAGGCCGAGACCCACCACCTCGCGCACCGTGAACGGGAAGGAGAGCGCCGTCGCCTGCGGCAGCACGGCCCGCAGGGCGGCGAGCTCGAAGGCTTTCATCGTGCGGCTGTCGCGGCCGTTGATGCGGATCGTCCCCGTCGAGGCGAGTTCCCCGGAAATGGCACGCAAGAGCGTCGTCTTGCCCGAGCCGTTCGGCCCGACAATGACGGTCATGGTGCCGGCCGATGCGGTGAAGCCGACATTGCTCAGGATCTCGCGCCGCCCCAAAGTCACGCAGAGCTCCTCCACTTCGATCATTGCGCCCCTCACAGGTCGAGCACGCCGCGCCGGCGGAGAAGAATCCACAGGAAGAAGGGTGCGCCCACGGCGGCGGTGACGATGCCGATCGGGAATTCGGCGGGGGCGACGATGGTGCGGCTGATCGCGTCGGCGAGAAGCAGCATGACGGCGCCGAGAAGCGCCGAAGCCGGCAGGAGATAGCGATTGTCCGGCCCGATCAGAAGCCGCAGGAGATGCGGCACGACGATGCCGACGAAGCCGATGCCGCCGGAAACGGCGACGGAGGCGCCGGTTGCGGCCGAAACCGTGACGATGGCGATGAGCTTCATGCGCTGCACGGGAATGCCGAGATGATGGGCGGCCGCCTCGCCGAGCGCCATGGCGTTGAGCGAGCGGGCGAGGAACGGTGCCGCAAGGAGGGCCGCGACGATGATCGGCCCGGCGGCTGCGATCTTGACCCAAGTGGCGCCGGCAAGCGAGCCGAGCCCCCAGAAGGTGAGGTCGCGCAGCTGCGCGTCGTTGGCGAGAAAGACGAGGATGCCGGAGACGGCGCCCGCAAGCGCCCCGAGCGCGATCCCGGCAAGGAGCATGGTGGCGATCGACGTTTGCCCGCGGCGCGTCGCCACCTGATAGAGGATCCAGGTGGTGAGGAGCCCGCCGAAGAAGGCTGCAAAGGGCAGCGCGTAGATGCCGAGCGGCGCAATCACCGGTGCGAGCACGCCCGAGCCGAGAACGATGATGATGATCGCCCCGAGACCGGCCCCTGCGGAGACGCCGACGAGGCCAGGATCGGCGAGAGGATTGCGGAAAAGCCCCTGCATGACGGCGCCCGAGACGGCGAGCGACGCGCCGACGAGGCTGCCGAGAACGGCGCGGGGCAGGCGGATATCGCCGATGATGAGCCGGTCGCGCGCCGACACCTCGCCGCCGCCGAAGACGAGATCGCGCAGAAGCGGCAGGGGCGAGACGTCGGAGGCCCCGGCCGTCAGGCTGAAGAGGAAGGTGGCGAGGAGAAGAAGCGCCAGCAGCACGATCGTCGCCTTTGCGACGAACGAGCGATCGCCAAGCGGCAGGGATCGGCGCTTTGCGGCAGCCGGCAGGAGAATGTCGAGGGTCATGGAAGGCGCCCTCAGTTGGAGGCCGGCGCGCCATAGAGCGCCTGGTGCAGCTCGCGGGCGGCAGAGGCCGCACGGGGGCCGAAGCCGAGAAGATAAAGCCCGTCCATGCGGATGAGGTTTTTCGTTTCGCCCGCCGGTGTCGCCGCAAGAGCCGGATTGGCGAAGACCTGATCGGTGCCGATGCCGTGGCTTGCGCCCTGCGCCATCATCAAGATCGCATCCGGCGCCGCGTCGATGACGGCTTCCTCGGAAAGCGCCTTGTAGCCCTCATAGCCGGAGATGGCGTTTTCGCCGCCGGAAAGCCGGATCATCGCGTCGGCGGCCGTGTGGCGGCCTGCCGCCAGGAGCTTGCCGCCCTGCATCGACATGAGGAAGAGAACGCGCTTGGGCGCCGCAACGGCGGCGGTGTCCTTTTCGAGAGCGTCGAACTCGCCGGCCACCTGATCGGCCAGTGTCTGAGCTTTTTCCTCCGCACCGAGGGCTTCACCCACCTCGCGGATCTTGGTGAGCACGCCGTCGCGGTCGTAACCCTCTTCGATCGTGACGTACGGCACCTCCGATTGCTTCAGCACCTGGACGGCGTCCGGCGGGCCGCTGCCCTCAAGCGAGAGAATGCCGCCCGGATTGACGGAGAGAACGCCTTCCGGGGAGAGCTGGCGCATATAGCCGACATCGGGAAGGGCTTTCGCGGCCTCAGGATAGGTGCTGGTGGTGTCGCGGGCGACGAGCCGATCTTCTTCGCCGAGCGCATAGACGATCTCGGTGATCGATCCGCCGATGGCGACGAGCGAGACGTCGGGAGCGAAAATCACCTTCTTTTGGGCGCTTGTCGTCTCCTGTGCCGCAGCCGGGGCGGCGGCGAAGAGGCTGAGACCGAGAAGCGCCATGGTGAGCGTACGGGCTTTCTTGCGCCCTCTCGCTGATCCGCGCTCGCTCCGTGCTGCCCATTCACGCCTTGGTGATCCGCGACTTGCCGCTCCGCGCTCTTCCTGTCCGCGCTGTGCCGCTCCGGTCCGTGTCCTGTCCGTCATGGCCATCCTCAACCCGTTCGATGTTGGGAGCATCCTAACTTCCTTGCCAAAGAATGTTGACAAAAAAAATCAGACTTTCTACGCAGCTCATATATGACGTGAAAAGTCAGGTTTTAGCGCGGACGTGATCGTCCGCAAGAGGAGCGGCAGGGCATGGGCTGGGGTATGCGTGAGGACGAGCACAGAAGACGCGGCGGGGGGTATCGGCCGAGATGGCATGGCGCATTGCTGGCCAGTGCCGCGTCGCTGGCGCTGGCCGCCCCGGCCTTTGCGCAGGAGGCGGTTGTCGCGGAGGCAGATGCGTCTGAGACGGCGCAGGAGGCGCAGCCGAAGGTGACGACGCTCGACGAGATCACCGTCATCAGCCGCACCGGCGAAAGCGCCATCGAAACCATGGCGTCGGTGAGCCGCGTCGGCCAGGAAGAGCTCGATCGCAAGATGGCGACGACGCCTCTCGAAATGCTGCAAGGCGTGCCGGGCGTTGCCGTCCAGGCCGATTCGAGCCGCCTGAGCTCCTCGGTCAACATTCGCGGTCTTCAGGATTTCGGCCGCGTCGCCGTCATCGTCGATGGGGCGCGCCAGGATTTCCAGCGCTCCGGGCACGGCACGCAGAGCACCTTTTGGATCGACCCGATGCTGGTGAAGCAGGTCGACGTCATCCGCGGGCCCGTCGCCAACACCTATGGTTCCGGCGCGATCGGCGGCGTCGTCATGTTCGAGACCAAGGATGCGCGCGATTTTCTGAAGGAATGGGAGCGCTACGCCATTTCCTTCACCGGCCAGTACGAGACCAACGGCAATGGCTGGACGATGAGCGGCACGGGCGCCGCCCGCATCAACGACAACATCGACGTTCTCGGCAATCTCGTCTGGCGCGATTATTCCGAATATGACGACGGCCATGGCGACGAGGTGCCGGGCACCGGCTTCGACGTCTTGAGCGGCATGCTGAAGACGAGCATCCGCCCGAACGATTACAGCGAGCTGCGCCTCGGCTGGATCGGCACCGACGACGGCTGGGAGGAAAATTCCGGCGCCTCCGATCTCGATCTGACGCAGAACACGCTGACGGCGCGCTACGCGCTCGACGATCCCGACAATCCCTGGATCGACCTTCATATCAACGGCTCCTGGAACCAGGCGAAGCTCGACCAGGAATACCTGACGGATGTGCGCCAGTTCGATTCCGTGACGGGGGAGGTGATCACCGTCCCAGCGGGCGCAAAGACCTCCTACGATCTCGACACCTACGGCATCGATCTGTGGAACACGTCGCGCTTCGACACCGGCGCGCTCGCGCACGAGCTCACCTATGGCGGCGACTGGCTGAAAGACGAGGTGACGACATCGAGCCCGCTCGGCGGCAGCGACGTCTATACGCCCTCCGGTGATCGCAATGTGTGGGGCGCCTATGTCCAGGACAAGCTCACCTGGCACTGGTTCGAGGTCATCGGCGCTTTGCGTTACGATAGCTACGAGCTCGACGGCACGGATGTGGACAGCGACGGCGACCGGCTGTCGCCGCGCCTGACCGTCGGCGTCTCGCCCTTCGAGGGGCCGGTTCTCGGCGGACTTCAGGTCTACGGCACCTATGCGGAAGGCTACCGCTCGCCGACGACGACCGAGACCTTGATCAGCGGCCTGCATCCCTCAGGCGTCGCCTTTCCCTTCCTGCCCAATGCCGATCTGCGTCCGGAGACCGGCAAGACCTGGGAATTCGGCGTCAATTACGAGCGCGATTCGCTCTTCGTCGCCGACGATCGGCTGCGCTTGAAGGCGGCCTATTTCAACAACGACGTCGACGATTTCATCGACGGGCAGACGCTGTCGGCCTTCGATCCGACGAGCGGCTGTCCGCTGCGGCCGGACCTCCTGGGCAGCCCGACCTATGCGCCGATCTGCTTCCAGTACCAGAACTTCGCCGAGGCGCGGCTGCACGGCTTCGAGCTTGAAGCCGCCTACGATGCCGGCTGGATTTTCGGCGGCCTGACCGCCTCCATCATCGACGGCTGGCGCAAGGCGGACGGGGTCAAGGAGGATATCGTCTCCATTCCGGCCTCGCAGCTTGGCGGCTCTCTCGGTTTCCGCCTGCTCGAACAGCGCCTCAGCTTCGGTGGCGAGGTGGAGCACAACATCGCCCCGGACGGGGCGGAATACGCCAAGGATTACACGCTCGTGAACGCCTTCGCGCGCTACGACGTGAACGAGAATTTCCGCGCCAGTCTGCGCGCGGAGAACCTTTTCGATGTGCGCTACGCCAATCCGCTCAACGCGACCACGACGTCGGTCGTCTACGAGCCCGGCTTGAGCGTGAAGGTTGGCGCCACATTGCGTTTCGGCGGCTGACTCGGACGGCCAGTCCGCCGGCCAGAGGAAGCCCACGGGGACGGTGAGGCTCATCCCCGTGGGCTTCCGCGGCCGCTTTTAGCGGTCGCAAGGATGAGAATTGGGGGCAGAGATGGAGAGCGCTCAGATCACGGCGCAAGCCGGACGGCAAATGCAGGAATTCTACGCCGCGGAAGACGGCACGCCGCTGCGCAACGCCTTTGGCGCGAAACGCGTGGTGCATCCTTCCTTCGGCGCGCAGATGGTGCCGGAGGAGACCCGTGAGGCCACGTGGCGGGAGCTCACCCGCCGGTCGCGCACCCGCAACGGCGTCGCCTATCTGCACGTGCCGTTTTGCGAAAACCACTGCCTGTTCTGCGGCTTCTACCAGAACGCCTGGAGGCCGGAGGCCGGCCCCGCCTATGTCGACGCGCTGATCGCGCATCTGAAGCGCGACGCCGATCTGCCCTATCAGGCGGAAGGGGAGCTCGACGCCGTCTATTTCGGCGGCGGCACGCCGACGGTGCTGTCAGCGCCCGATCTTTCCCGGCTCATCACCGCGGTGCGCCAATATCTGCCGCTCGCACCCGATTGCGAAATCACGGTGGAGGGCCGGCCGCGCAGCTTCGATGACGACAAGATTGCGGCGATCTTCGAGGCGGGCGCCAACCGCGTTTCTTTGGGCGTCCAGACCTTCGACACGCGCCTTCGCCGCTCGCTCGGCCGCCGCGCCTCGCGCGAAGAGCTGATTGCGTTTCTCGACCGGCTGGTGAAGGCCGATGGCGGCGCGATCGTCGTCGATCTCATTTACGGCCTGCCCGGCCAGACGCTCGAGGCCTTTCGCAACGACGTGGAGACGGCAATCGCGATCGGTCTCGACGGGGCGGATGTCTATTCCTTGAAGCTCATCCCGCATGCGCCGCTGCGGGCCGCGATCGACAAGGGCAAGTTTCCGCCGATGGACCGCGCCGAGTTCGGCCTGTTTTACGCCGAAGCGAGCGAGGTCTTCGAGCGGGCAGGCTGGCATTCGATCTCCACGACGCATTGGCGGCAGGGCGACCGCGAGCGCAACATCTACAACCACGCCGTCAAATCGGGGGCGGAATGCCTCGCGTTCGGGGCGGGGGCCGGCGGCTCTCTCTGCGGCTATTCCTATGGTATCGGCGATGACCTGCGCGCCTATCAGGAAGCGATCTCCGCGGGCCATTGCGTCGTTGGGCGGCTGACGCGGCAGCCGGAAAACCACGACCTCTTCAGCCTGATCAAGAGCGAGATGGAGCTCGGGCGGCTCAACGTCGCCTGGCTGTCGGCGCAGCTCGAACGCCGCGCCGGGCTTCAAGGCGATGTCGTGCTGGCGCCGCTTTTTGCGCAATGGCAGCGGGCGGGGCTGGTCGAGGCGGACAAGAGCCGGCTCCGCCTGACGCTGGCCGGCCGCTTCTGGCAGGTGACGCTGACGCAGAACCTGTTGGAATGGCTTCAGGCGCAATTGTGCGAGGCCGAGACGGCGCGGGCATAAAGCGCCGGCCAAAGACAGGCCGGCACGAGCTCACGCGCGTTCAAAGCCGCGGCGGCGATCGAAATCCGTGACGATGCGGTCGGCCTCGTGCTGCTCCCAGCGTGCGCTATGGAGGTAATGCTCGATCACCTCCTCGCCGAAAGCCTCGCGCAGCATTGCGGAGCCTTCGAGCGCGGCGATCGCCTCGCGCAGCGTCTTCGGGACGTCGCGGTCCGCGCGGTCCGCGCGGTCGTCGGCGCTATAGGCGTCGCCCAGAAACACCTCTTCGAGCGGCAGGTCCTTTTCGATGCCGTCGATGCCGGCGGCGATCAGGGCCGCGAAGGCGAGATGCGGGTTGAGATCGGCCCCGCCGATCCGGCATTCGATGCGGATCGCCTTGCCGTTTTCGCCGCACAGACGGTAGCCGGCCGTGCGATTGTCGAGCGACCACAAGACCCGCGTCGGCGCAAACGTGCCGGCGGTGAAGCGCTTGTAGGAATTGACGTAGGGCGCCAGGAAATAGGTGATCTCGCGGCTATGGGCGAGGAGGCCGGCCACATAGGCGCGCATCGTCTTCGACATGCCGTGTTCGGCATCCGGGTCGAAGAAGACCGGCTCGCCCGACAAAGTCGTCAGCGATTGATGGATATGCGACGAATTGCCGGCATGGTCGGTGTCCCACTTCGCCATGAAGGTGATGGCGCGGCCCTTCTGCCAGGCGATCTCCTTGACCGCGTTCTTGATGATGGCGTGGCGGTCGGCCATCGTCAGCGCGTCTGAATAGCGGACGTTGATTTCGCCCTGGCCGGCATCCGCCTCGCCCTTGGTCGCTTCCACCGGCACGTCGGTGCCGGCGAGGCCGTTGCGGATGGCGCGCATGACATCTTCCTCTTTGGAGCTCTGGAAGATGTTGTAGTCGCCATTATAGGCGCTGAAGGTGTTGAGCTTCTGGAAGGCGGACGCTTCCGCCTCTTCATAGCTTTCCCGGAACATGAAGAATTCGAGCTCCGAGGCGGTCATGGCGCGAAGGCCCATCGCCTCCAGGCGCTTGAGCTGCTTCTTCAAAAGCGCGCGCGGGGAATGCGGCACTTCTTCCAAGGTTTTCGGGTCGAGGACGTCGCAGATGACGAGCGCCGTCGCTTCGAGCCAGGGCACACGTCTGAGCGTCGCAAGATCCGGCCTCATGACGTAATCGCCGTAGCCGGTCACCCAGTTCACCGATTGGTAGCCCTCCACGGTGGTCATTTCGAGATCGGTCGCCTGCAGGTAGCTGCAGGAGCGGCTCTCCTTCCAGGCGTTGTCGAGGAAGAAATCGACATGAAAGCGCTTGCCCATGAGGCGACCCTGCATGTCGATCTGCGCGGACAAGACCGTGTCGATCTCGCCGGCCTCAGCAAGGGCCCTCAATTCTTCCAAAGTGAGCCTGCCGCCCATACCGGTTTCCTCTGTGTTATCTGCGCCGTGGCGGGGATCACCCGCCGCACGAACCTGAACGCGTCACCTGTGTGCCCGCGGGACGATTGACGATGCCGCGGACCACGCCCTATCCACCAGCCAGCCGCCTCCCGCAAGCCTTGCCGGCACGTCCCTTCGTAGGGCCTTTGCGGCGCTGGCCGGGCCGCACGAAGGAGGTAGAGAAGGCGCATGTCCAAGACCACCCAGGCGACGCTGGCTCTGAAGCGGGCGGGCGTCGCTTTCGCCGTGCATCTTTACGAGTATCATCCCGATGCGGCCCGCATCGGCCTGCAGGCGGCCGAGGCGATCGGTGCCGCGCCTGAGCGCGTCCTGAAGACGCTGATGGTGGAGGTCGACGGCCGGCCCGTCTGCACCGTCATTCCCTCCGACCGCGAGCTCAGCATGAAGAAGGTTGCGGCCGCCTTCGGCGGCAAGCATGCCGAGATGATGAAGCCGGAAGCGGCGGAGCGGCTGACCGGGTTTCACGTCGGCGGCATCAGCCCCTTCGGCCAGAAGCGCAAAGTGCCGGCGGCGATCGAAGAGGCGGCGATGGCGCATGAACAGGTCATCATCAATGGCGGCCAGCGCGGTGTGATGGTGGAGCTTGCCCCCGCCGATGCGCTCAAAGCGCTCGACGCCAAGGCGGTGTCGCTGATTGCGTGAGCGCGCGCTCTTTGGGTGAAGCGGTGGACGAGGCGGTAGGCAAAGCGCGCCTCGCATGCTAGATGAGTTCCTCTTTCGTTCCTGGCGGAGCCGTTGATGGTCCGACGCGCCGGCAGTGCCGATCTGCCGCTTCACAATGGCCGTGTCCCGGCCTGGCTCGGGCAGAGGATGACGGCGCTCGGCACGGTGATGACGGAGGCGATCGTCCACCATTACGGCCGCGACGAATTTCTGCGCCGTCTTTCCCATCCCTTCTGGTTTCAGTCCTTCGGCGCCGTCATGGGGATGGACTGGCATTCTTCCGGCATTACCACTTCCGTCATCGGCGCCTTGAAGCGCGGGCTCGCGCCGCTCTCGGGCGAGCTTGGCCTGCATGTCTGCGGCGGGCGCGGCCGGCATTCGCGCAAGACGCCCGACGAACTCGTGGCGATCGGCGGGCGTGTTGGCTTCGACGGGGCGGCGCTGTCGCGCGCGAGCCGCCTTGTCGCCAAGGTCGACAGCGCCGCGCTCCAGGACGGGTTCGACCTCTATCTGCACGGTTTTATCGTCACCGACGACGGCAGATGGGTGGTGATCCAGCAGGGGATGAACGGTGAGACGCGGCTTGCCCGCCGCTATCACTGGCTGTCGGAAGATCTGACAAGTTTTGTCGATGCCCCGCATGCGGCGATCGAAGGCCGCAATCAGGGCAGAATCGTCAATCTCGCCGACCACCGCGCGGCCGCCTCGCGCGAGCGCCAGATCGATCTTCTGCGCAATGTCGGCGTCACCGGCATCGTCCGCGAATTTGCCGCCCTCGACGGCAGGCCCGAGCCTGCACCGGAGGAAGAGGCGCCGCTTCTGCCGCATCTCATGATGCCCGCGCACCACGATGTGCGCCCGAAAGACGTGGTGAGCCGGCGCCTGCATGGTGCGCTGGCGGCGGCGGCCGAATGCGGGCCGGAGGATTTTTCCGAGTTGCTTCTGACGCCGGGCGTCGGCGCGCGCACGGTGCGCTCGCTCGCCATGGTGGCGGAGGTGGTCCATGGCGCGCCCTGCCGCTTCACCGATCCCGCCCGCTTCTCGCTCGCCCATGGCGGCAAGGACCGGCATCCCTTTCCGGTGCCCACAAAAGTCTATGACGAGACGATTCGCGTCATGCGGCGGGCCGTCGATCGGGCAAAGCTCGGCCAGGACGACAAGCTCGAGGCGATCAAGCGCCTCGACCGCGAGGCAAGGCGGCTGGAAACCGTGGCGGACGGCCCGACGCTTGCCGAATATACCGGCGAAGAGATGCGCCATTCGGCGGCCTATGGCGGGCGCAGCGTCTTCGGCTGGGAGAGCGAGGTGCAGGCGGCGGCACGGCCGCGAGAGAAGCCCAAGAAGGCGAAGAGTGACGGCGCTCAGGCGGCCAAGCCCGTGCGCGCCAGGAAACCGGCGCCTCCGGCCAAGGATCTCTTTGCGGGTGATCTTTTCTCCGAGGATCGTTTGAACGCGGCGCCCGAGCGAGGCCGGCGAAGGCGCTCGGTGTGAGCGCGCGGCCCTTCTGAAAGGGACGGAGGCTGCCGTGACAGGAGCGATGCGCTATCAAAGGCGCAGGCAAGTGGAGAGACGATTTTGACCACGATCTACGGCATCAAGAACTGCACGACGATGAAGAAGGCGCGTGCCTGGCTCGACGAGCATCAGGTCGATTACGCCTTCCACGATTACAAGACGGCAGGCATCGACGAGACGCGGCTTCGGGGATGGGCGGATGCGGCCGGCTGGGAGAAGCTCCTGAACCGCGCCGGCACGACGTTTCGCAAGCTGCCGGACGAGAAGAAGGCGGATCTCGACCGCGACAAGGCGATCGCGCTGATGCTGGAGCAGCCCTCGATGATCAAACGCCCGGTTCTGGAGGCGTCCGACGGACTCCTCGTCGGCTTCAAGCCCGAGGAATATGAAAAAGCGCTCGGGTGACCGAGGTGGTGCCGGCGGGGGCATCACGATACCCGCCAATCCTGAAATTCGCTCCAGGTGGTCAGCTCATCTGTCGGCGTAGTCCAGGTTGCCGAAGATACTCTGATCAAAGAGACGGGCGCAGGCGCCATCGCAACGATCAATCGCTGTTAGTGCGGTGCCGATTGTGTGGATGGAAGAGACCAGGATGACGATCAGAGTGCCGGCCGCCGTCACACGCCAGGCGAACAAGTAATAATTGCTGCGAATATGCCTGGCCTCGTCGAGCTCAGGGGCCGTGCGGTCGTCGTCTGACCATTTTAGGTGGATGACCCTGAGCAGGCAGAGGGAAGACAGCAACAGCAAAATGAAGACGAAATCGAGAGACAGGTGAAGAAAATTGAGCGGGATATAGCCGAGCCAGATGGAGAGTGCCGCAAGCAGGATGGCATTGAATGATAGGAGGCAGGATGCCTTCCCATCCAATATGGTCAAAAGCTCATATTGGTACGTCAGGATGCTTCCCGTGTCGTTCTGCAAGGCGACCTCCGGCAAGTTTCAATGTGCATTTGAATAATAAATTAGAAAAATATTAATAAATATGGCGCTCGCACACAAGAATTCCTTCGCCCCGCTGGGGCGGTGCATGACCTCCGGCGAGAAGCCATCCTGAGTTTTCCGCGCTCGGCAGGATTCGATCGCGGCAGCCGAGGCCGCGTTGAGCCGTGTAGGAATCGCCTAAAACAGTAGAGGGGTATGGGGAGAATGGTGCCCAGGGGCGGATTCGAACCACCGACACGCGGATTTTCAGTCCGCTGCTCTACCAACTGAGCTACCTGGGCATGGCCGGCGAAGCGAAGAGCCTCCGGCGGCTTGGGCGATCAGCCCGAAGCGATCGGCCTTATAGGAGACGTCGCCGCCGCTGTCCAGCCGTCTGACACGTTAAGGCGTGGATCGTTGTCGCCAGGCCATCGCCGCGCTTTTGGCCGCGCCGCGGGGGCCGCCCTTAAAGCTAATTTTACGCCGCCGCCTCCAAGGAGAGGAGGGGGACAGCGAAGCGATGGGCGATCTCGCAAAGCCGAAAGACTTGGGAGCCGGGGAGGCTGAGGGCGCCGATCGGGCCGGGCCCGGGCGGAAAGGGCCAGAGGCCGAGGCGCGGAGACCGCAAAGCCTCGTCGTCGCTCTGCCGGGTGTCGATCTCCAGACGGTCATCGAAACCATCGCGCTTTTGCGCTCGCTCGACGGCCAGCCGGGCCTTGATCCCTTCAATCGCCGGCCGGAGCGGGCTCTGAGCTGAGCCGCAGGACGCGGCGCCTTTGGGCCGTTCGGACATGGGCGCAACGAAAATCGCGGCGCTTCCCACAGAAAAATCGGGCTCACAGGAAAATTCGTCGCACCGACCAATCTTCCGCCGGTTGATGTCGACGGGGCACAGGCGGGCGCAAGGGCGAAACGAGACCGTGCGCCTTTTCAACGAACTGCCCTTTGTTTCAGATCGCTTCTAAGATTTGCGGCGGGTGGCCCCGATCGCCTCTCGCGGGAAGTCGCAGGACCCTTGCCCTGCGGGTGACGTTGAAATTGTCGCCGAAGCCCCGCATAACATTAACAAATCCTTGAGCGGAAGACGGGGCGATGGCGGCGCATCTATTCGCTGTACGAAAAGAAGTTGAAGATACAGGGCGATCTGTCTTCAGCGTCACGGCCGACGCATTTTCCGTGAAGGTCACGGCCGACGGCGACGCGTTTTTCTTCGTCCGCCTCGAAAAAACTGACCGCGGCGAGGTGGTGGTCTCCGACTTCGTGGGTGGATCGCGGCCGGAAGAGGATTTGATCCTCGCGCTCGACTATGCGCTCAGCGAATTGCGCGCCGAGGAGCTGAAGGGGCTGATTTTTCGCGATCTCGTGCCCTGCGGCATGGAAGACGGGCGTTTCGGCTACAAGCTGGAGCGGGCGAGCGAGCTTGCCAAACGCGCCAGCGACCGCCTCGCGAAACGGCACGGCTGCAGGGTCCGCTCGTTCGCGGTCGAGCCGCGTGCCAGCAAGATGGACGCGCATGTGGGCTTTGCCGCCGCTTGAGCGGCGTGCTCGGCCGGTGGATCAGAGAGACTTCATATCTGCGCTGAGGCGAGGCCTCGGCCTCAATCCTCGTCGTCGCTGCCGCCCGGTTCCCGCACGGCCTCGCCCGGAATGCGATAGGCGCCACCGAGCCAGCGGTTGAGATCGACCTCGCGACAGCGGCTCGAGCAGAAGGGCGCCTCCTCGGCGCTCGCCGGCTTGCCGCAGATCGGGCAGCGTTCGACGGTGGGGCCGCGAGGCCGCATCGGGCGCGCGCTCATGCCGCAGGCTCCGTCCAGCGTTCGTAGACGTCGAAATGCTCGCCGGCGAGAAGGTTCATGGTCTCAAACAGCGGCAGCCCGACAACGTTGGAATAAGAGCCGATGAGTTTCACGACGAAAGCTCCGGCCCGGCCCTGAATGGCGTAGCCGCCGGCTTTCCCCTGCCATTCGCCCGAAGCGAGATAGATTTCGATCTCGCTGCGCGACAGACGTTTGAAGCGCACGCGGCTTTCCACGAGCTTCTGTCGCGTCGCGCCCTTCGGCGTCAAAAGACAGATCGCCGTATAGACGCGATGCGCCCGCCCCGACAGGAGCCTGAGGCAGGCTGCGGCTTCGTCCGTCACTTCCGGCTTCGGCAGAATGCGCCGACCGACCGCCACGACCGTGTCGGCGGCAAGCACATAGGCACCTTCAAGCGCCGGGTCGCGTCCGGCGGCCCGGGCTGCCACCTCCGCCTTGGTGCGGGCAAGCCGCCGCGCCATGGAGCGCGGCAATTCCTTGCGCTCCGGCGTTTCTTCGATGCCGGCGGGCAGAAGGCGATCGGGGATAATGCCGATCTGGTCCAACAGCGCCAGGCGTCGCGGCGAGCCGGATGCGAGCACAAGGGGGGCGGGGGGTTGCTTGTGGCGGTTCATTGGCCGTGGCGGCTTAAATCCTGCGCGCGGAGGCCCTGAGGCCGTCCGCAGCGGGCTATTTGTAGCGGTATGTGATGCGCCCCTTCGTCAAATCGTAGGGCGTCATCTCGACAAGCACCTTGTCACCGGCGAGCACGCGAATGCGGTTTTTGCGCATACGCCCGGCGGTGTGGGCAATAATCTCGTGGTCGTTTTCCAGCTTCACTCGGAAGGTGGCGTTGGGCAAAAGCTCAGTGACGACACCGGGAAATTCCAAAACCTCTTCTTTGGCCATCAATCACCTTGGGTTAGATTGGCGAGGATACGTACCCCAAACGTTTCAGCGTGTGAACCGGTTCTTAAGGGGTCGAGGCCGCTTTCGTCAGCCCTTGCGGGGCTGAACCAGCCTCTGCTCGATGTTTCGGGCAAGCCTGTCCCGCAGTTCGCGGTAGGCGGTGAGGATCTGTTCGCGGCTGCCTGTCGCCTGTGTCGGATCGGGCGTCGGCCAATATTGGACGTCGATCGCGAGCGTGCGCGTCAGCTCCAGGGCCTGGTGATGCGCTTCCGGCGACAGCGTGATGGCGAGATCGAAATTGAGATCTTCCAGCTCCGCCAGGCTTTTCGGCCGCGACTGGCTGAGCGCCAGCCCCTTTTCGGCGAGGACGGCATCCACGAAAGGATCGCGCCGCCCGGGCATGACCCCGGCAGACGCCACATAGATATGGGGTCCAAGGGCTTCGCGTGCCAGGGTCTCCGCGATCGGCGAGCGCACCGCATTGCGTCCGCACAGAAAAAGGATCGAAGCCGGCTGTGTCGACGCCTGCGCCGCCACCGGGGTCAGCCCCGCCAGTGCAGCACGCAGACCAGCGTGAACAGGCGGCGTGCCGTGTCGAAATCGACCTCGATCTTGCCTTGCAGGCGCTCCTGAAGGAGCCGCGAGCCTTCGTCATGCACCCCGCGACGGCCCATATCGATCGCCTCAATGCGCCGCGGCGAGCCGCTCTTGATGGCGTCGTAATAGCTTTCGCAGATGACGAAATAATCTTTGACGATCTTGCGGAACGGCGACAGCGACAGGATGTGCGTCATCACCTCCGTGTCGTCTTCCTTGCGGATGTCGAAGATGAGGCGCCGTTCCGCGATCGCAAGATTGAGCTTGTAGGGACCCTCCTCCTTGCCGACGGGGGCGAACGAATTCTCGTCGATCAGGTCGAAGATGGCGACGGCGCGCTCGTGCTCGATATCGGGCGGGCCACGCCCGATCGATTCATCCAGATGGACAGCGACGAGCCGGTTCTTCTGCCCCGCATTCGCCATCACTCGGCCGCCTCACCGATTCATGCGGATGGTGAGGGCGCGCGCATGCGCCTCCAGACCCTCCGCACGCGCCAGTGCGATCGCGGCCGGGCCGAGATCGGAAAGCGCCGAAGGCGGGCAGGAGAGGATGGAGCTGCGCTTCATGAAATCGAGCACCGACAGGCCCGAGGAGAAGCGCGCCGAGCGCCCCGTCGGCAGGACGTGGTTGGAGCCGCCGACATAATCGCCGATCACTTCCGGCGTGAAGCGCCCGAGGAAGATCGCGCCGGCATGGCGGATCTTCGGCAGGAGCCGCTCCGGATCGTCGATGGCGATTTCCAGATGTTCGGCCGCGATGCGGTCGGCGAGCTCCGCCGCTTCGTCGAAATGTTTGACCGTGATGACGGCGCCGAAATCGCGCCAGCTCGCCTCGGCGATTTCACGTCGCGGCAGGAGCGCCGCCTGACGATCGACTTCCCTGGCGACGGCTTCGCCGAATGCCGGATCGTCCGTGACGAGGATCGACTGCGCCACCTTGTCGTGCTCGGCCTGCGACAAAAGGTCGGCGGCGAGCCAGGCCGGATCGTTTTCGGCATCGGCGATGACGAGGATTTCCGAAGGCCCGGCGATCATGTCGATGCCGACCGTGCCGAAGACGCGCCTCTTGGCGGCGGCGACATAGGCATTGCCGGGGCCGACGATGATGGAGACGGGTTTGATCGTCTCCGTGCCGTAGGCGAGCGCGGCGATCGCCTGCGCCCCGCCGACGCGGTAGATCTCATCGACGCCGGCAAGTTCGGCCGCGACGAGAACGAGCGGGTTGAAGACGCCGTCGGGCGTCGGCACCGTCATGGCGAGCCGTTCGACGCCGGCGACCTTCGCCGGCACCGCATTCATGATCACCGAGCTCGGATAAGCGGCGGTGCCGCCGGGCACGTAAAGGCCGGCGGAATCGACGGCGGTCCAGCGCGTGCCGAGCGTGACGCCGAGCGCATCTTCGTGGCGCGTATCTTTCGGCATCAGCCGCTCCTGGCCGGCCTTGAGCCGGTCGCGGGCGAGCGTCAGCGCCTCGAGCACGTCTTTCGGGCAATCATCGACCGCGCGCTCGATCTCCGCGCGGGTGATAGCGATGCCGCGGGCCTTGAGATCGACCTTGTCGAAGCGCGCCGTCAGCTCGGCGAGGGCCGCGTCGCCTCGTGTACGCACATCGGCGATGATGTCGCGCACGGCCTCGTCGACCTCTGCGGCCATCTCGCGCTTGGTGGCGAGAAAGGCGGCAAAGCGCGCCTCGAAATCTTCATCCGTCGTGGAAAGTCTGAGCGCCATGGAGCGAGCCCGCAATCTTTAAGATGTCATATGGCGCGGCTGGCGCGGCGTCGACCAGGCGGGGCCGAGATCTGCAAGCCGCGCTTCGCAGCATTCGACCTTGAGCTTGATGGCCGCATCGCCCGCGAAGACGAGGGTCACCTCGCCGGCCGGAGCCGCGGTCGGAGCGAATTGCACGGCAAGCAGCGAAAGAACGCGCTCGCCTTCGTTGCGGTCGATGCCGAAGCTCTTCGCTTCCTCGACGCGTTCGAAATGCAGCACGGCGCGCCGCCGCTCGAAAAGCCGCGACAAGGCCCGCCGCTCTGGCGCCGCCTCCCAGGCGAAACGGTTCATCGGGAGGATGATGCGCTTTTCATGCGGCAGCCATTTGATGTCGCCGACCTTCACCACCGCATCCTGCACATGCGCGGAGATGATCTGCAGATCTTCCTCGTCCATTGCCATGAGACGCAGACGACCGCTCGAAGCCATGAACCCCTTCCCGATCTGACCTTATTGGCCGCTTCAGTTGTGACCGCGCCGATCCTTGATAGCCGCAGGCGCGCGCCTGCCGTTCCGTCACAGGGATGCCGGCCCAAATCTCCCTCTTAGGCTCTAGGGCCTCACCGCGATGAGGGCAAGGCGCGAACCGGCTCAGGATGCCTCAGGCGCGCACGCGCTCGATCTCGGCGCCGCAGGCGGAGAGCTTCTCTTCGAGACGCTCAAAGCCGCGGTCGAGATGATAGACGCGGTTGACCGTCGTCTCGCCTTCCGCCGCAAGGCCGCCGATGACGAGCGACACGGAGGCACGAAGATCGGTTGCCATGACCTGGGCGCCGGTGAGCTTTTCCACGCCGCGGATGGTTGCCGTCTGGCCGTCGAGGCGGATATCGGCGCCGAGCCGCGACAATTCCTGCACATGCATGAAGCGGTTTTCGAAGATCGTCTCGGTGATGTGGGAGGTGCCTTCCGCCCGCGCCATCAAGGCCATCAGCTGCGCCTGCAGATCGGTCGGGAAGCCCGGGAAGGGCTGGGTGGTGACTTCGACGGCCTTGAGCGGCCCGCCGTTGCGCGCCACGCGCACGCCTTCGTTGGTCTCCGCGATGTCGATGCCGGCCTCGACGAGCGTGTCGAGGGCGGCGCGCAGGAGATCGGGCCGTGCGCCGGTCAACGTCACCTCGCCGCCGGTTGCCGCCACCGCCATCGCGTAGGTGCCGGTCTCGATACGGTCGGGAAGCACGGAATGCTCCGCCGCGGAGAGCGACGGCACGCCCTCGATGTGGATTTCGCGGCTGCCGGCGCCTTCGATCTGGGCGCCCATCTTCATGAGGCATTCGGCGACATCGACGACTTCCGGCTCGCGTGCGGCGTTTTCGATGACGGTTTCGCCCTTGGCGAGGGCTGCCGCCATCATCACCGTATGCGTTGCGCCGACCGAGACGCGCGGAAAGATCACGCGCCCGCCGACGAGGCCCTTCGGCGCGCGCGCCTCCACATAGCCGCCTTCGACGGACAGCTCCGCGCCGAGCGCCTGAAGCCCATGCAGATAGAAATCGACCGGGCGCGTGCCGATGGCGCAGCCGCCGGGCAGCGACACGCGCGCTTCGCCCATGCGGGCCAGGAGCGGGCCGATCACCCAGAACGAGGCGCGCATGCGCGACACGAGTTCATAAGGCGCCGTCGTGTCGACGATCTCGCGGGCGGAAAGCTCCACCGTCTCACCGGCCACGACCTCTTGCGCGGAGCGTTTGCCGCGCACCGTGTGATCGACGCCGTGATTGCCGAGAATGCGCTTCAGCAGGGACACGTCGGCAAGATTCGGCACGTTCTTGAGCGTCAGCGTCTCCCGGGAGAGGAGGCTCGCGATCATCAAGGGCAGGGTGGCGTTCTTGGCGCCTGAAATCGGGATCGTCCCGTTCAGGCGATTGCCGCCACGAATGCGAATACAATCCATCAATGCTCCTCTTGCGGCATCTCGCCCGGGTTCGTCCCGTGTCGCCGCTTACGTCTTGTCGGAAACCGCGTCCGCAGATCGATCCGCCGCAGACCCGTCGCTTGCCGCGCGGGCCTTCTCCTTGCGTCGTTTCAGATTCGCCCTCAGCGCCTCGGCGAGCCTTTGCTCGCGCGCCTTGCGCGCCGCGTCTCGCGCTTCGTTCTTGTCCGGTTTTGCGCCCCGCATCGATCCTTCATAGCCGAGCTGCCGCAAGCAAGGAAGTCCAGTTGCAATCGGGCGAAAACGAGGCTCGGGCAGGGGAAACGGCAGGCCGCGCCCTTGCGTGTTCTGAGGGCAACACAGTCCGCAATGATGTCAGCAACAGGAGGACGCCGCGGGCAGCGGCAAAAAGGCGCCGCGCCGAGAGAACGGAACGGGAGATGGGAAGGGAGACGAAAAGCGTCGCCGAACCTGTGGAGAAAAAGCATCGAAACGGCTTGCAGACAGCGGCGCAGGCCGGGCCAGAGGAGGCCGGCGCCGGCCAAAATCGCGCGGGGGAGGGGCGCTGGCCTGTGTCGAGCTTGCCTCAGGCGTGAGATTGCGCGCCTTCGCAGTTGCATGGCGCGGGCGCTTGTGGCATGGACCGGGCGCCTGAGGAACGGTTGCGCCGGTCCGGGACGCCCTGCGGGCGCCTTTTGGACGGCACGATCACGGAAAGCCGCAGTAGCTCAGTGGTAGAGCGCACCCTTGGTAAGGGTGAGGTCGGGAGTTCAATCCTCCCCTGCGGCACCATTGCCAACCCATTGGGTATCCTCAACTATCTGGTTTTGCTAGGCCTTGGGGAGCTGCTCTTGGTACACAGGAGCGGTACACATGGTTCTGCGAATGGCTTCCCCGAGACGAAATCCTACGACCGGCATCTACGAGCTGCGCAAGCGCGTTCCGGCTGATCTGCGCGAAAAAGCGCGTGGCCGAATGATCACACTTCCCGTCGCTGGAGAACCTCGTCGGGTCCGAGCTGGCGCGGAGGTGAAGGTTTCGCTGTCCACGCGGGAAGCGACGGAGGCGAAGAAGCGGTTCAGAGAGGCCGAGGTGGCTCTGGAGGGTTTCTGGGAGGCGCTCCGCAACGGTCCTCAGAAGCTCAGCCATAAGCAGGCTCTGGCATTGGCCGGTGAGGTTCGCGCCGAGTGGATCGCTGCGTTTGACGAGGAGCCCGCGACGGAAGCAATCTGGCAGAACGTCATTCGTGCAAATGCTCTTGCTCAGGAGGGTCGCCGGACGCCTTTGTCCATTCCTACCGAGCATGAACGCGACCTCGCTATCGAGAAGCGATTCGGGAAGATCACAGACATATGGCTGTCGCTTCGCGGCTTGGAAATCGACTCGGTCTCGCGGTGGCGTGTGCTTGAGCATGTCGCGAGGTCAATGGATGATGTGGCGCGGGTGAACCGTCAGAAGGCGACCGGTGATTACTCTGATACCGGCGAGACCAATCGCTATCCGGAATTCGAGGCGCCTAAACCTGCGGCTGTTCCGCCTTCGGGCGTTATGTTCGCCGAGATCATCAAGAAAGAGGCGGAAATTCGAAGCCGCGGCAAAGACAGCGAGCCTCTGCCGAAGAACACGATCGATAAGTTCACCCGGCATACACGGGAATTCGCCAAGTTTATCGGCAGCGAGAGGGCCTCTGACACCACCCGTCAGAAAGCTGCAGCCTGGCTCGACCACATGCGGGAGGAAGCCGACAAGGGCAAGAAGCTCAGCAACAAGACCATGGGCGATAAGCTGGCGAGCCTCAAGGCGGTCCTAGGCTGGGGTCGACAGCATGACTTCGGGTTCTTCCCGGAGGGCAATCCCGTCAGCGGTATTCGTCCACCCACGGCGAGGAGCATTCCGCAGGGGTCGCGAACGTTCACGCTCGTTGAGGCGAGAGCGATCTTGCAGGCATGCCGGGCCGAAACTGAACCGGAGCGCCGCTGGCTGCCTTGGCTCATGGCTTACTCGGGAGCACGGATCAACGAGGTGGCCGGGCTCACGCGAGACGATTTCTTCGAGAGGGACGGCGACTCGTTCTACCATATCCGCTCGAACGCTGTGCGCCGCATCAAGACGAGGACCAGCGAGCGGCGTGTGCCCCTTCATCCTGCAATCGTCGAGGAAGGCTTCCTCGCCTTTCTCAAGGAGCAGAAAAAGGGCGTGCGGTTGTTCGACAACCGCGCGGATGAGGCGCTGCGCAAATGGGTTGGCAGGGAGCTTCTCACCCGAGATGTGCCGCCCAATCATGGCTGGCGGCATCTCTTCGAAGATCTGTGCACCAATGCCGGCAGGCGGTCGTATGCAGAGGCGTCAGCTATGGCGAAAGTACTGCCGCGGTCATCGAGAGGGACGCGAACGATCTCGTCCCCATGCTCATCGGTGAGCCGCTGGGGCTGACGAAGGCGAACCCTCGGGTTCTTCCTGGTCGTGGCTGCGTCAGGAGCAGCCGGCTTGTGTTGCATCGATTCTCCTAGGTCGTTGATACGAAAAAGCCCCCGGAAGGCTGGCTTCCGAGGGCTGCTGTTAGGGCTGACGGTGAGCTGTAGGACTACACCGCTGTAAACAGATGTTCCGAGACGCAAGGCTCGACACATCCGAAACGGGTGCGAAATTTCCTAAATGAGCGGGTAATCCTCACAGGGAGCTGACGGACGCCCGTTCGAATGACCGCGGCGTCGTGCGGCTCTCACCGCAAGCGTACGGGCGCGGCATCCCGCCCCCAAAGTCGCTTAATGGCGGCCTTGAAGTCTTCTTCTGGCACCAAGCGAGCAAACTCTGTCATCTTGCTGTCGGCCATTAGGGCCCACTTGATGACCTCATCTGAGCTGAGCCGGTTTCCCGCCGTCAAAGCTTGAATCGCCGAGATTGCTGTCTCAATTGCGTCGGTGAGGACGCCGATGGCCTCTTCCGTTCCGGGCGTTCTACGCAAATCATCATTGATCTGTGGCTCGGGATTTCGCCTCTTCGATCGCTTTGTCTGTGCGGTCGAGCTGCTCACTGAGCTTTCCGCCCAAGTCAGCGGCTCAGCCACCATATTCGACGTATAGTTCCAGCCGTATGCGATCGCGCGGATCGCGCAGGAGAAGCCGCCGATCCCATCCGCCATGGTGTCGATGGCATCGGCCCTCGACTGAGCGGGAACAGTAGCGCGTCCTTTGACTGTCGAGTAAGACGCTGTCGATTTCTTCTGTGCCATAGGTCACCCCTTCGGTTCAGTTCATAACGTCACCTAGAAGCCCGCAGAGACCAAATGAAAAGAAGAATAATCGGCCGGTTATCACCCGCGAGTTGCATAGTCTCTAGATGGGGATGACTTCGTCACCACGGAGTGACATTGTGCTGTTGGGAATTAACGCTTCGGACGGATTCACGTCAATTTTTATCCCTTTGTGGGGACTGTCTCGACAGATTGTCGCATCCGCGCTGGAGTGATCTCTATTTCGATCAGATGCCGGCCAACATCTTGTTTAGGCCCCACAGGGCTTTCATGGAGGAGCGATGCTCGCTGAGGAAGATGAAATGCCCTGCATCAGTGCTGCGGTACAGCCGATATCGGTATTTGCGAGACCCAAAGAGAGAACGTCCGGCCTGGAATTTAACAAGGCGGCACTCGAAGAGGTTGCCCTCGATATCCGCGGCTAAGAACGGTATCCAGCCAGCTTCTATCGCGGATGCGAGCGGGGATCCTTCTGACCCGTATTCTACGTCTAGACGCCAAGCTGCTGTCGTTACGCCAATTCGATAGCCGTCGCCCAGCCACTGCTTCACGGCGCCTTTGATGCCTGCAATCTCGATCGTGTCTATTGGCGCAGTCGCAGCGTGAGAAATTATCTCCTCGAATGAATTGGCTTGCGTCCGCAATTTTTGTTCGGTGTCCGTGAGACCCCCGTCCATTCTCTGCCGCCTCCTTGCTCATGTGTTCAGCGCAGCAGAATCCCCAATCTGGAAGACAGGTTCAATTGGTTGGAAGGTGCGCAGTGTGCCTCATGCGGGTGATATTTCGCCGCGTGTCTCCTAGGGCGTAGTCCAATGGACATCCTTGTCGTCCGCTGGGTGGACCCGTTAGGCCGCAGCTACCAGGACATGAACCGATACGACGCGGGACTTCATGCACCGCAGCGTCGTCATCCGAACTATCATCAACAACATGACCTTCGACGGTGCGACAACAGACCCCATGCAGGAGGCGATTAGAGACTCACTGGTGGCCTTTATGGCTGCGATGGCACACAAGCCCAGGCAGAAGCCTCAAAAGAGGCTCAGCGGGCAGGTATTGCCCATGCAAGGGCTACCAAGAAAGACAGTGCCTACAGGGGCCGCAAGCCGAGCTTCACGGCCGACCAGATGCGTACCGTACAAGCCCTTCTCGGCAAGCAGCTGGGTGTCTCCGAGATTGCAAGGGCCACCGGCCTATCGAGGCAGACGATCTATCGCATCAAGGGTGATCCTGCTGGGACAGCGCGGGTATTGGAGGCGTGGAAACCGGCCGAAGCGGCGAGGAGGCAAGGAGAGAGCCCGCAGCATCTGGCTTTGCTCCTCCCTGCGCACGTAAGCAGCCTCCTTCCGGATCGCTGGCAGCACCACGCGGGTCATCCAATCCTGAAACTCACGAGCCTCTGGTTTGTCGGAGCGCATGATGAGCTTGTAGGGACCGTTTTCCGAGATGAGCGTCAAGAAAGGCTGCCTGCACCTGAACAGGCCGGCGAGACTAGCGATCATCCGGTGATGGGTAGTGCGGGAGACTACGCCCCATCTGATGGGTGGTGGACCGGAAGACACGCTAACGTCCGTCCGTAGGCAAGCCACAAAGTCTTAGTCGTATCCACGCGGCCGGCCGGCGAGACGCCTATCCCACGCCCGTCGCAAACCTACCGCGCAACGAACCACGGGGCGCCATCAAGCTCCACGACGCGGATCTCTGCGGCGTTTGTTGAAGGTGGATGCGTCGATGTTTTTGATACTGCCTCGCGGTGGCATCAACGGCCCCATGAGATCCAGTATCCTCTGTGACCCGCCGGCTTTCCTGGAGTTCGGCGATATGTGTGCCAAAAGCTGTGCCCGGGAAGCGTCGGTAGGGGCGCCTTAGGGCTTTCTTCCTTCGTGTTTTTGGGTCTCGTCATCATCGTCTGAACACCCTCGGGGGGAGGGGGGCTTCGCGTCACCCCCCCCGTCGATTGGGCGCCTCAGATTTTTGGGCCAAAATATTCCGACCCATCTGGGGACACGAACGAAACGCAGTGTATGCGAGTTTGCAGGCGAGAGGCCCCAGGGTGCACTTCGGCGTTGCAGTTATTGGCGAGGTGAGCAGCCATGGAGCGACGACACCACCCTCTATAAGCAGCGGCACAAAATCGAGAACATGTTCGGCCGATTGAAAGACTGGCGCCGCGTTGCCACTCGCTACGACCGATGCGCTCACACCTTCTTCTCCGCCATCTGCATCGCAGCCGCCGTCACCTTCTGGCTCTAATCAATGAGTCCTGAGCCTAGCGGGTGGCGACGCGGCGGTAGTGCCTCGACTTGGAGAAGAAGCTCTCGATGAGGTTGCGCTCACGGTAGAGCCGCGTGCTGAAGCAGGCCTTCCGGCGCCGGTTGCTCTTGGACGGGATGTTCTGCGTGGCGCCTTGGTTCTGGATAAGCTCTCGGATGCGATCGGCGTCATAGGTCTTGTCAGCCAACACGATCGTGCGCGGACCGAGATGGTTGAGCAGTGCATCTGCGGCCTGTCCGTCATGGGCTTGTCCTGCGGTCAGGCCAAGCCGGATCGGGAAGCCTTGCGCATCGACGACCGCGTGGATTTTGGTCGTGAGCCCGCCTCGGGAACGACCGAGACAATGATCTCGATCCCCCTTTTTGCCTTTGCGGCCTGTTGGTGGGCGCGAACGGACGTGCTGTCGATCATCTGATATCGCCGTCATGGGCGGCGGTGATAGCGTCCATCATTCGGTCCCACACGCCCACCTTCCGCCATCGCACGAAGCGTTTGTAATAGGTAGTGCGCGGGCCGTAGCGTTCCGGTAGGTCGCGCCACAGTGCACCAGACCGCAAAATCCAGAAGATGCCGTTAAGCACACGCCGGTCATCGACACGCGGCACGCCTCGGGTTTGTTGGGCAGAAGCGGCTTGATCACCCGCCATTCGAAGTCGGTCAGATCATATCGGCTCATGTGGAGTGTGCATCACACGCGAGCGGAATATGAAAGGCTGAATGCCACCGCTCGCGCTTACGGACCTCCTTCAACGTTGATATGCTTAAGTGATGCAAACCAGCCGCCTCCTGTCCGCCGAAGAATTTGAGGCTTGCTTTGCGCAGCCCATGCGCAACGTGACGGAGAATGCTGAGCCAGTTCTAGACATCTGGCCCTATGTCGATAGCCTTGATCTTAACGCACTGGGCTTACCCAGCCTTAATGACGTGCATTACGTCTACAGAGATGCTCACGAACGCTTCGATCAAGTTCTGATCAGCACCGGACGTTTCAACACTCTATTGATCATCGTTGTGGATCGACATCTTAGAACTGTGCTGGGCCATCATTTGCTTGATTTGAACGAGGCATATGGAAGACACGGCGACCATCTCAAGCCAGTGCCTTAGCCGATACCGCTGTTCGAATTTATGAGTTCAAGGCCTGGCTTGACCTCGGCCACAGCCTTGGTACACAGGCAAAGACGGCGGCTCCAAAAATGCCTGATAAATCAGGTGGTTGAAGATGTTGGGGTGGAGTTCAATCCTCCCCTGCGGCACCATTTTTCGGGTTTCCGAAAAGAGATGACGGTTTGGCCTCGTGCCAGCGGCCGATGGGCCGCCGACACGCGTCCGCCAAGATGTCGGCGTCGAGGCAGACTACCCCATCAGTCCCTCAATCTTCTCTGCGAGCGCGAAATCTTTCTCCGTCAGGGAATCGACGTCGTGGGTGCGCAGGGCCACGTCGAGTTTGCCGTATTTGACGGTGAGATCCGGGTGGTGGTCGGCGGCTTCGGCGAAATGGCCGATGGCGTTGGCGGCCAGCAGGCTTTTGGCGAAGTTCTTGGTTTTGTAGCTGCGGCAAAGATAGCCGTCTTCGACGTGCCATTGCGGCAGTCGGGTTTTGGCTTCCGCGGTGGCGTCGTGATCTGAGAAGTGGCGGGTTTCGGCCATAAAAGGCTCCCTCGGCTGGCCGCGGGTGCCCTCAGCGTCCTATGCGCCAGGCGTCCCCTTGCGGCGGATGATCGTGGTGCCGGCGCGCGCCTTTTCCAGTTCGAGCTTTTCCACCCGAAGCGCGACGATCTCGGCAAGCGGCTCTTCAAGGATCCGGGCGGCGATTTTCTCCGCCAGGGTCTCTACCAGGTCGAAATGCCCTTCGGCGACGATGGTTTCGATCGCATCCGTCAGGGCATCATAAGAGAGAACGTCTTCGAGCTTCACCGGTTCACCGGCAGGAGGTGCCGCACGCGGGCTTGTCGCGACCGTCATGTCGAAGCGCACCTTCTGGGGCCCGTGCCTCTCGCGCTGATAGGCGCCGATGCGCACCGGCAAAACGAATTCCGACACGAAGACGAGGTCGGCTCCTTCGTGCGCGGTAAGCCGCAACATGTCTTCTGCCTTGGCCCACATCGTCATCGGTCCTTAGGAGATTGCAGAGGAGATTACTGGGGAGATCGTGGCGATGGCGGGGGCGCCCGCCAGGCAGAGATGTAACGGCCGGATTCTTGAAAGGCTCCACGAAACGCGCCGCCTGATGGCGCTGTGGACAAAGGTGGATGAGACGGTCGCGCCCGGGCCCTCGCGCTTGTTTGCAACCGGGCCCTCGCCCGTGCTCACGCCTGCCGCTCCGGCAGCATGTCCTGAAGGCGCAGGAGAGCGATCTTTTCGACTTCCCCGCAGGCGGTCGCAAACTCCGTCTCCCGGTCATGGGCGAGACGGCTTTCGAAGGCGGTGCGGATCTCGTCCTTGTTGCGCCCCTTGACGGCCATGATGAAGGGGAAGCCGAATTTTTCCCGGTAGCGCCGGTTGAGGTCGCGGAAATATTCGCGTTCTCCCGCATCGAGCTGGTCGAGCCCGGCGGAGGCCTGTTCGGCGGTCGAGGCATCGGTGAGGGCATGCGCCTCGGCGAGTTTGCCGGCGAGATCGGGATGGGCTTCGAGCACCGAGAGGCGTTTTTCTTCGCTTGCTGCGCGGAAGGTGGCCGCCATCGCGCCGAAGAGGCCGCGTGCCGTGTCATGCGCCGGTCCGAGCTCGCTCTTATAGGTGCGCTTGGCCACCCAGGGCGAGCATTCGAAGACGCTGCCGAAGCGCATCATGAAGGCCTCGCGGCCCATCTGGCTCGGCCGCACGAAACCATGCGGCGGGTGGTGGGCATGCCAGTGGCGGGCGATGTCGATGCGCCGCGCGATCCACACATCCTCAAGGCTCTGGATATAGCCGAGGAAGCGCATGAGCGCGGCGAAGCGGCCGGGCCGTCCGGCAAGCCGGCAATGAAGCCCGATCGACAGCATCTTCGGCTGTCCCGCGAGCCCCTCCGCACGCAAGGTGTCGAAGGCGTCCTTGAGATAGGTGAAGAAATCGGTCCCCGAGCCGAAACCCTGGACGGCGACGAAGCGCATGTCGTTGGCTTCGAGCGTGTAGGGAACGATGAGATGCGGGCCCTTCTCTCCCTCCACCCAATAGGGCAGGTCGTCGGCATAAGAATCGGAGGAATAGACGAAGCCGCCTTCCTCCATCGCGAGGTTTGCCGAATGCTCCGAGGAGCGGCCCGTATACCAGCCGAGCGGGCGTTCGCCGGTCGCCGCTTGATGCAGCGCGATCGCCTTTTCCATATGCGCGCGCTCGTCGGCGGCGGAGAAATCCTTGTAGTCGATCCATTTGTAGCCGTGCGAGGCGATCTCCCAATCGGCCTCCTGCATGGCGGCGACGGCCTCCGGATTGCGGGCGAGGGCGGTCGCGACGCCGAAGACGGTGACGGGCACCTGGCGCTGGCTGAACAACCGCCACAGCCGCCAGAAGCCGGCGCGCGAGCCGTATTCGTAATGCGATTCCATGTTCATGTGGCGCTGGCCGGGCCAGGGCTGCGCCCCGACGATATCGGACAGAAAGGCCTCCGAGGCGTCGTCGCCGTGAAGGAGCGCGTTCTCGCCGCCCTCTTCGTAATTGACGACGAATTGAACGGCGATCGCGGCGTTGTCGGGCCAGTTCGCTTTGGGCGGCGTGCGCCCGTAACCGAGGAGATCGCGTGGGTAACGGTTGGAACTGGTCATGATGTCAAATCCGTAGGCTTCTGCCTGATGTGCCTCGCAGCCGGGGGAAGGCTTGCCGCGCGGCCTTTGCGTTTGCACCCCGGGGCGCTGGCCCGTCAATCCGCTGGCGCGTGCCGGCGCGGTCAGATCGCCGACCGGTCGCGGGGATTTCAGTCCGTTTTTCCCGCCACGCGGTCGCTTGATGACGGTCGCTTGGTTCCGCCTGGCGGCCGCAAAGCCATGGGCTGTCGCGCGAAGGGGTTGTGCAAAGAATGGCTGTGGCGCACCTTTGGGCAGAGGGGCAGACAAGATCGCGCGGAGTGTGCATGAGCCAAGGCCGTTTGACCACGCATGTCCTGGATACGGCCGCCGGCCGTCCCGCATCGGGCCTCAGGATCGAGCTGTTCGATGCGGCGGGCGAAAAGCTCCGCGAGGTGCACACGAACGATGACGGGCGCTGCGGCGCGCCGCTTCTCGAAGGCTCCGATTTCAAGGCGGGGCACTACGAGCTTCTCTTTCATGTGGGCGATTATTTTCGCGGGAGCGGCGTGGATCTGCCCGATCCGGCCTTTTTCGACGTGGTGCCCGTGCGCTTCGGCCTCGCCGATGAAGAGGCGCATTACCATGTGCCGCTTCTCGTCTCGCCCTATGGCTATTCCACCTATCGGGGGAGCTGATGGGCAAGGCGATTTGCTTCCTCCTCGGCGACGAGCCGCGCCGCGTCACGGATCGCCCGCCGACGGAGACGATTCTCGAATATCTGCGGCGCGAGGAACGTCTGCCCGGCACCAAGGAAGGCTGCGCGGAGGGCGATTGCGGCGCCTGCACCGTGGTTCTGGGCGAGCCGGACGAGAACGGCGGCATCACCTATCGCAGCGTCAATTCCTGCATCCAGTTTCTGCCCTCCCTGCACGGCCGCCAGCTTCTCACCGTGGAACATCTGAAGGGTGACGACGGCAGCCTCCATCCCGTGCAGCAGGCGATGGTCGCGCATCACGGCTCGCAATGCGGCTTCTGCACGCCGGGTTTCGTCATGCAGCTTTATGCGGGCTGGCTCACGGGCGAGGCGACGAGCCGCCAGGAGGTGAAGGACTGGATCGCCGGTAATCTCTGCCGCTGTACCGGCTATGGCCCGATCATCGATGCGGGCGTCGCCGCGCTGAAAGATGGCGGGCATGGCCGTGGCGCGGGCCGGCCCGACGTGGCGGAAACGGCGGCGAAGCTCAAGAGCCTCGACAATGGCGCCATGCTGCGCATTTCACATCGCGATGAGACGGGCCGCGAGCAGCGCTGGTTCACGCCGCGCTCGCTGGAAGAGCTCGCCGTCACCTATTCCGGCTATCCCGATGCCGTACTGGTCGCCGGCGCCACCGATGTCGGGCTCTGGGTGACGAAGAAGCGGCGGTTTCTGCAGACGGTGATCGACGTCACTCGCGTCGAAGAGCTCCGGGAGATTTCCGAGACGGAGGATGCGCTCTCGTTCGGCGCGGCCGTCTCGCATCGCCGGGCGTCGGAACGGCTCGGTGCGATCCACGAGGATCTTGGCGAATTGATGCGCCGCTTCGCCTCCGTGCAGATCCGCAACACCGGCACGGTCGGCGGCAACATCGCCAATGGCTCGCCGATCGGCGATCTGCCGCCGGCGTTGATGGCGCTCGGGAGCCGTCTTCATTTGCGCCGGCGTGACGAAGAGCGCGACTTGCCGCTTGAAGATTTCTTCCTCGCCTATGGCCGCCAGGACCGCAGGCGCGGTGAATTCGTGGAAAAGGTGGTGATCGACAAGCTGCCGGAGAATGCACGCTTCGGCTGCTACAAGATCTCCAAACGCTTCGACCAGGATATTTCCGCCGTGATGGGCGCCTTCCGCGTCGACCTCGACGGCGACAGGATCGTGGCGGCAAGGCTCGCTTTCGGCGGCATGGCGGCAACGCCCAAACGCGCGGCGAGGGCCGAGGCGGCTCTCATCGGCGAGATTTTCGGCGAGGCGGCGTTTCAGAAGGCAGCCGCAGCGCTTGCGGAAGATTTCACCCCGCTCGACGATATGCGCGCTTCCGCCGCCTACCGGTTGAAAGTGGCGCAGAATTTGCTGCTCCGGTTTTCCATGGATCGAGATGGTGACGGAGAGCGCGTGCCCAGCGTCCTGGAGCTTGCCTGATGGATGAGAACCTCATCCAGGACCGCGGCGTTGCCGGCACGGCGCGGCAGGCAAGGCCGCATTCCGCGGCACGGCACGAGAGCCGTGAGACGATTGTAGGCGGCGTCGCGCGGCCGGAACCCCATGACAGCGGCGCAAGGCATGTCGCCGGCGAGGCGCGCTACATCGACGACATGGCCGAATTGCCGGGCACGTTGCACATCTATGTGGCGATGAGCGACCGCGCCCATGCCGAGATCAAGGCGATGGATCTTGAGAAGGTCCGTGCCGCCCATGGCGTCGCCTGCGTGCTGACGGCCTCCGACATTCCGGGCGAGAACGATGCAAGCCCGGTCTTCGGCGACGATCCGGTGTTTGCCGACAGAAACGTCGAGTATCACGGCCAGTCGATTTTTGCGGTCGCGGCCGAGACGCTGGCGCTGGCGCGCCAGGCGGCCGACAGAGCAGAGATCGTCTACGAGGATTGCGATGCGGTGATCACGCTGGACGAGGCGCTCAAGGCCGGCTCCGATCTTCTGCCGCCGCACGAAATGCGTCTCGGCGATTGCGAGGGGGCGCTTGCAAAAGCCCCGCACAAAGTTTCAGGCCGGGTGCGTATCGGTGGCCAGGACCATTTTTATCTGGAAGGCCAAATCGCCTATGCGCTGCCGGGTGAAGACGGCGATATCGTTGTGCATTCCTCCACCCAGCATCCGAGCGAAGTGCAGCACAACGTGGCGAAGGTGCTGGGCCTCTCCGACCATGCCGTGACGATCGAGGTCCGGCGCATGGGCGGCGGCTTCGGCGGCAAGGAAAGCCAGCCCGCACTCTTTGCCGCGATTGCAGCCCTTGTCGCGGCGAAGACGGGAAGGCCCGCAAAATGCCGCCTCGACCGCGACGATGACATGGTCATGACCGGCAAAAGGCATGATTTTCTCATCGATTACGAGGTAGGGTTCGACGGCGAGGGGCGCATCGCAGGCGCGGCCTTCGACCAGGCGATGCGCTGCGGCTATTCCGCGGATCTTTCAGGCGCGATTGCCGATCGGGCGATGTTTCACGCCGACAACGCCTATGCGTTGAACGCGGCGCGCATCCGCTCGCGGCGCATGAAGACGCATACGGTGTCGAACACTGCCTTTCGCGGCTTCGGCGGGCCGCAGGGCATGGTGGCGACGGAGCGTATGATCGAGAAGGTCGCCTTCGCGCTCGGCAAGGATCCGCTCGATATCCGCAAGGCGAATTTCTACCCCGCGGCGGGTGGTGCGCTGACGCCCTATCATATGGAGGTGACGGACAGCGTCATCGCCGAGATGGTGGAGGAGCTCGAAAAAAGCTCCGACTACCGCACGCGGCGCGAGGCGGTTCGCGCCTTCAATCAAGCGAGCCCGGTGGTGAAGAAGGGGCTCGCTCTGACGCCGGTGAAATTCGGCATTTCCTTCACGACCCGGCATCTCAATCAGGCTGGCGCCCTCGTCCATGTCTACAAGGACGGCTCCGTCATGCTCAATCACGGCGGCACGGAGATGGGGCAGGGGCTCTTCGTCAAGGTCGCGCAGGTGGTGGCGGAGGAGTTCCAGATCGATCTCGCCAGGGTGAAGATCACTTCAACGCGCACCGACAAGGTGCCGAACACCTCGGCGACCGCGGCCTCCTCCGGCTCCGACATCAACGGCATGGCGGCGCAGGCGGCCGCCCGCACAATCAAGGAGCGGCTGATCGCTTTTGCGGCCGAAGCTTACGGGGTGTCGCGCGAAAAAATCGTCTTTCGGCCGAACCGGGTTCAGATCGGTGACGAGGAGATGAGCTTCGCCGAGCTCGTGGAAGAGGCCTATCTCGCCCGCATCTCGCTCTCGGCGACGGGCTTCTATGCGACGCCCGGCATCACCTATGACCGAGAGACGGCGACGGGCCACCCCTTCCTCTATTTCGCCTATGGCGCCGCCTGTTCGGAGGTCGCGATCGACACGTTGACCGGCGAGAACAAGGTCTTGCGCGTCGATATCCTCCACGAGGTCGGCCGCTCGCTCAATCCGGCCGTCGATATGGGCCAGATCGAAGGCGGCTTTATCCAGGGTATGGGCTGGCTGACGACGGAGGAGCTTTGCTGGAACGGCAAAGGCGAGCTCACCACGCATGCGCCCTCGACCTATAAGATCCCGACGGCGAACGATCGCCCGGACGATATGCGCATCAAGATCTGGGAGAAGGGCGAGAGCCAGGCGGAGACGATCTATCGCTCCAAGGCCGTCGGCGAGCCGCCCTTGATGCTGGCGATTTCCGTCTTCTCCGCGCTCGCGGACGCGGTTTCGGCGGCATCGGATTATAAGGTCTTCCCCGATCTCGACGCGCCGGCGACGCCGGAGCGCATTCTCTTTGCCGTGGAAGACGTGCGCCGGCAGGCGGCGGGAAAGACGGCCGCATGAGCGGGCTCGCCGCCAAGATGCGCGCCGCGCTCGACGAAGGCCGGCCGGCGATCCTCGTCGAAGTCGACGAGGCGAGAGGCTCTACGCCGCGCGAGGCGGGGGCGGCGATGCTGGTGACGGAGACGGATTTCGCCGGCACGATCGGCGGCGGCGTTCTGGAATATGAGGCGCTTGCCGAAGCCCGCCGGATGCTGGCGGGCGAGCGAGGCTCCGAAGAGCGCGACGTTCCGCTCGGCCCCGATCTCGGCCAATGCTGCGGCGGTCGTGTCGGTCTGAGCTTTCGACGTGTCGACCGGCAGCTTGCTGCAGATATCGAGGCGCGTGAGGCGGCCGAACGCGCGGCCTGCCCGAGCGTCTTCGTCTTCGGTGCGGGCCATGTCGGCCGGGCGCTCGCCGCGGCGCTGGCGCTGCTTCCCTTTCGCACGACCATCGTCGATCCGCGCGAGGAGATGCTCAGTGACTTGCCGGAAGACGTGGAGACGGTCTGGACGGCACTTTTGGAGGCCGTCATCGCCGACGCGCCGGCGGGATCGGCTGCGATCATCGCCACGCACAGCCATGCGCTTGATTTCGCCGTCGCCTATGCCGCACTGAAACGGGGCGATTTTGCCTATACCGGGATGATCGGATCGAAAACGAAGCGGGCACAGTTCGAGCGCTGGGCTTGCGGGGAAGGGCTCGCGCGCGCCAATGTGGACCGGCTGATCCTGCCGATCGGAAGCGCAACCTTGAAGGACAAGAGGCCGCCTGTGATTGCCGCGCTCGTCGCGGCGGAGGTGACGGTTTGCTTGTTGGAAAAACGGCCCTCCGTGCAGGCGGATGAGATGGCCACACGGACATGCAGGGAAAGACATGGCGACGGAAGGCAAACCGCCACGGCTCGCGCTTGAAGGTATTACCAAGCGTTTTCCGGGCGTTCTCGCCAATGATGATGTGAGCTTCTCCGTCGCGCCGGGCGAGATCCACGCGCTTCTCGGCGAGAACGGGGCGGGCAAATCGACGCTCGTCAAGATCATCTACGGTGTCCTGCAGGCCGACGAAGGCCGGGTGCTGTGGGACGGCGAGCCGGTTTCGATCGCCAATCCGAAGGCCGCGCGGCGCCTCGGCATCGGCATGGTCTTTCAGCATTTCTCGCTGTTCGAGGCGATGACGGTTCTGGAAAACATCGCGCTCGGCCTCGACCATTCCTTCAGCTGGCGCGAGTTGCAGCAGCGCGTCGGCGACATCCTCAAGACCTACGATCTGCCGCTCGATCCGAACCGCGAGGTGCACACTCTGTCGGTGGGCGAGCGCCAGCGCATCGAGATCGTGCGCTCGCTCCTGCAATCGCCGAAACTTCTGATCATGGACGAGCCGACCTCCGTGTTGACGCCGCAGGAGGTGGACCGGCTTTTCGAGACCTTGCGCCGGCTGGCCGCGGAAGGCTGCTCGATCCTCTATATCTCCCACAAGCTCAACGAGATTCAGGCGCTCTGCGACACCGCCACGATCCTGCGGGGCGGGCAGGTCGTCGCCACCTGCGACCCGCGCGAGGAATCGGCGCGCTCCATGGCCGAGATGATGATCGGCGCCTCGCTGCGCGACGTGAGCCGCAAGCCCGGCACCGACTTCGGCCCGGAAAGGCTGCGCGTCACGCATCTCTCGGCGCCGGGCGAGGGGCCCTTCGGCGTGCCCCTGAAAGACATCAATCTCTCGGTGCGTGCCGGCGAGGTCGTGGGCATCGCGGGCGTCGCCGGCAACGGCCAGAACGAATTGCTGGCGGCTCTCGTCGGCGAAATCGAGGGCGCGGAAAGCGGCAACATCTTCCTCGACGGCGTGCCCTCCATCGCCGCCCATGTCGGCGACAGGCGGCGCGACGGCATGTGCTCTGTGCCGGAAGAGCGCAACGGCCACGGCGCCGTTCCGGCCTGCTCACTCACCGACAATGCCGTGTTGACGGCGCGCCACCGCATGGAACTGGCGAGCCACGGCTTCATCCGCTACGGGGCGGCCGAGAAATACGCCGAACAGGTGATTTCGGCCTTCGACGTGAAGGCGACGGGGCCGCGCGCACCGGCGGCGAGCCTGTCCGGCGGCAATCTGCAGAAATTCATCATGGGCCGCGAGATCCTACAAAAGCCGGACGTCCTCATCGTCTCGCAGCCGACCTGGGGCGTCGATGCGGGCGCGGCGGCCGCGATCCACCAGGCGCTCGTCGACCTTGCCGCCGCCGGTTCGGCAATACTCCTGATCAGTCAGGATCTCGACGAGCTTCTGGCATTGTGCGATCGCATCGCCGTCATCAATGGCGGCGTCTTGTCGGACATGCTTGATGTGGAAGGGATTTCGATCGAAAGAGTGGGCCTGTTGATGGGCGGCATGCACGGCGAAGATGCCGCCGGGAATGGCGGCGACCGCGGCGAGCCGCGCCATGATCCCCTCGAGGAGCAAGTTCATGCGGCTTAGGCTGGAGCCGCGCCGCGAGGCGAGCCGGGCGATGCTCTACGGGACGCCGGTTCTGGCCGTCGCGCTGACCGTTCTTGCGGGCATCCTGATCTTTTCGCTCATGGGGTATGACGGGCTGGCGGCGATCTATCAGATCTTCGTCGCGCCGATCGCCGATCCCTATCGCTGGCAGGACCTCTTCGTGAAGGCCGCGCCGCTCATCACCATCGCGCTCGGACTTGCCATCGGCTTTCGGGCCAATGTCTGGAATATCGGCGCGGAGGGCCAGTATATCGTCGGCGCGCTCGCCGGCACGGGTGTCGCCCTTGCCACCTGGGATATGCAAGGCTACTGGATCCTGCCGGCGATGGTCGCGGCGGGCATTCTGGGCGGTCTTCTCTGGGCCGCGATCCCGGCGTTTCTGAAGACGCGCTTCAACGTCAACGAGATCCTGACCAGCCTGATGCTGACCTATGTGGCGGTGCAGCTTCTCTATTATCTGATGCGCGGTCCCTGGCGCGACCCGGAAGGCTACGGTTTTCCGCAGACGCGCCTGTTCTCCGAATGGCAGACGCTGCCGACCGTCGTGCAGGGCACGCTCGTGCATCTCGGCGTCCCCGTCGCCTTCTTCCTGGCGATCGCCGTCTGGATCGTCCTGTCGCGTACGGTGACGGGCTTTCAGGTGCGGGTCGTGGGCCTTGCGCCGCAGGCGGCGCGCTATGGCGGTTTTTCCGCCCGCGGCACGGTCTGGCTGACGCTTCTTACCTCCGGCGCCTTTGCCGGTCTTGCCGGCATTTTCGAAGCTGCGGGACCGTTCCAGCAGATGACGCCGCAATTTTCCGTCAATTACGGCTTCACGGCGATCATCGTCGCCTTTCTCGGACGCCTGCATCCGCTCGGCATCGTGCTTGCCGGCATGGTCCTCGCCGTGTCCTATGTCGGCGGCGAGAACGCCCAGACGGCGCTCGGCCTTCCCTATGCGGCGACCGGCATGTTTCAGGCGATGATGCTGTTCTTCCTGCTCGCGGTCGACATTCTCGTGCGCTACCGCCTGCGCGTGGTGGTGCCCGCCGATCTCAGCCGGCCCGTGGAGGCGCGCCATCCGCCCGCCCGGCAGGCGGAGACAGGCGCCCATGTGTCATCCACCCCCATCGACAAGCAAAGAGAAAGCCTCAGCGCGTGACGACGGCGATCCTCATTTCGATCATCATGACGCTCGTCGGCGCGGCGACGCCGATTCTTCTGGCGGCGCTCGGCGAGCTCGTCGTGGAAAAGAGCGGCGTGCTCAATCTCGGCCTCGAAGGCATGATGCTGATCGGTGCCGTCACCGCCTTCGGCGTGACCTTTACGACCGGCAGCGCCTCGCTCGGGCTCGTCGCCGCGATGGCAGCGGGAGCTGCAGCCTCGATGATTTTTGCGTTCCTGACGCTGACTTTGACCGCCAATCAGGTGGCGACCGGGCTCGCGCTGACGATTTTCGGCATCGGCCTTTCTTCCCTCATCGGGCAGAATTTCGTCGGCCGCACGGTGAGCGGGCTCGAGCATATCTTTCCCGCCGCGCTCGCCGACGATCCGATCGGGCGCGTCGTCTTCGGCTATTCGCCGCTCGTCTATCTTTCGCTCGTCATGACGGCGTTCGTCGCCTGGTTCCTCACGCGCTCGCGCGCCGGCCTCATCCTGCGGGCGATCGGCGAAAGCGACGAGGCGGCGCATTCGATCGGCTATTCGGTCATCCGCGTGCGCTATCTCGCGGTCGCCTTCGGCGGGGCCATGGCCGGCCTCGGCGGCGCCTATTACTCGCTGGTGATGACGCCGATGTGGGCCGACCGGCTGACGGCGGGGCGCGGATGGATCGCGCTCGCACTCGTCGTCTTCGCCTCCTGGCGGCCGCTCAGGCTTTTGGGCGGCGCCTATCTCTTCGGCGCTGTGATGACGCTCGAGCTTCACGCCAAGGCCGCCGGCATCAATATCGTGCCGCCGGAATTTCTGGCGATGCTGCCCTATCTTGCGACCATCGTGGTCCTGACCTTGATTTCGATCGCGCCGTCCGGCCGCCGCAACGCAGCTCCGGCCTGTCTCGGCAAACCCTTCCGCGCCACCGGTTGAGCGCGGTTTTCTGATCCCGCACCTCGTGAACACCAGGGAGTTTTGTCAATGAGTAGAATGAACAGGCGCCAGATCTTGGTCGGCAGCGCCGCGACCCTTGCGCTTCCCGCTCTGATCGGCCGGGCTGCGGCCCAGGACGGGCCGCTCAATGTCGGTTTCGTCTATGTCGGGCCGATCGGCGATTACGGCTGGAGCCACGCCCATGACGAGGCGCGCAAGAAGGCGCAGGAGCATTTCGGCGACAAGATCAAGACGAACTACGTCGAGAACGTCGCCGAGGGCCCGGATGCGGAGCGCGTCATCCGCCAGCTCGCGCAGCAGGGCAACAAGCTCATCTTCACGACCTCCTTCGGCTTCATGAACCCGACGATCAAGGTCGCAAAGCAGTTCCCGGACGTGCATTTCGAGCACGCCACCGGCTACAAGACGGCCGACAATGTCGGCATCTACAATGCCCGCTTCTATGAAGGCCGCGCCGTCATCGGCACGATCGCCGGCATGATGTCGAAATCCGGCAAGGCGGGCTATGTCGGCTCCGTGCCGATCCCGGAGGTGGTGCGCGGCATCAACGCCTTCACGCTCGCGGCGCAGAAGGTCAATCCGGACTTCACCACGCAGGTCGTATGGGTGAATTCCTGGTACGACCCGGCCAAGGAAGCCGATGCGGCCAAGGCGCTGATCGACCAGGGCTGCGATATCATTTCCCAGCACACCGATTCCCCGGCGCCGCTGCAGGCCGCCGAGCAGCGCGGCGTCTACGCCTTCGGCCAGGCCTCCAACATGATCGACTTCGCGCCGAAGGCGCATCTGACGGCGATCACCGACAATTGGGGTCCCTATTACATCGACCAGATCCAGAAACAGCTCGACGGCGAATGGGCTCCGGGCAACATCTGGTGGGGCATCGAGAAGGGTCTCGTCGGCATCGCGCCGTACAACGACATCATGCCGGCCGACGTGAAGGAAGCCGCCGACAAGGTGAAGAACGGCATCGCCTCGGGCGAGATCCATCCCTTCGCCGGCCCGATCACCGACCAGTCGGGCGAAGTGAAGGTGCCGGAAGGCGACACGATCCCGGACGAGCAGCTTCTGGGGCTCGACTGGTACGTGAAGGGCGTTCAGAGCTAAGCGGGATCGCCTGGGCGGAGGCGGTTTCCGGCCGCCTTCGCCAGCAGGCGACGCCTGCATATTTTGCATGACGACGGAGCGCTGCCCTGCGCTCCGTTGCGTCTCCCCGCGGGGAGGCGGTGACGGATGGGGATGATGTTTGCATCGCGCCATCCGTGCATGATCAGGAGAACGAATGGGCGCGATTGTCTGGGAATGGCTGAGCCTTGCCGTGCGTTTCGTGCACGTGATCACCGGTATCGCCTGGATCGGCTCGTCGTTCTATTTCATCGCCCTCGACCTCGGACTGAGGCGCCGTGACGGCCTGCCGGACGGTGTCACCGGCGAGGCCTGGCAGGTGCATGGCGGCGGCTTCTACCACATGCAGAAATATGCCGTGGCGCCGCATTTCATGCCGGATGAGCTCACCTGGTTCAAATGGGAGAGCTATTTCACCTTCCTCTCCGGCTTCGTGCTCCTCTGCATCGTCTATTATTTCGGTGCCGAGCTCTTCCTGATCGATCCGTCGGTCGCCGACATTCCCGAATGGGGTGCGGTTCTGATCGGCCTTGCCGGTCTCGGTTCCGGCTGGCTCGCCTATGACCGGCTCTGCCGCTCGCCGCTCGGGCGGCACGACACGCTTCTTTTCGTTGTGCTCTTCGTCTTTCTGGTCGCGGCCTTCTTTCTCTTCTGCCACGTCTTTTCCGGGCGCGGCGCCTTCATCCATTGCGGCGCGCTCATCGCCACGATCATGACGGCAAACGTCTTCTTCGTGATCATTCCGAACCAGAAGATCGTGGTCGCCGATCTGAAGGCCGGGCGGGAGCCGGCGGCGCATCTCGGCAAGGCGGCGAAGCAGCGCTCGCTGCACAACAATTATCTGACGCTGCCCGTCCTCTTCTTCATGCTGTCGAACCATTATCCGCTCGCCTTCGCGACGGAATGGAACTGGCTGATCGGTGTGCTGGTGCTGCCGGCGGGCGCGCTCATCCGGCATTTCTTCAACACGATGCATCGGACGGGCCGGAAGATCTGGTGGCCCTGGGCCGTGGTGGCCGTGCTCGTCGCCGCGATCGTGGCGCTGTCGCGCTTTCCGGGCTACGGGCCGCAGGAGGCGGCGGCCGTCAGGATCGACAAGGATCCCGAACTCGCTCTGATAGCCTCGATGCATTTCGACGAGGCGCAGGCAATCGTCATGGGGCATTGCTCCATGTGCCACGCCGCCGAGCCTCTGTTTGAGGGGGTGCACACGGCGCCGAAGGGCGTGCTTCTCGACACGCCCGAAGAGGTGGCCCGCAACTGGCACAGGATCGAGATGCAGGCGGTGCGCTCCAAAGCCATGCCGCCGCCGGGGGTCGCCGTGATCAGCCCCGAGGAGCGGCAGACATTGGCCGCCTGGATCGGAAGCCGGACGACATGGTGAGTACGAAATCTCCCGCGCCGGGCCGGGTGGACGCGATCCGCGGCCGGCTTTTGTGGTTTGAGGCCGATCCCTATCTCGCCGGCGAGGGCGAGGCCGTGCGCTATGTCGAGGACGGGCTTCTCGTTCTGAAAGACGGGCGGATTGCGGCCGTCGGCGAGGCGGGCGCGCTCGCGACGACGCTGCCGGCAAATGCCGTCATCGCCGATCATCGCCCGCATCTCGTCATGCCGGGCTTCATCGACCCGCATCTCCATATGCCGCAGACGCAGGTGATCGCCTCCTACGGCGCGCATCTTCTGGAATGGCTGGAGAAATACACGTTTGTCGAGGAACAGAAATACGCCGATCCGGCGATCTCTGCGGCGGCCTCGACTTTCCTCCTGAACGAGCTCCTGCGCTCCGGCACGACGACCGGCGCGGTTTACGGCTCGGTGCATCCGGGCTCCATCGAGGCGCTCTTTGCGGAAGCGCTGTCGCGGAACATGCGGATCATCGCCGGCAAGGTGATGATGGACCGGGCCGCACCTGCCGCGCTGCTCGACACGCCGGAGACGGGATATGAGGAGTCCAAGGCACTGATCGAACGCTGGCACGGGCGCGGCCGGCTTTCCTACGCGATCACGCCGCGCTTTGCCGTCACCTCTTCGGAGGCGCAGCTTCAGGCCGCGGGCGCACTCGCCGCGGAATATCCTCAGATGCATATCCAGACGCATCTCTCGGAGAACACGCTGGAGATCGAGACCGTCGCCCGCGATTTTCCGTGGTCTGAGGATTATACCGCCGTCTACGAGCGCTACGGGCTGGTGCGGCCGAAGGCGCTCTTCGGCCATTGCATCCATCTCTCCGAGCGCGAACGCAAGGCGCTTTCGCAGGCGGGCGCCTCCGCGATCTCGTGTCCGACCTCGAACCTCTTTCTGGGCTCCGGCCTTTTCGATCTTGCGGCCATGCGCGCGGCCGAACCGGCGGTGAAGGTCGGGGTCGCGACCGATATCGGCGGCGGCACCTCCTATTCGATGCTCCAGACGGTCTCGGAATTCTACAAGGTGCTGGCGCTCAAAGGGCAGCGGCTGACGCCGTTCGAGGCGTTTCACATGCTGACGCTCGGCAATGCCGAAGCGCTCTGCCTCGATGATCGCATCGGCACGTTCCGGCCGGGTATGGAGGCCGATTGTGTCGTCCTCGACAGCGCGGCGACGCCCGCCATGCACTGGCGCATTAAGACGGTGGAGACGCTCTTTGAAGAGCTCTTCGTGCTGATGATGCTGGGCGATGATCGCGCGGTTGCGGCGACCTATCTGATGGGCGCGCCGGCTTACCGTTCCGACAACGCTTAGCGGCGCTTCTTCGCCGTCGCATTCTTCGGGGTCACGTCGCGCATGCGTGCATCGCCGGTGACGTCGACCATGCCGATGCCGTGCTTTTCCCGAAGATGCTCGGTGAGAAGCCGGACATTGCGCATATTGGCCTTGAAATAGACGTCGCCGAGATCGCCGACGAGGGGCACGAGGCCGAGCGCGAAGTCGAAGCCGGCATTGCGTACCATCTTCGCCTTGATGTCGGTGTCGGCGCCGAGCTGGTGGGCGCGGTAGATGAGATAGGCGGAGATGATGCCGCCCGCCGCATCGCCGATGCCGGGGATGAGGCCGATCACGGAATCGAAGCCGAAGCGGAAACCCGGCACGCCGAAGCGCGCATCCATCATCTTCGCCAGCGATTCAAGCCGGTTGAGCTCGCGCTCCATCTCAACCGCGCTCCGGTTGCGTGAGGAGGCGTGGTCGAAGCCGGTGGCGAAACGAGATGAAGCTGTGCGGTCCATGAAGCCGTAACGCGCTCGCGTTCTGCGTGTTCCCGCAAGCGTGTTCGCTTTGCGTCGTGCTCAGAACCGGTCGACGAGCTGGCCGTGCCAGATGGCGAGGCTCACCATGGCGCGGCGGAGCGCGGTGATGCCGGGCACGCGGCCGACCTTGAGGTCGGTGTAGAGGGCGAGATCTTGTGGCGCGCGCCCGAGCGCCTCTTCGGCGAGGAGCTTGCCGACATAGGGAGCAAGGGCCACGCCCTGGCCGGAAAAGCCGGCGGCCACCATGACGCCCGGCGCGATCTCGCGGATGAAGGGCATGCGCGCCGGCGTGATCGAGACGACGCCGCCCCAGCCATGGGCGATTTTGACGTCCTTCAGCTGCGGATAGACGCGCAAAAAATGCGGCCGCACGAAGCTGCCGATGTCGGAGGGGATGCGCCCGGCGCTGCTTTCGCCACCGCCGAAGAGAAGGCGGCCATCCGCCGATTTGCGCCAGTAGCAGATGACGAAATAGCTGTCGGAGGCGCATTCGCCGCCGGGCAGCACGGTTTCGGCGAGATCGCCGAGCGGTTCCGTCGCCACCATGAAGCTGTTGACGCCGACGGTGCGCCCGCGGGTGACGGCCTCGAACGGGCCCGAACGGCCGTTGGTGGTGACGATGAGGCGCTCCGCCGTCACCTCGCCGGAGGGCGTTTGGACGTGAAACCGCCCGTTCTCTTTCCTGTAGGAGAGGGCGGGACTTTGTTCGAAGAGACTGGCGCCTGCGGCCTCGGTCGCATCGGCGAGGCCGAGGAGGAAGGCGTAGGGGTCGAGATGCCCGGCGCCTTTGTCGCGGCAGCCGCCGTAATAGGAGGGCGAGCCGACGGCCTCGGCTGCCGCCTCACGGCTCAAGACCTCGATGTCGGGATAATCGTAGCGCTCCCGCAGCGTCTCGACGAAATGGGCGTTTTCCTTTTCGTCGGCCGGCCGGTGGAAGACGTCGATGAGACCGTTGGTGATCTCGCAGCCGAAGCGGGCGGCAAGGCCGCGCACGAGCGTCTTCGCCTCTTCGCCGACCTGCCAGAGCGCCTTGGCTCGCTCAAAGCCGTAATGTTTTTCGAGCCAGAGAATGTCGCGGCGCTGGCCGGAATGGATCTGGCCGCCATTGCGCCCCGATGCGCCGTAGCCGAGCCGGTCCGCCTCCAACAGCACGACCCGCGTGCCCGCCTCGGCAAGATGCAGGGCTGCGGAGAGGCCGGCGAGGCCGCCGCCGATGACGCAGATATCCGCCTCGGCCTTGCCGGCGAGGGGCGGCCTTTCGCGGCGTTCACCGGCTGTCAGATGGTACCAGGAGGGCGGGAAAGGCCGCGGCACGGCTCGCTCGAAGGTTGGAGAGGTCAGACGCTGAGAAGGAGGTATTCACGCTCCCAGGGGCTGATCACCCCCATGAAGGTTTCGTATTCGGTTTCCTTGATGCCGCGATAGATGCTGACGAAGGGGCTGCCGAAGATTTCCACCAGTTCCGGCGTGTTCTCCAGAAGCTGGACGGCATCGAGGATGGAGCGCGGCAGGGTGAAGGGCGCGTCATAGCCGGTGCCGGCGGCCGGTTCGTCCGGCTCGAGCTTGTTGAAGAGGCCGAGATAGCCGCAGGCCAGCGACGCCGCGATCGCGAGATAGGGATTGGCGTCGGAGGAGGGAACGCGGTTTTCCACGCGCCGTGCCGCAGGATCGGAGAGAGGCACGCGCAGCCCGACGGTGCGGTTGTCATAGCCCCAGCGCATGTTGATCGGCGCCGAGGTGTGCGGCGTGATGCGGCGATAGGAATTCACGAACGGTGCCATCATCGCCATGGCGCGCGGAATGTAGGTCTGCAGGCCGGCGATATAGTAGAGGAATTCCTTGCTGGCGCCGCCGTCCGGTGTGGAGAAGATGTTGTCGCCCGTCTCAAGGCTCACCACCGAATGGTGGATGTGCATGGCCGAGCCCGGTTCGGCGGCAATCGGCTTCGCCATGAAGGTCGCATACATCTGGTGGCGCAGCGCCGCCTCGCGGATCGTGCGCTTGAACAGAAACACCTGGTCGGCGAGTTCGACCGGATCGCCGTGGCGCAGATTGATCTCCATCTGCGCCGTCCCCGCCTCATGGGCGAGCGTGTCGATCTCGAGCCCCTGCGCTTCGGAGAACTCGTAGATGTCGTCGAAGAGGGCTTCGAACTCGTTGACCGCGGAGATCGAATAGGCCTGGCGGGCGCGTTCCGTGCGGCCGGATCGTCCGACCGGCGGCTCGAGCGGATAATCCGGATCGAGATTGGGTTTGACGAGATAGAATTCGAGCTCGGGCGCGACCACCGGCTGGATGCCGGCGTCGTTGTAGAGCTGGATGACCTGCTGCAGCACGCGGCGCGGGGAAACCTCCACCGGCCGCCCGTCGCGATGATAGGCGTTGTGGATGACATGCGCGGTCGGGTCGGATGCCCAGGGTACGACGGCGAGGGTGGAGAAATCCGGGCGGAAGATGAGATCGCCGTCCGTGATCGACTCGGCGTATTCCTCTTCGTCGCGGTCCGGATAATCGCCGGTGATGGTCTGGGTGAAGATTGCCGCCGGCAGCGTCATCGGCTTGTCGTCGAAGAACTTTCCGGTCGGCATCAGCTTGCCGCGGGCGACACCGGCCTGGTCCGGCACGATGCATTCGATGTCTTCGATGGCCCGTTCCCGGCACCAGCGCCGGGCTTCTTCACTGTTGGCGACGCCGCGCCGGAGAGATGTCTCCGGGTCCATCGGCGTGGCCGTTACTTTGTGCGATTCGGTCATGATCACCTCGCCCTCTTCATAACCGATGATGAGGCGAAGGCGAAGCTCGACGAATGGGCAGTCAAACGAACCGCGGGAGCGGTTCAGTCGAAGAGGTCGAGACCGAATTTGTAGGTGAGGCCGAGAGCCGCCGTGAACTGGTTCTCGCTGCCGGCATCAGTGATTGGCGAATCCGCGGCATCGCCCACGAGATGTTCGTAGCCGGCCTGGCCGACGACCGACCAGTTCTCGGTGAAGGCGTAGCGCGCTTCGAGCGAGGCGCCGACACCCTTGATGCCGCCGTCGGGATCGAAGATCGCAAGGCCCGAGGCTGCCGCCTGCGCCGGCGTGATGCCGAGATAGGTCTGCAGATATTCCGCATCGGCGAAGGAGAGCCTGGGGCCGGCCGTGATTTCGAGCTTGTTGGTCGGATAGGTGACGAGGTTGACGCCCGTTTCGCCGACGAAGCCGTCATGGCCGGTCACGCCGCGGCGCAGCGCGAGATAGGCCTCAAGGTTGTTCCAGCGATATTTGACGGCGCCACCGAGTTCGACCGCCGTGTCGACGTCGCCGATGCCGCGCAGCTTGGAATAATCGTTGTCATCGCGCTCGCGCACGACGCGGAAGGAGGGGCTGATCGAAAGCCCCTGTTCCGGCTTGCCGCCGAACTCGCCGAACACCGGCAGGCTGAGATAATGCAGGGCAACGAAGGGCTGCGGCTGAACGGTGTAATCGTCCGCGCCCTCATAGGCCGGCTGAACCGAGGCGCCGGCGCCGAGCTCCAGAATGAGATCGTGGCTGCTTTTGCCTGCGGGAGCCGGTGTGTCCTGCGCGGCAACGGGCGAGACGGCGGACGAGACGGCGATGAACGCCGCCAGGACACCGCCTGCGCATGCGCGGATGACGGCGCGCGGGTGAACCCGCCGCGTCTTCGTCCCTCTGGCGGTGGCCGATCTGTCGGCCGATGTCTCGTAGGTGGTGCCAAGCTCTTGCATGGAACAATCGCTACCGGCTCCACGATGCACAGCAAAGAAACGAATCGTCCGACCAGGAGCTTTTTCGGAAACCGTGGCGGTGTGGCCACGCCTCGTGCCGCAGAGGCTGGTCGCGCCCAAGGTCAGTCGAGCGTGTTGCGGAAGCGGATGAGGGCAAGCGCGGCGATGACGCCGAGAAAGACGAGGATCGGCCAGATTTCCGGCCAGACGAAGGAGAGGTCGCTGCCCTTCAGCATGATGCCGCGCACGACGCGCAGGAAATGCGTGAGTGGCAGGGCATTGCCCAGAATCTGCGCCCATTCCGGCATGCCGCGGAAGGGGAACATGAACCCCGAGAGAAGGATCGACGGCAGAAAGAAGAAGAAGGTCATCTGCATCGCCTGGAGTTGCGTGCGGGCGAGCGTGGAGAAGGTGTAGCCGAGCGTCACATTGGCGGCCAGGAAGATGGTGACGGCGACGAGAAGGGCGAGATAATTGCCGAGCATCGGCACGTTGAAGAGCATGAGCGCGGCGGCGAGGATGACGACGACCTGGATGAGGCCGAGGCCGATATAGGGCACGATCTTGCCGATCATGATCTCCACCGGTTTGACCGGCATGGAGAGGAGGTTTTCCATCGTGCCGCGTTCGATCTCGCGGGTGAGGGCGAGCGCCGTCATCAAGGTCGTGGTCATGGTGAGGATGGTGCCGAGAAGGCCCGGCACGATGTTGTACTGGCTGATGCCTTCCGGATTGTAGAGCCGGTGGATGATGACGTCGGCGCTGCGCGCCTGTGCGGCCTTGGCGCCGAGCGGGCCGCTTAAGACATGGGCGATGGCGCGGCTGACGATCTCCGGCATGGCGGCGAGCGCATTGGCGGAGGCGGCGGGGTCCGTCGCATCGGCCTCCACGACGACCTTGGGGTCAAGGCCGCGCACGAGATCGCGCTCGAAGTTCTGCGGAATGGTGAGGACGAAGGAAAGCGAGCCGTCTTCGAGCGCTTCGCGGGCCTCCGCCTCGCGGGCGAGCGGCGCGGCGATATCGAAATAGCCCGAGGTTTCCATGCCGGCGACGATGGCACGCGACACCGGCCCGCCGTCGAGGACGAGGACGCCCGTCGGCAGCATCTTCGGATCGGTGTTGATGGCGTAGCCGAAAAGGATGAGCTGCAGGATCGGGATGCCGATGATCATCGCGAAGGTGAGCCGGTCGCGGCGCATCTGGATGACCTCTTTGAGGAGCACCGCCTTGATGCGGGAGAGCGAGATCAGGCCCATCTCAACCCTCCAGAGCCTGCGCCTGGCTCATCAGGCGGATGAAGACGTCTTCGAGCGTCGTCTCGCCCTGGCGCACGGTGATGTCGTGGTCGTTTTTGACGGAATCGATCGCGGTTTTGAGCGCTTGTGCATCGGAGCCGACGACATGCACCTCGCTGCCGAAGGGCGCCACCTGTTCGACGCCTTTTGCGCCCGCAAGCGCCTTGGCCGCCGCCGGTGCGCCTTTGCCGCTCAAGATGAAGGTCGTGAGCTGCGACTGGTCGATGATCTCTGAGACCGTGCCGCGCGCCACGATCGTGCCGTAGGCGATATAGACGATGCGGTGGCAGCGCTCCGCCTCGTCCATGTAATGGGTGGAGACGAGGACGGTGAGGCCCGCTTCGGCGAGTTCGTGGATCTCGTCCCAGAATTCGCGCCGCGCTTTCGGGTCGACGCCCGCCGTCGGCTCGTCGAGGAGAAGGAGCTCGGGCGTGTGCATGGTGCAGGCGGCGAGCGCCAGGCGCTGCTTCCAGCCGCCGGACAAATTGCCTGCGAGCTGGCAGCGCCTCGAGGCGAGGCCGAGACGGTCGAGCGTGTCTTTGGCTGCCTTGCGCACATTCTTCATGCCGTAGAGGCGGGCGACGAAGACGAGATTTTCCTCGATCGTCAGGTCCTCGTAGAGCGAGAAGCGCTGCGTCATATAGCCGACGCGCCGCTTGATCTCTTCGGCTTGGGTCAGGATGTCGTAGCCAAGGCAGGTGCCGCAGCCGCCGTCGGGCTTGAGAAGCCCGCAGATCATGCGGATGGTCGTGGTCTTGCCGGAGCCGTTCGGACCCAGGAAGCCGACGATCTCGCCGCGCGCGATCTCAAGGTCGATGTCCTTGACGACCGCCTTGCCGCCGAAGCGCTTGGTGAGATTTTCGACCTCGATGACGGGAGCGCGCGCCTGTGTGGGCTCGTTTCCGCCCTCGACCCCGTCTCCGACCCCGGTGCCGTTCAAGCGCTCGTTCATGAGGCCGGCTCCGAAGCGAGGAGGCGCACATCGACCGGCTGCCCGACGCGCAGACGCGCCGTGTCGCCGACGGGACGCGCCTCGGCGCGGAAGAGAAGCTTGTCGCGGCGTTTTTCGGAAAAAATCACCGGCGGGGTGAATTCCGCTTCCGCCGAAACGCGGGTCACTTTTGCGGTGAGACCGGCCGGGCAACTGTCGCAGGAGATGGCGATTTCGGCATTGTGCGGCAACTGTGCGAGCTTCGGTTCCGGCACGAAGAAGACGATCTTGCGTTCGCTCTCCGGCAGAAGCGAGAGCACGGGCTCGCCGGCTGCGACGACTTCGCCCGGGCGATAATAGACATCGTCGATGAGGCCCGCTTCCGGCGCGCGCACATGGGTCTTCGCAAGCTTCGTCTTCGCCTGTGCCACACCGGCGCGCGCCGCCTCGACCTGGCGCTCCGCCGCCTCGATCTGGTCTTTGCGGGCCGGCAGCGTGGCGACATCCTTCTGGCGTCGCGCCTCGGCAAGTTGCGCCTCGGCGACGGACAGCGCCTCGCTCGCCTGATCGAGGCGCGCCTTGGCGATGACGCCGCGCTCGAAGAGATCCTGCTGGCGCTGAAACTCCTTTTCCGCCTGATCGCGGGAGGCGCGCGCCTTGTCGATCTGCGCCTCGATGACGGAGAGTTCGACGGGCCTCTGTCCCTCGCGCCGGTCGGCGAGCTCGGCCTCGGCAGCGGCCAGTTCCGCCTCCGACTGGCGCAACTCGGCTTCGATCGTCTGGCGGTCGAGTGTGAAGAGGAGGGCGCCAGCCTCAATCTGCGCCCCTTCCTGAACCTTTATCTCGGCAAGACGCCCGGCAATTTCCGGCGCCGCATAGACGAAGTCGCCTTCGACATAGCCTTGCAGGGATGGTGCATCGGCTTCGCCGGCACGCCCGCAGGCGGACAGGGTCGCGACGGCCGCAAGGACGACGAAAAGGGCACTGGCGACACGCATCTCATGCCTCCGCCTTCCGGCCGCGCAGCTCCGTCACGACGAGGTTGAGATGTGTCTTGAGCATCGCTTTGATCTCGGCGAGCAGCGCCGGGGTATACCGGTCGGCCTCCAGCCGGCGCAGAACCACGGCCTCGGCGACGCGCAGAAAGATACCCTGGCCGATGAGGAGAAAGGTTCTGAGGCGCACGGTCTCGCTGTCGGGATCGAGGCCGGTCGCGACGGCGAAGTTGAGGCACACCGTGCGGTGCATGCGCTCCATCACCTGCGCGTAGATGATGTCGAAGGCCGCCGTCGGGCTCATCTGTTCGCGCAGAATGAAACGGGCGACGCGGCGCATGTCCTCATGGCCGACGATGACGTCGACGATCGTGTCGAAGGCGAGCTCCAGATGAGCAAGCGCCTCCTGCGGGTTCGCGGGCGGGGCGGCGTCGACGATCTGCGGGGCGCGTTCCGCGATCCGGCTTCCCATGATCTCGGCGACATGGCCGGCGACGGCGAGATAGAGCTCCTCCTTGCCGCCGAAATGATAGGAGATCGCGGCCACATTGGCCTTGGCGAGCTTGGCGACATCGCGCACGGAGGCGGCGTGCAGGCCGCGCTCGCCGAAAAGCTCCAAAGCGGCATCGAGAATGCGCTCGCGCGTCGTATCGCCCGGGACATTGGCCGGGCTAGCCGGAGAACGGCGGGACGTTGCGGGTCCCTGCGCCGGCGCCCTGGACGCGCCGGTGGCATCCTCCGAGGATTTCGGCCGGCGAGCCCCTTCCTTGGGCTGCAGCATGGGGGGCTGCAGCATGGGGGGCTGCAGCATGGGGGGCTGCGACACGGGGTTTCTGCTCATGGATAGGACTTTCCGGCCTTTGATCTGGATACGATCATGGCTCAAACGATCGTTTAAGGCAAACGTTCGTTTGATTGCGTAATGGCGTGGCTGCGCCGGCCCCCGGAACATGCTAGCCGGGACGCGGAAGGGCGGTCGCTCTCACCGGGGAGCCGGACGGCAGTGGCGCCCGGGAGCAGAGACGTCGGTTGCCGCCATCAGAGGAGGCCGGATGTGACCTACGAGGAATTCAACGCCTTCTGCTGCGCGCTGCCGGCGACGACGCATGTCGTGCAATGGGGCGGGGCAGATGTCTGGAAGGTCGGCGGCAAGGTGTTTGCGATCGGCGGCTGGCACGAGGACAGGCCGGCCTTCACCTTCAAGACGACCGAGATCTCGTTTGAGATGTTGAAGGACGAGCCGGGGCTGCGCCCGGCGCCCTATCTTGCCTCGCGCGGCCTCACCTGGATCCAGGATTTTGCGCAAGGCCTCTCCGACGAAGACCCGCGCGCCTATCTCCGCGCCTCGCACCGCCTGGCGGCGAAGGCACTTTCGAAGAAAAAGCAAAAGGAACTGGGCCTCGACCAGGAGGACACGTGACGTTTGCGGCCCGTCTGAAGGCCGGGCCTCGCTGAAGGCACCGAGAGAAAAGGGCACGATCGCTGCCGATCGTGCCCTCCTCGAGAACTTTGCGGCTCCGCTCGCAAGGCTGCGAAGCCGAAAATCGGACCTGGCGTTAGTTCCGTGGCCCCTCGACATTGCCGGCCACCTCGAAGCGGTCGGCCTCCATCACCTTCGTCCAGGCGGCGACGAAGTCCTTGATGAACTTCTCCTGGCTGTCGGCGCAGGCGTAGACCTCGGCAAGCGCACGCAGCTGCGAGTGCGAGCCGAACATGAGGTCGACGCGCGTCGCCTGCCATTTGACCTCGCCGGTCTTGCGGTCGCGCCCCTCATAGGTGCCGTCGGCAACGGGCTGCCATTGCGTCGACATGGTGAGGAGGTTGACGAAGAAATCGTTCGTCAACGTGCCCGGCCGGTGGGTGAAGACGCCGTGCGGCGCGTTCTGATAGTTCGCGCCGAGGACACGCATGCCGCCGAGAAGCGCCGTCATCTCCGGGGCGGTGAGCGTCAAGAGCTCCGCCCGGTCGACCATCGCTTCCTCCGGCCGCATGAACTGCCGACCGCTCAGGTAATTGCGGAAGGCATCGGCGCGCGGCTCGAGGGCGCGGAAGGAATCGACGTCCGTCTCCTCCTGGCTCGCATCCATGCGACCCGGCGTGAACGGCACGGCGACATCGACGCCCGCATCCTTCGCCGCCTTTTCCACGGCTGCGGTGCCGCCGAGCACGATGAGATCGGCGAGCGACACCTTCTTGCCGCCGGTCTGGGCGGCGTTGAAGTCCGCCTGGATCTTTTCGAGTGCCTGCAGCGCCTTGGCGAGTTTTTCGGGCTCGTTCGCCTCCCAATCCTTCTGCGGGGCGAGACGCACGCGTGCGCCATTGGCACCGCCGCGCTTGTCGGAGCCGCGGAAGGTCGACGCCGAGGCCCAGGCCGTCGAGACGAGCTCGGACACCGACAGGCCGGAGGCGAGGATTCTGGCCTTGAGATCGGTGATGTCCGCAGCATTCACCAGCTCGTGGTCGACCGCCGGGATCGGGTCCTGCCAGAGCAGCGTTTCCTGCGGCACGAGCGGGCCGAGATAGCGGACTTTCGGGCCCATATCGCGGTGGGTGAGCTTGAACCAGGCGCGCGCGAAAGCATCGGCGAATGCGTCGAAATCCTCGTGGAAGCGCCGCGAGATCTTCTCGTAGTCCGGGTCGAAGCGGAGCGCGAGATCGGTCGTCAGCATCGTCGGCTTGCGGAAGCGGCTCGGGTCATGCGCATACGGGATTTCCGCCGGCGCATCCTTCGCCACCCACTGATAAGCACCGGCCGGGCTCTTTTCGAGCTCCCATTCGAAGCCGAAGAGATTGTCGAAGAAGTAGTTGCTCCACTTGGTCGGCGTCTGTGTCCAGGTGACCTCCGGGCCGCCGGTGATGGCATCGTCGCCGAAGCCCGTGCCGTGGCCGCTCTTCCAGCCGAGGCCCTGATCCTCGACCGCCGAGCCTTCCGGGTCCGGGCCGAGAAGCGAGGGATCGCCGGCGCCGTGCGTCTTGCCGAAGGAATGGCCGCCGGCGATGAGCGCCACGGTCTCTTCGTCGTTCATCGCCATCCGGTAGAAGGTTTCGCGGATGTCCTTCGCCGCCGCGACGGGGTCGGGCTTGCCGTTCGGACCTTCCGGATTGACGTAGATGAGGCCCATCTGCACGGCCGCGAGCGGCTCTTCGAGCTGGCGCTCGCCGGAATAGCGCTCATCACCGAGCCAGGTGCCTTCAGGACCCCAATAGAGCTCTTCCGGTTCCCACACATCGACGCGGCCGCCCGCAAAGCCGAAGGTTTTGAAGCCCATGGTCTCAAGCGCGACGTTGCCGGCGAGAACCATCAGATCGGCCCAGGAGATCTTGCGGCCGTATTTCTGCTTCACCGGCCACAGGAGCCGGCGCGCCTTGTCGAGATTGGCGTTGTCGGGCCAGGAATTCAAAGGCGCGAAGCGCTGCTGGCCGGCCCCGGCGCCGCCGCGCCCGTCGGTGATGCGGTAGGTACCGGCCGAGTGCCAGGCCATGCGGATCATCAGGCCGCCGTAATGGCCGAAATCGGCCGGCCACCAATCCTGCGAATCCGTCATGACCTGCTTGAGGTCCGCAATGACGGCGTTGAGGTCGAGGCTCTGGAATTCCTTGGCGTAGTCGAAATCCTTGTCCATCGGGTCGGACAAGTCGGAGTTGCGGTGCAGCGTCGAGATGTCGAGCTGCTCGGGCCACCACTCGCTATTGCGGGCACCGCGTTTTCCGCCACTGAACGGGCATCCGCCGGAACCGTCGTCTACTTTCGCATCCATGAGTGCCTCCTTGGACGTTTCTATTCTGGGCTGAAATTATCCGCCGCCGAGCGATAGGTGAAGCCTTCTTTTTATAATCGCTCTAATAAGAAACGCTGATGACGTGCCCTCGTGGTGCTTGGGTATCGTGTTCCTGGCGGTTTTTGGGAGGAAGAATGCGGCGGCTGGGAGCCGAGCTCACCAAATGAAACGGCCGCCGCGGTCTGCCGCGACGGCCGTCGAAAAGAGATGGGTGAGGCAGAGGGCCAGGAGAGGCATTGTGCGTCCGTCCCGCGAGGAGCCCGGAAGCGCATCTCCACAAGCTTCAGCCCGCGCGCGATGGGCGTTGCCCGAAGAGGCTGCCTAGCGCTGCTTCACCACGATCGGTACCAGGAGGTCGCCCCAGAAACCGTCTTCGGAATGGTGGCGGGCGGTGCGCTGCAATTCGACCGAAAGGCCGGCATCGACGCAGCCGATGACGGCCTGGTTCAGCCGGTGCAATTCGTTGGCGAGCACGCGGATCGCTGCCTGCTGCGCGTCAGTCATTTCGGACGAAAGCGCTTCGGCGCGCTCCTTCACCGGCGGTTTGGTCAACATCGTCTCCACTTTCTTTGCGCGCCCAGTTCGGTCGCCGGGCTCAATTGCGACCGCGGGAGAGCAGAACTCTCCCGCGGCCCTTAGGTTGCGCGTCTTCTGACCGGAAAATCAACCCGGTCACGCCGCGCGCGTTTGGGCCTTCTCCTCCCCGGAGTGGAACTGAGCGGATTCCGTTGATTCGCCCATGGCCGTGGTTGACGACAGGCCGCCCGTGATCGCCATCGACACGGCGTCGAAATAGCCGGTGCCGACTTCGCGCTGGTGGCGGGTCGCCGTGTAGCCGACGGATTCCGCCGCAAATTCGGCCTGCTGCAGCTCCGAATAGGCCGCCATCTGGCGATCCTTGTAGCCGCGGGCGAGCTCGAACATGCCGAAGTTCAGCTGGTGGAAGCCGGCGAGCGTGATGAACTGGAATTTGTAGCCCATCGCACCGAGCTCGCGCTGGAACTTGGCGATGGTCTCTTTGTCGAGATTCTTCTCCCAGTTGAACGAGGGCGAGCAATTGTAGGCCAGCATCTTATCCGGATGCGCCTTGCGCACGCCCTCGGCGAAGCGCTTCGCCTGTTCGAGGTCGGGCTTCGACGTCTCGCACCAGATGAGGTCGCAGTAAGGCGCGTAGGCGATGGCGCGGGCGATGCAGGGCTCGAGCCCGTTCTGCACCCGGTAGAAGCCTTCCGCCGTGCGTCCGGCGTCGTAATCGACGAAGGGCCGGTCGCGCTCGTCGATGTCGGAGGTGAGAAGCTTCGCCGCTTCCGCATCTGTGCGGGCGATGACGAGGCTCGGCACGCCGCAGACATCGGCCGCAAGACGCGCCGCCGTCAGGTTGCGGATATGGGCCGCCGTCGGGATCAAGACCTTGCCGCCGAGATGGCCGCACTTCTTTTCAGAGGCGAGCTGATCTTCGAAATGCACGCCAGCCGCGCCGGCCTCGATATAGGCCTTCATGATCTCGAAGGCGTTGAGCGGGCCGCCGAAACCGGCTTCCGCGTCGGCGACGATCGGGGCGTACCAGGTGTCGACCGAATGCTTGCCTTCCGACGTCTCGATCTGGTCGGCGCGCTGGAAGGTGCGGTTGATCTTGCGGGCGAGCTCCGGGCCTGAATTGGCGGGGTAGAGCGACTGGTCGGGATACATGGCGCCGGCGACGTTGGCGTCGGCCGCGACCTGCCAGCCGGAGAGGTAGATGGCTTTCAGGCCTGCACGCACCATCTGCATGGCCTGGTTGCCGGAGAGCGCGCCGAGAGCGTTGACGAAGTCGTCTTCATGGAGAAGCTTCCACAACCGGTTGGCGCCGTGCTCGGCCACCGAATACTCAATCTTCAGAGATCCGCGCAGCCGCTTCACATCCTCTGCGGTATAGGGCCGCTCGATCCCCTCGTAGCGATCGGCCGGAGCGTTCGGAAGAAGGCTCTGAAAATCGGTCATGTCAATCTCCTTACTAGACTTCTTGTGTCTGTTCCCGTCTTTGTGAGCCTCATTTACAATGCGGCGCACAAAATGCCAGGGCAAAAAGCCGGAAAGTCGCGCCAAACGGGTGAAATTGTAAGGACTGCACTCGAGATTTTGTTGAGTTTGTAAAATATTTACAACGGAAACGGCGCGCGCTAAGTTTGCCGTCGCTGCAGCGGCGCGATGGGGGGAGGCGATCGTGGCGGAACGCAAGATATTCGCAGGTCCGCGCATCAGGCGCGTCAGAAACGGTCTCGGCCTGACCCAGGCCGACATGGCCGAAGCGCTCGGCATCTCTTCAAGCTACCTGAACCTCATCGAACGCAACCAGCGCCCCCTGACCGTGCAGGTGCTGTTGAAGTTGCAGGCGGCGTTCAAGATCAACGCCGCCGAGCTCAAGCTCGACGAGGAGGGGGCGGATCTCGACGCCATCAAGGCGGTGTTCGCCGATCCGCTTCTGGCCGCGGAAGTGCCGAGCCCCTCGGAGCTCGAAGAGGTGGCGGAGGCGGCCCCCAATGTGGTGCGCGGCATCTCGCGTCTCTATGAGGCCTATATGGAAGGCGCGGACCGCCTCTCCGAATTATCGCAGCTTCTGGCCGAAGGCGGCGAGATCCGCACCGAAATGGGCGCGCGGCTGCCCTTCGACCGGGTCGCGACCTGGTTCGAAGAGGCGGGGCCGTGGTTTCCCGAACTTGAAGAGACCGCTGCGGCGCTCGCCGAAGAGCTCACCCCGCGCGACGATCCCTTCGCCGCGTTGAAGGCGCATCTGCGCGAGCGCCACGGCATCGATCTCAGGATCCTGCCCGCCCATGCCCTGCCGGACGAGCGCGCCCGCTTCGATCGCCATTCGATGCGCTTCTTCATCGCCGAATCCGTGCCGCTCGTCGATCGCGCCTGGCTCGTCGCGCTGCAGGTCGCCTATTCCGGCCATACGCCGCTTTTGAACAAGCTCGCCGCCCAGGCCGCGCCCAAGGATACGGAATCGCAGCGTCTCCTGCGGGCGGGCTTCGCGCGTCGTCTCGCCGACGCGATTCTGATCCCGGCCCCGCGCCTTGCCGCGGCGGCGCGCGAATTCCGCTTCGATCTCGCCGGGCTCAGCCAGCGCTTCCAGACCCGCAATGCCCGCATCATGGCGCGCCTTGCAGCCCTTGCCGGCGATCCAGAGAGCGATGTCGACGAGGCCGCCCTCGTCGTGCTTGACGGCGCCGGCACCGTGATCACCCGCATCCGAGGCGCGGGTTTTCCGTTTGCCCGTTTCGGAGCCGCCTGCGGGCGCCTGCCGATTTTCGACCGGCGGACGGAAAGCGGCGTGCTCGCGGCGCGCCTGTCTTTTCCCGACGGGGCGACCTTCTTCGCGCTCGCCATGCGGGAATCCGAAGCGCTTGCCGACAAGACGCTGCCGCCGCCTTTGCGGGCGACGCTTCTCGTCTTCCCCGAGCGTTTTGCCGAGGCGACCGTCTATGATTTCGTGCGCTCGGCACCGGCGCGCCCTGTCGGCGTAACGTGCCGGCTGTGCGAGCGGGAAGGCTGCGCCCATCGCGCCCAGCCGCCAGCGACGCGGCCGGCGAGCCTGCACGATTACCGCATCGGCAAATCCGACCGGGAAATCCCGTGAGAGGAAAATCCGCGCGCGCCTGCGACTTTCGTTATGCCGAAACGGGGCGTTTTTGGCCCCGCGGCGATTGAAGCCTGCCGCGGCTTGCCCCTATGTTGCCTGCGAATGGCCGCTATGCGTGCAGTGAAAGCCCACCAACAGGGGAGGTGCTCTTGTTCAGAGCTCTTTGTCTCGTCTCCACCCTGGCGATCGTCGCTGCCTCCGGCAGTCCGGCCTTCGCGCAGGACGAGGAGAAGGTCGTCAACGTCTACAATTGGTCGGACTATATCGACGAATCCATCCTCGAAGACTTCACCAAGGAAACCGGCATCAAGGTCGTCTACGACGTCTACGATTCCAACGAGATCCTGGAAACCAAGCTTCTCTCCGGCGGCACCGGCTATGATGTCGTCCTGCCGTCCGCCTCGCCGTTTCTCGCCCGCGAGATCCAGGCCGGCGCCATGCAGAAGCTCGACAAGTCGAAGCTCCCCAATCTCAGCCATGTCTGGGACACGATCGCCGAGCGGGTATCGAAATACGATCCCGACAACGAATATTCGGTCAATTACATGTGGGGCACGACCGGCATCGGCTACAATGTCGATATGATCAACGAGCGCATGCCCGACGCGCCGGTCAACTCCTGGGATATGATCTTCGATCCCGACGTCATCTCGAAGTTTCAGGATTGCGGCGTCTATATGCTCGACGCGCCGACGGAGATGATCCCGGCCGCCCTCAACTATCTCGGTCTCGACCCGAATTCGACGAAGCCGGACGACATCGACAAGGCGGAAGAGTTGTTGAAGTCCGTGCGCCCCTACATTCAGAAGTTCCACTCCTCCGCCTATATCGATTCTCTCGCCAACGGCGACATCTGCATGGCCGTCGGCTGGTCGGGCGATGTCTTCCAGGCGATCGATGCGGAGGCCGAAGGGATCAACGTCAAATACGTGATCCCGAAGGAGGGCGCGCAGATGTGGTTCGATCAGATGTCGATCCCGGCCGACGCGCCGCATCCCGACAACGCCCATGCCTTCATCAATTACATCCTGCGTCCCGATGTCATCGCCAAGGCGTCGAACTATGTCTTCTATGCCAACGGCAACAAGGATTCGCAGCAATATCTCGATGAAGAGATCATCGGCGATCCGGCGATCTATCCGCCGAAGGACGTGATGGACAAGCTCTACACGGTCGACCCGTACAATCCGAAGGCGCAGCGGCTCATCACGCGGGCCTGGACGAGCGTCAAGACCGGGCAGTAAGAGGCCGCAAATTGGCCGGGCAGGCATTCTGCCCGGCCTTTAACGAGGGAAGGGTTACGTATGGCCAAAATGCTCGGGCCCGTGAGGCGCGCTTTTCAGCCGTGGAACGATCCGAGTCAGCCACCCTTCATCGAATTCAGGAACGTCACCAAACGCTTCGGCGATTTCACCGCCGTCGACAATCAGTCGATCACCGTCTACGAGCGCGAATTCTACGCCCTGCTCGGGCCGTCCGGTTGCGGCAAGACCACCTTGTTGCGGATGCTGGCCGGCTTCGAAGAACCGAGCGAGGGCGAGATTTTTCTGGATGGCCGGCCTTTGACCGGGGTGCCGCCGCACAAGCGCCCCGTCAACATGATGTTCCAGTCCTACGCGCTCTTCCCGCATATGAACGTCGCCGACAACATCGCCTTCGGCTTGAAGCAGGAGGGGATGGCGAAGGCCGATATCGCGGTGCGCGTCGAAGAGATGCTGCGCCTCGTCAAATTGCAGGATTTCGCCCGCCGCAAGCCGGCGCAATTGTCCGGCGGCCAGCAGCAGCGTGTGGCGCTTGCCCGTGCGCTCGCCAAGCGCCCGAAGGTGCTGCTTCTCGACGAGCCGCTCGGCGCGCTCGACAAGAAGCTGCGCGAGGAGACGCAGTTCGAGCTGACCGATTTGCAGGAGAGCCTGGGTCTCACCTTCCTCATCGTCACGCACGATCAGGAGGAGGCGATGACCATGGCCGACCGCATCGCCGTCATGGACCATGGCCGCGTCATCCAGGTGGCGACGCCCGCCGTCATCTATGAGGCGCCGGCCTCCCGCTACATCGCCGATTTCGTCGGCGACGTGAACATTTTCGAAGGCCGCATCGCGCATCTGGAAAATGGCGGCCTGACCATGACGACGGCCGCCGGTTTCACCGTCGAGGTGGCGGAGATGCCGCAAGGCGTGGCCCGCCCGCAGGCCGGCGAGACGATCTGGTTCGCCATCCGCCCCGAAAAGATGGTGATCAGCCATGAGCGGCCGCCAAACGCCACCACCAATGTCATCGAAGGCGAAGTCTGGGATATCGGTTATCTCGGCGATGTCTCGATCTACAACATCAAGCTCGATTCCGGCGACGTGGTGCGTGCGACGCGGCTCAACGCCTCGCGCGAAGTGGAGCGTCCGCTCACCTGGGAGGATCGCGTCTTCCTCTCCTGGCGGCCGGACGCCGGCACCGTTCTGGTACGATAGGGGGTCGGCGTGCACGCTTTGCGCAGCTTTTTCGCCCGCCGCGTCGTCATCGCCATTCCCTATCTGTGGCTCGCCGTCTTCTTTCTGGCGCCGTTTCTGATCGTCCTGAAGATCTCGTTTTCAGCGACCGCGATCGCCATGCCGCCCTACGCACCGGTCTTCGACGGGCTGGCGAACCTGTGGGAGAGGGTGCAGGACCTCTCCTTCGACAATTACGTCTGGCTGACGGAGGATGCGCTTTACATCAAAGCCTATCTTTCCTCGGTCAAGATCGCGCTCATTTCGACCGTGATCACGCTCCTCATCGGCTATCCTCTGGCGCTTGCGATGGCGCGCGCGCCGGACCGCATTCGTCCGCTCCTCTTGATGGCGATCATCCTGCCGTTTTGGACGTCGTTTCTGATCCGCGTCTATGCCTGGATCGGCATCCTGAAGCCCGAGGGGCTATTGAACCAGCTGCTTCTGTCGCTCGGCGTCATCGACCAGCCCCTCACCATCATCAACACCAATTGGGCGGTCTATATCGGCATCGTCTATTCCTACCTGCCCTTCATGGTGCTGCCGCTCTACGCCACCCTGGAGAAGATGGATTACCGGCTGATCGAGGCCGCGAACGATCTCGGTGCGACGCCGCTCGGGGCTTTTTGGAAGATCACCGTGCCTTTGTCGGTGCCCGGCATTCTGGCGGGATCGCTGCTCGTCTTCATTCCGGCCGTGGGGGAATTCGTCATCCCGGATCTTCTCGGTGGCTCCGACACCTTGATGATCGGGCGCACCCTCTGGGTCGAGTTCTTCTACAACCGCGACTGGCCGGTCGCGAGCGCGGTCGCGATCGTGCTCCTGCTCCTCCTCGTCGTGCCGATCGTCATTTTCCAGAAGATGCAGCAGAGGGCGTCGAGCTGATGCGCCGCTTCACCTCCTTCAATCTGGTCGCGCTCGTCTTCGGCCTCGCCTTCCTCTATCTGCCGATCCTCATTCTGATCATCTATTCCTTCAACGCCTCGCGCATCGTCACCGTCTGGGGCGGTTTTTCCACGCGCTGGTATGTCGAGCTCATGCACAATGAGAGCATTCTCGATGCGGCCTGGGTGACGTTGCGTGTCGGGCTCCTGTCGGCCTCAGTGGCGACCGTTCTCGGCACGCTTGCAGCCCTCGCGCTCGTGCGCGGTGGGCGGTTTTGGGGGCGCACGCTCTTTTCCGGCATGGTCTTCGCGCCCCTCGTCATGCCGGAGGTGATCACCGGTCTGTCGCTCCTGCTGCTCTTCGTGGCGATCAATTTCGATCGCGGCTTCTGGACGGTGACGATCGCGCACATCACCTTTTCGATGTGCTTCGTCGCCGTCGTCGTGCAGTCGCGGCTCCTCTCCTTCGACCGCTCCCTGGAAGAGGCGGCGCTCGATCTCGGGGCGACGCCGGTGAAGACCTTCTTTGCCGTCACGCTGCCTTTGATCGCGCCGGCCGTCATTGCCGGCTGGATGCTCGCCTTCTCGCTCTCGCTCGACGATCTCGTCATTGCGAGTTTCACGACGGGCCCGGGCGCAACCACCTTGCCGATGAAGATCTACAGCCAGGTTCGGCGCGGCGTGACGCCCGAAATCAACGCGGTCTGCACCATCCTCGTGGCGCTGGTGACGCTGGGGGTGCTGACGGCTTCGATCCTCGGCAAGGCCCGCTCACCGGCGCGGACACCTTAAGCCACGGTCAGTGACGCTCCTCAATTCGAGGCGGGCGCACGCGATGTCAGTTCGGGGCTTGCCAAAGTGCCGATGATTTCGATCGGCATCGCCGGCTGATCCGTCTTCGGCGTGAGCGTCCCGGACAGATCGAGGCGGCGGTCATGAAGGCCGATCTCACCGGTAAGCGCTGCGGTGTAGCGGGATGTCTCGACGAGGCCATCGGTGAGTTCACCCTGCCCGTCGGCGAAGGTGAGGCCCGCTTTGAGCAGCGTGAAAGGCGTGCTTGCGGTCGCGTTGAGAAGCGGCTGCGCCCCGCCTTCAGGCGCCTTGGCGGCCGCGTCCAGATCGACATAGGGCAGGCGGCCGTTCTTGGCGTCGACGGTGAGACGCCCGGTCGCGGCCTGCAGCATGGCGCCGACATCTTCGCCGGAGCCGGCCAGTTCGACCATGATATCCGCCGTCCCCTCGATCGGCGCGGTGCCGAGCATGGAGGTGAGGCCGGCGGTCTTGAGCTCGTGCGCGCGCAAGGCGGTCTGCAGACGCGGCAGGCCTTCATCCACATCGAGGGTGATGTTGCCGCTGAGATGCCCGCCATAAAGCTCCGCCTCGCCGATCGTCAGAAGGGCATGGCCGTTCTGGACGAGAAGGGAGGCCCCGACCCGCTGCAGGCGGGCCGCATCGACCCGAACCTCGCCGGCCGAGACGCGAAGATCGGCCTTGAAATCGTCGAGCCAGCCGGTGGTGAGGCGGGTTTTGAGGATCTCCGGCGCCGCGCCGTCGTCGACGCGGAAGAGATGATGCAGGACCGGCGTCGTATCGAAGGAGGGGAAGGCGAGCGTTCCGGACACGGACGGCGTGCCGGTGAAATCGAGCCGCAAGGCGCCCTTTCCCGAAACGCCGTTCAGATTGAGGGTGGCGTCGGAAAACGTCGCCATATTGCCGGCGATGTCGGCGTCGCTGTCGAGGCGAATGGTCTGGAAGGGCGAGGCTTCGGCATAATGGCTGCTGAACCAGGAGAGGACGTTGGGCGCGTCTTCGAGGTTGAGGGCGAGCCGGCCGAGGAGATGCGGATCGCGCGGGTCGCGCACGGTCCCGCTGAAGGAGGCGTTGAGGCTTTTTGCCTGCACATCGAGATTGAGCGTCGTTTCGCCGGCCCGAATGAAGCGGTAGGGCTGCTGGGCGGAGGCGGTGATACGCATCTCTTCGCCGTGCCGCACGAAGCGGCCGGAAACCTCGATGGGTTTTCTGACGCTGTCCCATTGCAGATTGAGGTTGACCTTGGAGAAGACCTCGCGGCGTCCGGTCTGCTCGTCGCTGTAGACGATGCGACCGTTCTGGATGACGAAGGAGCCGAGGCGCACATCGCCGGCAAAGGCCAGTTGCAGTGCGGCGGCACTCGTGTCGAAATCCCAGCTCTCCGCCCCATCGGCGGCGCGTCGCAGCGAAATCACGGGAGAGACGATGGTGAAATCCTCGATTTCGACCTCGCCGATGAGAAGCGGCAGGAGGCGCACCGAGGCTTTGAGGAAGGCCATCTGGACGAAAGGCGTGTCGTCGCCAGGAGGTCCGGCGATTTCCACGTCCTTGAGCTTGACGCTGAGGCGCGGCAGGAGCGTGATGACGGCTTCGCCTTCGAGCGAGACTTCCCGCCCGGTCCAGGCCGATATCTGCTCGGCGACCCGACGCTTGACGTCTTCGGGCGAGACGAGTTGGCTAGCGAGGAATGCCAGCCCGCCCACGATTATGACCAGGAGGCCGAGGGCGATAAGCAGCCGCCGCATCATGGGAACCTATCTCCGTTGTCATCGCGATAGGGGCTTTGCCGCCCGAAGGCAAGGCGCTTGGGGCTTTCTGCACGCCTTCCTGCGTGAGGCAAGACCGCCCTTACAGAACACGAGCCGAGGAAACGCTGATGAACGATACGCCTTTGTGGAAACCCGATCCGGCCAAGGCCGAGGCGACGCCCATGGCGCGCTTCCGCAAAACCGCAGCCGAGGCGGCGGCGGGTGAAGAGCTCTCCGACTATCACGCTTTGCACGCGTGGTCGGTGCGTGATCCTGCCGCTTTCTGGAACGCGATCTGGGATCATTGCGGCGTCGTCGGCGAAAAGGGCGAGCGGATCCTGGAAAGCGCCGAGGCGATGCCGGGGGCGGCCTTCTTTCCGGATGCGCGGCTGAATTTCGCCGAGAACCTCTTGAAGCGCAAAGGCGCCGAGGATGCCCTCGTCTTCCGCGGCGAAGACAAGGTGAGGCGGCGGCTCTCCTGGGACGATCTCCGCGGTCTCGTCTCGCGCCTGCAGCAGGCAATGCGCGACGCCGGCATCGGCAAGGGCGACCCGGTGGCGGCGATGATGCCGAACATGCCGGAAACGATCGCCGCGATGCTGGCGGCAAGCTCGCTCGGCGCGATCTGGTCGTCCTGCTCGCCGGATTTCGGCGAGGGCGGCGTTCTCGACCGGTTCGGCCAGATCGAGCCGAAGCTCCTCATCGCCTGCGACGGCTATTGGTACAACGGCAAGAAGATCGAGGTGGCCGACAAGCTCGGCAAGATCGCCGAGAAGCTTCCGACGGCCGCAAAGGTCGTCATCGTGCCCTATCTCGACCAGGCCGAGGAGGTGGCGAAGCGCGTGAAACGGGGCGTCGCCCTCGATGATTTCATCGCCGCTTTCGAGGCGAAGGAGCCGACCTTCGAGCGCCTGCCCTTCAACCATCCGCTCTATGTGCTCTTTTCCTCCGGCACGACGGGCATTCCGAAATGCATCGTGCATGGGGCGGGCGGCACGCTGCTGCAGCATCTGAAGGAGCACCGGCTGCATTGCTCGATTAGGCCGGGCGAGAAGCTTTTCTACTTCACCACCTGCGGCTGGATGATGTGGAACTGGCTCGTCTCGGGGCTCGCCTGCGATGCGACGCTCCTGCTTTACGACGGCTCGCCCTTCTATCCCGACGGCAACGTTCTGTTCGATTATGCCGCCGAAGAGAAGATGGCGATCTTCGGCACCTCGGCGAAGTTCATCGATGCGGTGCGCAAGGCGGGGCTTAAGCCGGCGACGTCGCACGACCTTTCGGCTCTGCGCATGATGACCTCGACCGGCTCGCCGCTCGCGCCGGAGAATTTCGACTTCGTCTACGAGGCGATCAAGAAGGATATGCATCTCGCCTCGATTTCTGGCGGCACCGACATCGTCTCCTGCTTCGTCCTCGGCATTCCGACCGAGCCCGTCTGGCGTGGCGAGATCCAGGGGCCGGGTCTCGGCATGGCGGTCGATGTGTGGGACGAGGACGGCCAGCCCGTGAAGGGAGCCAAGGGCGAACTCGTCTGCACGAAGCCCTTTCCGTCGATGCCGGTGATGTTCTGGAACGATCCCGACGGGATCAAATACCAGTCTGCCTATTTCGATCGCTTTCCGGGCGTGTGGTGCCATGGCGACTTTGCCGAATGGACCGAACATGGCGGCATCATCATCCATGGCCGCTCCGATGCGACGCTCAATCCGGGCGGGGTCAGGATCGGGACAGCGGAAATCTACAACCAGGTCGAAAAGCTGCCGGAGATCCTGGAGGCGCTCGCCATCGGCCAGACCTATGACGACGATGTGCGCATCGTTCTCTTCGTCAGGCTCGCGGAGGGTGTCGAGCTCGATGCGGAGATGACGAAGCGCATCAAGCAGCAGATCCGCGAGGGGGCCTCGCCCCGCCACGTGCCGCAGAAGATCGTCCAGGTCGCCGATATTCCGCGCACGAAGTCGGGAAAGATCACCGAGCTTGCCGTGCGCGACATCGTCCACGGCCGCGACGTGAAGAATCTCGAGGCGCTCGCCAATCCCGAAGCGCTCGATCTCTTCCGGGATATCGAAGCGCTTCGAGAGTAAGAAATCGGGGGAGTTGGGCGAACGTCAGAAGACGCGGCGCAATTCGGCGTTCGCCTTTATCATGTACATCAAGGTCTCGCCTTCCGTGCGCACGGCACGCAGATGGCCGGCTGCCAGGTCGACCGTCTTGAAGCGGGCGTACTGCACTTTGGTGGCCGACAGCGCGGTCGCATAGGCAAGCTCGAACAGGCTCTTGCCCTTGTTGGGGCCGCTGTCGACGACCTTGCTTCCTTCCTTCGAGCTCGGGCTGTCCTTGTTAAGCTCGCTGTGGCTCGGTGCGTTCGGTCCGCACAGTTTTGGCGAGCCGAGCGCCCAGGTGCCGCTGACGATATCTGCGGGCAAGGTCGCAAGCGTCTGGTCCCAGACGGGGATCGGCGCCTCATCCACATGCAATTCGATCCAGTTCGAATGCGCGTAGAAGTCCTGCGTCGTATGGAGGAGGGCGCCGAACGCGGCGAGTGCGGGATCTCCGTACTTGTCACCGATCGTGTCGATGAGGTTCCATTCCTCGCCGATATGCTGGATGCCGCCGGGAAAATCGCAATTGTCGAAATGCACGTAGCTTTTCGTCTGCAGCAGATCTTGCGCCATATTGGCGAGAACCACATAGCCGAGTTGCTGTTGATCGAGGACGCCGTCATTGGCCTCTTCGGTCAGTTGAGCATGATAGTTGATGTCGAATTTCACGGTCATGGGTTTGGCCTTTCCGCGGGCGGTGGTCCTGGAGCGTGCTCAGGCGAAAAAAGGCCCGCCGCAATGTGGGTCCTTGGCGTAGTAGCTGCCGGTGGCGTTGAACGAATCCACGAAGCAAGAGGTGCGGCAGGCATAGAGCTTGGAGCAGCGCGCGCATTCCGGATCGATCAGCGCGGGTGCCACCGTGCGCTCACGCAGCGCCGCGAACGCGTCCCCGTTCCAGATCGCTTTCAGCCCGGCCTCGAAGACGTTGCCGTAGGTGAAGTCCTTCACGCCATGCATCTTGTCGCAGACGGACACATCGCCGGTCGGAAAGATCGACATACCCATATTGATGCCGCCGCAAGGATACCAGTCGTCCTCGCTCCATTTGCGGCTCGTGTCCTTGGGGGGATGAATGCGGCAGAGAGCGGCGTAATCGTCGCGTTTCTTCGCCACCTTCTGGCGCACTTGCGCGAGCTCTTCGTCCGTGACGTTCGTTTCTGAATTGGCGCCGGAATGGATGGCGCCGGTTTCCATGTAGGAGATGCCGATCTCCGCAACGCCGAGCGTGACGAGAAGGTCGATCATCGTCTCGACGCCGTGTTGTGTCTTGGGGGTCAGCACGCTCTTCACGATGACCTTGATGCCGGCGTCGGTCAGATAGTGGATGGCGTTGAGCACGCGCTGGAACTGCCCGCGCGAGCGCGTCACCGCGTCGTGGAGCTCTGCCGTCGGCGCGTCGAAGGAAATCGTGATCTCCTCCATCCCCGCTTGGGCGAGGCGTTGCGCGATCCTCTGATCCGAGCCGATCACCGTGCCATTGCTGGTGATCGTCGGGATCATGCCGCGGCTGAGGCCGTGCTCGATGACCTCCAGCCAGCCCTTGAAGAGAGTGGGTTCGCCGCCGGTGAGGCCGAGGAATACGACACCCCAATCCGCCGCCTCGTCGACCACCTCCATACACTTCGTCAGGTCCCAGCGCGGGTCTCCCTTTTGCCGGAGATCCTGATAGCAATAGGTGCAGTCGAAATTGCATTTGAAGGTCAGCGTGATGTTGATGCCTGCGGGCACCGGCCATTGCCCATGCATGGCGCTCGCGATGACCGCGTCGTTTCCTGGATAGAGAAAGCTCTTCGGTTCGAAGCGCGGTTTGACATGCAGATCAGGCCGCGCCCCTCTGACAGGCAGGTCGTCCTCCGTCAGGAACATCCGGTTCTGCTCGATGAGCCGGAGCACCTGCGATCGCGCGTTCGCAGGGGAAAGCCCGAATGTCTCTCCGTACAGAAAGGCGATCTCGGCGGAAGTCATCTGGCCGTGGCAGAGCGACAGAAAGAACGCGTGTGAGGGATGGATCATCCGAATGAGCGAAGGATGATAGCCATGTGCCAGCGCGTAGCCTTGCATAGGTTTCAGCCGCACATTGTCCTTCAGGACAGGAACGGAGTGCTTCGCTTCAACGCCCATTGTGGCCTCCTCCCGGCGTGTGAATTGGGCCCGTCTTCGCCGCTCGAAAGGCGGCGTTAGGCGGAGAAAGATCCGGCGCCCGGGGAACGGACGCCGGACGCTTCATGTCAAAGCGGTTGCACCTGAATGCAGGTGGAAAGGACGTTCCAGCAGCCGGGATCGCAGCCGACGGCTTCCTTTCCAGTCTCCAGGTTCTTGGCGCGGGCCTCCGCCCGGTCCGCTTCCTCGCGCAACTGCTTGGCGAGGCCACGCAAATAGTCAGGCTGATGCAGATGTCCGGCTTCAGTTGCCATAATGACTTCCTCCTCGTGTGCGTGACGCAACACGAGAATAACGTTCTAAATTAGAAGCAGAGTCAAGTTGAAATACTCAATAATAAATACCTGCAAAGAATAGATCTCCGCTCTTATTGGAAATGAACGTACAATAATTCAATATTTACATTTTTATACAAAGCGGGCGCCGGGCCGGAGATGTTGATTGGCGTCGGTTTCGGTCGCGTGGATGTGTGGTTGCTAATTGAACAGCGGGATCAGAAGAACGGGTCGCCGGCAGGCGCTCGTGCGTGACCTTGCCTGCTACAGGGCCGGCGCGAAGATGCTTGCCGTCACCACCAAAGCGACGGCTGCAAGGCCAGTGGCGGCGATCATCAAGGCGCCGTCGCAGACGAGGAGCGCGAGCCCGAAGAGCGCGACGGCGCCCATCGGCGCGCTGCTTGCAAACGGGATAAGCTCCAAAGGTGGCACCGTCAGCGTCATCAGGATGCAGATGAAGGCCGCAATCCGCACGAAGGGGCCCCTGGCGTAGCGGGTGAGGCGGCCGTGGAACCAGCGGTCGAGGCGGCGCGCGAAGGAGCGCATGGATTGCGTCGCCGCACCGAGTTTCCTGGCGGAGACGCTCTGGCGCGACACGAATTCGGGGATCCAGAAATGGTCGCGGCCGAACAGCATCTGACCTGCGAAGAGCGCGATGATGGCGGCGAGGAAGGTTGGAACCCCCGGGATCCCGCCGATCGGTGAAAGCTCGATCAAGGCGGGGACCAGGAGGAAGGGGCCATAGCTGCGATGGCCGAACGTATCCATCATCTGCCCGATCGAAACGCGCTTATGCCGGCGGGCCGTTTCGGCGAGGCGATCGACGACTTCGGTCGTGTTGCGAGGATGCGATTCCATGATCGCCGAACGGCGGAGGGGGAGGTGGGTTCCACGCCGTGCCTGACTGTGCGGCCTTCCCCCGCGGCCCGCGTAGGCCGGCTCTGGCGGACTTCAAAGGGATTAACGGAATTTCCGCTATCTCGCGTCTCAGCCTCCCGAATTCGCGATGGCAGCTATCGACTAAGGTGCGTTGTGCAGTGCGGCAGGCGGGCGTAGGGCAGCGGCAAGAATAGAAGGGTCAAAGCAGGAGTGATCCCATGCGCACATCCCCCTCAACCCCCCAACCCCATCTCGCTGGAGCGCACTGGCACGACGCGCTGGCACGTCAGGGCCGTTCGTTCGCTCAGATGATGTCGACCTTTGCCACCGCCTGCGATCTTGCGGCCGAAGCGGAAGCGACCGGGCACGCCCCGGCCGACGCGTTCGACCGCCTGTGCGGCAACAAGAAAACGGCCGCGCGCCACTGACCGCTTTTCGTCACTGACTGGCCTCGCAATACGCCGGACCCGGGTTGTCGGGCCGGCGTGTTGCATTCAGAAGATGCGGATTTTTGGGTGTTTGTCCGCAGCACCCGGGCCGCGTGTCGATTTCCTTCCCCGTATCCTGCCTTCGCCCTTGAGCATGGCTGGCGCTCGTCCAATAAGGGGCGAGACGAAAAAAATAGGGAAGGGTAGGATATGGGCGGTTACGTCCTCGCCATCGATCAGGGCACGACATCGTCACGCGCGATCGTCTTTGACGATCGCGCCCACGTCATGGGCGTCGGGCAGCTGGAATTCCAGCAGCATTTCCCGCGTTCAGGCTGGGTAGAGCACAATCCGGAAGATCTGTGGCGCACCACGGTGGAAACCGTGCGCCGCGCCTTGGCCGAAGCCCGGCTCTCCGCGACGGATCTCGCCGGCATCGGCATCACCAATCAGCGCGAGACGGCACTCGTCTGGGACCGCCACACGGGCGAGCCGATCCACAACGCCATCGTCTGGCAGGATCGCCGGACGGCGCGGCTTTGCGAGCGTCTCATCAAGGAGGGCAATGCCGAGCCGGTTGCCGAGAAGACCGGTCTTCTGATCGACAGCTATTTCTCCGGCACCAAGGTGAACTGGCTTCTCGACAATGTCGAAGGGGCGAGAGCGCGCGCGGAAGCGGGTGACCTTCTCTTCGGCACGGTCGACACCTGGCTCATCTGGAAGCTGACGGGCGGTCGCGTGCACGCGACCGACGCGACCAATGCGGCGCGGACGCTGATGTTCGACATTCGCCGCAACGAATGGGACGACGATCTTCTCGCCATGCTCGGCGTGCCCCGGTCCATGCTGCCGGAGGTGAAGGACAGCGCCGCGGAATTCGGCGAGACGGATCCGGCGATCTTCGGCACGGCGATCCCGATCCGCGGCGTCGCCGGCGATCAGCACGCGGCAACCCTCGGCCAGGCCTGTTTCACGCCTGGCATGGTGAAATCGACCTACGGAACCGGCTGTTTCGCCGTCCTCAATACGGGTGACGAATTCGTCCGCTCCAAGAACAAGCTTCTGACCACGATCGCCTATCGTCTCGACGGGCGCACCACCTACGCGATCGAGGGCTCGATTTTCGTGGCCGGCGCCGCCGTGCAATGGCTGCGCGACGGGCTCAAAATGATCGACCGCGCCGAAGAATCGGGTGAACTCGCGGGCCGCGCCGATGCCGGTCAGGACGTCTACCTCGTTCCGGCCTTCACCGGGCTCGGCGCGCCCTGGTGGGATTCCGATGCGCGCGGCGCGTTGTTCGGTCTGACGCGGGCGACGGGTCCGGCCGAGCTGGCCCGGGCGGCCCTTGAATCGGTGTGCTTCCAGACGGCCGACCTCATCTCCGCCATGCAGCGCGACTGGCAGGGGGCCGACGATCCGGTTCTGCGCGTCGACGGCGGCATGGTGGCGAGCGATTGGACGATGCAGCGTCTTGCCGATCTTCTCGATGCGCCGGTTGATCGGCCGGTGGTTCTGGAAACGACCGCTCTTGGCGCGGCGTGGCTCGCCGGCCGGCAGGCGGGCGTGTGGCCGCATGAAGAGGAATTCGCCAAGGCCTGGCGCCCCGAGCGCCGCTTCACGCCGCAGATCTCCGAAGACGTGCGGACCGAAAAGCTCGCCGGCTGGCGCGATGCCGTGCGCCGGACGCTGACCCGGCAGGACTGACCGCACGATCTCTGCCAAATGATCTTTGACGATGCCGGCCGCCGCGCGACAGCGTGGCGGCCGGTCTCGTTGTGGGCGCGGCGAAGGGGCGCGGCATTCGGGCTTTACAGACCTCATCACAATCATATTCTTGAAGGTGAATGTGATGATTTGCGGAGAACCCTGATGCGCAAGATCCTTGCCCTCGCGAGCCTCGTTTTGGTTTTGGCCACGCCTGCCATGGCGCAGGAAAAGCCCGCGCTCGTGACCGTCGTGACATCGCCCGAACCGCAGACGCAGCTGATGGCGATGGTGCTCACCATGCAATCGGTGCAGCAGGGGGCGAAGGCGCATGTGCTTCTATGCGGACCGGCGGCCGATATCGCCCTCAAGAATGCGCCGGCGAGCGCAATGGCGTTGCAGAAGCCGAAAGGCATGAGCCCGAAGGGGCTGATGCAGACGATCCTGAAGAAGACCGACACCTCCGTCGATGTCTGCGCCCTCTATCTGCCCAACAAGGGGCTGAGCGAGGATGCGCTCATCGACGGGGTCGGCGTGGCCGAGCCGCCGCAGATGGCGGAACGTCTCCTGGCGGAGAACACCCGCGTTCTGAGTTTTTGAGGAAGCCTTCGCGGCGCTCGATTTTGTCCTCTGCGCCAGCCGGAAACGTTATCCGGAACTGGGGAGGCCACAACCGGGAGCATGCCCTGCCGTTGACCGGAAAACCCGCCGCTTGTAGGCGTGTCGCATAGCATTTGGAGGACGGTTGCCGAGACATCGCCCCCCTGCCTGATCGTGACCATCGCATGAGGGGATCTTTGGACCCACATCGTCTCTCCGTCCTGGGGCTCGGATATGTCGGGCTCCCGGTCGCCGCAGCTTTTGCGCGCGGGGGCTATGAGGTGGTCGCCTTCGACATCGATACGGCCCGCGTGCATGAATTGCGCGCCGGGCGCGATCGCAACGCCGAGGTGACGCCGCAGGATCTCGCCTGTCCGAGGCTTCACATCACCTCCGACACGCAAGAGCTGTCGCGGGCCGATATTCACATCGTCACGGTGCCGACGCCGATCACGCCCGCCCGAAGGCCGGACCTCCGGCCGCTTCAGAGCGCTTCGGTGACTGTGGGGCGCGTGCTGAAGGCGGGCGATATCGTCGTGTACGAATCGACGGTCTATCCAGGCGCGACGGAGGAGGTCTGCGTGCCGATCCTCGAAGCCGAGAGCGGCTTGAGGTTCGGGCAGGACTTTGCCGTCGGCTATTCGCCGGAGCGCATCAATCCCGGAGACGACCGCCATCGTTTCGAGACCATCGCGAAGGTGGTTTCAGGCTCCGATGAAAAGACGCTCGATCGTCTCGCCGAGCTCTATGGCTCGGTGCTTAAGGCGGAAGTGCATCGCGCGCCCTCGATCCGCGTGGCGGAGGCCGCGAAAGTGATCGAGAACACGCAGCGCGACCTTAACATCGCGCTGATGAACGAGCTTGCCCTCATCTTCGACCGTCTCGGTCTGCGCACCGCCGACGTGCTGGCGGCCGCGCGCACCAAGTGGAATTTCGTCGATTTCACGCCGGGCCTCGTCGGCGGTCACTGCATCGGCGTCGATCCCTATTATCTGACGGCCAAGGCCGAGGAGACGGGCCACCATCCGGAGGTCATCCTGGCCGGGCGCCGCACCAATGACGGGATGGGCGCCTTCATTGCGCGCAAGACCGTCAAGCTGATGATCGGGCAGGGACTGCTTGTGAAGGGCAGCCGCGTCGGCATCTTTGGGCTCACCTTCAAGGAAAACGTTTCCGATCTCCGCAACAGCCGCGTGCCCGATATCGTCGAGGAGCTGCGGGACTATGGCATCACGCCCTTCGTCCACGATCCTCTCGCCGAAAAAGAGGCGACTTTTCGGGCCTATGGGATCGAGCTGAGCGAGCTTGAGGCGATCGACGATCTCGATGCGGCCATCTTGGCCGTTCCGCATGCGGGTTATCTCGCCGATGCCGGGCAGAAGCTCTTCGGGCGCGTCAGAAATGGCGGCGTGGTTGTGGATGTGAAGTCGCGTTTTGCGGATTGCCCGCCGCACCTCCATTACTGGAGCCTCTGACCGGCTCGCTCGCATAGGCGGGGCGCTCCCAGCCCCCGTCGCGAAGCCTGTCGTAATCGTCATCGAGCCGCACCACGTCGTCTTCGGCGAGATAGGTGCCGGATTGCACCTCGATCAGCTCGAGCGGGATTTTTCCGGGGTTTTCGAGCCGGTGCACGGCCCCGATCGGGATGAACGTCGATTCGTTCTCGTAGAGGAGCTTTTCGGTGTTCCCGATCGTGACGAGAGCCGTGCCGCGGACCACGATCCAGTGCTCGGCGCGGTGAAAATGCCGTTGCAGGGAGAGCCGGCCACCCGGCTTCACCTCGATGCGCTTGACCTGGAACCGCTCGCCGCGATCGATCGCCTGATAGCTTCCCCACGGGCGATAGACATAGGCCGGCTCTTCGATCTGCGGCCGGCCGCTTTGCTTGAGCATGGCAACGAGCGGTTTGAGCGCCTCGGCTTTTGATCGATCGGTGACGAGCGTCGCATCCCGCGTCTGAATGACGGCGAGGCCCGACAGGCCGACGACGGCGACGAGGTTGTCGCCCAGGACGTAATTGTCTTCGGCCTCGACGAAGAGGGCCTCTCCCCGCGCGGCATTGCCCTCCCCGTCCTTTTCGGTGAGCGACCAGAGCGCGTCCCAGGAGCCGATATCGCGCCAGCCCATGGAGACGGGAAGAACGCGTATGGTCTTCGTTTTCTCCAAGACGGCGACATCGATGGAGGCAGGAGTCGTGCGGGCGAAGCTCGTTTCCTCGAGCCGCGGACAGCCGAAATCGTATCTGGCGCCGGCCACGGCTTCAGCGGCAGCCGAGACCGTCTCGGGATCGAAGCGGGCATATTCGGCAAGGAGCTGATCGGCGCGAAAAACGAGATTGCCGGAGTTCCACAGATAGCCGGCGGCGACATAATTCTGCGCTGCCGCAGCGTCGGGTTTTTCGATGAAGGCGGCGACGGCACGGATCGCCGGCGTCTCGCCGGCGCCGTCGGGCCGGATGTAGCCATAGCCGGTGGCGGCATGGTCGGGGTGCACGCCGAAGGCCACGATCTGGCCCTGCTGTGCGCTGGCGGCGGCCTCCTGCGCGGCCGCCCGGAAACTGGCGACATCCTCCACCATGTGGTCGGCGGCGAGCATCATGACGATCGCCTGCGGATCCTGTCCGGCGATGAAATGGCTTCCGGCCGCAGCCGCCGGCCCGGAATCCCGGCCTTCGGGTTCGAGGAGAATGGTGGCGCTCACGCCGAGTGCCGCCAATTGCTCCGCCACCATGTGGCGATAGCGGGCGGCTGTAACGATCACCGGCGCCGCGAAGATAGCCGGCGCGCTGATACGATGGATCGTCTCTTGGAAGGTCGAGCATTTGCCCAGGAAATTGATGAATTGCTTCGGCGCGGATTCGCGCGAGGCCGGCCAAAGGCGCGTGCCTGATCCTCCGCACAAAATGAGCGGAACGATTGCCCCCATCGGTTCATCCCCCTGAACCCCAGGTAGCGATCGCAGGTTTTCGCAACTTATGCAAGGAGTGGCGCGCCGCCCTTTGCACCGTCCTCCCCGCCGTCCCCCGCGTCGTGCTCGGCAACGTGCGCTTAAGCGGCGCGCTGCGCGACGAACGAGCTCTCAGCATAGACGCAGATATTGGCTCGTCCCTGACGTTTCGCCTGGTAGAGGGCCTGATCCGCCATGGTGTAAAGCTGCTTCGCGCCGAGCTCGCCGGAAACGAAGGTCGCAAGGCCGGCACTCGCGCCGATGCGGATATCCTCGTGTCCGAGAGCAAAAGGTTGCGCGACGGCTGCGAGGATCGCTTTGCCCCTGAGGAGGGCTTCCGAGCTCCGCATGCCGACCGGCATGATGACGGCGAATTCGTCGCCGCCGATCCGCGCCGCGAAGGCCTCCGATGGCAGGGAGGCGCGGATACGCTCCGCCGAGGCGCAAAGAAGCTGATCGCCGATGATATGGCCGAACGTGTCGTTGACGGGTTTGAAGCCGTCGAGGTCGAGGAGGATGAGCGCGAAGCCTTCGCCACGGGCGCCCGCCTCGCAGATCGCCATCGCCATCTTCTCTTCGAAATAGGCGCGGTTCGGCAGCTTCGTGAGGTGATCGTGGCGTGCGAGCAGCCGCAGGGAGCGTTCCGCCTCAAGGCGCGCGACCATGGTCTGCGAATTGTGGATGATGAGCTGTGTGGCTCCGAGCGTGAACATGATCTCGATGAAGGCGAGAGCGAGGTAGCTCGGGCCGCCGAGCGTCAGCGATACGGCGATGACCGGCAGGAGAACCAGGAGGAGTTGTGTGACGGCGATGCGCGGCCGTACCACGCGCACGACGATGCCAGTGAAATAGGCCATGGTGAGCGTCATCACGACAACGTCGGCCATGTGGTTTTGAAAGACGAGCGTGCGTGCTGCCAAAGTGCCAAGACAGGCCGAGAACGCCCATCCCCCCGCCATATAGGCGAGCTCCCAGCGACGCCATTTGTCGCCAATACGCAACGCGCTTCTGCGCCAGCGTCGGTAGTGCAGGCATATGGCGATGCGCGCGAGGCCGACGAGAAATCCGACGATCGTGATGATGGCCAGAAGCTGATCGCCCGTATCCATCGCCGCGATCGTTCCGGCAACCACGAAACCGAACAATATCAGGGTGATAGAGGGCAACGCGCCGTAAACGAGATCGAGCAGATGCGGGAGGATCGTCTCCTCGCCATCGCTCCGCGATATGAGCATCGTTCCTGCTGTCATGGCTCCGCCCCACCTCCACAGCGGATGGGCTACAGGAATTGAGAAGTCCTGAATCCAACCGTGAGAATGCTCACGTCTCGCGCGGCAGATCACGACGGTGACTTGCATTTCATTCGCCCGGTCAACGACATGCCAGAATTGTCGCAGGGCTTGTGGCGACCCCTTCCGTTCGTCCCCGAAGGCATCGTTGCGATGCGCGCGGAGAGACGGCGGAGGTGGATTGTCCTTCGTTTTGAACAGGAGACAGAGCGGCGGAATGCTGCCCGAAGCTTGCCGCGGCGGAGGGGATCGAATAGGCCTTTGCCGTCAGCCGGTTCGGCGTTGTCCAGAGCCGCATCAAGGGGAATTTGAAGGGGAGGATCGGACATGAGGAACAGAGCTGGATGGCGCGCATGGGCGGCCGGCGGAGCGCTGGTCGCGGCGGCCGTGATCGCTGGCGGAGCGCAGGCGGAAACCCGCATCACCTATAAGTCCGCAAAGGCCGGCACCTCCTATTATCAGATGGGCGTGGAGCTCTCCGAGGCGATCAAGCAGGGCACCGACGGCGATGTGATCCTGACAGTCGAGGAGAGCCAGGGCTCGGTCCAGAACGTCATGGAAGCGGCGGTTCGTCCGGGAAGCTTCATCTTCACCACGCCGCCGGCGCTGGTGGGCCTCGCCCAGGCCGGCAAGGGCGCCTTCGAGAAACGCCCGAGCGAGAAGTTCAAGGACGTTCGCGCCCTCTTTCCGATCCCCTCGCTCACCATGCATTTCGTCATCGCCGGCGACGAGGCGGTGCTGCCCCTGAGCGCGCTTGAAGGCAAGTCGGTGCTGCTCGGCAAGGGCTCCTTCGGCGCGCGCGAGGGCGAGAAATATCTCGAGCTCTTCGATCTCAAGGACAAGGTGACGATCGCCAACGCCGAGCTCGGCAATGCCGCCGATGCCCTGAAGAACGGGCAGATCGATGCCTTCGTGACCTCCGGCTCGTTTCCGGCTCCGAATGTCGTGGAGACGGCCGCGAGCGCCGATATCGGCCTCGTCTCCATGACGGATGAGGAAGTCGAAAAGACCGGCCGCACCCGCGCCGTCATTCCCGCAGGCACCTATGCCGGCGTCGACGAGGACGTGGTGACGACCTCGCTTCCGGTCATCGCCTATACGACGACGGCGATGGACGCCGACACGGCCTATCTGGTGACGAAGACGTTCTGGGAAGAAAAGGCGCGTCTGTACGAGACGGCACCGTGGTGGAAGGCGGTGTCACCCGAGCTTCTGTCGGAGGTCGAGGGTAAGCTCCACGAGGGCGCCCTGCGCTATTACGAGGAAGCGGGCATCGACGTGCCGGAGCAGCTGAAATAGCCGCACGGCTCGAACTCGAAATTTCCGGCGATTGACCGAAAGGCGAGCCCGTGGACGATCCGCCGGCGAAGCATTGGCCATGGGTGGCGCTCGGGCTCGTCTCGATCGCCTTCCATATCGGCCTGATCTTTTACGGACTTGCGCCGGCGCTGGCGGCGCGTCCGATCCACATGGCGCTCGTTCTGCCGTGGATGCTGATTTTGCCGGCGAAGACGCCCTGGCAGCGTTGGAGCGGCTGGGCGTTGAGCCTCCTCGGCATTGGCGGTTGCCTCTACATCGCCGCCAACGCCTCCGAGATCTCTGATCAGTATGGCTTCATCGACGGGCCCTTTCAGATGGGGCTCGCCGTGCTTCTCATCGCCGTGGCACTCGAAACAGCACGGCGCGCCATCGGCTGGCCGCTGCCGCTCGTGGCTCTCGCGACGCTCGCCTATGGGCTCTTCGGGCAATATGTGCCGGGCGAATTCGGCCATCCCGGCCTGCCGCTTGAGAGTTTTCTGGGAACGATGACCCTTGCCGAGGGGGGCCTCTGGGGGCAGCTCACCGGCGTTTCCGTCAATGTCGTCGCGATCTTCGTCATCCTCGGCGCAATGTTGAATGCGGGCGAGGCCGGCAAGGGTTTCATGAATGTCGCGACGGTGGTGGCGGGCCGGCTCAAGGGCGGCGCGGCAAAAGTCGCAACCTTATCCTCCGCGCTGTTCGGTTCGATTTCCGGCTCCGCCTCCGCCAATGTCGCCTCGACGGGCGCGATCACCATTCCGGCGATGACGAAGCTCGGCTATCCGAAATCGCTCGCCGGAGCGGTGGAGGCTGTTGCCTCCTCGGGCGGGCAGATCATGCCGCCTTTGATGGGCGCGGGCGCCTTCGTCATGGTCGAGCTGACCGGCACGCCCTACACGCAGATCATGGCGGCCGCGCTGCCGCCCGCGATCCTCTATTTTCTGACCGTGTGGGTGGGCGTCGACGCCTTTGCCACGCGCTACGATCTGCGCCCGGTGGAATCTGCCGACCAGCCGGAGCGGCGTGAGGCATTGATCACCTCGATGTTTTTTGCCGTGCCGTTTCTGGCGCTGCTGGCTGCGATTTTCGGGGCGGGCTTCACGCCGCAATATGCCGCCTCCGTCGCCATTCTGGCGGCCACGATCCTGCTCTTCTTCGATGTGCGCCTGCGCTTTTCCTTCCGCCATTTCGGCGACAGGCTGGCGATCGCCGCCGTGACGGCGGGGCGCCAGGTGGCGATGATCGGCTCCATCATCATCTGCGCCTCGATCGTCATCGGCGTTCTGTCCTTGACCGGGCTCGGCGTGAAGGTGACGTCGACCATCCTCTCCGTTGCCAACGATTCCTTATGGCCGGCGCTTCTCCTGACGGCGCTCGCCTGCCTCATTCTCGGCATGGAGGTGCCGACGACGGCCGCCTATGTCATCTGCATTTCCGTCGCCGGTCCGGCCCTTGCCGCCCTCGGGCTGAAGCCGCTCGTCGCGCATCTCTTCGTCTTCTGGTTTGCCCTGTTGTCGACGATCACGCCGCCCGTGTGCGGTGCCGTCTTCATCGCCGCCGGGATGATCGGCGAGAACTGGCTGAAGGTCGCGGGAAAGGCGATGCTTCTCGGCATCGGGCTTTACGTGATCCCGCTCGGCATGATCGCCAATCCGTCGCTGCTCGCGCTCGGGGTGAGCCCGCTTGCAGCCCTTTTCGCCTTCGTGAAGGTGGGGGTGGGGCTATCGATGCTCTCTTATGGCATCATCGCGGCCCGCCCGCTGATGCTGCGCGCGCCTTTGGTTCTCGCGGGCGTTCTGTTCATTTTCGTCAGCGTGTGAAGGCTGCGAGCCGGTCGCGGCCCCTGGAAGATCAAGATGCTCTTCTCTCGGAACCGGCGTCGCCATGTGGCGTTGTCGAGGCGAAACCGAGGGGGGCGATCATCGCAGCGGAAATCTCGCAACAGTTGAAATGGGGCACGCGCGGCGGCTATGCGGCCCGCGGCGTCGTCTATCTGGTGGTCGGCATCCTGGCGGTCCTCGCGGCGGTCGGGTCAACGCAGGCGGAGAACACGCGCGGCGCGCTCCTCGAAATCCTGACGCAGCCGCTCGGAGATGTGCTGCTCGCGGTCGTCGGCATCGGTCTCGCCGCTTTCGGTCTGTGGCGCTTCGCCCAGTCGATCGGTGATCTCGACGATCATGGTAGCGATGCCAAGGGCCTGCTTCTGCGCTTTTTCCTGTTCTGCAGCGGCGTCATCCATATGGGCCTTGCCGCTTTCGTGGTGAGTTTGCTCTTCGCCATTGGCGGCGGGGGCGGCGGCTCCGGCGATCCGACGTCCGGCTGGCTGACCTGGCTCTTCGGCCAGGCCTGGGGACGCTGGGTCGCGCTCGGCCTCTGCCTCGTGCCGGTCGGTATCGGCCTTGCCCATCTCTATAAAGGGTGGTCCGCCGGCTACGAAAAATACCTCGATCTCGACCGCGACAAGATGAAGATGGTGAGACCCGTCTGTTCGCTGGGGCTGATCGCCCGCGGTGTCATCTTCATCGTGATCGGCGTTCTCGCCTTCTATGCGGGCGGCATCTACGACGCCTCGAGCGCGCCGGGCCTCGAAGACGCCCTCAGCTATATTCAGGGGCTGCCCTTCGGCACCCTCCTCTTGTTGCTGGTGGCACTCGGCCTCGTCGCCTTCGCCGGCTATTGCTTCGTGGAGGCAGCCTATCGCCGCATCCGCATGGGCTCGGTCACGATTTCAGACCCGACGCCTCAGTAAACCGCTGCCGAGCGCGCCGGCTCCCTTTTCCAAATCGCCGATAAATCCGGGCGGAGCATGTCTCCGCCCGAATGTTGCCGTTTGCCTCAGCGGCAGAGCCTGCGCGGCCCGTTATAGGGTCGGTAGGTGCCCGTGCGCGGGTCGAAGCTGCGATATTTCGACGAACAATAGGCATACCATTCGCGTGTCCATGGGCGCGGTGCGCCGTAGCGAACCGGGGGCGGCCCATAATAGGGCGGGCGTGGGCCCCATCCCGGCGGAGGCGGTCGGCGCCAACGTGGCGGCGGGCCATAGCGCGGCGGGCCATAGCGCGGCGGACCGTAACGCGGGCGGTAGTAGCGGGGTGGTCCGTAGCGCGGAGGTGGCGGCGGTCCCCATTGCACCGGCTGCACGATTTGTGCGGCGTCAGGCGGCGCGACCGCAGGGGCTGAAACCGGTGCCGCCGAGGCCGAGGGGATGCTCCAGGCAAGGCCGACGGCAAGACAGCAAATTTTGACCGTGAGGCTCTTCAATCGCATTGTTCACTCCCAGGTCTTGGGCCGGCATTATACGCCGTCTGCCGAGAGTGTTCCCGAGGTTTGTCAAAGCGAAGGCGCTTTTGACGCGCGCGGGGCCTGCACGCCGTTTTTTTGACCCCGTCGGAAAGTGGCCGATGCGGGCTGTCGCGCTCATGCCGACCGTTCGATCGCCATCGCCGTCGCCTCGCCGCCGCCGATGCACAAGGAGGCGATGCCCCGCCTCACATCGTATTGGCGCATCGCGGCCAGAAGCGTCACCAGAACGCGTGCGCCGGACGCCCCGATCGGATGACCGAGCGCGCAGGCGCCGCCATGCACGTTGACCTTGTCGTCCGGCAGGTCGAGATCGCGCATCGCCGCCATCGCCACGACGGCGAAGGCTTCGTTGATTTCGAAGAGATCGACGTCGCGCAGATCCCAGCCCGTGCGTTGGACGAGTTTCTCGATTGCGCCGATCGGTGCCGTCGGAAAGAGATTGGGCGCCTGGGCATGGGTGGCGTGCCCGGCGATCACGCCAAGCGGTGTGAGCCCGCGCTTTTCCGCTTCCGAACGGCGCATGAGAACGAGCGAGGCCGCTCCGTCTGAGATCGAGGAGGAATTGGCGGCCGTCACCGTTCCGCCCTCGCGGAAGGCGGGCTTCAGGCTTGCGATCTTGTCGATCCTCGCCTTGGGCGGCTGCTCGTCCTGGCGCACGATTTCTTCGCCCTTGCGGGTCTTCACCGTGACCGGCACGATTTCGTCTTCGAAACTGCCGTCGGCGATCGCCTTTTGAGACTTTTCAAGTGAGGCGATGGCAAAGGCATCCTGGGCGGCGCGGGTGAACTGATAGGCCTCGGCGCAATCCTCCGCGAAGGTGCCCATGAGGCGGCCCCTGTCATAGGCGTCTTCCAGGCCGTCGAGGAACATGTGGTCGATGACCTTCTGGTGGCCCATGCGGTAGCCGGAGCGCGCCCGGTCGAGGAGATAGGGAGCGTTCGTCATGCTCTCCATGCCGCCGGCCGCCGCCACTTCGGCGGAGCCGGCGAGGAGGGCGTCATGAGCAAGCATCGCCGCCTTCATGCCGGAGCCGCACATCTTGTTGACGGTGGTCGCCCCGGTGGCGAGCGGCAGGCCCGCGGCGAGTGCCGCCTGACGGGCGGGCGCCTGGCCCTGACCGGCGCTGAGGACGCAGCCGAAGATCACCTCGTCGATGGCCTCCGGCGTGACCCCGGCCCGCTCCAGCGAGGCCTTGAGGGCGGCCGCACCGAGCTCTGGAGCGGTGGCGTCCTTGAGGTCGCCCTGAAAGCCGCCCATGGGCGTGCGGGCGGCGCCGACGATGACGACAGGATCGGGATTGTGCATGGGATGTCTCGCTTTCTGAAGCGGGGCGTCGGAAATGCCGTGCGCCGCGGCGCACGGGCTGAGTTCGGACAAGAAGTGCGAAGGCCGGGCGCGGCAGCTCGGCTTGAGCCGCTGGTTCAGGCGGCGTCGCTGTCGGTCTTCGCCTTCTCGCGGTTGCGCAGCATGAAGCGCTGCAGCTTACCGCTCGGCGTCTTCGGCAAGGCCTCGGTGAACTCGATCTCGCGCGGATAGGCATGCGCGGAAAGGCGCTCCTTGACGTAGAGCCGCAGCTCTTCGGCTAGCTCCGTGGAGGCTTCCGTCCCCTCGCGCAGCACCACATAGGCTTTGACGATTTCGGTGCGCTCCGGATCGGGCTTGCCGATCACTGCCACCTCGATGACGGCCGGATGCTCGATGAGCGCGCTTTCCACGTCGAAGGGGCCGATGCGATAGCCCGACGAGGTGATCACGTCGTCGGCGCGGCCGACGAAGCTGATGCGCCCGTCCTCTTCCATCTCCACCGTATCGCCGGTGCGGTAATAGCCGTCGGCGATCGCCGGCGTCGGCTGCTGCCAGTAACCGGAAAACCAGAGAAGCGGCGAGTTGGCGATGTCGACGGCAAGAATGCCGGGCTTGTGCGCCGGCAGTTCGCGGCTTGCATCGTCGAGAACGGCGACGCGGTAGCCGGGCATGGCATGGCCGGCGGAGCCCGGATGCACATGATGACGGAGGCGGTGGTGGTTGTTCACCACCATGCCGAGTTCGGTCTGTCCGTAATGATCGTGGATCGGGGCATTAAGATACTCGGCGAACCAGCGGATGACCTCCGGGTTGAGCGGTTCGCCGGCGCTCGAGACGGCACGGAGCTGGCCTTTGACCTCGGCGGCGGCTTCGGGACCGGCGGCGATCAGAAGCCGGAAGGCGGTCGGCGAGCCGGCGAGGTTGGTGATGCCGTAGCGCTTGATGATGTCGTAGGTGCTCGCCGCCGTGAACGGCCCATCATAGAAGGTGGTGGCATGGCCGAGGACGAGCGGGCCGGTGACGGCGTAATAAAGGCCGTAGGCCCAGCCCGGATCGGCGATGTTCCAGAAGACGTCGTCCGCCCGCAATTCCACGGCATCGCGCATATAGACGAGGAAAGCAGCGAGCGCCTTGAGTGGCACCGGCACACCCTTGGGAAGACCCGTCGTGCCGGACGTGGACATCATCAAGAAGAGATCGTCGCCGCGGCGCATCACCGGCGCAAATTCCTCCGACTGGCGCGCCATGGCGCTGTCGAAGTCGATGTCGCCCGATGAAGAGGCCGTGCTGTCCTCGCCACCGATGCGCACGACCCGCGGAAGATCCGCAATCGCATCGAGCTTGCCGCGATTGGCCGTGTCGGTCACGACGAGGCGGGCATCCGACATTTGGAGCCGGTGCTCGATCGCTTTCGGGCCGAAGGCCGTGAAGAGCGGCTGGTAGACGGCGCCCGCCCGCCAGGTTCCGAGGATGGTGGCAAGGAGTGCCGGCGTGCGCGGCAGCATGCCGGCGACGACGTCCCCCGGCTTGACGCCTTCTTCGGTGAGGAGGTTGGCAAAGCGGGCCGAGAGCTTTTGCATCTGAGCGAAGCTGTAGGTCTCCTGACGGCCATCGGCGCTGATCCATTGAAGAGCGGTGCCTCCGCCTTCGACATGCCGGTCGCAGCATTCGACGCAGGCGTTGATCCCGTTCTCAAGATCGCCCGAGAGAAGCTTCGTAATGTCGTCGAGGCGAAATTTTGCGATCGCTTCGGCATAGTCGTCGCGATCTTCGCTGCCAGAAGGCGCGGCCATATCTGTCCTCCCTGAGTTCCTTTCCGCTGCGGCGGAGGAACCGTGTTCTTTTGTGAAGTCAGGTTAGCGATGAAGAGATATGGCGTACGATGACCGAATTGCTCTAATTTCGTGATCGGTTTTGCCACTTTTGGGGAGTGGGCTTGATTGGAACGGCGCATGATCGCCCCGTGTTTCGTCGAAGACGCGCTCGCCTGTCTCGACCGGCGCGGCATCGCGCGAGAGCCGCTCCTGCGCCAGGCCGGCATGCCCGCAACCGTGGTCGAGCCGGTCTCGGCCGAGCAATACGGGGCGCTCTGGTTGGCGGTGGCGCTTGCGGTCGATGACGAGTTCTTCGGCGAGGCCGCAAGGCCCATGCCGCGCGGCAGTTTCACGCTTCTTTGCCATGCGATCCTGTCGGCGAAGAGCCTGGAGCAGGCGCTGCGGCGGGCGCTGCGTTTTCTGCGGGTCGTTCTGGAAGACCCTTATGGCGAGCTCTGCATTTCAGACGGGCTTGCCGAGATCGTCCTGAAGGACCGGGCCGGCCCGCGCTCCGCCTTCGCCTACCGCACCTATTGGATCATGGTGCATGGGCTCTCCTGCTGGCTGATCGGGCGGCGCATTCCCCTGCGCCGCGTGGATTTTCGCGGGCCGCCGCCGCCGCACGAGGCGGAGTACCGGCTGTTCTTCGGCGCGCCGGTGCGTTTCGGGCAGCCGGAAAGCCGGCTCGTCTTCGATGCCGATTTTCTCAAACTCGCGCCGATCCGCAACGAGCGGGCGCTGCGCGAATTCCTGCGTCAGGCACCCGCCAATATTCTGGTGCGCTACCGCCATGATGCCGGGCAGGCGGCGCGGCTGCGCGAGCGCTTGAGGTCGATGCCGCCGTCGGCCTGGCCGGGCTTTGAAGAGCTTGCCGCGCAGATGCGTTTGCCCGCCTCCACCTTGCGGCGGAAGCTGCGTCTCGAAGGCCAGACCTACAACGACATCAAGGACGAGCTGCGCATGGCGGTGGCGACGCAGGAGCTTCTCCACGGCCATTCAAAGGTTGGCGAGCTTGCCGCCGATCTCGGCTTTTCCGAGCCGAGCGCCTTCCATCGCGCCTTTCGCCGATGGACCGGCAAGAGCCCGGGCGAATTTCGCCGCGAGGCCAGAAAGCCCGTGCCCCGATCCCCCGGCGAACCAGGCTCGGCAACGAAGAACACGCTCTGAAGGCGCGACGAATCCGCCGCAAACGCGGTTTCCGGCGCGACTTTTGGAGCTTCCATCATGGACAAGGCGTTCACCTGCGGTACCTAGCTGGTGGTTGACCGTTGGATGAGCTGCGGGGGACGAGGGTGCAATCCGGGGAGCTTGCTTCGAAGCTTCGGATTCTCTGGCGTTTCGCACGGCGTGCCGATGGTCGCGTCACCCATCGTCGGAGATTTCGGAGATCGTTGATGAAAACTCTTCTCGCCCTGGCTGTCGCGGCCGGAACGTTTGCAGCCAGTAGCGCCTCCGCCCAGGTGGTCGTCTCCTCCAAGATCGACACCGAAGGCGGCGTCATCGGCAACATCATCCTGGAAGTCCTGAACGATGCCGGCATCGAGACGGAAAACCGTCTGCAGCTCGGCGCGACGCCCGTGGTGCGCAAGGCGATCACCGCCGGCGAGATCGACATCTACCCGGAATATACCGGCAACGCGGCCTTCTTCTTCAACCGTGCCGACGAGCCCGTCTGGACCGATGCCGAGAAGGCCTACGACATGGCCAAGAAGCTCGACGGAGAGGAAAACGACATCGTCTGGCTGACGCCGGCGCCGGCCAACAACACCTGGGCCGTGGCGCTTAGAAGCGATGTGGCAGAGGAGAACGACATCACGACCTTCTCCGATTTCGGCAAATGGGTGACGGACGGCGGCGACGTCAAGCTTGTCGCCTCCTCGGAATTCGTGAACTCCGCCGCGGCTCTGCCGGCCTTCCAGAAGGCGTATGACTTTAAGCTCAATTCCGATCAGCTCATCGTGCTGTCGGGCGGCGATACGGCGGCGACGATCCGCGCGGCGGCGCGCGAGACGAACGGCGCCAATGCGGCGATGGTCTACGGCACCGACGGCGCGATCCAGGCGGCGGGCCTTCAGGTTCTGGAGGACGACAAGGGTGTGCAGCCGGTCTATCAGCCGACGGCGATCATCAGAAAACCCGTCCTCGACGAGCATCCGGAGATCGCCGATCTCTTGAAGCCCGTTTTCGAAGCGTTGACGCTCGAGACGCTGCAGAAGCTCAACGGCCAGGTGCAGGTCGAGGGCCAGCCGGCGGCCGATGTGGCCCATGAATTCCTCGTCTCGCACGATTTCATCGACGGCTGAGCCGGGCTTTGTGATCCCGCGTCCTGACAAGCTCGGCGCGCCCATGGGCGCGCTGCTGGCGGTCGCGCTCGCTCTGCCTTTGGCGAGCTACCGGGCGAACCGGATCGCGCTCGCCGAGGCGCGCGGGCTTTTCGAGGCGCTGCCCGCCGTCTGGGCCGCGGCGCTGCTCGCCTGCGCGGTCGCCACCATCGCGGTGGCGCTCTTCGTGCGCCCGCCGGCGATCCGGCTCGCCGTGCCGGCGCTCACGCTCCTTCTCTTGCTGATCGCCATCGGCGTTGCGGCGCGCATGTTGATGGCGAACGGCGCCGATTATGCGCGTGTGGCGCCGGGGACCGGCTTCTGGCTCGCAGGCTTCGCTCTCTCGATCCTGATCACCGATGCGATCGTCAGGCTGAAGCCCGGGCCCTTCCTGAGGCTCGGCGTGTTTGCGTTAGCAGCGGCCGCGATCGCCGCCATCCTCGTGACCGGGGAATGGAACGCCTTGTCGATCCTCGCCGAATATCGCGGCCACGCGGCGACCTTCTGGCGGGAGGGGGCGCATCATCTGCAGCTCGCCTTCGGCTCTCTCGCCGCGGCCATTGCCGCAGGTGTGCCGATCGGCATTCTGATCCACCGCTCCGAACGCTTGAAAGGCCCGGTCCTCAGCACCTTGAGCCTCATCCAGACCATCCCCTCGATCGCACTCTTCGGCATGCTCATCGTGCCCTTGAGCTGGGTGGCGGCGAATGTGCCGGGCGCCTCCGAAATCGGCATCCGCGGCATCGGCATGGCACCGGCTTTCGTGGCGCTGTTTCTCTATTCGCTGTTGCCGATGGTGGCGAACACGGCCGCCGGGCTTTCCGGCGTGTCGCCGAGCGTCACGGAAGCCGCCGCCGGCATGGGTCTGACGAGCCGCCAGCGGCTTATCTCCGTCGAACTGCCGCTCGCTTTGCCGGTCATTTTGACGGGCGTGCGCATCGTGCTCGTGCAGAATATCGGCCTCACCACCATCGCCGCGCTCATCGGCGGCGGCGGTTTCGGCACTTTCGTGTTTCAGGGGCTCGGCCAGACGGCAACCGACCTTATCCTTCTCGGCGCGCTGCCGACGGTGGCGCTGGCGTTTGCCGCCGCCGTCGTGCTCGACGCCGTCATCGACGTTCTCCCCGGAGCAAAGGCATGATCCGCATCGAAGGCCTCACCAAGGAATATGCCGGCAATGCCGTTGTCCGCGACGTGTCGATGGAGATCGAGGCGGCGACGATCACGGTGATCGTCGGCACCTCCGGCTCGGGCAAGTCGACCTTCCTGCGGATGATCAATCGCCTCGTCGAACCGACGAAGGGTGTGGTGGAGATCGACGGCACCGATACGCGTGAGATGAAGGCCTATGAGCTCCGCCGCCGTATCGGCTATGCGATCCAGGATCATGGGCTTTTTCCGCATTGGACGGTTGCCCGCAACATCGCCACCGTGCCGAAGCTCCTCGGCTGGGACCGCAAGAAGATCGACGCGCGCGTGCACGAGCTTCTAGAACTCCTGCAGCTCGATCCCGACGAGATCGCGCCGCGCTATCCGCACCAGCTCTCCGGCGGTCAGGCGCAGCGCGTCGGCGTCGCCCGCGCGCTTGCCGCCCGTCCCGACATGCTTCTGATGGACGAACCGTTCGGGGCGCTCGATCCCGTCATCCGCGCCAAGGCGCAGACCGATCTCAAAAGCATTCAGGACCGCCTCGGCTCCACCATCCTTCTCGTCACCCACGACATGGCCGAGGCGATCAGGCTCGGCGACCGCATCGCGGTGATGAGCGAGGGGCGGGTGGAGCAGCTCGCCCCGCCGGCCGAAATCCTGACCCATCCGGCAAGCGATAACGTCCGCAACCTGGTCGGCGACGACGACCGGCCGTTCCGCTATCTCTCCCTCATCCCGGTGAGCGAACGGACCGAGGAAGGAACCGCGGAAGGCACGCCGATTGCCGCCGATCGCTCGCTCTATGATGCGCTGGCGGAAATGATCTGGAGCGGCCGCGAGGTCCTGCCGGTGGTCGGTGAGGACGGGTCGGCGCGCGGTCTCGTGCGGCGAGGGGCGCTTCTCGATGCGGCGCGATCGGTGGCATGAGCCGGCCTTTCGTCTTTCTCCTGCGGCTTGCGCTCGTGGCGCTGGTGCTCGCCTTCCTCTTCGTCCCGGAGGCGTTCAGGCCGTTGCTTGAGCCCTTCGCACCGGTGGGCGCGCCGGCGATCTATGACCGCGCGAGCCTTCTCGACCTCACCATCTCGCATCTTCTGATCGTGGTGGCGGCGATCGTGCCGGCGACGCTCATCAGTGTGGCACTCGCGATCCTGGTGAGCCGGCCGATCGGTGCGGAATTTCTTCCCTTGTCGCGGGCGATCGTGAATATCGGCCAGACCTTTCCGCCCGTCGCGGTGCTGGCGCTTGCCGTGCCGGTCGTGGGCTTCGGCACTTGGCCGACCCTGATCGCGCTCTTTCTCTACGGGCTTTTGCCGATCTTCGAGAACACGCTCGCGGGCCTCACCGGCCTGCAGCCGGCGGTCGCCGAGGCGGCCAAGGGGACGGGCATGACCGGTCGGCAGAGGCTTTTTCAGGTGGAGCTGCCGCTCGCTCTGCCGGTGATTCTGGAAGGTGTACGCATCTCGCTCGTCATCGCGCTTTCGACGGCGACGATTGGCTCCACGGTCGCCGCCAAAGGCTTAGGAGAGGTGATCATCGCCGGGCTCAATTCCAACAATCTCGCCTTCGTGCTGCAGGGCGGCCTTTTGACGGGCGCGCTCGCCGTCATCCTCTATGACGGTCTCGGCGAGATCTCCCGCATGACGGCCGCCCGTAGCTAAACAGAGGCATCTTGCGATATGTCCTTCCCGGCGGAAGGAAGTGTGATGAAAGACGACAGAACAACCGACATAGCCGGCGTCGAAGACGCGCTGAACCGCCTCGAACAGCTCTATGACGGGGCCGTCCAAGAGCTGCGGGACGCCATTGCGCTCTTTGCCAAAGACGGAACGCCGCCCGATCCGGCGGCACGCGACGCGGGTCTCTTCTGCTATCCGGAGCTTCGCGTCAGCTGGGACGGGGCGCCGCCGCGCAGCTTCAAGCCGCGCGCCTATGGACGCTTCACGCGGCCGGGCGGCTATACGACCACAATCACGCGGCCGGCCCTTTTTCGCAATTATCTCGCCGATCAGCTCGCCATCCTGGCCGAAGATCACCGCGTGCATCTGAGCGTGCGCCCATCGGCCCAGGAGATCCCCTTTCCCTATGTCCTGGAGGACGGGGATCTCGTGCTCGACCGGGCGACGACGCTCGAAATGATCCGGCACTTCCCGACGACGGAACTCGCCTTGATCGGCGATGAAGTCTCCGACGGGTTGTTTGCCTCCGCCCAGGAGATCCCGCTGTCGCATTTCGATGCGTTGCGGACGGATTTTTCGCTGGCGCGGCTCAGGCATTACACGGGTACGCCGGCCGAGCACGTTCAACCCTTCATCCTCTTCACCAATTACAGCCGCTACGTCGACGAGTTCATCCGATGGGCGTGCCGGCAGGTGCGCGATCCGGAAAGCCCCTATGAGGCGCTCTCCTGCGCCGGCGGCAGCCTGGTGACGAAGGAGACGGAGGATCCGGAGCGGGCGATTTCCGAGCTCGCCTGGAAGAAGCATCAGATGCCGGCCTATCATCTGATCGGCTCGGGCCGTGCCGGCGTGACGCTCGTCAATATCGGCGTCGGGCCGTCGAATGCGAAGACGATCTGCGATCATCTGGCGGTGCTGCGCCCGCATGCCTGGCTGATGATCGGCCATTGTGCCGGCGTGCGCGAAAGCCAGTCGATCGGCGATTACGTGCTCGCCCATGCCTATCTGCGCGACGACCATGTTCTCGATGCCGTCTTGCCGCCGGATATCCCGATCCCGAGCCTCGCGGAAGTGCAGCGGGCGCTTTACGACGCCACCAAGCAGGTGAGCGGCATGCATGGGGAAGAGGTGAAGCTGCGGCTGAGAACCGGCACCGTCGTCACCACCGACGACCGCAATTGGGAACTGCGCTACACCGCCTCGGCGCATCGCCTCAATCAGAGCCGCGCCGTCGCCGTCGATATGGAGAGCGCCACGATCGCCGCGCAGGGCTACCGTTTCCGCGTGCCCTACGGGACGCTTCTCTGCGTCTCCGACAAGCCGCTCCACGGCGAGATCAAGCTGCCGGGGCAGGCGAACCGCTTCTACGAGGGGGCGATCTCGGAGCATCTGCAGATCGGCATTCGCGCGGTGGAACTCCTGCGCCGGGAGGGCGACAGGCTGCATTCGCGCAAGCTGCGCGCCTTCGACGAGCCGCCCTTCCGCTGATCGCCCGAGATCTGGTGAGCGCCCGAGATCCGGGTGGAGGCAGGCCGGCCGGAGCCGGCCTGCAGCATCGAAACGCGCGCGACCGCCTTTAGCGGTTTGCCGCGAAATCCTCGTCGATCGCATCGGCGAGTGCGGCGAGCGTCGGGAAATGGAAGTCCGGCTTCGTCACTTCCTTCGGCACCGGCGTTCCGCCGAAGCCTTCCTGCCCCTGCCGCCGCTCGATCCAGCAGACGGAATAGCCGAGTTCCCGAGCCACGCCGATGTCGTGATACTGGCTCTGCGCAACGTGAAGAATCTCGTCCTGCTTGTAGCCGAAGGCCGACTGGCGGCCGCGGTTGAAGTCGAAGAAGCGCGGATCGGGCTTTGGGATGCCCACCTCGTCGACCGTCACGCCGTCATGGAAGGGATGGCCGAGGGTGTGCGCGTAGCTCGTGAAGACGACGCGGTCGGTGTTGGTCATTGCGACGAGGCGGAAACGGGTGCGCAAGCGCTTCAGCGCCTCGACGGAATCGGGGAAGGCCGGCCAATTCAGAACGTGGGCCTGGAACCCGGCGGCCGCGGCCTCGCTGGTGTCGAGCCCGAGCTTGTCGGCGACATACCGATAGACCTCTCCCATGACCTGGCTGGCACGGCCCGGATAAATGTGGCGGGCCTCGATGTAGGGGACGAAGAGGTCGTCGTCGCTCAGGTCGCGGGCTGCCGGTCCGCCGAAGTTACGAAATCCGTCGAGCAGGCCCTTCTCGAAATCGATGAGCGTTCCGACGACGTCGAATGTGAGAACCTTGAAATGCGCGAAAGTCATGAGGCAGGTGTCCTTGAAAGTTGACAGGGAAAGAGGCTGCGACGCCCGCTCAAAGCGGGCTGCAGATGCGGACCGCGTCGAGCATGGCGGCGTGGATGTTGCGGCTTGAGACGGCGTCTCCGATGCGATGGAGTTCGAAACCGGCACCGTCGTGGAAGGGCTGCTTTTCCAGGCGGATGAAGGTTTCGATATCGGTCACGCCCTCGTTCTTCGAGGTGGAGCGCAGCTCTTCAAAGAGCTCGTTCATCGGGATGCTGCCCTGCTCGACGATCACCTGGTCGACGAGAACGGATGTCTCCTCGCGTGAGATCTCGTTGAGAAGAACGGCTTCGAGGCGGTTGTCCTTGCGGTGCACGCCCACGAGGCGCGTTTCTGAGACGGGCGCGATGCCGAGGGCGAGGAAGCGCTTCTTCCAGCGCAGCCTCTCCGCATAGGTGAGCTCTTCGCAGATCGTCCCATCGATCGTGGCATAGGTGACGTTCGCCCCGGCCTCCTTCGCCTTCTCGGCGGAAAGCGGCGCGGGATGACGCCCGGTGCCGTCATAGACGAGGACGTCGCGCCCGATCGGCACCTGGCCTGAAAGAATGTCCCAGGTGCTGACGCACAGATCGTCGCCTTCAAGAAGGTCGATCTGCGGCAGGCCGCCGGTGGCGAGAATGACGACGTCGGGGGCGAGCGCCTTGATGTCGTCGGCCTCCATATAGGCGTTCGTATGGATGCCGACGCCGAGGCGCTCAAGCTCCGCGACGCGCCATTCCACGATGCCGATGAGATCGCGGCGCCAGGAACCGGTCGCTCCGAGAAGGACCTGCCCGCCGACATCGGAAGCGGCTTCGTAAAGCTCGACCTCATGGCCGCGCTCGGCCGCGACGCGCGCTGCTTCGAGCCCCGCCGGGCCGCCGCCGATGATGACGATTTTGCGCTTCGGCCCCGTCGTCGGGCGGATGACGTGGCTCAGCTTCGTTTCCCGGCCGGTGACGGGATTGTGCAGGCAGGAGGGGCGGTAGGGCGACTGGCAATGGGTGGCGCCGATGCAGGGGCGGATTTCTTCTTCGCGACCGGCTGCGAGCTTGGCGACGAGATGGGGATCGGCAATCTGCGCGCGCGTCATCCCGGCCATGTCGAGCTTGCCTTCGGCAACGGCAAAGCGCGCCGAAGAGATGTCGGCGATGCGCGCGGCATGGAAGACCGGGAGACCGATCTCCGCCTTGAAGGCGCCGACCGGCTCGACCCAGGGTGCGAGCTTGGAGCCCATGCCCGGCATGTTCTCTTCCGCAAGCGCCCGCGTCGTGTCCATCGTGCCGTAGATGGCGTTGAAGAAATCGACGGCGCCTTCGCGCTTCAGAAGCAGCGCCGCCTCGACGCAATCGTCGAAGCTGAGGCCGCCCTTGGTCGCTTCGTCGACCACGTAGCGAATACCGAGCAGGAAATCGTCTCCGACCGCCTCGCGCATCGCCGTATGCACCATCAAGGCAAACCGGCAGCGGTTTTCCAGGCTGCCGCCGAAGCGATCGGTGCGCCGATTGGTGAGGGGCGACAGGAACTGGCCGATCAGATGTCCGGCGGCGAGCGTCTCGATGCCGTCGAGCCCGCCCTCCTTGCAGCGCCGTGCGGCGGCAGCATAGGCCTTCACGACACGCGCGATGTCGTGCTCGTCCATCTCCTTGGGGATGCTGCGATGCAAGGTCTCGCGCAACGGCGATGGGGCGATCGTCGGCAGCCAGTCGCCGGCATAGGGATCGCCGCGGCGGCCGAGATGCGTGATCTGGCACATGAGGGCCGCGCCTTCGCCGTGCATGCGTTCGCTGAAGCGCCGCAGATGCGGAATGATCGCGTCGTCGCCGACATTGAGCTGACGAAAAATGTTCGGGGAATCGCGGTCGACGTTGGACGAGCCGCCGAACATGGAAAGCCCGATGCCGCCCTTGGCCTTTTCCAAATGATAGAGCTGATAGGCCTCCTGCGGCATGCCGCCGGATTCAAGCCCGCAGGCATGGCTCGTGCTCATGATGCGGTTGCGGAATTCGACATGCTTGATGCGCAAGGGGCGCAGGAGCGGGTCCTTGTGGGCGGGGTCTCCTTGCAGCGGCGTTTGGCTGAGTGCTGTTGCGGACATCGGTTTCTCTCTCTGAGGCAGGCAAAGCGATCCCGTCGGCGCGACACGGGGTGTCACGCCGTTGCGACCGCGGCCGAGTGCGACGCGGGCTAGACGACTTGGCTAAGGAAGCGCTGGGTGCGCTCGTCCTTGGCGCGGGTGAACAATTCTTCCGGCGGACCGTGCTCCACGATCACGCCTCGGTCGGTGAAATACACGTGGTCCGCCACCTCCCGGGCAAAGCCCATTTCGTGGGTCACGAGGATGCAGGTCATGCCTTCGGCCGCGAGCTCCTTGATGGTGAGGAGCACTTCCTTGACGGTTTCCGGGTCGAGCGCGGCCGTCACTTCGTCGAAGAGCATCACGTCGGGGCGCATGGCGAGACTGCGGGCGATCGCCACGCGCTGTTGCTGGCCGCCGGAAAGATGGCCGGGATAGACGTCTTCCTTGCCGCCGAGGCGCACCTTCGCGATGAGGGCGCGGGCGCGCTCCTCCACCTCCTTCTTCGGTTCTTTGAGAACCTTCACCGGCGCCATCATGACGTTTTCGAGCGCCGTCTTGTGCGGGAAGAGATTGTACTGCTGGAAGACGATGCCGACTTTCTTGCGCAGTTCCAGGAGGTTGAGGTTGGGGTCGTTGACCTCCTGGCCTTCGACCTTGATCGAGCCCTGCTGGATGTTGTTGAGGCCGTTGATGCAGCGGATCAGCGTCGATTTCCCGGAGCCAGACGGGCCGATGATGCACACGACCTCGCCCTGGCGGACGTCGAAGCTGACGCCTTTCAGCACTTCGAGATCGCCGAAGGATTTGTGGACGTCGTGCACCTCGACGAGCGGCATGTCCGGCGTCCAGGCCGGTGCGTCCGCGCCAGGCGCTGTTTTCTTAGGTCTCGACAGCATATTTTCGCTCGATCGCTCGGGTCCAAATCGAAATCGGATAGATGTAGGCGAAGAATAAAAGCAGCAGGAACAGGTAGAACGGCACGAGGAGTTCCGGCCGCGCGCCCGCCGCTTCCATCGCCGCCTGCGCATTTCCGACGGCTTCGCGCACGCCGAGAATGGAGGCCATCGGCGTCGCCATGGCGAGCAGCGCGTACCAGTTCATCCAGGGCGGGATCGCCCGCTTCACGCATTGCGGCAGGATGATCCAGCGCAGCGTCTGACCGCGGGTGAAGGCGAGGCTTTCCGCCGATTCCCACTGCCCGCGCGGGATGGAGACGATGGCGCCGCGCACGATCTCGCTGACATTCGCCATCACCGGCAGCGAGAAGGCGATCGTCGCCTTGATCCAATCGGAGAGGATCAGGTTTCGCCCGCCCGGCAGCTCCACCTCGAAGGGGACGAGGAGCATGACGACGAAGAGGATGACGAGCCAGGGCGAGTTGCGGAAGAGATGCGTGATGATCCAGGCCGGCGCGCGCAGGAGGCGGCTATGGCTGAGCTGGAGCATGCCGAGCGCGATCCCGAGAACCGTCGCGATCCCCATCGCCAGGAAGCTCATCACGAGATTGAGGACGAAGCCTTTCAAGATGAAGGGCATCCACTCGATGAGCGTGGCGATTGCCGAGGGTGTCTGCGGCGCCGCGACGCCCTGAGCCTGTGCTGCGGCGAGGCTTGCGAGAAAGATGCCGAGAAGCAGGAGGCCCTGCCAGCCGCGGATCGCGCGACTGGGAAGAAACGACGACAGGGCTTCGGCGTCGATGCGGAAGGGGCGAACTGTCTTCATCGTCCGTACCCCGGCAGCGCCAGACGTTTTTCGAGCCAGTGCAGTCCGGCCGCGATCAGGCTGACGATAATGACGTAGAAGAGGAACAGGACCAGCATCATCTCCGGCACGTTGATGTTGTCCGACCAGACCTGATTGAGCGTGTAGGTCATCTCCGGAACCGAGATCACGTAGGCGAGCGAGGTCGTCTTCGCGAGGCTGACGAGGTTGTTGGTGAGCGCCGGCAGGCTGATGCGGAAGGCGAGCGGCAGGGTGATGTAGGCGTAGGTCTGCCAGCGCGAGAAACACAGGCTTTCCGCGGCTTCCGCCGTCGATTTCGGCACCGCCTCGATGCCTGAGCGGAAGATTTCGACGTTGAAGGCGCCACCGAAAATCCCAAGCGACAGGATCGCCCAGGCAAAAGAGGAGATGAGCGGCTCGTAATAGCCGCCCATATCGACCTGCGGGGTGAAGGCGCCGAGGCCGAAATAGAAGAACAGAAGCTGGATGAGGGGCGGCGTGTTGCGGAAAAGCTGGATGTAGCCGTTGACGACGCCCCTCAGGAGCCGTGAGCGCGAGGTTTGCACCCACGCGCCCAAAACCCCGATGACCAGGGAAAGTAGAATGGACCAGAAGATAAGCTGCAGCGAAATCGCGATTCCGGAGACGAAACGGTCGTATTCATAGCGATCGTAGAAGATGATGAAGTTGAGGCCGGTCTCGTCGTAGAGACGCTGGAACAAAGGTGCGATGAGGCTGAACAAGCTTATGCCCTGTAATTAAGACTGACTTCCCCTGGTACGAACACGGCCCTTATTGGCCGTCGAGGTAGCTCTCGTCCCATTCCAGGCGCTTGTGCTGCTCGGCGAGCCAATCGGACGGCTTCACCTCCCACTTCTTCTCAAGCTCCAGGAGCGTGCCTTCGGCCTGCCAGCGATAGGCCATGCCGGTCATGAAGACGCCCCAGGGCTTGTCGAGCTCTTCGATCGGCACCGCGGAGGCCCAGGGATTGTTGAAGAGGACGGAGACGGGCATCTCGTAGCCGTCCCATTCGCCGGAGGCGAGGTCGGCCATGATCGAGGCATCGTCATAGAGCCAGGCGACGCATTTGCCGGCGCGGAGCGCGGCCTTGCCCTCGGTGTTGCCGGTGAAGGCGACGAGGCGCGGCCCGTATTCGCGCTGAACCTGCTTGTTGTAATTGGCGCCCTGCTTGGCGCAGACCGGCTTGTCCTTGATGTCTTCCCAGCTCGCAATCGCGCCTTCCTTGGCCATCAAGGTCGGACCGGAGGTCCAGTAGGCCGGCTCGATGATGCCGATGATCTTGCGGCGCTCGGCCGTGTCGTACATGCCGCCGATGATCACATCGATCTTGCCCTGCTGCAGGAATTGCATGCGGTTGGCGGAGGTGACGACGACCGGTTCGAGATTGACGCCGAGCGTGTCGGCCACGCTCTTCGCCAGATCGATTTCGATGCCTTCCTGGGTGCCGTCGGTCGACGGAAACGACCAGGGTTTGAAGGCGCCGAGAACGCCAACCCGGACCGTGCCGCGGTCGAGGATTTCCTGCAGGCGGCCGTCGGCCGCCTCGGCCGGGGCGGTGACGGCGAGGAAGGTCGCGCCCGCCAATGCGGCGAGGACGGGGAGGCTTAGGACTTTCGCTATCGATTTCATGGCTGCATGTCTCCGGTTGGGGCTGGCATTGCGGTCGATCGATCGTTCGGGCGCTGACCGGTGCGAAACACCGTCCGCTGGTAGTTGAGGAAGCCCTCGACTTCTTCGGCTGTTCGTTCGGGCGTCCATTCGAGGAGATCGGCCACCGACCGGGCGGCCTCCTCCACCTCCTCGCGTGCGAGATGGCGGCGCCAGGCAAGGGCCGTGCGCGTGTAAAGAATGCCTTTGAGATCGCGCGCATGTTCATGCGTGACGGCATGGCGGAAGGCGGCGCGTCGGGCGTTGCCGGAGGGTTCCGGCTGCGACAGCCGCGGCGAGGTCTCGGAGATCCGCCAGGGCGAAGCGGACTTGCCGTTGGCGTTGGGTGCGGGGCCGAGTGCCGCCTCGGCACGTTCGCGCAGCACCCGGCCGGCGCTGCGATGCGACATCACCGGGCCTGCGGTCATGGCGAAGACGTTCGGCATGCCGTTCCGCGACAGGTCGTGGATCTCGCGCGAGCGGCGCCCCATCGGCAGCCCTTCGTCGAAGGTGAGGGGCCTGACCCCCGCCCAGGTGAAGGCGATGTCGGCGCGTGTGAGCTTGAGCCCCGGCAGAAGGTGCTTGGCTTCACCGAGAAGGAAGTCGATCTCCTCGTCGGTTGCGGCAATATCCTTGGCGTCGCCGTCGAAGGGCGTTTCCGTCGGTCCGAAATAGAAGAAATCCTCATGCGAGGGCATGGCGTAGAAGGGCATGCCCTGCCGGTGCATGGTGGCGATGCCGTAGCCCTGATACCTCTCAGGCAGGCGCACCATCATATGCGCCCCCTTGGTGCCGCGGATCAGCCGCTCGGGCCCTTCGCGTGGGTCGTCATGCGCGCCGGGAGCAGCCTCCGCATTGACCTCGTCGATCCAGGTGCCCGCCATGTTGAAGACGAGGCGCGCTCTTGCCGTCGCGATCGAGCCGTCCGTGGCCTCGAGCCGCAGGAGCCAGCGTTTTGCGGCATCCCGCTCGACGAGCTCCACGCGGCAGAAGTTCTTGACGACGGCGCCCTCCGCTTCCGCTTCGAGCGCGGCATCGACGCAGAAGCGTTCCGGCCAGTCGAAGACGTATTCGCGGTAGGTTGCCACGGCCTTGAGGCGGCCGAGATCGCGCAGGTCGCCCGCAAAGGGCAGGTGCCGTTCGAAATCGCCGGTGATCTTGCGGTATTCGAGAGGCGGCGCGCCCGGACCGATCCGCTCCAGAAGCCTGAGCCCGACATCGAGATGCCAGCTCTTCACCGGGCTTTCCGGATAGACCGGGAAGCACATCGTGAACGGTTTTACGCCGTCGGCCGCAGTCTCGGCGATCTCGTGTCGGGCCTCCATGCCGGCGCGCGCCATCTTCAAGGCCTGAAGGAAACGCAGCGGATGCAGGCCGAAGGTCGCGACCGGATTTTCGGCCTCGAAGTAACGCAATCCGCAATGCAGCATTCGCGAAGATCGGCTGCTCGCTCCGGCGGCGAAATCCTCCTTGTCGCAGAGAAGGACAGAATAACCCGCTTCGGTCAGTTCGCGAGCGGCACTTGCTCCGTTGATCCCGGCTCCGATGACAGCGACATCGCATTCAAGCCCGTCAAGGTTCGCAAGGGTGCTCGGCATATACTTCCCGGTTAGGCGACGTAGTGTCGCGACTATGTCGATAGCCTCGAAATGTTCAAAATTAAAAATATGCCGATGGTTATGCGCAAAAGGCATACCAAGATCGGATCGCTGCGACCGGCTCAGGACGGGACCTCGGCAAGCACTTTGTCCCGTTCCGTTTTTGCCAGCGCGAGCATGCGCTCGACCGCCGGGGTCGCCGCACGAAATTGCGGGCGAAGAAGAGCCACGCTGAAAGGAATGGCCGGGCGGAAGGGGATGAGGCGGATGCGATCGTCGTGCTGCAGGATCGCCGTGTAGGGATCGATGACGGCAATGCCGAGGCCCTGTTTCACCATCTCATAGGCGGCGCCGGAGAGGCTCGTTTCGCACAGCGCCTCCACGCGCACGCCTGAGGTGATGAGTGCCTGATCGAGAAGATGGCGGGCGGCGACGAAGGGCGTCCAGTAGATGAGAGGCCCCTTGGCGAGGTCGCTCGGCCCGAGACAGGAGCGACCCGCGAGATCGTGGTCGCTCGGCACCGCCGTCACATAGGGGGAATCGGAGAAGATCTCGGTATCGAAGCCGGTGCGGCGAACCGGCATTTCGGCAAAACCGAAATCGACCTGCTGGCCGGCCGCCCATTCCTCCACGGTGGGGGACATGCGGATGGCGAGGCTGACGCGGGTGCCCGGCCGCTCTTCGCGGAATCTGGCGATGACGCGCGGCATGAAGCTGAGGCCGAGGGCGGGCAGGATGGCGAGGTTGACCTGATCGCCCTGGCCCTTGGCGAGCCGTGTCGCCAGCGCCTGCAGGGAATCGAGCGAGACATAGGCCCGTTCCACCTCGTCGAGCAGCCGGCGCGCCTGCGGCATCGGCATGATCAGGCCCTTGCGGCGCTCGAAGAGAGCGAGGCCGAGATCGGCTTCCAGCCGGTCCAGCATGCGGCTCACCGCCGGTTGGCTGCGCCCCAAAATTTCGGCGGCGCCGCTGACGGTGCCGGTCATCATGACGGCGCGGAAAGCTGCAAGCTGTTGAAGGTTCAAGGCTGCCTCGCGTCAGGTGAGGTCGATCCGGCGGAACAGGAACGCGGCAATCGTCGCATCATTGAGCCCGGCTCTTGCCCCCATGTCCGAGCCCCGACGATCTGGCGCGGATATGCGGCTCGATCCTGCGCCACTGCGGGGGCGAGGAGATCCTGGTCGAGTTCACGAACATGATCGCAAATTTCAGCCCGGCTGGTGATGACATTGCCGTCAGTGTCGGTCGAGATCGCTCGTTTGGCCAGTCTCTTAATCAGCTAAAAGAACAATAAATCCGCCGCCGCCCTGAGCCTCATGCTGCACTGTCGGCAGTATGGGGCAGGGTGAAGCGAACTTCGAAACCTTCAGTCTTGCCGGGGACCGGCGAGGCGAAGGCGAGCTCGCCGCCGCCGCGCTCGGCGATGGTGCGCACGATGGCAAGGCCGAGGCCGCTGCCATCCTTCTTGTCGCTGGCGCGCGCAAATCGGGTTGTGAGCCGCGCAAGATCCTCCTCCGCCACGGGCGGGCAGGCATTGGCGACGGTGAGGATTCCGGCCTGCGACAGCCCGATATCGACCGGTTCGCCCGCACGTCCGTGCTTCAGGGCGTTTTCGATGAGGTTGCGGCAGAGAATGCCGAAGGCGTCGCGTTCCAGGTCGGACAGGACCGGTGCGTCCGGCATCTCAAGGTGCAGGCGGGGGGCGGCGCCGATACGGGCGAAATCGTCCACGATGAGCTTCAGGATCGGCCGCATATCGGCGGGGGTGTCGGTGCGCAGCCTGGCGCCCTCGGCACGTGCGAGCTGCATGAGTTTTTCCGACAGGAGATTGAGCCGCTTCAGCGTTGTCTCGATCTCCTTCGCACGCTCGGCAGCACTCGCGTCCTCGGTTTCGGCGCGCAGCCTTTGAGCCTGCGCGATCGCCCCGGCGACCGGCGTGCGCAATTCATGCGCCGCATTGGCGGCAAAACTCCGTTCCGCCTCGAAGGCGGCCCGCAGCCTGTCGAGAAGCTGGTTCATGCCCTGAACGATCGGTTCAAGCTCGCTCGGCAGGCCCCGATCCGAAAGCGCTGCAAGATTGCGGGCGCCGCGTTGCGAGAGGTCGGCGCGCAGCCGCCGGACGGGGCGCAGGCTGGTGCGCACGGCAAAGAAGATCGCCGCAAGGCTGAGCGGGATGACGATGAGGAGCGGCAGCCCGAGCGAGAGCAGCATCGCGCGCGCCATGGAGGTTCGGTGGGAGAGCGGCTCGGCAACCGCGATCGTCAGCCCGTCGCGACCGGCCGCATCGTAATAAAGGCGGTGCGTCGCCGTCTGACGGAATCCCTCGCGGGTGAAGGGAGGAAATGCCTCCTTCTCGGCATTGGCCGAGCGCAGCACCGTCTCTCCCTTCCGGTCGCGCACCACCCAGGTGAAGAAGCGGTCGTCCTTGTGCAGCCGCGCGATGCGCTCCGCTCGTGCCGGTCCGCCGCGGCGCTCACGACGCTCGTCGTTTCGGGATTCCTCGTCGCGCCGATGCTCGCGGCGGCTGTGCATGGCGAGCGGCAGAATGCGCTGGGCCGCGTCCTTCAGCGCCGCGTCGAAGAGCCCGTCCATTTCGTGACGGAGCTTTTCGGCCGTGAAGCTTGCCGCCGCGAGCCACAGGATCGTGACGGCGAGACCGAGCGCGAGCGCAAGCCGAAGCTGAAGGGAGCGGGGTGCGTTCATGGATGGCCGAGACGGTAGCCGAGGCCGCGTTCGGTCTCGATGATGTCGCGGCCGAGCTTCTTGCGCAGGCGGCTGACATGCACCTCGATGGCGTTGCTGTCGACCGTGTCGTCAAAGGAATAAAGCCGCTCTTCCAGCTGGGCCTTGGACAGGAGCTGGCCCGGACGCTGCACAAAGGCTTCAAACAGCGCCCATTCGCGGGCCGTCAGCGCCACGGCCTTGCCGTCGCAGTGGATGCTGCGGGCGGCGAGGTCGATGTCGAGCGGCCCGATCGTCACGATCGGATTGGGATTTCCCGAATAACGGCGGGCGACGGAGCCGATCCGCGCGGAGAGTTCGTCGAGATCGAACGGCTTGACGATGTAATCGTCGGCCCCGGCATTGAGCCCGTCGATGCGGTCGGAGATCTGGTCGAGCGCCGTCAGGATGATGACGGGCGTGACCGCCCCGCTCGTGCGTAGATTTTTGAGAAACGGCACGCCGCGGCCGTCCGGCAGCATGAGGTCGAGGAGGATGAGATCGAAGATTCCGGCGGAAAGCGTGTCGCGGGCCTCGTCGAGGCGTGTGACCCAGTCGACGGAATGGCCGTCGGCCTTGATCTGATCTCGCACCGCGGCACCGAGAACCGTGTCGTCCTCGATGAGAAGGACGCGCATTCCAATCCACCTTTTGTTTTGCTTCCGACGTTCTGCGTGATCTGCCTGACAGGAAGCTGACGGCATTTTCGCTGCGCCGTCAGCGCGTGATCAGACGGCGCGCCGATCTTCATGACATCAACATCGTCATGGAGAAAGAAATGACATCCAGAAAAACCCTTCTCGCCGGCGTGCTCATGGCCGCCACATTGTTTGCACCCGCGGCGAGCATGGCCGCATCGCCAAACGGCGCATCAGCGGTCGGGGTGCAGCAGATGGCAAATCGCAACGGCGATTGCAGCCCGCGTTCGGATTGGGGCCGCTCCAACCAGCAATATCGCTCCCACGCCTATCAGAAGCACGGCAAGCACGGTGCACAGGCCCGCTCGCGCAACGATGCCCGCAATGGCATGTGCGATGGCAGCGTCTGCAGCCGCAACTTCGATCGCGCGAAGCCGGGCAATTCCCAGCAAGGCATGAACGGTCGCAACAACGATCAGCGGCCCCGTTACGATCGCCGCGACGACCGCCGCGGCGACCAGCGCCCGGGCTACGATCGCCGGGACGATCGCCGACCATCGGCTCCGAACGGTCCGACGGGTGGCGCATCGCCGAGCAGCTATTTCGGCAATATCTGATCGGCTCCATCGAGGCGGATTGAAAAAGGGCCCGGCGCGGATCGCGCCGGGCCCTCTTCGTGTGACCTGAACGCGCTGTCAGCGCGCCGGCGTCAGGAGTGCGCCGATCGCCCGCATCTCGTTGGCCCCGCTCTTGGAAATCGCGTCGGCAATCGGCTGGTCGGGATCTGAAAGCTCGACGCCGGCAGAGCGCAGACGGGCCGCCACATCGTCGCCCGTCATGCCGAGAAGCGGTGCGACGGCAGAGGCCGAATTCGTCAGGATCTGATGCGAGAAGGCGAAGGGCGGAGGGCCTTTGCGCGTCTCGCCGCTTGTCGGCATGAGGAAGGGCAGCGAAATGAGAAGTGAGACGGCGAGCGCGATCACCATGGGCGAGCGCTTGAAGTAGTTCGTCAGCGGTCGCCAGTTTTTCCAGATGTGCAGGATGAAGGGCAGGATGAGCACCATGCTCAGCCATTCGTGCATGCCGTGAAAGCCGCTCGGGCCGACATGGAAGAAGAGGGCGATGCCGGAGATCAGGGAAACGATGAAAAGACCCGTGATGAAGGGCGTCGCGTAACGGTTGATGAGGGAGGGCATTGAAATCTCCTGACAGGACCGGGCCGGCTTGGGCCCTTGTCTCTGGCTTGGGTGTCGTCGCTTCGGCGCCGCGCCGCGGTGTCCCGCGCGGGCGTCTGTCAGGAGCGATGCGCCCCCTGCCTTACGACGAGCTGACGGAGGCAGGCGGAGATTGTCAGGAAGCGATCAGTCGGGGCGCGGCAAATTGCCGGCCATGGCAGCGCCGAAGCAATCGGCGCTGACCGTGTCGCCTAGCGGGCCGGATAGAAGATGGCGCAGGGCGCATAGGCTTTCGGAAGCTCGATCTCTCCCGGCATCTCCCGCCCGCCTGCGATCGCCTCCGCCTGAAGCTCCGGGAGGGCACTCTCAGGCCCGCCGGCGCCCGGCGTTGCGGACCGGGAATAGACTTCCATGCGACCGACCGATGTCAGGATGACGCGGTCGGCGGAGCCTTCCCGGATCTCGTGGCCGGCCTCGGCGAGAACCTGCTGCCACGGCCTTCCTTCAAGTTCCTGAAGCCGGTTTTGCAGCGCTTGATCCTTCGTGCGGAGGAAGATGCGGGCGATGGGGCTGCCCAAGCCGAGCTCGAAAGCCAGTGCGTCGCGATCGCCTTCGCGGATGGCGCCCTGGTCGGGTCCGGCCGCCTTGAGCGTGACGTCTGCGGGCGGTTGCAGCCTGCCGCGGGGCAGCGCCAACACGATGGCTTTCCCTTCCTCAAAGGCGAAGGCGCGCAGTTTCTCCGGCAGCCGCAGGCGCATCGCGCCCGAATGCGTGGCGACGGTGAGGGCGTTCTTGACCTCGGGCTGTTCGCCGGCCCCGACCGCGAATTCGCCGGAGGCGCCATCGATGCCGAAGACCCAGCTTCCCTTTCCAGGCCGCAGCGTGTCGCGCATGAACCGCGCGATCTCCTCGTCGTCCCAGTCGAGACGGGCGATCTTGATGCCGAGTTGGACGCGCCGTCCTGGCAGCACCGCGGTGATCTTGCGCAGGAGATCGTCGGGCGCACGGCTCCAGATGGCGATCTCGTCGCTCGTCCGTGCGCAGCCGCGACAAAAGCCGCTGCCTGCGTCGATCTCACAGACCCCGGTGCACGGGCTGACCGGTCGCCGGGATGAGGGGCTGGCTGAAATTTCGGAAATTCCTTGAGGGTTGGTCATTCTGATCCTTCGTCAATCGGCCTTGGGGGGGAATGGCCTTCAGGAATCGAGGGTCCGCCGTTGCTGAGCGGCATTGATGGGCACGATACGTCCGTGCCCGTTGGCAACAAGGGGAGGGACGAGGCGGTCCGTCTTCAAATCATGCAATTGTTGCGAGGCTTTCTGCCAGGGCACGATAAAGCGTCCGCCGGCATGGATGCCGGTCAAGGCGCGCACGCCGTAGCATTGGGCGATGATCTCGTCGGTGAGAACATCCTCGGGCGCGCCTTCGGCGGCGACCCGTCCGCGATCGAGGAGCACGAGACGGTCGCAGAAGCGCGAGGCGAGGGTGAGGTCGTGCAGCACGACGACGATGCCGGTGCCGCGGTCTCGGGTGCTGCGCAACAGCTCCATGACATTGAGCTGATGCAGGGGGTCGAGCGCATCGACGGGCTCGTCGGCAAGCAGCGTCTCGGCTTCGACTGCGAGGGCGCGGGCGAGGAGAACCCGGGCGCGTTCGCCGCCGGAGAGCGTCTGCACGTTGCGTTCCGCGAAGTGGGCGATGCCGGCCGTCTCCATCGCGGCGCGGATGGCTTTGTCATCGGCGCGCCTGTCGCGCGCGGCGAAGAGGCCGGAATAGGGCAGGCGGCCGAGAGCGACGACCTTTTCGACGGAAAGGGGCCAATCGACGGCGGCATCCTGCTTCAGATAGGCGAGGCGGCGCGCCAGGCTGCGTCGCGGCACGGATGAGGCGAGCTTGCCGTCGTAGAAAACCTCGCCGAGCTCCGGTTTGCGCAGACCGGCAATGACCTCAAGCAGGGTCGATTTGCCGGCGCCGTTCGGGCCGATGAGCCCGACCAATTCGCCGGGGCGGGCGACGAAGTCCACACTCTGCAGGATCGTCGCGTCGCCTCTTTTCACGCCGATGCCGGAGGCTGAGATGATCATCTGAGGTCTCCACGCATGCGCCAGACGAGCGAGAACAGGAAGGGTGCCCCGATAACGGCCGTCACGACGCCGAGTTTCAGCTCCGGCTGCGTCGGCAGGAGACGGACGGCGATGTCGGCGGAAAGCGTCAGGATCGCGCCGCCGAGCGCGCTGGCCGGCAGAAGCAGGCTGGGGCGGTAGGCGACGAAGGGGCGCAAGAGATGCGGCACGACGAGACCGACGAAGCCGATCGTGCCGCTGACGGCGACGGCACCGCCGACGGCGAGGGCCACCCCGCCGACGAGGAGGGCCCGCGTGATGCGCAGATCGAAGCCGAGGCTCGTTGCCGTGTCCTCGCCGAGCGCCAGGGCATCGAGCGCGCGCGACGTCAGGAAGAGCGCAATGCAGCCGGCCACGATCGGCGGCAGCGCGATGGCGACATGCGTCAGGCTGCGATCGGCGAACGAGCCCATCAGCCAGAACATGATTTCGGTGGCCGCGAAGGGATTGGGCGACAGGTTGAGAACAAGCGAGACGAGCGCGCCGGCAAGGCTGTTCACCGCAATGCCGGCGAGGATGAGCGTCGCCGTGTTGGCGTTGCGCCCGGCGACGGCGAAGAGAAGAAGGCCGGCGGCAAGTGCTGCCACGATCCCGCCGATCGGCAGAAGCAGCGAAGAGACGGCGGCAAGCCCGGAATAGAAGATGACGACGGCGCCGAAAGCGGCAGCGCCTGAAATGCCGATGATGCCGGGTTCGGCGAGCGGATTGCGCAAGAACGCCTGCATCACGGCACCGGCAAGACCGAGTGCGAAGCCGACGAAGAGCCCGAGAATGGCGCGCGGCAGCCGGATTTCGATGAAGACGAGGGCGCCGAGATCGTCTTTTCCGGAGAGCGCGCTGTGGAGCGCGGCGCCGAAATCGAAGGGGCCGTAGCCGATCGCAAGCGACAGGACGAAGGCGACGAGAAGCGTGAGCGACAGGATGCCGAGAAGCCTGCGGTACCCGGCCGCCGACCCGGTGGCTTGAAGCGCGATCTCACTCATTGCCGCGCCCTCGCTTTGTCGGCCGCCTGGCGCAAGACCTCGACCGCTTTGAAGATGTCCGGCCCGCCGCACATCCACAGACGCTGCGGGACGGAGACGATCTCCATCGGCCGCGGCATGCGCGAGAGCACCGGATGGTGCAGGATCTCGTTGGCGACGGCCGGCGCGTCGCGATAATCGCCGACGACGAGAACGTCGGGCGACAGGGCCACGAGTTTTTCGAGCGGCAGCCGGCTGTAGCTTTCAAGACCCTTTTCGGCGGCGAGATTTTCAAGGCCGGCGAGCGAGATGAGAACGTTGATGATCGAGCCGGCGCCGACCGTATAGCCGTTCGGCTCGTAGACGATCGCCGACGGGCGCTTGGAGGCCGACACGTCTTCGGTCGCAAGCCGCGCCTCCATCTCCCGCACCATCGCCTCCGCCCGCGCCTCCTGGCCGAGGGCTTCGCCGACGCGGCGGATCTGGGCTTCGACGTCGGGGATCGAGCGCGGCACGTCGAGTTCAACCACATCCACACCGATCCGCTTCAACAGATCGACGGTCATGCGCTTGGTGTAGCGTCCGGCAAAGACCATGTCGGGTTTGTAGCGCATCACCTCTTCGGCGAGACCGCGATTGCGCGGAAAGGCGCTGGCCTCCTCGGCGAGGTTCGACATGGAGGCATCGCGTGAGAAATAGCTGAGCGAGGCGATCTGATCGGGATCGGCAAGCCGCATCAAAAGCTGGTCGGCACACAGATTGATCGAGACGATGTGCTGCGGCCTCGCCGCCGCCGGAGGAGCGTCGGCGACGGCGAGGACCGCAAGGGCTGCCAGACAATACGTGAGCCAACGCCCAGGCATCAGAATGTCAGCCGAACTCCGGCATAGGCGCTGACGCCTTCCCGGTCATAGCCCCACTGATCGTAGGCCTTCTCGTCGAGGAGGTTCTCGACGCGCCCATAAATCTGTGTGTTGTCGGTGATGTCGTAGGAGGCGGCGACATCGACGAGCGTGTAGGGGTCGAGGGTGATCGTCTCGCGGTTCATGTAGAAGGCGTCGGTCCACACCCAATCCGTCTGCTCGCCGCTGTAGTCGACGGAGACGTTGACGTTGGCGCGGCCCTGAAGGAAGGCGTAATTGACGACGAGGCTGGCGACGTTCTGCGGCCGGCGGATCAATTTCTCACCGGTCGCATCCTCGCCGTCCGTATAGGTGTAGGAGCCGGTCACCGTCAGATTGTCGAGCGGCTCCACCGTGAGGGCGACTTCCACGCCGTCGATCTTGGATTCCCCGGGCTGGTTGATCGAGCTCTGGCCCGAGCCGGTGATGAGGTCGGAGATCTCCTGATTGAAATAGGTGACGTCGAGCGAGGCGCGGTTCGCCCAGAATGCCTGCGTGACGCCGACGTCGAAGCCCTTCGCTTCCTCCGGCTCGAGATCCGGATTGCCGCGATAGGTGTTGGTGTAGCCGTAGAGTTCGAAGAGCGTCGGGTTCTTCACCCCGGTGCCGTAGGAGGCATGCAGCTTGGTGCCGGTCCGGCGGAGATTGTAGGCGCCGGTCAGCCGGTAGGTGGTGGCGTCGTCGAAGAGGTCGTTCTGGTCGTGGCGGAGGCCGGCGGTGAGCGACAGGTCTTCAAACAGGCTGAGCTGATACTGGCCGATGAAGCCCGTCGAGGTGATCGAGCGATCGAAGGACGACCAGGCGCTGTCGGAGACGGCGCTGTCTTCGCCCCGCTCGACCCCAAAGGTGAGCGTATGCCCGGCATCCGCGATGGCGGGCGTATCGAACATGAAGGTCGAGCGGTAATCGAACTGCAGCCGCTCGCCTTCGTAGCTGCTGGTCACAATGGTCGGGTCGAGATCGCGATAATCGCGGGTCTGATCGGTGTAGGAGATGCCGGCGAGCTGCTCCCAATGCCCGTCGAGGAGCGTCACCTTCGCCTGGGCGCGGGTGAAAAGCTGATCGCCCTTCATGTCCTGGTTGGAATCGAGCGGGCCGGTATGGCCGACGGAGGGCAGAAACCCTTCCGAATCGAGATCGGTGCGCAGGCGCGTATAGCGTGCGACGCCCGACAGGTTCAGCCAGTCGGTGACGTCGACGCCGCCCTTGGCGAAGAAGGTACCGTTCTCGTAGCCGTCGTCTTCCGGATTGCCGAGGCGTTTGTCGGCGACGGAAACGCCATCGGTGCGCACGCCGGAGGCGCCGGCGAGAAAATCGTAATTGGTACCCGCCGTGCCAATGGTGGCATTGCCGCTCAGCGTCTTGTGCGAGCCGGCTTCGAGGCGGCCGGTCAGATGCGTGCCGGGTTCGGCTCTGCGGGTGATGATGTTGACGACGCCGCCGATCGCGTCGGAGCCGTAGAGCGCGCTCTGCGGCCCGCGCAGCACCTCGATGCGTTCGATGTTGTCGGCGAGAAGATGCGCGAAATCGAATTCCGAGCCGCGTGCCGGATCGTTGACGGGGATGCCGTCGACGAAGATCTTGGTCTGGTTGCCTTCCGAGCCGCGGATGCGAAGCTGCGTGAACTGACCGCGCGGGCCGGCCGCATTGACGATGACGCCCGGCACCTGGCGCAGCGCTTCCGTCGCGTCGTGGATGTTCTGCTGTCTCAGCTCTTCGCCGGTGATGATCGTGACAGCACTGCCGACCTCCGTGAGGGGCGTTGCCGTCAGGTTCGCGGTGACGGAGAGCTCGGGAAGTTCGATGACATCATCGTCCTGCGCGGCAGCCGGTGATAGGCCGGCGGTGACAAGAAGGCCGGCGCAAACGGCAACGAAGCGTTGCGGCGGGACGCCTTCACGCGAGGGGCGGGAGAAAAACACGGGACGACCTCAAGGGCGGCGCACGGCCGGTTGGCACATCACCGCGATCGAGGACGCTTCATGCGCAGATGCTCATGAAGTCTATCCCATCGGCACACCCCCGACCGACGTGACCGCGCGTGACCACGGTTGACGGCAGGTCTCCTGACTTGCGGGTCATGATCGCGTCGCCGCCTTCCCGGTACCCTCGGGGCCAGTGGCATTGTGACGAGCGATTCGCCGCTCACAGTTGCGGGGACAGTCGCGGATTTGAGCATCGCCCGCACCGCGTTCCCTTTTCAGCCTCCAAGGAGGCACCGTCGAAAGGACGGGACCACGATCTCCGCCGTCGCGTCAAGATGAATCGCTGGCGCATGGAGTTGATTTTAAGTCGCTTTCGTTCTCGTCGGCGACCGATGAAGCTTGCCGATCGTATGCGGCGGCCCGTTCTCCCGCGCGGATGGACGCCGATGGGAGAGGGGGCGAAAGGCCGCAGAGGAGGGCCGGGCACGACGCCCTTCGCGGGCTTTCGGTGTGGCCGGGCTTTGCGGGGAGATCGGGCCTGGGAGAACGGGCCTGCGGGGTCGGAGCGGGGGACCAGACCTGGCGATCGGCAGAAAGTCCGCCTTGACGGTTTGTGCCGCGGTGCGCTTGAGGCGGGAAGGCGTCCAGGGTCTGCGCGCTTTGGGCGAAGTTTTGCGCGCCTCCTGCGGCGCCGACGATATAGGGCAGCTTAAGCGCTTGGGATTGGGAGGTCTCACCATGGTCGTGGCAGCAGAGCATTTGCGTTCTGAACCCGCGGGGAGCGCGCGATGAACGCGCCAGAAAATGGCTTGGTGAACGCTTTGGAGCGTCCCGCCAACGGCTTCACCCGGCTGATCGACATCGTCTTTCCCGGCGACGCCAATCACCACGGCACGCTCTTCGGCGGCATCGGCCTTGCGCATATGGACAAGGTCGCCTTCCTCGTCGCCTCGCGTTACGCGCATGTCGACTTCGTCACCGCTTCCTGCGAACGCATCGATTTTCACGTCCCGGCGCATGTGGGGGAAATCGTCGAGCTGACGGGCAAGGTGGTTCGCGTCGGCCGCCGTTCGCTCAGCGTCGAAGTCGATCTCGTCGCAGAAGCGCCGCTTTCCGGCGAACGGCGCCTGTCGACGCGCGGCGTCTTCAACATGGTGGCCGCCGATCCGCTGGAGCGCTATGGCGGTGCGCTGCCGCCGCTCTTGGACGAGCCAGAGACGCCCGTGTCAGAAAGCGCCTCGTGCGAGATCGTCTTTCCCGATCAGACGAGCCATTACGGCAGTCTTTATGGCGGACACGTGCTCGCCGCGATGGGCAAATCCGCGTTCGTCGCAGCGACCCGCCATTGCCGAAAAATCGTCGTCATGGCGGCCTCGCAACGCGTCGATTTCATGGATCAGGTCCTGGCCGGCGAGATGATCGAGCTCCAGCCCTCGATCGTAGCGACCGGGCGCACCTCGATGACCGTCGAGGTGACGATGGTTGCCGAGGCGCTCCTGTCGGAAAACCGCAGGCTGTGTGGCAAGGGGACGTTCGTGATGGTCGCCGTCGACGAGAACCATCGCCCTGTGCCGATCGCCTGAGCGTTTTTCGGGTTTCGGGCGATGCCGTGCTTTGGATGAGGCTGTGAGAGCGCGGGCTTGGAGACGGGCCTGGCTCGGTCAATCATTCCCCGGGGCCCGATCCACGAGCTCACCCTGCCGCCAATAGGCGACCACGAGGTGATCCTGTTTCTTCACTCCGCGCTCGGTGCGCAGATGGTTTCGGATCGCCTTGAAGGCGTTGAACTCGCAAGCCGCCCAGACATAGGGCGAGTTGGAATGGGGCGAGTTGGAATGGGGCCGGGCGGCATCGAACGGCAATTCGGTCGCCCGCACGGCCTCGCTCAAGCGAAGGCCCGGCCTGTCCTCGCCGCGATAGATCCATTCGACCTTGATTGCGCCGCCGCCGATTGGTTGCTCGTCCTGAGGTCCGGCGATTTCGATCAGCGCACGGCCTGGCGTGCCGGCGGGAAGGATCTCCAGAAAGCGGCTGATGGCGGGAAGCGCCGTTTCGTCGCCAGCGAGGAGATACCAGTCGCGACCGCGCACGATGCTGCCTCCGAAGGGGCCGGCAAGGCCCGCCGCCAGGCCTGGCTGTGCGCGCCGGGCGAACGCCGCGCCGGGGCCGGCGTCCTCATGGAGAACGAAGTCGATATCGAGCGTTTCGGCGGCGCGGTCGTAGCTTCGCACCGTATAGCGCCGCAGCGCGGGGGCCGGCTTGTCCGGGTCCCATTTCAGGAGGCCGTCTCGTCCGACTTTCGGCCAGACCAGTTCGCCGCCCTCTGGCGGAATGATCAGGCCGACATGGAGGTTTTCCTCATCGGCGAAGCGTTCGAGATCCTCGCCCGCAAAGGTGATCCGGCGCATGTGCGGAGTGATGTCGCGCACCTTGCGGACGCTGACCGGGCGGAAATTCGGCGGCGTCTCGATGTCGTCGCCATCGCCCACCCAGACGATCTCCGGAGACGGTGCGCCGGCGCATTCCTTGACGTGTGCGGCGAGCGCCATGCGCATGTGATAGAGGCCCGAAATATCGGACGCCTCGGCTTCGAGCTCGATGGCCTCAGGTAGGGCGCGCAGGGAGCCGCTTCCGAAGTCGTAGCGGATCCGGTGGGCGCCCCCGTCATAGCGAATGTCGGTGTCGTATTCGCAAAGGTGGGCACAGACGGCTGCAATGATCGGCTCGGGATCGGCGACTGAAACGACGGCTCTCGCGTGCAGATTGCTCATGCGGACCTTTCCTCTTGCGGCAAAGGCGCAGCCGGCGGGGAAACCGGCGACGTCGGAGGGAGTGCGCCGGCCGTCCCAGTTTGCGTGTCGGAAAGACGGCCGGCGCATGGTTCGCGCCCCCGCATCCGTCGGAACGGTCGCTGGCGATGCGCGCGGGATCGCGATTGGCTCCCCATATCACCGAAGGCCACGCAAGCAAATAAAATATGCTTTTTTGAATCATATTATTTGGCCCGGCAGTCCGGGAGCTTTTTGAGTGCGGCCGGCTGCATCCCTGGAACAGAGCTTTCAGCTGCCCCTGAAGCCGATCGGTTGACGGCAAACCGTTGCGGGCTCGTTTTCAGATGCGGTGGCGTCTATTCCTGGGGCATAGTGCCGGACAAAAGGCGCCAATGGCAGGCGGTATGGAACGGATCACCATCACTCTCGAAGAAGACCTCCTCAAGGAGATCGATGCTTTGAGCGAAGAGCGCGGCTACCAGAGCCGCTCAGAGGCGTTGCGCGACATGGCCCGCGAGGTTCTGGCGCGCGAGGCGACCGAATCGGGAGAGCCGCTGGGCAACGACCAGCTCTGCTACGGCTCTCTCACCTATGTGTACGACCACGCGATCCGTGACCTGCCGAACCGGCTCACGGACAATCATCACGCGCATCATGCGCTGTCGATCGCCACGACGCATGTGCACATCAATGCACAGAACTGCCTGGAGGTGTCGCTGCTTGCCGGCACAGCGGGGGATTTGCGCAAATTTGCCGACAGTGTCAGCAGCCAGCGGGGCGTGCGCTACGGCAAACTCCACATCATCCCGCTGATCGGCCGGCTGAGCGGCCCCCTGACGGGCGCCTTGGCGGCTGGAGGGGACGCTTCCCCGCATTCCGGCGGGTCTCACGATGACCACGATCACTGAGCCGCAGCTTCAGCCATAAAGACATTCCGGCCGCGTGAAGGCGGTGCTTCGAAAAAGCCGAGAGCCGGGAACGGGGCAGGGGCGCGCGTTTTAAACTACGCAACGCCAAGCATTTTTCAGGAATCCGCAGGGGAGGTTCCCTGTCGGCGGGGTTGACACGCAGGGGAAGTATGAGGGTATTTGAATAGCTCATACTCCGTTTTTCTCCCCTCAAGGCCGATGTTTAAAACTCTCCGCGTGATCGCGTTCCTGGTGGGCGCAGCCATGGCCGCCATGCCGAATACCTCGGCTTCAGCCGGTGCGACGCTCAACTTTTCATGGCCCGTGAATGTCGGGTGGCTCAACCCGCATCTTTATTCCCCGAACCAGATGTTCGCGCAGAACATGGTCTACGAGCCGCTGGTGCGCTACCGCGCCGACGGCACGCTGGAGCCGTGGCTGGCGCAATCCTGGGAAGCTTCGGAAGACGGCAAGACCTATATCTTCAAGCTGCGCAAGGGCGTGACCTTTTCCAACGGAGAGGTGTTCGATGCGGCGGCAGCCAAGGCCAATTTCGACGCGATCCTTGCCAATCGATCGCGCCACGCCTGGCTCGAACTCGCCAACCAGATCGTTTCCGTCGAAGCCGTCGACAGCGACACGCTGAAGCTGACCTTGAAGGACAGCTATTATCCGCTGCTCCAGGAGCTCGCGCTGCCGCGTCCGTTCCGTTTCATGGCGCCCTCCATGTTCAAGGACGGCGGCACGAAGGACGGCATTGTCGCCCCTGTCGGAACCGGCCCCTGGAAGCTGCAGGAAACCCGTCTCGGCGAGCGGGACGTGTTCGTGCGAAACGACAGCTATTGGGGTGAAAAACCGGCTTACGAGAAGATCGTCGTGAAGGTGATCTCCGATCCGAACACGCGGGCGATCGCCTTCGAGACCGGCGAGATCGATCTGATCTACGGCGTCGATGGACCGATCACGCCGGATACGTTCGAGCGTTTTCGGCAGATGGGTAGCTACACGACGGAGCTCTCCGCGCCGTTCGAAACCAAGATGCTGGCGATCAACACCAATCGCGGCGCGACGCGCGACCTCGCCGTGCGCAAGGCCATCAATCATGCCGTCGACAAGGACAAGATGATCTCCACGGTGCTGTACGATACGCAGCTCCGCGCCGACACGCTCTTCGCTCCCAACGTTCCCTATGCCGATATCGGCCTGAAGCCGTACCTCTTCGATCCGGAAGAGGCGAAAAGGCTGCTCGAAGAGGATGGCTGGCACGCAGAAAGCGACAGGGCGATCCGGGAGAAGGATGGCGAGCCCTTGGCGATCGAGCTCTGCTTTCCGGGAACGGATGCCGTGGCGAAATCCATGGCCGAGATCATCCAGGGCGACCTTCGCAAGGTCGGCATCGACGTCAAGCTGACGGGCGAGGAAGAAAGCAGCATCTTTGCGCGCCAGCGCGACGGCCGCTTCGGGATGATCTTCAATATGACCTGGGGTGCGCCCTACGATCCGCATGCCTTCGTGAGCTCCATGCGCATCCCCTCGCATGCCGATTACCAGGCGCAGCTCGGCCTCGCCGATAAGCCCAAGATCGACGCCGAAATCAGCGAAGTGCTCGTCTCGACGGACGTGAAGGCCCGCCAGGAGCTTTATCGGGACATCTTCACGCGTCTGCATGAAGAGGCCGTCTATCTGCCCTTGACCTACGTCACGGCGATTGCGGTGGCGAAGCCGGAGATCGGCGAAATTCCTTTCGGGGCGATGTCGAGCGAGATCCCCTTCGACCGTCTTAAGCCGCAGGGAAACTGATCTCCATGGCAGGCTTCATTCTGAAGCGGGTTCTGCTGCTCGTCCCGATGCTGTTCGGCGCCTCGCTCGTCATCTTCCTGTTGTTGAGGCTCGGGCCGAGCGATCCGGCGATGGATTATCTGCGGCTTTCGAAAGTGCCGCCGACGCCGCAGGCGCTCGAAGACGCGCGCCAGATGCTCGGTCTCGATCAGCCGATCTTCGTTCAGTATTTCGATTGGCTAAACAACGCCCTGCACCTCGATTTCGGGGTCTCCTTCGCTACGCAGCGCCCGGTCCTGCCGGACCTTCTGCACTATCTGCCGGCGACGCTGCAGCTTGCCGGCGTGGCACTCGCCCTGACCCTCGTCATCTCGATCCCCCTCGGCGTCTGGGCGGCGCGCTACCGCGAGCGCTGGCCCGACCAGGCCGTGAGGCTTCTCGCCTTCGTCGGCGTCTCGATGCCGAATTTCTGGCTTGGCTTCCTGCTCGTCCTCTTGTTTTCGGTCGAACTCGGCTGGCTGCCGTCGATGGGTCGCGGCGGCATCTCGCACATTGTGATGCCGGCGGTCGCCATTTCCTTCATGTCGCTGGTGATCAATGCGCGATTGCTGCGGGCAAGCATGCTGGAGGTCGCGGGCCAGAGGCACGTACGCTACGCGCGGCTGCGCGGGCTTTCGGAACGAAAGGTCGAGCGCTCCCACATCCTCCGCAACGCCTGGCTGCCGATCATCACGGCGATCGGCATGCATATCGGCGAGATGCTCGGCGGCACCTTGATCATCGAGAGCATTTTCGGCTGGCCGGGCGTCGGACGCTATGCCGTCTCCGCCGTCCTCAACCGGGATTACCCGGTCATCCAGTGCTTCACGCTGATGATGGTGGTCATCTTCGTCGTCTGTAACCTGATCGTCGACATCGTCTATGCCGTCGCCGATCCACGCATCCGGCTTTCTTCCGAGGGCGTGAAATGAGCGACATGGCACTTCCCATGAAGGCTGCCCGCTGGCGCGCCTGGGGCGGCCGGACGACGGTGCGCCTCGCCTTCGCCATCGTGCTGGTGCTGGTCTTTGCGGCCGTCTTCGGCCCGTGGATCTCGCCTTACGATCCCAACCAGGTGGAACTGAGCGACCGGCTGATGTCGCCGGACATGGCCCATTGGCTCGGAACCGACCATCTCGGCCGGGATATTCTTTCCCGGCTGATCGCGGGCACACGCGTCTCGCTCGGATCGGTCGCCGTCGCGCTTGCCATCATCCTCGCCCTCGGCATCACGATCGGCGGGGCCTCCGGCTTCATCGGCGGCCGCATCGATCAGGTGATCATGCGCATCACCGACGTTTTTCTGACGTTCCCGACGCTCGTCCTGGCGCTGTTCATGATCGGCATGCTGGGCACCGGTCTCGTCAACGTGGTCATCGCCATCGCGCTCTCGCATTGGGCCTGGTATGCGCGCATCGTTCGCGGCATCGTGCTGTCGCTGCGCCACCGCGAGTTTCTCATGGCCGCGCGCCTTGCCGGGGCGAGCCGCACGCGCAGTTTTGTCGAGCATCTGTTGCCGGCGACGCTGTCGCAGCTCCTCGTGCTCGCGACATTGGACATCGGCCACATGATGCTGCACGTCGCGGGCCTGTCGTTTCTGGGCCTCGGCGTGACGGCGCCTACTGCTGAATGGGGCGTGATGATCAGCGATGCCCGCCAGTTCGTGTGGACCGCGCCGATGCTGATCTTCTGGCCGGGATTTGCGCTCTTCATCAGCGTCATGGCTTTCAACATTCTGGGCGATGTCTTGCGGGACCGTCTCGATCCGCATTTGAGGGCCGAGCATTGTCACTGACGCCGAAGCATTTCACGCTCGAGAATCTGACGATCGCGACCGGGGTCGACAACGACCGCCTGCTCGTCGAGGATCTGTCCTTGCAGCTGACGCGGGGCCGCGTGCTTGCGCTCGTCGGCGCGAGCGGTTCCGGAAAATCGCTGAGCTGCTCGGCGGCACTCGGGGTTTTGCCACCGGGCGTTGCACGGATCGGCGGGCGCATCTTGGTCGATGGCGAGGTTCGCCCGGCCGAAATGCTGCGGGGGCGAACGGTCGCCACGATCATGCAGAACCCGCGCAGCGCCTTCAATCCGGTCAAGACCATGCGCGAGCATGTCATGGAGACGCTGACGGCGATCGGCCGATCGCGCCGCGATGCGGAGGGAAAGATCGAAGCCGCCTTGCGCGAGGTGGGGCTCGACGAGCCGGAGGCCGTTCTCGGCCTCTACCCGTTCGAGATGAGCGGCGGCATGCTGCAGCGGATGATGATCGCCATCGCGCTTTTGAGCGAGGCGCCATTTCTCGTCGCCGACGAGCCGACGACCGATCTCGACGTGGTTGTGCAGATGCGCATCCTCGCTTTGCTGGAAGGGCTCGTGCGCGAGCATGATCTCGGCGTTCTCCTCGTCACCCACGATATGGGCGTCGTCGCCCGGCTCGCCGACGATGTCGCCGTTCTCGACCATGGCCGCCTGGTGGAGACCGCGTCCGTCGATGAGATCTTTCACCGGCCGAAGCATCACGTAACGCGCATGCTCGTCGGGGCGCATCTCGCGCGCTACGGAATGGAGCTGGCCGAATGAGCCTTCTGCGCGCAGAGAATGTCGCAAAACACTACCAGACCTACTCGCTCGTCGGGGCGAGCGCCTCGCGTATGGCCCTCGACGGGGTCTCGCTGTCGATCGAGGAAGGCGAGACCGTCGGCCTACTCGGGCGCAGCGGTTGCGGCAAGAGCACGCTCGCACGACTTCTGTGCGGGCTGGAGCAGCCAGGCCAAGGGCAGGTCTTCTACCGCGGCGATGATCTGCGGCATCTCACGCGGGCACAAAGGCGCGCCTTTCGCCGCGACGTTCAGATGGTCTTTCAGGATTCCGTCAGTGCCGTCGATCCGCGCTTCGACATGCGTGCGATCATTGCCGAGCCGCTTCGCCACCTGACGGATCTCGACGCGCGGGCCCGCGAGGCACGCATTCGCGAATTGCTGGAGATGGTGGAACTACCAGCCGCCATCGCGGGCATGCTGCCGTCACAAGTGAGTGGCGGGCAGTTGCAGCGCGTCTGCATCGCGCGCGCGCTCGCGCCGCGGCCGAAGCTGATCATCCTCGACGAGGCCGTCTCCGATCTCGACGTTCATCTTCAGGCGTCGGCGATCGCCCTGCTCGCAAAGCTCCAGAAAAGCGAGGGGATCGCCTATCTCTTCGTCACCCACGATCTGCGGCTCACGGAGAGATTTGCCGAGCGCGTCGTCGTCATGGATGCGGGAAGGGTCGTCGAAGAAGTGCCCACCGGCTCGCTCGCGGCGTTCAAGCATCCGGCGTCGCTGCTTTTGAAGGACGCGGTGCTGCCGCCTTTGCCGGAAATGCGCGCCGCCGCGCAATGACGGCCGGCCCGATCGGACGGGCCGGCGGCAGCACTTAATCTTCGATTTTCGTCCAGACGTTGCCGTCGCGGTCGGAGGCGAGGCAGGCCGCGACGAAGGCGAGGCCGCGCACGCCGTCTTCGGCGTTGGGGATGAACTCAGAGCCCGGCGGCGACCGCAACGCGTCGGCGGCGTCGCGGTAGATGTTGGCGAAAGCCTCCAGATAGCCTTCGGGATGGGCGGCCGGCACGCGGCTGCCGGCGATCGCGGCCGCCGTTGCGCCCGCCCCGTTGCGGCGCAGGAGCTGCCGCGGCTCGCCGAGGCGCGTGAACCACAATTCCTCCGGCCGTTCCTGCCACCATTCGAGCCCACCCTTGTCGCCATAGATGCGGATCGAAAGGTTGTTGCCGTTGCCGGGCAGCACCTGGCTCGCCAGGATCGCGCCCTTGGCGCCGGAAGCATAGCGCATCAAGATCATCGCATCGTCGTCGACGGAGCGGCCGGAAACGAGAGAGGCAAGCTCCGCCAGAAGATGCGTCGGCTCTTCGCCGGCGACGAAGGCGGCGAGGTTGTAGGCATGGGTGCCGACATCGCCGATGGCGCCGCCCTGGCCGGCCTTGGCGGGATCGGTGCGCCAGACGGCCCCTTCCGATCCGGTGTTTTCGACCGCCGTGGCGAGCCAGTCCTGGAGATATTCGACCTCCACGCGGCGGAGCGTCCCGATTTCGCCCGCCGCCACCATCTCGCGCGCCTGCCGCACCATCGGATAACCGGTATAGGTGTGGGTGAGGACGAAGCTCTTGCCGGTCCGCTTCGCGAGTTCTGCGAGCGCTCTCGCCTCGTCCAGCGTGGTCGTCATCGGCTTCTCGCAGATGACATGGAACCCGGCCTCCAGTGCCGCCTTGGCGACCGGGAAATGCAGGAAGTTCGGCGTCACGATGACGACGGCGTCGATCTTGTCGTCGCGTTTGGCTTCGGCTGCGAGCATCTCCTCGTAGGTGCCGTAGGCGCGCTCGGATGCCACCCTCAGCGTGGCGGCGAATTCGCGGCCGCGCGCCGGATCGCTGTCGAAGGCACCGGCCACGAGCTCGAACCGATCGTCCATGCGCGCGGCGATGCGGTGGACAGGCCCGATGAGGGCGGTGGTGCCGCCGCCGACCATGCCGAGACGGATGCGGGGTTGGCTCATAATATCGTCCTTATGTGAGGCCGAGCAGGCGGCGGTTGGTGGCCGCGTCGGCGCCGCTTTGGGCAAAGTCGTCGAAGGCGTGCTCGGTGACGCGGATGATGTGGTCGCGGATGAAGGGGGCACCTTCGCGGGCGCCGTCCTCAGGGTGTTTCAGGACGCATTCCCATTCCAGAACCGCCCAGCCGTCGAAATCGTACTGGGCGAGCTTGGAGAAGATCGCCTTGAAATCGACCATGCCGTCGCCGAGCGAGCGGAAGCGTCCGGGCCGGTCGATCCAGCCCTGATAGCCGCCATAGACGCCGGAACGCCCGTTGGGGCGAAGCTCGGCATCCTTGACGTGAAAGGCGCGCACGCGCTCGTGATAGATGTCGAGGAAATCGAGATAATCGAGTGCCTGCAGCACGAAATGCGACGGGTCGTAGAGGATCGAGGCGCGCGGATGATCGCCGACCTCGGCGAGGAAGCGCTCGAAGGTCGCGCCGTCATGGAGATCTTCGCCCGGATGCAGCTCGTAGCAGAGATCGACACCGGCCTCGTCATAGGCGTCGAGGATCGGTTTCCAGCGCCGGCCGAGTTCGGCGAAGGCCTCGTCGATGAGACCCGCCGGGCGCTGCGGCCAGGGATAGAGGAAGGGCCAGGCGAGCGCGCCGGAGAAGGTGGCGTGGGCGGTCAGGCCGAGATTGACGGAGGCTTTTGCGGCAAGGCGCAATTGCTCGTCCGCCCATTCCCTGCGTGCTTGCGGGTTGCCGCGCACTTCTTCCGGCGCGAAGCCGTCGAAGAGTTCGTCATAGGCCGGATGGACGGCGATGAGCTGGCCCTGGATATGCGTGGAGAGTTCCGTGATCTCCACGCCCTCCTCGGCGAGGCGCCCCTTCAGCTCGTCGGCATAGGTCTTCGAGCTCGCCGCCTTCTCAAGGTCGAAGAGGCCCGCCGTCGTCGGCAGTTGCAGGCCGATATAGCCGAGATCCGCAGCCCATCGCGCCATGGAGAAAAGGTCGTCGAAAGGCGGCTTGTCGCCGACGAATTGGGCGAGAAAGATCGCCGGTCCTCGCAGGGTCTTCATCGCGGGCTCCCAGTCTTGGTGTCGGTTGCCGTCCGCCGCCGTGACGGCGGAGGCGAGGGCAGGGCGGGGCGGCCACGTTGCAAGGCCGCCCCGATATGTCGTTCAAACGATCAGAACGGCGAATCCGGGAAGTAGAAGTCTTTCGCATTCGACTTGTCGATCAGCTCGGAGGGAAGGATCGTCGTCTCCGGCAGCTCCTCACCCTTCAGGCGCGCCTCGGCCGTCCGCTTGATCGCCTCGTAGATGAACTTCGGCGAATAGGAGACGTCGGCTTTGATGAGCGGGTTGTCGTCATCCATGATCGTCTTGACCATGCCCTTGGCGCCGGCACCGCCGAACACTTCCTTGATGTCGCCTTCACGGCCCGCCTGACGGATCGCCTGGAGAACGCCGATCGCCATGTCGTCGTCGGCCGCCCAGACGAGGTCGATGTCTTTGAAGCGGGTCAGGAAGTCCTGCATGACCTTGAAGGCGTCGTCGCGGTTCCAGTTGCCGTACTGGGCGTCGAGGATCTTCATGTCGGGATATTTGTCGATGACGCTGGTGAAGGCTTCCCAGCGCTCGTTGTCGAGCGTGGTCGGAATGCCGCGCAGCGCCACGATATTGGCCTTGCCGTCATACTTCTTGGCAAAATATTCCGCCGGGATCTTGCCGAAGGCCGTGTTGTCGCCGGCCATATAGGCGTCCTGGGCGCTCGGATCCGTCAGGCCTCGGTCGACCACGGTGACGTAGACGCCCTTGTTCTTGGCCTGGGCGACGGGCTGGGTGAGGGCGGCGGATTCAAACGGGAAGATAACGAGCGTGTTGATGCCGGTGACGGTGACGAGATCCTGAAGCTGGTTCGCCTGCTCCGGCGCCCCGCTCGATGTCTTGACGGTGATCTTGAGGTCGTCGGGATGGGCGGCTTCGAGGTCTTTCTTGGCCTCGTTCGCCCACCACACGATGCCGGCGGTGAAGCTGTGGGTCGCGGCGGGAATGGAGACGCCGAGATTGACCTTTTCCTGGGCTGCCGAGATGCCGGGCAGGGCGATCAGCGCCGAGGTGCCGAGCGCCAGGGCGAGAGCCGAGCGGCGCGTTAGAGACGCAAGGACGGACATTCTATAGTTCTCCCATCGATAACATTCGTTGCTTCTGTGTCAGTGCCGCTTGCGGGCGGTCTTGTCCTTGGGGTGCGGCCCATGTCGTCAGGGCCGCCGCCTTTGCAAAAACGCCACGGAAATGATCACGATGCCCTGCACGGCCGCGTTGAGATGCACGCTGATAATGCTCGTCAGGTTGAGGATATTGCCGATGACGGAAAGAAGGATGGCGCCGATCACGGTGCCGGTGACGCGGCCGGACCCGCCCTTGAAGGAGGTGCCGCCGACGATCACCGCGGCGATCGCTTCAAGCTCCCACAGAAGCCCGGTGGTGGGGGATGCGGAGCCGAGACGCGGCACGTAGAGGAGGGTGGCGATGCCGACGCAGAGGCCGAGAAAGGCGTAGGTGAGGATCTTGACGCGATCGACGTCGACCGCCGCATAGCGCGCCACCTGCTCGTTGGAGCCGATCGCCTGCACATAGCGGCCGAAGGCGGTGCGCCGCAAAAGCACGGTGCCGATGATTGCCACGCCGAGGAACACCCAGACCGGGATCGGAATGCCCAAAAGCGTGCCGTAATAGACCGGCCCGTAGGTCTGCGAGAGACCGAAATCGAGGGTGATGGCGCCGCCATCGGCAAGCCAGGTGAGGACGGCACGAAACGTGCCGAGCGTGCCGAGCGTGACGATGAAGGGTTCGATCCGCCCCTTGGTGATGAGGAGGCCGTGCATGGTGCCGAAGGCCGCCCCCATCATGAGCGAAACCATCATCCCGACGATCACCACCAAGACCGGCGCATCGATATGCGTGGCGAGGCTGTTTATCACCAGAATGATGCTGCCGGCGATCAGCGCCACCATGGAGCCGACCGAGAGGTCGATGCCGCCGGAGATGATGACGAATGTCATGCCGACGGCGATGATGCCGATGAAGGAGGTCCGCGTCAGCACGTTCATCCAGTTGGCGAGACTGGCGAAATCGGAATTGAGCGCAGTGCCGACGATGGCAAGCAGGATGAGGCCGAGGATCGGACCCTGGCTGCTTAGATCGAATTTTCCGAGCCGGCGGCGCGCCGAGGCGCGGGCGCTTTGGCCCTCAGCCTCATTCGGCTGCGGTTCTTGTGCCGATGGCATGGCTGAGTAGCTCCTCCTCGCTGAGGCGGTCTGCGGGCACTTCGGCCGTCACGCGCCCGTCGCGCATGACGATGACGCGGTGACAAAGACCGATCAGCTCCACCAATTCCGATGAGATGACGATGATACCCCGCCCTTCGGCGGCGAGGCGGTCGATGAGAAAATAGATGTCGCGCTTGGCGCCCACATCGACGCCGCGCGTCGGCTCGTCGAGCACGAAGATGTGCGGCTCCGGCGCGAGATATTTGGCGATTGCGAGTTTCTGCTGGTTGCCACCCGATAAAGACGAGGCGAGACCGTCACGGTCGCCGACGCGGATGCCGAATTCGTCGACGGCGCGGTCGAGGGCTGCCCGTTCCTCCCGGGGAGAGAGGAAGGGATGGGTGTAGGTCTTGAGATCGAGAAGGGTGAGATTGTCGGAAAGGACGCGTCCGACATGCAATCCCTTCCCCTTGCGATCCTCGGAGAGATAGGTGAGCCCGAGCCGGGCGGCGGCGCGCGGATCGCCCATGCGCACATCCTTGCCGCCCATGAGGATGCGCCCCGAGGAGCGGGGACGCAGACCGAGAATGCCTTCGAAAAGCTCGGTGCGGCCGGCCCCGACGAGCCCCGCAAATCCCAGGATCTCGCCCGGCATAAGAGAGAAGGAGACGCTCTGCGCCCAGCCTGCAACGGAAACGTCCTCAACGCGCAAAAGCGGCTCGCCTGCGTCCGAGACCGGGCGCTTGGGCGGATACATGTCGGAAAGCTCCCGCCCCACCATCAGCGCCGCCATGCGTGAGCGTGAGGTCTCCGAGGTCTTTGCCTGGGAGATGAAATGCCCGTCGCGCATGACGATCACCTCGTCGGTGACGCGCTCCACCTCGTCGAGCTTGTGGGAGATGTAGAGGACGATGATGCCCTCTTCTCGCAGCTGCGCGATGAGGCTGAAGAGATGCTCGCATTCGTTGGGGGTCAGGCTCGCCGTAGGCTCGTCGAGGATGAGAACCCGGGTGTGACGGACCTGCGCCTTGGCGATCTCTACGAGCTGCTTTTCCGCCACGATGAGATCGCCGACGCGGTCGTCGGGATGGCTGTGCGCCCCGACGCTTTCGAGCGCCGCCTCGGCCTGGCGCGCCATCGTCTTCTCGTCGAGGAGGAAGCCTTTGCGGATCTCGTGGCCGAGAAACATGTTCTGCACCACGGTGAGCGCATCGGCGAGGTTGAGCTCCTGGTGCACCATGACGATGCCCCGCTCTTCCGCCTCGCGGGAACTTGCAAACGAGACCGGTTCGCCGTCGATCACGACCGCGCCTGCGCTTGGCTCGTGGTAGCCGGCGAGGATCTTCATCAAGGTGGATTTGCCGGCGCCGTTTTCGCCGATGAGACCGTAGACGCGCCCCGCCTCCAGCCGGAAGCTGACGTCGTGGAGCACGCGCACGGAGCCGAAATCCTTGGCGATCCCGTGAAACTCGACGGCGAGGCCCATAACGGCCTTCCTCCCTTCGCCTGAGGGGCAGGAGCGGGCCGGATCGTCTCGCCGAGCCCTGTCTCGACGCCCTTTTTTATTTTCGGGAAAACTCGCTTCCGGATGCCGTCGACATCCAGGGGCCTTCCTCATTGCAGCGAAAATTACGCTCAGCAATTTGATTGAGCAATGGTCAAGTTCGGTCTATTTACGGTCAAAGCGCGTTCAATGAGGTCAAACATGCGCGGCTTTTCGCAATTGTCGCCGACCGAGCGCCGGCTCTTGCTCGAGGTTTTTTGGGCGCGCACCAGCGCCCGCAGCGATCTGGCCGGCCGGCTCGATTTCTCCAAGAGCAAGATCAATGCGGCGATCACCGATCTGATCGGTGCCGGGCTGATCACCGAAATCGGGCCGCGGCCCTCCTCCGGCGGGCGCCGCGCCGAAGGCCTGCGTGTCACGCTTCGCGACGGCCTGATCGCCGGCGTCGATATCCGCGCCACCCATATGGATATCGCCCTTCTTTCGCCGGACATGAGCGTCATGGCCCGCCATTGCGAGCCGATCTCCGTGCGCGGCGAGCCGGAGCCATTGTTTGCCCGCCTGCGCGATGTGCTCGATCTGCTTTTGCGGCAGTTGGGCCAGGAGCGAGAGCGCATCCGCATGATCGGCATCGGCGTGCCGGGGCCGGTCGATTTCGAAAGCGCCTGTCTCGCCACGCCGCCCCTGATGCCGCTCTGGGAGGGCTTTTCGCCACGACAGGCGCTCGCGGCCGATTTCGACGTGCCGATCTTCGTCGACAACGACGTCAACATCCTCGCCCTCGGCACGCTGTGGCATCTGTCGCGCAGCGCCGACGATTTCCTCGTGGTCAAGGTTGCGACCGGCATCGGCTGTGGCATCATCTGCCGCGGCCAGGTCTATCGCGGCGTCGACGGGGCGGCGGGCGACGTCGGCCATATCTGCATCGATCCGAACGGTCCCGTCTGCCATTGCGGCAATGTCGGCTGTGTGGAGGCGATGGCAGCGGCCCCGGCGATCGCTCGCGCCGGCGCGGCGGCCGCCCGTTCAGGCGAAAGTCCGCGTCTCCTGGAGCTGTTGCAGGCGCATGGCGCCTTGAGCCCGGAGGATGTCGGTCTTGCGAGCCGGGAAGGCGATCCGGCGGCCAATGCCATCATCCGGGGCGCCGGCGCCGATGTCGGGCGGATGCTCGCCACGCTCGTCAATTTCTTCAATCCGAGCCATGTCTTCATCTGCGGAGGCGTCGCCACCATCGGCCCGGCCTTTCTCGCCTCGATCCGCCAAAGCGTCTATCAGCGCTCGCTGGCGCTTTCGACGCGCCATCTCGCCATCCGGCCGATCCCGCATCCCGCTGATGCCGGCATCGTCGGAGCCGGCGTCCTCGGATTTCTGGAAGCGATCTGACGCGACGCAGCCGGCACCGGCCGGAACCGTCACGCCTCCTCGTCGGACCCGTCGTTCTGGTCTGTCGTCTCGAACAGAGCCGTCTTCGGATAGTGAATCGTGTTGTGGAAGTGCGCGATTTCGGCGCTCAAGTTGCGATAGCCGTGCGGCTGGTCGGCGGGGAAGCGGAAAGCGTCCCCATAGCGGCAGCTCTTCCATTCTCCGGCGATCAAGACCTCCATCGCGCCGCGCGTGACGAAGACATCTTCGACGACGCCCGTATCATGCGGGTTCGACTGGTGAACCTGGCCCGGTTGAAGTGTCATCAAAAACGTCTCGGAGCCGAAGACGGGGTCGAACGGGAAGACGGTGTGAAAGCCGATGCTTCCCTGAAACCGGACGCTGCGCGTCTGCGCGGGCGCGAAGGTGCCCGTGGTTTCAATGAGGTCCTCGATGAAGGCGGTCAGCGGCAGCTGGAAGCCTTTGGCGAGTTTCCAGAGCGTCGCGATCGTGGGGCTCGATTCCCCGCGCTCGATCTGGCCGAGCATGGCCTTGCTGACGCCGGTGAGCTCGGCCGCCTGCGCCAGACTTAGGCCCGCGCGGGCACGCACTGCCTTCAGATTGATCCGGATTTTTTCTTCGGTCATTCACATCGCCTGTTGTGCGCTATAACGCACGGACGTTATAACGTCCGGCACTCGTTGGGCACACTCCTAGCGCGCACGAACTGGAAAGGCACGGTTGCAATGCTGGCAGGACTGAAACTATCGCACATCGTTGCGGGCTGCATTGCCGTCCTTCTCGGCTATACGAGCAGCGTTGCAATCATCTTCCAGGCGATCGACGTCCTGGGCGCCTCGCAGGCGGAGGCCAACAGCTGGATGCTGGCGCTGGGCGTCGGCATGGGGGTCAGCGGTCTGATCCTCTCCTTGCGCTACCGGATGCCGATCCTGACGGCCTGGTCCACGCCCGGCGCGGCCCTTCTCGTCATCAGCCTCAATGGCGTGGCGATGAGCGAGGCGATCGGCGCCTTTCTCTTCTGCGGCCTCTTGTTGACCCTGACCGGCATCACCGGCTGGTTTGAAAGATTGTCCCACCTCATTCCCGACACCATCGGCAACGCCCTGCTTGCCGGCATCTTGTTCCAGTTCGGCCTCGGGATCTTTTCCTCCATGGAGGAAAATCTGCCCCTCGTGGCGGTCATGTGCGCGACCTATCTCGCCGGCCGGCGCTGGTTTCCGCGTTTTGCCATTCCGGCCGTCCTCTTCGCGGGTTGCGCCTTCTGCGCCGCGACAGGGGCGTTCCAGGCCGGGGAGGGGATCGATTTTTCTCTCGCTCAGCCGGTCTTCACCATGCCGGCCTTCTCGCTGCCGGTGTTGCTCGGTGTCGGGCTGCCGCTTTTCATCGTCACCATGGCCTCGCAGAATACGCCCGGCATCGTCACGCTGAAAGCCTCCGGATATGAGCCGCCGGTGTCCGCCTGTCTCACCGTCACCGGTCTGACGACGCTCCTCCTGGCACCCTTCGGAGGCTACGCCTTCAATCTCGCCGCCATCACCGCCGCGATCTGCGCCGGGCCGGAGGCCGACGACAACCCGCAGACCCGCTACAAAGCGGTCGTCGTGACGGGTGTCATCTATTGCGTGGTGGGGCTTCTGGGCGCTGCTGTCATCAGCCTGTTTCTGATCGCCCCCAAGGCTTTGGTGGTGACGGTCGCGGGTCTTGCGCTTTTGAACACGATCGGTGCGAGCCTGAGTGCCGCGCTGGCGCAGCCGGAACGACGGGAAGCCGCCCTGGTGACCTTCATGACCACCGTCTCGGGCATCACCTTCCTCGGCATCGGCGCGCCGCTCTGGGCGTTGCTTTTCGGGATCGCCACAGGCGCCATTCTCTCCCCGCGCGGCCGGCGAAGCTTAAGGCCCGTCTTCGCCAGACGCTAGAATCCGCCGCGGCTGTGCGCCCCGCGCCCTTCCAGCTCGCGCCAGATGCATCTCAAGATCGATGTCTTGAGAGAGAAAACCGGTACGCCGCGAGGCATTTTCCAATCGGTCAGAAAAGCCCGTCTCCGAAATGCAGGAAAGTCATCTGGAGGCGCTGCGCGACGAGATCCGCGCGGCGAACGGTCCTTCGGCTGCGCGCAAAGCCGTGACCGATATCCGCCGTGCTTTCAGGCGGGCGAAGGCGACCCATTCAGGCGAAAGCGGTCTGCGCGGCGTGGCACCATGGTGGGCCGACGTCGCTACGCTTCACACGGCGCCGCCGGCCACCGGTATCTGACGGTCGGACATAGGCAGAACAACTCCGACGCTGTCAAAAAAGGTTCGTGCTGCCAGACGATGATGCCTTCGCCGGTTGGGTCCGTGCAGCGTTAGCAATCGCCATGGCTTCACTGCGAAAAAGTGAAGTTTCGGAGGACTCTCATGAAGACGAAACTGCCTTTATCACTTCTCGCCGGCACGGCCGTCGCACTCGTCGCGACGAGCGCAATGGCGGGAGAACTGACATTCAAGGGTATCGCGGCCGCCAAGACCGATGCGGAAAAGCGCGAAGCTGTCGCCTCCCCTTCCGTGACAATCGACCGCAGCACCCATGAGATCGCCTACCATGTGCTCGCCCGCAGCGGCGACGAGATCGGCAACAACACTTTCGGCCTGCTTGTCGACGAGAACGGCGAGCCGGTGAAGAATGAGGACGGCTCGACCCACATCTCCGTCGACGCCGACTTCTCCTCGCTCCTGACGGTTGGCGGCAAGCTGTTCAGCATCAGCCACTTCGAATCCCGCCCGGGTGCCATGTACCTGTCGGAACTGAAGCAGGATGATGCCGGCAACCTGACGCCGGTCTCCACCGAGCCGATCGATTTCTCAAGCTTCGGGGGCCTGTGGGTCCCGTGCGCCGGTTCCATCACGCCCTGGGAGACGCATCTCGGTTCGGAGGAATATCCGCCGGACGCCCGCGCCGTCGAGGAAGCGACCTCAATGGACGACATCGACGACTACTACAAGCCGATGATCCGCTACGTCGGTCTCGACCCGGCAAGCGCCTCCATTGAGGAGTTCAAGCGCGGCTTCGACCCCTACAAGTACGGTTATCCGACCGAGATCACGGTCAAAGAGGATGGCAGCTACACGGTCGGCAAGCATTACGCCATGGGTCGCGTCGCGGTCGAACTCGCCAAGGTGATGCCGGATGACAAGACCGTCTACATCTCCGACGACGGCACCAATGTCGGCTTCTTCATGTTCGTCGCCGACGAGGCCGGCAAGCTCGACGCCGGCACGCTCTATGCCGCCAAGTGGAACCAGACCTCGGACGAGGGCGCCGGCAAGGCCGAGCTTTCCTGGATCGACCTCGGCCATTCTGACACCGCCAGCGTGGAAAAGGCGCTGGCCGAAGGTGTCACCTTCTCCGATCTCTTCGAGACGACCGACATGGCTGACGACGGCACCTGCCCTGAGGGCTTCTCCCCCTCCAACGCCGAGGGCCGCTCCGAATGCCTGAAGGTGAAGGACGGCATGGAGGCGCTCGCCTCCCGCCTGGAGACCCGGCGCTATGCCTCCATGAAGGGCGCGACGACCGAGTTCCGCAAGGAGGAGGGCATCGCCCTCGATCCGGCGACGAAGACGCTCTACGTCGCGATGTCGGAAGTCAACAGCGGCATGGAGGATGCCTCAAAGGGCGGCAAGCCGACCGACAAATACGAGAAGGGCAGCGGCAACCACATCAAGCTGACGGCGAACGATTGCGGCGCCGTCTATTCGCTGCCGCTCGGCTCCGACGGCGAGATTGGCTCCGACTGGGTGGCGAGCGAGATGAGCGGCCTCGTCGCCGGCACGCCGCACGAATATGCCGAGGGCGAGGAATTCGCCGGCAATACCTGCGATATGGACGGCCTTGCCAATCCGGACAACCTCACCTTCATGGACGGCTTCGGCACGCTCATCATCGGCGAGGATTCGGGCTCGGGCCACCAGAACGATGTCATCTGGGCCTACAAGCTCTCCGACGGTTCGCTGACGCGGATCTTCTCCACGCCCTACGGCTCTGAGACGACCTCGCCGTACTTCTATCCGAATGTCGGCGGCCACGGTTACATCATGGCGGTGGTGCAGCATCCTTATGGGGAATCCGACGAGGACAAGCTCGCCGATCCCGCCGATGCCCGCGCCTATGTCGGCTATATCGGCCCGTTTCCGGCGCTGACGAACTGACCCTGGTGCGCTGTCGCCGGGCAGGACCGGGCGGCCGCCTCTCCGCAGCAAGGCCCGGCAGGCGTTCCTGCCGGGCCGATTTTACCGCGGCTGCGCCGTCCGTGCCGGTGTCTCTCTCAAGGAATCGATGATGTCCCCTCGCTTCGTCAGCTCGCTTGTCTTCGCGTTGACCGCCGCCGGCCTGGCCGGCCCGGCCTTTGGCGACAGCAGCCTCGGCGGCTTCCTCCACAACCGGACCGCCTATATCCCCCCGCAATGCTACACCAAGACGCTCGACGACGTCGGGCGGGCGCACAATCCGTGCTTCACCTGCCATCTGCGGGCTCGCCGGCCGAATTTCATCAACGATCCGGACCTGCAGCTCTCCTACGCCTTTCCCGGTCCGGCGCTTTCAAACCCGTGGTCGAACCTCTTTGAGGACCGGCGCGGGCGTGTCGCCGCCATCGGCGACGAGGAGATCCTCTCCTATATCCGCACCAGCAACTACCAGGCGCCCGACGGTTCGCTGATCCTCGCCGGCCGGCTCGCCGACGTGCCGCCGGGATGGGATGTCGACGGCGACGGCATATGGGGCGGCTACACGCCGGACTGCCATTTCCGCTTCGACGACGCGGGCTTCGACATTGCTCCGGACGGCACGCCGACCGGCTGGCGGGCCTTCGCCTATACGCCTCTGCCCGGCAGCTTCTCGCCCGCTTCCGGCTCCACTGACGACGTGCTGATCCGGCTGCCGGAGGCCTATCGCCAGAACGCAAGCGGTGAGCCGGATCAGGCGATCTACGAGATCAATTTGGCCATCGTGGAAGCCCTGATCGCCCGCCGCGACGTTTCCATCGCTCCCGCAGACGAGAAGGGCCTCGGCGTCGATCTCGACCGCAACGGCAGCCTCGGCACAGCCGAGAAGGTCGTCTTCGACTGGGCGCCGTTGAAGGGGCACGACATGTCCTATGTCGGTCGCGCCAGGACCTTGCAGGAGGAGGGCAAGGCGCCGCTCGCCGCCGGGCTTTTCCCGCTCGGTACGGAGTTCCTGCATACGGTGCGCTACGTCGATGTCGACGATGCCGGCGAGGTGAGGATGGCGGCGCGCCTGAAGGAACTGCGCTACATGCGCAAGACCGCCTGGCAGACCTATGCCGACCTTGAAGACGGGGCGCTTGAGGAGATCAAGGAGGATCACGATTTCCCCGATCGCGTCAGCCTCTTCGACGGCAACCGGGAAGTCGGCATCGCCAACGGCACCGGCTGGCGTCTGCAGGGCTTCATCGAGGATCGCGACGGAGCTCTGAGGCCGCAGAGTTTCGAGGAGACGGTCTTCTGCATCGGCTGCCATGGCGGCATCGGCGTCAACGACGATTCCACGCTCGCCTTCGCGCGCAAGCTCGAAAAGCCCTTCGGCGGCTGGTTCCACTGGAGCCGGCACGGGCTGAGGGGCATCCCCGATCCGAAGCGGCCGGACGGCTCCGGCGAATACGCCCGCTACCTCGCCGAAAACGGCGCCGGGGACGAGTTCCGCGACAATGCCGAGATCATCCAGGCCTTCATCGGCGAGGATGGCAAGCCGGACGAGGCGGCGCTCGCGGCCATGGCCGAGGATCTCGCCACAATCCTTTATCCCTCGCGCGCCCGCGCTCTGGCCCTCAACAAGGCCTATCGCACCATCGTCATGGACCAGGATTTCGTCAAAGGCCGCGACCCCAATCTCGCCCCGGCCGTGAATGTCCATCGCGAGGTGGAGATCGACGAGGAGACGGGCATCAAGGAGGCGGTTGCGCGCTGGTAGTCCTGCTCTTCAGAGCAGCCGGGCACGTCGATGCCTGAATTGACTGGCTCGGCCGGATGAAACCGTGAAAGCCCCGCAGGCGTCGTTGGTCGAAGAAGGCGGTGTTTCCCGGCGTTGGCGCTGTCGTGGCAGTGGCGATTTGCCGACGACACGGGGTATGTCGCCGCGACCTTCGTCGCCACGGCCGTATCCGTTTCGGAGGCCATGGCCAAGTTCGCCGGGCGACCGGGGTGCGACGCAGCCATTCCCCCTTGCTCCGACCGCGCGCTTCGGTCGTATCGCGAAGCCCGCTGAGATCAGCCGCGAGAAACCTTTCTCCGCTTCATCTCGGGAAGGTGGGCATGGCTGGATCGCTATTGACTGACTGGACGAGGCCGGAAACGCCTCTGCGGGTGCCCTACACGCACTACCACAGCAAATACCTCGCCTCTTTGATGACGCTGCAGGGCCACGACGAGTGCTCAGTCGTCACAACAATCCGCAAGTCATCCTGAGGTGCGGGCACCTTATCCGCTTCTCCGCGCCGGATCCGAGAGAACTCGGAGCCGAGGAGCGAAGGCTCGTGTTTCCCAGGATCTCCGGCACCCGCTCACGGCACTTCCTCCTCTCGATGGGCGTGGTCTGCAAACGCCAGTCGATCGCTGGGGGAGGCCTTTCGTTGCACCTCGGTACGACTCGCTTGGGCCGTCGCTCAGCATCCGCAGCAGGCAGGGATTCCTTCCACGGTCCTGCCAAGTGTCCGTGGCATGTGACCTCGTCGACTTTTTGGAGGTTGGTAGGGGCTTGGCAGGATTTGCCGTTTTGGGTCAGCGGCCACCGTCACGCCGTTTCCGGCGTTCGCATAAAATGCTGATTTTACGGAGAAACTGGTACGAACGGGTGGATTCGAACCACCGACCTTCGGAGCCACAATCCGACGCTCTAACCAACTGAGCTACGTTCGCATGTCCTGGCGAGGCGGTGCGGACCCTAGTGTTCCGCGCCGGAGATTTCAAGCGCCGGCGGGCCATATCCTGGCGCCCGGGCTTGCGATTCCTCACCTCTGCGGCACCGCTTAGCCGAGGAGCGTCGCCAAGGGAAGGGGGCGGCGAAGAAACTCTGCGCGGCGCCGTCGCACACCCGTTCTCACAGCCCCGTTGATGGCCTCGTTCATGGCCCCGTTCGAGCGCCGGCCCAAACCCCGGCTCCACTCCGACCGAACCCCCGCTCAAGCTGGGCTCAAGCTCCGCCAGGCCGGTCTAACCACGGCCCTTGCAGGCTCCCGGCAACACCAGCCAGGTCTGTCTTTGCTGCGCATCGCCGGGGCTTCGGCCGGCCTGTCTGCGGCCGGCCTGGCTGCGGCCGGCCTTGCTGCGGATGTTCGTCTCCGTCCGCACGCATTCCGTCCGCGCGCATTCGGCGGCGGCCGTTGGGGCCCGGGCCTCAGCTCAGCTCAGCTCGGCCCGGCCTTCGATGCCGAGGTTTGCCGCGGCAGTGATCCGTGCCGAAGCACAAGCCGACGCCGGCCACGCGCATCGCAGGCGCAAAAATCGCAGGCGCAAAAAAAAGCCCGGCGGGAGGCCGGGCTCGTCAATTCCTGCGCGCCGCCTCTGTGGGCGGCGTCGCGGAGGGTTGGTCGCAGAGCTTAGTGGCTCGTGACCTTGTCGAGGTTCTTCTTCGCCGCCGTGCGGGCCGGGCGAGACGTGTCCTCGGTGACCTTGGTGAGAAGGTCGCGCATGCCGTTGCCTTGATCCATCAGCGCTTCGAAGCGCGACCGCATGAAGGCGCTCTGAAGCTGGATCGCATCGGCGAACGAGGTGACGCCGAGCATCTGACGGGCGTGGTCGAACGCCGCATCCGTATTGGCCTTGGCGTTGTCGAGCGCCTTGAACTGCACCTGCAGGAGACCCTCGCGGGCGTTTTCCACAGTATCTTCCATCACGTCGGTGGACTCTTCTGCAGCGGCTTTGAGGCGGGCATAATTCTCCCGCGCGCTCGCCAAAGAACGCTCCGTCATCGCCCGGAAAGCTTCGGGCATCTGCATCTGCGTCATGCCGAACATTTCCGTCAGCTTCTCGGTGGCGTCCTGAAACGCGCGATCAGCAGTATTGGCCGCATCCTGCGCGGTCGCAGCCGCCTCATCAAAAGCCTTTTCACCAGCCTGATTGAATTCGTGCTCACTGGACATCTAAGATCTCCTTCCGCTTCTGCCTGGGTTGCTCCCCCCTCAGGCTTCTGGAGAGTATATAGGGAAAGTTTTGTGCGACGCAACAAATTATTGCGCTGCAGCATTCGGAACCCTGCCGGCGGCTGAAGTTTTCAACCGTTAACCATCCTTGAGAAAAACGGACTTTGCGGCGCGCTCCAGGCCTGCGATTCTTTTTCAACTCCGGTTACCTATTTTTAACCAAGGCGAGTCGCGGAGATTACGGAAATCATGCAATCGGAGGGCAGGGGCCTGGTGGAGGCGATGGCGGACGAGCGCCTGGCGGCGCTTGTGAGCGACGCGCGTCCTGCCATGTTCTTCCGCCTCGACGACAACCGGCTCGGCTGGCTCAACCCGGCCGCTGCCGAGCGTCTCGGCTGCGGCACCGCCGAAGAAGCGCGCGCCCTTGGCCTCGGATCGGCCGACCCGCTGAAGCGCGACATTCGCATGCTGGCGAAGACGGCGGGCGAGACGGGCTCTCTCGGGCGGCTGCGTCTCGGGCGCGGCTTCGGCGCCGTGCCGGTCGTCTGCCAATGCCAGCGCGTGGTGATCGGCGGCGAGCGCGGTCTCCTGGCGGTCGCGATCGCCGCCGCGCATGCGCCGAACCCGGCCCGGATGCCGGCCTTCTTCTCCGGTGACGGCGTCGTGGCGCGCCTTGAGAACGCTTCGGATCTTCAGGGGCGCGCCCTTTCTCCCGGCAAGCCGCAGCTTGTTGACGACTGGGCTCATGAGGGCAGGCTGCGCCGCGCGAGCCTCGTTCCGGTGGCGCGCGAGACATGCCTCGCAATCGTCGATCTTGAGAGCGATCTCGGTCCGGTTGCCGGCGGAGATCTGGCGGCCGCGGCAGGGCTGCCGCAGAGCTCCGGCGAGCCGATCAGGGAAGACGGCGACATCGAAACCCTCAAGAGGCCGGAGACGGACGTTCCGGCCACCGATGTCGAAGTTTTCGACACTCAGGCTTCCGACCCTCAGACTTCCGAAACTCAGGCCCCCGATGTTCCGGCGAATGACGACGATCACGACGAGATCGCGGAGATGAGCGATCGCGAGGGGCCGGTTTCCGATGATGCGCCCGATGACCATGATGCGCCCGATCACGGCGCCCATGCGCATGACGAGGAGACGGATCTGACGGAAGCGGTGCGGCGTGCGCTGCCGGCCTGGATCGCCGATCGTCTCACCACCTACGATCCCGAGAAGCATGGCGCCGGAGAAGCGCCTCAAGAGGCGTCCTCCGACGAGAACGGGGATGGGGCCGCCGAGGGCGCTCCTGCGCTCAACGATCTCTCCGAAGCCGACGCCGATGATGCGCCTGTGGCGGCGTCTCCCGGGGAAGCGTCTCCCGGCGAATGGTCTGCCGACGACGTTTCTGCCGAGTCGGAAGAAGCTGAAACAGAGGCGGCAGCGGATGGGCTGCCCGAGCAACAGCCGGGCGATGAAGAGACGGCCCGGGACGAGGCGAGCCCGGACACGCCTGCTGCGGATGAGGGCGCTGAGGCCCCTGAACCGGCCGCCGAACCGGCACCTGTTGCGACGCTCACCCGGCCGGTCTCGGTCCGATTTTTGTGGCAGAGCGATGCCTCGCACCGCATTCTTTTCGTCTCGCAGGGCCTGACCCAACTCGTCGGCCGCAATTCTGAGGTCGTGGGCGAAACCTGGGACGACGCGGCCGCGCGCCTGCGGCTGGATCCGACCGGGCGGGTGGCAAAGGCCTTTCACGCGCGCGACACCTGGAGCGGCCTCACCGCCTGGTGGCCGTCGGAGGCGGGCGATGTCCGCATTCCGGCCGAGCTCACCGCACTCCCGGTCTTCGATGCCGACCGGGCGTTTCAAGGCTTCCGCGGGTTCGGCGTCTTGCGCCCGGCCGAGGCCTTGAAGGCGGAAGCCTTCGACTTGCGTTTTCCGGAAGGAGCCGAAATGGAGGAGGCGCCGGCGGGCAGGCATCCGCGCGAAGGCGAGGCTCCGCCCAACGACAATGTCGTGCCGATCCGCTCAGACGTCGAACGCCTGCCGGAATGGTCGCGCCTGTCGACGCAGGAAAAGCGCGCTTTCGAGACGATCGCTTCAGCACTCGGCGCCCGTGTGACGGATCTGCAGCCCTCGAGCGGTTCGCCGATCGAGGAGCGCCGCGACGCCCTCAAGGAGCGCCACGACAAGAGCGCTGAGGAGGCCGAGGCGCGCGCGCCGGCGACAGGGCCGTCCGAAGATGCCGCGCCGGTTGTGGAGCGGTCAGAGGGAGAGGGCGACGATTTCGCGCCCACCGAGACGCGGCAGGATCCGGAAAGCCCGTCGGCGGAAGTCTCCAGGATGGTCCCTGAGGCGGTCCCTGAGACCCCGTCCGAAGACACCGCACCCATCGAGGCGCCCATCGAGGCCCCCGTCACGCTTTCCAATGCGGTTCTCTCCTCCAAGGTCGGCGAGCTTCAGGCGATCCTGGACACGGCCCTCGACGGTGTCATCGTGCTCGATGCGGAAGGCCGCGTCGAAAGCCTCAACCGCAGCGCCGAGGCGCTTTTCGGCATCGAAGCCGACGCGGTGGTCGGCAATTCCTTTACCGAGCTTTTGGAAGAAGAAAGCCGGGTGGAGGCCGAGGCCTATCTGGAGAGCCTGAGGATGGCGGGCATCAAGAGCCTCCTTAACGAGGGCCGCGAGGTTCTGGGCCGCACGAAAGGCGGGCCGATCCCGCTCTTCATGACGTTTGGCCAGGTCGGCAGCGGCGAGCGCCCCCGCTTCTGTGCGGTTCTGCGCGACATCACGCAGTGGAAGGAGACGGAGACGCGGCTGCAAGAGGCGCGCGCCGAAGCGGAGCGGGCCTCAAGCCAGAAATCCGATTTCCTCGCCCGTATCAGCCATGAGATCCGCACGCCGCTCAACGCCATCATCGGCTTTGCCGAATTGATGGTGGATGAGCGTTTTGGCCCGATCGAAAACCAGCGCTACCGCGAATATCTGCGCGATATCCGCTCCTCTTCAGAGCATGTCGTCAGCCTCGTCAACGATCTCCTCGACATCGCGCGGGTCGAGGCGGGCAAGCTCGATCTCGATTTTTCCGCCGTCGATCTCAACACGCTGGCGCGCGAGACCGTGTCGCTGATGCAGCCGCAGGCGGGCCGCCATCAGGTGATCATCCGCACGAGCCTCGCCCCCGACCTGCCGTCCGTCGTCGCGGACGCCCGCACCCTGCGCCAGATCCTTTTGAACCTTCTGTCGAATTCGGTGAAATATACCGATGCGGGCGGGCAGGTGATCCTCTCTACCAGGCTGGAGGAGAACGGGGAGGTGGTCTTGCGCATGCGCGACAATGGCGGCGGCATGAGCGAGAGCGAGCTGGCGCGGGCGATGGAGCCTTTTCGGCAGATCATCACCTCGGCAATCGGCACGGGCACCGGCTCCGGTCTCGGCCTGCCTCTGACGAAGGCGCTGGTGGAGGCGAACCGCGCTCAGTTCGTTTTGAAGAGCGCGCGCGGCGAGGGCACGATCGCGGAAGTGGCGTTCCCCGCGACCCGGGTGCTGTTTGAGTAAAAGGGCGATCCCGCGGGGAGCTCAGGCGAGACAGGTCTGTGAGGTCGGCGGCGCGGGCTTGTCGTTTGCCGCGAGCTCGATGCGGTTGCGGCCGGCTTTCTTCGCCCGATAAAGCCCCTGATCGGCGAGCGCCAGAAGCTCTTCCAGGGACTGGTCGTCGCGAAGCGCCACGACCCCTCCGCTCATCGTGCTGTTGACGTCGCGGCCGTCGATCTCGCGACCCACCCGGACCCAGCTTTGCCGGACCCGATCGGCGAGTGAGAGGGCCGCGGGCGCATCGGCGCCGGGAAAGAGAGCCGCGAATTCCTCGCCGCCGACGCGGCCGAAGAGATCGTTGGCGCGCATGGAGCGCTGCGCTGTCTTGATGAAAGCCTTGAGCGCGTTGTCGCCGATGGCATGACCATAGGTGTCGTTGATCTCTTTGAAGTAGTCGAGATCGAAGAGCGCGACGGCGCAGGGCGTGCCGTCTTTCCGACAGCGCTTCAGGGTGCGCTCCGCCCGGTCCAGAAAACCTCGGCGGTTGAGAATGCCGGTGAGCTCGTCGGTCTCCGCCTTTGCCCTCTGCCAGGCCTCGCGTCTCTCCCGCATCGCAGCGGTTACGAAGATCGTGCTGCCGAGAACGAAGAGCAGTGCCTCGAATTGCAGCATCTCGGCGGCCGCGCGAACGGTCGATGGCGCTTCGGAGAGAAACGACAGAACCGGCAACGAAAACACCAATGCCAGGGCATGCAGGACGCACAATCCGGCAAGCGGCCAGCGGGCAGGCACCTTCGGCTGTGCCGGATGAAAGACCATGGAATATGCGGTTGCGAAAAGATAGGCGCTGCCGACGAAGGCATGGGCGGTGCCGCTGAGTTGCATGCGGCCCTCGGGCGAGGCGAAGGCGGCAAGAGCGACGAGTGCGGGGCCGGCGAAAATAACAAGCGAGGTCACGAGATGCGCGCCGTTCATCCGCGTGGAAGCCCAAATCAACGCAGGATGAAACGTCATCATTACAAAGGAAATCGGGTGGAGCAGGCTATTGTCGTGGCAGCGCGCGAGAAGCAGCGAGGCCATGACGAAAGCGACGTTCGCGGCAACCCACCACCAGATGTACTTCGTCTCGGGGTAGTGACAGCGCGCGAGAACCAAAAGGACGCCACAGATCGCCGCGCAGAAAGCCGAGACGACGGAGATCGTGGTAAGATCGAGCTGCATGACAGTGGCTTTCGCCTCTAGGCCTTTCTTTCGGGCAGGTGTCTGCGTTCTGGGTGTTGTTGCCTGCTGATATGGGATAGACTTCTGCGATATCCTAAGTAACAAGATGCAAAGCCCGCGCGGGACGAACCCGACGAGGCACGGCCTTGCCCTTCTCGTTTTGAATGATCCCAGACAAACCTTGCCCCTGCCTTGCCGGAGGGCAAGACGAGCAGAAGGCCTATGCCTTAGGTTTTGACCGCATCGCAGATGAGCGCCGCAAAGGCCGCTCGTCGAACGAGCGGCGTCACGAGAGCTTCAATAGGCGTATTCGGAAAAAAGCGGCTCGACCGAATTGCCCCAGCGCGTGCGATATTGCGCGAGCAGTTCCTCGGCGGGCGTCCGCTTCAGGGCGAGCGTTTCTTCAAGCGGCGCCAGATATTCCGCCTCGTTGAAGCCGCCGGCGCTGATTTGGTTGCGGTGCTTCAGGCCGGTTCGGGAGATGGCGACGGCGCGTTTGGCGATGTCGAGGACCGTTTCGCGGCGGAAGGGGGTCGCAAGGCCGGTCTTCGGCACATGGTTGCGCAGGGATTCTCGCTCCGCCTCGCTCCAGTCGTAGGTGAGAGATTCGGCGGCTGCGAGCGCGTCGTCATCGTAGAGGATGCCCGTCCAGAAGGCCGGCAGGGCGCAGATGCGCCGTGTCGGGCCGCCGTCGGCGCCGCGCATTTCGAGAAACGTCTTCAGCCGGACATCGGGGAAGAGCGTCGAGAGGTGATTGAACCAATCGCCCATCGATGGCGTGACTTCCCCGATGTCGTCCACTTTGGGCTCTTTGAGGAACTGCCGGAAGGTCGTGTGGGTCATGTCGATGTAGCGACCACCGCGGATGATGAAATACATCGGCACGTCGAGCGCCCAATCGACATAGCGCTCGAAGCCGAAGCCCTTTTCGAAGGCGAAGGGCAGGAGGCCGGTGCGGTTGCGGTCCGTGTCGCGCCAGATTTCGGCGCGGTAGGAGAGGAAGCCGTTGGGCCGGCCTTCGGTGAACGGCGAATTGGCGAAGAGCGCGGTCGCGATGGGCTGCAGCGCCAGCCCGACGCGCATCTTGCGCACCATGTCGGCTTCCGAGGAGAAGTCGAGATTGACCTGGATGGTGGTCGTTCTCAGCATCATGTCGAGGCCCTTGCCGCCCACCTTCGGCATGTACTCGGCCATGATCCGGTAGCGCTGCTTGGGCATGATCGGGGTTGCCGCGCGCGACTGTTTCGGGGCCATGCCGATGCCGAGAAAGCCGATGCCGAGGGGTTCCGCCACTTCGCGCACCTGGGCGAGATGCGCATGCGTTTCCCGGCAGGTGCGGTGGATGTTGGGAAGCGGAGCGCCGGAGAGCTCGAACTGGCCGCCCGGCTCCAGCGAGATGGCTCCGCCACCGGTCGGATCACCAAGGCCGATGATGTTTTCGCCGTCGTAGATGGGCTCCCAGCCGAGCAGGGTTTCCATCCCTTTGAGGACCGCTTCGATGCCTTTTTCGCCGTGATAGGGAACCGGCCGGTTGCCGTCGCGGTAGAACGGCACCTTCTCGTGTTCGGTGCCGATCTTCCATTGTTGGCGCGGCTTGACGCCCTTTTCGATCGAGGAGACCAGCTGGTCGCGGTTTTCAATCGGGTTGTCGTTCGCTGTGTCGCGGGCCATCGGATCTTTCTTTGCATGCGGCCGTCAGGCTGTCGGCGGCGCGACCATAGTAAGGCCAAAGGCGCCTTTCAAAGCCTTTTCCGCATGTCGGACGAGAGCCTGCTCTTGCCAATGGCGAAAGCGTTCTAAATTGAGACGAAGGGGCGCATGACTGCCATGCCAGTCGGGAGTTCGATCATGATCCAGATGACGTCTCGCTTCATTCTCGGGGCCGCATTGCTCGGCGCGATGCTTGCCGCCCCCGCGGCCGGGGCCGCCGAATCCGATTTCATCGAGCGTTTCGACGGCACCTGGAAAGGTGGCGGCATGGTCATCCGCAACGAACGCTCGGGGCCCACCAACATCAACTGCTCGCTGGCCGGAGAAGGCGCAGCCAACAAGATCAGCATCGCCGGCAAATGCCGCGCCTATGCGATCTTCACCCGCGATGTGCGCGTCAATGTCGCCTACGACCCCGAAAGCGGGCTTTATCGCGGTACCTATCAGGGCTCCAAGGTCGGCACGGCGGTCATGAGCGGCAAGCGCAGTGGCGACACGATCAAGTTCGCGCTCGTCTGGCCGAAGGACGTGATGGGTGACACCGAGGCCGCGATGACCATCACCAACAATGGCGCGGGCCAGTTGCGCGTGCTCGTCAACGACAAGGTCGGCGCCGGCGGTCCGGTGCAGCCGGTGACGGATCTCGCTCTCGTCAACAATTGAGCGCTCTCGTCGACAATTCAGGGATGAGGGCGAGCTTTTATTGATCGGGTGATGATTGGCGCCAGTCGCCGGCTGCGGCCTGAACGAGCGCAAGGGCTGCGACGGCCGCGGTATCGGCGCGCAGAATGCGCGGTCCGAGCGAGATCGTCAGCGTCTGCGGTCTGGCCGAAATCGCACTCCGCTCGGCGTCCGAAAACCCGCCCTCCGGCCCAATGAGAAGCGCAAGCCTCTCGCCCTTGAGGTCGGCAAGCGCTGCAAGCGGATCGCCCTCGTGGCGCTCGTCGCAGAAGATCAGCCGGCGGTCTTGTTCCAGCGCCTCGATCGCCTCCGCCAGGCCTTTCGCCTCCTCCACCTCCGGCAGATTGAGGATGCCGCATTGTTCGGCGGCTTCCAGCGCATTGGCGGCGATGCGCGCCGTCTTGACCTGCCGCACCTGCGTGAACTGCGTGATCACCGGCACGAGCCGGCCGACGCCCATCTCCACGGCCTTCTGCGCCAGGTAATCGAGCCGCGCCTGTTTGAGCGGCGCGAAGAGATAGGTGAGGTCGCTTTGCGGCGTTTGCGGCCGCGTCTGCTCCTCTACCTCGAGATGGGCCTTCTTCTTGCCCTCCTTGACGACCTTCGAACGCCATTCCCCGTCTTTTCCGTTGAAGAGAAGCATGGGCGCCCCGTTGTCGAGGCGCAGAACGTTGAGGAGATAATTGGCCTGATCGGCCGTGAGGGGGATCGAGCCACCGGCTTGGAGCGGCTCTTCGACGAAAAGTCGCTTCGTGATGAAATCGTAGGCCATGTTCGCTCTCTTGCCGTTCTTTCGAAAACGCGCTTGAAGCGCGGCTCTCGCTCCGTCAAGACTGGGTTATGCCCGCATCCCCCGTCGAAGTCTCCAACGTCGCCGAATATACGGTCGCCGATCTCGCTTTCGCCCTGAAGCGAACGCTTGAGGAAAATTACGAGCATGTGCGGGTGCGCGGCGAGGTTTCCGGTTACCGTGGCCCGCACGGCTCGGGCCATTGCTATTTCACGCTCAAGGATCAAAGCGCCTCTCTCGACGTCGTCGTCTGGCGCACGACCTTCCAGCGGCTGAAGTTCAAGCCGGAGGAAGGCTTGGAGATGGTGGCGACCGGCAAGATCACCACCTATCCGCGCCGCTCCAATTACCAGCTCGTGGTCGAGAGCCTGGAGCCCGCCGGTGCCGGCGCGCTGATGGCGCTTCTGGAGGAGCGCAGGAAGGCGCTCGCCGCCGAAGGGCTTTTCGACGAGGCGAAGAAGCGCCCGCTCCCCTATCTGCCGGAGGTGATCGGCGTCGTCACCTCGCCAACGGGCGCCGTGATCCGCGATATCCTGCATCGTCTGCGGGAGCGCTTTCCGCGCCGGGTGCTGGTCTGGCCGGTGCGTGTTCAGGGCGAGGGTGCGGCCGAGGAAGTGGCGGCCGCTGTCCGCGGCTTCAACCGCACCGAAAAGGGCGGCGCGGTTCCGCGCCCGGATCTCTTGATCGTCGCCCGAGGTGGCGGCTCGATCGAGGATCTGTGGGCCTTCAACGAGGAAGTTGCTGTGCGGGCCGTCGCTGAGAGCGGCATTCCGGTGATTTCCGCCGTCGGCCATGAGACCGACTGGACGCTCATCGATCTCGCCGCCGACCGGCGCGCCCCGACGCCGACGGGTGCGGCCGAGATCGCCGTGCCCGTGCGTGCCGAACTCGTCGCCTGTGTCGCCGATTTCACAGCCCGCCAGGAAGGCGCCTGGCAGCGCCTCGCAGCTTCCCTCAGGCGTGATCTGACGGGTGCTGCCCGCGCCATGCCTTCGCTCAACGAGCTCCTGGCTCTGCCGCGCCACCGGCTCGACGAGGCGGGCGGCCGGCTGCTGCGCGGGCTCGCCCAGCATCGCCGCTTCAAGGAGCAGGCCTATCTGCGTGTCGGGGCGCGGTTGACGGGCGACAGCCTGCGCGCCGATCTGCGCCGTCGGCGCGAGCGCCTGGCTGATCTGTCAGGCCGCATGGAGCGCTCGGCGAGTGCCGTTCGTGGCTCCGCGCGGCGCGATCTCATACGTGCAGCCAGGCTGCGCCCGGAAACGCTCCAGCGCATGCTGCGGGTGGAGCGGGAGCGGCTCGCAGCGACCGCACGCCACGCCGAGGTGTTTCGGCGCGCCGCGATCGCGCGCCAGGAGCGCTACGACAATGCCTGCCGGCTGCTTGAGACGCTCTCCTACAAATCCGTTCTCGGACGCGGCTATGCCGTCATCCATGACGCCTCCGGTCAGACGGTGACGCGGGCCGGCGCGATGCGGACGGGCGACGCCTACGAGATAGAGTTTCAGGATGGGCGTCGCCCGGTCGTTGCTGGTGAGGGTGGCACACCGACGCCCGCGACGGGGAGCCCATCCGAGAGCCCGCCGAGCGAGAAGCCGGCGGCAGCGAGGAAACCGGCGAAGGCGAAGCCCGCTCCCAAGGCGCAGGGCAGCCTCTTTTAGGCCGCGACATGTGAGGCGACGGGCCGCGCGGCCGGAACCGATCGGCCGCGGCGCCATTTTAGCCGTGAAACGAGCCGCAACATCCCGCGGCGAACCTCCCGAGACCCATGCGCTTCTTCCTCGTTCTTGTCGTCATCCTGCTCGCCGTCGCCGCCTATTTCATGGTCGACATCCGCCAGACACAGGAAGGCCGGATGCCTTCCGTGCAGGTCGAAGAAGGCCAGGCGCCGAAATACGAGTTCAATCTCGGCGGCTTCGAGCTCGTCTGGAAAAAGGCGACGTTCTCTTATCCGACCATTCGCTTCCGTTCACCGGAAGAAAGTGACACGACGCCGGCCCCGGAGCCGGCCTCGGAGCCAGAGGGCGAGGAGAAGGCACCTACGACTTCTCCGGAGACGTCTCCTCAGACAAAAGCGCCGTCCTCGACCGAACCGGACACCGCGCCTCCCGCCTCTCCGGCGCCATCGCAGACCATGCCGGCTCCATCCGAGACTTCGCCGGAGAGCCCTGCGAACGGCTCCATCGAGCCGCTGCCGGTTCCGGGCGATCTCGACATGCGCCCCGATACGAGCGAGCCTCGTGACAGGCAGGGGGAGCCCGAAAGCTCACAGCCCGACCGGAATCCCGGCGAGCCGGAGCCCGCCGAAATCATCAATCCCGACGTCTCGCGATAAGACGGACGCTCAGGCGTCTTCGACGATGAGGATGTGGAGGGCGCGCGGCCCGTGGGCGCCGAGAAGCAGCGTCTGCTCGATATCGGCCGAGCGTGACGGGCCGGTGATGAGATTGACCGTGCGTGGCAGGACGTCGTCGCCGGAGTGTTCCCGCAGACGGTTCCACAGGGTTTCGTAATCGCCGACGATGTCGGAGGCGCGCACCACGACGACATGGTGATCCGGCAGGAAATTGAGCGTCGTCGGATTGTCGGGCCCCGAGAGCAGGAAGAGCGTGCCGGTTTCCGCCGCGCCGCCGAAAGCGTGGCTGAGGCCGACATGATCGCGCCCGTCGGAGGGCCCGTGTTTCACTTCGAGCTGCGGGACCTTTTCCCAGGGAAGATCGGCAAGACGCCGGTCCGCACCCATCCTGAGATCCGAGGGCAGGTTGCGGGCGCGCAGATATTCCGCAACCGTCTCAGGAAGGTCGGAGGCCGAGGCCACCCGCTCCACCGTGGCGGAGACTTTTCCCGCCATCTTCGCAAAGAGATCGAGGCGTGCCTGCTGGCCGACATGGCCACGGGCCGGAACGGTGTTTGCCGGATGCTGGCCGAGGCGCTGGGCGACGGCATCGCGGCGCGCTTCCGCTGTCTTTGCGGAGGCAAGGCCGCGCCGGATCTTGCCGAGCACGGTTTCGCGCTGGCTCATGATGTCTTTCCCGTCGCCGTCACGAGCGGGCCTTCCACTGATCGATGAAGCTTGTTTTCGCCGGCGCCGGCATGTCGCGATGGCCGGTCCAGCCGCCGGCGAGCGGCAGCGACGAGAAGCGCCCGCGACGACGCCCGAAGGGGTGAAGCGCCTTGAGCCCGATGCGGGTGGCGAGCCGGTAGAGTTTCGGACGCCTGGCGAGAAAGGCCCAGATGCGCAGGCCGTTCCGCTCCGCGGCCGGCTTGAGATGCCGCTCATATTCGCGCTCGCGCCAATGCCGCATCAATTTCGGCAAGGGGATCTCGACCGGGCAGACGCTCTCGCAGCGCCCGCAGAAGGTCGAGGCGTTGGGCAGGTTTGCCGTGTTTTCGAGACCGAAGAGGCCCGGAGCCAGGACCGCGCCCATGGGGCCGACATAGGTCGCGCCATAAGCGTGGCCGCCGATCGCATGATAGATCGGACAATGGTTCATGCAGGCGCCGCAGCGGATGCAGCGCAGCATCTCGCGGAACTCGTTGGCGAGCATTTCGGAGCGGCCATTGTCGAGGAGGATGACATGCGTCTCCTCGGGACCGTCCTCGTCGCCCGGCCGCCTCCGGCCGGTGGAGAACGTCGTGTAGACGGAGAGCTCCTGACCCGTGGCGGAGCGTGCCAGAACCCGCAGCAACGTCGAGACGTCTTCGAGCGTCGGCACTACCTTTTCGATCGAGGCGAGCACGATATGCACCCGCGGCAGGATCTGCGTGAGGTCGCCATTGCCCTCATTGGTGACGATGACGGAGCTTCCCGTCTCCGCCACCAGAAAGTTGGCGCCGGTGATGCCGACATCGGCGGCAAGGAACATGTCGCGCAAAGTGGCGCGCGCCTCCGAGAGCAGCGACACCGGATCGGCGAGATCGCGCTTCGGATCGAGATGCGTGTGCACGCGGCGGAAATCGGCTTCCACCTGGTCGCGGTTCACATGCACGGCGGGGGCGATGATGTGGGAAGGCGGCTCGCCGCGCAGCTGAATGATGTATTCGCCGAGATCGGTCTCGATCGGCTTGATCTCGCTCTTCTCCAGGAAGGCGTTGAGGCCGATCTCCTCGGAGATCATCGATTTGCCCTTGGTGACGGTTTTGGCGCCAACCCGGCGGCAGATCGAAAGCACGGCCTCGCGCGCGTCGGCTGCCGTCTCCGCCCAATGCACCTCCGCCCCGGCCTGGCGCGCTTTGCCCTCGAAAGCCTCCAGATAGAGGTCGAGATGTGAAAGTGTGTGGTCCTTGATGGCGCGCGCTTCATGGCGCAGCGCATCGAATTCCGGCAGGGCGTCGACCGCCTTCTGGCGCTTCTGGATGAAGCCGCGTTCCACATGCCCGAGCGCGCGCTGCAGCTCGACATTGGCGAGTGCGTCGACGGCGTTTTCCTTGAACGCCTGCGAAAGGAAGGGCGCGCTCATTCCGCCTCGCCGATCGCCGGACTGTCGGCCATGCCGGCGAGCACTTCGGCTACATGGCGCGCATGCACATGCTTGCCCTCGCGCTGCAGCTTGCCGGCCATGTTCATGAGGCAGCCGAGATCGCCGGCCACCAGCGTATCGGCTTCGGAGCCTGCGATTGCGGCCGTCTTTTTCGTCACGATGGCGTTGGAGATTTCCGGATATTTGACGCAGAAGGTACCGCCGAAGCCGCAGCAGACATCGGCGTCCTTGAGCTCGGTGAAGGCGAGGCCGTCGACGGTTTTCAAGAGTTCGCGTGGCTGGTCGCGCACATTGAGTTCGCGCAGGCCCGAACAGGCGTCGTGATAGGTGACGTTGCCGGCAAACGCCGCCTCGACGTCGCGCACGCCCATCACGTCATAGAGGAAGGCTGTAAGCTCGTAGGTCTTTGCGGAGAGCGCCATTGCGCGCCGCGCCCAATAGGCGTCGTCGAAAAGCTCCGGATAATGGCGGGCGATCATCGCGGCGCAGGAGCCGGACGGAACCACCACGTAATCGTAGTCTTCGAAGATCGCGATCACCTGTTTGGCGATGGCCGCAGCATCGCTGCGGTCGCCGGAATTGTAGGCGGGCTGGCCGCAGCAGGTCTGGTTCTCCGGGACTTCGACGCAGCAGCCGGAAGCTTCGATCAGCTTGATCGCAGCAAAGCCGACTTGCGGGCGGAAGAGATCGACGAGGCAGGTGGCGAAGAGACCGACGCGCGGCTTCGAAGCTGTCGTATGTTCGGTGTTTTCTGGCGACAAGCGCTCAATCCTCTGCGGCCGAGCGTTGTGCGTCATGCCCTCGGCTGGCTTCGATGGCTCCAGGTCTGGCGGCAGGGCCGGTCAGCCGGAAGCCCGGACACGCAAATTAGGTCCGCCGCCGCAGCGAGATCAACAACCTTGTGGCGCAGGCTTCTGGCGCTGGACGTGCAGGCTTGTGGTGACCGCACGGGCTTTGCGGATGCGCCCTGAGACGGAAAAGCCGCAAAATCCCAGCGTGCCGATACGCGTGCCAGGCGCGTCGAGCCGCAAAAAGATAAAGCCGCTGCGCGGAATGCAGCGCGAGCGAAAACGGACCGCGAAAAAATCCCGCCGCCCTTTCGAGCGGCGGGTCGTCACGAAAAGGCGCTTGCGCCCGATTAGCCGTTGGGCGGCGTGTACGTGCTGGCGTCCGGATCCGGCATACCGTCCGTATCGAACGTCTTCAGATAGGCAATCACCGCGTCGATGTCTTCGGGCTTCTTGAGGCCGGCGAAGATCATCTTGGTCTTCGGCACATAAGCGCGCGGGTTCTTCAGATACTCGTGCAGGGACTTTTCGGTCCAGACGAGACCATTCTCGCCGGCGCTCTTCATGGCGTCGGAATAGCGGAAGTCAGGCAGAGAACCGGCGACACGACCGAACAGGTTGTTCTGCTCGGGGCCGACGCGGTTTTTGGCGCCTTCACCGACCGAATGGCAGGCGTGGCACTGCTTGTAGACCTTCTCACCGGCCGCGACGAGGTCGTCCTGAGCATACGCACTGCCCGCGGCAAGGATGGCAGCAATGCCAAGGGCAGCAGCCGAAATCCTAATCATTGGACACTCCTTGTTATGTCAAAGCTTGACTCATTCCAAGGTGGCGGAATGGAGCACAGGGCTTCGCGCCACACAAGGGGGAGGATTTTCTGGTTTGGCAATGCGACATCGCGCTATGGTTGCTTGAGATGAAACGCTGAACGATAATCGGCGGGCCTCGCAAGAAGGCCAAGACAAAAGAGCAGGGAGGCTCAATGAGTGTGGCGATGCCCGGCCCGAAGGCCGAGATTCTGGCGCGCCGGGGGGAGATCGCCAAGGCTCTCTCTGCCATCGTTCCGGGCGAGGGGGTCATCACGGATCCTGATGGCATGCGGCCATTCGAGACAGATGGTCTCACCGCCTATCGTCAATTGCCGATGATTGTCGTCCTGCCGGAGACGGTCGAGCAGGTGCAGCGCGTGCTGCGCTATTGCTACGACAATGAGATCCGCGTCGTGCCGCGCGGTTCCGGCACCTCGCTCTCTGGCGGCGCCCTGCCGCTTGCGGACGGCGTTCTTCTCGTCATGTCGAGGTTCAACAAGGTTCTCGAGGTCGATTTCGAAAACCGTGCGACCGTCGTGCAGCCGGGCGTCACCAATCTCGCCGTCACCAGGGCGGTCGAGCATCGCGGTTTCTATTATGCCCCCGACCCATCCTCACAGATCGCCTGTTCCATCGGCGGCAATGTCGCGGAAAATTCCGGCGGCGTGCATTGTCTGAAATATGGGCTGACCACGAACAACGTGCTCGGGCTGGAGATGGTGCTGATCACCGGCGAGGTCATTCGGCTCGGGGGCAAGCATCTCGACAGCGAGGGCTATGATTTCCTCGGCCTGATGACGGGCTCTGAGGGGCTTCTCGGTGTCGTGACCGAGGTGACGGTCCGAATTCTGCGCTCGCCGGAGACGGCACGGGCGCTTCTCGTCGGCTTTCCGACGAACGAGGATGCCGGGCGCTGCGTCGGCGACATCATCGGCGCCGGCATCATTCCGGGCGGCATGGAGATGATGGACAGCCTGGCGATCCAGGCGGCGGAAGATTTCGTCCATGCGGGCTATCCCCTCGACGTCGAGGCGCTCCTGATCGTCGAGCTCGACGGCCCGGGCGAGGAGGTGCACGAGCTGATCGAGCGGGTCGAGGCGATCGCGCGCGACAACAATGCCGCCAATATCCGCGTTTCGCAGTCCGAAGAGGAGCGCGCCAATTTCTGGGCGGGACGCAAGGCGGCGTTTCCCGCCGTCGGCCGCATCTCGCCGGATTATTACTGCATGGACGGCACGATCCCGCGCAAAGCCCTTCCGAAGGTTCTGCACCGCATGAAGGAGATGGAGACGGAGTTCGATCTGCGGGTCGCCAATGTCTTCCATGCCGGCGACGGCAATCTCCATCCGCTCATTCTCTATGACGCCAACGATACCGATCAGCTGGAACGGGCCGAGGCGTTCGGCTCGGCGATCCTGAAGCTCTGCGTGGAGGTGGGCGGCGTTCTGACCGGCGAGCACGGCGTCGGCGTGGAAAAGCGCGACCTCATGGGCGAGATGTTCAGCGAGGACGATCTCGCTCAGCAGGAGCGGGTGAAATGCGCTTTCGATGCCCGTCAGCTCCTCAATCCCGGCAAGGTGTTCCCGGAGCTGCACCAATGCGCCGAGCTCAGCCGCATGCATGTGCATAAGGGCCAGCTTCCCTTCCCCGACATTCCCCGCTTCTGAGATTTTCCCGCCCCATGGCCGAAACGCTTCGCCCCGAGACTGCCGAATCCGTGCTCGATGTCGTCCGCTGGGCGGCCGCCGAACAGGTGCCGCTCGAAATCCTGGGACACGGGTCCAAGCGCGGCATCGGCCGCCCGGTTCAGGCGGAATACACGCTCAATCTCTCCGCTTTGTCCGGTGTCACCCTGTACGAGCCGGACGAACTCGTCTTCTCCGCCAAGGCCGGCACGCCGCTTGCCGAAATCGAAAAGCTCCTGGCGGATGCCAATCAGGAACTCGCCTTCGAGCCGATGGATTACGGCCCGATTTTCGGGTTGGAGCCCGGGACGGGAACGCTGGGCGGTGTGCTCGCGGCCAATCTCGCCGGTCCGCGCCGCATCAAGGCGGGCGCTGCCCGCGACCATATTCTCGGGCTGTCGGCCGTCTCGGGCCGCGGCGAGGCCTTCAAGGCGGGCGGGCGCGTGGTCAAGAACGTCACCGGCTACGATCTCTCCAAGGGGCTTGCCGGTTCCTGGGGCACGCTCGCGGTCGTCACCGATCTCACTTTCAAAGTGCTGCCACGGCCGGAGCGCATCGCCACCGTGCTCGTCCTCGGCCTCTCAGATGAGGCTGCCTGCGCTGCGATGGCCGAAGCCATGGGCTCTTCGCACGAAGTCTCGGGCGCGGCGCATCTGCCGAAAGGGATGGCGCGGTCCTGTGGTCTTGCCGTCGAAAGCTCCGTGACCGCGCTCAGGCTGGAAGGCTTTCCCTCCTCCGTTTCCTATCGCAGCGAAGCGCTCAACGGCATGATGCGGGACCGCGGCGCGGTGGAGATCCTCGACATGCCGCAATCGGAAAACTTCTGGCGCGCCATCCGCGATTGCCTGCCCTTTGCCGGCCGCAGCGATCCGCTCTGGCGCGTCAGCATTGCACCGCGCGCCGGCGCCGCGCTGATGGCGAGGCTCGCGAACGAGCCTCTCAACTATTTTTTCGATTGGGCCGGCGGCCGAGTCTGGATCGAGGTCACGGGCAGCGCGGAAGACGCTGCCGAAGGCGCCATCCGGCGGGCGATCAGGGCGGTCGGCGGCGGCCATGCGACGCTCATCCGCGGCTCGGCGGCCTTGCGCACCGGCCTCTCGCCCTTCGAACCGCAGCCGGCCCCGCTCGCCGCCTTGTCGCGGCGGCTGAAAGAGAATTTCGATCCGCAGGGGATATTGAATCCCGGGAGAATTTAGGACGGGGAGATGGACGACGAGGATGTGATTTACGCACGCGTGGGCGAGTCAGTCATTCAAGGCATGAAAGAAGCCAATAGAGATTATGAGCACTTGTCTTCAGAATGGGTTCATGAGCGTGGGGTTGAGTCTTTTGTTTCTGCTTACGTTTCTCAGTGGCTAAGGAAGAAAAGAAGTCTGGGTGTTCGCAGGGTTTTAATAGAAGCAACAATAGCTGAGCTGAAGGAAAAATGCGCAAATTTTGAAGCAGACTCAGGGTATTTTTGGGAGAATTTACACGGAGGAAAAAGGATAGACATTGTTTGCATTGGAGATAATAATGATGCGATAGGTGTTGTAGAATTGAAGAGAAATAAAATTTATTCTGAGTGGGCAAGCGACATTGAGCGAGTGAAAACTCTCGCGGGGCGAGTGAGATGTGTCGATTTTGGTACGTTCGGCGCGTTCGTCGGATTTAGGGAGGGGGAGGATGTGGCTGACGAAGCATATAAGTTTATAAGAAAACAGTCGGAGTGCCTCTCGGGCGCCAAAAGCCTTTCAGTTCTGCCTTTCAGATATAATTCCCGTTGGAAGGAGTATTCGGACGCTCTTTGGAGGTACTCGATTGTTGGATGTACCTTCTACAAGCCGACTTAATGCAAACCTCCTTCACCCTTCAGCAGCTCGCCGACCCGCGCATCGAGGAAGCCGATGCCATTCTGCGCAAATGCGTGCATTGCGGCTTCTGCCTCGCCACCTGCCCGACCTATGTCGAACTCGGCAACGAGCTCGATAGTCCGCGCGGGCGCATCTATCTCATCAAGGATATGCTGGAGGCGGAGAAGCCGGCGACGGCGGAGGTCGCGCTCCATATCGATCGTTGTCTCTCCTGCTTTTCCTGCATGACGACCTGTCCGTCCGGGGTCGATTACATGCACCTCCTCGATCAGGGGCGGCGGCATATCGAAGAGACCTATCGCAGGCCCTGGCACGACCGGGCGCTGCGGGCGGTTCTGGCGCATGTCATGCCTTATCCGGCGAGGATGCGGGCAGCCCTCGTCACCGCCCGATACGGCCGGCCTCTGGCGCCGTTGCTCGCCCGCATGGGGCGGCCATTCGACCGGCTTGCCATGATGCTGCGCCTGGCGCCCAAGCGGCTGCCGGCGAAAATCCAGGCATCCGAGACGGGTCACGCCTTTCCGGCCCATGGCGCCAGAAAAGGCCGCGTGGCGCTTTTGACGGGCTGCGCGCAATCGGTGCTCGATCCGGGCATCAACGCCGCCACGATCCGGCTCCTCACCCGCCTCGGCATCGAAGTCGTGCTGCCGAAGGGCGAGGGCTGCTGTGGCGGGCTCGTCCACCATATGGGGCAGGACGAGAAGGCGCTGCCGATGGCGCGCAACAATATCGACGCCTGGCTGCGCGAGATCGACGGCGAGGGGCTCGATGCGATCCTGGTGACAACGTCGGGCTGCGGCACGACGATCAAGGATTACGCACATCTCTTGAAGGGGGAGCCCACCTATCGCGAGAAGGCGGAGCGCGTGTCGGCGCTTGCCCTCGACATCAGCGAATATCTCGCTCGTCTCGATCTGCCCGCACCCCGCCGCCGAACCGGCCTCAAGGTCGCCTACCACGCCGCCTGCTCGCTTCAGCATGGCCAGAAGGTGGTGAAAGAGCCGCGCACGCTCCTGGCGGAGGCGGGATTTGAGGTGCTGGGCATCCCCGAAGGCCATCTCTGCTGCGGCTCGGCCGGCACCTACAACATTCTGGAGCCGGAGATCGCGGCGAGGCTGCGCGACCGCAAGACGGCGAATATCGAAAGCGTTGCGCCGGAGGTGGTGGCGACCGGCAATATCGGCTGCATCACGCAGATCGGCTCGGCGATGGAGATCCCGGTCCTCCATACCGTCGAACTCCTCGATTGGGCGCATGGTGGCCCGCCGCCGGAAGCCTTTGCCGGGCACGCGCTGGAACCAACGCGGAGCAAAGCCGCTTCGTCTTCTGAAAGGCCGCTTCGCGTCTCCTGACGGCGGTCGCAAGGAGGGCGCAATGACGTTCCACCGAAAAGCCGCGGGCGCCACGCTTGCTCTCGGTCTCGTGCTCGCTCTGCCGCTTCTGCCGACAGGGGCAGCCCATGGGCAGGGCGCGCCGACGCAGCCGGATGCGAGCGGTCCGGGGCAGGACATGCCCGCGCCGACGCGTCCCGAACAAGCCGTGCCGGAAGCTCTGCCTTCCCCGAAAAGTGAGACGAACGATCCCGAGCGGGCGATGAGCCTGCTCATGCGGCTGACCGGCCGCTGGGCGCCGACCGACGAGAGCTGTCAGGCGCAGGACGGCGCCGACGTGCCTTTGCGCATCGAGCGGGGCGGCCTGAAGGATGGAGGCCGCTCCTGCCGGTTCCTCGATCTTAGAAGTCCCTCCGAGGATCGTCTCGACGTGACGGCGGCCTGCGGCGAAGCGGAGGGGGCGGAGAGTTCCGAGGAATTCGGGCTTGAGCTCGATGAGACGGGAGCGCTGACCCTGACGCGTCCCGACGGCGAGACGACACGCTTTTTCCGCTGTCTCGACGAGGCCTAGCCGCCGCGTCGCCGCGTGGGAGCCCTGCATCCCTCTGCCGGCTGATATGTGCCGCGAAACCAAAGGAAGCCTGGGCCCGTTCCCCGAGTGAATTCCATGAACACTCGGCGGAAGGGAGGAAGCATCCCGATGGATCTTCAAATCTCAGATCGTGTCGCCCTGATCACCGGCGCACGTGGCGGCATCGGCTTTGAAACGGCGCGGCTCCTGGCGGAGGAGGGCGCGAAACTCGTGCTTTCCGACCTTCGCATCGACACGCTCGAAGAGGAGGCGAAGCGCCTGCCGACCGACGTGTTGTGCATGGCAGCCGACGTCACCGACCAGAAGGCCGTGGATGCGGTTGCCGCCGCCGGGCGCGAGCGCTTCGGCAGGATCGATATCGTCGTGCATGCCGCAGGCGTGACGGGGGCCAAGGGTGATCCCATCGACATGAGCGATGAGGATTACCGGGAGGCCTGGGACATCGATTTCATGTCGGCGGTGCGCATGGCGCGGGCGACGTTGCCCGGCATGCGCGAAGCGAAATGGGGGCGCTTCATCTGCGTGACCTCGGAAAACGCCGTGCAGCCCTATTGGGAAGAAGCCACGTACAACGCCGCGAAGGCCGCGCTTTCCGCATTCGTCAAGAACATCTCCTATCGGGAGGCGAAGAACGGCATCCTCTGCAACACCGTCGCGCCCGCCTTCATCGAGACGCCGATGACCGACGGCATGATGAAGCAGCGTGCCGAGAAGCTCGGCGTCTCTTTCGAGGACGCGATCCAGAGCTTCCTCGATGAAGAACGGCCAGGGATTGCCTTGAAACGGCGCGGGCAGGCTTCGGAGGTGGCCGCGGCCATCGCGCTTCTTGCCTCCGAGCGCGGCTCCTTCATCAACGGCTCGAACCTGCGCGTCGACGGCGGTTCGGTGCAATCCGTGCAGACGTGAGGCGGCGCTATTCGCTGCGGCTGGCGCTGTCGTGCAGCCGGCCGAGACGCTCTGCGGCCTCCGACAGGCGGCGCGACAGGAGGAGAGCTTCGCTCGAAAGATGCGCGATCTCCGTGCGCAGCATCGCCGCTTCCTGAGCCATCGGCTCTTCGTCGGCGGGCGCCACGCCGCGGCCGATCAGAAGCCACATCGGGCTGACGCCGAGGATGCCGGCGAGCATGTTGAGGCGGTTCGCCCGTGGCTCGGCGCGATCGTTTTCCCATTGCGAGAGCGTTGAGGTCTTGACGCCGAGCCGGCGGGCGAGCTGCGCCGTGGAGAGGCCGATGGCGTCACGGGCGCGGACGATGCGGCCGCCGAGCGTGTCGCCGTCATCGGCATCAAAATCGGTCGGGCTGCTTGTCGTGGCGGCTTCCATGCTTAATTCCCCCAGGGACTGGCGCGGTAGAGCATGCCGGGCGGCACACTATTGATCATCTGATCGAACGATCACACGGGGCCTGCGATCGCAACGGGTGCGTAGTCGCGCGGCAGCGCTCGCGTTTTGCCCCGAATTCTCATCGTTTGGAGAAAACATATTGCACGAAGACGGCAAAGAATCCACCGGCCGCATCGTCTCCCGCGCCGCGATTTTCCTCGCCGGCGTCGTGGTTCTCTTCGTTTTATGGAAGGCGACGTCGGCTCTTCTTCTGGTTTTCGCCGGTCTCGTGCTGGCCGCCGCTTTGAGCTTTGCCTCCGACGGCCTGCACCGGCTGACGCGGTTGCCGACGCGCCTTGCGAAGATTTTCATCTATCTGGCAGCCTTCGGAGCGATCTTCGCGGTGATCGGCTGGGGCGGAGCGACGCTCGCGGCGCAGGCGAGCGATCTCCTGGCGCGGACCGATACGTTGATGCGCAATTGGGGCGATCAGCTCTCGCAGCTCGGTTTCAGCTTCATCAAGCCGAACGGCGACGTTCAGCTCTCTCAGATGATGCCGAACCTGAAGGCGATGATGGGCGATGTCGGCCGTGTCGTCAGCCTTATGTTCGGCAGCCTCGCCAACGCGGTCATCGTCGTGTTCTTAGGGATTTTTGTATCCTGGTCGCCGAGAACCTATCGCGATGGGTTTTTGCATCTCGTCCCCGTCAAGCGGCGCGACCGGTTTCGTGAGGTGATCGAGGGAGCTGCGGAAAATCTCGGCTGGTGGATGGCCGGTCAGGCGATCAGCATGACGATCATCTTTTCGGCGAGTTGGATCGTGCTCTGGCTGATCGATATGCCCTATGCCTTCCTGCTGGCGTTGCAGGCGGGGCTTCTCGCCTTCATTCCGACGCTCGGTCCCGCGATCGCAGGTGTGGTGATCATCCTGGCGGGCCTGTCGGTGTCGGCGACGATGGCCCTTTGGGGGGTGGGTGCCTACGTGCTCATCCAGGGGCTCGAGAGCAACATCACGCAGCCCCTGGTGCAGCAGCGCACGACGTCGCTGCCGCCGGCGCTGACCCTTTCCACGCAGCTCGTCTTTGCCGCCGTTCTGGGCGGACTTGGGATGGCGCTCGCCGTCCCCCTTCTGGCCGTCGGCATCGTCTTCGTGCGCGAACTTTACGTGAAGGACACACTCGAAGGCGGAGACCGGCTCGCAGATGATGAGCGAAGTGCGGTTTAGGGGCGATCCTGGCGTCGCCCCCTGTTGCGAAGTCTGCCGCTCAGAAAGCGTGACCGCCGGAGGCATAAAAAACGCCCCGGTCCGCGGAAAGCGGGCCGGGGCGTTTCGGTGCAGCGTTCGAGGGTAAACGCTTAGCGAACGATAACCTTGGTGCCGACCTTGGCGAGATAGTGCAGCTCGATCACGTCATGGTTCATCATGCGGATGCAGCCGGAGGAGACGTTGTGCCCGATCGTCCACGGCTCGTTGGTGCCATGGATGCGGTACATCGTGTCCTTGTTGCCGTCGAAGAGATAAAGCGCACGCGCGCCGAGCGGGTTGTCCGGACCGCCGGGCATGCCGCCCGAATATTCGACGAGCCGCGGCTCGCGCTCAATCATTTCCTTGGGAGGGGTCCAGGTCGGCCAGTCGGCCTTGGCGCCGACGCGCACCTCGCCGGTCCAGCCGAAACCTTCGCGCCCGACGCCGACGCCGTAGCGGATCGCCTCGCCATTGGGCAGCGTGTAGTAGAGAAACTTGCTCTGGGAATCGATGATGATCGTGCCCGGCGCTTCCGGTCCGTCATAGGCCACAATGTGGCGGCGATACTCCGGCGCCGGTCCGCGCTGATGGCTTTGATGCGGCTGAATCGTGACGAGCTGCCGCTGCACGGGATCGAAATAGCGCAGCGTCTGCGCCTGGGCCGTGACCGGCGTGAGAGTGGCGAAGACCACCGCCAAAGCGGCCGACGAAGCCAGGGTTCGGGCAAGAACGTTGCGCATGAGTGCCTCCGATTTCGCAGCGCGGGGAAGATGTGACGCTCCCCGCCGCTGCGTCATTTCGGCACATAAATGCGCGACACATTCGAATCGTTCCATGCGGACGAAAAGTGACGCCAATGCGTCACCTTTGCGTCGAGGAACCTGTCAAAGAACGATGACTTTCGCGCCCGGCTTCACGCGGTTGTAGAGGTCGATGACGTCGTCGTTCACGAGGCGGATGCAGCCTGACGAGACGTTGAGGCCGATCGTCCAGGGTTCGTTGGTGCCGTGGATGCGGTAGAGCGTGTCGCGGCCTCCGTCGAAGAGATAGAGCGCGCGCGCACCAAGCGGATTGCTCGGCCCGCCGGGCATGCCGTTGGCATATTTCTTCAAACGCGGCTCACGCGCGATCATTTCCTGGGGCGGGAACCAGCGCGGCCATTCGCTCTTGCGGGCAACATGCACCTCACCGTCCCAGCCGAAGCCTTCGCGTCCGACGCCGATGCCGTAGCGCACGGCCCGATTGTGCGACAAGACGTAGTAGAGGAAGTGCTTGTTGGTATCGATGATGATCGTGCCGGGCGCCTCCTTCGTGGAGAAGCGCACTGTCTGCCGGTGGTATTTCGCCGGCGGCTTGCGGTTCTTCGAGTAGCGCTGATCGACTTCCACGAAGCCGCCGCTCACCGGGTCGAAGAATGTGAGCGCCTGGGCGCTGCCGAAAAGCCCCAGCACGAGAAAGGCGATGGCCGGCAGGCCTGCGCGGATCAGTCTGCGATGAAACATGCGATCAACCTCTTACTCCTTGCAAACTTTCTAGAAAGCCGGTCACGCGCCCACAAGTCGCGCATGACGCTGCAACGCACATGCGGCCGCAGGTGTGGCGCATCTGCCATTGTCGTATGCCGCTCAACTGCGGGCTCCGGGACAGGCTCGGAACACCACGACAAACGGCTGTCTTGCGGGATTTGAGACGAGTGGCCGGGCGCGTTCGCTTAAAGCACGACGACTTCGGTGCCGACGCCGACCTGATTGTAGAGCTCGATCACGTCCTCGTTGCGCATGCGGATGCAGCCGGAGGAGACGGCATGGCCGATCGTCCAGGGCTGGTTCGAGCCGTGGATGCGGTAAAGTGTGGAGCCGAGATAAAGCGCACGGGCGCCGAGCGGATTGTCCGGCCCGCCTTCCATATGGTCGGGCAGGCCCGGCTGGCGTGCCTTCATCTCCTCGGGCGGATACCAGGACGGCCATTCCGCCTTGCGCGTCACCGTGTGCTTGCCGGCCCATTGAAAGCCCGGCCGGCCGACGCCGACGCCATAGCGTTTCGCCTTGCCGCCCGCCTGCACCAGGTAGAGGTAGCGATTGTTGGTATCGATGACGATCGTGCCGGGCGCCTGGCTCGTCTGGTAATCGACGATTGTCGGAAGGTAGGCGGGATCGATCGAACGCGCGGCCGGACGGGCCGCGACCTTCGGGGCTGCCGGGGCGACACGGGGTGCATTCACCGGGGTGACGGGGCGCATCTGGCGCGGCGCGGGTCGTGTGACGACGCGCGGCTCCTGGCGCAGATAGACGGGTGTCGGATAACGCCCAGAATTGGCGCGCGCCGGCACCTGCCGCTGCGAAGGTGGCGGCGCGATAAAGCGGGCCGGTTGATTGCGGGAACGATAGACCGCGCGCGGCTGAGGCTGCGGCGCCTGCGGCGAGGCATAGAGGCGGCGTTGCGGCTGCGCGTAGAGCTGGCGCTGCGGCTGCGCATAATACTGCGCCCGCGGCTGAGGATCGAAGAGAACCTGCAGAAGGCCGCGCTTTTCGGCGACGGCTTGCGGCCTGCGGGAATCGGCGAGCATGATCGGACGCGCAGCAGCCCCCTGGGCCGGCCCGGCCGCCAGTTGCGCCAGCCATTCCTGCTCCAATTCGGCCTTCAGCGGCACGGCCGGCTTGCCGCTCGCCCCGGCCATCGTCGCCTGAGGCGTGAGCGCACCAAGGCTCAGCAGTGCAAGCGTGAGAAGAACCTGCTTCATCGAAACCCTCGTCACCCAGCGTCGCAGTCAGTTGAGATTGCGGCAGTTTTTAAGAGATGCAGACGACGCTAGTGCGAGGCTGACAAATGCGGGTAAACGCCGCCCCGAAACCCGAAAATGCAGTGAATTTCGGGTTGCCGAAGAGGCTTAAGGAAGAGTGAATGGGGGCGCAGAGCGCGGAAACGACGGCAGAGCGATGATAATGCATGCGAAACGAGGAGGCGAAGGCCTGTGAGCGAAAGTGACGAGACCGGCGCAACGAAGGGCCTGGTGCGCGAGGATGACGGCCAAAACCGCTGTTTCTGGTGCGCGGGCGATGCTCTCTACCGCACCTATCACGATCGCGAATGGGGCCGGCCGGTTAAGGACGATATCCGGCTTTTCGAAAAGATCTGCCTGGAAGGCTTTCAGTCCGGCCTCTCGTGGCTGACGATCTTGAGGAAGCGCGAGAATTTCCGTGCCGCCTTCGCCGGTTTCGATTTTCGCGAAGTCGCGCGCTTCGGCGAACCGGAGGTCGAGAATCTTCTCAAGGATGCCGGCATCATCCGCCATCGCGGCAAGATCGTTTCGACCATCAACAACGCCAAACGGGCGATCGAGATCGTGGAAGAGACGGGCTCTCTCGCGTCGTTCTTCTGGAGTTTCGAACCTCACGAGCACGCAAGGCCCGAACGCCTCGACCATGCGACGCTCGTGAAACTCGCCCACACGGAGGAATCGGCCGCTCTCTCCAAAACGCTGAAGAAGCGCGGCTGGTCGTTTGTCGGGCCGACGACCGTCTATGCCTTCATGCAGGCGATGGGCCTCGTCAACGACCACATCGAAGGCTGTTTCTGCCGCGACGAGGTGGAAGAGGCGCGCCGGGCTTTCACGCGGCCGCTCCCGAAAGGGGCATAGGACATCCAATTGAAAGGGACGGCGTCTTCCCGTTTAGCCGAAAAGCCTAGGCGCCCCGTGTCGAGCCGACGCTCCTCGCCCGGTTGCCGCTCCATCCTGCTTCGGCTAGGACAAGCCCGGCTCTGATGCCGAAAACCCAAGCGAAACGATCTGAAATGGCCTCCAAGGACAAGAAGAACAGGCTCCCCGCGCGCCTGCCGCGCGGCTTTATCGACCGCGAGGCCGGCGATATCCGCGCGACCGAAGAGATGCTCGCCGCGATCAAGCGCGTCTATGAGCGCTATGGCTTCGAGCCGGTCGAGACACCCTTCTTTGAATACACCGAAGCGCTCGGCAAATTCCTGCCCGATCAGGACCGCCCGAACGAAGGTGTGTTCTCGCTGCAGGACGACGACGAGGCCTGGCTGTCGCTGCGCTACGATCTGACGGCGCCCTTGGCGCGCTACGTGGCGGAGAATTACGATCGGCTTCCAAAGCCCTATCGCAGCTATCGCGCCGGCTGGGTGTTCCGCAACGAAAAGCCGGGGCCGGGTCGTTTTCGCCAGTTCATGCAATTCGACGCCGATACGGTGGGCGCGCCCTCGGTCGCGGCGGATGCGGAAATCTGCATGATGGCCGCCGACGTCATGGAAGCGCTCGGCGTTGCCCGCGGCGACTACGTCATCAAGGTCAACAACCGCAAAGTTCTCGACGGCGTCATGGAGGCGATCGGCCTCGGCGGCGAGGAGAATGCCGGACGCCGCCTGACGGTGTTGCGCGCGATCGACAAGCTCGACCGGCTCGGCGTCGAAGGCGTGCGCGAGCTTCTGGGCGAAGGCCGCGAGGACGAGAGCGGAGATTTTACGAAGGGCGCGGGCCTCTCCAAGGAGGGGGCCGAAGCCGTTCTGTCGCTGTTTGATCTCATCGGCTCGAATGAGCGCTCTGGAACGAGCAACGCGCCGGTGATCGAGAAGCTCAAGGCGTCGACATTCGCCGAGACGGCCGTCTATGCGGAAGGCGTCGGAGAGCTTGCTGAAATCGCCTCGCTCGTCGAAGCCGCGGGTTATGCGACCGACCGGATCGAGATCGATCCTTCGATCGTCCGCGGCCTGGAATATTACACTGGCCCGGTTTTCGAGGCGCAGCTCACCTTCGAAGTGCCGAATGAAAAGGGCGAAAAGGTCGTCTTCGGCTCCGTCGGCGGCGGCGGACGCTATGACGGGCTCGTCGGCCGCTTCCGCGGCGAGGATGTGCCTTCGACCGGCTTTTCCATCGGCGTGTCGCGCCTTGCCGCGGCCTTGAAGAATCTCGGCAAGCTCGGCTCTGAAAACGAGACCGGACCGGTCGTCGTCACCGTCATGGATAAGTCGCGGCTTGCCGATTATCAGGCGATCACGACGGAGCTGCGCGTCGGCCTCAACGCTGATCTCGCCCCCTCCGAGCGCCCGGTTCCCGTCGAAATGTATCTCGGCGGCTCCGGCATGAAGGCGCAGCTCAAATATGCCGATCGCCGCAATGCGCCCTGCGCCATCATCGCCGGCTCCGACGAATTCGACAGCGGCCGCCTGCAGGTGAAGGATCTTCTGGAGGGCAAGCGGCAGGCTTCGGCGATCGCAAGCCACGAGGAATACAAGGAAGAGCGGCCGGGCCAGTTCGACGTGGCACGCACCAACCTCGTCGAAGAGGTGAAGGCGCTTTTGAAGCGGCAGCGCGGCGAGGCCTGAGATGCTGGTGACGCCGGCAGGAAAAGGCGAGGGGGAGCATCTTCCAATGAGCCTCTCCCTATGAGTTTGCGGCCGCTTTTCGAGGAGGCGGGCGGGCACCTGCTCGAGCTGCCGGTCCTCCATGCCGCCGATCCGTTTCTGGAAACGGCCGGCGAGGACATCCGCCGGCGCATGTTCGTGACGGAGGGGCCGAGCGGCGAGCGTTTGGCGCTGCGGCCGGATTTTACCATCCCTGTCTGCCTGCACCATCTCCGTTCCGGCACAGAGGCGGGCCGCTATTTCTATGAGGGCGTCGTCTTCCGTCGTCACGACCGCGGTTCGGCGGAGCGCGCCGAAACGGGTTTTGAGGTGATCGGCGAGGCGGAGCGCGCCAATGTCGATGCGGAGCTTCTGGCGCTCGCCGTCGAAGGCGTGCGGCGCACAGGCCTTGGCGAAATGCGCCTCAGGATCGGCGATATCGGCCTCTTTACGGCACTTCTCGCCGCCCTCGAATTGCCGCTTGCCTGGCGCCAGCGTTTCAGGCGGGCCTTTGGCGACGACCGCCGCATCGAAGCCCTGATCACGCGCCTGGAAGAGCCGTCGGCAAGCGCGCCCGCCGATCTCGAACCGGAGCTCGAGAGGGCTGCGGATCATGAGAACCGCGACGCGCTGACGGCGCTCCTTGCCGAGCGCTTCGAGGCGCAGGGCTATCAGGCCTATGCGAGCCGGGCGCCGGAAGAGATCGCCGCCCGCTTTTTGGAGCAGCGCGCGCTTTACGAGACCGAAATCGCACCTGAGAAAGTGGCGGTCCTGAAGGCGTTCTTGACCTTGCAGGCCTCGCCGCAGGAGCTTGCCGAACGCCTTGACGAATTCGGCCGGCGTTTCGGTGTCGATCTCCAAGAGCCGGTCGCACGGCTTGAACGGCGATTGCAAAAGCTCGAGCGCCGCGCCTCTGGGCTCGAAGTCGTCTTCGAAGCGGGCTTTGGCCGCCCGCTCGATTACTACACGGGCCTCGTCTTCGAGATCCGCGATGCCGCCACGGGGCGATCGGCCGCCGGCGGTGGCCGCTACGACCGGCTTCTGGAGATGCTCGGAGCCGATCGGCCGATCCCGGCCGCCGGATTCACCATCGATCTCGGCGAGGCGAGAACCTTCGCTGGCGCGCTCGGAGGTGTGTCGTGAGCGAGACCATCACTCTGGCGATCCCCTCCAAGGGCCGCCTGATGGAGGAGACGGAGCGGCGTCTGGCGGCCGCCGGCTACAAGGTCGCGCGCATCGGCGGGGCGCGGCGTTACCGCGGCGAGGTCGAAGGCTGTCCGGAAATCGAGATCGCCTTTTTGTCGGCATCGGAGATTTCACGCGAACTCGGCCTCGGCCGGGTGCATGTCGGCGTCACCGGGCTCGATCTCATTCAGGAAACGGTGCCGGCCTGGCAGGAGAAGATCGGCCGCATTCTGCCGCTCGGCTTCGGTCATGCCGATGTCGTCATCGCCGTGCCGGAATTGTGGATCGACGTCGCCACGATGGAAGATCTCGACGATGTCGCGGCGGGCTTTTTGCAGCGCCATGGCAGGCGCCTGCGTATCGCCACCAAATACTGGAACCTAACGCAGCGCTTCCTGGAAAGCCACGGCATCGCGCTCTACCGGATCGTGGAAAGCCTCGGTGCCACCGAAGGCGCGCCTGCCGGCGGCATGGCCGACGTCATCGTCGACATCACCTCGACCGGATCGACCTTGAAAGCGAACCACCTAAAGATCTTGGACGACGGCGTCATCTTGCGCTCCGAGGCGTGCCTCGTCATGTCGCGCCGTGCTCCCTGGTCGGATGCGACGCGCCGTGTGGCCGAGACACTGGTCGATGCGGTTGCACAAGAGCTCAACCGCAATCCTGCCGCCGAGGCCGCCGGCAGCCGGTAACCCTTTGGGAACGCGCCTTCTTTAGAACTCGTCCGGTTTTATTCACAAAAACCGGGCGGGCCCGCGATCATGGCTGCCAAGGCCGAACACGCCGATGACCGGCGCACACGCGCCGTCGCGTTGCAAGGCAAGGTGATGGGCGCGATCGCCATCGCCTGTTCCCTCGGTCTGATCGCCGGCCTCTACGTTCTGTTCAAATCCGACGCGTTGGAGACTTTCCGCAAGATCGATGCGGCAACTGCGAGCTTGCCGGGAGCGTCTGACAGGCCCCGGCCGAATATCGATATGCCCGTCACTGTGCCACCCACAATCGTCGTGAGGCCTGACCGCTCGGGCGACGAGGCAGAGGAACGCCGGCCTGTGCCAGAGATCGCCCCGCGTGGACAGATGCCGGCCCGATCGGCTGATCCGCTGTCCTCAGAGGTGAGTTTGCGGCCGGGACTTTGAGCCGAGGTTAGGCAGGCGGTCTCCCGCAGCGAGGCCAAGTCCGAAACGAACGCTTCCTTGCAGACAAAAAGAAAGGGCGCCCGCGGGCGCCCTTTCCGAAAAGCGAGGGTCGTGGACCTTAGAAGTCCATGCCGCCCATGCCGCCCATGCCACCGCCCGGCATGGCCGGAGCAGCGCCTTCCTTCTTCGGAAGCTCGGCGATCATGGCCTCGGTGGTGACCAGGAGGCCGCCGATCGACGCCGCGTCCTGAAGAGCGGTGCGGACGACCTTGGTCGGGTCGATGATGCCGGCCTGGACGAGGTTCTTGTACTCTTCCATCTGGGCATCGAAGCCCCAATCGGCCTCACCCTTGTCGAGAATGCGGCCAACGACCACGGACGCGTCGACACCAGCGTTCGAGGCGATCTGGCGGATCGGAGCCTCAAGCGCCTTGAGGATGATCTTGATGCCGGCCTGGACGTCCGGATTGTCGGAGCTGAGGCCGCTGACGGCCTGCTTGGCGTGCAGGAGAGCAACGCCACCGCCCGGAACGATGCCTTCTTCAACCGCCGCACGGGTGGCGTTGAGGGCGTCGTCGACGCGGTCCTTCTTCTCCTTCACCTCGGTCTCGGTCGCACCGCCGACGCGGATGACCGCAACACCGCCGGCGAGCTTCGCCAAGCGTTCCTGCAGCTTCTCACGGTCGTAATCGGAGGTGGTCTCCTCGACCTGCGCCTTGATCTGGGAAACGCGAGCTTCGATGTCGGCCTTGTCGCCAGCGCCGTCGACGATCGTGGTCTCTTCCTTCGTGATCGTCACCTTCTTGGCGGTGCCGAGCTCGTTGAGGCTGATGTTCTCAAGCTTGATGCCGAGATCTTCAGAGATGACCGTACCGCCCGTGAGCGTCGCGATGTCCTGCAGCATGGCCTTGCGGCGATCGCCGAAGCCAGGCGCCTTGACGGCCGCGACCTTGAGGCCGCCGCGCAGCTTGTTGACGACGAGCGTGGCAAGAGCCTCGCCTTCGACGTCTTCCGCGATGATCAGCAGCGGACGGGAAGACTGAACCACGGCTTCGAGGACCGGCAGCATCGCCTGCAGGTTCGAGAGCTTCTTCTCGTGCAGGAGGATGTACGGATCCTCAAGCTCGGTGACCATCTTCTCGGGGTTGGTGATGAAGTACGGCGAGAGATAGCCGCGGTCGAACTGCATGCCTTCGACGACTTCGAGCTCGGTCTCGAGGCTCTTCGCCTCTTCGACCGTGATGACGCCCTCGTTGCCGACCTTCTGCATCGCCTCGGCGATCATCTGGCCGACTTCCTTGTCGCCATTGGCCGAGATCGTGCCGACCTGAGCGACTTCCGCAGACGTGTCGATCGTCTTTGAACGGCTCTCGAGATCCTTGATGACCGCGGCGACGGCCATGTCGATGCCGCGCTTCAGGTCCATCGGGTTCATGCCGGCGGCAACCGACTTGGCGCCTTCCTTGACGATGGACTGGGCGAGAACGGTCGCGGTCGTGGTGCCGTCACCGGCGATGTCGTTCGTCTTCGAAGCGACTTCGCGCACCATCTGCGCGCCCATGTTCTCGAACTTGTCGTCAAGCTCGATTTCCTTGGCGACGGTAACGCCGTCCTTGGTGATGCGCGGAGCGCCGAACGACTTCTCGATCACCACATTGCGGCCCTTCGGGCCGAGCGTTACGCGCACGGCGTTGGCGAGAATATCGACGCCACGCAGCATTTTCTCACGCGCATCAGCGGAGAATTTCACGTCCTTGGCTGCCATATTGCGAACCTCTGTTTGTTGAATTGCGGGAAATTAGAAAGCGCGATCGGCGATTAGGCCGCCTGCGCCACACTCTCGCTGTCGATGACGCCCATAATGTCGGACTCCTTCATGATGAGGAGATCTTCGCCATCGATTTTGACTTCCGTGCCGGACCACTTACCGAACAGGATCCGGTCGCCGACCTTCACGTCGAGGGCCTGCACCTGGCCGTTGTCGTCACGCGCGCCAGGGCCGACGGCGATGACTTCGCCTTCCTGCGGCTTTTCCTTGGCGGTGTCCGGAATGATGATGCCACCCTTGGTCTTTTCTTCAGACTCAAGCCGGCGGACCACAACACGGTCATGCAGAGGGCGGAACTTCATGTTTCTTCCTCGCGTCCTTTATGCGGGCGCGCTGCGCCCAATGAGGGGATTTGCTGTTGTTAGCACTCTCTAGGTGTGAGTGCTAAGCGAGCGGGAGATAGGTGTTGGACCCGGCCTTGTCAACTGGCGAGAACGCATCGAATTGAGAAAGCCGCTTGCCTCAAATTCGGCGCGCATCCGGGGCGGACGCGAGGCCAGGTATCCTTCGACGCAGAGGCGTTATGCGCGCCAGAAATGGTGTCTGGCGAAAGGAGCGTCGCCCTCTAGTTAGGGGCCTACAGTGAAATTGCCAAACGGAGATTGAGATATGGCGAAGATTCTCGTGCTTTATTATTCGAGCTGGGGCCACGTGATGCAGATGGCCGAGGCGGTTGCCGAAGGCGCCACGAGCGCCGGCGCCGGCGTGACCGTCAAGCGTGTGCCGGAGCTCGTGCCGCATGAGATCGCGGAAAAGTCGGGTTATCTTCTCGACCAGCCATATCCGGTCGCAGAACCTGGCGAACTCACCGACTATGACGCGGTCATCGTCGGCACGCCGACCCGTTATGGCGTCATGTGCTCGCAGATGAAGAATTTCTGGGATCAGACCGGCGGGCTCTGGGCTTCGGGCGCGCTCGTCGGGAAGGTGGGCGCCGTCTTCACCTCCACGGGCACGCAGCATGGCGGCCAGGAGACGACCATCACCTCCACGCAGGTGATGCTGCTGCACCAGGGCTTCGTCATCGTCGGCCTGCCCTATTCGTTCCAGGGCCTGACGAAGATGGATGAGATCACCGGCGGTTCGCCCTACGGCGCCTCGACGCTCGCCGCCGCCGACGGCTCGCGCCAGCCGAGCGCCAACGAGCTCGAAGGGGCGCGCTTCCAAGGCCGTCACGTGGCCGAGATCGCGGCCAAGCTCTGCGCCTGATCTCGAGGTCGAGCCTTCGGGACGACCTCTGAGCTTAAGAGTTTTGGCGGACGGTGATCGATCACCGCCCGCTTATTTTTTTACAGATGCAGAATTGAATAATATTTTACTTGAATTTATGCGATTGAAGGGATTACGAGCCCGGCTCGGGGGGGTGCCGATGCCGCATAAAGAGTATCCGATTACCTTCAGCGTTTGTTCTGGCCTTGTCACCGTTCGTCTCGGTGATCTCCTGCTCGCACGCACGTCGCGTGCAGTCATTGTTTCTGAAGCTGGGCGGTCGGACGTCATCTATATTCCGCGCCTTAATGTCCGCATGGCGCATATGCAGCGTTCCGAAAAGCTCACGACTTGTCCGCATAAGGGCGCTGCGAGCTATTATTCGCTTATGACGGATAAAATGCTCGTGCCGGATATCGCCTGGTCTTACGAAAATCCCTATCCCGCCATCTCGCGCATTGCGCATTATCTCGCTTTCGATCCTAAGAAGGTCGAAATCGAGATGAGCGACCTCCCCGCGGGCGACGCCGATTCAGAAGCTTTCAACCCAAGGCCGTAGCTCCACCTCGAAGCTCCATGCGGAGCGCTCCTGATCGAGGACGCCAAGATAGGAGCGGGCGATCGCATCCGGATCGAGGAGCGATTGCGGCTTGTCGTCGGCTTCACTTCGCCCCGGCGCGCGGATGGCGCCGTCGATGATGAAATGCGCCACATGGATGTTCTGCGGCTGCAATTCTCGGGCGATGGACTGCGCGAGGCCCCGGAGGGCGAATTTGCCCATGGCGAAGGGCGCTGATCGGGCAAAACCTTTGACGCTCGCCGAAGCGCCGGTGAAGAAAATGGCGCCGCCGCCGGCCTCGATCATACGCTTTGCCGCCTGCTGTGCGACGAGGAAGCCGCCATAGGCGGTGACTTTCAGGGACGTTTCCACGTCATGGGGTCTGAGCTCGACGAGCGGCCCCTGGCTGCGATAGCTCGGATTGAAGAGCACGAAGTCGGGGGCCCCGAGATCCCGCTCCACCGCCTGAAAGAGGTCCGCCACCTGGTCTTCTTCGGCGACGTCGCAGCGATAGGCGCGCCCGTCCAATTCGTTTGCCAGAGCCTGGTTGGCTTCCATGGTGCGCGAGGCGAGCGCAATCTTGGTGCCGCGCTCGGCGAGCCGGCGTGCGACGGCGGCCGACAATCCAGGCCCTGCACCGACGATGAGGGCTATTTTCGGCGTCATTGCGGGGCCTCCTGGTCGGTCTCGGTGATCTGGAGCGGGATAGAGAACCCCGCCGACTTTGCGTTCTGCGTGTCGTGAAACGTGAACTCGGCGCGATAGTTGCCGGGCCGCAGCTCGGGGACGGGGCAGGACAGGACGACGTTGAAGTCGCGCTTCGGCGCTTTCACCTTCGTCTTGACGGAAAACACCTTCCGGCCTTCGGCGATCACCTGTCCGGTCAGATTGCTGATGGTGAGATCGACATCCATCGCCACCAGATGCTGGCCGTCCTGCGGCTCGTAGGTGAAGGCGACGGGTTCGGCATAGACGAGCATCGTCTCGCCGGGTCGGTAGCGATTGTCGGGACGGGGCACATAATCGCCGAAGCCTTCGGCAGAGCGCACGGCAAGCGCTTTTCGGAAGGCGAGCGGGCCCTCGCGCCAGACGATGTCTGAGGCCTCATCGAGCAGGTCGAGCGCGGCAACCGTGTCGCCCTTCTCAAGCGCTTCTGCGGCTTTCTCGCCGAGATCTGCAAGGCGCGCGTCCTTAGCCCGCGCCGCGTTCTGTGCCGCTCCCACAAAGATGGCCGTGGCCAGCAGCATCAAGCCCGCCCTGCGGCGGTGCTCTCTCCAAGACATAACGCCCCTCTTTCTCTGCGAGGCTCAGATTCGCAGAGGGGCTCTGGCAGGGCAAGGGAGGGGGAGCGAGGCGAGTGAAAGGCGGAGAAAGAACGGCCGGGGCGAAGCGAGGTCGCCCCGGCAGAGGTCATGAATGGGGTATCAGCTCGCGGCAGGCCCGACGGTGATCACCGAAGGAGGCTCGCCATAGACCCGCTTGGCGGCCCGCTGCACGTCCTCGCGCGTCACGGCATTGATGAGCTCGTTACGCTTGTCGACGTAATCGATGCCGAGATGGTCGAGCTGGATGGCGAGAAGCTGCTTGGCGATCTTGCCGGAGGAATCAAAGCGCAGGGCGTAATTGCCGGTGAGGTAGGACTTCGCATCGGCGAGCTCCTCATCCGTCGGCCCGTTCTCCGCCATGTCTTTGACTTCCTTCACCATCAAATCGACGGCCTCCTGGGCGGCATCCGCGCGCGTCGCGGCAGCCCCCACCCAGACGCCCGCATGATCGAAGGGGACGAGGCTCGTTCCGACCGAATAGGCGAGCCCGCGCTCCTCGCGGATTTCGCGGTAAAACCTGGAGGAGAAGGTGCCCCCGCCGAGGATGTGATCGGCGATATAGGCCGGAATGAAATCCGGATCGTCGCGCTTGATGCCGGGTCCGCCGAGGCGGATGGAGGTCTGCGGCACGGGAAGGTCGACATGCGCCGTCTTGCCTGCGGCCGCAGTGACGTCGGCGATGGGCTTGAGGTCGGCCTTCTCCGGCAGATCGCCGAAGACTTCGTCGAGCCGGCCTTTCAGCGTCTCTGCATCGATCGCCCCCACGACGGCGACGACGAGGTTGTCGCGCGCGAGGTTTCTCTCGGCGAAGCCTTTGAGGTCGGCCCCGGTCAGCTCTTCCACGCTTTCCTCGGTCCCATCGCCGGTGCGGGCATAGGGATGGTCACCGAACAACGTCTTGGCCCAGGCACGACGGGCGAGCTCATTCGGATCGGTCTCGTCGCTTCGGAGCTTCGACAGGATCTGCGCTTTGATGCGGGCGACCGGCTCGTCGTCGAAGCGCGGCTCGGTCAAAGCGAGTTTCGTCAGATTGAAAGCCTCGTCGGCATTGGCGGTAAGCGTCTTCATACTTCCGTAAAAAGCGTCGCGGCCAGTGTCGAATGAGAGCTTGATGTTGAGATTGTCGAGGCGTGTCTGGAACGCCTTGGAATCGAGATCTCCGGCGCCTTCGTCGAGAAGCCCCGAGGCGAGATTGGCAAGACCGGATTTGTCCGCCGGATCCTGCACCGAGCCGCCGCGGAAGGCGAACTGCATGTTGACGATCGGCACCGTGTCATCTTCGACGAGCCAGGCCGTGATCCCCTTGGGCGAGGTCACTTCCTGGATTTCGATCGCGCGGGCGCGGCTCGGCATGGCAACGGCAAGGCTCATTATGGCTCCGAAGGATAAGGCAAGCGAGAGGGTGCGCAGCATCAGTTCTGCTCCATCGCTGCTGCCGGATCGGCGGTCTCCGGCTCGTGAGAGGCGGCGGGCGTGTTGCCGGGAGCCTCAGACATGTCGGCCTGCTGGTCGAGCGCCGGTTTGAGATAGCCGGTCGCGGCTTTCTCGGGATCGAGATAGCGTTGTGCCACCTCCTGCACGTCCTTTGCCGTCACTTTCTGGATGCGTGCCGGCCAGGTCTGAACGTCTTCCAGAGTGCGACCGACCGCGAGCGCCGAGCCGACGATCCGGGCGAGCGACTGCTGACTGTCCTGCGAATAGACGGCATCGGCAACGACCGAGTTCTTCGCCCGCGTCAGCTCTTCCTGGCTGACGCCCTCATCGGCGAGCTTGCGGATGGAGGCTTCCATATCGGCCTGGAGCGTCTCCAGATCGACGCCGTCGCGCGGGATGCCGACGACGATGAGGCGGGAATCGTCGACCGCCGTCGGGCTGTAATAGGCGCCCGCATAGGTCGCGGGTCCGTTGTCGCGCACGAGCTCGTTGTAGAAGCGGCTCGTCGCGCCGGTGCCGAGAATGTCGGCCAGCACCGAAAGCGCTTCGGCTTCGCCGGGCTTGCCCGTGACGGCCGAGGGGACGGCGTAAAACTGCATCAGATTGGGCTCGCGCACCTTCTCGTCGCGCACGGTGATGGTGCGCGGACCGGGCGAGGGCGGCTCGGCCGGACGCGCGGGCCGCGCGCTGTCGGGCTTCGATTTGATCTGACCGTAGGTCTCTTCGGCGAGATCTTTCACACCCTCGGGCGTGACGTCGCCGGCGACGACCAGGATCGCATTCGAGGGCGTGTAGAACTCATGGTAGAAATCGAGCGCCGTCTTGGCGTTGAGTGCCTTGATCTCGTTTTCCCAGCCGATCGTCGGCCGCCCATAGGGATGATTGAGATAGAAGATGCGGTTGAGCGCTTCGTTCATGAGAGCGCCGGGATCGTTGTCGACCCGCATGCGCCGCTCTTCCAGGATGACGTCACGTTCCGGCGCAACGACCTCGTCGGTGAGGACGAGATTGCTCATCCGGTCCGCCTCGAACTCCATCACGTCTTTGAGGTGGTCCTTCGAGACGCGCTGGTAATAGGCGGTGTAATCGTTGCTGGTGAAGGCGTTCTCCTCACCGCCGATCTTCGACACATAGGTGGAGAATTCGCCGCCCGGGTGCTTCTTCGTTCCCTTGAACATGAGGTGTTCGAGGAAATGCGCATTGCCCGACTGACCGGGCCGCTCATCGGCAGAACCGACGCGGTACCAGACCATATGGGTGACGACGGGGGCGCGTTTGTCGGGGATGACCACCACGTCCATGCCGTTCTTGAGCGTGAAATGTTCGGCATTGGGGGCGATGCGCGCGATTTGTGGGGTGCTCTGCACCTCGTCGGGTGTCGCATCTTCTGCATAAGCAGGTGCCCGATCGAGGGCAGGGGAAAGGATAAGGCTGACCATGAACGCTCCGACTAGGGTCGGCACTTTGAACGGGAAATGCTTCAAGGTGAAGTCTCCGATTTGGAGTCTCTCGCAACCGGCTGCGGTTTAGGTGCTGGACATAGCCGCACATATAGGGCGGCAGAGATGATGCCCAATGAACATCTCTTCATGTTGGCCGCATGTTGGCGGACCGGCCAATTGACGTTCTGCCCGCAAGCCGCTACCCGCGGCTCGTGCCGGTTTCCCGGTCCAAGCGCAAATGGGCAAATGCAAGCGGAAGAGATATCAGGTCTGGCTGCGATCGCCGCCGATTACGAGGCGATCCTGTGCGACGTCTGGGGCGTCATCCATAACGGTGTCGCGGCAAATCCCGGCGCCGTGGAGGCGCTGTGCCGTTTCCGCGAGAATGGCGGACGTGTGGCGCTCATCACCAATGCGCCGCGCCCGAACGGTCCGGTCCGCGAGCAGCTTCTGGCGCTCGGCTGCCCCGATGACGCCTATGATGCGATCGTCACCTCCGGCGACGTGACCCGCCAGGCGATCTCCGGTTATGCCAAGAAGGGCGGTATCTGCCATATCGGCCCCGACCGCGATCTGTCGCTCTATGACGGGCTCGACGTGACCTTGGTGGGGCCCGACGAGGCGGTCGCCATCAGCTGCACGGGCCTGTCGGAAGACGATGTCGAAACACCCGACGATTACCGCCCGCTTCTGGAAAAGCTCGCCGGACGCGGCATTCCGATGGTCTGTGCCAATCCCGACGTTGTCGTTGAACGCGGCGGCACCCTCGTCTGGTGCGCCGGTGCGCTCGCCGAGCTTTATGAAGAACTCGGCTGCGAGGTGATCCTCGTCGGCAAGCCCTTTGCACCAATGTATGACGCCGCCTTGGCGACCCTCGGACATCCGTCCCGCGAAAAGGTTCTGGCGATCGGCGACGCTTTCAACACCGATATCCGCGGCGCCAACCAGGCCGGCATCGACTGCCTGATGGTGACGGCCGGCATTCATGCCCACGAATTCGGCCATCCCGAAAAGCCGGATCTCGACAAGGTCCGCAGCCGGCTCATCGAGGAAGAGCGCCATGTCGTGGCGTTCCTGCCGCGCCTCGTCTGGTCCGCCGGCGATGCGGGCGCGACCTCGTCCGATCCCATCCGCTGATCGCGCCGCCGATGCCGTCTTCGCCCGTTTCCATTGCGACTTTCGACTGCCTGCCAGAAGAATGGCGAAATGCGGTCGTGGCGATCGGCAATTTCGACGGCATGCATCGCGGTCACCAGGCCGTGCTCGCAGCCGCCCAGGCGGAAGCGGAGCATCTCGGTGCGCCCTGCATCCTTCTCACCTTCGAGCCGCATCCGCGCTCCTTCTTCGCGCCCGACAAGCCGCTCTTCCGCCTGACCGAGCCGGTGATGCGGGCAAGTGTGGCCTCCGCCCTCGGCCTCAACGGCGTCGTCGTCGCGCATTTCGATGCCGCCTTCGCAGAAACCTCGGCCGAAGATTTCGTACGTCGCTTCCTTATCGAGAAGCTCCAACTCCGCCATGCCGTCACCGGCTACGATTTTCATTTCGGCCATCGCCGCCAGGGCACGCCGGAATTCCTCCAGCGTCAGGGCATCCTTTCGTCTTTCGGCGTGACCGTCGTCGACAAGCACGGCGATGAAGAAGGTGCGGTCTCCTCGAGCCGGATCCGTGCAGCTCTCGAGGAAGGTCGGGTCGAGGAGGCGCGTCAGCTTTTGGGCTGGACCTGGTCGGTGGCCGCGAAAGTCGTCCACGGCGACCGGCGTGGCCGCGATCTGGGCTTTCCGACGGCCAATATGGTCCTGCCGACCTCCTGCGATCTGCGTCAGGGCATCTATGCGGTGCGCTACACCCGGCGTGATGGCCGGGTGCACGATGGCGTCGCGAGTTTCGGTCGGCGCCCAACCTTCGACGACGGCGCCCCGAAGCTCGAGACGTTCCTGTTCGATTTCGAAGGCGATCTCTATGGCGAGATGGGCCTCGTCTCGCTCGTCGATTGGATCCGTGCCGAGGAGCGTTTCGATTCCATCGAGGCTCTCGTGGCGCAGATGAACGAAGACGCCGCGACCGCGCGCAGGATTTTGGCAAACCACCCCCTCGCGGACTTCGATCGCCGCATCGCTGCCGATTGGCCGCGCATCGAGGGGGAGGCCGAAGCGCTCGGGCTCGCCTGACGTATCTCCCCCTGATGCGCCTCCTTCGATGCACCTCTCCGGAGTGCATCTCCCGTGGACGTGTGTTCGCCGCGTCATAAGCCTCGCAATCGGCTGGGCGGTCCTTATGGTGAACCGCTCATGCGCCTGCTGTTTTGGAGGTTTGATGATGCGTTTCTGGCATTTGGTCCTCGTGACCGTCTCGATCCTTCTGGCTCCGATAGCTGCGGGCGCTGAGCCCGCCGGAGCTGGCACCTCGGGCGATCCGGATCTCTATGAGGCGCAAACGATCGTCACGGGCGAGCGCGAGGAGACGCGGCTTCCAGCTTTCGAGGATTGCCTGCTGACGGTCCTCGTCAAAGTCGCCGGTGTTCCCATCGCGCGAGGCGATCCCGGCGTTCCGGAGATCCTCGCCAGGGCGCCTTCCTTCGTCAGCGATTATCGCTATCGCGACCGCATGGAGGGTATTCCCCATCATGACGAGCAGGGCTCGCGCGACCGCCCCTACGATCTCACCGTCAGCTTCGATGCGGCGAAGATCGATGCCGCCCTCAATGGCCTCGGCTATGAAGCCTGGCTCGATCGACCGAAGCTTGCAGTCCTGATCGCGGTTCTCACCGAGGGTCGCCGGTATCTCCTGACACGCGACGGCACGCGAGGGATCGATCAGAAGGAAGCGCTAGAGGCCGCCTCCCGCCAATATGGACTTGCGATCGTCCTGCCGGCGCAATCCATCTTGGAGGAGAGGGACGATGTTTCCGTGCCTTCAGGGGACGGAGAGATTGGAAATCTCCGCCCGTTTGCAAGCGCGCTCGCGGCCGACGTTGCCCTTGGCGGGTCGATCACCTGGGATGCGACGGCGGTCGGGTGGAAGGCCAGATGGCATCTCCAGACTGCCGAGGGCGAGACGGCCGACTGGCAGGTCGCCGGCGTGAGCTTCGACAATGCGTTTCGCAATGCCATGGCGGGAGCCGCCGCGGTGCTGTCCGGCCATGCCGGTGAAGCGGCAGGCCTTGAAGGCAAGTGAAACCCAGATCCCGCGCGAGCTCTTCCGTCTCTCATTCTTCCGCCATTCTTCCGCCGTCGCGCACGGGCTGCGCCAGCGGCTTTTCATCGCCGCGGCTCTCAGTTACAAGCCGCCCCATGCGAGCCGAGATCATAGCCCTTCTGCGAATTAGCCGCCCGGCCTCTGTCTGAGAGGTCGGGGAGCGCATTGCCGGGCCGCGATCGCATTCGATCGACGCGCTTTTTCATGGAATTCTGAGCTCAGGATATGACGATGAGCGACCAAAAAGCCGCCGCGAACGAGGCGGAGCGAGATTATTCGAAGACCCTGTTTCTGCCGAAGACCGACTTTCCCATGCGCGCCGGCCTGCCCAAGAAGGAGCCGGAAATCCTCGCGCGCTGGGAGAAGATGGATCTCTACAAGCGTCAGCGCGAGGAGGCTTCGGGGCGGGAGAAATACGTCCTGCATGACGGTCCTCCCTACGCCAACGGCAACATCCATATCGGCACGGGTCTCAACAAGATCCTGAAGGACGTCATCGTGCGCTCGCGCCAGATGATGGGCTTCGACGCCAATTACGTGCCCGGCTGGGACTGCCACGGCCTGCCGATCGAATGGAAGGTCGAGGAAAACCTGCGCGCCAAGGGGCAGTCGAAGGATTCCGTCGACAAGGTCGAATTGCGCCGGATGTGCCGCGACTTCGCCACCCACTGGGTCGGCGTTCAGTCTGAGGAGTTTCAGCGGCTCGGCGTCATCGGCGATTTCAAGGATCCGTATCTGACGATGAGCTTCGATGCCGAGGCGGTCATCGCCGAGGAATTGCTGAAGTTCGCCGCCTCCGGTCAGCTTTACCGTGGCTCCAAGCCGGTGATGTGGTCGGTTGTGGAGAAGACGGCGCTCGCCGAGGCCGAGGTCGAGTATCACGATTACGAATCCGACACGATCTGGGTGAAGTTCCCAGTGCTTGGGGACGGGCCGCTTGCCGGCGCTTTTGTCGTCATCTGGACGACGACGCCTTGGACGATGCCCGGCAACCGCGCTGTCGCCTATTCGCCGCGCATCTCTTACGGCCTTTATGAGGTGACGCAGGCGCCGGAAGAGAACTGGGCGAAGGTCGGCGACCGCCTGGTGCTGGCCGACGTTCTGGCGGCCGACGTCTTCAAGAATGCGCGCGTCGAGGCCTATGAGCGCCGCGGCGATGTCGACCCGGCGTCGATCGCGCGCTGCGCCCATCCGTTCCGCGATTCCGGCCTCGGCGGCTATCAGTTCGACGTGCCGATGATGGCGGGCGAGCATGTGACGGAGGATACGGGTACGGGCTTCGTCCACACCGCCCCCGGTCACGGCCGCGAAGACTTTGACGTGTGGATGGAAAAGGCGAGCGAGCTTCGCCGCGAGGGCATCGACACCACGATCCCCTACACGGTCGACGAGAACGGCGCCTTCACCCCGGACGCGCCGGGCTTCGAAGGCGTGCGCGTCATCGACGACAAGGGCAAGAAGGGCGACGCCAACAAGGTCGTCATCGAGGCGCTCGTGAAAGCGGGACGGCTTCTCGCCCGCGGGCGGCTGAAGCACCAATATCCGCATTCCTGGCGTTCCAAGAAGCCGGTCATCTTCCGCAACACCCCGCAATGGTTCGTCTATATGGACGAGCCGATCGAGGGCAGCGAAACCCTGCGTGCCCGCGCCCTCGAGGCGATCGAGGCGACGCGGTTCTATCCGGCCGCCGGCAAGAACCGCCTCAAGGGCATGATCGAGCATCGCCCGGACTGGGTCCTGTCGCGTCAGCGCGCCTGGGGTGTGCCGATCGCCGTCTTCGTGAATAAGGAGACGGGTGCCCTGTTGCGCAACGACGAGGTCGATGCCCGCATCGTCTCCGTCTTCCGCGAGGAAGGGGCCGACGCCTGGTTCAAGGAAGGCTCAAAAGCCCGCTTCCTCGAAGGTCTGGTGGAAGACGTCGAGGCCTGGGAGAAGGTCGACGACATTCTCGACGTGTGGTTCGATTCCGGCTCCACCCATGCTTTCGTCCTGCGCAAGCGGGCGGATCTCAAATGGCCGGCGGATGTCTATCTCGAAGGCTCCGACCAGCATCGCGGCTGGTTCCATTCCTCGCTTCTGGAAAGCTGCGGCACCAATGGCCGTGCGCCCTACGATGCGGTGGTGACACATGGCTTCGTCATGGCCGAGGACGGCCGCAAAATGTCGAAGTCGCTCGGCAATCAGGTGACGCCGCAGCAGGTGATCGAGCAGTCGGGCGCCGACATTCTGCGCCTGTGGGTCGTCTCCTCGGATTATTCGGAGGATTTGAGGATCGGTCCGGAAATCCTGAAGACGAACGCCGATTCCTACCGCAAGCTCCGCAACACCATCCGCTGGATGCTGGGCTCGCTTGCCCATTTCCGCCCGGAGGAGCGCGTCGAGCCGGCCGAGATGCCGGAGCTGGAGCGGCTCATCCTGTCGGAACTCGTGCGTCTGGAGAAGACGGTGACGAGCGCCTACGAGGTCTTCGACTTCAAGCGCGCCTTCTTCGCCATCTTCAACTTCATGACCATCGATCTGTCGGCGGAATATTTCGATATCCGCAAGGATGCGCTCTATTGCGATCCGGCGTCGTCGCTGCGCCGTCGCGCGGCGCTGACGGTTATCGACCGGCTCTTTGACGCGCTGGTCAAATGGCTGGCGCCGTTGCTGCCGTTCACGGCAGAGGAATCCTGGATGGCGCGCTTCGGCGAGGATGCCTGCGTCCATCTCGAACTCTTCCCGCAGATCCCGGCCCAATGGCGCAACGAGGCGCTGGAAGAGCGCTGGGAGCGAATCTGGACGGTGCGCCGCGTCGTCATGGGCGCGCTCGAGGTGGAGCGGCGCGAGAAGCGTATCGGCTCGTCGCTTGAGGCGGCGCCGATCGTCCATATCGCCGACGAGGAGCTGCTTGTGACCCTGAAGGAGATCGATCTCGCCGAAATCGCCATCACGTCGGGTGTCGTGCTGGAACTGGGCGAGGGACCGGCGGAGGCGTTCCGTCTTGCCGATATTCCAGGTGTCGCCGTCGTCCCGGCGAAGGCAGAAGGGCGCAAATGCGCCCGCTCCTGGAAGATCACGCCGGAGGTGGGCGCCGATCCCGAATATCCCGACATCACGCCGCGCGATGCGGCCGCGATGCGCGAATGGGAAAAGGCACAGGCCGCGTGACGCTGGCAGAGCCGATCATTTTGGCGGCGACGGGACTTTGCGTCCCGATCGCCGCCGAAAACCCGATTGCCGAAGGCCCGGTTGCGGGAAGGAAGGCCGCATGACGCCCTTCCGCTTCGGCGTCCTCGTTGCCGTGCTCGCGGCCATTCTCGACCAGGCGCACAAGGCCTTCATGCTCGGGCCCTATGCGATTGCCGAAAAGGGGCGCGTGGCGCTGACGCCGTTCCTCGATCTCATCCTCGTCTGGAACCGGGGCGTCAGCTACGGCCTCTTCACGCAGGAAAGCGAGATCGGGCGCTGGCTGCTCGTCGGTGTCGGACTGATCGGGGCGGCGGTCTTTTTCTACTGGCTGACGAAACTCGATCGGTTTCTGTCCGCGATTTCCGTGGGCCTCATCATCGGTGGCGCGATCGGCAACGTCATCGACCGCCTGCGCTTCGGCGCGGTGGCCGATTTCTTCCTGTTCCATATCGGCAGTTTTCAGTGGTACGTCTTCAACCTCGCTGACGTGTGGATCGTCGCGGGGGTGATCGGCATGCTTCTCGCCTGGGCGACCGAGCGCCCTGAAAATGCCAAACAAACGTGAAAGGCGGGCTCCTGTCGACGGATAGGGGGCTTGTGCTATAAGCCGCGTCCATCTTGGCCGGCAAAGATTCCTGTCGAGCGATGGGGCAAGGGGTAGAGTTGATGGCGAAATCAGCGGCTGAAACCGCAAAGCGGCTCGTGCCGGCATCCATCGCCCTGGCAATGGGCGCGATGCTTCTGGGCGGCTGTCCGGGTAGGACCTACGGTACCGGAGAGGCGCCTGAAATGGCGATCTTTTCCGAAGTGGCCGCCGTCGGCAACCTGGGCGGCAAGGAGAAGAAGCCGATCGATTATCGGCCGCGTTCGCCGCTCGTGATGCCGCCGAGCGCGGAGTTGCGGCCGCCCGAGCCTGAAGCCGGGGTGCGCACGGCGAATTGGCCGACCGGCCCGCAGCCCAATGCCTCCGCGGTTGCCCTCAATCCTGCCGACCCTGACAACAACATCGCCCGGGACGACATGTCTCCGGAATATGTGTCGAGCCTGAAGCCGCTGAGCGGGATGGCCCGCAAGCGCCAGCCGGGCGAGCGCGAAGACGATGCCGAGATCGGCGTCAAATACGATCTCGTCCGCAACCGGCAGGCCGCCAAGGACGTCAAGGAAAAGATGGCCGAGGCCAAAGGCATCGGCATCACCGAGCGGCGTTATCTGACGGATCCGCCCGAGGCCTATCGGGAGCCCGCTGAAACGGCTCCGGTCGATCCGGAGGCGACGGGCGAAAAGAAGAAGGGCAACTTCTTCACCCGGATGTTCAAGTAGCGCCATTCCGGCCTCTGCCGCCTTTTCAAACCGGACGGCCTTCGTCAGACTCGCTTTGGATTCGAAAGCGGAAACAGATCTTGGCCGTTCGCGCTCTTCCTGAGCATATCGTCAACCGCATCGCTGCCGGCGAGGTGATCGAGCGTCCCGCGAGCGTCGTCAAAGAGCTCGTGGAGAACGCCATCGACGCCGGTGCGCGTGCCGTCGAGGTGGTGACGAGCGCCGGCGGCAAAAGCCTCATCCGCGTCACCGATGATGGGGAGGGGATGTGCCGCGACGATCTCGTCGCCGCCGTCGACCGCCATTGCACGTCGAAACTGCCGGACGACGACCTCGCCCATATCACCTCGCTCGGCTTCCGCGGCGAAGCGCTCGCCTCGATCGGCTCTGTCGCAAGGCTCTCGCTCGAAAGCCGGCACAAGAGCGAGGAGCATGGCTGGTCGATCCTCGTCGACGGGGGGCGCAAGGGCGAGCCGGTGCCGGCCGCCCGTGCGGCGGGGACGCAGGTGGAGGTGCGCGAGCTCTTCTTCGCGACGCCGGCGCGGCTGAAATTCCTGCGCTCCGACCGCGCCGAAACCTCCGCCGTCACCGATCAGCTGCGCCGCATCGCGCTCGCCCATCCCGACATTCGCTTCACCCTTGCGGGCGGTGACCGCAAGACGCTCGACTGGGCGCCGCGCAAATCGCTGCTGCCGCGGCTGGGCGATATTCTGGGCGAGGAATTCGCCGACAACGCCGTGCCGGTTGCGGCGGAAAAGGAGGGTGTGCGCCTGTCGGGCTTCATCGCCCTGCCGACCTACAACCGCGCCAATTCCCTGTCGCAATTCGTCGTGGTCAACGGCCGCTCCCTGCGCGACCGCCTGCTCGCCGGTGCGATCCGCGCGGCGTATGCCGACGTTCTGGCGCGCGACCGGCATGCGGTGGCGGCGCTCTTTCTGGAACTTTCTCCCGAAGATCTCGACGTCAATGTGCATCCGGCGAAGGCGGAGGTGCGCTTTCGCGATTCCGGTCTCGTGCGGGGGCTCATCATCCGCGCCGTGCGCGAGGCTCTGGCCGAGCACGGCTTCCGTGCCGCTTCGACGGGCGGTGTCGAAACGCTCGAAGCGCTGCGCCGGTCGACGGCGCGGCCGCAAGGCTGGGCGGGCGGCGCACAGCGTCCTTTCGGCTATGCGCCGAGTGCTCCCTCCGGCTGGCAGGGATGGGCGGCACCGGACGCGATGGGCGAGGCTGAGGCCGCTTCGCCGACTTTTGCGATGGACGAGGCCGGGCAGCCCGCGACCTTCGCCCCGGGCTTTGGCGAAGGGACACAGTCGGCCTTCGTCGATGACCGTCCGAGCGCGGAATTCCGGCAGGTCGAGACGGGCGAGGGGGTCTCCTATCCGCTCGGCGCCGCGCGGGCGCAGATCCACGAGAATTACATCGTCACCCAGACAGAAGACGGTCTCGTCATCGTCGACCAGCATGCAGCCCATGAGCGCATCGTCTATGAGCGTTTGAAAGATGCACTCGGCGGGCGCCAGGTCCCGCGGCAGATGCTTCTCATCCCTGAAATCGTCGATCTGCCGCACGAGGATGTGGAGCGGCTCGCCGCCCGTGCCGATGAGCTTGCGGAGCTCGGCCTGGTCGTGGAGCCGTTCGGGCCGGGCGCGATCTCCGTCACCGAAACGCCGGCGCTCCTGGGCGAGGTCGATGCGGCGTCGCTTGTCCGCGACATCGCCGACGATCTGGCCGAATTCGACGCGTCCACCCGCCTGCGCGAAAAGCTCGACCATGTCGCCGCGACGATGGCGTGTCACGGCTCGGTGAGATCCGGCCGGCGGATGAAGCCCGACGAGATGAACGCGCTTCTCCGCCAGATGGAAAAGACGCCCAATTCCGGCCAATGCAACCACGGCCGGCCGACCTATGTGGCGCTGAAACTCTCCGATATCGAGCGGCTGTTCGGCCGGCGCTGAGGGCGTCGTTCAGCCCGCGGTGGGAACGTGCGCGGGTGCTTCGGTGGCCTGCAGGAAGATGAGCTGCGTGTCGCTGCTCTCGCGCTTGTCGACGAGCGCAAACCCCTCCGGCAGGGAAATCTCCGCCCGGTCGCTTTCTTCGAGCACGATGAGCGCGTCGGGCTTCAGCCAGCCGCCCGCAAGAGCTGCGGCGAGCGCCTGTTCGCCGAGCCCCTTGCCGTAGGGTGGATCGCAGAAGACGAGGTCGAAGGGCGCCATCGTGCCGACGACGCCGAGCCTCGTCGCATCGCGGCGGAAGATGCGGGTCGCACCGGTCAGCGCCAAGGTCTCGATATTCTTGCGAATGAGGCTGCGGCCTTCCACGCCCTGTTCGACGAAGAGCGCGTAGCCGGCGCCGCGGGAAATCGCCTCAAGCCCGAGCGCGCCCGTGCCGGCAAAGAGATCGAGGACGCGGCTGCCCTTCGCCGGCAGTCCGTGGCGATGCTCCAGAATGGAAAAAAGGCTCTCGCGCAGACGGTCCGACGTCGGTCGTACCGCCTGAGTTTTCGGCGCCGCGAGCGGCCGCCCCTTAAGGCTTCCGCCGACGATGCGCATGGCCGCCCTTCCTGTCGCCGGTCTTCGCGTCGGCAGGCCCGGCGCGTCCGGCCCCCCCGTTTCCGGCCCCCGTGTTGCCGGACTTGGCGGTGTTGGGCCGGCCCTTGCCGAAGGTCTTCTCTGGCGCTCTCTTGTCGTCGCCTTTCCGATCCCGGCTTTTCTTGTCGCTGCGGCCGGTGACGGCGCGCTCGCCGGACGTGGCCTGCCGCTCGGGATATGGCGTTTTGGCGCCGGAGGAGCGCGGTGACCGCGCCTCGCTCTCGCTCGCGCCTCTGCCGGACCTGGCCGCGCCTCGCCGCGGGGCCTGATCGGGGCCCGCCGAAGGCCCGGCGCCGCGTCGGGCGCCTTTGCGGCCTGCGGGCGCACCGTCCTTGCCGCCCGGCTGCGACTTGTCGCCCGCTGAGCCTGTCGGGCGGGGAGGGGCGGTGAAATCCGCCCCGGAAGCTTCGGCAAGACGCTCGCCGAGCTGGTCGCGCAATGTCCGACCCGGCACTTCTTTGACGGTGCCGACCGGCAGGTCTCCGAGCTGGAACGGACCGTAGGAGACGCGGATGAGCCGGTTCACGACGAGGCCGAGATGTTCAAGCACCCGCTTCACTTCGCGGTTCTTGCCCTCGCGAAGTCCGAGGAGAAGCCAGACATTGTCGCCCTGCTGGCGCTCCAAGACGGCGTCGATCGGCCCGTAGAGCATGCCGCCGACGGCGATGCCGCGTTTCAGCCGGTCGAGCGTTTCCTGGTCGATGCGGCCATGCGCACGCACCCGGTAGCGCCTCAGCCAGCCGGTCGACGGGAGCTCCAGCACACGGGCCAGCCCGCCGTCATTGGTGAGGAGGAGGAGCCCTTCGGTGTTGATGTCGAGCCGGCCGATGCTCATGACCCGCGGCAGATCGGGTGGCAGGGCGGCGAAGACCGTCGGCCGCCCTTCCGGATCGCGCTGCGTACACACGAGGCCTTTCGGCTTGTGATAGAGAAAAAGACGGCTTCTTTCGAGCGCTTGCAGCGGCTGGCCGTCGACCACGATCTTGTCGCGCTCGGTGACGGTGATGGCCGGCGTCGTCAAGACGCGGCCGTTGATGCTGACGCGGCCTGCCGCAATCCAGCTTTCTGCTTCGCGGCGCGAGCATAGCCCGGCGCGCGCCATCACTTTCGCGATGCGCTCGCCCTTGTCCGGCCCGTCTTGCGCTTCTGAGGTTTTCTGCCCACTCATGCGGCAAGCTCTAGCAGAGGCGTCGCGACCAGGCGAGATGAGACGAAGCCCCTTTATGACAGAAGCGCTCGCGGAGGCGGAAGCGGCCGCCGCACGTGGTGAGGTGCCCGTCGGTGCGATTCTGGTGCGAAACGGTGAGATCATCGCGCGTGCCGGCAATCGCACGCTCGCCGACCGGGACCCGAGTGCGCACGCGGAAATGCTCGTTCTTCGTGCCGGTGCCGCGAAGCTGAACTCCGAAAGGCTGACGGGCTGCGATCTTTATGTGACGCTCGAACCCTGCACGATGTGTGCGGCGGCAATCAGCTTCGCACGCATTCGCCGCCTCTATTATGCCGCGGAGGATGTGAAGGGCGGTGCGGTCGACAACGGCGTGCGCTTTTTTTCCGCGCCGACCTGCCATCATGCCCCGGAAGTTTATGCCGGGATCGGCGAACGTGCCGCAGGCGAACTCCTGCGCGGGTTCTTCAAATCGCGCCGGGCCTAGTGCGCGAGGCCGATCTCCGCCTGGATTTGGGAGGCTGCGGGCGCATCGCTGCGCTCGAAGGGCGAATCGATGATGTGTTCGAGACGCCGCTTCAAATCGTCCTTGAGCGGCTCGTTGAGCGAAATGATCTGCTCGCTCTTCATGAAGTCGAGGATGAAGAAGCCGTTGATTTCCGGCCGGAACAGGATGTCCGGCCTGCGCCGCTTCAATTTTTCCGCCTGCACCGCCTGCATGGAGATCTGGGCGGCGCCGATGATCGTCTCAAGCAGCCCCGGAACCTTGTCCGGGTCTCCGTTCGGGCCGCCGGCCACGTCGGAGGCGACAATCAGCGATTTGTCGAGGCAGAGATCGATGGGCAGCGGATTGACGGCCCCGCCGTCGATCTGAATGCGTCCGTTGATCGATACCGGCTTGAAGACGGAGGGTATGGCGATCGAGGCTGCGATCGCGGGGCGGAGTTCGCCCGTCTCCATCACCGTCTCGCACCAGCCGTAGAAGTCGCAGGAGACGACCTTGAGGGGGATTTTCAGCTCTTCGAAGGTTTCCGGCACGACTTCGATGCCGGGGACGAAGTTCTCCAGCACGCGCAAAGTATCGAACTGCGCCTGCAACAGCCGACCGCGAAGGATGTCGCCGAAGCCGATCGGGCGCGTCTGCCACAGACGCGAATAGAGCTCTCGTCTTTGACCGAAGAATTCGATGGCGCGTTCGCGCATCTCACGCCCGGAAAGGCCGCTTGCATAACCCGCGCCGATGATGGCGCCGATCGATGTGCCTGCGATCAGGGCCGGCTTCAGTCCGAGCTCGTCGAAGACTTCGCAGACGAGAATATGCGCCATGCCGCGGGCGCCGCCCCCGCCGAGCGCCAGACCGATATCGTGATTCAAGCTCATCCTTTAGCTCCCGGGCCTCGTCGCCCGCATCGGCCTCCCGCCTGCCTCTTCTCCCCGGTCGTTTTCGCTCAAACGGTTCGTGAGGAAGTTATCGTGTTCATGAACCGTAGAGGCGCTGCATGAAGGTTTTACAACCAACGCGCGACACCTGGTTTGGTGCCGCTTTGGTCCGCTGGCCGGCAAAGCCGTCATGACGTCTTGTTCTCTGGCGCGCTCGAAAAGCAGCCGGAAGCGTGTTCAGCCCCGGCGGCTCGCCGCTTCTCCGATGTCGGAACGGCAGAAGCCTTCGGGCCAGTCGATGCGGCCGACGGCCTCATAGGCCCGCTTGCGCGCCTGCGAGAGATCGGCCCCAATTGCGCCGACATTGAGGACGCGCCCGCCGGCGGCGACAATCTCACCATCGACGTGGCGTGTGCCGGCATGAAAGACGGTCGCGCCTTCGACCGCCGCGGCTTCCTCCAGCCCCCTGATGGTGCTGCCTTTTTCGTAAACGCCGGGATAGCCCTTGGCGGCCATGACGACGGTGAGCGCCGGCTCCTTGCGCCAGGCGAGGGAGGTACGGTCGAGCCTGCCGGCGACCGCCGCATCGAGAAGCGCCAGGAGATCGCTTTCAAGCCGCATCATCAAAACCTGGCATTCCGGATCGCCGAAGCGGACATTGTATTCGATGAGCTTCGGGCCGTCGGCGGTAATCATCAGCCCGGCATAGAGAACGCCGCAAAACGGCATGTCCCGCTTCGCCATGGCCGCAAGCGTCGGCTCGACGATCTCTCGCATCGTTCGCGCCTGGGTGGCGACATCCATCACGGGCGCCGGCGAATAGGCGCCCATGCCGCCGGTATTGGGGCCTTCATCGCCGTCATAGGCGCGCTTGAAATCCTGTGCCGTCGTCAAAGGCCGGGCCGTCTTGCCGTCGCACAAGACGAAGAAGCTCGCCTCTTCCCCGACGAGATGCTCTTCGATGACGACCTGGGCGCCGTCCTCCGCAAAGATGGCTTCCACCGCCTTGCGCGCCTCGGCCGGTGTCGTGGCGATGGTGACGCCTTTGCCGGCGGCGAGGCCGTCGGCCTTCACCACGACCGGCATGGCGTGTTTTTCCACATAGGCGAGCGCACTCTCGCGGTCGCTGAACGCCTCGTAACCGGCGGTCGGGATATTTTCCTCCGCGCACAACGCCTTGGTGAAGACCTTCGAGCCTTCAAGCTGTGCCGCTGCCGCACTCGGCCCGAAGGCGCAGATCTTCGCTTCCTTGAGCCGGTCGACGAGGCCCGCCACGAGCGGGCCCTCCGGACCGACCACGACGAGGTCAATTGCTTCCTTGCGGCAGAAATCGATGACGGCGCGGTGATCCGAAGAATCAAGTGGGACGCATTCCGCGACGTTCGCGATACCGGCATTCCCCGGCGCAGCAGACAGCTTGCTCAAGCGCGGCGACGCCGCCAGCGCTCCGGCGAGCGCATGCTCGCGGCCGCCTCCTCCGATCAACAAAACCCGCACGTTTCTAGCCTCCTGAAGCGCTTAAGCCCTCGCGCCTTATAGGTCGGGGTGATAAGCCGCAGCAGCCCCTTCTTAAAGGGGCTTGACCTTCTCTCCCACTTTCGGTGAGCAAACGTCATGACAGACAATGCCGCACAGGGCGGAGCGCTCCCGGATTCCGTCTCCCGTCATTGGCTCGATCGGTTCGCTCCGGACTGGTTGAAGCCCTATGGGCGGCTGGCCCGATGGGACCGGCCGATCGGCTGGTGGCTGCTTCTGTGGCCGTGCTGGTGGTCGTCCGCACTCGCATCGATGGCCGATGGCCGTGCTTTTCCGCCGATCTGGCAGCTCATCCTCTTCCTGATCGGTGCCGTCGCCATGCGCGGGGCAGGCTGCACCTACAACGATCTCGTCGACCAGGATATCGACGCCAAGGTGGCGCGCACGCGCGCCCGCCCGATTCCCTCGGGGGCCGTCAGCCTCAAACGAGCGCTCCTGTTCCTCTTCCTGCAATGTCTGGTGGGGCTTCTCGTCCTAATTCAGTTCAACGCCTTCACCATCGGGCTAGGCTTCGCATCGCTCGTCTTCGTGGCGGTCTATCCGTTCATGAAGCGGGTCACGAACTGGCCGCAGGTCGTGCTCGGCATCTCGTTTTCCTGGGGCGCGCTCGTCGGCTGGGCGGCAATCTTCGGCTCGCTCGGCTGGGCGCCGGTGCTGCTTTATGCCGCCGCGATTTCCTGGACCGTCGCCTACGACACGATCTACGCGCATCAGGACAAGGAAGACGACGCCTTGATCGGCATCGGCTCGACGGCGCAGTTTTTCGGCGCCCATACGCGCCCGGCTCTCGTCGGCTTTTTCGGGCTCGCTGTGGCGCTGCTTCTGGGCGCGGTGATGCTCGCCGGCGGCGGCTACTTCGCCTATCTCGGGCTCCTGGGCGGGGCCGCGCATTTTGCCTGGCAGGTGGCAACGCTCGACACCGAGGATGCCGACAATTGTCTTCTGCGCTTCCGCTCAAACCGCGACGCGGGCGCCATCATCTTCGCGGGCCTCTGCCTGGACGCGCTTTTCAAGGCTCTCTTCGGCTGACATCCAAGCCGCCCGGCCAAGGCCGGGCGCGGGCATTTTGCAAAAATCTGCCGGGGGTGGGATCAGGTGCGCGCGATCAACTCGTCGCCGTTGATCGGCTCCTGCTCGTCCAACCCGCCGATCCTGCGGCGCGCCAGAAAGCGTGGCCGTTTCGTGTTGCGCAGGGGGCGCCGGCTGCGCAGCTTCGAGCGGCCTCCGTCGAGGCGCTTCGAGACATAGACGTCGCCGGCAACGCCGCTTTTCAAATGCGCGCTCAAGGCGTCACGGAAGGTTTTGGCCTCCTCCAGTGGCAATGTCTGCGCGAGGGTGAGCGTCAGCCCCGGCTCGTCATGCTCGACGACGACGCAATAGCCCCCGATTTCGCGCACGAGGCGGACGCCTTTGAAGGCGCTGTGGGCGACATCGAGAAGGCACCGCATGCCAGCGACGGTGCGCTCGACGACGACGCGCTCGCTGGCGAAAAGCGCCACCGCGCGTCCGCCTTCAGCCGTCGTCGCCGCATACCATCCAAAGGTCTCGAAGACGGCGGGACGCCGCGCTGGGCAACCCGTTGTCTCGTCTTCGACCAGTTTCTGTTCTGTTTGACGCATGTTTTTTTGCCCGGCCTGTTTGGCTCTTTCCTCGGCTTTTGCCGATTTGATAGCCGAGAGGATCGCTCCTCGCATCTGCGGATTGCTTAAAGGGCGTGGTTAAGACTGTGTCTCTGTCTTTGAGGGTAAGCGAACTCTGAACATTGCGCTTTTGCGGCGGCGCACGATATGGCAGTGCGATGGACCAGTCTGACACTCAAATTTCCGCCGACGAGATGGAGCGCAATCGCGCCGATCGCACGCTTCTGGCAGATGCCGCGCGCCGAGCCGGCACGCTGGCGATGCGTCATTTCCGGCACGATCCGGAGAACTGGAGCAAGGTCGGTGGCTCGCCGGTTTGCGTGGCCGACATGGAGGTGGATGCCTTTTTGCGCGAGACGCTTCTCGCCGCCCGGCCGGAATATGGCTGGCTGTCGGAAGAGACCGCAGACAATCCGCGCCGTCTCGAGTGTCGCAGTGTCTTCGTGGTCGACCCGATCGACGGAACACGCGGCTTCCTCGCCGGCGATCCGCATTGGTGCATTTCGATCGCCGTTGTGCGCGATGGCCGTCCCGGTGCGGCGGTGCTTTTTGCCCCGGCCCTCGATCGCCTGATGACGGCAACGCTCGGCGATGGCGCGAGCGAGGCCGGCGAGAAAATCACGGTGGCCGACCGTCACACTTTGAGCGACTGCGCCATTGCCGGGCCGAGCTCTTGGTTTAAAAGCGAGGTCTGGCACGAGCATTCTGTTAGGCCTTCGCGTTATTTGCCATCGCTCGCCTGGCGCTTTGCCAGCGTGGCCGATGCATCTTTCGATGCGGCCTTCGCGCGCCCTCGGGCACACGACTGGGATCTTGCGGCGTGTGATCTTTTGGTGCACGAAGCCGGTGGCCGGCTGACCGCGTTGGACGGGCGGCCGCCCGTCTACAACCGGGCGGAGCTGCGGCATGGAACGCTTGCTGCCGCCAATCCGGGACTGCAGGACAAATTGCTTGCCGTTCTGCGCCGGGTCGAAGAGGAGCGCGCGGCGCGCGCCGGGATCTCTCACTGATCAAGGGCCATATATGACCTCTGAACCTCGCGAAGCGAAAAGCGGACAGCTTCTCCACCTCGTTTTCGGTGGCGAGCTGAGCGATCTGCGCGGCCTTCATTTCACCGATCTCGAAGCGCTCGACATCGTTGGCGTCTACCCAAACTACGCCGAGGCCTACAAAGCTTGGAAGGAAAAGGCGCAGATGACGGTGGACAATGCGCATATGCGCTATTTCATCGTGCATCTGCACCGATTGCTCGATCCTGAACATGACCCAAAGCGGTAGTTCCGGCCAAGTCAGCCGGGACGGTGGCACCGATACTCTGACGGTCGAGGATATCTCGGCCTATGCCGTCATGCGGCGGCTTCTGGTCGATATTCTCTGGCCGCATCGTCGCGTCCTTTTCGTCGCGCTGATCAGCATGGTTGTCGGAGCGGCGACGTCCGGTGCCGTGCCATTCCTGATTCAGGTCGTGGCCGACGAGGTGTTCGTCGCCAAGAACGAGACGCTTCTGTATCTCCTGCCGGTGGCGATCATCCTGGTCATGGGCGTGCGCGGTGTCGCCGATTGGACGTCCAAGGTCACTGATGCGTGGCTCGGCAACAAGGTCGTCTCCGAATTGCGCATCCGCATGTTCGAGACCCTGACGAAGGCCGATCTCGCCTGGGTGGAGCGCACGCATTCGGGCCGCTTCGTCTCCGCCTTCGTCAACGATGCCGATATCGTCCAGCGCGCGGCCGCGAAGACCATGACGGCGCTCGTCAAGGATTCGCTGACGGTGTTCTTCCTGACCGCGTCGATGTTCTACATGGACTGGCGGCTGGCGCTCCTCGTCTGCGCGGGCATGCCGTTCGCCTATTTGTATCTGACCCGCCAGCGCAAGCGCATCTCCGGCTCCGTGCGGCGCTCGCTCAAGGAAGCGGGCGATCTCGGCAGCATGTTGACGCAGACGCTGCAATCCCTGCGCGTCGTCAAGGCCTACCGCCAGGAGCAGCGTGAGGCCGAGCGTTTCCGCACCATCGTCGACAACATCGTCCGCTATCTGATGAAGACGGCGCGCTCACGCGCTGCCGTCGGTCCGGTCACCGAGACGCTTTCGGGTGTCGGCATCGCCGCCGCGATCTTCTACGGCGGCTGGCAGGGGATTTACGGCAACGTCTCGCTTGGCCACTTCGCCGGCTTTTTGACGGCTGCGATGCTGACCTATCCGCCGATGCGCACTCTGGCCCAGACTCAGGCGCAGCTTTCCGAAGGCGTGACCGCGGCAAGCCGCATCTTCGCCGTCATCGATCATTCCGCGATCGTTGCCGAAAAGCCCGGCGCCGAGCCGCTCAATGTGCGCGAAGCACGCATCCGTTTCGAGCATGTCGACTTCTCCTATGACAACGGCACGCCGGTCCTGCGCGATTTCGACCTGTCGATCGAGCCGGGCCAGAAAGTCGCCTTGGTCGGACCGAGCGGTGCCGGCAAAAGCACCGTTCTCAATCTCGCCTTGCGCTTTTTCGATCCGAGTGGCGGGCGCATTCTCATCGACGGGCAGGATATTCGCGATGTCACGCTGCCGAGCGTGCGTGGCGCATCTGCGCTCCTGACGCAGGATCCGGTTCTCTTCGACGAAACGATCCGAACCAACATCGCGTATGGATCGGAAGAGGCGTCTCAAGAGAAGATCATCGAAGCGGCCAAAGCTGCGGCGGCGCACGATTTCATCTCCCGCCTTCCGAACGGCTATGAAACGCATGTGGGCGAAGCCGGAGGGCGGTTGTCGGGCGGCGAACGGCAGCGCGTCGCTTTTGCGCGCGCCATGCTGCGCGATGCCCCCATCCTGCTTCTCGACGAGCCGACGAGCGCGCTCGATGCGGAAGCCGAAGCCAAGGTGCAGACGGCCCTCGACGGATTGCTGAAGGGGCGCACGGTCCTGATGATCGCGCATCGCCTGTCGACGGTGAAACGGGCCGATCTCATCTGCGTCATGGTCGAAGGACGCATCGTCGAGCGTGGCAGCCACCACGAGCTGATCGCCAAGAACGGCGCCTATGCGCGCATGTTTCACACGCAGTTCGTTGGTGAGGCGCCAGCCCTGGCGGCTGCCGGACGCTGAGCATGCTGAAGACACTTGCGCGGAACCCCAAAGTGTCCCGGTTCGTGGGACGCGCGGCCGGTGCCTATCTGAGATTCGTGCGTCGTACGACGCGTTTTGCCAGCGATCCCGCCGAACCCTATTCCAAGATCGAGGGCAAGCTGCCGATCATCGGCGCCTGCTGGCACGGGCAGCATTTTCTGGTGCCGCTGATGCGGCGCAAGGGGCACGACTTTGCCGTGCTCGTTTCCCGCTCTGCCGATGGGGCGATCAATGCCGCCGCAGTGGAGGCGATGGGGCTCAAGGTGGTGCGGGGCTCCGGCGGTCGCGACCGACTGAAGGCCGCCAAAAAGGGCGGTGTCGCCGGCTTTCTCGGAATGCTCGACGCTTTGGAGCATGGCCTGTCAGTCGCACAGACCGCCGATGTGCCACGGGGCACCCCGAGGCGTTGCGGCGAGGGCGTCGTCAAACTCGCGCAGCATTCCGGGCGTCCGATCGTGCCGCTTGGCGTTGCCACGAAGTGGCGCATCGATCTTGGCAGTTGGGACCGGGCCCGCATTCCGCTGCCCTTCGGGCGCGGCGGCTTTGCGCTCGGCGATCCGATCTTTGTTCCCGCAACGGCGACGCCGGAGGAGCTGGAAGCCCTAAGGCTGTTGGCCGAGGAGGGCTTGAATCAAGTTCTGGCAAAGGCGGAAGAGCTCGCGGGGATCGCTCATGCGTGAAATCGACGGCCCCCCGATGCGTGAAATCGACGGTCGCGGTTTCTGGGACCGTGTCGCCTTTGCCGCCTGGCGCAGCGCCGGCCGGCTCGTCGAGCCCGCGGCGGCCCTGCTTCTGCGCGAGAGGGAGCGGCGCGGCAAGGAAGAGGGCGAACGGCTGGCGGAGCGTCGCGGCATTCCCGGCCGCAAGCGGCCTGCGGGGCCGCTCGTCTGGGTGCATGCGGCGAGTGTCGGCGAGACAAATGCTGTCCTCGCTTTGATTTCGGCCATGCAGGAGGAGGGGCTCGGCATCCTTTTGACGACCGGCACGGTGACCTCCGCAAAGATTGCCCGCGCCCGGCTGAAGGGCAACGCCATCCACCAATACGTGCCACTCGACGTGCCGCGCTATTGCGCCCGCTTCGTCCGGCATTGGCGGCCGGGACTGGCGATCTTCGTGGAATCGGAGCTGTGGCCCGTCGCCATGGACGAGCTGTCGCGGCATGGCGTGCCGCTCGTCGTCGTGAATGGCCGCATGTCCCCGCGCTCGTTCCGACGCTGGCGGCAAAGCGGTCCGCTCGGACGGTCGATCATGCGACGCATCTCGCTGTGTCTCGCGCAGACGGGTGACGATGCCGCCCGCTTCAAAGCGCTCGGCATGGACAAGGTCATGGTCAGCGGCAATCTCAAATTCGACGCGCCCGAACCGTCCGCGCCCGCGGCAGAGCTGGCGGCCTTCCGCGAAACCATCGAGGGACGGCCGGTCTTTCTGGGCGCGAGCCTGCATCCGGGAGAAGACGAGCAGGTTCTGGCCGCTGCGGAGAAGCTGCGTGCCGTGCGTCCCGATCTTCTGACGATATTGGCCCCGCGCCACCCGGAACGCGCTCCGGCGCTTGCCGATCTTTGCCGCAATGCGGGTCTGACGCCTGCGTTGCGCTCGGCCGGTGATATGCCCGACATGACGAAACCGGTCTTCATCGCCGATACGATCGGCGAGATGGGGTTGTGGTACCGGTTGGCGGACGTGACCTTTCTCGGCGGCACCCTCATTCCGCATGGCGGGCAGAACCCGATCGAGCCGGCGAAACTCGCAGTGCCGGTGCTGCACGGACCGCACACGGCGAATTTTGCCGAGATCTTCGCGGCTTTGCGCGCCGCCGATGCCGTCGGTGAAGTGAACGGGGCGGACGATCTCGCCGCCCAGGCCGAAGCGCTGTTCGCCAATCCCGAGCATCGGCGCCAGCGCGTTGACGCGGCCACGCATTGCATCCAAAGCCTGACGGGCGCGCTGCAGCGGAGCTTTGATGCGTTGCGTCCCTATCTGCCGGTAAAGCCTGCCGTCACTCGGACCGGCGAGGCGGGCTGAGCCATGCATGCGCCGTCCTTTTGGTGGCGGAAGGGCGCGGCACTCGGCTGGGCTCTCGCCCCGGCGGGCTGGTTGTATGGCTGGTTCACGGCCAGGCGCATGCGCCAATTAGGTGAGGCGGCGCCATGTCCGATCCTGTGCGTGGGCAATTTCACTCTCGGCGGTTCCGGCAAGACACCGCTCGCCCTGGCTCTCGGCCGCCTGGCGATCGAGAAGGGGTATAAGCCCGGATATTTGTCGCGCGGCTACGGAGGCTCGACAAAGGGGCCCATCGAAGTCGAGCCCGGTCGGCATTCGGCCGACGAGGTCGGAGACGAACCGCTGCTTCTCGCCTCTGTCGCAACGACCGTCGTGGCGCGCGACCGCGTGGCTGGAGCGCGGCTTCTCGCAGAAAAAGGTGCCAATCTCGTCATCATGGATGACGGCTTTCAAAATCCGAGCCTGACGAAGACCGTCTCGCTCGTCGTCGTCGATGGGGCGCGGGGAACAGGCAACGGCTTCGTCTTTCCGGCGGGGCCGTTGCGCGCGCCCATGAGTTCGCAGCTTCCGTTCACCGATGGCGTCTTCGTCATGGGTGAGGGCGAGCCGGGCGACGCTTTGGCCGCGAGGGCAGGGGCGCAAGGTCTGCCGGTCTTCCGCGGGGTGCTGCGGCCAAGAGGCCGCGGCGAATGGCAGAATGAGAGGTGTCTCGCCTTTGCGGGGATCGGCGCGCCAGAGCGCTTTTTTCGTTCGCTTGAAGATGTGGGGGCGGTGGTTGCCGCACGGCACCGATTTGCCGATCACCACCCCTATAGCGAGGAGGATTGCCGGAGGCTCGTCGCTGAGGCTGAGCGCGCCGGCCTGAAGCTCGTCACAACGGAAAAGGACGCTGCACGCCTCACCGGACGAGGGGGGGCGCGGCAGGCGCTCTATGAGCGCCTCACCGTCTTTCCGGTCGAAGCCGATATTCCCGAAAGGGAAGCGCTGTGGAACTGGCTCACCGAACGTCTCTTTTGAGGCGCGTGTGCCGGCTGACTACCCGGCCGCTTTCGCGTCGCGCAGCTCGAGCTCGCGCTTCAGGGATGCCGCCGCATCGACATAGGGCTCCTGCCGGTCGACGCTCCAATAGCGCAGCTCCGAAAGCGGGATACGCATGCCGGTGACGGCACATGTCACGAAGGTGCCGGGGACGGTCACCTGGAAATCTCCATCGAGATAGCGGATTTTGGCCTCGCCGCCGGGGCCTATGCCTTCATATCTGTTCATGGTCTCTAACTAATAACTTTTGGACGGGAATTGAAGCCGCATCAGGCCCGTTCGGTTTCACGCGCAGGCGGCGGCGGAACGTCGTCGTCTTCTTCTTCCTCGGGCCGGCCGCGGTGTTTTTCCGGCGGGACGAGAGGTTCGGGCTCGACCTTTTGCGGATGCATCAGGTGGCGGCCGGAGGAGAAGTCGCCGCTTCTCTGCCAGGAGAGCCTCTCCGCGTCGCGCCGGCGTACATCTTCGAGCGTCGCCTGCACTTCTTCGCGATCGAACCCGATCGCCATCAGCGCTTCGCCGCCGAAGACGAGGCCCGATTCGTAGGTTTCTCGCAGCTCGTAATCGACACCCTTTTCGATGAGTTCGAGCGTGTGCGCCCGGTCCCAGGCGCGCGCGTAGATTTCCGCCTGATCGAATTCCGCGACGAGAATGTCGACGATCCGGTTCGTGGTTTCGCGCTCGTCGACGCAGACGCAAATGAGCTTGGCTTCCTCGGCGCCGGCAGCGCGCAGCACGTCGATGCGGGTGCCGTCGCCGAAATAGATGCGGAAGCCGAAGCGGGCGGCCTGGCGGATACGCTCCGCATTCGCCTCGATGATCGTCACATTGACGTTGCGGGCGAGCAGCACCTGACTGACGATCTGTCCGAAGCGGCCGAAGCCGATCACCAGAACCTCGCCGCCGGCGCCCTCGAAATCCTCTTCCATGGCGTCTTCGTCCTCTTCGATGAGGAGAAATTTGCTGAGCCATAGCGAGAGCGGCGTCAGCGCCATGGAGAAGGTGACGATCGCTGCGACGAAGGAGGTCTCGGACGGCCAGAGCGCCCGTGTGGCGGCGGCCGAGGCGAAGAGAACGAAGGCGAATTCACCAGCCTGCGGCAGAAGGGTGGCCGTGCGGACCGCATTGTTGTGGCTGGCGCCGAAGAGCCGGTTGAGCCCGTAGAGGATCGCGCCTTTGAGGAGCATGACGATCGGTACGACGAGGATAATGCGCCACCAGGCCAGGAGCACGCTCGACAGATTGATCGACATGCCGACGGCGATGAAGAAGAGGCCGAGAAGGAGCCCGCGAAAGGGCTCGATATTGGCCTCAAGCTCGTGGCGGAACGAGGAATCGGCAAGCATCACCCCGGCGATGAAGGCGCCCATGGCCATCGACATGCCGGCCATGTCCATGATGGCCGCGGCCGCGAGCACGACGAGCAGCGCCGCGGCGGTCATGATCTCGCGCGCCTTGGTGGCGGCGAGGAGCCGGAACATCGGATTGAGCAGAAAGCGCCCGGCGAGAAGCAGGAGGCCCGTGGCGACGACGAGCTTGATGACCTCCACCACGCCGCTCGAGGCGACGTTGTCCGTACTGCCCGGCGACATCAGCGGCACCAGCGCCAGAAGCGGCACGATGGCGATGTCCTGAAACAGCAGTATGGAAAAGCTCTTCTGCCCGTAGGCCGTCTTCAGATCGTTCTTTTCCGCCAGATCCTGCATGCCGTAGGCGGTCGACGACATTGCGAGACCGAAACCGATGATCAGCGCCGGTTCCAGGCGCCAGCCGAACAGAAAGAAGCCGAGGCTGAGGACGACACCGGTGACGCCGACCTGGGCGGCGCCCATGCCGAAAATATCGCGCCGCATCGTCCAGAGTTTCGAGGGCTTCAGCTCGAGGCCGATGATGAACAGAAACATGACGACGCCGAGTTCGGAGACGTGCAGGATCTGTTCCGGCTCGCTGATGAGCCGTGCCAAAGGGCCGATGATGACGCCGGCCGCCAGATAGCCGAGCACGGAGCCGAGACCGAGACGCTTGGCGAGCGGCACCATCAGCACGGCTGCCCCAAGCAGGATCAGCGGCTCGGCAAAGAGCACAGCATTGGTGGCGCCGGCGGCTTCCGCGACGGCTTCCGCTGTTGAAGCGGCCATTCCATCAGCCTCGAAGGATTTATCCCAGACGATACAGTCTTAATGCCGCCGCTTGAAGAGGGCGAAAGTGCAAGGGGGCCAAGACTTGCGGCGGCATCTTGAAAAAAGCGCCGTGATCGAGGGACGCCGTTCACGCCGCGCCTCACGGTGAGCGGGCAAATTCGAGCGCAAAGTCGCCTGCCGCGCGATGCGCTCGCGCGGCAGGAGTGTTGTTTTGTCGGAAGCTCGGCCCGAAACGGCGGGCCGAGAGCAGGCCCTAGATCACAGAGCTTCCAGGACCGCTGCCGCCGTCGATTTTTCCGCCGTGGACGGGGCATCCTCGACATAGATCGATTTCACCACGCCATCTTCGACAATGGCGGCAAAGCGTGCGAGCCGCGTCCCAAGGCCCGCGCCCGAGCCGTCGATGGCAAGGCCGGTGGCTTTCGCAAATTCGGCATTTCCATCGGAAAGGAAGGGGATTTTGCCGGTGGCGCCGGTCGCCTCCGACCAGGCCTTAAGCACGAAGGGATCGTTGACGGCGACAAGCGCGATCGTGTCGACGCCGCGCTCCTTGATCGCGTCGTAATGCTCCAGAAAGCCCGGCAGATGCTTGTTCTGGCAGGTCGGCGTGAAGGCGCCGGGCACGCCGAACAAAACGACCTTCTTGCCGGGAAAGATCTCGTCCGTGGTGCGCTTTTCCGGGCCGTTTTCGCCGGAGACGAAGAAGGTGGTCCCTGGGATGCGATCGCCGGCGGAAAGGGTCATGAAGATCTCCTGATGGTAGAAACACGCGAAATCGAGGGGCGCCGCACCGTTTGCGGGCGGCGTAGCTCCGATTTAGGGCGGCGCCGGGATGTTTGAAGTCGTCGGCGCGAAGAGAGAGTGTCGTCAGGGAAGCTTCATCGACTGCTCGATCGCCTCTCCGCCGGAGACGAGGGTGAAGCGGATTTCCTTGCCGGAGAGAGCTGCAGCCTCCTCGGCGTTCGAAAAGCGCAGGTGATAGATGAAATTGGCGCCCTCATGTGGGCCAAGCTCGGGGACCGGCAGATAAGCTCCGTCCGGCGCTTCCGCGAAAAGAACCGGCGCATGCTTTGGCGCCCCCTCCGCCACCACCGGGATCGTCACGTCGCTGCCGTCGCGCTGCGGGCGCTCGATTGCAAGCCCGGGCGCAGGTCCTTGCTGCGGCAGTTCGGCGACCGCCTCTTTGAGGGCGATACGCGCGCGAGGATCATCCTTTGGCTGCGGATCGATGGTGAGCGTGGCCGCCCCGTCGGCGGGAATGCAGACGTCTTTGCACACACCGTAGAACGCCGAGAGTTTCAGGACGACGGGCTTTGCCGGATCGTCCGCCGTTACGAGGACGGGAAGAGCCGTGCGGTCGAAATAGACGGCCGAAATGCTGGTGCCGTCGTCATAGCGCTCGGGCGCGGGATAGAGCACGCGGGCGGCGCGCAGGTTCTGCGAACCGGAAAAATCGAAACGCGGGGGAATGCCGACATCGCCGGGGCTGCGCCAATAGGTGTGCCAGCCGGGTTCGAGCTCGATCTCGATCCCCGCCATCGCCTCGCCGTCGACGGGCGCTGCGATCAGGCGGAGACGAGAGCGCTCGCCATCGGACCAGTTGGATTGTGCGGCCGTGGCTTCGCCGACAAAGACGGCGAGGGCCAGGGAAGCGATCAGGGAGGCGATCACGGAGGGAAGAAAAAAACGTCGCTGCATGCGACCACCTTGCACATGACCCGGACGGGCGGCCAATCTCTTCCGCACTCTTATGGTCATTTCTTGGTGAGGCAAAACCCCGCCGAGCCTGTTCAAGCGCCACGGCGATTGCTACCATCCGTGTATGACAACAGCGACGCCGGATAGCGGCTTCTTGGACGGCCAGTTTCTAATCGCGATGCCGACGATGGGCGACAAGCGGTTCGAAAGGACGGTCATCTATCTCTGCGCGCACTCAGATCAGGGCGCGATGGGGATCGTCATCAACAAGCTCGCGCCTGAGATCAATTTCCGCGATCTCCTCACCCAGCTCGACATCGGCCATGAAGAGGATGTGGTGGTGGGCGATCCGCGCCAGCTCGACGAGATCCGCGTGCATCGCGGCGGTCCCGTCGAAACAGGTCGCGGCTTTGTCCTGCATTCCTGTGATTTTTTCCTCGAAGAAGCGACGCTGCCGATTTCCGACGAGGTCTGCCTGACGGCGACGCTAGATGTGCTGCGGGCGATTGCCGACGGCGAGGGACCTGCCGAGGCGCTTCTGGCGCTCGGCTATGCGGGCTGGGCGCCCGGCCAGCTCGAGCTCGAGATCCAGGCGAACGGCTGGCTGAACGGACCCGCCGACAGGGCGATCCTCTTCGATGCCGATCTCGAGACGAAATACGAGCGCGCTTTGTCGAAGATCGGCGTCGCCCAGGACCGGCTGTCTTCCCTCTCAGGCCACGCCTGAGCCCCTCTTAAGCGGAACGCGCCAGCGATTGCTGCGGCTGCTGGCGGCGGCGTGCCATCTGGTGCGCCATCTGCGACGACATCGGCCGTCCGTAAAGATATCCCTGCACGTATTCGCAACCGAGCTGTATGAGCTCCAGCGTATCGGATTCCGTCTCCGCGCCCTCCGCCACGACGTCCATGCCGAGATCATGCGCGAGCGTGATGATCGAGCGCAAAATGACGGGACGCGCCGTGGAGCCGTTGTTGGCGACGAAGGACCGGTCGACCTTGATCGTGTCGAAGGGAAAGCGCTGCAGATAGGAGAGCGCCGAATAGCCGGTGCCGAAATCGTCGAGGGCCAGACTGGCGCCGAGATTGCGGATTTCCTCCAGCATCTTGGCGGCGAATTCGGGGTTCTGCATCACCAGGGATTCGGTGATCTCGAGTTTCAGCGTTTCCGGCGCGACGCCGCTTCGTGCAAGCACCGCCTTGACGTCGTTGATGAGGTCGTAGCGCAGGAGCTGCTGACTTGAGACGTTGACGGAGACGAAAAGCGGCGGACCTTCGCGCAGGGCTGCCTGCCAGAGAGCCAGATCGCGTGCCGCGCGCTCCAGCGTGAAGAGACCGAGCTGGACGATGAGGCCGCTTTCCTCTGCGACCGGAATGAATTCGCTCGGCGGCACCGAGCCGCGGCGCGGATGCTCCCAGCGCACCAAGGCTTCGAAACCGGCGATCGTGTTGTCGGAAAGCCGAATGATCGGCTGATAGACGAGCTCGATCTCACCGCCCTCAAGGGCCGCCGCAAGGTCGGCCTGCAGATCGTCGCTGTCGCGCCGTACGATCTCGCCCGGGCGGTAAAGAGAGGTGCGGTCGCCGCCCTGGCGCTTGGCGTGGAAGCTTGCCGTCTCCGCATCCTTCAGAGTTTCGGCGGTCGCCGCACCCTTCGTGGCGATAGCGACGCCCGCCGAGGCGGTGACACGAATGTCCTGATCGCCGATCGGGATCGCCGCACGCACGGCGATGCGCAGGGAATCGGCGAATTCCTGCACCCCGTCCGCTTCGCTCTGCGCCCCAAGCAGGATCGCGAAACCGTCGCCGCCGATGCGGGCGAGCGTGTCGGCCGGCGACAAAAGCCGCGACAGGCGGCGGGCGATGGCGAGAAGCACCGAATCCCCGACGGAGATGCCGTTTTCGTCGTTGATGCGCTGGAAGCCGTCGAGGTCGAGATAGATGACCGACGGCATGAGTGTTGCCGCGGCTTCCGCGCGCAGAAGTGCCTGTTCGAGCCGGTCGAGAAACAATTGTCGGTTGGGCAGGCCGGTGAGGTTGTCGAAGATCGCGTCGTGCAGGAGACGGTCTTCGGCGGTGCGTGCCTCCGTGACGTCGGCCAGCGTCCCGGAACAGCGCATCACCTCGCCGTCGGCGCCGACGATCGGGCGCGCCTTGAGATGGAACCACAGGAAACGTCCGTCCGCGGCGCGCATTCGGAAGATCTGATTGATGCGGCCGCGGCGCTGCGCGATGACGGCGTCGAGCACGGCACGGAAACGGTCGCGATCGGTCGGGTGCAGCGTGCCGAGCCAGTTGCGCGCCGGTCCTTCGAGCGCCCCACGCTTCAGCCCGAGCACGGTCTCGATCTCATGGCCGATCTCGATGCGATCCCGCGCCACGTCCCAGTCCCAGATGGCATGCCCGGCGCCGACGAGGGCGAGCGCTTTCTGCTCCGCATCGCTGACGATGCCTTGGGCGAGGCCGCCGCCGGCAAAGGCGTGCTGCATGATGGTGAAAGCGACCAGCATGACGAGGAGAACGAGGCCGCCGGCAAGGGCGGGCTGGATCGACGGATTGTCGATGCGTCCTGAGACGGCGAGCCAGGCCATGGCGAGCCAGAAGACGAGGATCGTCCAGGACGGCACCAGCATGATGGCGCGGTCGAAGCCCCGGAACGCCAGATAGACGATGACGGCGAGCCCGAGCATCACGGTGATCGGCAGGGAGATGCGCGCAATCCCGGCGGCCGTGGTCGGATCGATGAGGATGATGCCGAAGAGGGCCGTCAGGACGACGAGCCAGATGCCGGTGAGATGCGCGTAGCGAATGTGCCAGCGGTGCAGGTGCAGATAGGTTGCAAGGAAGACCGTCAGCGCCAGAGACAGGAGCACTTCCGTGGCCGCGCGCCAGGCCTGCAGCGCCTCAGGCCCGAGCCCGAACACCTTGCCGATGATGCCGAAATCGATGGCGATATAGCCGAAGACGGCCCAGGCGAGGATCGCCGATGCCGGGAACATGGCCGTGCCGCGGACGACGAAGAGGACGGTCAGGAAGAGCGCAAGCAGCGCCGAAATGCCGAGGACGATGCCGCGGTAGAGCGTGAAGGAATTGACGCTCTCCTCATAGGCTTCCGGCTGCCACAGATGCAGTTCCGTGAGTTTGGGCGAGGAGAGCTGCGCGATATAGGTGACGATGGCGCCGGGATCGAGCGTGATGCGGAAAACGTCGGCGCCGGGTTCGTCGAGATGCTCAGGCGCGAAACCTTCCGACGGTGTCACGGCGACGATCCGCACGGAGCCGAGGTCCGGGGTCAGAACGCCGGAGCCGACCAGCCGGTAATGCGGGGCGACGAGGAGGCGGTCGATCTGCTCGTCGGAGGTGTTGGCGAGCGCGAAAACGACCCAGTCGGAGCTGCCGCCGTCGTTTTGTGCCCGCACCTCGATACGGCGGACGATGCCGTCAGCGCCGGCCGCGGTGGAAACCTGCAAGCGGTCCGTATCGCTGGAATAACGTTCGACCGCGTCGGTGAGATCGAGGGTTGCGACTCCGAGCGGCACCTCGATGGCTTCAAGCGCCGCAGCTGGCCGCACGAGCACGAAAAAGGCCGCCAGGACGAGCAGAATCCTCAGTGGGAAAGGCGATACGCGCAAGCCCTCAAGCCTCATCTTTTCCGGCAAATCGACGTCATCGTCTAACCCTCGTCTGGCTTGCGCACAACCTTTGGCCGACAAGGGGTGGCGTTCATCCCCGGCCGGATCAATCCTCAGCGAGCCGTGCAAAGCGGATATGGTCCTGCCAGCGCCCGGCAATGCAGACGAGCCCGCGGGCAAGACCTTCTCTTTGAAAGCCACATCTTTCCAGGAGTGTGATCGACGCCCGGTTGTGCGGCAGGCAGGCCGCCTCGAGCCGGTGCAGACGCAGCGGACCGAAGGCGTAGGGAATAATCGCCCGCAAAGCGGCGCTCATATGGCCTTTGCCCGCAAAAGGTTCGCCCATCCAATAGCCGATCGTCGCCGACTGGGTCATGCCGCGCGTGACGTTGGAGAGGGTGAGGCCGCCGACGAGGATGTTGCCCGACATCCGGAAGATGAAGAATGGATAGGCCAGATCTTCCCGGATCTCGTTGCGGTATCGCCGGATGCGCCGCCGAAACGACATGCGGGTGAGATCGTCGGAAGGCCAGATCGGCTCCCATGGCGCCAGGAAGGCGCGACTTTCCTCTCGCAAAGCCGCCCATTCCGCAAAGTCGGCGTATTGTGGCGCACGCAGCAAGACGCCCTCACCGGTGAGGCTTGGCCCGACTTCAGCGTATGAGACGGAGCGCAGGAACGCCATGGTCGCCGGCCGTTACACCATGCTGCCGCGCAGACGCTTCGTCATGCTCCCGGCATCGGGAAGGTTGCCCACCGGTCCGATCGCAGCGAGCGTCAGGGGTGAGGCGAGCGCATCCTTCGCCATCTCGGCGATGTCGTTCGAGGTGACGCTTTCGAGATCGGCGAGAAGCTCGTCGAGTGCGAGCGGGCGGCCGAGGATCATGATCTGGCGGGCGAGCTGGCCGGCGCGTGCCGCCGGGCTTTCGAGCGCCATCAGGAGGCCCGCTTTGATCTGGGCGCGACCGCGTGCGATCTCGTCCTCATTCACGCCGTCGGTGATCCTTAGAAGCTCGTCGAGAATGAGAGCCGAGGCCGCCTTGACGTCGCCCTTGGAGGTGGCGCTGTGAATGCCGAGCACGCCGCTGTCGGCGAAGGCCCAGTGAAAGGCCGAGATCGAATAGCACAACCCTTCTTCCTCGCGCACACGCTGGAAGAGCCTGGAGGCCATGCCGTCGCCGAGGATGGTGCCGAGCATGCGGGCGGCGAAATAGCGGTCTGAACGCCTCGACGGCGCTTCGAAGCCGAAAATGATCTGGGCTTCCTGCAGGCGCCGCTTCTGACGATGGTCGCCGCCGAGATAGCGCGCCGGCGCAAGCTCGCCATTGCTGTTCTTCTCGACGTCGCCGAACTTCTCTTTGGCTAGCGCCAGCACCTCGTCGTGTTCGATGCCGCCGGCAGCGGCCAGAACCAGCGCGTCACCGCGGTAATGGCGGGCGAGATAGGCTTTGAGGTCGTCCGGTGTGATGCGGGTGATCGAGGCTTCCTCGCCGAGGATGGTGCGCCCGATCGGCTGATTCGGATAGGCCGCGGCCTGGAAGTAATCGAAGACGAGATCGTCGGGCGTATCCATCACCGCACCGATCTCCTGCAGGATGACGTGACGCTCGCGCGCCAGTTCGACAGGGTCGAAGGTGGAATGGATGACGATATCGGAGAGGACGTCGATGGCGAGGGGCAGATCCTCGTTGAGAACCCGCGCGTAATAGGCCGTGTGGTCGATCGACGTCGCGGCGTTGATCTCCCCGCCGACGGCCTCGATCGCTTCCGCGATGTCGCGCGCGCTCCGACGCGTTGTCCCCTTGAAGGCCATATGCTCCAGAAGGTGCGAGATGCCGTGCTCGGCCTCGCTTTCCGAGCGCGTGCCGGCATTGACCCAAACGCCGATCGCCGCCGTCTTGAGATGCGGCATGGTTTCGGTGACGACCGTGAGGCCGTTTTCAAGTTTGCTGAGCTGCATGATTATAACGCCTCGACCTGCGCGGCGCGCGAGCGAGATCGTATCTGTCGTTCCACCGCTTCCAATTCTGCCGGCACCACCGTGAAGTGCTCCTTCCGCTCCATCAGGCCGGCGAGCCGCTCCGGCAGTGCCGGGCGAATGCCGCTGGCCTTTTCCACCGCATCGGGAAATTTCGCCGGATGGGCTGTGGCGAGCGTCACCATCGGCGAGGACGGCTGCAGATGGCGCTCGGCAACGCTGACGGCGACGGCCGTGTGCGGGTCGATGACGAGCCCGGTCTGGGCGTGGACCCGGCGAATGGTCTCCGCCGTTTCCGCTTCGTCCGCCCGCCCCGACGAAAAATCCGTCTTGATGGCGCTGAGACTTTTCTCCTCGAGCGTGAACGAGCCGGATTGCTTCAAGCCCTCCATATGCCGGAGGGTCGTCTTATCGTCGCGTCCTTCGGCGGCGAAGAGAAGGCGCTCGAAATTCGAGGAGACCTGGATATCCATCGACGGGGAGGCCGTCGGCACGACGTCACCCACTTCGTAGCGACCGCTTTCGAGCGTGCGGTGCAGGATGTCGTTGACGTTGGTGGCGATGACCAGCCTGTCGATCGGCAGGCCCATTTGCGCGGCGACGTAGCCCGCGAAAATATTGCCGAAATTGCCCGTCGGCACGGTAAACGAGACTTTTCGTGACGGTGCGCCGAGCGCTGTCGCGGCGACGAAATAATAGACCGTCTGGGCGGCGATGCGGCCCCAATTGATGGAGTTGACGCCCGACAGCGAAACCTCTTCGCGGAAGCCCTTGTCGGCGAACATGGCTTTGACGAGGGCCTGGGCATCATCGAAATGCCCCTTGATGGCGATCGCCTGAACGTTGTCCTCCGAAAGGGTCGTCATCTGCCGTCGCTGCACCTCGGAAACGCGCCCTTCGGGAAAAAGAACGGCGACATCGACGCGCGAACGTCCGCGAAAAGCCTCGACGGCCGCGCCGCCGGTATCGCCCGAGGTGGCCCCGACGACGGTCGCGCGCTCACCGCGTTCGGCCAGGATGTCGTCCATCAAGGCGGCGAGAAACTGCATCGCCACGTCCTTGAAGGCGAGGGTGGGGCCGTGAAAGAGCTCCAGGAGGAAATGGTTCGGCGCGATCTGCACGAGCGGCGTGACGGCCGGGTGCGGAAAGCTGCGATAGGCGTCGGCAATCAGGGTTTTGAGTTTTGCTTCGCCGATTTCGTCGCCGACGAAGCGGCGCATGACGGCAAGGGCGACGTCCTGATAGGGGCGCCCCGCGAAGGCTGCGATCTCTGAGGGGGAGAAGGCCGGCCATTCTTCCGGCACGTAGAGGCCGCCGTCAGAAGCGAGCCCGGTCAAAACGACGTCACGAAAGCCTAAAGCCGGAGCCTGGCCGCGCGTGGATACATAACGCAAAAGCGTCTCCTCGTTCCCCGGCCGAAGCCGGGCACATCATCTCGGACGGCCTTTTTGAGCCATCAAGCCCTTTGCCGCAAGCAGCCGGTGCCCTAAAGCCTCAGGGCATGTTAGTTATATTCGATTGCGATGGCGTCCTGGTCGATTCTGAGATCATCGCCTCGCGCGTCACGGCCCGCCTTCTTGGCGAAGCCGGGATGGAAATCACCCCCGACGAGGTTTCGCTGCGCTTCGCAGGCCTGACCGGAGATCAGATATTCTCTGAGGCGGAGGCGGAGCTCGGCAAGAGCCTTCCCGATACCATCCGGGCGCGTTCGGAGAGTGAACTCGACAACGCCCTGGAGACGGAACTGCAAATGGTTCCGGGAGCCCACGAGATGCTCGACCGGCTCGACGCCGCGCGCTGCATCTGCTCCAACTCCACTTCCGAACGCCTCGAGATGGAGCTTCGCCGCACCGAGCTCTATGACCGCTTTCGCCCTTACATTTATTCGGCGGTCGAGGTGCGCCAGCACCGCCAGAAGCCGGCCCCGGACGTGTTCTTGCACGCCGCCGAAGAGTTCGACGTCGAACCGGCGGACGTGCTCGTCATCGAGGATTCCGTCCACGGCGTCAGCGGGGCGGTTGCCGCCGGTATGCGTGTGATCGGTTTCACCGGCGCGTCGCATACCTGGCCGGGGCACGCCGAAGCGCTGATGGATGCGGGGGCGACGACGGTCGTCAACCGGCTCCGCGATGTGCCGGCGACGGTCGAAGCGCTCGCAGATTGGAGCCTCGTCTAGGGCGCTCAAATCGCGGAGGAGCCTCGGAAGTGGCGCAGCCCCTCATCCTGACGCTGAAACTCGATGACGCCACGTTCGTGCGGCTCGATGCGTTGCGGCGTGCGCATTATCCGCCGGAGCGCAATCAGGTTCCCGCGCATCTGACGCTGTTTCACGCTCTGCCGGGCGAGCGCAAAAGCCTTCTGCGTCCAATGCTCGAAGAGGCTGCGCGGCGACAGCGAAAGATCCCGCTCGCCTTCAAAGGGGTAAAATCGCTCGGCGGCGGCGTTGCGCTCACCGTCGAGGCGCCGGCCTTGTCGGCACTGCGCCGCGATCTCGCCGATGAATTCGCGCCCTTTCTGACCGCACAGGACAATGCCGGATTTCGCCCGCATGTCACTTTGCAGAACAAGGTCACGACGGCGGAGGCGGAAACCTTGCGCCGCGAATTGACGACGGCGCTGCGGCCCTTCGAAGGGCGCGGCGAGGGGCTCATCTTGTGGCGTTATCTGGGCGGGCCATGGCAGCGCGAGGCCGTCTTCCCTTTCCGGGGGTAGAGCGGACGCTCGACCAAAAAAGGGCCGCCCGAAAAAGGGCAGAACGAAAAACCCCCGGCGAAGGGCCGGGGGCAAGATCATTCGTCAGCGTTGGCTGCGATCAATTGTAAGGGCTGTCGCAGCGATGCTTGCGTCCGTCGTAGCCCGTATACGTGTCTGTGCGCGGATTGTAGGAGCGATAGTGATCGTTGCACCAGGCGACGTGTGAACGTGCGCTGCTGTTGCCGCTATTGCCCATCTTGTTGCCGATGATGGCGCCGACTGCGCCGGCAGCCGCCCACCACGGCGTCGAGTAGTAATAGCCGTCATGGTAATGGCTGTATCCGGGCCGGCGCTGACGATAGCGCGGTCCGTGCCGGCGTTTGTCCCAATGGCGCCGTTCGTCACGCCTATCCGCCCGATGGTGGCGCCGGTCGCGCCGGTCCCACCGGTGGTCGCGACGATCCCATTGGACTTGCTGGATCTGGCTTGAACTCTGATCAGCAATGACGAGGTTCGGAAGCGCTGGCGCTGCGGTCGCAATTGGCGCGGCCGTGAGTGCAAACGTTGCCGCAACGATCGCGCATGTCGCGCGAAGGCTCCTCTTAAACATCCGATTTCTCCTGGCTTATGCGAAAGCCCCTTCGCAATCGGAAATCTCGATGTCTGTGAATTTGTTCCTTCGCTGCCGTCGTTTTTAGAGGCAAGTCAGGAATATGCTGGAGTTCTCGCGATTTTGGAAACGCGGCGGGCCCCAATCGTCGCGGGTGGTCCTTTTCGGATTCTGAGCTCGTCGCAGCGTCCAAGACTGCGCCTATTCCGATGCGATGATCACCTCGGCCTCGGCTTTGGCCTTCTCGCTCGGCTCCACATGGATGGCGATGTGGATGTCGCCGAGCCGGAGCCGGAGCCCATCTTCGATCGCATCGCAGATCTTATGGGCTTCGGCGACCGTCATTGTGCGCGGAACGACGAGATGGAATTCCAGGAACGTCCGCTGTCCGGCGACGCGGGTGCGCAGATCGTGAGCCTGCAGCGAGCCGGCCCCGTGTTTTTGAATGAGCTCCTGGATCTCGGCCCGGATCTCGGCAGGCGCGGCTTCGTCCATGAGGCCGCCGACGGAACCGCGGACGAGATGCCAGCCGGACCACAAGACATTGACCGCGACGAGCGCGGCCAGGAGCGGGTCGAGAATGAGATAGCCGGTGAGGCCGGCCGCCAGCACGCCGCCAATGACGCCGACTGAGGTGGCAACATCGGCGAACAGATGCTTCGCATCGGCGATGAGGGCAGGGGAGCGGAAATGGCGGCCCTGGCGCAGAAGATGCGTCGCCCAAGCGGCGTTGAGAAGGCCGGCGAGGGCGTTGATGAAAAGGCCGATCCCGAGATCGTCGAGGACGCGCGGTCCGAAGAGGGCCTGCCAGGCTTCATTCAGAATGACGAGCGCGGCGCCGATAATGAGGATGCCTTCGGCGACGGCTGAAAAATACTCCGCCTTGTGGTGCCCGAAGGGGTGACCGTCATCGGCCGGACGGGCCGCCTGTCGCAGCGCGATATAGGCCCCGGCGGCTGCGGCGAGGTTGACGAGGCTTTCAAGCGCGTCGGAGAAAAGCGCGACAGAACCCGTGAGCTTCCAGGCGAGAAGCTTCAGCGCAATCCCGGCCAATGCGACGACGATGGAGCCGAGGGCATAGGTTGCCGGTGCAGCCTTCGGCGCAGTCTGCGGCAATGGATTTGACACAGCTCTCGCACCTATTGCCGGCGAAGCCGCTCAAGGAGGGCGCGCGTCGGATAGCCGTCTGCAGGGAGGCCGAAGGCAAGCTGGGCCGCACGCACGCCTGCGCGCGTCTTCTGGCCGAGCCGGCCGTCCGGCGGCCCGGCGTCATAGCCCAGGCGGTTGAGACGCGTCTGCACTTCGAGGAGCTCCTTTGAGGAAAGCATGGCGGCCGGATTTCCCCGCCGCATCGGCGGTGCTCCGGCGAGGCGCGTGGCGAAATAGGCGGCCGCCAGCGAATAATTCGAGGAATTGTTCCATTCCCAGAAAATGTCGAAGTTGCGATAGGCGAGAAATGCCGGGCCGTCACGCCCCATCGGCAAAACAAGGGCAGCATCCACACGATCTGCGGGCAAACGTCCGCCGCCGCGGCGCCTCACCCCGTCTCGCGCCCATTCTGAACGGCTGCGATAATGGCCCCGTCCGGCTTTGTCCCACGGGACGTTCGGGCCGACTTCGACCTCTTCGAGCCAGGGTTCGTTGGCGCGCCAGCCGAGATGGCGCAGAAATTTCGCCGCCGAGGCGAGCGCGTCGGGCACGCTCCTGACGAGATCGCGCCGTCCGTCACCGTCATAATCGACACCGAATTTCAGATAGTTCGAGGGGGTGAACTGCACCTGACCGATCTCGCCCGCCCAGGCCCCGCGCATTTCTTCGGGCGTGAGGTCGCCGCGTTCCAGAAGCGCGAGGGCTGCGAAGAGTTCTTCGCGAAAAAGCTCCGAACGCCGGCAATCATAGGCGAGGGTGGCGAGCGACCGCAGCGACGAGAACTCGCCCATATAGCCGCCGAAATCCGTCTCGAGGCCCCAAAAGGCGGCAAGCACCGGGCCCTGCACGCCGAAATCTCGTTCGATCGCCGCAAAGGTCGAGTCATAGCGGTCGAGCATGGCGCGCCCGCGCGACAGACGGTTCCGCGAAATGAGGCGGTCTGCGAACTCCGTGAAACTCAAGGAGAGGCTCGGCTGGCCGCGGTCGCGTGCTAGGACTTTGCGGTCGAGGCTGAGGCCTTGAAGCTCAGAAAGGCTGCGTTGCGTCAGCCCCTTCCTGGCGCCTTCCGCGGAGACATCCGAGAGCCAGGCGTCGAAACTCTGCCCCTTTCGGCAGGCGGTGTCGGCTGCGCTCCCCTCGGCAGAGAGGAAGAAGCAAAGGCAGGTCAGAAGGACCAGCGGCATGGCCCGACGCGGCGCGCGGCCGCCGCGAGCGGCTTTGAGGATCGAGAGATTGCGCATGGCTTGATGAGATCATGTCCGCTGCGAAACGGAAACCCCTTCCTGCGGGCAACCGGAAGCCCGTCGACGCGTTCCCTTTGCACGAATGGGGCGGCACGCGCTGCCGCTCGCCCGAACAAGGAGAATGCTATGCCGAACGCTCTTTCCCGCAGTTACGCCGAACTCCGCGATACGCTCGGAAAACTCCAGGACAATCTCGAAGAGCGAGGACGTTCGGTCGCCGACACCGGCCATAACGTCACGCGCCGGGCCCGCAATGCCAATCCGTGGCGCCGGCCCGAACCGCATTGGTATGATCGGCCGGCAAAGTGGTATCACCACGGCAGCGATTATGTGCGCGAGCGCCCGGGCGTTGCCGGGGTCGTGGCGGCCGGCGCGGCGCTCGTTCTGGTCGGCGGTGCGATCTATGCCGCCCGCCGCACGAGCCTTTACATCGAAGAGCCCGATTACGACGTCGTCGACAGCAAGAGCGAGTTCGAGGTTCGTGAATACGGCAAGCAGGTGGTGGCGGAGGCCCACGCCACGGGGCGCCGCGATCAGGCCTTGAAGGCCGGCTTCCACAAGCTCGCCGATTATATTTTCGCGCGCCAGCGGCCGGGCAAGAAGATCGCCATGACCGCCCCGGTCGTGCAGGCGCCAATAGTCGGCGAGAATGGCCGGCGGCGCGGTTGGGCCGTGCGTTTCATCATGCCGGCGAAATGGAATTTGGCGGATCTGCCGAAGCCGGCGCAGGACGACGTCGTCTTGAAGGAGATTTCGCCGCGCCGTGTGGCGAGCGTCAGGTTCTCCGGCCAGATGAACGATCGGCTGGCGCTGGAGAATCTTGAGGCCCTTCGCCTCTTCATCGAGGATCACGATCTGAAGGCGATCGGCGAGCCGATCTACGCCTATTACAATCCGCCGATGACGCCAGGCTTCATGCGCCGCAACGAGATCATGGTGGAGGTCAGCGAGGCGTGAGGAGGACGGACCTCTCAAGCGGGGCTCGCACCCAGCCTCCGTCCGTGGATCGAGCGGGGTCCGGCAAGGCCGGGCCCGCTTTGATCTTGGGGGCGGCGCTTTTGGGTCTCGGCCTCGGCGCTTATGCGATCGAGCGCATCATTCCGCGGCGTCCGATGCTGCGCGGGCGCGTGATTTACCGCGACGGCGATTATGAAATCCGCGACTACCCGGCTTTTCACGCCTTGGAGATGTCTCTCTATGGTGGCCGCGAAGACGCGCTTCAGAGAGCCTTCGAGCGCGTGAGTGGGGCGGACCGAGACGGGGAGAGACCGGCCGCGCTTCTCGACCCCGTGATGCAATCCAGGCGTTCAAACGCAGCCGATGGCGACGATACCGGTTTCACCCATGGGCGCTGGTCCGTCCGTGTGCCTCTGAGCGCGGCACGGGCAGCGGATTGCGGCTTTGAAAGCGTCGACCCGCGCCTGCGCGTCATCTCGGTGCCGGCGCAGCGCGTCGCCGTGCTTCGTTTCACTTCAACGGAGGATGTCGCCTTCGGCATCAATCGCGTGATGCTGGAAGATTTCGTGGAGGATGAAGGGCTTGAGGCCGAGGGGCCGGTTTTCTACGCCTATTATGGGCTGTCTCGCGCCCTTCCTTTCGGCCGTCAGCACGAAGTGCTCCTCCCGGTCTCCCCCTGAGACGGCCGTATTGTCCCAAATTCCGGATTCGTAAGGCTTGTCCGAAGCTTAAGCCCGTCCGGAAATCTCCCTATCAGCTCCGCATTGTCGCCCAACTTCTCCGCGAAGCGCACCTTCGGGAAGAGAGCGGGGTTTTGACCCCGCCCATGCGGCAAAGGGAAAATGATGGGATATATCGGGCGCGCCTTTGAAGGCGCGGCACGGGGTGCGGCTGCGCTTCTGTTTGGTGCAACGCTGCTCGCCGCGGGCCATGCGCATGCGGCGGAGATTTACGAGGGCCCGTTGCCTCAACCGAGGCCGGTTTCGGTCGGGCCGGCGGGCAAGCATGCAGATGCCTCAGAGATGCCGTCAAAATCGGCACGCGAATGTCTCGCCAAGGCGCTCTATTTCGAAGCCCGCGGCGAGACCGCCAAGGGCCAGCTCGCGGTGGGGCGGGTGATCCTCAACCGGGTCAAGGACAAGCATTATCCCGATACGATCTGCGGCGTGGTCTTTCAGAATGCCGAGAAGCGCAATCGCTGCCAGTTCTCTTTCGCCTGTGACGGCAAGCCCGATCTCGTCGCCGACCAGAAGAGCTGGCACGAGGTCCGCCGTCGCGCCAAATGGTTGTTGGCGTGCAGGAAGGGCTGCGGTTCCAAGGGGCTTTGGAGAGGGCCTCTCTGGCAGTCCACGCATTACCACGCGGATTACGTCGCGCCTGGCTGGGCGAACCGGTTGGAGCAGACCGGCCAGATCGGCACGCATCTGTTTTACCTTGAGGCGCGCGCCTGAGGATCGATCAGGGGTAGAGCCGTTGCTTCTGCCAGCCGTTGTCGTGCGGGGTGAACCGAATCCGGTCGTGCAGGCGGAAGGCGCCGTTGTTCCAGAACTCGATCTGGACCGGGACCAGCCGAAAGCCGCTCCAGAAGGGCGGCCGCGGGACCTTGCCGGCGCCGAAGCGGGCGGTTTCCGTCGCCACGGCCTTTTCCAGCGCAAAGCGGCTTTCGAGCGGGCGCGACTGGCGGCTCGCCCAGGCACCGATCCGGCTCATTCGGGGCCGGCTGTCATAATAGGCGTCGGCCTCTTCGTCGGATACGGCCTCGACATTGCCGCGGATGCGGATTTGCCGGGCGAGCGACTTCCAATGGAAGCACATCGCCGCCTTGGGATTGGCCGCGAGCTGTTCGCCCTTGCGGCTCTCAAGGTTGGTGTAGAACACGAATCCGCGCTCGTCCCAGCTCTTCAGAAGCACCATGCGCACATCCGGCAACCCCGTCTCGTCGGCGGTGGCCACGGCCACGGCATTGGGATCGTTCGGCTCGGAAGCGGTCGCCTCGCGCATCCAATCTCCGAAGAGGGAAAAGGGATCGCCGTAGGCGGTAAAGTCACCGCTTGTTAACTCTGAGGGGGCATCTTTTCGCGGAAGAGTCATTTTGGTGTCGGTTAATCAGTGTCGCGTATCAGCCCCTACCACGGTGAAGGCCCGCTCCTCCAGAAGCAAACGGTGCTGGCTGCCTTGCTTTCGGTCAGTCTCGCAGGATGCGGCTCCATTACGATACCCTTCGGCGATCACGCCGATGAAAGCCCAGCGATCACTACGGGTTCGATCGGACCAGCCGTCGTCGTGCAAGAGCCGCTGCCGGAAGCGCTGTCTTATTCCGATGCCGCCCGGATCGGCCAGACGGCCGGGATCGCCGGCATCGACACCCTGCCGAAGGACGGCATCGACTGGATCAACGAGGTCACCGGTTCGGCCGGCAAGGTGCGGCCGCTGTCACAGATCTCCCAAAACGCCACCCGAACCTGTCGCGACATTGAAGCGACGGTGACGAGCGTCGGCGGGGTCCACCGATTCGGCGGCACATTGTGCAAGGATCAGACAAGCGGCGTGGTGCAGATGGAGGCTCTCGCGACCGAGCCGAGTTAGGCTTGCGGGCGACAGTGGTATTTTCAACGTGCCGTTCCCATATTTTGGCCGTACGTTATGCCAAATCGGGAAAGGAGATCCATGCGCGACCCCTATGATGTCTTGGGTCTGTCACGCACGGCGAGCGCCGCCGAGATCAAGCGCGCCTACCGCAAGCTGGCCAAGGCCAACCATCCGGACCACAACGCCGGGGACCCGACCTCGGCCGAAAGGTTCGCCGAGGTCAATTCCGCTTACGAGATCCTAGGGGACAAGGACAAGCGTGAGAAGTTCGACCGCGGCGAGATCGATGCCGAGGGCAAGCCTCGTTTTGCCGGCTTCGAGGGTTTTGCTGGCGGTGGTGCGCAAAATGCTGACTTCGACCCACGCAGTTTTTCCGATATTTTTTCAAGCTTCGGCCGGGGCGGTGGCGGGCGTGCGCGCAGCTTCCGGTTTTCCAGCGGAGGCCGCGGCCCTCGCACTACGCATACGGGCGGGATGGATGAGGAAGATGTGCTGAATTCCATCTTCGGCGCCTTCGGTGGTGCTGGTGCACAAGGGGCGGGTGCTCAGCCGAACGCAGGACGGCGGGCAGGCGCCACAGCGCAGCCGCCCAAAGGCACCGATCTGAAGGCCGAAGTCGCCGTGACGCTGGAAGACCTGGTGGCCGGGAAGAAGCCGACGGTGACGCTGCCCGACGGGCGCGACGTGGCACTGACCCTGCCGAAAGGTGTGAAGGACGGCCAGGTGATCCGTCTCCGCGGCCAGGGCTATGCCTCGCCGCAGGGCGGGCCTTCGGGCGATGCGCGGATCACCGTGCGTTTCGTGCCGCATCCGCGCTTCAAGGTGGATGGTTCCGACCTCAGGACGGACGTTGCCGTCTCGCTGGAGGATGCCGTCCTCGGCGGCAAGGCGACCGTCCCGACAATCGAAGGCAATGTGAGCTTGACTGTGCCGGCGCATACGAGCGGCGGGCGGGTGATGCGCCTCAAAGGCAAAGGCCTCCCGACGTCGACGGGCGGCCGTGGCGATCTTCTCGTCTCCCTCCGCATCACGCTGCCGGAGACGCATGATGCGGAGCTCGAAGCCTTGATGAAGAAGTGGCGTGCGGCCAAGGCGGAGCGCAAAGCCTCCGCCTAAGCTCCCGTGGCCTCCGGATCACCTGGACGGGATCACCGAAGAGACGATGCGTTTCAGCCGACCGGCTTCAAAGAGGCCGGCGGCTGGCTGTCGTCCGGCAGGAAGAAGTCCGGCTGCAGTGCCACCGTCGGATCGACCCGATAGTGATCGAAGTCGCTCACCCCTTCGCCGGCCAGGAACGTGTCGTCGATCAGGAAATTGCCGGTGAATTCGCGCGACGGCTTCTGGAAGATGCGCCAGGCCGCGTCCGCCAGGATATCCGGCTTGCGGGACGCACGCATCATCGCGTCTCCTCCGACGACGTTCTTGATGGCCGCCGTGGCGATGGTCGTGCGCGGCCACAGCGCGTTGACCGCGATCCCCTTCGGACGGAATTCGCCGGCAAAGCCCAGAACGCAAAGGCTCATGCCGTATTTCGCCAGCGAATAGGCGACATGCGGCGCGAACCATTTCTCGGTGATGTCGAGCGGCGGTGACAGCATGAGAACGTGCGGGTTTTCCGCCTTTTCCAGGTAGGGCAGCGCCGTCTTGGTGACGAGGAAGCTGCCGCGCGTGTTGACCTGATGCATCAGGTCGAAGCGGCGCATCTCGGTGTCGGGCGTCTTCGTCAGCTGGATGGCGGAGGCGTTGTTGACGACGATGTCGATGCCGCCGAAGGTTTCTGCGGTCTTCGCCACCGCCTCCTTGACGGCCGCCTCCTCACGGATGTCGACTTCGAGCGGCAGCGCCTTGCCGCCGGCCTTTTCAATAGCTTCGGCGGCCGTGAAGATCGTGCCTTCGAGTTTCGGATGCGGGCGGGCCGTCTTGGCGGCGATGGCCACATTGGCACCATCGGCCGCGGCTCTGAGCGCGATCGCAAGGCCGATGCCGCGTGAGGCGCCGGTGATGAACAGCGTCTTGCCGGAAAGGCTCATGAGCAGCCGCCTTCCATCGGAAAAATCCTGGGCATTTGTCTCTCCCTCAAGCTCTTATGAATTGAGAAAAGCGGCGAAGGCAGCCTGCGCCTCCGCGCTTTGCAGCCGCTCCGAAAAAAGCGCGGCCTCCTTGTCGATGCGCGCCATGACGTCCTCGCCATTGCCGCGCAAAAGCCGCCGCGAGGCGAGCATGGCCTGCCGGGGCTTGGCGGCGAGACGGGCTGCAGCCGCAAGAGCCGCCTCTTCGGCAGCGCCTTCCGGCACCGTGCGGTTGACGAGCCCCGCGATCGCCGCGTCCTCGGCGCTGAAAGACGCGCCCATCACCAGGAGCTCGAAAGCCTTCTGGTGCCCCATGACGCGCGGTGCGAGCAGGCTCGAGGCTGCCTCCGGCACCAGTGCGAGATCGACGAAGGGCGTCCGAAATGTGCTCGGCTCCGACGCGACGACATAGTCGCAATGCATGAGAAGCGTCGTGCCGATACCGACGGCGAGGCCGTCGACACCGGCAATCAGCGGTCGGTCGCTGACGGCAAGCTCTTTCAGAAAATTGAGAATGTCTTCGGCGATGCCTTGACCGCCCGAGACGCGCACGAGATCGGCGATATCGTTGCCGGCGCAGAACGTGCCCGGCTGGCCGAGAAACACACAAGCCGCGATATCCTCGTTTTTGGCCGCCCCGCGCAGCGCCTTCACCATCTCGTGGTACATGGCCGTCGTCAGCGCGTTCTTCTTCTGCGGCCGGTTCAGCCGAATGATGCGGATAAGGCCGTTGCCCTCGCTGGGGCGGTCTTCGATGACGATGTCGCTCATAAACTCTTCCTGCCTGGCCCCGTCGGGCCGGATGGTTTGGAGAGGCGAAGCCTCACTGGAAGCTTGCCAGCGTCTCCGCCGGCACCTGGAGAATCGACTGGCCGCCTTCCTTGATCTCGGCCAGAAGCGCCTGCGTCTGCGGACACAGCCGCTCGCAGAAAGCGCGCGCGGTGGCGATCCTGAGCCGGCCCGCTTCGCTTTCGCTCGGATCGGAGGAAATCGCTCCCTGAGCGAGATAAGCCCCGCCCGCCGCCAGACCGAACAGCCGAAGATAGGGCGTGGCGCCACACAAGGCGCCTTCCATGCGGCCGGCGGCCATCTCCTCAAGGAGGTATTCGCTCGCCTCACGGCAATCTGTGATCGCGGCGGCAAGCCGCTCGCCGATCTTTCCCATCTCGTCGCGGTTTGAAGCCCGAGCGACTTCCGCGATGGCCGCCAGTTCATCGAGATAGCCGCGCACGCACGCCCCGTCCGATTGCGGCAGCTTGCGCGTGAGGAGATCGATGGCCTGGATCCCGTTGGTGCCTTCGTAGATCGGGAAGATGCGCGCATCGCGCAGATGCTGGGCCGCTCCCGTCTCTTCGATATAGCCCATGCCGCCATAGACCTGGATGCCCATGGAGGCGACCTCGACGCCGCAATCGGTGGAAAACGCCTTGGCGATCGGCGTCAGCAGCGAGGCGCGCTCGTTCCAGAAGCGCGTGCCGTCGCCGTTCGTCTCCGGGCCGGGAGCGCCAGCGTCCGCCAGATCAATGGCGTGCGCACAGGCATAGCAGATGGCGCGGCTCGCCTGGGTCAGCCCGCGCATGGCGAGGAGCGTGCGGCGGATGTCCGGGTGCTCCACGATGGGGCTCATCTCGCCGTCTTTCGGCGCATTGGGCGCGCGCCCTTGACGACGCTCCAACGCATAGGCGGTCGCCTCCTGAAGCGCGCGTTCAGCCACGCCCACGCCCTGGATGCCGACCATGAGGCGGGCATTGTTCATCATCGTGAACATGCAGGCGAGGCCGCGGTTCTCCTCGCCGATCAGATAGCCGACGGCGCCCGGCTCGTCGCCATAATGGCCGTCGCCGTAAAGCATCGTGCAGGTCGGAGAGGCGTTGATGCCGAGCTTGTGCTCGATGCCGGCGCAGAAGACATCGTTGTGCGCGCCGAGCGAGCCGTCCTCGTTGACGAGATATTTCGGCACCAGAAAGAGCGAGATGCCCTTGGTGCCCGCGGGCGCATCGGGAAGGCGGGCCAGCACGGTATGGACGATATTGCCGGCCATGTCGTGTTCGCCATAGGTGATGAAGATCTTCTGTCCGAAGAGGCGATAGGTGCCGTCTTCGCGCCGTTCGGCACGGCAGCGGAGCGCTCCGAGGTCGGAGCCTGCCTGCGGCTCCGTCAAATTCATCGTGCCTGTCCACTCGCCGGAGACGAGCCTGGCGAGATAGCGCTCTTTGATTTCTTCGGTGGCGTGCAATTTGAGGGCTTCCACCGCGCCGACCGTCAATGTCGGGCCGAGCGCGAAGGCCGCGCAGGCGGAATTCCAGATATCGAAGGCGGCGACCGCGAGCGACACCGGCAGATCCTGGCCGCCGAACTCCTCCGGCCCCGACAACGCGTTCCAGCCGGCCTCGCACCAGGCGGAATAGGTCTTCGCCCAGCCTTCCGGCAGCGTCACCGCGCCGTCGGCATAGGTGGAGGCCCGACGATCGCCGACCTGGTTGAGCGGGGCGATCTCCTCGGCGGCGAAGCGGCCCGCCTCCTCCAGGATGGCTTCCAGGAGGTCGGCGCTGAGCTCTCCCATATGGCCCGCCGTGATGGCCGGCGACAGGCCGATGACATGCTTGAGCGTAAAGGCGATTTCGGCAACTGGTGCGCGGTACATCAGGCTCCTCCCCGGGGCATTCTCGGTTTCCCCCTGAACTCGTCTCGTTGAACTCGTCTCGTTTTAAACTCGTCCCGTTTGGCTCCACCAATCTTAAGGCTTCAACGCGGCGCTCTCTTGACGGGGCAGGCAGCGCGCGCGATCCCGACTGGTAGCACTTTCTATGTGCCGTTGACGTAAGCTGCAATCAAGCGATGGAGTGGGATGTACGCGAAAAGACTGCTCTGGCAGGAGACGGGCAACGAAGAGCTCCTTGCCGAGGCCGCGGGCATTTTAAGGGCGGGCGGTCTTGTCGCGATCCCGACGGAGACCGTTTACGGTCTCGCGGCCGACGCCACCAACGGCGAGGCGGTGGCGCGGATCTTCGAGGCCAAGGGCAGGCCGCGTTTCAATCCCCTGATCGCGCATGTGGCCGATACCGCGATGGCGGGGCGCTGCGGCGAATTGAAGGGCGACGCGCTGCGTCTGGCGGCGCATTTCTGGCCGGGGCCGCTGACGCTCGTTGTGCCGCTCATTGTGCCGCTCGTCGGGCCGCTGGCGGGCGAGGTGGCCGTGCATCCCTTGGTGACGGCCGGGCAGAAGACGATCGCGCTTCGCCGCCCTCTCGGTCCGGCGGCCGAGCTCATCGCCCATTTCGGACGACCCCTTGCCGCTCCAAGCGCCAATCGCTCGGGGCAATTGAGCCCGACAAGTGCCGACCACGTTCTCGAACAGCTCGGCGATCGAATCGACGCCGTTATCGATGCCGGGCCGTGCACGGTAGGGTTGGAGTCGACCATCGTCGCCATCAGCGACGAAGCGCCGCGGCTTCTGCGTCCCGGTGGTTTGGCGGCGGAGGCGATCGAAGAGCTTCTCGATCGGCGGCTGCAGCGTCTCGCGCCCGGCGCGCATGTAGAAGCGCCAGGAATGCTGGCGAGCCATTATGCTCCGCGGGCGGCTCTGCGCCTCGATGCACGGCGCGTCGAAGCCGGGGAGGCGCTGCTCGCTTTCGGGGAAAAGGCCCCGGAAAACGCCGCTGCGGCGGTCGCGAGCCGGAACTTGAGCGCCACCGGTGATCTCGTCGAAGCGGCTTCCAGGCTTTTCTCCGATCTTCACGCGCTCGATGAAAGCGGGGCCGCCGTGATCGCCGTCGCGCCGATCCCCGCGCACGGTCTCGGCGAGGCGATCGCCGACCGTCTGCGCCGCGCGGCGGCGCCGCGACCTGGCCCCGCCTCTTCCGGTTGAGCGGGCGTTATCCAAAATGCTCGTTGCGTCCGATGCAACCTTGGCGGAAATGTTACGCCCCCATGACTTGGCCGCACGGCCCTGCTAGAGCTTGCTGGTGACGACACTTCTCCTTCATCATGCCGACTTCCTCGACCACCTGACCGCCCCAGGGCATCCGGAGCGCCCGGATCGTCTGAAAGCGCTTCACGCGGCGCTCGATCACGAAGCCTTCGCCGCGCTCCGGCGCGAAGAGGCTCCGTTGGGGGACAAGGACGTCGCCGCTCTCGCCCATCCGCAGGAATATGTGGAGCGCGTGCACCGGGCGATTCCGGAAGTGGGACTTGCAAGCATCGACGCCGACACGGTCGTCTCGCCCGGTTCCTGGAACGCCTGTCTGCGCGGTATCGGAGCCATCTCCCGAGCTGTCGATGCGGTCGTGGCGCGGGAGGTGAACAATGCCTTCGCAGCGATCCGCCCGCCCGGCCACCATGCGGAAACCGATACCGCCATGGGCTTTTGCGTCTTCAACAATGCTGCCGTGACGGCGCGCTACGCGCAGAAGCAGCACGGTCTGGAGCGTGTGGCGATCGTCGATTGGGATGTGCATCACGGCAACGGTACGCAGGACATCTTCTGGTCCGATGCAAGCGTGCTTTACGCCTCCACCCATCAGATGCCGCTTTATCCCGGCACAGGCGCGCGCTCGGAGACCGGTGTCGGCAATATCGTCAACGCCCCCCTTGCTGCCGGTGACGGCAGCGACCATTTTCGCGAAGCCTTCAACGAACGCATCCTGCCTTCGGTGAAGAATTTCGCCCCGGACCTGATCATCATCTCGGCCGGTTTCGACGCCCATCACCGCGATCCACTCGCAGAGCTCAATCTTGAGCACGAGGATTTCGCCTGGGCGACCGGAAAGCTGATGGATCTGGCCGACGACCATGCCGGCGGCCGGCTCGTCTCGGTGCTGGAGGGCGGATATGATCTGCGCGGTCTGGCGGTGTCCGCCGCCGCCCATATCCGCATGTTGATGAGTGCATGAGGCAGCTTGATGAATGACGACAAGAGCAGCGCGATCGAGACGATGTCTTTTGAGACCGCGCTTGCCGAGCTTGAGAAGATCGTGACGGACCTGGAGCGTGGCGAGGTGCCGCTGGAGCGCTCGGTCGCGCTCTATGAACGAGGCGAGAAGCTGAAGAAGCGCTGCGAGACGTTGTTGTCGCAGGCAGAGGAGCGGGTGGAGAAAATCCGCGCAGGCAGCGAAGGCCAGGCGGCCGGCACCGTTCCCCTCGATGCCGAGTAATCGCCGACGCCATCGTTGCTTTTTGCCGCGTCGCGGCGTCGCTTGCGGCGTCTTACGGTTTGCGCCGACCGGCCCGAATGGCTAAGGTCTGAACTCGTTTTTCCTGCATCCCTGGGATGTCATGTCTGACACTACTCCTCACACGCCGCTTCTGGATCAGGTCAAGTCTCCGGAAGATTTGCGCCGCCTGAGCGACCGCGATCTGCGGCAGCTCGCCGACGAATTGCGCCTTGAAATGATCGACGCCGTGTCCGTCACCGGCGGCCATCTCGGCGCCGGCCTCGGCGTCGTAGAGCTCACCGTGGCGATCCACCGGGTGTTCGACACGCCGCGCGACAAACTGATCTGGGATGTGGGGCATCAATGCTATCCGCATAAGATCTTGACGGGGCGGCGCGATAGGATCCGCACCTTGCGCCAGGGCGGGGGACTTTCCGGTTTCACCAAGCGGGCGGAATCCGCCTACGATCCTTTCGGCGCCGGTCATTCCTCCACGTCGATCTCCGCCGGCCTCGGCATGGCCGTGGCGCGCGATCTGCAGGATGAGGATTTCAACGTCGTTTGCGTCATCGGCGACGGGGCGATGTCGGCCGGCATGGCCTATGAGGCGATGAATCAGGCCGGCCATCTCGGCTCGCGGCTGATCGTCATCCTCAACGACAACGACATGTCGATCGCGCCGCCGAGCGGGGCGATGAGCGCTTATCTCGCGCGCCTCGTCTCCGGTCAGGCCTATCTTTCCCTGCGCGACGCGGCCAAACAGCTCGCCAAGCGCCTGCCGCTGGCCGATCTGCTGCATGAAAAAGGCCGGCGGGCCGAAGAATATGCCCGCGGCTTCTGGACCGGCGGCACGCTCTTCGAAGAGCTCGGCTTCTATTATGTCGGTCCGATCGACGGCCATAATCTCGGCCATCTGCTTCCCGTCCTGCGCAATGTGCGCGACGGCCACAAGGGGCCGGTTCTGGTCCATGTCGTAACCCGCAAGGGCAAGGGATATGGGCCGGCGGAGGCCTCCGCCGACAAGTATCACGGCGTCTCGCGCTTCAACGTCATCACCGGCGAGCAGGCCAAGGGGCGCTCCAACGCGCCGTCCTACACGAAGGTCTTTGCGACAAGCCTCGTCCAGGAGGCGCAGGAAGACGAGAAGGTCGTGGCGGTCACCGCGGCGATGCCCGCGGGCACAGGCCTCGACATTTTCCAGGCCAAGTTTCCCGAGCGCACCTTCGATGTCGGGATTGCCGAACAGCACGCGGTCACCTTCGCCGCCGGGCTTGCCGCCGATGGCATGAAGCCCTTTGCGGCGATTTATTCGACCTTCATGCAGCGCGCCTACGATCAGGTCGTCCACGACGTGGCGATCCAGAATCTGCCCGTGCGTCTTGCCATGGACCGCGCCGGTCTCGTCGGCGCAGACGGACCGACGCATGCCGGCGCTTACGACGTCGCCTATATGTCGTGTCTTCCGAACATGGTGGTGATGGCGGCCGGCGATGAGGCAGAGCTCCGCAGCATGGTTCGCACCGCTGTTGCCTATGACGAGGGCCCGATGGCCTTCCGTTATCCGCGCGGCGAGGGACGTGGCGTGGAGATGCCGGAGCGTGGCGAAATCCTCGAGATCGGCCGCGGCCGTATCCTCAAGGAGGGCACCAAGGTTGCGATCCTGTCGCTCGGTGGCCGGCTGGTGGAGGCTCTCTCCGCTGCCGAGACGTTGGAGCGCAGCGGTCTTTCGACGACGGTGGCCGACGCTCGCTTCGTTAAGCCGCTCGACACCGATCTCGTGCTGCGGCTGCACCGCGAGCATGAGGTCGTGGTGACGATCGAAGAGGGATCGGACGGCGGCTTCGGCAGCCGTGTGCTCTCCTTCCTCGCCAATGCCGGCAAGCTCGAGGAGGGCGCGCGGATCCGCACCATGACCCTCCCCGACCGCTTCATCGATCACGACAAGCCGGAAGTGATGTACGCGGCTTGCGAACTCGACGCGAAGGCGATCGTGGCGCGTGTTTTCCACGCGCTTGGCCGCGACGTGCCGGAGGCGGCTCGCGCCTGACGAAAAGGCCCGGCGCAGAGGCCGGGCCGCAGTTCTATCCATAGGCGAAACAGGCGCGGCAGAGAGATTGCCGCGCCTTTTTGTCATGCGCCCTTACTGCTGGGCCCGCTCGTCGTCGATCACCATGCAGCCGACGCGGCTGCCGGCATCGCCGGATGGCTGGCTGGTGTAATCGTCGGCGCCGGCATGGATCATCAGCGCTGAGCCGTCGTCATCCATCAGCGGCGCGTCGCCTTCGTTGAAGCGCACGCGGGTGTTGAAGACGTCGATATTGGTCGCCTGCCCGTCGACGACCTCGAAGTTTGGCATATCGCCGGCATGCATGCCGCCCTCGGTCATGATCCCGTGCTTGGCGTCGGTCGGATTGTAATGGCCGCCGGACTTCTTGAAGTCGGGCGCATCCGAACAATCGCCGGTTTCGTGAAAATGCAGGGCATGCTCGCCGGGCTTAAGGGCACCTTCGTTGATGACGACCTGCACGAGCACACCGTTGGGCGTATCCGTCAGATGCGCCTCGCCGATCGTCCCGTCCTTGCCGGTAATGGGTCCGGAGAAGGCGCTGTTTTCTGATACGTCCTGTGCGAGGGCGGGGCTTGCCATGAGTGCGCAGGCGGCGATGGCGAGAAGTCGCATATCGGGTCTCCCTTCGAGGTTTCGTCCTGGCCTGTCCAACACGATCTCAGGCACGAAGTTCCGCAGGGTGTCCGCGACTGGACGAAAAGAGGTTCGTCGACCGATCCGCCGAGGATCGCCTTGAACGACTATTCGAAGAAGCCCTGGTCGATACCGGCCGGGCGCCCACGGGCTTCAACCCACATTGTGCTCAGAGCCGCCGAGTTGGGCAACGACGGCCGCCTTGTCGATAACCGACCAGACGTTCCGAATCCGTCCATTCTCGACTTCGTAGAAGACATTCTCGCTGAACTGGACGCGCTTGCCGTTCACCGGCAGGTCGAACAGTCTTCCGGACGGCGTGCAATCGAACCAAAGCCGGCTTGCGATCATCGGCGGCTCACAAACGAGATGCTCGATCTTGAAATAGAAATCGGGGATCGATCTGTGTCTTCCATCAGCATGCCCTGGTACCCACGCAGACCGAGCGACCTGCCGTTATGGCGAACATCTGAGCTGACGTAGAGGTGAAGTTCGTCCCAATCGTGCCGGTTCAGGCAGTCGATATAGGCGCGGTAAAAAGCGGCGATTTCCTGCAGATCCATGCGCATCCCTCGCGAAGCCGGGGCATTCGTGTCTATTTTTGCGCGGCTGGGCGGCAACCCTGTGGTCGCTTTTGCCCCGCCTGGGGATGGCCCCACGGGGCGACTTTGCGCCGATCTATTGTGAGGTTCCTGAGCCTTGTGCGGCGTGATCGTCCCTGTTTGGCGCGAACGCTTTGGGACCAAGGCGGGCGAGCCGATATCATATTATAGTTTTATACTGCCCCTTTGAGTTGTATTTCGTTCGGTTTTTCCAGGCCATTCATGGGGAAGGACGCGCCGGGACTCGCTCGGGGCGGCGGCTTTGTGTCCGATAGGCAGCCGCTTTTGAATTTGAGAAGATTCCCGTAATGGGCGAGGTTTCGGATGCGGCTCTGGGTTTCACTGCTGATTGCGTGCATTCTGACTGCGCTTGCAGCGCTTTTCATGATATTCGGCGGCCACCCCGACGAACCCTATACGCTGCTCGCTCATGAGCTTGTGCTCGCTGATTTCGTTCTGCATTGAACTCCTCTCCTTTGTCGCCAGGCCGGGCTTCGCCAGATCAGCCGTCATGAGGACGGGCGGATGAGCGCGCGTCTTCGCCTGGATGAAGCGGTCGTTGCGGCCGGCCTTTTGCCGAGCCGCGCCCGCGCCCGCGACGCGATCCGCCGTGGGACGGTGACCGTGAACGGCGAGACGGCTCTGAAGCCCGCAACGCCGGTGACGGCCGATGCGGCCCTCGCGATCGGCGATCCTGCCGCCGCCTATGTGTCGCGAGCGGCCATGAAGTTGAGGGCCGGGCTCGATGCCTTCGGCTTCGAGCCCGAAGGCCTGACAGTCCTCGATCTTGGCGCGTCGACCGGTGGCTTCACGCAGCTCCTTCTGGAAACAGGTGCAAAGCATGTCGTCGCCATCGATGTCGGGCACGGCCAGATGCATGAGAGCCTTTCCGGCGATCCGCGCGTGCAGCTCGTCGAAGGGGTCAACGCGCGCAATCTCTCAAAGGCGCATCTTGATGGACATTCCGTGCAGGCCATAACCGCTGATCTCTCTTTTATCTCGCTTCGCCTTGCCCTGCCGCCGGCGCTGGAACTCGCCGCTCGGGGGAGTTGGGGTGTCTTTCTGGTCAAGCCGCAATTCGAGCTCGGCCGCGAGGCTCTCGGGCGCGGCGGCATCGTTCGCGATCGGACGGCCGCAGAAGGTGCTGCCGAGGCGCTGAAAGGCTGGCTCGACGGACGGCTCGGCTGGCGAGTGGTGGGGCTTTGCGCTGCGCCCTTCACCGGAGGCGACGGCAATCAGGAATTTTGCCTCGGGGCCTGCCGTGAGTGACATCGTCCAAATCGATCGGATCGGCCATCGCGGCGATGGCGTCGCGGAGACCCCGGAAGGACAGCTTTTCGTTCCCTACACCCTGGCGGGCGAGCGGGTGCGCGTGGAGCGCCAGGGACGGCGCGCCGACGTCGTCGAGGTGTTGGAAGCTTCGCCGGAGCGGGTCCCGGCGCCCTGTCCGCATTTCGGCCCGCGTCTCGCCACGCAGCAGGGAGGATGCGGCGGCTGTGCCCTGCAGATGCTGCCGATCGAAGAAACGCGCCGCCTGAAGCACCGCTTCGTGGTCGACGCGCTCGCCAAGAGCGGCCTTGAGACGGAGGTGCGTCCGGCTTTCGGCGCGCCGCTTGGCGCCAGACGCCGCGCCGTCTTTTCAGCGACGCTTGCTGGGCGGAAAATCCTCTTCGGCTTTCATGAACGCGGCTCGCGGCGCATCGTCGATCTGACGACATGTCTCGTCGTGCGCCCGGCGATCGTCTCTACATTGCCGCTCCTGCGTCGCCTGGCGCAGATTCTCGCCCGCCCCAAGCGCGAGCTTCGCCTCACCGTTTTGGAGACGCGGTCTGGCCTCGATATCGCAGGCGAGGGGGCAGGCTCCGTGCAGGCCTCCTCGGCGGCCCGCATCGCCGAGCTTCTGGCGGGACAGGGCGTCGCCCGCCTCGTCGTCGACGGCGATATCTTGTTCCAGCTCGGAGAGCCGCAGCTCGAGATCGCGGGCGTCAGTGTTTCGCCGCCGGCCGGTGCCTTCGTTCAGGCCTGCCGTGAGAGCGAAGAGGCGATGGCGAGGCTCGTGGCGGAGCATTGCTCGGGCGCAAAGCGTGTCGCCGATCTCTTCTCCGGGCTCGGAACGTTTTCCTTCGTCGCCGGCCGCACGGCGCGTGTGACGGCCGTCGAGGCCGAAGGAGCAGCGCTCGCCGCACTCGCCGATGCGGTGCGCGGAGCAGAGGGGCTGAAGCCGATTGAGACGCTCGCCCGCGATCTTCTGCGCTTTCCCTTGGCACAAAACGAGCTTTCCCGGATCGATGCCGTCATCCTCGATCCGCCCTGGGACGGGGCGCGGGCGCAGGCGGAAAGCCTCGCCGCTTCAAAAGTGGCACGCATCGCTTTCGTCTCCTGCAATCCGGCCAGTCTCGCGCGCGATTTGCGCATCCTGGTGGATGGCGGCTATCGATTAAAATCAGTGACTCCGATCGACCAATTCGTCTATTCAGCAGAGACGGAAGCAGTCGCCCTCCTGGAACGCGAATAGCGCTCGACTTCCTCGTTCCCGCACCCCATTTCTGAGTTCAAGGAGAGGATGATGGCGTCTGTTTCGATCGAAGATTGGACAAGCGGGATGCGCTATGCGGCGACGCAGGGTGCGCGCGTCGCCTGGTACACCGGCCATGGCCTCGTGATGCGCCGGATGGTGCGCCGAATTGCGGCACGCCATCCCGAGGCGACGCCGCGTGTCGAGCCTCCGTCGACGCCCGTTCCTTCGATGGGGAGGCTGTTGCGGGACGTCGCGGCCCTTCTGGCACGCGATTATGCCAATGCACGGGCCGGCCTTTACCCTCTGCCGGACGGAGAAGAGGCGGATTTCCGCCAACTCGTCGCGACATCGCGGGCGTTTTTCGCCGATGTGCCGGAGGTCGCGCGCCGCCGCCGCGAGGGCGCCCACCAGGAGATTGGCGCCACCTTCGAAGGTCGCCGGCCGCGCTATTACATGCAGAACTTCCACTTCCAGAGCGGCGGCTGGATGACCGAGGAATCCGCCCGTCTCTACGACATGCAGGTGGAAGTCCTGTTCTCGGGCGCGGCGGGGGCGATGCGCCGTCAAGCGCTCGTGCCGGTCGCCAATGCCCTGAAGGGGCGTGATCAACGCGCCTGTCTGGCCGCCGACATCGCCTGCGGCACCGGCCGGTTCACGGCGGAGCTGCGTGGGGCCTATCCGCGGCTGCCGCTTTTTGCGACCGATCTGTCGGAATCCTATCTGAATGAGACGCGCCGCCATATCGGCCGCGTGGCGACGCTGAGGCCGGCCGTTGCGAAGGCCGAAGCGCTGCCGCTTGCCGATGCGAGCCTCGACGTCGCGACCGCCATCTATCTCTTCCACGAACTGCCGCCGAAGGTGCGCCGCCAGGTGGCGGAAGAGATCGCCCGCGTGATGAAGCCGGGCGGCACGTTCGTTCTGGTCGATTCGCTGCAGACGGGCGACGCGCCGGATTACGACGGGCTCTTGGAGCTCTTTCCTCAGCTCTTCCACGAGCCCTATTACCAGGGCTATCTCAAGGAAGACCTGGCGCGCATTTTCGCGCAGCACGGGCTCGTCCTCAAGGAGAGCCGCAACGCCTTCTTTTCCAAGGTCATGGAATTTCGCAAGGAACGGTCTAGCTGATGCGGCGTGTTTCGATCCTGTTCCTGGCGTTTCTCTGTTTCGTCGTCGGCGTCGCCTTCATCGCGACACCGATCCCTCTCGGCGCGCCGCTTTTTGCGCTGTCGCTCGTTCTGATCGTGGCGTCGAGCCGCTCGGCCACCCGCCTCGTCACAGGCGTGCGCATCCGCGCGCCGCTTTTCGATCGCTGCGTCGGCTTTCTGGAACGGCGGGCAGGGCGCCTCGGGCGTACCCTCAGGAAAACGAGCCCGCGGCGTTATCCCCGCAGGCCCGTCGTCTGAGGCTCAAAACGCCGGACGGAACCTCAGCCGTCGAGAATTTCCGTATCTTCGATCTCGATGCCGAAGCCTTTGAGGCCGACATAATGGCGCTCGCGCGTGGCGAGCAGCCTGATCGAGTGCACGCCGAGATCGCGCAGGATCTGCGCGCCGAGGCCGACTTCCCGCCAGGCTTCCTTGCGACCTTCCGCCGATCCGTGGGCTTCGCCGCCTTCGATGTCGCGCATGCGCCGTGACTGCCTTGCGACGCCGACGGAACCGTCGCGCAGATAGACAATGACACCGCGGCCCCGCTTGGCGAAATCCTGCATCACGTCGTCGAGCATCTTTTTGGTGCCGAAGACGTCGTCGAGGACGGATTCCAGATGCAGGCGAACCGGAATTGCCTTCCCGTCGCGGATATCGCCGAAGACGACCGCGAGATGATCCATGGGGTCGAGCGGGGTGACGAAGCTGTAGGCCGTCGCCGGGCCGGCCGGCGTCGAGATCTTTTGTTCGGTGACGCGCTCGATGAGCTTCTCGTTGCGCTGCCGCCAGGCGATGAGGTCGGCAACGGAAACGCGCACGAGATTGTGTTTTTCGGCGAAGGCCCGAACTTCCTCGCCGCGCGCCACGGTGCCGTCGTCATTGACGAGCTCGGAGAGGACGCCGACGGGCGGCAGGCCTGCGAGCTTGCAGAGATCGACACAGGCTTCCGTGTGGCCGGAGCGGACAAGGACGCCACCGTCGCGTGCAAGAAGCGGGAACACATGGCCCGGACGCACGAAATCGGCGGCACCGGTATTGGCATTGGCGAGCGCCCGCACGGTTGCCGTGCGCTCTTCGGCCGAAATGCCGGTGGTGAGGCCGTGGCGGAAATCGACGGAAACGGTGAAGGCGGTGTTGAGCGGCGCGTCGTTGGCGCTCACCATCGGATCGAGGCGCAGCCGTTCCGCCATGTCGCGCGGCAGCGGCGCGCAGACGATGCCGCTCGTATGGCGGATGATGAAAGCCATCTTCTCCGCCGTGCAATGGACCGCGGCGACGAAGAGATCGCCTTCGTTCTCGCGGTCGTCGTCATCGGTGACGACGACAATTTCTCCGCGTTCGAAGGCGCGTATCGCCTCCGCGACTTTTCCAACCTGTTCGCTCATATCTATGTCTGACTGCCGCTTTGGGCTCTCTGCCTGAGATAATGGTCGGCGAGGACGAGCGCCATCATGGCCTCGCCCACCGGCACAGCACGGATGCCGACACACGGATCGTGCCGGCCTTTGGTGAAGACGTCGACCTCTTCGCCCGTCGCCGTCACGCTCGGCACCGGCGTCAGGATGGAAGAGGTGGGTTTGACGGCGAAGCGCACGACCACCGGCTGTCCGGTGGAAATGCCGCCCAAAACGCCGCCCGCATTGTTGGACAGGAAACGTGGCCGCCCGTCATTGCCGGCGCGCATTGGATCGGCGTTTTCCTCGCCGCGAATGCGCGCCGCTTCGAAACCGTTGCCGATTTCAACGCCTTTCACCGCGTTGATCGACATCATCGCCGAAGCGAGATCCTGGTCGAGCTTGCCGTAGATCGGGGCGCCGATGCCTGCCGGCACGCCTTCGGCCACGACTTCCACGATCGCTCCGACCGAGGAGCCGGACTTGCGGATCTCGTCGAGATGGGCGGCCCATTTTTCGGCCGCTTCCGCATCGGGCGAGAAGAAGGGATTGTTGGCCGTCTCCGCCCAGTCGAAGCGGTCGCGGTCGATCGCAATGCCGCCGAGTTCGACGAGCGCGCCGCGGATCGACACGCCTGGCAGGATTTTGCGGGCGATCGCTCCGGCTGCGACCCGCGTCGCCGTTTCGCGCGCCGAGGACCGGCCCCCGCCGCGATAATCGCGCACGCCGTATTTGACATCGTAGGTGTAATCGGCGTGGCCGGGCCGGTAGCGGTCGCGAATTTCCGAATAATCGCGTGATCGCTGATCGACGTTTTCGATGAGGAGCGAGATCGGCGTGCCGGTGGTGACGGGGCCGCCGGTGCGGTCGTCTTCGAAGACGCCGGAGAGGATCTTGACCTGATCCGGTTCCTGCCGCTGCGTCGTGAACCGCGATTGCCCCGGCCGCCGGCGGTCGAGCTCGGCCTGGATCTCCGCTTCGGTGATCGGAATTCCTGGCGGGCAGCCATCGACGACACAGCCGATCGCTTTGCCGTGGCTTTCGCCCCAGGTTGTGATGCGGAACAGCTGACCGAAGGAATTGTGAGACATCTGCGCTTCTTGGCGCCTCGGCTGGACGAAGGCCGTTTCTAGAAGGTTTTGGCCGCCGATAGAAGGGTCTGCGGCCTCAGATTACGAGCGCCTTGCCATCTAAGATGGCGATGATGCGATCGTGCGGAATGAAGAATTGCGGCACGGATGCCGATGGCATGCCCGAAAGGAGATGGAGCGCGACCCGCGTGATGCCGCCATGCGCCACGATGACGTGGCGGCCCTGGCGCGTCTTGAACCATTCGCCGAACCGCTCAGCGAGCATGGCGTAGCTCTCGCCCTCCGGAGGCACGTAATTCCATTTGTCGCGCTTGCGCGTCGCGACGGCTTCCGGATCCGCCTCGCGAAGCTCTTTGAGCGTGCGCGCCTCCCATGCCCCGAAGCAGACTTCCTTGAGCGGATCGTGCGTCACGAAAGGCTGGTCGGGCCTGCCGGCATTTTCCAGAATGATGCGCATCGTTTCCTGCGCGCGACCGAGAGGCGAGGCGACGAACTGCCAGTCATGCTCGCCGAGAAGCGAGGGCAGCACCCGACCGTTGCGCCGCGCCTGTTCACGTCCGACGGCGTTGATCGGAACCTCACGCGCGCCCTGAAAACGGCCTTCCAGGTTCCAGTCAGTCTGGCCGTGCCGAATGAGCAGAAGGACGTCTCTCATAGCCGAGCTCGCAGTCGCAGTCCGCCCATGGCACCCTCTTTCATGATCTCTCGCCTGAACCGGAAAAGGGCGGCCGGTCGACCCCCCGTTGAGATACTGGTTTCGCCGGTTTGTTCCACGACTCGTGTCTGTTCCACAAGCCGCCTAAAGTTCTGTTTGTGCAGATGACGGCCGGAAATCGCTTCCACGACTTTCTGCAGTTCGGTGAGCGTGAAGGAATCGGCGATGAGCTCGAAAATGAGCGGCCGGTATTTCAGTTTGCCGCGCAGGCGCCCGATGGCGGTGGCGAGGATGCGCCGATGGTCGAAGCGCATGGGCCGCCCGAGGCGCGGCAGATCTTCCCACAAGGCGGCACTCTGGCGCCCGTCACGGCCCGCTTCCGGCACGAGCCCTGCCTCATAGAGCAGTTCGTAGCGCTCCAACACACGCTCTTCGTCCCAGGGCAGGCCGTCCCAGCCGAAGGCGATCTTCACCCGCTCCTGGCGCGCAAGCGGCCGGTCCGGCCGTTCCGCAGCAGGCGCCATCGCACACCACCGCTGCAGCAAGGGCTCAAGCGTGGTGTCGAGAATGGCGGGCCGGCCCTGACGCCAATCCTCCCAGGGAAAATAGGCGTACCACGGGCGCCATTGTGCGCCCGATTCGCGCAACGCCGTTTCGTCGTCTTCGAGGCGGCGGGTGAGCGCGAGATAGCCGATGGTCATGACATGCGGGCCGATATCGCCGCGCCTTGCGTGGCGTCCGCGATCGCCGAATGTGTAGAGCTGCTCCACGTAGCCGAGCTTGAGGCGCGTCTGTTCCGCCACCCAGGCGCGCAGGCCGATCTCCATGGTGCGATGCTCGACCGGATCGAACGGTCCGAAGGGCAGGCCGTCCTCGCCGTCCGTGTCGCCCGGCCGTACGACGAGGATGAGCGGCGTCAGCCGATCGACGGCCACGATGGCCGCGTTGAGGCCGACTTCGATGCGCGCGCCGCCCTCGACCTCCGCTTCGGAGGCGGGGGGCCGCGCCGGGTCATTCGTCGATGGCGAGGGAGAAGACATTACCTTCAAACGCGTTGGCGCCGCGGCCGATCGCTTCGATCGCCGCAATCATGCGTCCGTCCCGCTTCAGATAGGCATCTGCGAGAGCGACGAGACGGCGGTTGGGTGTCGCCTGCGGCGAACGCTGGCGCAGGCGTCGCGCGACGAGATCTTCGCTCACATCCGGACGCAGGGCGCAAAAGGCGATGAAGGCGCCGGCGGTGGAGCGGCTGATACCCGCCCAGCAATGCACGACGAGCGGCGTCGTACGATCCCAGGCTTCCACGAAATCGACAAAGCGTCCGACATGCTCCTGGGCCGGCAGGGTCATGCCCTGCATGGCTTCGGAGATGTCGTTGAAGCCGAGAAAGAGGTGATTGTCTTCGGGAACGGTCTCAGGGCGCGGCACCTCGGTGCCGGCATTGATCAAGGTGGCGATGTGGCGGGCGCCACTCTGTTCGACGGTCGCCGCAAGCTTCGACAGCGGGCAGACGTAGATTTCCGGCATTTCTCAGGCGGTCCTTGCGCGCGGCAGGGTCTCGGTCAGGCCCTCGATCTCGGCAAAACGGGCCAGGAAGCGGCGCTCTGCTTCGGTGGCGGGCCATGGGTCGAGGAGGTTGTCGTCCGGATTGAGAGACGGATCGCCGAAAAAGCGCAGCGCCTCTTTCTCCTGAAAGCCCGCGAGGTGCGTCGCCTCCCAATAGGCAGCCGTTTGATCGGCCTTTTTGATCATGCGGTGAAGCTTCGGCTCGACATCAGCGGGAAGGGCGAAGCGCAGATGGATGGCATGCTGCAGACGCCGCTCCACGCCCTTGTAGTCTTCGCCCAGCACCGCCTTGAAGGGAGAGATCATGTCGCCGATGACATATTCCGGCGCATCGTGGAGGAGAGCGAAAAGACGTTCCTCCGGGGTGATCTCCGGCTTCAAGTCGGCAAGCAGAGCCTCGACCAGAAGCGAGTGCTGCGCCACCGAATAGGCATGGTCGCCCCGCGTCTGGCCGTTCCAACGTGCCACGCGTGCAAGCCCATGCGCGATGTCGCCGAGTTCGATGTCGAGCGGCGAGGGGTCGAGAAGATCGAGCCGGCGGCCTGACAACATCCGCTGCCAGGCGCGCGCCGGGGCGTTCGCCCGGTCAGCCATTGTCCGAAGTCCCGCCGGTCTCTGTCCCCGTTCCCGTCCCGGGCCCCGTCCCCGTGGGAGGCCAGGAATAGGTCGCCCATTCGGGCAGTTTCGCGGCCACGGTGATGCGGCCGGCCGAGACCGGCAAATTCTGCTCCATGGCCTCGGCGAGCCGGTCGAGGCGGACAAGCCCGACGCCTTTGCCATTGGCGGAAGAGCCGAAGCGACCGATCGCCCGCTCGCCGGCCATGATCTCCGCGCCGGTTTCCGGCAGGGGGCTGCCGGCTTCCACGGCCTCGATCGCGATGATGCGCCGGCGGGCCGTGCCGCGATGCTGCATGCGCGAGACGACCTCCTGGCCGACATAGCAGCCCTTTTGGAAGGAGACGCCGTGAAGGCTGTCCATCGCCGCATCGTGGGGAAAGGTATCGCCAAAGACGAAATCGATGCCGCCTTCGGGAATGCCGCAGGCGATGCGGTGGGCATGATAGGCGGCAAGGTCGCCATCCGCAGTGACGCTGTCAGGCGCGGCGACGAAGCGGCGTCCGAGCGCCGCCAGTCTCGGATCCGCCGGCACGTCTGAGGGGGTTTCGCCATCGCCCCAAGTGGCAAAAACGGCGAGTTCGTCGTCTGCGCGAGACATCTCGACTTTGGCGCGCAGGCGGTAAAGCGTCATCCGCTTGATGAAATTCTCCGCCTCCTCCGACCGCAGATCGATCGCGAAACCTTCGTCCTGGCGATGGATGAGAAAGTCGAAGAGAATTTTGCCCTGCGGTGACAGGAGCGCGCCATAGGCGATGCCCGCGCTTTCCACCTCGTCCATCGAAGAGGTGACGAGATTATGCAGGAGGTTGTGCGCATCCGGCCCTCTCACCAGGACCACGGCTCTGTCGGTCAAACGTGCAAGCGGCATGATAAAATCCTCGACACTCAGCTAAGGCGTATGCGGTGCGGGGGCAATCCTGCTTGCGTTCAAAGCCGGCAATTGGCAAGCAGCGAGCATGGCTCAGAACTTCGATCTTCTCGTTCGTGGCGCGATCCTCATCAACCACGACGGCATCGGCCCACGCGACATCGGCGTGAAGGGCGGTCGCATCGCCGCTCTCGGTGACCTTTCCGGCGCCGACGCCGGCGAAGTCATCGACGCAACGGGTCTGCACATTCTGCCGGGCGTCATCGATACGCAGGTGCATTTCCGCGAACCGGGCGCCGAACACAAGGAGGATCTGGAAACGGGTTCCCGTGCGGCGGTGCTCGGCGGCGTCACCGCCGTCTTCGAAATGCCCAACACCAAGCCTTTGACGACCTCGGCGGAGATGCTGGCCGACAAGCTTGCCCGGGCGCACGGGCGCATGCATTGCGACCACGCCTTCTGGGTCGGCGGCACCCACGCCAATGCCAGGGACGTGGCCGAGCTGGAGCGTCTGCCGGGCGCTGCCGGCATCAAGGTCTTCATGGGCTCCTCGACCGGCGATCTCCTCGTGGCCGACGACGAGGGCGTCGAAGCGATCTTGAGGAACACCCGCCGCCGTGCCGCCTTCCACAGCGAAGACGAGATGCGGCTGAAGGCGCGGCTCGACGAGCGGCGCGAGAACGACCCGTCGAGCCATCCCGTCTGGCGTGATGTCGAGGCGGCGCTTTCGTCCACCCGCAGGCTCGTTGCGATCGCCAGGCGCACCGGCGCGGCGATCCATATCCTGCATGTCTCCACGGCCGAGGAGATGACCTTTCTCGCCGCGCATAAGGATGTCGCCTCGATCGAGGTGACGCCGCACCATCTGACGCTTTCGGTGGAGGAATATAGCCGTCTCGGCACGCTCTTGCAGATGAACCCGCCGGTGCGCGGGGCGGAGCATCGCACGGCGCTGTGGACTGGTGTGGAAAACGGCACCGCCGATATTCTGGGCTCCGACCACGCCCCGCACACCTTGGAGGAAAAGGCCGCCGTCTATCCGGCCTCGCCCTCGGGCATGCCGGGCGTGCAGACGCTTCTGCCGGTTATGCTCGACCATGCGGCGAAGGGGCGGCTTTCGCTTCTGCGCCTGATGGACATGACGAGTGCCGGTCCGGCGCGGCTTTTCGGCATTCGCGGCAAGGGCCGCGTCGCCGTGGGCTACGACGCAGATCTGACGCTCGTCGATCTGAAGCGGGAGACGACGATCACCAACGCCTCGATGGGCTCGCGGTCGAAATGGACGCCCTATGACGGCAAGCCGATCACCGGCGCCGCGATCGGGACGATCATCCGCGGCAGGCGGGTGATGTGGGAGGGCGAGATCACCACGGCCTCGATTGGCGAGCCGGTGCGGTTCTGGGCTTCGGCTTGAGGCGTCACACGAACCCAGATTGTTTCAAGGCGTTCTTAACTCCGTTCCATGAGCTTTCTCTGCAAATGCAACGGATCTGCTAAGGAGTGGATAACCACCAGCGGGAGCTCTCGCATTGATTCCTGATCAGGAGATGCCGGCGGGCCGTGTGCGCGGCTTCCTGGCGCTTGCCCGCAATGTCCTCGCCAACAGCGATGAACGGGCTCGCGCGCGCCGCGCCTCCCTGATCGCCCTCACCCTGCGCGTTGGCAACGCCGTTCTCGCTTATGGGACGCAGGTCGTTCTGGCGCGCCTGATGGGGCAGTTCGAATACGGTATCTTCGCCTTCACCTGGGTCTGGCTTCTCGTCTTCGGCGCGATCAGCACATTGGGCTTCGGCGATTCGCCGGTGCGCTATGTGGCGGCTTTGCGCGAAACCGGCGAAGAGGATCAACTCCGCGGTTTTCTGCGTTTTGCGGGGATCGTCTCCTTTGCGGCGCCCGTCGTCTTCGCGGTGCTCTTCGCCCTCGGCGTCTATTTCGCCGGATCGTGGATCGAGAATGCCTACGTCTACCCGCTTTTATTGATGGCGGTGGCGATGCCCTTCGGCTGCTTCCAGGCCTATCTGGAAGATGTCGGGCGGGCTTATTTCTGGACGATACCGGCTTTGTTTCCGGTCTATATTCTGCGCCACGCGCTCATTCTCGTTTACATGGTCGCGGCCGTGGCGCTCGGTTTCGAAGCGAGCGCCGTCACGGCCTTCGCCTGCACCATTCTGGCCATGGCGACGGCGACGGTCTGGCAATCCTATCAGATCCTCGGCCGTCTCAGGAAAACCGTGCCAGCCGGCCCGCGCGCCTATCGGCCGAAGGAATGGTTCATCGGCTCCGCGCCGTTCGCCGTCTTGCAGGGGATGTTCCACCTCTTCGCCTATATGGCGGTGATCGTGCTCTCCTTCTTCGTGAGCCCGGCGCAGATCGGCATCTATTTTGCCGCAACGCGCATCGTGCAGGTGGTGGCCTTCATCCCCTACGCCGCCTCCGTCGGCTCGGCGCATCTCTTCTCCGCGAGCCATGCGGCGGGCGACCAGGCGCGGCTGACGACGCTGACGCGCGAAGTGAGCCTCGTGACTTTCGTAGCCTCCACGGGTGTCACGATCCTCGTCGTCACCACGGGTATGTGGCTCCTGCAGCTCTTCGGTGACGGCTTCGAGACAGGCTACAACGTCCTCCTCATCCTCTCCGTCGGCATGGTGGCGCGGGCGATCTTCGGGCCGGCCGAGGACATTCTCAACATGACCGGCTTCAGCCACCTTTCGGCCACGACCTATGTGGTGATGGTGGTCATCAACGGCGTGCTCAACGTCGCCTTGATCATTCCTTTCGGGATCACCGGTGCCGCGATCGCGACGACGCTTGCCCTCACCATCCGCTCCGTCTGGCTCGCATGGGCCGTGCGGCAGAGGCTCGGCCTCGATACGAGCATCGTCGGCGCCTGGGCGCTCCTTGCCGAGACGGTGGGGCGTTGGCGCAAAGGCAAGGCGGCGAAGCCCGCACAATAGGCCCGGCGGGGCGCGGTCAGTCTCTCGCGAGGGCTCAGTCGCCCGCCAGGAAGAAATGCCAGCGCCCGTCCGGGCTGATGCCAAGACGGAAGAAGATGTAGGCGCCGTAGGACTGGATATCCTGCCAGTCGCCGGCCGTAATCAGCGTGAAAAGCTGCACCATCTGTTGTGGCGAGAGCCGGTCGAGCGGGTAGCGCGCGAAATACGGCCAGAGATACATCGCATTCGGGCTGTCGCGATCGACATAAAGGAAATCGCTCTCCAGGATTTCCAGCATGATGGCGAGCATCTCCCGCCCTTCCGGATCGCCGGAGAGAGATTTCAGATATTCGATTGGGTCGCCGACATTGTCGAAGCCGAAGGCCGGAGCCGGATCCTGTGCCTCGATCAAGGGCCTCAGCCGCTCGATATCGCCGGAGAGCGCCGCCTCGTGCAGCGCTTCCCAGGTCTTGCGCACGGGCTCTGGCATCGCCTGCTCGCCCTTCAAGACATCGAGATATTCCGGCACGGCCTTGCCGGGCTCGGCCGCCGCTTGCGGATCTTGAGGTGCGGCCTCTTTCGGCGCTTCGCTCGCCTGGCCGGCTTTCTGGGCCGGCTCCCCGTCCTTCTCCGATCGCGCCTCGGCCGGTGCGGCAGGTTCCGGTGTGGCCTGATCGTCAGACGCCCCCGGCGGAGCATTCTCCGGGCCGGGCGCATCCTGCGCGACGGCGACCGCCCCGAGCCCAAGCCAGAATGCCGTCGCAGCCGCTGCAACGGCCCCAAACTTTCGAGTTTTCCAGGCTACGGACGGCTCCGATCGATGGTTTCTCTGCGTCGATGCGGCCAAGGCTGCGACGGCGCCCGCTCCGGCTGTGTCGGTCATCGCGACCAATCCCCCTTTTTACCCGTTACGAGTATCTGCCGGATTCGATGGCGAGAGCGAGGCAGATTGCAAATTCCTGCATGGCGCCCAGCGGGTTTTCGGTCTCCCGGCTGCCCCTTTACTGCCCGTAACGGGTGCGGATGTCGGAGGCGATTTCCGCGCTTTCCTTCAGATAGCGGGCGATGCTCGCCTCGGCGGCCGGCGTGCATTTTTCATAGACGGCGTTGTAGGTTTCAAAGCCGTGGTTGAAACGCCCGATGAGACGCGCCTTGCGTTCCGGGCCTGGCGCCTCGGCGGCGAGCATCGCCTCCATATCTTCCTTCCAGGCCGGTCCGTCTTCCGCCCCGCAGAGATTGCGCAGGAAATAGAGGGCACCGAGAAGCTCCGACAGGCGCAGAAGCTTCGGTTCGTAGATCGGGGGCGGGGGCTCGGAGGATTGCTGCGAAGCCGCGGCGTCGCCACCTTCCTGCGCAACGGCTTCCCCGACGAAGCCGATGCAAGGCAGGCGGGCCCCAAGAGAGGTCAAAACCAGGAGGACCAGAAGAAAAGAAGGACGCCGCATCCTTGCGATCATGCGCCGGGGTCTTTCTCGCTTCAAGACGATGCCAGGGCACATGCCCCGTCCTCCTTATGTGCAGCGCCCGCAGCGATCGCTTTTGCGATGAATGCGATCGCGCCCGGCGTGAGCGGCAGTCCGCCGACCTCCTCGAACGGTACGAAGAGCGCGCGGTCGACGTCGTCGCCGGCCACAGGTTCGCCACTCGCATAATGACAGGTGAAGACTTCGAGATGTTTCGATGGCGTGCCGCCTGTCTCATGGCGTCCGAGTGAGACGAGGGGGCCGGCCGAAAGCCCCGTCTCTTCCATCAGCTCGCGTCGCGCCGCTGCCTCCGGTGTCTCGCCGGGCTCCACATGGCCGCCGGGGAAGCTCCAGATGGCGCTGAAGGGCGGCTTGTTGCGGCGGACCAGGAGAACGGCCGTGCGTTTGAGAAGCACGACACTTGCACCATCGACGGGATCGGTGGCCGGTCGTTCTGAACTCGTGCCCGGCTTTGTCATCCGCTCTCCCTTTTGCCGCATGGCGCTGATACACAGAGCCTATGTGCGGACGCTTCGTTCTGGCCATGCCGGCCGACGCCATCAAGGAGCTTTTCAACCTCGCCGTTTTCGACGAGCGTCTCCTGCCGCCCCGCTACAACATCGCCCCGACGCAGCCGATCGTCGTCATCCGCCAAGGCTTCGACGGCGTCGAGGCCGTCCCCGTGCGGTGGGGCTTTCTGCCGTCCTGGGTCAAGGACACGACGCGCTTTCCGCTCCTCATCAATGCGCGGGCGGAGGATATCCGCGAAAAGCCGGCGTTCCGCAACGCCATTCGCAGGCGGCGCTGCCTCGTCCCCGCCTCAGGCTTCTATGAATGGCAGGCGCGCGGCAAAGGCCCCAAACAACCCTATTGGATCGCGCCCAAGGCGGGCGGGCCGGTGGCCTTCGCCGGCATCTGGGAAACCTGGATCGGTGCCGACGGAAGCGAGATCGACACCGCCGCCATCATCACCGTCGCGGCCGAGGCGCCGCTCGACGAGGTGCATCACAGGCGCCCGGCGATGATCGCGCCGGAGAATTTCGCGCTCTGGATCAGCGGCGAAGACATGACCGATGCGGCCTTGTCGATCCTCACCGATCTCGGGGCGGAGACCTTGCAGGCGACGCCTGTCTCACGGCGCGTCAACCGCGTCGCCGACGACGATGCGGGTCTGATCGAGCCGGTTTCGGAGGAAGAGGAGATGCCCCCGGCCAAACCGGTGCAGCAGCGGCTTCTTTAGCCGGCTTTCGGCGTCGCCGCCGCCTTGATCTCTTTTTGCATGCAGATGCGCTCCTGCGCGTGGAAGCCGAGCGCTTCGTAGAAACCTTTCGCGGTCGCGTTGTCGCCGCGAATGAGAAGGTTGAGCTTCCAGATGCCTTTTGCGGCCAGCCAGTCCTCCGCCGCCGCCATCATCTCCCGGCCGAAACCATGACCGCGCCAGTCCGGGTCGGTCGCCACGTAATAGACCGTGCCGCGGTGCCCGTCATGGCCGACCATCACGCAGGCGGCGATCGTATCTTCTTCCGCCAGTCGACCGACGAGAATCGTGCTTGCAGGCGCGGCGCACGCAAAGCGGATATCCAGGCGCGGATCGTTCCATGGGCGGGTGAGGCCGGCACGGTCCCAGAGCGCGACGAGCGCGTCTTCGTCTTTGCCGCCGAAATCGGCGCGGTCGAATTCAGTGATTGCGAGCTCAGTCATAGCATGCGTCCCGGGTTTAAGATGGCGTTCGGATCGAAGGCCGCCTTGATCCTTCGCATGAGATCGATCTCGATCTCGCTTTTGACTTCGACGAGGAGTTTGCGTTTCAGACGTCCGATACCATGCTCGGCGGAAATCGAGCCGGACAGCTCCCCGACGATGCCGTGTACGATCTTATTCACCTCGTCCCAGCGGGCGAGGAATTCGTCACGATCGGCGCCGACGGGCTGGCTCACATTGTAATGGATATTGCCGTCGCCGAGATGGCCGAAGGGCAGGGGTCTGGCGCCGGGTACGGCCTCCGTGACGGCCGCCGATGCGCGTTTCAGAAATTCGGGGATCTTGGCGATCGGCACGGAGACGTCATGCTTGATGGAGCCGCCTTCCTTCTTCTGCACTTCGCTCATCGTGTGGCGGATGTGCCAGAACTCGGCCGCCTGAGCGAGGGACGCGGCGGGGGCGCCATCGAGCACTTCTTCCGCCTCGAACGCGGCTTCGAGCGTCGTCTCCATCAGTTCGCTCGCCTCCGCCTCGCTGCGACCGGAGGAAATCTCGACGAGGCAGTACCACGGATAGGGGGCCTCGAGCGGATCGCGCGTGCCTTCCTGGTGCCTGAGCACAAAATCGATCCCGAGGCGTGGCATCAGCTCAAAGCCGGTCAGAGCCGAGCCTGCGGTCTGCGAAAACCGGCGAAAGAGTGTGAGGGCCGTCTGCGGGTCTTCGACCGCCAGAAAAGCGACGGCGCGACCCTTGGGGGCCGGAAAGAGCCTCAAAGACGCTGCCGTGATGACGCCGAGTGTGCCTTCTGAGCCGATGAAAAGCTGTTTCAGGTCGTAGCCGGTGTTGTCCTTTCGGAGGCGGCGCAGCCCGTTCCAGATGGTGCCGTCGGCCATGACCACTTCGAGGCCGAGCACGAGATCGCGGGTGTTGCCGTAGGCGAGCACACCGGTGCCGCCGGCATTGGTGGCGATGTTGCCGCCGATGCGGCAAGAACCCTGCGCGCCGAGCGACAGGGGGAAAAACAGGCCTGCTTCACTCGCGGCCTTCTGGATTTCTTCCAGAACGACGCCGGCTTCCGCGACGAGGGTTGCACCCTCGCGGTCGACATCGCGAATCGCTTTCAGCCTTTCCAGCGTCAGAACGACTTCGCGACCGCTTTCGTCCGGCACCTGGGCGCCCACGAGCCCGGTATTGCCCCCTTGCGGCACGATCGGCACGCCGTTCTCGTTGGCAAAGCGCAGGATGGCGGCGACCTCGTCTGGTGAGGCGGGGCGCACGACGGCCGCCGGCACGCCGAAATAGAGATCGCGCCATTCCACGCAATAAGGCCGTGTTTCTTCAGTCCTGGTGAGGACATGCGTCTCGCCGACGATGGCGGAAAGGGCCGAGACGATGGCCTGTTGGGTCGGGGTGTCGTTCATCGCAGCGACATTAGCAGCTGGCGCCAGGAGGAGAAGCCCTGCTTGCGGCACTCAGAATCCCGTGCCATTACGGCACCGTTCATGGGACGCCGGGCGTCGCGAAGGGCAAAGCAAACGGAAGAAATATGACCGCAGCAAACGGCATCATGGCGGGAAAACGCGGACTGATCCTCGGAATCGCCAACAATCGATCCATTGCATGGGGCATCGCCAAGGCGGCGCGCGACGCCGGGGCGCAGCTTGCGCTCACCTATCAGGGCGACGCTCTGAAGAAGCGTGTGGAACCGCTTGCCAAAGAGCTCGACGCGCTGGTGGTCGGCCATTGCGACGTGACGGACGGTGCGACGATGGACGCCGTCTTCGAGACGATCCGCGAAGAATGGGGCGGCCTCGACTTCATGGTCCATGCGGTTGCTTATTCCGACAAGGATGAACTCGACGGGCGCTACATCGATACGACCGAAGCGAACTTCAACAAGTCGCTCTACGTCTCATGCTATTCGCTGACGGCGCTCGCGCAGCGCGCCGAAAAGCTGATGCCGAATGGCGGCTCGATCCTGACGCTGACCTATTACGGCGCCGAAAAGGTGATGCCGCACTACAACGTCATGGGCGTGGCCAAGGCGGCGCTCGAGGCGAGCGTGCGCTATCTCGCCGTTGATCTTGGGCCTTCCGGCATCCGCGTCAACGCGATCTCCGCCGGCCCGATCAAGACGCTGGCCGCCTCCGCCATCGGCGATTTCCGCTACATCTTGAAGTGGAACGAGTACAACGCCCCGCTCCGCCGCACGGTCACACCGGATGATGTCGGCCAGTCGGCGCTTTATCTCCTCTCCGATATGGGACGCGCGGTCACCGGCGAAGTGCATCACGTCGATGCCGGCTATCACGTGGTCGGCATGAAGGCGGTCGACGCGCCGGACATCACCACGGTCCTGAAGGAATAGCGGGCAACGTCACGGGCGGATCAGCGCATCCACCCGGTAATGCGCACGGGCCTTGTGCCAGACAGGCATAAGGCGGCGCTCAAGACTTTGCCGCAAGAATCCGTGCGCGAGCGCCGGATGCACGGCCGCGTCTGAAAAAGGGCGCACATGGTGCACGAGCACGATGCGCCCACCGCGGGCAAGCCGGCTCGGAAGCTCCGCAGCCAGGCGGCGAAGCGCTGCTTCTTTAAGATAATAGGCGATCTCCGAGGCGACGATGAGGTCGAATTCTCCCCGTGGCAGATCACGGGGCAGAACCGCCTCGCGGAAGCTGACGGAGGCGAGGTCGGCACATTCTCGTCTCGCTTCAGCGAGTGCCGTCGGTGAGGCGTCGAGAGCGAGGAGCTTGAGCGTGAGTGGGGCGAGCGCCCGGCTCGTCACGCCGATCGCACAGCCGAGCTCCAGCCCTCGGGCATAGGGCCCGCTGCCGGCCGCGGCGATGAGATCACGCCGCTTCGTTTCTTCGAAAGATGAACTTCGATACCGCCAGGGGTCGATGTCGTGGCGGAATTTCTCTTCGAACCCCTCCGGGTTGATCGCGGCGCGCGGTGTCATCGGGGCCTCAACAGCCAACGATCTCGCGGGAAGGTCTGCCGAGGACAAAGCGCCCGTCCGCAAGCGCCTCGCCCACGGCGGCGAGCGCTCCATCGGGGTTGGGCTGGCGAAGATAGGTTCTGAGGTCGCGGTCGAGCCGCTCCAGCGGGTGCGGCTGCATGAGCCCTGCCGCGCCCACTGCCCGTTCTGCCGTCGCGAGCACCTCCATGGCGAGCTTTTCGATGGCGATACGCATGGCATTGGCGGTGGCGGTCGCCTGTTCCTGCTCGACTTCGGAGGCTCCCCCCAGACAACCCCGCCGCCAGGCTTCCGCGGCGCGACTGATCCAGCCGTAGCCGCCTTCCACAGCGAGCGCCATCTCGCCCAGCCGATGCGCCTGGTAGGGATTGTCGGCGCGTCCCGTGCGCGTGAGGTGCGCCTGCGCAGCATCGAGAACGGCATGCGCACCGCCAAGCTGAACGGCGGCAAAGCGGATGGCGCCAGCTGAAAACCAGGGCTGGCGCACGTAATCGCCGGGCCGGCCGAGAAACCAATCCGGCGCGACCTCGACACCTGAGAAATCGACGACGTGGCTGCCGGAGGCCTTCATGCCGAGAGGCCGCCACCAGCTGCGATCGACCGGCCTGTCATCGACCGGCACGATCAGCATCTGCCGGCCTTCCGCCTCTTCCACCGTGACGATCGCGTGCGAGAGACCGTCGACACCCGAGGCGAAGTTCTTGGCGCCGACGAGAGCGCCATCTTCGATGGCGAGCGGCTTGCCCGGCGCGTCCGTGTTCCAGACGCCGAAGATGCAGCCGCGCCGGGCCTCCGCCTGGTAGCGGTTCTGCTGCGCCTTGGAGCCAAACAGCGCGATGAGCTGCAAGGCATTTACATGGCCTTCGAAGATGCGCCCGACATTGAGATCGCCGCGCCCAACGGCGGCAAGGAGATAGAGAAGATCCTCCATCCGCTCAGACGACAGGAGCGGGCCGGAAAGAAGCCCAGTTTCGGCGAGGACAGCGAAGCCTTCCGTCGGGAACGACCCCGCCGCGTCATGGCGCGTGGCCTCGGCCCCGATTTTCGTCGACAGGGCGGCAAGGTCGATGGGCTCCGACGGATGGCGGGCGGGCTCAGGCAGCGAAGCTCTCAGCGGCATTGTTCAGTCGCTCCTCCAGGTATGACAGCGCGGCCTCGACCGGCATGGTGCGGGGCGCGTCCGGCTCGTCGCCGGCCAGTCTTTCGATCAGTGCGAGCGGCGGTTCGGCAGCCGAAATCGGCATATTGGAAAGCGTGCGTTCCGTTAAAGCGTTCCGCCATGTGCCGTCGGCAGCTGCGAGATCCCGCAGGCGGCGGCGAAGCCGGAAGCGTGCCTCGGCACGTTCCGGCGCTTCGACCAAGAGAGGCCGGTGCGCTTCTTCCTCTTCGACCCAGGCGGCAATGCAATCGGCCATGCCACCCTTGGCGCGGCCTTCAAGGCGGGCCGAGACGATCACTTCCACCTCCGGCGCATGCCTGAGCCGAGCACCCTGCGCCCTGGCCTTGCTGACGAGGGCGAGATCCTCGCGGAGCGGCAGAGGCGGCAGACCGCCAAGGGCGCGATAGAGCTCCGTGCGCAGCGCGAGGCTGGCCCCGGTATGGTCCGAGTGTCGCGGCCAGGGATCGTAGGGGAGGGGATCGATGAGCGCGGCGAGATGGTCGAGAAGCTCCTGATACCGGGCGACGAGCCCGGCGCGCCGAATGAAGCCGGGGCCGAGCCTTTCTTCTTCCTGCGGGTCGCCGACGAGACGCCCGGCGACGATATCGGCACCTTTGCGCAGGGCAATCAGATTGGCGAGCACCCAGTCGGGCGCCGGCCTCGCGTCGGCGTCGGTCGTCAGAATGACGGTGGCGCCGCTTGCTGCGGCCTCTTCCATCGCCATGCGGCGGGCGACGCCGACATGATTGTCGCCGCCCGTGAGCGTCACTTCGATGAGCCTGAGCGCGATTTGTGGGGTCCTGGCCGCGGCCGCGCGGGTGACGGCGGCCGAGGCGTCCGAGCAATTGTTGCAGACGATGACGACAGGCAGCCGGCGCCCGCCGGCAAGCCATGTCTGCCGGGCGAGAGCCGCGATCAGATGTGGCAGACGTTCTTCTTCATTGCGGGCGGGAACCGCCACAACTGGGTGGAACGAGGGCAATTTTGGGCCTCACTGAAGACACAACGCTTCCCACAACACGTCAGGCCCAATTTGGTTACCGCTCGTTAGCTGGCTATGACCCGATATTGATCACAAGGCGGCCGCGCACCTTGCCGGCGAGGAGATCGGACGTCGCCTTCTCGATATCGGAGAAGCCGATTTCGTGGGTGATGGCGGCGAGCTTCTCGCGGTCGAGATCGCTCGCAATTCGCTGCCAGGCGAGTTCGCGGATTGCTTTCGGAGCCATCACCGAATCGATGCCGAGGAGCGAGACGGCACGCAGAATGAATGGTGCGACGGAGGCCGGGAGATCCATGCCGCCGGCAAGGCCGCAGCAGGCGACAGCCCCGCCGTACTTCGTCTGGGCGAGCACATTGGCGAGCGTCATGGAGCCGACAGAATCGACGCCGCCGACCCAGCGTTCCTTGCCGAGAGGCTTGCCGGGGTCAGAGAGCTCTTTGCGGTCGATGATTTCGGCGGCGCCGAGGCTCTTGAGGTAATCGGCCTCTTCGCTGCGCCCGGTCGAGGCGATCACGTGATAGCCGAGTTTGCCGAGAATGGCCGTTGCGACGGAGCCGACCCCGCCGGTGGCGCCCGTGACCACCACCGGTCCGCGATCCGGCGTGATCTGATGGCGTTCAAGCGCAATGACGCACAGCATCGCCGTATACCCGGCCGTGCCGACCGACATCGCCTCTGCCGGCGAAAGCGTCTCGGGCTGGTGGATGAGCCAGTCGGCTTTTACCCGCGCCATACCCGCATAGGCGCCGTAATGGGTTTCACCGAGGCCGAAACCGTTCAGGATCACACGCTCGCCGGGCTTGAAGGCGCCGGTATCGCAGGAAACGACCTCACCGGCGAAGTCGATGCCCGGGATCATCGGCCAGCGGCGAATGACCGGGCCCTTGCCGGTGACGGCGAGCGCGTCCTTGTAGTTCACCGTCGAATGCGTGATGCGGACGATCGTGTCGCCTTCCATAAGGTCGTCGGTCGTCAGATCGACATGCGATAGAGACTGCTTCTTGTCCTCGTCTCGATCGATCAGGATCGCTTTGAAGGTTTCGGCCATGAGGGGGGAGCTCCTTGTTGTCGCGGTCACGTTGCGCAGATGACGCCGACGCGCAAGGGGACAAGGGGGAAGCAGGTTTGCGCTCTCTCGAGCGCTGGTCGTCAAGATGCGAGACGCAACTCGGCCGCCTGCTCTCGGATCGGCCAGTGGACGAGCGCCGCAAACAGGCCGAGCGCCACACCGAGCCACCAGACTTCGTCGTAGGAGCCGGTCTTGTCGTAGAGATAGCCGCCGAGCCAGACGCCGAGAAACGAGCCGATCTGGTGGGACAGGAAGACGATCCCGCCCAAAAGACCGAGATGGCGCGTGCCGAACATGATGGCGACGAGCGCATTGGTCGGTGGCACCGTCGAAAGCCATAAGAGGCCCATCACGACGGAGAATATGACCACGGAAGCGGGGCTGGCCGGCGCCAGGAGGAAGATCGTTACGGCAAGGGAGCGCGCGAGATAGATCAGCGCGAGAAAGACCGGCTTCGAGTAGCGTTCGCTGATGGCACCCGATGCGATCGAGCCGATGATGTTGAAGAAGCCGATCAGGCTGATCGCAATCACCGCCCAGCGCGGCGACAGGCCGAGATCGGCGATGTAGGCGGGAAAATGCGCGGTGATAAAGGCGACCTGGAAACCGCAGACGAAGAAGCCGGAAAACAACAGCATGAAACTGCGGTGGCGCAGCGCCTGGGAGAGGGCTTCGGCGACGCTCTGCTCGGTCTCTCCCGGATTGAGTTGATGGCGCGGCTGGCCGCGCAAGGGGATCGCGGCGAGCGGAATGAGCGCCATCAAGATGGCCAGGCCGATCAGCGCATCCGACCAGCCGAGCGCGTCGATCATCGCCTGCGAAATGGGCGCGAAGGCGAACATGCCGAAGGAGCCGGCGGCGGTTGCAAGGCCGAAGACGAAGGAACGCCGTTCCGGCGGCACGCGGCGGGCAAGGGCCGCCATGACGACGCCAAAAGAGCCGGCCGCGACCGCAAGACCGACGAAGATGCCGCCGCCGACATGAAGCCAGAAGGGCGCCGGCGAATAGGCCATGATGACGAGGCCTGCGGCATAGAGAAGGGCGCTCGCAACGAGCACGCGCGCCGTGCCGAAGCGGTCTGCCATCGCTCCGAAAAAAGGCTGGCCGACGCCCCAGGCGATGTTCTGGATCGCCATCGCGAGACCGAAGGTGGTGCGGTCCCATCCCCTTTCCGTGAGGAGCGGGATCTGGAAGAAACCCATGGCCGAGCGAGGCCCAAAGGTGAGAAGCGCCACCGTGCAGCCGGCAAGGATGATGGCCCATGGCAGTGCGGCAGGTCCCGTGCCGGACACCAGATTGCCAGAGCTGGCAGATTGACCGCGCATCGTCATGAGGCCTATCCCGCAAAGAAAGCGAGGATAGCCTGAGACTTTCCGCCGCGGAAAACGAAAAGACCTTACCTTGCTTTTGAGAGATTCTGAATTGGAGCTGGGATGAACAAAGAGGATATCGCCAAGTCGCTGGCTGCGGCGCGGGTGTCGGGAGAATATGCGGCCGTTGATATCACGGCCATCGATCAGGCCGAGGCTGCGGAAGATATCCTGGCTGCCGCGGGTGTGTTCTATGGCGGACGCCGGATCGGCTACAAGGTCGGCTCCACGAGCGAGGCGGCGCAGAAGGCGACCGGTGCACCAGGTCCGTGGTTCGCGCCCATGGTGGAGAGCGATCTCAGCCGCGACGGCACCACCCTCGTGTGGAAGAAGCACTACCGCGGTGTCGAATGCGAGTTCGCCTTCCGCATCGGCGAAACCTATCCGGTGTTTGATACGCAGCCCAATCCGGCGAGCCTGCGCCAGGCGGTTGCGGCCTGTCATCTCGCTCTGGAAGTTGCGGGCCGCCGCACCGAAGGCGAGGGCCTGACGCGCTATCCGGCGGTTCTCGCAGATTTCGGCGCCCATTGTGCCTTCGTGCTGGGTCCGCAGGTGAAGGACTGGGAAAACTACGATCTCGCCGAGGTGGCTGTCTCGGGGCTTCGCGATGGCGTCGTCACGAACAAGGGCTCAGGGGCGGCCGTGATGGGTGGGCCGCTCAATTCGCTTCTCTGGCTGACCGAAAGGCTCGCCGAGCGGGGCCAGCAGCTTCAGGAAGGCGATTGGGTGCTGACGGGGACGACGATGGGTATCGTTGTGCCGGAACCCGGCTCGACGGTGACCGGCGATTTCGGCGAACTCGGGAAGGTCAGCGTCAATTTCGCTCGCGAGAGCTGAGCGGAAGGGCACATTCTCGAAGAGAAAGACCTGCGAATTTGGGCTGGCTCCGTCGTTCCGCCGGCAGGGCTGCCCAAAGGCTTCCCAAAAAGCGCTTTCGAAAAAAACGTTGGGGCGCGGAACGAAGCCAGCGGAACCACGTTGAAAGGTTGGATCAGCTCCAGCCGCCGCCATAGGTTCGGTAGAAGATATGGCGGCCGATGCGGTCGGTGCGCTTCATGCTGCTCGCCCAGCGGGGCCGGACATAGGTGGCGTGGTAGTGGGTGGAATCCCCCACTTCCTCAAGCCAGGCTTTTCCCTCGGTCACATCGAGCGCGACCTGTTTGGCGCGCTCATATGCTGAGGGCGATCGGATTCGGTCGCGAATCCCGTCGCAGGCAAAAGAGAATTGGCAGCGATTGCGCCAGTTCTTGTTCTGATAGACCACGCCGCAGATCGTATCCGGATAGGCGGGGTTCTTGACGCGATTGAGAATGACCTGGGCGACTGCGATCTGACCGAGCTTGCTCTCGCCACGTGCCTCGAAATAGACGCCGCGCGACAGGCAGGCCTGTTCTTTGTCGCTTTTGACACTCTCTGGCAAGGTGTTGAGCATCCACGCATGCTCCGGCTTGCTGCGGTGGCGACCGCGCAGCCAATCCCAAAGTGACGGTGTCTCCTCCGGTTTCATGCGCGGTCTACCGAGATCACCAAGCTGAGCCGTCGCAGGCGCCGAGCCGATGACCGCATCGAACGGCGCGTCGAGACCGTCTCCGCTGGGCGCATAAGCGACCAGAGCTGCGTCGGCGGGCATGCTGTCCCTGCGCGCGAGCATGATGCCGTTGTCCTGCGTGGTCGTCTCGTGCTTCTGCATGAAATGGGAATAGGCGACCATCAGCCCCGCCATGTCCTCATCGGACGGATTGGCGAACGCGACCTTCGGCAGATCCTGGCCGTCGCGCGAAGAGAAGATGTCGTCCATGTTCCAAAGCTGGCCGGCGGCCGGCAGCTTGTCGGATTTGCGCGCGACCGGCGAGCGCGTCATCAGGAGATCGCCCTTGCGGTCGCGATTGACGGTTTCGGTGGTCAGCGGGCCTTCCGGGCTCGGAACAGCGACTTCCGCCCCCTTACCGAGCGCCGGCACGGGAATGGTGCGGGCATCGCCCATGCCGGATCCCGGTGTCAGGGATGCGTTCTGAATATTGCCGACGGACATCGCTTCAAGACGGGTCTGCCAGCGTTGGTCGGGCAGATCGCCCGAAATCATGGCGGCAGCATCCTGATAGGCAATTGGCGACGTCGCGGCGACCAGGGCGCCCAGACCGAGCAGTCCCGCTGTCGATGCGGAACGCCAAGTCCTTCTTACGCCGCGCCATACTGCCATGAAGAAACCTCTTTGTCGGGCACAAGCGTTTTCGCCGCGCGAATCGCTCGCGTTCCGCTCCCGTCCACGCGAACGAGAAAAACAAATCGCGGTTTACAACCGGTTAATCGGGTCGCTCCACTTGGCGTCCCACCCGTCTGCCCGACGATCCCCCCTTTGCCCAGAGGTCCATCCGACCATGGCTGCCGTATCGCGGCGGAATGGGGCAAGAAGTTGACAATTCCTTGCCCCAGACTTGCATGCGGAAAGAAGATTCAGGTTGTTGCTTTTTTGCCAAGGGCCGCCTGAGCTGCGGCAAGCCGTGCAACCGGGACGCGATATGGAGAGCATGAGACGTAGTCGAGACCGGCCTCCTCGCAGAAGCGGATCGAGGCGGGATCGCCGCCATGCTCGCCGCAAATCCCGAGCTTGAGGTCAGGCTTCGTCACGCGCCCTTCCTTGACGGCGAGCGCAATCAGCGCCCCCACGCCCTCGGTATCAAGGGTGATGAACGGATCCTTCTCGATCAGTCCGATCTCCTGATAATGGCCGAGGAAGGAGGCCGCATCGTCACGCGAAATGCCGTAGGTCGTCTGCGTCAGATCGTTGGTGCCGAAGGAGAAGAACTGGGCGCTTTGAGCGATCTCCCGTGCCCGAAGGGCGGCGCGTGGCAGCTCGATCATGGTGCCCACCGTATAGGTGATCTTGATCTCGCTTGAGGCGTTCACCTCTTCGGCCGTGCGGTCGATGACTTCCTTTACCTTGTCGAGTTCCGCCAGCATGCCGACGAGCGGCACCATGATCTCCGGGATAACAGGTTCGCCGGTCTGATGGGCCGCATCGCGCGCCGCCTCCAGAATGGCGCGGGTCTGCATCTCCGTGATCTCCGGATGCAGGAGCAGAAGCCGGCAACCGCGGCTGCCGAGCATCGGATTGGCTTCCGTCAATTCGATGATGCGCTCGCGCAGGCGGGACGGCTCGGTGCCGATCGCCGCGGCAACCTCTTCGATCTCCTTTTCGCCCTTGGGCAGGAATTCGTGCAGAGGTGGATCGAGGAGCCGGATGGTCACCGGCAGGCCGCGCATCGTCTTGAAGAGCTCGAAGAAATCGTGGCGCTGCAGCGGCAGAAGCTTGGCGAGCGCGGCCCGCCGCGCCTCCCTGTCTTCCGCAACGATCATCTCGCGCATGGCGACGATCCGGTCGTCCTGGAAGAAGGTATGCTCGGTGCGGCACAGGCCGATGCCTTCGGCTCCGAAATCGCGCGCCGCACGCGCATCTTCCGGCGTTTCGGCATTGGCGCGCACACCGAGACGGCGGGCCTGATCGGCCCATTTCATCAAGGTGGCGAAGTCGCCGGAGACTTCCGGCTGCAGCATCGCGACGGCACCCTCCATCACCTCGCCGGTGGAACCGTCGATGGTGATGATGTCGCCTTCCTTATAGACCTTGCCGAGCACCATCATGGTACCAGCCTTGTGGTCGATTTTGAGCGTTCCGGCGCCGCAGACACAGGGCTTGCCCATGCCGCGGGCGACCACGGCCGCATGGCTCGTCATGCCGCCGCGCGAGGTCAGGATGCCGCGCGAGGAGACCATGCCCTGAATGTCTTCCGGGCTCGTTTCCATACGCACCAGGATGACCGGATGGCCTTCCTTGGTGAGAAGATCGGCCTTGTCCGGCGTGAACACGATCTCGCCGCTGGCGGCGCCAGGCGAGGCGGGCAGGCCACGCGCGATGACGTTGCGTTCCGCCTTGGGATCGAGCGTGGGATGCAAGAGCTGGTCGAGCGAGGTCGGCTCGATGCGCATCACCGCTTCTTCCTCAGTGATCAGGCCTTCCTCGGCCATGCCCGTCGCGATCTTGAGGGCGGCATGGGTGGTGCGCTTGCCGTTGCGGGTCTGCAGCATCCACAAGGTCCCGCGTTCGATCGTGAACTCCATGTCCTGCATATCGCGGTAATGGCGTTCCAAGCGGTCCGCATGCGCGCAGAATTCCTTGAAGGATTCCGGCATCAGCGTTTCGAGCGACGGCGCGTCGCTGCCGGCCTGAACACGGGCCTTCTCCGTCAGATATTGGGGGGTGCGGATGCCGGCGACGACATCTTCGCCCTGCGCATTGACGAGGAACTCGCCATAGAGCGCTTTTTCGCCCGTCGACGGATCGCGCGTGAACGCTACGCCTGTCGCCGAGGTATCGCCCATATTGCCGAACACCATGGCCTGCACGTTGACGGCGGTGCCCCAGCTCTCCGGAATATCGTGCAGTTTGCGATAGGTGATGGCGCGGTTGTTCATCCAGGAGGAGAAAACGGCGCTGATCGCGCCCCACAGCTGATCCTGCGGATCCTGCGGGAACGGGCCTTCGTTGACCTCGATGACGAGAGCCTTGAAGCGCTCGATCACCACCTGCCAGTCTTCCGCGGAAAGCTGCGTGTCGCTCTCATAGCCGCGCGCTTCGCGCTCCTGCTCGAGGATTGCCTCGAAATCATGATGTTCGACGCCGAGCACGACGTCGGAATACATCTGAATGAAGCGGCGATAGGAATCGTAGGCGAAGCGCGGATCGGCACTTTCGGCGAGCGCCTGGACGCTCTCGTCGTTGAGGCCGAGATTGAGGACCGTGTCCATCATTCCCGGCATGGAGCTGCGCGCCCCCGAGCGCACCGACAGAAGCAGAGGCATCGGAGCGCCGCCGAGCGTCTTGCCCTGCAGCTTTTCAAGCTTCGCCAGCGCTTCGGCAACCTGCTCACGGAGCCCTTCCGGCATTTGCCGGCCATTGGCGTAGAACCAGTTGCAGGCTTCGGTGGAGATGGTGAAGCCCGGTGGCACCGGCAGGCCGAGATTGGCCATTTCTGCAAGATTGGCGCCTTTGCCACCGAGAAGATTGCGCATGTCGCGCGAGCCCTCGGCGCTTCCGCCGCCGAAGGAATATACCCACTTCGTCATCGTGCCTCCGGAAACCTGGTCGATTTACACGTTGTCCCACAACGGCTGTAAAACGTTCAGCCGGTCCGCACAACGCAGGCTTCAGGGCATCTGTTGCGCAAAGAGCGCTTCATTCCCTTAGGGAAGTAGACCGCCAAAAGACGATTTCGTCAGGCTTTCAAGTGCTTTAGAGCGCAATATCGAGGCCGAGATCGAGTATTGGAGCCGAATGCGTGACGAAACCCGTGGAGATATAGTCGACCCCGGTTTCCGCGATTGCCGCGACTGTGGCGAGCGTGATGCCGCCGGAGGCTTCCAAGGTGGCGCGGCCATTCGTCATCGCCACTGCTTTGAGAAGCGTCGGCGGGCCCATATTGTCGAGGAGGATGACGTCGGGCCCTTCTTCCAGAGCTTCTTGGAGTTGTTGGAGAGTGTCGACCTCGACTTCGATCCTGACCAGATGTCCGGCGAATTCCTGAGCGCTCCGTATGGCTTCTCTGACGCCGCCGGCAACGGCGATGTGGTTGTCCTTGATGAGGATCGCATCGTCGAGACCATAGCGGTGGTTTGAGCCGCCGCCGCAGCGCACCGCGTATTTCTGGAAAGACCGCAAGCCCGGATGGGTTTTGCGGGTGCAGGTGATGCGTGCCTTCGTATGAGCGATGGCAGCCGCAAATTCGGCGGTCGCGGTCGCAACGCCGGAAAGATGGCAGAGGAAATTGAGCGCCGTGCGCTCGGAAGAGAGGAGCGCGCGGGCATCGGCCGAGATCTCTGCGATGACGGCACCGGCTTCGAGCCGGTCGCCATCGGTCGCGCGCGGCTGAAACTCTGCGTCCGGGTCCATCAGAAGGACGGCCTTGCGGGCAAGCGCGAGGCCGGCGAGCGTACCGGTGCTGCGTGCTCCGATCGTGGCTGTCGCCCGGCGCCCGGCTGGGATCGTTGCCTGCGACGTGATGTCGCCCGCGCGCCCGAGATCTTCTTCAAGCGCCGCACGCACGGCTTTCTCGACGATCAGGTCCGGCAGCTCAGGGGAGGTCGGCATGGCGGGAATTCTCCTGGAAAGCGGCGACGGCGCCTTTGGCGATCGCATCGGCCTTGGCGAGCGTAAGAAAGCGCCGGTGCGCCTCTTCGGGTTGCGGATGCGGGAAGTCGGAGCGGAAATGCGCGCCGCGGCTCTCCTCGCGGCGAAGGGCGGCCACAGCGATGAGCTTGGCGGCGGTCAAGGAATTGAGAAGGCTCGGATGCCGGGCCGTTGCCCGGATCGCGTCCATTTCGGCGAGGGCGGCTTCAAGCCCGGCGCGGTTGCGCACCACGCCGACCGCGGCGTCCATGAGCCGGCGCAACCGTTCAAGCAGGGCGTCTTCGTTCGGAAGACCGGCGGCCGTATCGGCCGTCGATTCATCCGACCAGCGGACCATGCGATGATTGGGCAAAAGCCCTTGCACGTCTTCGGCGATGCGGGCGGCAAAGACGACGGCTTCCAAGAGCGAGTTGGAGGCGAGCCGGTTGGCGCCATGCGCGCCGGTTGAGGAAACCTCGCCGCAGGCCCACAAACCGTCGAGCGAGCTGCGGCCGAGCCCATCCACATGGATGCCGCCCATATGGTAGTGCGCGGCCGGCGCGATCGGGATCGGCGTCACGCGTGGATCGATCCCGGCCTCCATGCAGGCGGCAAAGACGGTCAGGAAGCGTTCGGGGAATTCCGCGCCCACGGCCTCGCGGCAATCGAGGAAGGCGCCGCGGCCGGAATGGCGCGCCTGGTGCACGCCGCGGGCCACGATATCGCGCGGCGCAAGCTCGCCCGCCTCGTGGATATCGAACATGAAGCGATAACCGTTGCGGTCGACGATGGCCGCACCTTCGCCTCGAAGCGCTTCCGTGGCGAGCGGGGCCGGATCGCGACCGACATCGACGGCGGTCGGGTGAAACTGCACGAATTCCGCATCCGCCACGAGCGCGCCCGCTCTGGCGGCCATGCCGAGGCCTTCGCCGCGCGCCTCCTGGGGGTTGGTGGTGACGGAGTAAAGATGCCCGATCCCGCCGGAGGCGAGCACAATGGCACGCGTCGGCAACAACATGCGCGCCGAAAGCCCGCCGCGTCGGTCGCGGGCGATGAGCCCGGTGACGTAGGAGCCTTCGACTTTCAGGCTTTCGGCGACGAAACCTTCCAGGACGCGGATCGACGACGTTTCGCGCACCGCTCTGATGAGCGCCTGCATGATGGCGGCGCCGGCGCTGTCGCCGCCGACCCTGACCACACGGCGATGCGAATGCGCCGCCTCGCGGGAGAGTGTGAGTTTGCCTTCAAGGTCGCGGTCGAAGGGCACGCCATAAGACAGAAGGTCGTGGATGCGGGCGGCGGCCTCTTCGGCCATGCCGCGGGCGATGGCGCCTTCGACCAGGCCAGCGCCGGCTGCGATCGTGTCTGCGACATGGTTTTCGACCGTATCGCCCGGGTCCATGGCGGCGGCAATGCCGCCCTGCGCCCAGCCGGAGGAAGAGCCTTCGCCGATCGGCGCGGCCGTGATGATGGTGACGGGCCGCGGCGCGAGTTTCAGGGCGCAGAAGAGGCCGGCAAGGCCGCCGCCGACGATGACGACGTCGTCGATGCCGGCCCAGGATTGCGGCGGGAAGGGGTGCGGGGTCAGGCTCACCTCAGGACAGCCGCTTCGACATCGGCCGCGCCTTGGCGAAGTCGATCGCCTTTTCCTGTTCGCCCTCATCCGTCCAGCCGGCCGAGAGATAGAAACGGTGCGCCGTCGCCGTACTCGTCAGCCGCGCCTCGACGATCCCTTGTTTGCGCATTTCCGCCTCCATATGGGCAAGCATCGCTTTGCTCGCGCCCGAAAAGCGCGCCGCGGGTTTCACGTAGTTGAGAAGGATCTCGGCGCCTCTGAAACCGCCGACGCAGACGATCTCGCCATCCTCTTCCGCCACAAGCAGGGTCGAGGCGGGATCGTTGATCCATCCCTCGACGATGCCGGGCGCCTTGTTGGCCGTCCATCGTTTGATATTGGCGGGAATGCCGCCGTGATCGGCTTCGCAGAGCCCGGTGATGGATGCAATCAAGACGTCGCTCATCGCCTCTGCATCGCCCGGCTTTGCCCTTCTGATGCGCATGCCGAAGCCCTCACGGCAGAACTCAGCTCTTCAGATTGACCATGCGTTCAACCGATCGGCGCGCTTTTGCCGCCATCATCGGGTCGAGGACGACTTCCTCGCTCATATAGACGAGGGTATCGAGGATCTTCGGCAGCTGGATGCGCTTCATATGCGGGCAGAGATTGCACGGGCGCACGAATTCCACGTCCGGCGCCTCGCTCGCGACATTGTCGGCCATCGAGCATTCGGTCACCATCAACACCTTGCCGGGATTTTCCTTCTGCACCCAGCCGATCATCTTGGCCGTCGAGCCGGTGAAATCGGCCTCCGCCAGAACGTCGGGCGGGCATTCCGGATGCGCGATGATGCGGATCGACGGATCGGCCTCGCGATAGGCGCGCAGCTCGTCGCCCGTGAAGCGCTCATGCACCTCGCAGGCCCCGTTCCAGGTGATGATCTTCACATCCGTCTGTGAGGCGACCCAGGCGGCGAGATACTGGTCGGGCAGCATGATCACCTCTTTGGCGCCGAGGCTTTCCACCACTTCCAGCGCATTCGAGGAGGTGCAGCAGATGTCGACCTCCGCCTTCACGTCGGCGGTCGTGTTGACGTAGGCGACGACCGGCACGCCCGGATGCGCCTCGCGCAGAAGCCGCACATCTTCACCGGTGATGGAGGCGGCGAGCGAGCAGCCGGCATGGCTGTCGGGAATGAGCACCGTCTTTTCCGGGCAGAGGATTTTTGAGGTTTCCGCCATGAAGTGCACGCCGCACTGGACGATGATCTCCGCCTGGGATTTCGCCGCCTCCTGCGCGAGCTGCAGGGAATCGCCGACGATGTCCGCAACGCCGTGATAGATCTCCGGCGTCTGGTAATTGTGGGCGAGGATGATGGCGCCACGCTCCGCCTTCAGGCGGTTGATGTGGTAGACGTAAGGCGCATGCACCGGCCATTCGATCGCCGGGATGACATGGCGAACCTTTTCGTAAATCGGCGCCGTCGCTTCCGCGATCTCCGGCGTGTAGGCGAGATCGGGGTAAGGCTTCACGCCGTAGCGATCCGCCGCCGTGTCGAGCGAAACATTCCCGCCCGTGCCGATTGCGGCCGCTGCGCTGGAACCCTGAACCATACTCGCCCCTCCCGTTTATATGTTTATGCTCAGTTTGAGCATAAGATGGGCCAAACAAAAACCGGCAGTGCCGGATGCGACTCAGATAGGGGCGAAATCAACGCCGTGCAAGGCGGTTGACGCAACGTCGTCATGCACAGAGTGCGCGGCTCGGCGGCCGCCACCGCCCGAAAGCTGCGAGAAACCGCCGTTTCGCGCCCATTGCGACGCGGCCATTTCCAAGGCCGGCATTCTTATCCCCGCCTCTCAAACCTCCCGCACACTTCGCGCCGTCGATGAAGTGCGGTGAGGGATTATGCTTCAGGTTGAGCGGGCGCTGCCTGAATTCAAGGCGAACCACTATGCAGTCCGTCTGCAGCTCCAGGCGCTCAAGACTGCGCACGCCGTCCGTCGGGAGAATTTCACTAAGAGCTTTGCCGAACCGGCTGCCGCACGGCAGCGCTTTGCGGCGCGCCTCAATGCTGAGGTCCACCGCAACGCCGCCATGCTGCAGGCCGCCTTCGCGCGTGTCTACGCCGAGACGCGGCCCGGCGCCCGTCGCACGCAAGGCCGCATCGACCTGCCGGATGTCAGCTGGCTCAGGGACGAGACGCTCGCCGAATGGGATCGCCGTCAGAAGGCCGCCGAGCGCCGGCTGGGCAGCGAGCCAGAGCGGCGTCAGGCCGTTCTTGCGCGCGTCGAAGACACGTTGTTTCGCCGCTTTGCCGGCCGCCTCAACGAGGTGCAGCAGCATGGCCTGGGCATCGATCGCTATGTCTGGCGCTCGCGCGACGATGCCCGCGTCCGGCCCGCACATGCCGAGAACGACGACAAGGTCTTCTTCTGGGAGGAGCCGCCGGAGGAGGGGCATCCGGGCGAGGCCTACAATTGCCGCTGCTGGGCCGAACCGGTCATCGAGCCGATTGCCGATGAGGCCGCTCCGCCCGACACCGGCCTGCGCTACCGCCTCAGCCTTGCCGCCGCTGCGGTCGCCGGAGTCGTCGAAGCCGTCCGCGATGCCGTCCTCGACAGCGTTCGCTCGGTCGGCGAAGCCGTCGAAGAGGTGCCGACGGCGCGCCGGCTGGTCTTTCTGCTACGCCGTGAGGCACGGGGCGAGCTTTCCGATGCTGAGCGTGCCGAGCTCGAAGGCGTGCGCGACGCCGCCCGTGCCAGGGCAGAGACCTTCTTTCGTGACGCACCGGAGCTCGCAAAGGCGCTCGGCGCCTATCTGCTTGCCCTGCAGAAACGCCCGGGGCTTCTCGAAGACGCCTACCGCCAGGGGCTTGCCACTCGCGAGGAGGTCGAGGCGGCCTATCGCGAGCGCGCCTATGTCGACACGCTGGTCCTACTCAACGTGCCGCCGCCGTTCCTCGCGCTGCGTGCCGGCAAGCTCGTGGGCCTGCGCAATCTGGCTGGCGATGCGAAGGTGTTGGCTGAGGCAATCACACGGGAAGCCGCTCGCCTTCGCCGCCTCCTTGGCCATGTCGGTCACAACGTCGTCGACAATCCGGGCATCGTCTGGGGCCGCGGCATCAAGGAGCAGGGAATTCCCTGGGAGGACGCGCTGGAAGCGACCGGCCAGTTCGGCCAGCGTTTGCCGCAAAACTTCAAGACGATCGATTTTTACGATCCAGTGAAGCGGACAGCGACAAGCGCAAAAACGCTCTATACGCGGGCAGCTGGCTACGTCGAAGATCCTGAGAAGATATACCGCACACTGCAGCGTTATACCGATCATCTGGCATCATTCGATGGCGACCGAAAGAAGGGACTAAGTGTGAAATCTTCGGAAATCGAAGTAAAAAGGATCGAGCTGGCTGTGCCGATGGATACGTCAAGACAGCAAATTGTTAAGATCAGGCGCGCTGTGAGATATGCTGAGCAACATGGCGTGCAACTCAGGGTGACCTTTATCAATGAGCCATGAACGAGCCGTTTTGCAGCTTCGAGCCCGCTTTTCCCGCGATAGGGAGCCTGAGCCTCCGCCACCGAAGCCTCGTAAGCAAGCAACTGTTGAAGCATATCGGGCTTTCACGAGAATCTACTCCCATGCGGTCTATGGCGCAGCCTACCCTGACCCGGCCGGCTACGACCAGATTCATACGGCACGAATGCCCGATAGCGATCTTGGTTACGAAGCGCGGTCTGCCCTGCGTGCAAGTCGTTTCGTTGCGCCAGAGCACCCCGACTGGGACAGTGTAATCCGCATCCCCACAGACGATGAGCTCAGAGAAGAAGAAGAGCGCGACAAAAAACGCGCCGGAGTCCGGAGCCTTCGTGCCCTTTATGCGGGCGCCGGGTCGGTTAGCTTGCAGCTGCGAGACGGCGAGATCACGATCGAAGCTGAACGACATCGTGGACACGGCCATTGGGAAGGCATCCCCGGCATCAAGCCGACCATCCTCCCCGAAAGTGTCTCAGACGAGGTGCTCGGCGCGGCGGTCAATGCGGCGCTGGAGGTGAGCCGCAATGCGTGAGGGGCCGGGCGTGGTATGCACGGCTGCTCGGAGCGGTGTTGAAGCTTTGCGGTGTTGAAGCTTTCCTGCGGCGGGCGAAGGTGCTTCTGGTGATGTACCGAGCGGTTCGCGGCGGCGCTGCGGCCGCCGCCGTTTCCTTCGTCCTGCCTTGCGTCCTCAGCCGCCGATCTTGGAAAAATCGGCGACGCCGTGCATCGCTTCGCGGATGCGGTTGAGGAGTTTCAGCCGGTTTTCGCGCAGGTTCGTATCTTCGGCATTGACCGTCACATGATCGAAGAAGGCATCGACGGCCGGGCGGAGCTCGGCGAGGGACGCCATCGCGCCTGAGAAATCCTCAAGCTTCAGATGCTTTTCGACATGCGCCTCGACATTCTCGATGACGGCGAGAAGCTCACGCTCGGCCGCCTCGCCCTTCTCGTGAATGAGGGCGTGGTCGGGCTCGCCCGTGTAGCTCTTGCCGTCCTTCTTCTCCTCCGCGCGCAGAATGTTGGCAGCGCGGCGATAGGAGGTGAGGAGGTTCTGGCCGTCGTCGGAGGCAAGAAGCCCGGCAAGCGCCTCTACCCGGCGCACGACCATGAGGAGATCGTCCTGCCCGGGCAGCGCGAAGACGGCATCGATCAGATCATGGCGGGCGCCCTGGTCGCGCAGATGCACTTTGAGGCGGTCGGCGAAGAAAGAGAGAAGGTCGGCGGCTGTCGTTTCGTCCAGGCGCTTGGAAAAGAGCGGCAGAAGCGGTAGCCTCAGCCCGTTTTCAAGCACGATGCGGATGACGCCGAGGGCGGCACGACGAAGCGCAAACGGGTCCTTCGAGCCGGTCGGCTTTTCGTCGATCGCCCAGAAGCCGGTCAGCGTGTCGAGCTTGTCGGCGAGCGCCACAGCCATGGCGACCGGCTCTGAGGGAACGGCATCGCCGGGCCCTTGCGGTTTGTAATGGTCGCGGATCGCATCGGCGACATTGGCAGCCTCGCCCTGCGCCTTGGCGTAATAGCGGCCCATGACGCCCTGAAGCTCCGGGAATTCGCCGACCATGCCGGTCGGCAGATCCGCCTTGGCGAGCTTTGCGGCGCGTTCGGCTTCCTCGGGCTTGGCGTCGACCACCGGGGCGAGCGCGCCGGCGAGCGTCGCAATCCGGGCGACACGCTCCGCCTGCGTGCCGAGCTTGTCGTGGAAGGTGACGGCCTCGAGTTTCGCTCCCCATTCGCCGAGCGGCGTGGCGAGATCCTGCTCGTAGAAGAAGCGGGCATCGGACAGACGGGCCGCGATGACGCGCTCATTGCCGGCGATGATCTCCTTGCCGCCGTCGCGCGCCTCGATGTTGGACACGAGCAGGAAGCGGTTGGTGAGCGCGCCGTCCGCTCCGCGCAGGACGAAGCATTTCTGGTTCTGGCGGATGGTGAGGCGGATGACCTCTTCGGGGATCTCCAGAAAGGCCTCGTCGAAGCGCCCCATCAAAACGACGGGCCATTCCACAAGACCTGCCGTCTCGTCGATGAGCCCGGCATCCTCCACCACCTCGAAGCCCTGCGCGAAGGCGAGGTTCTTGGCTTCCGTCGCAATGATGTTGCGGCGCCGTTCGGGATCGAGGACGACTTTGGCGGCTTCAAGCTTCGGCACGTAATCGTCGAAGCGGCGCACGCGGATCGCATCCGGCGCCATGAAGCGGTGGCCGTAGGTGACGTTGCCGGATTCGATATCGCCGACCCTGAAGGAGACGATTTCGGGATCTTCCGTCTCCGGGCCGAACATGCACAGGATCGAGCGCAAGGGCCTCACCCAGCGCAGCGAGCCGGTGCCGAGCGCGTCGGCGTCCGCAAAGCGGGAATCTTTCGGGGCGGAGGCCGCTCCCCAGCGCATCGATTTAGGCCAGGGGAAGTTGCGGATCACCTGCGGCAGGAGCTCTGCGACGATCTCTTCGGCGGCACGGCCGGGCTTTTCGATGACGGCGACGTAGAAATCGCCCTTCTTGGGATCGCTTTCGATCTTCGCATCGTCGATCGAGGCGAGACCGGCAGAGCGCAGGAAACCTTCAAGCGCCTTTTCCGGTGCGCCGACGCGCGGACCTTTGCGCTCTTCCTTCACATCGGCGGAGCGCGCCGTCACACCGTGGACGGTGAGCGCCAGGCGCCGCGGCGTGGCGAAACCCTTGGCGCCCTCATAGGTGAGGCCGGCCTCGACGAGACCGTCGGTCACGAGGCGTTTCAGATCCTCGGCGGCGCGCGCCTGCATGCGCGCGGGAATTTCTTCAGAAAAGAGTTCGATGAGAAGGTCGGGCATGGGATCGGATCAATGGTCATCGCCCGCCGCCGGGGTCGCCGGTGCGGGCTCAGCGGCGTCGTGCGGCCGCGAGGAGAAACTGAAGTCGACGGCTTCCAGATATTGCGGCAGATCCGTGTCGGTCGCCTGAAAGACGACACGCATGATCATGTTGTAGCCGCTGACATATTCCTTCATCCGCTCCAGCATGCGCTGCATGGCGAAATCGTCGAGCGGCACGACGAGACGGCTCATCTTGTCGCGCAGCCGTAGCTCCAGGCGCTGGTTCGCGTCGCGCTTGACGATGGCGAGACGCGCCGAGCGCTTCACGAGGGGGTCATCGCCGATGCGGTAGGCGATCTCGCCCAGCGCATAGGCTGCCTCGCTCTCCATGCGGCCCGAACGGTTGAAGCGGAAGGTCGCCGTCCAGCTGTCGCAGGAGAAAATCATCGGCACCCGCGTCGGAACGTTCGCTTCCGCCTCGCGCGCTTCGGTCTCGGTTTCAGCCATCTCAGGCGCCTCCGGCCTCGGTCATCAGCCAGGCCTCGCCACAGGCGATGGCGAGAGATCGGACCCTCAAGATGTAGTTCTGCCGCTCCGTCGGCGAGATCACGCCGCGGGCGTCGAGAAGATTGAAGACGTGGCTTGCCTTGATGCACTGGTCATAGGCAGGAAGCACCATCCGATGCGGACCGCCATTGCGTGCTGCCTCGTCTCGCCCGGCCGCAAGCAGCGCTTCGCATTCGCCCTCGGCATCCTGGAAATGGCGCAGAAGCTTGCCGGTGTCGGCATGCTCGAAATTGTGCCGCGAATATTCTTGTTCGGCTTGCAGGAAGACGTCGCCATAGGAAACGCGCTCCGCGCCTTCGCGGCCGTTGAAATTGAGGTCGTAGACGTTGTCGACGCCCTGCACATACATGGCGAGACGCTCAAGCCCGTAGGTGAGCTCACCGGAGACGGGGGCGCAATCGACGCCGCACACCTGCTGAAAATAGGTGAACTGCGAGACTTCCATGCCGTCGCACCAGCACTCCCAGCCGAGCCCCCAGGCGCCGAGCGTCGGGCTTTCCCAATCGTCTTCCACGAAACGGATGTCGTGCACGGAGGCGTCGATGCCGATCGCCTCGAGCGAGCCGAGGTAAAGCGCCTGCAGATCGGGCGGCGACGGCTTCAGGATCACCTGGTACTGGTAATAATGCTGCAGCCGGTTCGGGTTTTTGCCGTAGCGTCCATCGGTCGGGCGACGCGAGGGCTGCACATAGGCAGCCTTCCACGGCCGCGGGCCGAGCGATCGCAGGGTCGTGGCCGGGTGGAAGGTGCCAGCCCCCACCTCCATGTCGTATGGCTGCAGAATGACACAGCCCTTGTCGGCCCAGTAACGCTGCAACGTCAGGATCAGGCCCTGAAAGGAGCGCGTCGGGCTCATATGCGCGGGAACGGCTTCGTTCATCACCGGTAGCTCTTGGAAACAGTGGCCGTTGCCTGCCACGCGGAGGGCGAGGGGTCAAGCTAACCAAACGCCTGGGTGGGCTTGAGCGCATCCTTTCGGCGATGGAGGTGCCGCGTGTGGCGTTCAGCGAGCGAGGGTTGCGCGCACCCACCATTGCGGATGCGCGCGGGCAAGCGTCTCCGCGGCGGTGCCGGCCGCATCGAGCGTCTCGTAGATCGCAAAACAGGCCGAACCGGAGCCCGACATGCGGGCAAAGAGGCAAGGCGTCTTCGACAAAGCCTGAAGGACGTCGCCGATCGCCGGCTCAAGCGCGACGGCCGGAGCTTCGAGGTCGTTTGTCGTGGTCTTCAGGAAATCAGCGACCGCACGCGCATCGCCCATGTTGTCCGGCAGCTCGGGGAGGGCGCGTCCGGGCGACTGACCGAGCGTCTGAAACACCTTGCCGGTGGAAACCACTCGCGCGGGCCAGACGAGCACCAGCGGCAGAGCCGGCAGCGAAGGCAGGAGCGTGATCTCCTCGCCGATTCCACGCGCACGCAGAGCCCCGCCGAAAAGCCCCATCGGCACATCGGCGCCGAGCGTTGCCCCGAGCGCCACGAGCTCGTCCATCGGCATGCCGACACCCCAAAGCTCGGCGAGAGCCAGAAGCGTGGTCGAGGCATCGGAGGAGCCGCCGCCCAGCCCGGCGCCCGCCGGGATTTCTTTTTTGACGGCAATCTGCGCCCCCGCCGTCGCGCCTGAGGCGCGCTTCAGCGCTTCGGCGGCACGCAGAATGAGATTGTCCGCCCCATCCGGGACGATCTCCGCAAACCGGCCGCTCACCTCAAGCGAGAAGTCCTCGGCCGGGGCGAAGCTCAACGCGTCGCCAAGATCGGCAAAGACGGCGAGCGTATCGAGGAGGTGATAGCCGTCGTCCCGCCGTCCGGTCACATGGAGAGCGAGATTGATCTTGGCAGGTGCCGTGCGCACGAGGGCGGAGAGGTGATTATCGTTCAAAGCGCCTCAGATGTAGCAGCGGGCCGGTAACCGCTCCAGCGCCGGTCGTGAGGCAGAAGAGCGCGATCCTTCATCGGGCAAATCGGCAAAACGCCGTTCCCGCGATCCTCGCAACGAATGCCCTTGCGCACGACAAAGCTCCTCAGCGTGCGCCCGAAGTTTGATCGGCGGGCTTGCTGAAGGAGATCGGCTTGGCCGCTTTCGTCCGGCTGGAATCCTGTTCCGCCTCGGGCGACGGCGTGATGCGCGGTGCGCTGTCGACAAGGCGCTCGGCCGCGATCTTGCGGTTGATCACCTCAAGCTCGGGAAGTTTGGCGCCGAGGTCGCGCGCATGGCGCCACTGAAACTGCGCTTCGAGCTTGCGGCCGACCTTCCAGTAGGCGTCGCCCAGATGGTCGTTGAGCACGGGATCCGCAGTCTCCAGGGAAACGGCGCGTTCCAATTCTTCGACGGCGTCTTCGTAGCGCCCGAGCCGGTAATAGGCCCAGCCGAGACTATCGACGATGAAACCGTCATTGGGCCTGAGATCGACGGCCTTCTGGATCATGTCGAGCGCTTCGTCGAGATGCACGCCCTGGTCGACCCAGGAATAGCCGAGATAATTGAGAACGAGCGGCTGGTCCGGAAACAGTTCGAGGGCTTTTTTGAAGTCCGCTTCCGCCTTTGGCCATTGTTTCGCCCGCTCGTAGGCGACACCCCGGAAATAAAACAGGGTCCAGTTGCCTCGCACCGGCTTGTCCAGCTGCTCGATCGCGCGGCTGTAGATGTCGGCGGCTTCCTCGTACTTTTCTTTCGCGCGCTGCATGTTGCCGTAGGCAATGTAGGCGGCGAGATCGTCCGGATTTTTCCGGATCGCCTCCTCGAACGCCTTCTTCGCCTCGTCGATCCGATCCTGCTGCGCGAGAACGACGGCGGCTCGCAGAATGCCGACCGGACGGAAAGGCGATTGCGTCGGGATCTGCTCCAGCACCTGGATCGCTTGGTCGCCGAGACCATTGCTGTCCAGGATATCGCCGAGAGACAGGGCTGCGAGACCGCCGCCGCTGTCGGGATCGATATAAAGGGCGAGACGCAGATAGACGGCCGCAAGTTCAAAGCCGCCCTCCTGGCCGAGCGCGGTCCCAAGGCCGGACAAGGCTTCAGCCGCGCCCTCGACCGGCGTGTTCACCGCCTGCGTGACGGGCTTGCCGGATTCGATATCGGCCATTGTGTCGATGGCGAGCGGGTTGCGCGGCGCACGGTCGAGATATTCTTGTAAGATCTCTTTGGCTTTGTCCTTGTCGCCGGCGCGCGCCAGTTCGCGTGCATAGGCTTCCACCACGCGCACGGAATTGCCGTCCTGCTCGTAGGCTTTCGCGAAACGGGCAAGGGAATCTTCAGTGTTGCCGGCGACGTCGGCCATCAGGCCGGCATGGATGAGCTTGAACGGCTCGTACCAGCTTTCGCCTTCCAGGCTGTCGACGAGGGCGATCGCCTCATCCGTCTTGCCTTGGCCCGTCAGGGCCCAGGCTTTCAACAATGTCGCCGTCAGTGCGGCGAGGGCGCCCTGATCGTTGCCCTGGAGCGTCTTGATCGAGGCGGCGAACTTTTTCTGCCGGAGCAGATCCGCGGTGACGATGAAGCTCGCGATCTGACTGTCGGGGGCCTTCTTGACGAGGATTTTCGCCATGGGCAGCGCCGTCTTCAGATCCCCCTGAGCGGTGGTCAGAACGACGGCGCGCTCCAGCCAGGCCGCATTGCTCGGATCCGCTTCATAGGCCTGCTGGTAGAACTCCGCGCCATGCGTGACGTCCTTGGTTTCGTCGGCGACCCGGGCGGCGAGAAATATCCCGGCAAGGCTCGTGAGCTCGACCGTATCGTCGTCGCTCTTGGCCGCTGCCATGGCCGGGGCCGCGAAGGCCGCAGCCAGCAGACAGGCCGCAACGAAAGGCCGCAAAGCTGGCACGGTCCGGAAAGATGTCATGCGGGATCTCCAGTTGGGGTCCACGGTCAAACAATTGGCTATCGCCGGCCCCATTAAATAGGCACCGGCAGGCTTGCCGGTACCCTGCCTTGCCCCCGCACTCGCAGAATTCCCAGTCCGAGACTCAATGAACGCGCGCCACGCAAAATTCAACCGCTTCCAGGAGAGCCGCTTTTTCCGGGCTTTCCGGAGCCGGGGCGAGAGCGTCGCGTGCCATGGCACCGTAATGCTTTGCACGATCGACCGTGTCGGCGAGAGCCGAGGTCTCGGCGAGACGCGACATGGCGCCTGCAAGAGCTTCGTCGTCGGTCTGGCCTTCCACGAGCGTGCGGCGCCAGAACTCACGGTCCTCCGGCGAGCCACGGCGATAGGCGAGCACGACCGGGAGAGTGAGTTTGCCCTCGCGGAAATCGTCGCCGACATTTTTGCCGAGCGCCGGTGTGGCGCCGCCGTAATCGAGTGCGTCGTCGATGAGCTGGAAGGCGATGCCGAGATTGGCACCGAACGAACGGAAGGCGGCGCGCGTGGCGCGGTCGGCGCCGGCGACGATCGGGCCGACTTCGGCCGCAGCCTGGAAGAGGGCCGCCGTCTTGCCGCGGATCACCTCAAGATACTCGTCTTCCGTCGTTTCGGTGTTCTTGGCCGTGCCAAGCTGCATCACTTCGCCTTCGGCGATCGTGGCAGAAGCTTCCGAGAGCACGCGCAACGCGTCGAGCGAGCCGACATCGACCATCATCTTGAAGGCCTGGCCGAGCAGAAAGTCGCCGACGAGAACGGTTTCTTTGTTGCCCCACAGAAGGCGCGCCGTGCGCTTGCCGCGGCGGGTGTTGCTTTCGTCGACGACGTCGTCGTGGAAAAGCGTCGCCGTGTGCATGAATTCGACGGCGGCGGCGAGGCGGACATGGCCCTCGCCCTCATAGCCGAGCGCCCGCGCGCAGGCGACGGTCAGCATCGGCCGCATCCGCTTGCCGCCCGAATCGACCAGATAACGCGCCACCTCCGGTATCAGCGTGACTTGCGATCCGGTCCGCTCTAGGATCAGGCGATTGACCGCTTCCATGCCGTCTTGCGTGCATTCCACAAGCGGTTCAAGCGAAGCCGTGCCTGCTTTCCGCTCTCCGAGCGAGAGGATAACGCCCAATTGACAACTCCTTGCTGTTTCAAAGGGTAGAACGGATAAGCCGCCGCGCAAAGGGACAGATTGCACGCGCCCTACAAGGCTGACGGAATCCAGGCAACTGCCCCCTTTTACACATGCCCCCTGATGACCGCCCCTATATGACCGGAGCGTGACTGGATGGAAGAGCTTATCCGCACCAACGACCTCGCGCTGATCTCTTTTGTGGAGGCGCTTTTGCGTGATGCCGACATACGTTACTCCGTCGTCGACGCCAATATGAGCATCATGGAAGGCTCGCTCGGCATATTGCCGCGACGCGTTCTGGTGGAAGGTTCGCGTCGCGGCGAAGCGGCGGCGATCCTGCGCGATGCCGGGCTCGACAAGGAGTTTTCTCTGGGCCTCGGCAGCGATTGAACGATGGGTGTAGACGAGAGGACGGCCGAGACGCACGGTTTCCTGGGAGCGCGGATCGCGCTCGTCAAACCGGCGAGCGGCCACCGGCCGGGATTGGACGCAGCCTTGTTGCAGGCGGCGGTTTCGCCGCAGCGAAAAGGCCTCTGTGTCGAGTTCGGCTGTGGCACCGGCGCCGTGTCTTTCTCAGTGGCCGCCCGCGCCTCGGGCCTCGAGGTCGTCGGCGTCGACATCGATGAGATTGCTGTTCAACAGGCCGAGGAGGCGCGTCAGCTTGCGCCGAATCGCGCCTTCGCCGAGCGCGTGAGGTTTGTGGCGGGCGATGTGACGAAGCCGCATCTGGGTGAGCGACTTCGCCCCGCTCGCGTCGATCTCGTCCTCATGAACCCGCCGTTTTATGCCGCAGGCGAAGTGAGCGCCTCGCCCGATCAGCGCCGCCGGGTGGCGCATCAGGCAGATGAGGATCCTCTGCCGCGCTGGATTGCCGCGGCTTCATCTCTGCTCGTTCGGAAGGGCGGTATCGCCATCGTCCACCGGGCGGACAGGTTGGCGGCCATCTTGAAGGAGCTCGCCGCTCACCGCTTCGGCAGTATGAAAATCCTGCCGTTTCATGCCCATGCGGGCGAGGCGGCGGGGCGTGTCCTGGTTTCGGCGCGTCTTGAGGGGAAAGCACCGCTGGTGTTTTGCGCTGGCATCGTCCTCCATGAAACCGGTGGGGCGTGGACGGAGACGGCGGGAGCGATCCTGCGCGGGGAGACGGATTTCGGTCTTCTTTGAAGCGCCGAAGCGTCACCGCATCTGGCAAATTTTCGCGGCATGACCATCTTGCCGAGACGATCTTTGATGAATTTGAGAGTTTGGAAGACAGATGGCGAATTGGTTGCACAGTCTCCTGCCGGGTGTGTTCAAGGCTGAGCCCGTGGTCCCGGTCATCAGAATGTCGGGCACGATCGGCCGTGTCAGCCGCTTCCGGCCGGGACTGACGCTCGCCTCGGTGGCGGGGCCGTTGAAGAAGGCCTTCGACAACAAGAAGGCCGAGGCTGTCGCGATCATCATCGATTCGCCAGGCGGCTCGCCGGTTCAATCGCACATGATCTACAAGCGCATCCGCGCCCTCGCCGAGGAAAAGCAAAAGCGGGTGTTCATCTTCGTGGAGGATGTGTGCGCCTCCGGCGGCTACATGATCGCCTGCGCCGGCGACGAAATCATCGTCGACCCGGCCTCCATCGTCGGTTCGATCGGTGTGGTCTCGGCAGGTTTCGGCTTCGTCGATGCGATCCACAAGCTCGGCATCGAACGCCGCGTCTATACGTCCGGGGAATCGAAGGTGATCCTCGATCCGTTCCAGCCGGAAAAGCCGGAAGACATCCGCCGCCTCAAAGTCATTCAGGAAGAGGTGCACGAGCTCTTCATCGATCTCGTCAAGAAGCGTCGCGGCAGCGTGCTCGCCGACGATCCCGAGATCTTTTCGGGGCTCTTCTGGTCCGGCAAGACGGCCGTCTCGCTGGGGTTGGCAGACCGTCTCGGCGATATGCGCCACGTGCTGCGTGAGAAATACGGCGACAAGGTCCGCCTGAAACTCATCGGAGCGGAGAAGAGCTTCTTCGGCATGCGCCCCGGGCGCGTCGGCGCAGGTCTGGCCGCTGCGGCGGGCGAGGGCTTCCTCGATACGCTCGAAGAGCGTAGTCTCAGGCAGCGTTTCGGAGGTTAGAACGATGCCCCAGTTCATCGCTCTCGGATTGATCGCCGCCGGCGGCTATTATGCGTTCAAGGTTCTGAAGCGGGAGATGGCGCGTGTCGATCGTGAGGTGCGCGCCGCCGAGAAGGTGCGGGCCGACGACCGTGGCGAGCTTCTCGTGCGCGACCCGGAAACCGGCCACTATCGCCCACGCGAGGAGCGGTGAGGGCGCAATGAACGCTCCGGCAAAGGCGGCGGGACAGATCGGCTCGGGCCTTTGGACGGCCGATCAGTTTCTGGAATTCTACATGAGCCGGCCGGACGAAGAACGCTGGCAGCTCGTGGATGGTCTCGCCATGATGATGGTTTCGCCTACGCGTCCGCACCAGAAAATCGCGAAGAACCTCATTTTCCTTCTTGAGCCGTGCCTCTTGGAGGCGCGCTCCGACCTGGAAACGCTTTGGGAGATGGGTGTGCGCGTGCCGGGCATTAGCGATTTCAACCCTCAGCCCGATTTGCTCGTCGTGGAAGCGGACGCTTCGTTCGAGCGTTATGCCGATCGTTTTTTTCTGGCGGCTGAGATCCTCTCTCCTTCAAATCCGACGGAGATGATTTCCCGCAAGATCGAGCTCTACCAGCGCCATCCCGACAATCTCTATTGCCTGACCATCGCGCAGGACGAGGTGAGGGTGCGCCTTTGGGCACGCGAGACGGATTGGCAGATGACGGAGCTCACATCGCTGGACGACAAGCTCCGCCTGCCGGCCTTCGGCTTCGATGTGAAGCTTTCCGAGATCTATCGCGGCACGAGCCTCGCCGCCTGAAGCCCTCGAGGGAAGGCGACCTCACAATGCCCGCAGGCTGAGCCTGCAGGCATGATCGTCGCTATCCGCAGAATGCCCCCTTACATGCCGACGTAAATCGGCCCCTCACCGCCCTGCGGCGGGACCCAGGTGATGTTGCGGTTCGGATCTTTGATGTCGCAGGTTTTGCAGTGGACGCAGTTCTGCGCATTGATGACGAAGCGCGGTTCGGCCCCGTCTTCCTGCACCCATTCGTAGACGCCGGCCGGGCAGTAGCGGGCCGAAGGGCCGGCGAAGACCGCCCATTCGCTCTCCTTCTGCATCATCGGATCGGACAGCCGCAGATGCACCGGCTGGTCCTCTTCGTGATTGGTGTTCGACAAAAACACCGAAGAAGGTTTGTCGAAGGTGATGACGCCGTCGGGCTTCGGATAGTCGATCTTCGGGCAATCGGCGGCGGGCTTCAGGCACGCATAATCGGGCTTCTCGTGGCCCATCGTGCCGAAGAAGGAGAAGCCGAAGAGTGAGTTCGTCCACATATCGAGGCCGCCGAGCATCACGCCGAGACGCGTGCCGAACCGCGACCAGAGCGGCTTCACATTGCGCACCTTTTTGAGGTCGTGACCGATTTCAGAATCGCGCCAGCTTGCCTCGAAGCTCGCCAGCGTGTCGTGGCTGCGGCCTTCGCCCAGCGCTCCGGCCACATGTTCCGCGGCCAGCATGCCCGACAGCATGGCGTTGTGCGTGCCCTTGATGCGGGGCACGTTGACGAAGCCCGCCGAGCAGCCGATGAGCGCGCCGCCCGGGAAGGCGAGCTTCGGCACGGATTGGATGCCGCCCTCGGTGATGGCGCGCGCGCCGTAGCTGATGCGCTGTCCGCCCTCCAGGAGGCTCTTGATCGCCGGATGCGTCTTGAAGCGCTGGAACTCCTGAAACGGCTCCAGATGCGGGTTCTCGTAATTCAGGTGCACGACGAAGCCGATCGCCACCTGGTTTTCCCCGAAATGGTAGAGAAACGAGCCGCCGCCCGTTTTGTTGTCGAGCGGCCAGCCGAAGGAATGCTGGATGAGGCCCGGCTTATGCTTGTCCGGTTCGACTTCCCAGAGCTCCTTGAGTCCGATGCCGAATTTCGCCGGCTCGCGCCCCTCGTCGAGCGCGAAGCGGGCAATGAGCTCCTTGGCAAGGGAGCCGCGGGCGCCTTCGCCGATCAGCGTGTAGCGGCCGAGAAGCGCCATGCCGGGCTGATAGGCGGGGCCGGGCTTGCCGTCGCGCCCGATGCCCATGTCGCCGGTCGCCACGCCGATGACGGCGCCCTTGTCGTCGGTCAGAATTTCGGCGGCGGCGAATCCTGGATAAATCTCCACGCCGAGCCCTTCGGCGCGCGCAGCGAGCCATTGGGTGAGGCGTCCGAGCGAGCCGATATAGCTGCCATGGTTGCTCATGAGCTTCGGCATCAAAATATTCGGCAGCTTCGTGGCGCCCTTTTCCGTCAGATAGAGAAAGCGGTCCTCTGTGACATGCGTCGTCAGCGGACGGTCCGGATCGTCGCGCCAGTCGGGGATGAGTTTGTCGAGGCCGATCGGGTCGATGACGGCGCCCGAAAGAATATGGGCACCGACTTCGGAGCCTTTTTCCAAGACCACGACGGAGATTTTCTCGTCGAGTTCCTTCAGGCGGATGGCCGCTGCAAGTCCTGCCGGTCCAGCTCCGACGATGACAACGTCGTATTCCATGCTCTCACGTTCGGGCGTCTCGGCGGCTTCCATTCTTTTCTCCAGATGAGAGTGGGGGCCCAAGGGATAAAACGTCGTCCCGCTCAAATTCAATGCAAACCCGCTTCGTCTCGTCTGTCCATGCCGCAAGCGGGCCTTCTGCGGACTTTGAGCGTGGCGGGTTGACGCGTTCCGGGCAAGCCTCCTCTTCCGCGCGGGCGCGCATGATGGCAGAAAGGTCCGGTGAGCCCGCTTTCGCCAGATACCTCCCTCGCCCCCCTCAAGGAGCTTTTGCGCTTCTATGTTGAGAACGGCGTCGATTGCGCCGTGGATGAGGCGGGCGTCGATCGTTTCGAGGAAACGCGCGAAAGGATGGCCGCACGCGAGATGGTGGCCCGCCAGGCGCCCTCGCAGCAACAGGGCAAACCCGCCGGGGCGCAATACCGCGAAGACGCGCCACGTGCGCCCGACGACCGGCCGCGCCGGAGCGAAGCGCGCCCGCAACCGCCAGCGGCACCGCCGGTCGCGCCCGCGGCCCTTCCATCGGAAGAGGCGGTGATGGCCGCACGCGAAGCTGCCCGCGGCGCGGCATCTCTCGATGAGCTGCGCGAAATTCTGGCGGGCTTCGACGGGTGCAATCTGAAGCGCACGGCGACGCAGCTCGTATTCGCCGATGGTAACCCCGAAGGTCGGGTCATGCTGGTCGGCGAAGCGCCTGGCCGTGACGAGGATCTGCAGGGTGTGCCCTTCGTCGGGCGTTCAGGACGGCTCCTTGATCGTATGCTGGCTGCGATCGGGCTCGATCGCACCGGCGTCTATATCGCCAACACGATCCCCTGGCGCCCGCCCGGCAACCGCGATCCCTCGCCGATGGAGCGGGCGATCTGCCGGCCCTTCATTCAGCAGCAGATCCGTCTGGCTAATCCCGATTTTTTGATCCTGCTCGGCAATGCCGCCGCCAAGGAAATGCTCGACACGACGATGGGCATCACGCGGCTGCGCGGTCGTTGGATCGATTTCGATACGGGGGCCCGCCAAGTCCGTGCGATGGCGACGTTTCACCCGGCTTATCTCTTGCGCAATCCGCTTCAGAAGAAGCTCGTCTGGCGCGATTTGTTGACCCTGAAAGCTGCTCTCGAAGAGCCGCAAGACTGATCAGCAGACGGAGCTGTCGCAAAGCGTGAACGCGTGAGGGCTTGACCGTCGCCGACGCACAGGGTTACCGGCGGCTCGCGGCAATTCGGCGTCCATCATGGCCAGGCAACTTCTTCCTATCGCTGCGCTCCTTTTGAGCGTGGCATTCTTGCTGACTGCGAACGGTTTGCACTCCATCCTGCTGCCGATCCGCGGCGGCTTGGAGCATTTTTCGACGTTCTCGCTGGGCCTCGTGGGTACGGGCTGGGCGGTCGGCTTCGTCGCCAGCTGCTTCATGGCGCCACGTATCGTCCATCAGGTCGGCCATATTCGCGCATTTGCCGCCTCCGCAGCGGCCGCTGCGGTCATCGTTCTCTTGAATGCGATGATCGTGACGCCGCTGTCGTGGATCCTTCTGCGCATCTTCTCCGGCTTCGTGCTCGCGGCCTGCTTCATGATCATCGAAAGCTGGCTGAACGAACGGGCGACCAACGAAAATCGCGGTATGATTTTCGGCATCTACATGACGATCACCTATGTGGCGATCGTCGTCGGGCAGATGCTGGTGGCGATCGGTGATCCCGCCCGCGACACGTCCTTTATGGTCGGGGCGATTTTCTTCTGCCTGGCGCTTTTGCCTTTGTCGCTGTCGCGCGCGGCCGTTCCCCAACCGCTGGCCGGCGTCACGCTCGATTTGAAGCGGCTTTTCCAGAATTCTCCGGTCGGTTTTGTGGCCACGCTCCTCGTCGGGGTCGCAAATGGTGCGTTTGGGACGCTCGGGCCGTTGTTCGGCTTCCAGATAGGGCTCGGGACAGCCCATATCGCCACTTTGATGAGCATCGCCATCATTGCCGGCGCGCTCATCCAGATGCCGGCAGGCAGGCTCTCCGACCGCATCGACAGACGTTTCATGATCGGCGGGGCCGCACTTCTTGCCTCGATCATCGGCATGGGGATAGCCGTCTTCGCGCCACACAATCCGATCGTGCTCAGCCTCGCTTTCGCGCTTTATGGCGGCACCTCCTATGCGCTCTATTCTCTCGCCGTCGCCCATGCGAACGACTTTGCGAGCGACCTGTCCTTCGTGCAGGTGTCTTCGGGCCTTCTGCTTCTTTACGGCATCGGCACGATGGCCGGCCCGCTCGTCGCCTCCGGCACGATGGAAACCTTCGGGCCGGAAGGGCTCTTCGTCACCACGGCCGTCGCCCATTTCGCCATGGCGATCTTTTCCGTCTACCGCACGACGCGCCGTGCCCCGCCGCCGCAACACGAGCGCGAGACCTTCTCCGCCGTGCCGAGCCCGCGCATGCTGACGCCGCAGACGGCGGTCTTGCAGCCAGATCCCGAAGAGCTGCCGCCGGCGCCCGAATCTGAAGAGGCTTCCGAAGCGGACGCTCCGCAGGACGAGGCCACCGCCCCGACTGACGACACGGCCGGCGAGGCGAGCGGGGACAAGACGAAGGAGACGGAGACGACCTCGTAACGAGATCGTTTTTCGCACGCGCCGCGTGAGGCCAGCGCCGGTCCGACTTGAAGGCTCAGAGCGACACTTGACGGGCGGAGCCTTGCGCCCTCTTTGAACGCCGTCGATGACGGTTCAAACCTTGAGGATGGGATGACGCACAGCGGTGACGAGCGGGCCTTCATTCCCGTCAAAATTGCTGTCCTGACCGTGTCGGACACACGCACTTTTGCCGATGACCGCTCGGGCGACACGCTTGTGGACCGCATTCGGGAGGCCGGCCATGTTCTCGCCGGGCGCGACATCGTCCGCGACGACGTTGAGGACATCCGCAAGATCGTTCGGGACTGGATCGCCGATCCCGCGGTCGATGTGATCATCACCACGGGCGGCACGGGCTTGACCGGTCGCGACGTCACGCCGGAGGCGCTTGAGCCTTTGTTCGAAAAGCGAATGGACGGCTTTTCAGCCGTCTTCCACCGCATCTCCTATGACAAGATCGGCGTCTCAACGATCCAATCGCGTGCGACGGCAGGCGTGGCGAATGCGACCTATATCTTCGGTCTGCCGGGCTCGCCCGGGGCGTGCCGCGATGCCTGGGACGGCGTCTTGAAGAGCCAGCTCGATTATCGCCACAAGCCGTGCAATTTCGTCGAGATCATGCCCCGCCTCGACGAGCATCTGCGACGCGGCTGACGCCTCTCAGGCCGGCGGCGCCATTCGCGCGGAAAGGCGTTTGGTGGACTGGCCGCGGGCAAGAGATCTGAGGTCGTCGGTCGCGCCGGCCGCCGCCATATCGGCCTTGCGCAGGAGCACGCCCCGGCGAAGCGGTTCTTCCCGCTCCAGGAACCCGAAGAGTTTTTTGCTCTTGCCGGCGAGGGTGAAGCTTGCGGCACCGCTGCCCGGCTCTTCCATCCATTCGCGAACCGCCGTCATCCAGCCGTCGAGCGGGCGGGCGCCTCCTTCCATCAGGAGAAGCCACTCGCCGCGGGACGAAGCGATCGTCTCCGTGAGGGCTTCGCGGCCGATGAGTTCCGCACCGGCAGCATCCGCCACCGCTTCGATCTCTTCGTTGGGCGAGCCGACGACATAGGCGTCGCGCACCAGACCCTCGACCGCCGCCGGGACGAGGGCGGTGAGGCTGCGCGCCAGATGCTGGGCATCTTCGGGCGCGGAAAGGAGCACGGTGATCATGCTGGTTTGCTAGCGAAATCCAGCTCTTAACCCAACAGAAAGGTAACTGTTTCGTTAAGGCGGATGGTCCAATCCCCGGCTTCCTCGTTTCGCCTAGGAATAAAGTCACCTTTGTTCTTGTAATGTTCCTGTGTTCTCGCTATATTCTCTCTATGCCTGAGCCGAGCCCCACCTTCGCCCCGCCCACACCCCACACCCCAAGGGGCGCTTCCGCAGCAGCCGCAAAGCGGAATGCCGCATCCTCTGCGCCGTCACGGTTTCGCGCAGAGCGGGATGCGGCCTGGGTGGCGCTCGGCCAGGCAAACTCCGCCTCCGAAGATGGGTGGGCCGAAGAGGTCTCTACCGCGCTGCGTCCGCTCGTGCGGCGCGGCCGCGGGGCCGTCTCCAACGAGACGGGCCGTTACGAGAAACAGACGCGGCAGCTCGTCGACGATGGCTGGGAGAGCCTCGACGAGCTGCCCCGTCTCCGCACGGAAGTGACGATCGAGCGGCCGCGCAAGATCATCACCCGCAATGCGTCGCCCGACATTTCCTTCGACCGGTCCATCAATCCTTATCGCGGCTGCGAGCACGGCTGCGCCTATTGTTTCGCCCGCCCGACGCACGCTTATATGGGGCTGTCGCCGGGGCTCGACTTCGAAACGCGGCTTTTCGCCAAACCGGATGCGGCAAAGCTTCTGGAGAAAGAACTCGCCGCGCCGGGCTACGAGGTGCGGCCGATCGCGATCGGCACGAACACCGATCCGTACCAGCCGGTCGAGCGCCAGTACCGGATCATGCGTGATGTGCTGGAAGTTTTGGCGGCCGCCAATCATCCGGTCGGGATCGTCACCAAATCGGCGCTCGTCCTGCGCGATCTCGACATTCTGGCGCCGATGGCGGAGAAGGGCCTCGTCAAAGTCGGCCTCTCGGTGACGAGCCTTGACCATAAGCTGTCGCGCTTGATGGAGCCGCGGGCTTCCACGCCGGCAAAGCGACTTGAAGCGATTTCAGGCCTGAGCGAAGCGGGCATTCCTGTCTCGATCATGACGGCGCCGATCGTGCCGGCCATCAACGACAATGAGATCGAGCGCCTTCTCGAAGCGGGCGCGGCGGCAGGCGCCACCTCAGCCGGCTATGTGTTGTTGCGGCTGCCGCTCGAAGTGGCGCCGATCTTCAAGGAATGGCTCAAAGAGAATTTCCCGGATCGGGCCGAACATGTTCTTTCGCTGATGCGCTCGATGCGGGGCGGCAAGGATTATGATGCTGCCTGGCATGAGCGCCAGCGGGGCAGGGGGCCTTACGCCTGGCAGATAGGTCGCCGCTTTGAACTGGCGGCCAAGCGCCTGAGGTTGAACGAGCGGCGCTACGACATGCGCACGGATCTGTTCTCGCCGCCGGTGCCGGTCGGCGGTCAGTTGAAGCTTTTCTAGGCGTCTCAGGCGCCAAGGACTCAAAGAAGCCTGTGTCCGAAGGTGGAAAGCGCGCCTTCGTGGGCGAGTGCCCGGCTTGCATCGTGAGAAGCCGCGGCCTATCGGCGATCCATGTTGGCGACAAAGACGATTCGCAAACCGAAAGCTCGCAAGCAGGGCGCTGCAAAATCAGCCAATGCCTCCGGGGCTGCCGGCCCGCATCTCCAGGCCGAGACGCGGCTGATGCTTGCTGGCTATCGTCGTATCGCGGGCATCGATGAGGTCGGCCGCGGCCCGCTCGCGGGACCCGTCGTGGCCGCTGCCGTCATTCTCGATCCGGAGAACATCCCGGAAGGCATCGACGATTCCAAGGCGCTCACCGCCCTGCGTCGCCAGGAACTCTATGAGGAGATCCTCGGCTGCGCCGATGTGGCCGTCGCCTATTCCTCGACGGCAACCGTCGATCGGATCAACATCCGCAGTGCGGCGCTTCTCGCTATGGCACGTGCGCTCAGAAGTTTGCCGCAACCGGCCGATGCGGTTCTCGTCGACGGACGCGACAAGGTGCCGAACATCGATCTGCCATGCGAGGCCCTCATCGGCGGCGATGCCTCCTCGCTGTCGATTGCCGCCGCGTCGATCGTGGCGAAGGTCTCCCGCGACCGGATGATGGCGCATTGCGATGGAGCGTTCGCAGGTTACGAGCTGGGTTCCCATAAGGGGTACGCGACGCCGGCCCACAGGGCCGCCCTGACGCGGCTCGGCCCGTGCCGTCTTCACCGCACCAGCTTCGCGCCCATCGCCGCGCTCCTCGCCAGCAAATAGACAAAGAGCGGAAGCCGCGAAGAAGGGCGGACGCGGTGGGCGACCGGTCGGTCGCCGTGTCCCGGATCTCGCGCTCGACTGTCTGCCGAACGAGCCGCCTGCCGAGAGAACCGCCCGCCGAAAAAGAAAAAGGCGAGCCGAAGCCCGCCTTTTGTCGTTTCTACGTTGAAGCCACTCAGTGCCGCTTCAAGCCCTCGATGGAGCTGTTGATCAGACGTTGACCGACCGCCCCCTCGTTCTGTTGAGCGAGGATCTTTGCGGAGGCTGCGACGGCCACATCGACCGCCCGTGCCTTCACGTCGCTGACCGCCTGGGCCTCGGCCTGGGCGATGCGCTGTTCCACACCGCGCGTGCGCCGCTCGATATATTCCTCGAGCCGCTGTTTGGCCTCGGCGGCATGGGCAGCCGCTTCGTTTTCGGCAAGCGCCACGATTCCGGCCGCCTCTTCCTCGGCCTCCTGGCGGCGGCGCTGATACTCGGCCAGAAGCGCCTGCGCCTCTTCCCGCAGGCGCCGAGCCTCGTCGAGCTCGTGCTGGATTTTCTCCGAGCGCTTATCGAGCGCGGCCGTCATCATCTTCGGCACACCGAGATAGATCATGATGCCGAGGAAGGTGAGAAGGCCGATGAAGACCCACAGCGAAGCTAGGCTGGTTGCGTCCATCGTTATCTCCGCTCGTTCATGGCTGCGGAGACGGCTGACCCGACCTCCGCATCTGCCGGAGCTTCTCCGGACAGGGTCTCAACGAGCGCCTCGGTCGTCTCCTTGGCGATCGCGTCGACTTCGGCGAGAGCTTTGTCGCGCACCTCGCCGATGCGTGCTTCGGCCGCCTGCAGCTTCTCTTCGAGCTCAGCCTCGGCCTTGGACCGTTCGTCCTCAACCTCGGCTTTCGCCTTGTCTCGGGCGTCCTGGGCAATGCCGTGAGCGCGCTGCCGGGCTTCGGCAAGCGCCTGCTCGTACGCTGCGATCGCCTCGTCGCTCTCCCGCTTCAGCTTCTCTGCCTCTGCGAGATCGTCGGCGATGCGGTCGTGCCTCTCCTCAAGAATGGTGGCAATGCGTGGCAGCACCATCTTGCTGAGCAGGTAATAGAGCAGGCCAAAGAAGACCGCGAGCCAGATGAGCTGCGAGAGATACGTCGACGGATCGAAAGGCGGAAACGCGCCATGCGCAGAATCCGCGATTTCGGTGTGTTCCGCCGCCGTTTCCGCGGCCGTCTGAGCGAGTGCCGTTGTTACCACGTGCTCTTCTCCTCAAGCCGTTCGGCCGCCGGTGGCGTGTGCCCCCGGCGCGCCGTCTTCGCTGTCTGGCTTAGACGGCGAAGATGAGGAGAAGGGCGATCAGGAGCGAAAAGATGCCCAGCGCTTCCGTGACCGCGAAGCCGAAGATGAGGCGGCCGAACTGGCCGTCCGCAGCCGCGGGATTGCGCAATGCGCCTTCGAGGAAGTGGCCGAAGAGCGAGCCCAGGCCAACGCCGGCCCCGCCCATGCCGATGCAGGCAATGCCCGCGCCAATCAGCTTTGCAGCATCTGCTTCCATGTTCATGCTCCTTGCGTGTTGGAAGAGGATGGAGAAAAAACCGCGCCGTCAGTGCGAAGGATGCAGCGCGTCATTGAGGTACATGCAGGTCAAAATTGCGAAGACATAGGCCTGCAGGACAGCCACAAGAATTTCAAGGGCCGTGAGCGCCACCACCATCAGGAAAGGCAGGACCGCACCGGCCCAGCCGATCACGCCGAACGTCGACAGCGAGATGATGAAGCCGGCAAACACCTTGAGGGTGATGTGACCGGCCAGCATGTTGGCGAAAAGACGAATGGAGAGGCTGACGGGGCGCGAGATGAACGAAAGGATCTCGATCGCGACGATCATCGGCAGGATGAGCCCGGGCACCTCGTCCGGCACGAACAGCTTCAAGAAGCCGAAGCCGTGCTTGGAAAAGCCGTAGCCGACCACGATCGCCATGACGAGAAGGGCAAGCGCGCCCGTGATCACGATATGCGCCGTCACGGTGAAGAAATACGGCACCATGCCGATCAGGTTCGCCACCAGGATGAACGAGAACAGTGTGAAGACGAACGGGAAGAAGCGCATGCCTTCCGATCCGGCGGCTTCGCGCAGCATGTTGGCCGTGAACTCGTAGAACATCTCAGTGACGTTCTGCATGCGGCCCGGCACGAGGCCGCGGCCCCGCGTCGACAGCATCATAAAGCCGACGATCAGCATCACCGTAATGGCCATGAACAGCGCCGAATTGGTGAAAGCGAACGTGCTGTGGCCGATCTGGCCGAAATCGACCAGATTGTTGATGTGAAACTGGTGGATCGGATCCACGGTGTCGGAATGCGTCGCCGCTTCGCTCGCCACAGCCTACCCCTTGCTTCCCCGGGCCTTAATCGGCCTCGCCTCAATCGTGACGGGCAGGCCCGCCGTCGTTGTCCTTGTCGAGCCTGTCGTAAGGCCCGGCTATTTTACCCGCGGCGCGCATCACATTGAGCACGCCGGCGGCAAATCCCAGCAACAGAAAGCCGATAAGCCCCCAGGGGGAGGTCCCTGCGACCTCGTCCAATCCCCATCCCAGGGCCGCTCCGACCAGAACACCTGCGATAAACTCGCTGGCGATGCGTAAAGCAAGCGCATATCCCGACGAATCGGTGCGCTCAGGCTTATCAGCGGCCTGCCTGACCCGTCTCCCCTTGTCCAGGGTGCGCGAAAGGTCGGCAAAGCGACGTTCCAGGTCGGTATCGGCAATAGACCCATGTCCGCCGTCCGCCTTCTCCCGGCGCTCCTCGTCGGAGCGTTTGTCAGCCATTCACCGGCTCCTTCCTGGAAGCCTTGATGCGGCGCCATCGTGAAGACGGGGCGGGTCCGGGCCCCTGCGAAACCGGGCGCACCATAATTTTGCCGTCAGGCCAAGTCAAGAACATCAAAATTAGGGATATGCCGTTGAAAAGAAAAGAGAAATAGAACTTGACGGGTTTTCTTGGCCGGGCCTCGCCCACCCTTTACCCGGCTTCGCGAAAACGTTCCGCCGTTTCGAGGTCTACAGAGACGAGTTGTGACACGCCGCGTTCAGCCATGGTGATGCCGAAGAGCCGGTCCATTCGGGCCATGGTGATCGGATTGTGGGTGACGACGAGAAAGCGGGTTTCCGTCTTCTGGCGCATATCGCCGAGAAGATCGCAGAAACGCTCCGTATTGGCGTCGTCGAGCGGCGCATCGACCTCGTCGAGGACACAAAGCGGCGAGGGGTTGGTGAGAAAGACGGCGAAGATCAGCGCCATCGTGGTCAACGCCTGCTCGCCACCTGAGAGGAGTGTCATGATCTGCGGCTTCTTGCCCGGCGGGCGCGCCATGATCTCAAGTCCGGCGTCGAGGGGATCGTCGGATTCCGTCAGCATCAGCTCCGCCGATCCGCCGCCGAAAAGGGTGTGGAAAAGCTCCTGGAAGTGCCGGTTGACGGTGTCGAAGGCGCCGAGCAACCGTTCGCGGCCTTCCCGATTGAGGGAAAGCACCGCCTGGCGCAGGCGCTTGATGGCGGCCGTCAGATCGTCGCGTTCGGCCGTCAGCGTGGTGAGACGTTCCTCGACATCCTTGGCCTCTTCCTCTGCCCGGAGATTGACGCCGCCCAGACGCTCGCGTTCCCGTAACAGACGCTCCAGCCGCTGATCGACGGCGGCAAGCTCCGGCAGCGGGGCCCCCGGCTTCAGTTCGGCCGTTTCGCGCAGCCGCTCAGGGCGGGTGCGGAAATGCGCGGTGATTTCGGCAACCAGATCTTCCCGTTTCTGGCGGATGGCGGAGGCGCGCTCGTCCTCTCGCGCTTTTGCCTCGCGGGCCTTGGATAGCCCATCGAGAGTGCGCCTCGCGGCATCGGCGAAGCTGCGATGCGCTGTTTCCGCTTCGGCGAGCCGGTCGGCTTCCGCCTTCGAATGGGTATCCGCCTTGTCGATCTCGAAGGCGAATTCGCGCTGGCGCACGGCATAGGTTTCCGGCTCTTCGGCGAGCTTTTCGATTTCTGCGTCGAGGTCTGCCTGTCGGGCCTGCAATTCTTCGATGCGCCGCGCCGCCCGTTCGATCCGGCCCTGCCAGGCAGTGATCTCCCGGCCAAGCGCCGAAAGACGCTCGTCGCGCGCCGCGCTTGCATGGCGCAAGGAATCCGCGGCCGCGCGCGCATCGGACGCCTCGCGGCGGGCGGCTTCTACGCTTTTGGCGAGCTTTTCCGCCTTCGCTTCCGCCTCTCCGCTCGCTTCTGTCTGGCCAAGTGCGGCGCGCGCCTCTTCAAGCCGCGTCGCCTGCGCCTCAGCATCGCTTTCCACGCGGGCGAGGTTCGTCGCGATCGAAGCGAGGCGCTCCGATTGGCGCGCAAGAACCCGCTCGGCTTCGGACAGAGCCGAAGCCTGACGGTCGCGCTGGCTGCGCGCCTCCTTGAGCGCCTGGCGCGCCTGACGTTCGGCCTCTTCGCCGTGCCGACGCTTCTCGGTCGCCTTCTCAAGCGCCGCCGTCGCTTTCTCGGCGTCTTTTTCCGCCTTCGCGACCTTGCCCGAAAGGGCTTCCAGCCGGTTCTTCTGTTCCAGGCGAACGGCCGCCGCCGTCTTGGCGCCACCCTTGATCGTCAGCCCGTCCCATCGCCAGAGAGCGCCGCTGCGGCTGACGAGACGTTGCCCGACGGCAAGTTTTTGAAAGAGCGCGTGCCCGTCCTCTTCCTCGACGACGCCGATCTGCGAAAGCCGGGGCACGAGGCGCGGCTCTCCGGAGACGAATTGCGCCAGGGGAGGGACGTTCGGCGGAAGTTTCGGCGCCCGTTCGATCTTCCCCCGCTCCTGCCAGGAGAAGGGCGCTTGCGGATCCGCCGAGGCGTCGAGATCCTCGCCGAGCGCTGCCGCAAGGGCCGCTTCGTAGCCGGGCTCGACCTTCAACCCCTCGACGACCGGGACGAAATGGCTGTCCGTCGCCGGACGCAGGAGCTGGGCGAGCGTCTTTTCTTCGGCCTGCAGAGCGGTGAGGGCGCGCAATCCTTCCGCTCTCTTTTCGCGGGCCTTCGCCTCCGCCTCACGGGCGCGCTGGATCTCCTGCTCTCTCTTCTGGGCGGTCTCTTCCGCCGTTTTCAGCGCCTTTTCCGCAGCTTCCAGAGCCGCTCTGGCGCTCTCGACCGTGCCTTCGGACCCGGCTTTTTCCGCAAGTGCCGCCTGTTCCGCCTTCAATTTCCGGGCCTCGCCGAGAAGGCGTTCGCGCGCCGTCTCTGCTTCGCGCACCCGCATCTCCTGCTGGCGGCGTTCGGCGGCTTGCGCCGCAAGCTCGGCCCGGGCTTCAGAAAGTTCCGCCTCGACCTTGGCGAGCGCCTCGGCTCGATCCTTCGCTGTCGCCGTTGCTTCGGCGAGCCGCTTGACCGCTCCCTCCTTGTCGCGGGTGAGCGTCTTCGCCTCGGCGGAGAACGTGGCAAGCGCGGAGCGCGCTTCGCGCCCGTGCTCTTCCTCCCGCGCAACATCCTCGGAGGTCTCCTTGCGCCGGCTCTCGAGTTCGCGCTGCCGGGCTTCCCGCCGCGCGGCTTCGCGTTTCAGTTCCTCCGATTTGAGCCGCAAATGCTGCACGGCCGCCGAGGCCGCGGCAGCCTTCTCACGAAGTTTCGGCAAAGACGAGCTCGAAACCGCCTCTTCTCTTGCCGCTTTCGACTGCTCTTCCGCAGCCTTGGCGAGGGCGAGTCCCGCCTGATTGAGGGCCGCTTCCGCCTTGGCGAGGCGCTCATCCGTCTCGCTGAGCCGGATCAGGGCCTGCTGCGCTTCCATCTTGCGGATGTCGAAGGAGAGATTGCGGTAACGCGCCGCCTGCCGTGCCTGCCGCTTGAGCGCTTCGAGCTGGCTCGTGATCTCGCCGAGGACGTCTTCCAGACGCTCGAGGTTTTGCTCCGCACCCTTGAGCTTCAACTCGGCCTCGTGGCGGCGCGAATGCAGCCCCGAAATGCCGGCGGCATCTTCCAGGATCGAGCGCCGGTCTTTGGGTTTTGCGGCGATCAGCTCGCCGATCTGGCCCTGGCGGACGAGAGCCGAGGAGCGTGCGCCGGTGGCCGCATCGGCAAACAGGATATGCACGTCGCGGGCGCGCACCTCGCGCCCGTTGACCCGGTAGGTGGAGCCCGCCTCGCGCTCGATCCGGCGGCTGATCTCAAGTTCGGCGCTGGTCGCCGGTGTCTGGCCGGGCTTCATGACGTGGGCGGCCGCCGCGCCGTCGACGATCGCCTGCAGGCTCACCTCGGCGGCGTTGCGCGCCGGCCGGTTGGTGGAGCCGGCAAAGATCACATCGTCCATGCCCGAGCCGCGCATGGCTTTGAACGAGCTCTCGCCCATGACGAAGCGCAGGGCTTCGACGAGGTTCGACTTGCCGCAACCGTTCGGGCCGACGACGCCGGAGAGCCCGGGTTCGATGGACACATCCGTGGCGTCGACGAATGATTTGAAACCGGCGATCCGCAGCCGCGTGATTTTCATCCGCGGCCGCCGTTGATGTCACAAGACCTGGTGAGGCCGGAATCGGACGCAGCCCTCTCGCAGGAGGGCTTAAAGCGCCGCCTCGATCTTGGCCTTGATCTCATCAAATGATCGCGCTCCGACCAGCTTCTCGCCGTTGATGAAGAAAGTCGGAGTACCGTGAACGCCGAATTCCTTCGAAGCCTTGTCTCGTCTCGCGGTTAGTCCATCGAACAATTCCTGATTTTGCAAGCATGCCTCAAAGCTTTCCTCAGAAAAACCGGCCTGCTTGGCGAGATCGAGGATGGCTCCGTAATGGTCCTCGGCGCGGATCCAGTCGAGTTGATGCTCGAAGAACAGATCGATGATATCGAAATAGCGATCTTCCGGTGCGCAGCGCGCCGTCATGGCGATCGCGAATGCAGCAGCATCGATCGGGAATTCGCGGAAGACGAAGCGAACCTTGCCGGTGTCGATATACTGCTCTTTCAGCTTGGGATAGGTCTCGTTGTGGAAGTCCGCGCAATGCGAACACGACATGGACGCGTATTCGACGATCGTGACGGGCGCGTCCTCTGAGCCGAGAGCGTGATCGGGGATCGGCCCCGGTGCCATCAGCTGGTCCATCGGCACTTCGGACGGGCCTTCGTCCTGCGCAAAGGCCGGGGCTGCGGCGAAAAGCCCGGCAATGAGGGCGGTGGCGGCGAATTGTCGGCGGGTGAACAACGGCAAAGGGAAACCTCCTGAGGGAGCCGCCATCCTCCCGAGGGCGCATGAAGGCGGCATGAACAATTTAACAGCGCTCAGGCGCGTGTTTAGGGCGGATGAATGTGGCCGCAAAGAGCCGCCTCTGTCTCACTGGGTCACGAGACCGCGAGAATGACGTTCATGAGCGCGCCAGGATGGCACGTCCGAGCGCCCGCAGCGAATCGCGAAGCGGGCCGTCGACGGTCGCGAGTTTGGTCTCAAGCCGTTCATTGGTCTGCGTGCTCTTGGGCCGCGGTGCGTTCTTGGGTTCGTGCGCGAAGGGGCGCTGCACCAGTTTGACGAGGCCGACGGCGCGAAAGCCGAGAAAGGCGTTGAGCCTGTCGCGCACGCCTTCAAGTTCATAAGAGAGCGGCAGAGCCACGCTGGGGTCGGCATGGACGATCAAGGTGGCCGCACGTTCGTCGTCGTTGCGCGGCCAGCGGATTCGTTCAGGCGCCGTCAGACCGGCATAGCGGCTGCCGACGATCTCGGGCCACCAGCGCAGGATGTCCGCCTTGGCGAGCCCGCGCTTGCGCATCAAGGGATCGAGCGTGCCGCCAATGAGTTCGGCGATCGGTTTTGCTTTGGTCCGAACGGGCCCCGTCAACATTTGCCTCCTTGACTACGACCTGCCGCGACAGAAAATCTCACCGGCACACTTGCAATAGCCATTTTCTCAAGCTCCATGGCCTGAATGATTCAGTCTAGACCGGCCAGCTTCCCCTCGGAAGAGGGGCTTTCCTTGGAAAATGGGAGGGAAGCGTCCTTTGAGGGCGTGCTCGCCCAGGCTTTGCTGGCCTGGTACGAGCGCCATGCGCGCACCTTGCCCTGGCGCATCGGGCCGAAATGGCGCCGTGCCGGGGTCAAGCCGGACCCTTATCGCGTCTGGCTCTCCGAAGTCATGCTGCAGCAAACCACCGTGAAGGCCGTCGGTGAGTACTTTGCCGCCTTCACGGCCCGCTGGCCGGACATGATGGCGTTCGCCGCCGCTCCGGAAGAGGAGGTGATGGCCGCCTGGGCCGGGCTCGGCTATTATTCGCGCGCCCGCAATCTCGTCGCCTGCGCCCGCCGCGTCGCCGAAGATTACGGAGGCGTGATGCCCCGCAAGGCGGACGAACTCGTTAAATTGCCGGGCATCGGCCCCTATACCTCCGCCTCGATCGCGGCGATTGCCTTCGACGAGCCGGTGCCGGTCGTCGACGGCAATGTCGAGCGCGTCGTGTCCCGGCTTTTCGCCATCGACCGGCCGCTGCCGCAGGCAAAGTCGGAGATCCGGGAGACGCTCCGCCCGCTCGTGCCGCAGGATCGCCCGGGCGAATTCGCCGAAGCCATGATGGATCTCGGCGCCACGATCTGCTCGCCGAAACGTCCCGCCTGCGCGCTCTGCCCGCTCAATATGATGTGCCGTGCCCATGGCGAGCAGCGCGAGGAGGCCTACCCTGTCAAGGCGCCGAAGCGGGCCAAGGCGAAGAAGTTCGCCGGCGCCTTCGTGGCTTTGCGCGATGATCAAAAGATCTTGCTGTCGCGACGCCCTCCGAAAGGGCTCCTCGGCGGGATGAGCGAAGTGCCGACGGGGCCGTGGCAGGAATCGCCCGTGGCGCGGATGCCGGCCCCGCCGCTCTCCGCGCCCTGGCGCAAGATCACGCCGCAGGTCTCGCATATCTTCACCCATATCGATTTGAAAGTGACGATCTGGCAGGCCGCTTTGCCCCCCGAGACGCCGGCGCCCGAAGGCTTCTGGTGGCACGACCTTGAAAACCTGAAGGACGCCGGCCTGCCGACGGTCATGGCGAAAATCGTCGAGGCGGCGATCCCGGGAGCAACGAAGGCGCGGGCGAAAAGGTGAGGGGCGGGTGATCCTGCTGGCGCGCCCGCCGGCGGCGTCTCGCGCATTCGCCGCACCGAACTCCGCGTCATGGATTTGCGATCATTCGCCGGCTATGGGGACGCCATGCAACCGATCCGTCACATCGTCTTCGACATCGGCAAGGTGCTTCTGCATTACGACCCGCACCTTGCTTACAAAGAGCTTATTCCCGACGAGGCGGACCGCCGCTTCTTCCTGGAGGAGGTGTGCTCCAACGACTGGAACCTGGAACAGGACCGCGGCCGGCCCTGGGCCGATGCGGAAGCGGAAGCGATCGCCCGTCATCCCGACAAGGCGGAGCTGATCCGAGCGTTTCGCCAGCGCTGGTCGATGATGGTGCCGCACGCCTATGAGGACAGCGTCGCCGTGTTCCGGGAGACGCTGGCGTCCGGCCACGACGTCACGCTCTTGACGAACTTCGCCCCGGACACGTTCGTGGAGGCCCGAAAGCGGTTCCCGTTTCTCAACGAGACACGTGGCGTGACGGTGTCTGGCGAGCTCGGCCTGGTGAAGCCGGACCTTGCGATCTATCGCCACCACGCGGCGACCTTCGATCTCGATCCGGCCGCGACCCTCTTCCTCGATGACAGCGAGCCGAACGTGGAAGGCGCGCTAAAGGCCGGCTGGCGAGCGCTGCATTTCACCGGCGCCGACAAGCTTCGCGCCGATCTCGCTTCAGAGGGCGTGAAGCTCGATCGGGCGAAGCCGCGGCTTGCAAAGGCCTGAGATCGCTCAGGCAGCCAGAGCGCCGCGAACCGTGTCGCGCAGGCAATCGATGGGCTTCAGCCCCTCTTTGGTGCGCATGTGCCAGAAGACCCAGCCATTGCAGGCTTCAAGTCCCTGAACCGCGGCGCCGACGCGGTGGATGGAGCCTTCGTGGCGCCGGCCGTCTTTTTCATAGATGAGGGAGGCATCGGCACGCACCAGCGCGCTCAAGCGGCCCTTGGGATCGTAAAGGCGTTCGCCCGGCTTCACGAGGCCTGCTTCAAGCAGAGTGCCGAAGGGAATGCGCGGCTGAGCGCGTTTGCCCTGGACGACGCTGAGCGCGGGAGCATCGGCCGGACGCACGGCCTCGATGCGCGCTTCTGCGGCATCGATATAAGATTGTTCGCGCTCGATGCCGATGAAATGTCGGCCGAGCTTTTTGGCGACCGCACCCGTCGTGCCCGTCCCGAAGAAGGGATCGAGAACCGTCTCTCCCGGCTTCGTCGTCGACAGGAGAACGCGGTAGAGAAGCGATTCCGGCTTCTGCGTCGGGTGCACCTTGCGTCCCGTGTCGTCCTTGAGCCGCTCCTCGCCGGTGCAGATCGGCAAGGTCCAGTCGGAACGCATCTGCAGGTCGTCGTTGAAGGCTTTAAGAGCGTCGTAATTGAAGGTGTAGCGCTTGGCCTTCGGCGAGGGCGCCGCCCAGATCAGCGTCTCATGCGCATTGGCGAAGCGCCGGCCGCGGAAATTCGGCATCGGGTTGGTCTTGCGCCAGACGATGTCGTTCAGGATCCAGAAGCCCAGATCCTGCAGGATCGTGCCGAGGCGGAAGATATTGTGATAGGAGCCGATCACCCACAGCCCGCCATCGGGTTTCAGCACGCGACGCGCCGACAAGAGCCAGGCACGCGTGAACGCGTCATAGGCGGCGAAATCGGAAAACTGGTCCCAGGCGTCGTCGACCGCATCGACCCGCGATTGGTCCGGGCGATGAAGGTCGCCCTGGAGCTGCAGGTTGTAAGGCGGATCGGCGAAGATGAGATCGACGCTTTTGGCGGGCAATTTTTCCATCATCGGAATGCAATCGCCCTTCAAAATAACGTCCCGCGGCAGGCTCGGCAGAACGCTTGCGAAGCCGGCACCCGGCCGCTTGGAAGCAGTACGCATCGACAAAACTCTCCCCTTCCGGTCGTTAACTACGCTCGCAGAACAGGGTGAATGTCGGGTTGACAAACAGGGTTAACGTTTCCTGAAGCCTTAATTTCTGCCGCCGGGACTGCTATAGAGCCGGCCGCTCCTGAGCCAATTCATAGGTTTGCCGTGCGTCCCTCCTTTCCCATCCCTGCCGTCTCGCTCCTTGCCGCACTGTCCATGTCGTTCCTGCTCGCCGGCTGTCTCGGCGGTTTGGGCTTCGGCGGAGGTGCTGAGGAAACCGTGCCCGTCGAGCCCGGCACCGCCCAGAAAGGCTCCAACGAGATCGACCTCCGCCGTTATCTCGGACCGAGCTATTGCCCGGATCTGCGCATCAAGGCCGACACACAGACCCTGCGGCGCTACAAGCGCGGCGCCGAAGAAAGCGACGAAAATCTCGTCTGGCAGGGCAGTCTCGGAGAGACCGCGCGCGAATGCCTTTACGATGCGTCCGGCAATCTGACGCTCAGGATCGGCGTGTCCGGGCGGGTTCTCGCAGGCCCGCAGGGCGGGCAGACGACGGTCGATCTGCCGATTCGCATCGTGGTCGTGAAGCACGATGAGGCGGTGCTCACCTCCGAGCTGAAGAAGGTCTCCGTCACCATCGGACCGGAGCTTTCGAGCGTGTTTTCACAGGTTTACGAGGTGACGGTGCCGTCGCCCGGCAACGACCGCGATTACATCATCTATGTCGGCTTCGACGAGGACTCCAAGCGCTGAGCCAAGCGCATTTTGTTGCGCGTGGCGGCAAAAGGGTGCTGACAAACGGGTTGGACGCGCGTTGTGCGTTGACTCCGTCGCAGCGATGCCGATGATAAGCGGGGCAGGTCCAGTCGCGGCCTGCCCTGACGATACGCCGCACGGGAGAGTTTCATCTCAGGCTTCAGGCTTGGTTTGAAACGCCGAAGGAGCAACCGCCCCGGAAACTCTCAGGCCACGGGACCGTGCCGGCGAGCGACACTCTGGAAAGCAGCACCGGCTCTCTAATTGTAGGGAGAGTCGGCGGCTCACCGACGGAGTAACCGGCAGAGGTCCATGGCCTCAGATCGGGAATCTCTCAGGTCCTGCGACAGAGGGGGCGCGGAAGGGTCGAAGGTCCGACTGCGTTCGAAGTCTGTTGCGGGAGGTCGTGTGGCGACTGATATCAGTGATTTGAAGCGCACCCCTTTGTTTGAGCTCCATCAGGAGCTGGGCGGGCGCATCGTGCCATTCGCCGGCTATGCCATGCCGGTTCAATACGATGGCATCATCGGCGAGCACCATTGGACGCGCGATCGCGCCGGGCTTTTCGATGTCTCCCATATGGGCCAGCGGATCCTGAAGGGCCCCCACCATGAGACCACTGCCAAGGCGCTGGAACGTCTGACCCCCGGCGATTTCCAGGGGCTGAAACCCGGCCGGCAGCGCTACACCTTCCTGCTTCTCGACAATGGCGGCATCGTCGACGATTTCATGGCCGCCCGCCTCGCCGGCGAGGAGGACGAGGGCCGTCTCTTCATGGTCTTCAACGCCTCCCGCAAGGAGATCGACGACGATTATGTGCGCGAGCGTCTGCCGGACGGAGTGACGCTCGAGGCGGTCGAAGATCGCGCGCTCCTCGCCCTTCAGGGGCCTGCTGCCGCGGAGGTCTTGAGCGGCCTCTGCTCCGAAGTTGCGGATCTCACCTTCATGCAGGCCGCACGTGCCGAAATCAGGCTTGGCGATGGCCGTTCCGCAAAAGTGCATCTCTCGCGCTCCGGTTATACCGGCGAGGACGGGTTTGAAATTTCCGTCGCTGCCGACGAGGCCGAGGCGCTGGCGAGAGCCTTCCTCGCACATGAGGCGGTGAAGCCCATCGGCCTTGGCGCACGCGATTCACTCCGGCTCGAGGCCGGACTGCCGCTCTACGGTCACGACATCGATGAAACCACGTCTCCGGTCGAGGCGGGGCTGCGCTTTGCCATCGCCAAGGCACGCCGCGAACGTGGCGACTTTCCCGGTGCCGGCCGCATCCTGGCCGAGCTTTCCGATGGTCCCTCGCGCCGTCTCGTGGGCCTGAAGCCCTCCGGTCGCGCCCCGGTGCGCGAAGGCGCTCAGATCCTCGGTGCAAGTGATGCCGTCATCGGTGAAGTGACGTCAGGCGGCTTCGGTCCGACCGTCGGAGGCCCCGTTGCGATGGGGTATGTCGACCGTGCCTATGCCGATCCCGGCACCGAATTGCATCTCGCCGGCCGGCGCGGCGCCGAGCCCGCCGAGGTCGTGCCTCTTCCCTTTGTTCCCCACTGCTACCACCGCCCGAAATCAGGAGCCAAGCAATGACGACCCGCTACAGCAAGGAGCACGAATGGGTGCGCCTGGATGGCGACACGGCCACCATCGGCATCACCCCCTTTGCCGCCGAGCAATTGGGAGACGTCGTTTTCGTAGAGCTTCCCGAGAAGGGCAAGACGATCGCCAAGGGCGACGAGGTGGCGGTCGTGGAATCGGTGAAGGCTGCCAGCGAGGTCTATGCGCCGGTTTCTGGCGAGGTGACGGACGCCAATGCCGCATTGGAGGACGCGCCGCAGACGGTCAATGAGGCGCCGGAGGGTGATGGCTGGTTCTTCCGCGTCAAGCTCTCCGACAAAAGCGAACTCGACGGTCTCATGGACGAGGCCGCCTACAAGGCTTTCTGCGAGGAATTATGAGCAGCTACTACGCAACGATCGAATGGAAGGGCGATGCCGAGGCGGTGCGCGCCAACAAGCATAGCCGTGTTCATGAATGGCATCTCGATGCGGGCCTCGTCGTTCCGGCCTCGCCGGGACCTGCCGTGTTGCCGGCGGCCGTGATCAAGGAAGATGCCGTGGATCCGGAAGAGGGGCTCGTCGCGTCTCTGTCGAGCTGCCACATGCTCTTCTTCATCGATCTGATCCGCAAGCACGGCTTCACGCCGGTCGCCTACGAGGACAAGGCCGAGGGCATCCTCGGCGTCTTCGAGCCGCGCAAGAAGGGTCTGACGAAGATCATCCTGCGTCCGAAGGTGACCTTCGACGGCGACCAGCCGGATCACGCAATGCTCGAAAAAGTGCACGAGCAGGCACACGAGCTCTGCTTCATCGGCAATTCTCTGAAGTCGGAAATCGTCGTCGATTTCCGCGAGTGAGGCGTCGTTGACGTCACGCTTCCACGCCTTGTCCCGCCCCTTCTGGGGCGGGCTCTCTGGCTCTCCCCGCCACTAAGTTTCGGGTTCCATATGCGCTATCTCCCCCATACCGATCAGGACCGCGCCGACATGCTGCGCGTGATCGGCGTCGAAACCATCGACGAATTGTTTCGCGATGTTCCGGCCGACAAGCTTTTGAAAGAGGCTGTCGATCTGCCGCGACACAAGAGCGAGATGGAAGTCGCCCGGCTGATGCGCCGGCTTGCCGCAAAAAATCGTGCAGCCGGTGACGGACCCTTTTTCCTCGGCGCAGGCGCCTATCACCATCACGTGCCGGCGAGCGTCGATCACATCATCCAGCGCTCGGAATATCTGACCTCCTACACGCCCTATCAGCCGGAGATCAGCCAGGGCACGCTGCAGACCCTGTTCGAATTCCAGACCCAGGTTGCCGAATTGACCGGCACCGAGGTCGCCAACGCCTCCATGTATGATGGCTCCACGGCGACGGCTGAGGCCGTGCTGATGGCCTGCCGCGTGACGAAGCGCTCCAAGGCGGTTCTTTCCGGCGGTTTGCATCCGCAATATCGCGAGGTCGTCGAGACGCTCGCCAATATGGAAGACGACGAATGCATCTCGCTGCCGCCTGACCCGAAGGGAGGCGAGGATCTCCTTGCCGAGATCAGCGAAGATGTCGCCTGCGTCGTGGTTCAGTCGCCGTCTTTCTACGGCCAGCTCATCGACCTGAAGCCGCTTGCTGTGCGCTGCCGCGAAAAGGGCGTGCTTCTCATCTCCGTCTTCACCGAGGTCGTGTCTCTCGGTCTGATCGAGCCGCCGGGCGCACAGGGCGCCGACATTGTCGTCGGCGAGGGACAGTCGATCGGCAACGCGCTTTCCTTCGGCGGGCCTTATGTCGGTCTCTTTGCGACGAAGCAGAAATACATCCGCCAGATGCCCGGTCGTCTCTGCGGTGAGACCCGTGACCGGGAAGGCAAGCGCGGTTATGTGCTGACGCTCAACACCCGCGAGCAGCATATCCGCCGCGACAAGGCGACATCCAATATCTGCACCAATTCCGGCCTCTGTGCTCTCGCTTTCACGGCGCATATGACGCTGCTCGGCGGCGATGGCTTGAGGAAGCTCGCTCTGCGCAACCATGAGCGCGCCTGCCGTCTCGCCGATGCGCTCGGTGCCATTTCGGGCGTCGAGGTCGTCAACGAGAGCTTCTTCAACGAGTTTAGCATCCGTGTCCCGGGCGATGCGGCCGCTCTCGTGGAAAAGCTCGCCGATGCCGGCATCGTCGCGGGCCTGCCCGTGTCGCGGCTCGAACCCGATTGCGGCCTCGACGATCTCATCGTCGTCGCCGCGACCGAGACAGCCACGGACGATGACATCGCCGCCTACGCCTCGGCCCTCGCGGCGGCGCTTTGAACCCCATGCGCTGCCTGCTCAGCCGTTGTTTTTCATCGCCGCGCGCGATTTTGGAGACACCTTCATGGTGAATGACGATCATCTTGCCCCGAGCCTCGCGACCCTGAAGCCGAAGCGGCCGACCTTTTCCGGCAACAAAGCGCTCGAGATTTCCGAGCCGCTCTTGTTCGAGCTCGGCCGCGACGGCGTCTCAGGCGTCGATATCGAAGAATCTGAGGCCTTCACGCCGCGTCTCGGTGGGCAGGAGCGGCAGGCAGCGCTCGATTTGCCGGCCCTGTCGGAGCCCGAAGCGATGCGCCATTACGTGCGCCTGTCGCAGAAGAATTACGCCATCGATATGGGGATCTATCCCCTCGGCTCCTGCACCATGAAGCACAATCCGCGCCTCAACGAAGAGATGGCGCGGCTGCCGGGTTTTGCCGACATTCATCCGTTGCAGCCGGTCGACACCGTGCAAGGCGCGCTCGAGCTCATCCACGAATGCGGCCGCTATCTTTGCACTTTGACGGGCATGGCCTCCGTCGCGATGAGTCCGAAAGCCGGCGCCCATGGCGAACTTTGCGGCATGATGTCGGTGAAGGCGGCGCTTGCCGCCCGCGGCGAGGATCGTCGCACCGTCCTGGTGCCGGCCTCCGCGCACGGTACCAATCCGGCGACGGCCGCGCTTCTCGGCTTCAAGGTCGTCACCGTTCCTGCCGGCGAGGACGGAACCGTGGCCGCCGAGATGGTGCGTGAGATTTGCGCCAAGCATGAAGGCGATGTCGCTGCCTTGATGCTGACCAACCCCAACACCTGCGGGCTGTTCGAGCCGCAGATCGTGGCGATCGCCGAAGCGATCCACGAGGCGGGGGGCTATTTCTACTGCGATGGCGCCAATCTGAATGCGATTTTGGGCAAGGTGCGGCCGGGAGATCTCGGCGTCGATGCCATGCACATCAATCTGCACAAGACCTTCTCCACCCCGCATGGCGGTGGCGGCCCGGGGGCCGGCCCGACGGTCCTGTCGGAGGCGCTCGCGCCGTTCGCGCCGCTGCCGCTGATCGCCAAAACAGAGGCCGGCTACCGTCTCGTCGAGACGGCGGAAGACTGCGAAGAAAAGCCGTTCGGGCGCATGACAGCCTTCCACGGCCAGATGGGCATGTTCGTGCGCGCCTTCGCCTGGATGCTGTCCCACGGAGCTGACGGCATGCGCCAGGTGGCCGAGGACGCGGTGCTCAATGCCAATTACGTGCGGGCCCGCCTTCAGGATCTCATGTCGCTGCCTTTCCCCGATCATCCTTCCATGCACGAAGTTCTTTTCGATGAGAGCTTCCTGGAGGAGACGGAGGTCACGACGCTCGATTTCGCCAAGGCGATGATCGACGAGGGTTTCCATCCGATGACCATGTATTTCCCCTTGGTGGTCAAGGGCGCGATGCTGATCGAGCCGACGGAATCGGAAAGCCGCGCCTCGCTCGATCTCTTTACGGCGACGCTGCGCGATCTCGTCATGGCCGCGACTGCGGGTGACACGTCCCGCTTCGTCGATGCCCCCCGGTTTGCGCCGCGTCGCAGGCTCGACGAGACGAGTGCAGCCCGAAAGCCGGTGCTGCGCTGGACGCCGCCTTCGGGCGAGGCAGACGCCGAGGCGGCCGAGTAAGGCCGTCTCAGGCGAAGAGGAGCGTCGCGCCGCGGCGCAGAAGATCGAGCGCCAGAAGCGATACGGCCAGGCGGAAGCCAAGGCGGAAGTTCTCCTCCTTGAGCCCCTTGAGGATGCGCGTGCCGAGCGCCGTGCCGATGAAGCCTGCCACGACCATTGCGACGAGGAACGCCAGCCAGTCGGCAAAGGCGAAGCCGACGGCGACGAACGCCACCACCTTGAAGAGATGCTGCGCCGTCATCATCACGGCATGCGTGCCGATCACCTGCCTTCGCTCGGCAAGAGCAGGGCCCACGAAAGTGGCGACGAAGGGTCCGGTCGCGCCGAAGAACATGGTGAGGAACGTCGAGAAAAGCCCGACGAAGCCGAACAGCAGGCGTTGCGCGCCGAGCTTCATGGCCGGCATCTTCGTCCAGATCATGATCAGGATGAAGAGCCCGAGCCCGGTTTTCAAAAGGGCTTCCGGCAGGGCGACAACGAAGCGGGCGCCGAGGGCCGCCCCGAGAACGCTGCCAGCGAGAAACGGCCAGATCAGGCGCCACTCGGCGTGCCGTCTTTGCAGCAAGGCCCGACCGGCATTGGAGCCGAGCTGGACAACGCCGTGAACAGGGATAAGTGCAGGCACCGGGAGAGCAAGCCCAAGGGCAGCAAGCATGGCTATGCCGCCTCCAAGACCGAGAGCCGCTGTCAGGGCTGAGGTGAGGACGCTCGCTGCGATGAGCAGGAGAGCCGGGAGGATGCCGAGACTGTCAGGAATCAGGGCGGAGAGAAAAGCGTCCATTCCACGGGGTCATGAATCTCTGGTCGGCATGCTGTCGTCTCAATGCTTGAGGACGTAAAGTCAGGCCGGGGGATGAAGCTGCGGCGGCATGCCGCAGAGGACCGGAAGGCCCCGATCCCGCCTTCTTACGGGCTTCAGGCTTTGCCGTCTCCTTAGTGGCGCCGAATTTGCATGGCGGCGACACAGCTGGTTCAAGGATGCGTGATAAGGCGGCTCGCCGAATCGCGCGGTCTCATGTTGGGGAACTCATGCCTTCAATTGTCACGCTCACCGTCAATCCGACCATCGATGACACAAGCGAAGCCGAGCTCGTTCGGCCGGTGCATAAGATCCGCACGCATCGCGGCCGCATCGATCCGGGCGGCGGTGGTGTCAACGTGGCGCGCGTCGTGCATCGTCTGGGAGGCGACGTCGAAGCAATCGTCTGTCTCGGCGGCGTCACCGGTGCTCTCTTGGACGAGCTTCTGGAGCGCGAGGGGGTCAAGCGCTCGGTCGTCTCCATCTCCGGTGCGACGCGCATGGCCCATGTCGTTTTCGAGACTGCGACCGGACAAGAATACCGCTTCGTACCCGAGGGCCCGACCCTGTCGGAGGAGGAGCAGAACGCCTGCTTCAAGCGTGTCGAAGAGACGGAATGCGACTATTTCGTTGCAAGCGGCAGCCTCGCGCCCGGCGTGTCGGAGGATTTCTATCCGCGCATCGCCGAGATGGTGACGAAGAAGGGCGCGAAATTCGTGCTCGACACGTCGGGATTGCATCTCAGCCGCACGCTCGCCCGCAACAACGTGCTTCTTGCCAAGCCGAGCCTTGGCGAGCTCGGCAGCATCGTTGGCCAGGATCTGCACGGGCCCAAGGCGGCTGCCGTTGCTGCCCGCGAATATGTCCAGCACGACGGCGTCGGCATGCTCGCTGTGACGCTTGGGAGACATGGTGCTCTTCTGGTGACACCCGAAGAGACGCATTTCTGTCGTCCCCCTGAGGTGAAGACGCGCTCCGCGTCCGGCGCCGGCGACAGCTTCCTCGCCGCGATGGTGCTTGCCATTTCGCAAGGCAAGGCGCCGGAGGACGCGTTGCGTCTGGCGACGGCATCCGGTGCGGCCACCGCACTGACGCCCGGCACGGCGCTTTGCTATCCCGAGGACGTGGAGGGCCTTTACGAGGAAATCGCCACGCAGCGCATTTGGCCCGCCGACGCCCAAAAAGGCGGGCGCCGACGTTCTGTCGCCTGATTAACAGCCCGAAAGCGGACACAAAAAGGAACCAATTGCCTCTTTCCGGACTTGTGCTGAGGAATGCGGCGCTGCCTCTGTCGCTCAGACAGATCGCCGCGCCCCCCGAGGTTCAAGTTCATTCAAGGAGAGAGGTACATGTCGCAGGATAAGCTCGTTTCGAAAGCGTTTGTTTCGGCAGGCTGCATCGGGCTCGCCGCTTTCATGACGATCGCTTATTCTACGATGGGCGAAGCGACCATGGGCGAGGCGGCGGTCGATCGGACAGCGGCCGCCTCCGTCTCCGAACTGTCGCCCAAGACGCGCGTCGCCAGGGCTTTGGATACGGCTTGCGCCCACGACACATGGCCCAATATCACGCCGGGCTGCGAGGCTGGGGAGACGCGCATCAAGGCCGATCGCACCGTCCGCTTCACGCGTCCAAGCGACGTGCGTCTCGCCACCTCGCTCCAGTAAGCGAAGGCACTTGCGCGCCTACGGCGTTCTCGCAAGCCGGGGGCGTTTTTTGCGGGAAAATGTCTTGATCCTAAGCCTTTGTTTACCGCTTTCTGGACAATGCGACCATTGAGGCGGCTCGGCGTCGCCTACCGGGTCGCGAATGTTTGTATCTCGTCGTCTTCGCCTGATTTCCTCGTTTTTCTCTCTGGGCGCCGTGCTGGCCCTGGCCGGCTGCGGTCACTCGCCGCGACGTATGAGCGATTTCGAATGCATGCAGCGCGTCATGTATTTCGAATCCAACCGCTCCAGCCCTGACGGCATGCTGGCCGTCGGTACGGTGGTGATGAACCGGGTGAAATCGAAGGATTTTCCGAATTCGGTCTGTGCCGTCGTCGGCCAGAAGAAGCAGTTTGCGCCGGGCGTTCTATCCAAGCCCATGACCGACAGCGGCAAACCGCTTGCGGCCAAGATGGCGAAGAAGGTCCTGCGCGGCGCGCGCCATCCCGGCGTCGGCAAGGCGCGCTTTTTCCATACCGCCGGCTACAATTTCCCCTACACCAACATGCATTACGTCGTGCTGGCAGGGGGCAACTCCTTCTACGAGAAGCGCAAGGCTTTGCCTGGCCGGCCGAACCGGCCGCAGGCGGAAGTGATTCTGGCAGCAAAGTTCAACAAGCCGGTTCGTCCTGTGCGCGAAGAATCCCCGGCGCTTCCGGAGGTGCGGCCCGATCGTCCGATCATGGTCGCCTCGGCGCGACCCGTGGTGGCGCCGCGTATGCCGGTGCCGAGCCAGTCGACGCTGTTTGCTCCCGCTGGTGGCCCGACCATGGCGCCGGGTGCCCCAGCACCGCGCGCACCGGCGTCGATCGAAGAGCTGATCGCTTTCAACTGACGGCGCCTGGTGACAGGGACGCGAGTCCCACCCCGCGCGAGACCTTTCCTTAATGATACCGACTCGCGCGAGGTCTTAAGCTCTCCGGTGATCCTGGTTGCCAGCTGGATCTAGCAGTCCCGCGGCGGCTCGGACCGGAGGCCAACTGAGATCGGTTCGCGGCTCGCGCCACCGCCTGTGGCTGTTTCTGAGCCGGCGGCAAGCGCGCTCCGTACGAAGATTGGGTCGCCTGGCTCAGGCGTTCGGCATCTCCGACAGCATCTGCCGATGCTCCTTCAGCGTCGGCAGGGTCTTGGACGCGAACTCCTTCACGGGCCCGTCTTCGCCATTTTCAGAATAGTATTGGAAGAGCTGGACTGCCTGCTCATGCGCCTGCACCTGCATTTGACGGTAGGTCTGGTCGAAGCTGTTGCCTGAGGCACCCTGCAGCTTCTGCATCATCTGCTGGTGTTTCTGATCGAGTTCGGTCGGCACCTGGACCTCGCCGTCGACATTTTGAAGCGCTTCCTTCAACTGGTTGCCGGCTTTCGTGTGGTCGGCCACCATGCGCGTGGCAAACTGTTGGATATCCTCGTTGTCGGACTGCTTCATCGCAAGCTGGCTCGACTGGATCTCGAACATGTTGGAGACGACAGCCATCTTCACGAAGCCCTGAACGTCTTTCGGCATCTGCTGCTGAGACGTCTGGCTTTGCCCCTGGGCCTGAGTCTGATTGGCGGTGTTGGATTGGGTCTGCGCGATGGCACAGGGTGCACTCATCGCTGCGACCGTCGCCAAGAGAATTAGTCGTTTCATGTAGGATGAACCTCTGCATTTTCGGCTCGGCCGGAAAGTGCCGACCTCATGACGCTGAACACCCGTTCTAAAAACAATGTTCCCCGAAAAATACTTTGCCGACGCCGCACTCTAAAGGTTTTATGTCTTCAAATAAATAAGATGAGAAAAAGAAGCGAATACATGGATGGGATCTCTCATGGTTGTTGCCGGCTCGGTCAAACGCTTTGTTCCGCCCGGGATGCGCGCCCTGTCGGGTTCTGTCTGAGAGACCGCAAACGGACGGAAAGCCTGCCTTACCGTCTGGCCTGTCTGTGTTTGAAGGTTGCCGATTAGAACGGATGCAAGCTCCACGCGAGCCTCTCGCCTTAACCGATGGCCAAACCGGTCAGGCAGGAGAGCCTTTCGTGAACATCCACTCCGTCAAGTTCAGAATCACTGCGTTATCCGCGGCATGCGTCATCGTTTTGACGGCTGTGCTTCTGGGCTTCGGGATTTACGCCGCGCGCGACACGTCGCGCTACGTCAATGAAAACGTGGATGAACTCCTCGACCGCACGAGCAAGCAGTCGCTGCAGCGGCTGGCAAATGCCCAGGCCGGCACGATCCGTGCGGAAGTGGATACGGCGTTCGATGCCGCCCGCAATATGGCTCGCACCTTCGAGGTAATGGCGGGCAGTGATGGGACCGGGACCCCGATCTATCAGCGCCGCGATCAGCTGAATGCCGTTCTTCTGAGCGTGTTGAAGGACAATCCGCGCTTCAACGGGACGTACAGCGCCTGGCTGCCGAATGCGCTCGATGGTCGCGATGATATGTATGGCGATCGCAAAGACGTGGGCTCGGATGCCACCGGACGCGTCCTTCCTTACTGGACGCGCGATGCGGACGGAAAGATCGCGCTTCAGCCGCTGGTCGAATACGACAGCGAGGCCTTGCATCCGAACGGCGTCATGAAGGGCGGCTGGTTCCTCGGTCCTCAGAAGACCGGCGAGGAGAGCATCCTCGCCCCGCTTCCTTACATCGTTCAGGGCAAGTCGGTTTATCTCGCCACCATGTCTGTCCCGATCATGGTCGACGGCAAATTCGCGGGCGTGGCCGGTGCCGATTTCGATCTCGCCTTCCTGCAGAAACTGGCCGAGCAGGTGAATGCCGACACATACGAAGGCAAGGGCGCGGTCAGGATCGTCTCTGGCGCCGGTCTCGTCGTCGCGGCGAGCGACGCTCCGCAGGCCATAGGGGGCTCTTATGAGGCCATTGCGGCCAGTGCCTCCGATGATATGGATATCCTGACAGAAGGGCGCGCCGCGGTGAAAACCGACGAGGCGAGCGACACCCTCAAAGTTTTCGCACCTGTAACGCTCGGACGTACGGATCAGGTCTGGTCCGTCGTGATCACCGTGCCGCGTCAGGTCGTTCTGGCCGAGGCCGACAAGCTCGCCGATTCGCTCGCAGAACGTGGTCGCGAAGATCTCATGTCGCAGGTGCTCGTCGGCCTTGCCGTGGTTTTCGCCGCGCTCGTTGCCATGGCCGTCGTCGCGTCCGGCATCTCGCGCCCGATCACGCAGCTCACGGGGGCCCTTCGGCGTCTGGCCTCCGGCGAGGCGGTGGACGAGATCGCGGGCGCTGAGCGTCGCGATGAGATCGGCGATATCTCTCGTGCCGTCGATCAGATCCGTGTGCGCATTGAAGAAGAGGCGCGCCAGAAGGCTGCCGAAGAGGAACAGAACCGCATCAAGCAGGAAGACGAGCGCCGCCGCACCATGCACGCCCTCGCCGACGAGTTCGAAGAGGCGATGGGCGGTGTCGTCCGCGGCGTCGTTGCCGCGACCGATCAGTTGCAGGGCGCGTCCGCGACGATGAGCTCGGCGACGGAAAAGGTCGCGCGGCAGTCGCAGACGGCGGCCGGCGCCTCGGCCGATGCGTCCTCCAATGTCCAGACGGTGGCCTCTGCCGCCGAAGAGCTTGCCTCCTCGATTGCCGAGATCAAACGTCAGGTCGATGAATCGGCCCGGATCGCCGGCGCCGCCGTCGGTGATGCGAATGGCACGGCCGGCAAGGTGCGCGAGCTGTCGGCTTCCGCGAGCCGCATCGGACAGGTGGTCGATCTCATCAAGGATATCGCCGAGCAGACGAACCTTCTCGCCCTCAACGCCACCATCGAAGCGGCGCGGGCCGGGGAGGCGGGCAAAGGCTTTGCCGTCGTGGCGGCGGAGGTCAAGCAGCTCGCCGATCAGACATCGCGGGCCACCTCGGAGATTGCCGCGCAGATCTCGGAGATCCAGAACTCCACCACCGATTCGGCCACGGCGATCGTCGGCATCACCGAGGTCATCGAGCAGATCAACCAGATCGCAACGGTCATTGCCACTTCGGTCGACGAGCAGGGCGAGGCGACCCGCGAGATCGCGGGCAGCGTCTCTCAGGCATCTATGGGAGCGAAGACCGTCGCCGACAACATCGAGGGCATCAACGAGGCGGCTGCCGATACGACCGCCGTCGCCGGCCAGGTCGAAAATGCCGCCACGACGCTCGGGCAGCAATCGGAGACGCTGAAGGCGGTCATGGATCGCTTCCTCAGCACGGTGCGGGCCGCATGACCTGCCGGACTTTGTCTTTCGCCGGCGCCGCCTCCGAGCGCCATCTTCGACGCGCCCGCGCCTTTCGCCCGGCTTTCTCCTCGCGGACGGGCAGGCCGTCTTGCCCAGGCTTCCCGAGCCACGAGCATCTCGTTCGTTCGGGATTCCACGCGAATTTCAGAGACAATCGCCTCGGATGCGGCCGAGGAAATCACAACTTTTAGTAGTGAATCGCATGCCGTTCGCGTAAGCTTTCCCCGTGCACAATTGGGGAGGCCATTATGCGCACAGCATCGATCACATTGTTTGCATGCGGCCTGGTTTTTGCCGCAAGCGAAGCCGGGGCGGCCTGCGGCTGCACCGGCATGAGTGTCGCCCGCACCACCGGCAACACGCAGATCATCTGCAGTTCGAGGGACTTCGGTGACCTTAAAGAATGCGCCAAACGGTCCGGCGGAACGCGCACCGTTTGCACGAGCACTTACGAATATGTCTGCCCGGTCGGGGTCAACAGTAAGAAATGGGGCGCAAGCAAGCCCGAGCAGAAAACCGGTTTCGGCGTTACGGCGACGCTGACGGGCACCGCCTCGCAATGCACGTCCGGGCAGCTCTTGGCGCTGACGATCACGGGTGATGGGAAGACCGAGCAGAATCCACCTATCAATCCGACGAACTCGACCGGCGGGACGGGCGCCCTCGTCGCGGGCGTGACCTTCGATGTCGATAACGACCCGACGCAAGCCTTTCCCGCTTATCCGATCGGCGGCGGCACGGCGACGAATCCAAAGTTTGGCGGTGACAATTACCGTTGGGCCGACAACGCGAAGGTTCTGATCGAGCGTGAGGATGGTCTCTTCCGCTGGTGGGACAATACCGATCAGGGCAAAGCCAAGAAATCCGAAGACGCCTCCTGGCGCTACAAATTCGTTTCTTGGGTGAAGGGGAGTAGCGGTCAGCCGAGCTGCGCTTGCAGTTTCGATATTTCGGTGGATTGGGGACCGGGTGCCGATCCCAACACGACTTACACGCAGGACGCCGCCTACAGCTCGAACTGCAATTGGTAAAACTAAACGCCTGATAACAGCGCGCGCCGTCTTCGGGCGGCTGCGCATACCGTGAGAGGCGAACAGGGCCGGATGGCTCTTGTCTCATACGCCACGGGAGGCGCTGTGTCCGATTTGCCTCTCGTCGCAGCAAGTGCGATCGACCGCATTGCACTTTCCCGGCGCTTATGGCAGAGGCCATGCCATGATCCGCTCTGCCCGACCACAGACTTTTGGTTACTGGCGCTTCCGTTAGGAAGCGGCAGGGCGCAATCATTGTGTGACCATGCCGCCGTGTCTGGGCGGAAAGGTCATTTCAAGCGACACCAATCCCTGTCACGGCGGCCCTTCGAAGGGGAAGGCCCGTGAATGTGATCAACAAGGTCGATTGGACGATCCGTGCCGAGCGATCGGCGCTTCTAATCCACGATATGCAGCCGCATTACTGCGAGGCTCTTGACGAGACGGTACGCACCGACCTCGCCGATCAGATCTCGCGGCTTGCGAGGCTCTGCGCGGCGCGTGCGATGCCGATCTTCGTCTCGCAGGTGCCACCGGCCCGGCTCGATTGCGAGCGCGGCCTGATGCGCGACATGTGGGGAAGGGGACCGGCCGACGGCGTCTCTGCCGAGAATGCGGGGCGGATGACGAATGCGCCCGCCCTCGACCCGGCGCTCGATCTTCATGGGCTGTCGTTGATCCCGGTGACGAAGCGCAGCTATTCGGCCTTCTACGGTAACGATTTCGAGGTCATGCTTCGGCGCCTCGGGCGGGACAACGTGATCATCACCGGCATCTACACGTCGATCGGCTGCCTTTCGACGGCGATGGACGCTTTCATGCGCGACATCCGCCCATTCATGGTCGCCGATGCGCTTGCCGACTTTTCCGAGGCCGAACACGAGGCCGGCCTCAAGAAGGCGGCACAGACTTGCGCGCGCATCGTGGAGGCGACGGAAGCGGTCGAACATCTGCAGGCACGACGCCCGCAACGGCCGTCCACCTGGGCGTTTGATGTTTGCTGAGGGGATGGCGCGTCTTGATGCCGATGGGTGCATCGCCGCAAGACGCGCCTCCGCTTGGGGCGCCTACGACGAGCCGAGACGCGCGGCGAGCGCGTCGATCTCGTGATCGGCAAAGACCTCGATGCCGTTTGCCCGCAACAATGCGCTCGTCACGCCTATGGCGGCATGTTTCCGGCCGTCGAAGCTGCCGTCGTAGATGAGGCTGCTGCCGCAGGAAGGGCTGCCGTCGATGAGGAGTGCGAAGTGGCAGTTTTGCGCGCGCGCGATCCGAAGCGCGGCTCTTGCTCCGGCGAGAAATCCTTCTGTCACGTCGGCTCCGGAGGTGTCGACGACCCTGGCTCGCCCGGCAAGAACGTCTTCGCCGCTGCGCCCGTCCGCGATCTCGGCGGGTCTTCGCGGCACGCAAAACCCGCCGATGAGTTCCGGGCAGACGGCGACGACCCGCCCTTCGGCCTGCCATCTGGCCAGCGCTGAATGACAAAGGGGCCGTGCCCCGCCATCATAGCGAACGGCTTCGCCCAGAAGGCAGGCACTGACCAGAATACGCGAGGGCATCGGGGCCTCATTCGCCGCGCGGAAAGCGTTGCGCGTCTTCCAGAATGTTCAAATCCATATGGTTGCGCATATAGCGCTCCGACGCCCGCTGCAGCGGCTGATAATCCCACGGGAAATAAGCGCCGTTCCTGAGCGCTTCGTAGACCACCCAGCGCCGCGCCTGGCTCTCGCGCACCTCGGCGTCAAAGGCCTTGAGGTTCCACTTCTCGCGCACAAGCGCCATGAAGCGGCCGATCTCGTCCTGGCAGGCGGGATCTTCCGCGAGGTTCGTCATCTCGTCGGGATCGCGCTCAAGATCAAAGAGGAGCGGCGGATCGACCTCGCAAAAGACGAACTTCCATTTGCCCTCGCGGACGCCGACGAGCGGGGCGATCGATCCCTCGGCCGCATATTCCATGAGGATCGGACCATGCTGCGCACCGCTCGAAGCGAGTGACAGCAGGCTGCGCCCGTCCGTCCAGGGCGTTATCTCCGACAGATCGATGCCGGCAAGATCGGCGAGTGTCGGCACGACATCGAGGGTGGAGACGGGGGTCTCGATGAGGCCCGGTGCGAGGCCGGGCGCGGCGACCATCAAAGGGACCCGTGCCGAGCCTTCGAAAAAGCTCATTTTGAACCAGAGGCCGCGCTCGCCCAGCATATCGCCATGGTCGGAGAGGAAGAGAATGATGGTGTTTTCCGCCATGCGGCAGCGCTCGAGGGTATCGAGGATTTCGCCGATCTTGTCGTCGAGATAGGAGATGTTGGCGAAATAGGCGCGCCTTGAGCGGCGGATATCCTCGTGGCTGATGTCGAACTTGAGATAGTCGCAGGCCTCCAGGAGGCGTTTGGAATGCGCATCCTGCGCGCCGAAGGGGATCTCTCCGATCCTCGGGGAAAGCTCCTCGCAATCCGCATAGCGATCCCAGTATTTCCGCCGCGCCACATAGGGGTCGTGCGGATGGGTGAAGGAAACGGTGAGGCACCAGGGCTTTGAGACATGCCCCCGCGCCAGATCGTAGAGCTTGCGGTTGGCGTGGTAGGCGACCTCGTCGTCGTATTCGAGCTGGTTGGTGATCTCCGCCACGCCCGCGCCGGTGACGGAACCGAGATTGTGGTACCACCAATCGATGCGCTCGCCGGGTTTGCGATAATCCGGGGTCCAGCCGAAATCCGCCGGATAGACGTCGGTCGTCAGCCGCTCTTCAAACCCGTGCAGCTGGTCCGGGCCGACGAAGTGCATTTTTCCGGAAAGCGCCGTCTGGTAGCCGGATCGGCGCAGATGATGGGCGTAGGTCGGGATCGAGGAGACGAATTCGGCTGCGTTGTCGTAGACGCCGGTGCGCCGCGGCAATTGCCCGCTCATGAAGGAGGCGCGCGCCGGCGCGCACAGCGGGCTCGCCGTATAGCAGTTCTGAAAACGCAGCGATCGTTCGGCGAGCTTGCGCAGTGCCGGCGTCTTCAGGAAGCCCGCGGGTCCGTCCGGAAACAGCGTCCCGTTGAGCTGGTCGACCATGAAGATCAGGATGTTGGGACGGCTCATGCGGGCAATTCCTTGAGGATCGGCGTGGCGAGAAGGAGGGCTGAAACGGCGCGCACTCCGCGCAGACACTGCGTCAGCCGGCATCCGCAACACAAGAGCGCGTCAAACGAGGGCACCGGATGTCGGGCGTGGCCGCAGCGCCACACTGCCCGCTCACGAACGTCCGAGAACCCGACGAAGGCTTGTCAAATCGGCGAAAGAGGGGCATAAGCCGCGCCATTATGACCAGCTTCGCTCTCTATCATCGCATGACCTCGGTCCGTTCGTAACGGACCGCGTCCGTAAGACGGACGCCTGAAGGGGCCGATTGCCCCGAGGTTAATGCCGGTCCCGCCGCGGCGGGACAATCGGTTCACCGATTTTCTTGAGAGCTTTCCATGTCTACCGCAGGCGCTTTGAGGCGCGGGCTTCGTGCCCTTCATTTCCGCAATTTCGTTCCGCTTCGGCATGCTGGCCACAGGTGGCCGGCTTGGCGTGCAGCCAACGGTCGGGTGGGATTGGCCGGCATCGGGCGCGTGAAGTTCAATCTTCGCGGCGATGTGTTCTCCGCGGTTCTGGGTTTTGCCTTCGCGCGCTGGCGCGAGCAGCCGGGGCGTGTCGCGCTGATTGCCGGTATGGTGACCCTCGCCACCTTGGCGGAAGTCTTCACGCCGCTTTTCGCTGGCCGCATCGTCGATGCAATCGCCGCAGGCGCCGCCGATCCAGACGCGAGGCATTCGGCGATCGTGGCGTTTCTCACGGTGACGGCTCTCGGCCTTGCCGCGGTCGGGCTCCGCCAGTTCGTCTTCTTCCAGATCATCACGCTGACCTTGAAGATGATCCGAGAGGTGGCTGAGGACGCCTTCCATCGCATCCAGCGCTTTTCGACCGATTGGCACGCCAACGCCTTTGCCGGTTCCACCGTGCGCAAGATGACGCGCGGCATGTGGGCGCTCGATCTGTTGAACGACACGCTTCTGATCGCGCTTCTGCCGTCCTTCGTGGTGCTTGTCGGCGCAACCGCGCTTCTCGGCGCCTTCTGGCCGGTGATGGGTCTCGTCATCGGGTTGGGCGCGCTCGCCTATCTCGCCGTCACCGTCATCCTGTCGGTGGGCTGGGTCGCACCTGCGGCGACGCTCGCCAATGCCTGGGACACGCGGCTCGGCGGAGCGCTCGCCGATGCGGTGAGCTGCAATGCCGTCGTCAAGGCGTTTGGCGCGGAGGATCGCGAGGAGGCGGGTCTCACGCGCATCCTGGCGAAATGGCAGCACCGCACCAGGCGCACCTGGCGGCGCGGCACGGTCGGCGCGGGTGCCCAGGGCCTGATGATGGTCCTCATCCAGGCGGGCATTCTGGGCGTTGCTCTCGTTCTCTGGCAGCGGGGCGCGGCGAGCGCCGGCGATGTCGCCTTCGTCCTCACCATGTTTTTCGTGGTGCAGGGGCATCTGCGCGATATCGGCATGCACATCCGCAACCTGCAGCGCTCCGTCAACGATCTCGAAGAGCTCGTCGCGCTGAACCGCGTGCCGATCGCGATCGCCGACCGGCCGGGCGCGGGTGAGGCGAAGATCGCCGCGGGGGAAATCGTCTTCGACCATGTCGATTTCCACTACGGCAATCACACGACGCCGCTTTACCGCGATTTCTCGGTAAAGATCGCGGCAGGCGAACGCGTCGGTCTCGTCGGTCATTCCGGATCGGGCAAGACGACCTTCGTCAAGCTGATTCAGCGGCTTTACGACGTGACGGGCGGCCAGATTCTGATCGACGGCGAGGATATCGCCGCCGTCAGGCAGGCCTCGCTTCGCCGGAAGATCGCCATCGTGCAGCAGGAGCCGGTGCTCTTTCACCGCTCGCTCGCCGACAACATCGCCTATGGCCGCCCCGGCGCGTCGCAGGCGGAGATCGAGCAGGCGGCGCGGCTCGCCCATGCCGACGAGTTCATCTCGCGGCTGCCGGAGGGCTACCGCACCATGGTGGGCGAGCGCGGCATCAAGCTGTCGGGCGGCGAACGCCAGAGGGTGGCGCTGGCGCGCGCCTTCCTGGTCGATGCGCCGATCCTGATCCTGGACGAGGCGACCTCGGCACTCGATTCCGAGAGCGAAGTGCTGATCCAGGACGCGATGGAGCATCTGATGGTCGGGCGCACGACGCTCGTCATCGCCCATCGTCTGTCGACGGTGCGCGCACTCGATCGCATCCTGGTCTTCGACCGGGGGCAGATCGTGGAGGAGGGCGACCACGCCGCCCTCATCGGCCGCGAGGGGGGCATCTATCGCCGCCTTTTCGAACGCCAGGCGCTGGAGCTGACGAAAGGCCTCGTCATGTAATCAGCGAGGGGGCTATAATCCCCCTCGCACCACACTTCGCTGTGTCACGGCGACTTTGTTGCGCGCCGGTGCCACAGCAACGCCTTCCCTCGGCGGCCGGTTTGTGTTCGATGGGGCAATGAGTGCTCTTTTTGCCGAACTCGACTACCGCCCGACCCCGATCGGTCCGATCAGCCTGCGCCGCCGGCGCGAGTTGAAGCTCGGCGTCGATATCTTCGAAATCAAGCTCGGCGAGGAATTCCTCATGTCGAGCCTTTTCACCGCCTCCGAGATTGCGCTTGCGCGTCTCGGCATTGCGGCGCTTGTCGGCACCGACCACGACATTCTCGTGGGCGGGCTCGGCCTCGGCTACACCGCCTGCGAAGTGCTTCGCCACGATACCGTCGGCTCGCTCCTGGTCGTAGAATTCCTGGATCCCGTTATCGAATGGCACCGCACGGGGCTCCTGCCGAACGGCGCGACGATGGAGGCGGATCGCCGCTGTCGGATCGTCAGCGGCGATTTTTTCGCCGGCGCCGCCAGTGCTGCAGGGTTCGACCCTGAGAGGGAGGCCCGCCGTTTCGACGCGATCCTCCTCGATATCGACCATTCGCCGGAAGCGCTGCTCGACGCGCGCAGCACGAGCTTTTATCACCCCGACGGGCTTGCAGCCCTTGGCGCCCATCTGAAGCCCAACGGCATTTTCGCGCTCTGGTCCGACGCCTTGCCGGATGACAGCTTCGTTGAACGTCTTGCCGACGTCTTTGCCGAGGCATGGGTGGAACCGGTCACCTTCCACAATCCCTTGCAGGACCGCCCCTTCACGCAAAGCGTCTATCTGGCGCGCAAAGCGGCCGGTTCTTCCGCCGCGGCGTGAGGAAGGCGATGGCGGAGAAGCGTGCTCAATCCTGTCCGGTCTGTCGGGGAGGGGATGTCGAACTCTTTCTCACCGTCAACGGCAGAGATTACTGGCGCTGCTCGACCTGCGCTGCACGCTATCTCGATCCCGCTCAGCGCCCGTCGCCGGCCGAAGAGCGGGAGCATTATCTGACGCATGAGAACGACGAGGACGACCCGGGCTATCGCCTGTGGCTTTCGAGGCTGACGCGTCCGCTCCTTGAACGGCTTTCGCCCGGCGCGAAAGGTCTCGACTACGGCTGCGGTCCGGGCCCCGCGCTTGCGAAGATGTTCGAAGAGGCCGGGCATCATATGGCGGTCTATGATCCGATTTTCGCGCCAGACCCCGGGCCGCTGTCAGAACGCTACGATGTCATCACGTGCACGGAGACGGCCGAGCATTTTCACGATCCGTCGGCCGAGTTCGATCGTCTGGCAGAGCTCTTGAAGCCCGGCGGTCTTCTCGGTGTGATGACTATCTTTCAGACGGACGATGCCCGCTTTGCCAACTGGCGCTATCGCCGCGACCCGACCCATGTCGTCTTCTACCGTGCCGACACCTTCCGCCTGATCGCCGCCCGCCGCGGCCTCACCTGTGAGATCGCCGAGAAGGACGTGGTGCTGATGCAAAAGGGCAGGTGAGGCAGAACTCGACAACTATCAAGTAGATGTATAAATACACACCATGGATAGTGGGGCTGTCCTCAAACTTCTGAAGCTGGACGGCTGGTACGAAGTTACCCGTCGTGGAAGCCATCTTCAGATGAAACACCCTGAGAAGGCTGGCCGGGTGACACTCCCGCATCCGAAGCGCGACATCCCGCTCGGAACGCTGAAAAGCATCGAAAAACAGTCGGGGCTGAAGCTGAAATGACCATGCATGAATATATCGGCCTGATCCACAAGGAGGAGGGGAGCGATTACGGCGTCTCCTTTCCGGATTTCCCGGGCGTGGCGACGGCCGGCACCTCCCTCGACGACGCGCGTGCCATGGCCGAGGAAGCGCTGGCGTTGCATGTCGACGGGCTTCTTGAAGAGGGCGAGCCGATCCCTGTCCCCTCCAGCCTTGAGGAGGTGATGGCTGCTCCTGAGCATCGTGATGGCGTGGCCATTCTCGTCGCTCTGAAGGCTGAACCGAAGAAGGCGGTGCGCGTCAACGTCACGCTGCCAGAGGATGTCCTGGCTGAGATCGATGCCTTCGCCGCGTCCCACGGCTTCACGCGCTCCGGCTTTCTCGCTGCTGCGGCGAAGAAGGTTATGGCCGCGGAATAGGGGCTAGCATCGCCTGTTCTCTCCGCGTCGCGCGAAGGGGCGAGGGGGCGCATCTCTTCTGGATGCTGGGTAACTGCAGGGACGGACGCGCAGATACCAATCCGCGGCACAGCCCTTTCTTCTCCCCTCTGGGGAGAAGGTGGCGGGCGAAGCCCGCCGGATGAGGGGTGGCTTCACATCCCACGCTGATGCTGGTTTGTCCTCCACCCCTCACCGCCCGCTTCGCGGGCACCTCTCCCCAGAAGGGGAGAGGAACGGAGCGTGCAGCAATCGCTCCGAGAAGAATGGCGATGATGCGGTCCCGAGCGGCTTTTCGTCGACGCCATAGTCCAGAGCGAACGCCAGGGGTGCGGGGCCGCAAAGAAGGCGAAAGGGTCTCGAAGCCGCGCGGGGGTGCGATATGTTGGGCTGTGGGCTGTGTTTCGCGTCTGCCGTTCGGCCTTCCCCGCATTCTCGAAAGGGCATTTTTTGACACAACGAGGCCATGGCAGCCTGGCGGTCTATTTCGGCGCCGTCTTCGCCTTTGCCGTCACCATGGTGGGCACCACCATGCCGACGCCGCTTTATCCTCTCTATCGCGGTCTTTTCGGGTTTTCCGAGCTGACGATCACGGTGATTTTCGCCGTCTATGCGCTCGGCGTCATGGCGGCGCTCATCATCACCGGGCGCTGGTCCGACCAGCTCGGCCGCCGGCCGCTGCTCTTTGCGGGTCTTGCCGCTTCGGCGCTGAGCGATCTCGTCTTCTGGAATGCCGGCGGGCTCGGCATGATCCTTTTCGGCCGCGTTCTTTCAGGGATTTCGGCCGGTATCTTCACCGGCACCGCGACCGTGGCGCTCATCGAACTCGCGCCGGAGCGCATCAAGCGCTGGGGTACGTTCTTTGCGACATCCGCCAATATGGGCGGTCTCGGGCTCGGGCCGATGTTTGCCGGCGGCCTGGCGGAGTATCTGCCGGCGCCCCTCGTCTTGCCCTATGCGCTGCATTTCCTGCTGGCGCTTCTTGCCGTCCTCTGCGTCTGGCGTGCGCCGGAAACCGTTGTGCGGCCGGACAAGGTGCGGCTGAAGCTTCAGCGCCTTGCCGTCCCGCGCGAGGTGCGGGCAGCCTTCGTGCCGGCCGGTATCGCCGCCTTTGCGGGCTTCATGGTCTGCGGTTTCTTCACCGCCGTGGCGCCGGCTTTTCTCGGCGAAGAGCTTGGCTACGACAACCACCTCGTCATCGGCTTCGTCTCGGGCATTTTGTTCATCGCCTCGACCGTCGGGCAGCTTCTGCAAAGCAATCTGCCGAGCGGGAGGCGGCTACCGATCGGTTGCGCCATTCTTTTGGCAGGCGTCGTCATCATCGCTCTTGGCCTCGGCAGCGAGATGCTGTCGGCGATCATTGCGGGCGTGTTGATCGCCGGCTTCGGTCACGGCGTCGCGTTTCGGGCGGGGCTGGGCGCCGTCGCGGATGCGAGCCCGCCCGACGAGCGGGCGAGCGTCGTCTCGACCTTCTTCATCGTCGCCTATGTGGCGATCTCGTTTCCCGTCATCTGCATCGGGCTCGCCGGGGCCTCGCTCGGCCTCAAGACGGCAAGCCTCGCATTCTCCGCGATCGCGGCCGTCTTGTGCTGCCTCGCCCTCGTTTTCCTGTTACGGGGCGGCGGCACGCAGCATCAAAAGGCTTCCACGGCCCGCGAATGAGCGGAGAGGGATGGCGACGAGACTGCACGGATTGCTCTCAAAAAGACACTTCTCGGCGCAGCGGATGCCGGCCGGCCGCGGTTCAGCTCTCGGCGTCTCCGGAGGCTGAAGCGAGGCCGTATTCCTGCAGCTTGTAGAGGAGCGTGCGTCGGCTGATGCCGAGCTCGACGGCGGTATGGCTGCGATTGCCCGCGTTGCGCGTCAGCGCGTTGCGGATGACCTGGCTTTCGAACTCGTTGACGAGTTCGCGCAAGGAGCCCTTGCGCATGGTCGCGTCGAGGTTGCCGGTGTCGGCAAGCCCCTCGCTCGCCCCGGTGATGGAGGCGGGAAGGTCCTCGACCGTGATGACATTGGTCGTGCACATGACGACGGCATGTTCGATGGCATTGGCGAGTTCACGCACATTGCCGGGCCACGGCCAGGCGAGGAGGCAGTCCATCGCCGACGTATCGAAGCCGCGGATGACAAAATTGTTTTCCGCGCAGAAGCGCTCCAGAAAATGCTCCGAAAGCAGCCGCACATCTTCCGGCCGGTCGCGCAGCGGGATGGTCTCGAGCGTGACGACATTGAGGCGGAAATAGAGATCCTGCCGGAATGTCCCCTCCCGCACCATCTCCTGAAGGTTGCGGTTGGTTGCCGCCACGATGCGCACATCGGCTTTGATCGGCGTGCCGCCGCCGACGCGCTCGAATTCGTGCTCCTGCAGAACCCGCAGCAGCTTCGCCTGCAGCCCCGGAGAAATCTCGCCGATCTCATCGAGGAAGAGGGTACCGTGTTCGGCCTGCTCGAAGCGGCCGCGATGCCGGCTTGCGGCGCCGGTAAAGGAACCCTTTTCGTGGCCGAAGAACTCGCTTTCGTGCAGCCCTTCCGGGATCGCGGCGCAATTCACCTTGACGAAGGGATGTGCCGCGCGGGCGCTGCCGTAATGGATGGCGGCGGCGACGAGCTCCTTGCCGGTGCCGCTCTCGCCCTGGATGAGCACGGTCGCATTGCTGCGCGCGACCTTGGCGATCGTCTGCCGCTGCTCGATCATGCGCGGATTGTTGGTCAAAATGCCTTCCGCGCCGTAGCGCTCGGACAATTCGCGGCGCAGCGAGACGATGTCGCGACGCATCGCCCGGATCTCCAGGATCCGACGCACCAGCATGCGGATCTCGTCGAGATCGAAGGGTTTCAGGACGTAATCGAAGGCGCCGTCCTTCATCGCCTGCACGGCGGTGCCGACTTCGGCGAAGGCCGTCATCAGTACGATCTGGGCGGTGCGGTCGATCTCCACGATGGCTTTGAGCGCATCGAGGCCGTTCATGCGCGGCATGCGGATGTCGAGCAGCACCACATCCGCATGTCGGCGCCGAAAAGTCTCGACACCCTCCAGCCCATCCTTGGCCACGACGACCTCAAGCCCTTCCTTCTGGAGGACGGCCTTGAGCATGTGGCAGATGGCCTGGTCGTCGTCGACGACGAGAGCAACGGGTGTGGAATTGGTCATTCTGTTTTTTCTGATACCGGAGCGACAATCGGAATGCGAATCCGAACAACGGTCCCGTGCCCGGCCCGGCTGTCGAAACTGATGACGCCGTGATGCGCATCGATGATGCGGTGGACCATGGCGAGGCCGAGCCCCGTCCCGCTGGGCTTGGTGGAGAAGAAGGGATCGAAGACTTTGCCGACGTGATGTGGCTCCACGCCGACGCCGTCGTCGCGCACTTCGATGGCAATGTCGTCCGGACCTTCGCGGGCCGCGGTGACGACCACGCGGCCATCGTTGGTGATTGCCTGCAGCGCGTTGATGAGGAGATTGAGGAGCGCCTGTTTCAGCGCCTCGGCATCGGCGTCGATGTCCGGCAGATCATCCTCGAACCGGAGGTCGATCTGCACGTTCCCCTGGCCCTTGGCGAGGAAACTCACGTCTTCGATGAGATTGGTGACGTCGATCTTGCTGATCTTCGGCGGCCTGAGCCGGCCGAAGGCGAGAAGCTTGCCGATGGTGTCGTTGAGGACGTCGACCTCGTGGATGATGATCGTTGAATAGCGCCGCCACTCCTCCGGATCGTCGCAATCGGCGAGATATTGCACGAAGCCGCGGATTGAGGTGAGGGGGTTGCGGATCTCGTGCGCGATGCTGGCCGTCAGCTCGCCGAGCGCGGCCAGACGGTCGGCGCGCATCACCTGCACCATGAGCCGGTCGCGTTCGCTGACGTCCTTGAGGACGACCACGGCCCCGATGCGTCGGTTCTCCGCATCGTGCAGGACACTCGACGTGGCCGTCAGGCGCCAGACGGAATCCTTGCGCGGGATTTCGAGCGTCACTCCGATATGCGGGCGCCCGGTATCGAGCGTGTCGAGAAGGGCGCTCGCCACATGCATGTGATCGGCAAAGAGCGACCGGTAGGACTGGCCGATGACCTCCGTCGCCGGCACGTCGTACATCTGTTCTGCGGCGGGATTGAAGGCGGTGATCCGGCCGTCGACGTCGACCGCCACGACCCCGTCGGCGATGCTGGTGAGAATGTTTTCCGTGAGCGTGCGGGCGTCGAGAAGCGCCATCGCCATGTTGTTGACGGCATCGACGATCTCGCCGAGCTCGCCGCGCAAGGGGGCGATCGGTCGTCTGAGATCGTCCTTGAGGCTTGCGAGACCGCCGACGATCATGTCGACTTCGCGCGACAACCGCTTCGACATCAAATGAATGACGATGCCGGCGACCAGGATGCCGCCGAGGGTGATGGCGAGGACGGTGCGGTCGACCGTCTGTTCCTGGCGCTCGATCGCGTCGGTAAATTCGTTTGCCCAGATATAGCCGATGACGTTCCCGTTGCGGCGGATCGGCCACATCGCATTCATCACCGACCCGCGCACGAGCGAGCCGAACTCCACATCGGGCTGGCCCGCGCGCATCACCGAACGGCCGGGATGGTCGGGGGCGATCGCCTTGCCGACCGTGTGTCCATAGCTGGCGCTCGGCCCGTAGGTGATGATGGCGTCGAGCCGGCGCGAATAATAGCCGACGCCGACGCCAGGATCTGATGCGGCGATCTTGTCCGTAATCGGGGCGAGCTTGGCATTGAGATGCTGGATAGCGACCTGGCGGTCCTGCCAGCCGGACGGCAGATCGGCGAGAAGCGCATCGAAGCCCGTGCCGAGTTCGGCATCGAGGATGCGCGCCAATGAGAACAGCTTCTCCTGCTTTTCCTGCAGGAGCGCCTCGCGGCCTTCATATTGCAGGATGACGCCGAGGATGATGATCGGCAGCACGACCATGATGAAGGATGTCAGCATCAGCCGCTGACGCATCTTCTCCGGCAGGACCCTCCGGCTCAGCCATCTCAGCCCCATCCGACGCTCCGTGAGATCGTGCGGGTGAGCGGTTCTGCCCGCTTTAGGCGGTCGTCTGCTGTGAATCCCAGACTCGAACATGATTGGCGCCTTCGGCCGTCGGGGGAGGCGAGAGCTTTCCGCGCCGGCTGCCGGAAAGCTCTTGCGGCGCCGGATTTATCTGCGCAGAGAGAAGTAAAGTCCATGTGAAAAATTTTGCGCATTGCGCAAATACCTGCACAAGAATGAGAGTGCTGTTTTGTCGCAGAAATATTCCTAAGTTCGCAAGAAATAAGGCTTCATGAAAGCTGGCACGGTCTGTGCATTACAACCCCCGCAAGCCATCGCGTCGATGGGAAACGACGTAGATGAGGGAGAATAAATGTCAAAGCTATGCAGTTGTTCATGCGCTGTCGAAAGTATTGCTGACGGGTCGTCGGTGATGATCGGCGGTTTCATGGGTGGCGGGTCTCCGCATCGACTGATCGATGAACTGGTCCGTCAGGGCAAGAAGGATCTCACGATCATCGCCAACGACACGGCACGCCCGGGGATCGGGATCGGCAAGTTGATCGATGCCGGCGCGGTGAAGCGTTTGGTCGCCTCGCACATCGGGCTCAACCCCGAAACGCAAAAGCGGATGATCGCCAACGAAATAGAAGTTGAATTGGTCCCGCAGGGCACGCTTGCGGAGCGTATCCGCGCCGGCGGCACGGGTCTCGGCGGCGTCTTGACGGCGACGGGCGTCGGTACGGTCGTCGCAGAGGGCAAGCAGACGGTCGAGATCGAAGGCGAGGATTATCTGGTCGAAACGCCTTTGAAGGCGGATTTCGCTCTCATCCACGCTCTGCGCTCCGACATGTTCGGCAACCTTCAGTACCTTTTGACCTCGCGGAACTTCAATCCGTCGATGGCACTCGCGGGCGAGACGGTCATCGCCGAGGCGAGTGAGGTCGTGCCGGTCGGCATGATCCCTCCGGACCACGTCGAAACCGTCGGTGTCCTCGTCGATCACCTCGTTTCCTGGGAGGCATAAATGGAAGCCAAAACGCTCATCGCCAAACGTGTCGCTCAGGAAATGGTCGACGGCGATCTCGTCAATCTCGGCATCGGCCTGCCGACTTTGGTCACGAATTATCTGCCGGAGGGCGTGCGCGTCTTCTTCCAGTCCGAGAACGGTCTGATCGGCATGCAGGCCCTGCCGGAGAAGGCGGCTGCCTTTGAGGATCTGACGGATGCCGGCGGCACCCCGGCGAGCTTCATCCCCGGTGCTGCGGCCTTCGACAGCGTCGCCTCTTTTGGCTTCATCCGCGGCGGACATCTCGACGTCACGGTGCTCGGCGGCCTTCAGGTCGACGAAGGTGGTCAGCTCGCCAACTGGATGGTGCCCGGCAAGATGGTTCCCGGAATGGGCGGTGCGATGGATCTCGTGACCGGCGCCAAGAAGGTGATCGTCGCCATGACCCATACCGCCAAAGGTTCGCCGAAGATCATCAAGAAGTGCAATCTGCCGCTCACCTCGGTGCGTCGGGTCGATCTCATCGTCACGGAGATGGCGGTCATCGAGCCGAGCGATGCCGGTCTCGTGCTCAAGGAGCTCGCTCCTGGTGTCTCCCTTGATGAGGTCAAGGCGGCAACCGAGGCCGAGCTTCTCGTGCCTGACGATCTCAAAGAGATGGCGCTCGCCGCCTGACGGTCGCGTCACGCCCTTACCCTCGACCGGCCTCCCTTCTCCGCGTCCAACCCCTTTGCAACCGCTCGGATTGAGCGGCTGAGAGCGGCCGCGCGCGGGGACGGGCAGGGCCTCAAATCCTCAGAGAGGAAAGTTCATGTCAAGCACCTACGCCAGCGCTCCGGCGCCCGTAGAAGGCGACGCGCCCGGCGGCCGTGGCCTTGCTCGTCTCGCCTACCGCTTCACCGCCATTTCGGAGAAGTGGTTCCCGGACGCCTTCGTCTTCGTGGCGCTGGCTCTTGTCGTCGTCGTCGTCGCCAATCTCGCCACGGGCGCACAGCCACTCGAGATCGCCGACGCTTTCGGTAAGGGCTTCTGGACGCTCATCCCCTTCACCATGCAGATGGCCCTCGTTGCCATCACCGGTTATGTGGTCGCGACGTCCGGCCCGTGCACGCGTCTCATCGCGCGTCTCGCCTCGGTGCCGACTTCAAGCCGCGGAGCGGTCGCCTGGGTCGCCTTCATCACCATGTCGGCATCCTACCTCAACTGGGCGCTGAGCCTGGTTCTGGGCGGCCTTCTGGTGCGGGCAATCGCGCGCCGCACCGACATCAAAGTGGATTATCGTGCAGCGGGTGCTGCCGCCTATCTCGGCCTCGGGGCCACCTGGGCGCTCGGCCTGTCGTCGTCGGCGGCCATGCTGCAGGCGAACCCGGCCTCCCTGCCGAAGTCGATCTCCGACATCAGCGGTGTCATCCCGCTCAGCCAGACGATCTTTCTCTGGCAGTCGATTGTCATGCTTCTGATCATCGCCGCCATGGCCATCACCATCGCCTATTTCTCCGCTCCCCAGGGCGCGCAGATCAAGACGGCGGAGGACATGGGTTGCGATGTGACGGAAGCCAACACCAAGGAGCAGAAGCAGACGCGCCCGGGTGAGTGGCTGGAGTTCAACTTCATCCTGCCGGCGCTCGTCGTGCTTCTTGCCGCTGGCTACGCCTATGTCGAGTTCAGCACCAACGGCGTGCTGGCGACGATCTCCAACCTCAACAACTACAACTTCTTCTTCCTGATGATCGGCCTCCTGCTGCATGGCAACATCCGCAGCTTCCTGACCGCCGTCACGAAGGCCGTGCCGACGACGGCCGGCGTCATCATCCAGTTCCCGTTCTATGCGGCGATCGCCGCCCTGCTCACGCAGGTTCCGGGCTCCGACGGCGTCACGATCTCGCACCACATCTCGCATCTCTTCGTGTCGATCGCCAATACCAGCATCTTCCCGGTGGTGATCGGCGTCTATTCCTCGATCCTCGGCTTCCTCGTCCCCTCGGGCGGCGGCAAGTGGATCATCGAAGCGCCTTATGTGTTGCAGACGGCGGCCGATCTGAACGCCCATATGGGCTGGGCGATCGAGGTCTATAACGCAGCCGAAGCTCTGCCGAACCTCATCAACCCCTTCTGGATGCTGCCTCTTCTGGGCGTCCTCGGCCTCCGCGCCAAGGATCTGGTCGGCTTCTGCTTCACCCAGCTGATCTTCGCCTTCCCGCTCGTGATGTTCCTCCTGTGGGTCCTGGCTCCTGCGGCCAATCCGTGATCCCAGCCTGCCGGCCGTGCCCATCCCGGTGCGGCCGGCCCCCAGATCCCTCGCGAATACGGCAATCGCCTGAATGTCTCACCGGCGCCACCTCCCGAATTCGCGCAACGCTCAAGTTCAATTAGGAGATTAAAATGATCGACGAGATCGTCATCGCAGGCGCAGCACGCACCCCGGTCGGTACCTTCAACGGCTCCCTGTCGAAACTTCCCGCCCACGAGCTCGGCGCCGCTGCCATCACCGAAAGCCTCGCGCGGGCGAAGGTGAAGCCGGAAGAAGTCGATGAAGTCATTCTCGGCCAGATCCTGACCGCCGCCGGTGGCCAGAACCCCGCCCGACAGGCCGCTCTTGCCGCCGGCCTGCGTGTCGAATCCACCGCCTACGGCATCAACCAGCTCTGCGGTTCCGGCCTGCGCGCCGTCGCCATGGGCTACCGGGCCCTGCAGAACGAAGATGCGAAGATCATCGTCGCTGGCGGCCAGGAAAGCATGAGCCAGGCTCCGCATGCGGCGCAGCTGCGCACCGGCGTCAAAATGGGACCGGCCGAGATGGTCGACACCATGATCAAGGACGGCCTGTGGGATGCCTTCAACGATTATCACATGGGCGTCACGGCGGAAAACGTCGCCGAAAAGTACGGGATTTCCCGCGAAGAGCAGGATGCCTTCGCTCTCGCTTCGCAAAAGAAGGCGGGCGCTGCACAGGAGGCAGGCCGCTTTGCCGACGAGATCGTCCCGGTGACGGTCAAGGATCGCAAGGGCGAGGTCGTCGTCGATACCGACGAGCATCCGAAACCCTCGACGACGGCTGAAGCCCTCGCCAAGCTGCGCCCGGCCTTCAAGCGCGACGGCGGCACGGTCACGGCCGGCAATGCCTCGGGTATCAATGACGGCGCGGCCGCCGTGGTGTTGATGAGCGGCGCGGAAGCCAAAAAGCGCGGCGTCACCCCGCTGGCCCGCATCGTCTCCTGGGCGACCGCCGGCGTCGATCCGGCGGTGATGGGCACGGGCCCGATCGCGGCCTCCCAGAAGGCGCTCGAACGCGCCGGCTGGTCGGTTGCCGATCTCGATCTGATCGAAGCCAACGAGGCCTTTGCCGCGCAGGCGATCGCCGTCAACAAGGAGCTCGGCTTCGATACGGACAAGGTCAACGTCAATGGCGGTGCGATTGCGCTCGGCCATCCGATCGGCGCCTCCGGCGCGCGCATTCTGGTGACGCTTCTCTATGAGATGCAGCGCCGCGACGCCAAGAAAGGCCTCGCCACTTTGTGCATCGGTGGCGGCATGGGCATGGCGCTCTGCGTAGCCCGCGACTGACCTTCTGGTCTGAGCTCTCGCTCCCCCTCTCCAGCCTGACCGCTCACTCCCAATCACGATCAGGTCGGAGCCACGCCTCCCGCCGTCCACACTTCCGGGCGGGGGGCGCGCGGGGATCTTCTTTTCATTTTAGACGCAGGATCATCCCCCAATGACCGTGTTTTCGCCGATTTCCGAAGCGGGCTCGCAGCTTGCCCATCTGAAAGAGCTGTGCGCACATCTGCCGCCGCTGCCGACCTCCGTCATCTTCCCGTGCGACGAGACCTCGTTGCGCAGCGCCACCGATGGCGCCCGCGAAGGTCTGATCGATCCCGTGCTGGTCGGCCCGAGCGAGCGCATCCAGAATGTCGCGCTCACCCATGAGATCGATATCGCCGGCTTGCGCCTCGTCGATGCGGCCAATGCCAAGGCCGCCGCCGCCAAGGGTATCGAGCTTGCCCATCTGGGCGAGGTCGGCGCCGTGATGAAAGGCGCGCTGCATTCCGATGAATTGATGGGTGCCGTCGTCAAGCGCGATGTCGGCCTGCGCACCTCCAAGCGCATCAGCCACGTCTTCATGATGCGCGCCCCGACCTATCCGAAATCGCTGATGATCACCGACGCGGTGGTCAACATCGCGCCTGCGCTCGAAGACAAGCTGCACATTGCGCAAAACGCCATCGATCTCGCCCGCGCGCTCGGCATCGATCTGCCACGCCTTGCGGTACTCTCAGCCGTGGAGACGGTGAACCCCAAGATCCCCTCGACCGTCGATGCGGCGGCTTTGTGCAAGATGGCCGATCGCGGCCAGATCCGCGGCGGCATCATCGACGGGCCGCTCGCCTTCGACAATGCGATCTCGGCCGAGGCGGCGCAAACCAAGGGCATCGTCTCGGAGGTGGCCGGCCGTCCCGACATTCTCCTGGTCCCGGATCTCGCCGCTGGCAACATGCTCGTCAAGGAACTGACCTTCCTCGGCCGGGCGGAGGTTGCGGGTATCGTTCTCGGCACCTCAGTCCCGGTCATTTTGACGAGCCGCGCCGACAGTCTGGAATCGCGCATCTCCTCCTGCGCGCTCGCGGCCCTTCTCGCCAACCAGACGGCCCGGAACTGATCCGGGCCACCGACCTCCCGCGTGTGCCCCCACGCCATCGACCCTCATTAATCGCCAAGGATCTTCCACATGGACCCGCGCTTGTCGCACGACGGAGCGCTGTTGGTTCTCAACAGCGGCTCCTCCAGCATCAAGTTCACCGTCTTTCAGGTCGCAGATGCCGGGAAGGACATTTCTCCCCTTTTCTCCGGCCAGGTGACCGGCATCGGCACGGCGGCGGAATTCTCCGTCAAGGATGTGTCAGGTGTTTCGCTTGCCCGCGAATCCTGGGCGGAGCGGGATACGGGCGGCGTCGCGCCTCTCTTGCGCGATCTCATCGCCTGGATCCGTACCCGCCTGCCGGATCTGCCGCTCCTGGCCGCCGGGCACCGCGTCGTCCACGGAGGTGCGGGTTTCCATCATCCGGTTCGCGTGACCAACCGGGTGCTCGACGAATTGGAATCTCTCATCCCGCTCGCGCCGCTGCATCAGCCGCAGAACGTGTCTGCGATCCGGGTGCTGGCGGAAAGTTTCGACGGCCTGCCGCAGATCGCCTGTTTCGACACAGCCTTCCACCATTCGCAGCCGTTTGTGGCCAAGACCTATGGGCTGCCGCGTCAATTGAGCGAGAAGGGCGTGCAGCGCTACGGCTTTCACGGCCTCTCCTACGAGTTCATCGCGCAAAGACTGCGCGAAACCGTGCCGGAGGTGGCCGAGGGCAGGGTGGTGGTCGCCCATCTCGGCAACGGTTCGAGCCTCTGCGGTCTCAAGGACGGGCGCAGCATCGACACGACGATGGGTTTTTCGGCGCTCGAAGGCGTGCCGATGGGGACGCGTTCCGGCAGCCTCGATCCCGGCATCCTGATCTATCTGATGCGCGAGATGGGCATGGACGCCGATGCGCTGGAACATCTTCTCTATCAGGAATCGGGGCTCCTCGGCGTCTCCGGCATTTCCAACGACATGCGCGTGCTTCTGGAAAGCGACCGGCCGGAGGCGAAAGAGGCGGTCGATCTCTTCTGCTATCATGTGGCCAAGGAGATCGGCGGCTTGAGTTGCGCGCTGGGCGGGCTCGACGCGCTCGTCTTCACGGCCGGCATCGGCGAGCATTCCGCGCCGGTGCGCAGCCGCGTTTGCAGCTATCTCCGCTTTCTCGGCATCACCCTCGACGAGGACGCCAACGACCGCGGCGACACGGCCATTGCCGCGGACGGCTCACTGCCGGTCTACATCATCCCGACGAACGAGGAGTTCATGATCGCGCGCCATGCCGTCGATCTCATGAACCTCAGAAACGCCGCGTAGACGGCCGTGAGACAGGCGCAGGCGTGCCCGCTCCCGCACGCCTGCGCCGCTTTTTTTGAGGGATGGGGATCGTGGTGGTCGGCTTGCCCGCATGCACGAGATTCCCCTTGGATTCGTGCGCCGTGGATGTTGCTGGCTGTCTAGCTCTTGGTCATCCTGACGTAGATCGAGGAGGAAACGATGACACGACAGATGCCCCCAGAACCGACAGCTGAGATGATTGCTAATGGCCAGATTTTTGAAAACCAGCAGTATGAGTTCAAGGGCGAGGTCGATTTCTCCAACCCTCGAAAGAAGTCGGATTTTGTCGACGATGTAGTCGCCTTCCTCAACGCCGGATCGGGCTATCTCGTCATTGGAGTTGAGGAGGATAAGAAGAAAGGATTCAAAGGGTTTCATCCTCTCAACGGCAGCCGCGATGAGGAGTGCCGAGCGATCCTAAGTAGGCTCCAGGACACAATTCTCCCTGTCCCTCTTAATCTGCGGGTGGACACCATCAACGTGGATGGTGGATTTCTGCTTCGGCTGGCGATCCCCGAGCATCGGATGCGTCCGTACCAGAACAGACTGAACGGCGCCTTCTATATCCGGACGGGGCAGAAGAACACGCCGCTGTCCCGTGATCAGGTCCGCGCTTTGTTCAAGTCGCACGAGGATTTTGCCGAGGACCTAGGACGCCTCTTGGAGAGGGAAACCGCAACGGTCGAGACGCGGGACTTCATGCAGAACAAAGGGGCGATGCTCCACCTTGGGATACTACCCCGGGAGTTCTACGAACTCGACCGCCCATCATTTGACACCGGCGGGATGAGACCGAAGTGCTTCCCGAGCTTTCACTACGGTTCTCATATGCTGTTCAAGGCTTGCGAGAACGGCGTGGAGGCGAAGGATGCGACCTTCGATGAGAATCGCTCCCTCACCCGGCTCTTCGTCGGCGACGACTGGTTCATCCATTGTGCCGTGGCTCATCCTGTGAGGTACGACGAGGGTGAGGGTCGGCCGCGCATTTTCGAGTTCAAGGAAGATCTCACGCGATACATGAGGCGGCTCTCCGAGATGCTCGACGAAGAGGGCATCTTCGGGTGCTTCTGTGTCGCGCTCTCAATCCGTCATATCGGGCGTAGCGGCTGGTCCTGGAAACTCCCGGGCGTAGACAAGGTGACTACGCGGCCAGCGCTCGTTGAGCGGGTGGACGATCCGTCGATGCTGGATGCGTTCTTCGGAAAGCTGGAGAGGTGACGATCACGAGTCGGCTTTGTTCACCGTCACCGTTCGCCCGACGGTGAGATGGCTTTGATCGCCCTCTCGTTCCTCTGGAAGAATTTTCGGATCTCGGAGAACGTCTCGGCCGTCTGCATTTCCCGATCCAGTCGTTCTCGCATAGCTGGGATGCTCCTGAAAAACGCGAGATCTTTGACGAGGCGATCGACCGCGACTCTCCTGGCGACGGGGCCAAAGAGATCGTCGTTCACGGCTGCCGCGAGGACTTCGAGCAGATTGAGGTAGTTCGCGATCTCCGCATCAAGCCGCGGAGGCTCGTTCTGCGCTGCGCGGAGACGCATCTCTGCGTCCCGGATGGATGTGACAATGTCGAAGAGGGAACGGAGATCGTTCGAGCGGGTGTTCTGTCGGATTGAGAGAACTGTCGCAATGAGTCCACCGGCGGCGAGGAACGTCCCCGCCACCGCTGCTAACTGAGTGAAGGCCGCTTCGGTCACTTCTTGCGGATGCTCTCCGTCCGAAGAACCCGCTGGGCGCCCCCGTCGCTTCCGGGCTTCGTACCCCCGAGTCCTTGCAGGGCCTGCTGCAGATTGAAATTCGTTAGACCTCGTTCCCCGCTCCACGGTTTTGGCCGGGATAGGGGGCCGATACCGCTCGGCCGGACGGATGGACGCCTGTCGTCTGCCATCGTGTCTCTCCTAATTCGTCCGCACGCCTTCTCGATCTCAGGTTGCAATATTCGTCGGCGCCTCACGACGATCTTATGGGGTCATGCGAACCGAGATATGGGATAGATGTCGGTCTTATGGGGTAAGCAACAATCCTCCTCAGCTCAACTGCACCCGCTCGTCGACCCGCACGTGTCGCATTTCAGGCACGTGCCGTTGCGGACCATGGTGAAGTTGCCGCATTCGGTGCAGGCCTCGCCCTCGTAGCCCTTCATCCGGGCCATCGCGACCTGCGTCGCCTTGTCGGGGCTTGCGGCCGTCTCCGGCTCTGGCTCGTTGATGTCGAGCGGCGCCACATGAGCGTGTTGTTCCGCCTCCGGGGCGAGATCCCGCTTGAAGGCGAGGTTGCCCTTGGCCATCGGCTGGCCTGAGGAGATCGCCGTCACGTTGGAGCTTGCGGGCTTTGCCGGAGCCGTGTCGGCGGAGCCTTTCGGCTCGTTGCCGGCAAACACCCGGAACCGGCTCGTCTGGCCGCGCACCAGCCCGTGCGAGACGGGGGCAGGCGCCGGGCGATCACCTTCCACGCCACGTCCGATCGAGGTGGAGCGGATATCCTCCGGGGAGACATGCGCGAGATCGTGGCGGCCGAGATAGGAGATGGCGAGCTCGCGGAAGACGTAGTCGAGGATCGAGGTGGCGTTCTTGATCGCCTCGTTGCCGGTCACCATGCCCGCCGGTTCGAAGCGGGTGAAGGTGAAGGCGTCGACATATTCCTCAAGCGGCACACCGTATTGCAGGCCGAGCGAGATGGCGATGGCGAAATTGTTCATCATGGCGCGGAAGGCGGCGCCTTCCTTGTGCATGTCGATGAAGATCTCGCCGATGCGTCCGTCGTCGAACTCGCCGGTCCTGAGATAAACCTTGTGGCCGCCGATGATCGCCTTCTGGGTATAGCCCTTGCGGCGGTTCGGCAGTTTTTCGCGCTCGCGCACATGCACTTCGCGCTCCACGATCCGCTCGACGATCTTCTCCGCCGCGATCGCCGCCTTCTGCGGCGTGTTGGCGGCGGCGATCTCTTCCACGAGATCCTCCGCCTCGTCCTCGTCGTCGGAGAGAAGCTGGGAGTTGAGAGGCTGCGAGAGTTTTGAGCCGTCGCGGTAGAGCGCATTGGCTTTGAGGCCGAGCTTCCAGGACAGCATATAGGCGTTCTTGCAATCCTCGACGGCCGCATCGTTCGGCATGTTGATCGTCTTGGAGATGGCGCCGGAGATAAAGGGCTGAGCCGCCGCCATCATGCGGATATGGCTTTCCACCGACAGATAGCGCTTGCCGAGCCGCCCGCAGGCATTGGCGCAATCGAAGACCGGCAGATGCTCGTCCTTGAGGTGCGGCGCGCCTTCAAGTGTCATCGCCCCGCAGCAGAAGGTGTTGGCGGCCTCGATCTCGCTCTTGGAAAAGCCGAGATGGGCGAGAACGTCAAAGGCGGGATCGGCCATCGCTTCGGCCGAGACGCCGAGAGACGTCATTTCCTCGTCGCCGAGCGTCCAGCGGTTGAAGACGAACTTGATGTCGAAGGCGGAGGCAAGAGCTGCCTTCACCTTGGCGATCGCCGCATCCGACATGCCCTTCTCCTGAAGGGCCGCAATATTCACGCCCGGGGCATCGTCGAGCGAGCCGTGACCGACGGCATAATCGGCGATGTCGGACATCTGTTCGGCCGTATAGCCGAGCCGCTTCAGCGCCTCCGGCACCGCCCGGTTGATGATCTTGAAATAGCCGCCGCCGGCGAGCTTCTTGAATTTCACCAGGGCGAAATCGGGCTCGATGCCGGTCGTGTCGCAATCCATGACGAGGCCGATCGTGCCGGTCGGGGCGAGCACCGTCGCCTGGGCGTTGCGATAGCCGTGCTTCTCGCCGAGATCGAGCGCCCGATCCCATGCCGCCTTTGCGTGCTCCGACAAGGCCTTGCCGTCCTCGCCGAGGCGAACGCAGATGTCATGATCGAGCGGCACCGGATTGGTGTTGAGCCCGTCATAGCCCGTGGCCTCGCCATGCGCGGCCTGCCGATGGTTGCGGATGACGCGCAGCATATGCGCCCGGTTCGGCGGAAAGCCCTGGAAGGCGCCGAGTTCGGCGGCCATTTCCGCCGACGTGGCATAGGCGGTGCCCGTCATAATGGCGCTGATCGCGCCGCAGATGGCACGGCCTTCCTCGCTGTCATAGGGGATGGCCGAGCTCATCAGAAGGCCGCCGATATTGGCGAATCCAAGACCCAGCGTGCGGAACTTGTAGGAAAGCTGTGCGATCTCCTTCGACGGGAACTGCGCCATCAGGACGGAGATCTCAAGCACGACCGTCCACAGCCGCACGGCATGCTCGAAGGCTTCCACGTCGAAGGCGCGGTGACCGCTCTCATCGGCCTCCTTCAGGAACTGCAGAAGGTTGAGCGAGGCGAGATTGCAGGCCGTGTCGTCGAGGAACATGTACTCCGAGCACGGATTGGAGGCGTTGATGCGCCCCGAGGCCGGGCAGGTGTGCCAGTCGTTCATCGTCGAGTTGAAGTGGAGGCCGGGATCCGCCGAGGCCCAGGCGGCAAAGCCGATCTGGTCCCACAATTCGCGGGCCCGCACACGCTTGGCGACCTTGCCGTCGATGCGGTTGATGAGATCCCATGTGCCGTCGGATTCCACCGCGCGCAGAAAGTCGTCGCGGATCGACACGGAATTGTTGGAGTTCTGCCCCGAAACGGTGAGGTAGGCCTCCGAATCCCAATCGGTGTTGTAGGTCGGGAATTCGATGTCGGTGTAGCCCTGGCGCGCGAACTGGATGACGCGGCGGATATAGGCCTCCGGCACCTGCGCCTTCTTGGCGGCGCGCACTTCGCGCTTCAAGGCCGGGTTCTTGGCGGGCTCGAAGCAATCGCCGCCCGGGCCCTCGCAATTCACGCAGGCGCGCATCACGGCTTTGAGATGCTGCGAGACGATTTTCGAGCCGGTGACGAGGGCGGCCACCTTCTGCTCTTCGCGCACCTTCCAGTCGATGTACTGCTCGATATCGGGATGGTCGATGTCGACGATCACCATCTTCGCCGCGCGCCGCGTCGTGCCGCCCGACTTGATGGCGCCCGCTGCACGGTCGCCGATCTTGAGGAAGCTCATCAGGCCCGACGACTTGCCGCCGCCCGACAGCTTTTCTCCTTCGCCGCGCAAGTTCGAAAAGTTCGAGCCGGTGCCCGAGCCGTATTTGAACAGGCGCGCCTCACGCACCCACAGATCCATGATGCCGCCCTCGTTGACGAGGTCGTCGGCGACCGACTGGATGAAGCAGGCATGCGGCTGCGGGTGCTCGTAGGAGCTCTTCGACTTGACGAGTTTTCCAGTTTGGAAATCGACGTAATAATGGCCCTGGCTCGGCCCATCGATGCCATAGGCCCAGAACAGGCCCGTATTGAACCATTGCGGAGAGTTTGGCGCCGCCTTCTGGGTGGCGAGCATGTAGCGCATCTCGTCGAAGAAGGCTTCCGCGTCCTCTTCGCCGTCGAAATAGCCGCCCTTCCAGCCCCAATAGGTCCAGGCGCCGGCGAGCCGGTCGAAGACCTGGCGCGCGTCGCTCTCAGAACCGGTGCGCTCTTCCTCGGGCAGGTCGGCAAGTGCCTCCGAATCGGCGACGGAGCGCCACAGGAAGGAGGGGATAGAATTCTCTTCGACGCGGGTCAGCCGCGCCGGCACGCCCGCCTTGCGGAAATATTTCTGCGCCAGGATGTCGGCCGCCACCTGGCTGAACTGCGCCGGCACCTCGAAATTCTCCAGCCGGAAGACGACAGATCCGTCCGGATTGCGGATCTCGCTGGTGGCTGTACGAAATTCGATGGACGCGTAGGGCGACTGCCCCGTCTGCGTGTAGTGGCGCGCGATCCGCATAATCTCTCCTCATCCCAAGGGTCGGCCATGCTGGCCGCCCTTTGCCTGGAGTCCGTTTGAAAGGACTGCCGCTTTTGTCCCAGAGAATGGCTCGCCCCCGATGTGGCGGGGTCGCAAGCCGATCCTCCATATATAGTGTAAACAAACCCCTAAATCCACCATATATTGCGGTTGTGTGACGGCGGGGTTCGTTTGATCAAGGCACAGCTAAGGGCCGAGCGCGGGCCCGGACTCTCACTCGAAAACTGTGATTTTACGCTGACTTAAGACGGCGACGCCGTGGGCGCCTGTCGTTGTCCGGAAGCTATGTGCTTCGGCGCCGTCTCGTCAATCCCTTGTGGGCATCACAAGCGATGAATCGAGATGTTGTGGAGGAAGCGGAGATATGTGGGGAAAAGAGTGCACGCTGCCTTCGTTGCCGGCCCCTTGCATCGAGGCGATTCGCTCAAGCCAGCAAAGGCTTTGCCGGCGGTTTTTCGGGCTTTCTAGGGGCGCTGCCGGCCCGGCCAGCCAAGCACGCGGCCGTGCAGATCGAGAAGCGGCATCGCCATGCCGAAGAGCCGCCCCTGGCCTTCAGGACAGCCATGCGTTTTGAGCCATTGCGCCTGTTCTGATGTCTCCACCCCTTCAGCCGTCACCCCGAGGCCGAGGCTCTTGGCAAGCGACAAGATCGCCTCGACGATCGCCGCATGGGTGTCGTCAGCACAGACCGAGGTGATGAAGCTCTGCTCGATCTTGAGGCGCGTCACCGGATAGCGGGTGAGCATGGAGAGTGAGGCGTAGCCGGTGCCGTAATCGTCGAAGGCGAGGGAGCAGCCGAGCTCGGTGATTCGGTCGAGCCTGGCGAGGGTCGCCTCGTCGTTGGACAGAATCACGTGCTCGGTGATTTCGATCTCGAGGAGATGTGCCGGCAGACCGCTTTCCGCGAGGCAACGCTCGATCGTGCGGTCGAGTGCGCCGCTCTGCAGCTGCGCTGAAAACAGATTGACCGCGACGCGCAAAGGTTCGCCTTGGGCCGCCAGTTTTGCCGCGTCGAGACAGGCTCGCCGCAGCACCCAGTCTCCGGTCGGCCGCGCCCAACGACTCTGGGCGAGGATCGTCAGAAAGTCTTTCGGCTCGAGCAGGCCCCGATCCGGATGACGCCAGCGCAAGAGCGCCTCGGCGCCGATGATGTTTCCATCCTGCAGCGCGACCTGCGGCTGATAGAAGAGGTCGAATTCGTCCTCTTTGAGCGCCCGCTCGAATTCATCGCAAAGCTGCTGCCGTCGGTGCAGGCGCTCACGCAGCGCCGGCGCGAAGAACGCCGTTTCGCCGGGGCCGGCCCGCTTTGCCTCGGCAACGGCAAGATCGGCTTCAACGAGAACCGTGCCCACGCCGTCGCGGTGCTCCTTGGCAAAAGCAATGCCGATGCCGGCCGAAAGATGCACGCTGCGTTCGGGGGCCGGGAAGGGGAAGGCGAAAGCCTCGTGGATCTGTTGTGCTATGGCGAGCGCCTGACCGTTGTGATCCAACCCGGGAAGGAGCACGCCGAATTCGTCGCTGCCGAGGCGGGCGATGGGCGCCTCGTCGGGGATCACATCGCGCAGCCGCCGCGCCACGGCGCGCAGAACCTCGTCGCCGATCGCATGGCCGAATCGGTCGTTGGTATCTTTGAAATTGTCGATGTCGACGATCAGAAAGCCCATGCTCGTTGCATGCGCCCCATGCTCTTTAAAGAGTTGTGTGAGCCGCCGCCGGTTCGGGAGACCTGTGAGGTGGTCGTAATGCGCCAGTCGGAAGAGCGTTTCCTGTTGCCAGCGCCTCTCGGTGATATCGCCCAGCGTGCCGATGATGCGCGAAAGCGTGCCGTTCGCACGAAAGACGAGGCGGGCGGAACATGTGGCCCAGATCGTTTCGGCAGGGTTCCCGCGGCGGATGCGAAACTCGGTCTCGAAGCGCTCTTGCGTGCGCCGTGCCACCGCATCACGGAAAAGAACCATCAAAGCCTGGCGGTCATCCGGATGGAGAACGGCATAGCGCTCCTTGCGCGTCAGGCGAAGGCCGGGGCGCTGCAGGAGTTGAGCCGCGGTTTTCGACAGCCAGGTGACGCCTGTTGCAACGTCATATTCCCAGATGCCGAGGCCGGTGCTTTCCAGAGCAAGCCGCAAACGTCCCTCGCTCAGACTGAGCGCGGCTTCCATCGTGACATGCTCATGGATGTCGCTGACTGTGCCGACCCATTCCTGCACGCCGCCCTCGGGAGCACTCAGCGGAATGCCGCGCCCACGTGTCCAGCGATACGAGCCGTCGGCCTGACGGAGGCGATAATGCATGTCAAAGGGGTGCACCTCGGCGAGGCAGCGATGCCACTGTGCGAGCATCGGCTCCCGGTCGTCTGGATGCACGAGCGCGACGCAGGCAAACGGCAGGGACCTCGGAACCTCTATCTGGCGCGTATCCGCGAGCGCCGCCAAAGGCGTTCCATCGGGCGCTGCGCGCCAGATCAAAAGCGCGCCCGTCTCTGCGACGGCGCGAGCGCTCTCTTCCGGCGAATAGCGCTGCATCTCGCTGCTCGTTGCGGACACCGTGCCTGCCTGCCTTTCCCGTGCTTTGTTCAGCTTGTTTTTGGCAAGATTGACGAGGAGATGGACCGGCGAAGGCCTTTGCTGCGATGCACCCATACGGCCCTTATTCGCCGTGGGGTAGAAATCGGTCGGGCCGTTCGCCTGGACGAATCACTTACCCGGAGATTATCGCTTTTTTATGCGGTGTCTGGAATGAGGCGAAACGTACAAACTGTCGAAAAGCTATGTCTTTTTCGCGCTTTGTGTGAAGCCCTCACATCGTCGGAACGGCTTCTCGAACAGGCTCCCGCGAGGGCGTTGGCGGTTGCGAATACGCCTCGATGAAGTCACCCAAATCGGCGAGCAGAGGTGCTTTGCGCTGCAGCAATGGCAGCAGGGTTCCGATCAGATCCGCATGGCCGATTTTCGGATAGGTGACATGCGTGACGTCCTCGTTGCCGAAGCTGCGCAGCTTTCTGGCGAGGCGTTCCGAATTGGCCGGATCGACGGTCCGGTCGGCATTTCCGGTGGCTAGAAAGATCGGCGGTGTCGGCCCGTCAACGAAAGCGATCGGTTGGCTTGCCGCCCGCGTCTCCAGGGGAAAGACGCGTTTGTAGCGCTCCTCTTCGAGCGGCAGGAAATCGTAAGGACCGGCGAGGCCGATCGCGCCTTCCACAACCGTCTCCACCGAGCTGCCGGCTTTTGCGAGATAGCGGCGGTCGAGGGTCAGAAGGAAAGCGATCTGGGCTCCGGCCGAATGCCCGGCGAGAAAGACCGGGCGGCGGACCCCGTCGGCTTTGCCTGAGGCGAGGAAAGCGACGGCCTTCGCCCCGTCTTCGACGAACTGCGGAAAGTGCACGTCCGGATAGAGGCGGTAATCGGGGATTGCGACGTCGCAGCCGAGCATCGTGAGCGCCTGGGCGATGAAACGATAATCCGCCTTTTTGCCGCTGTCCCATCCGCCGCCATAGAAAAACACCACCAGCGGTGTGTTCTCGCGCGGTGATTCGCTCTTGTAGAGATCGAGCTTGTGGCGCGGTCCCACGCCGTAGGCGATGTCGGATATCCGCTGATAGCCCCGCTTCGGGGAGGTGAGGTCGGCAAACCGCAAGGCGGCGTCCTGCCAGAGATAGGAAAGTGACAACATGGTGAAGAAGTTGGTGGGAACCTGGCCTCTATTATGGCTGCCGCGGCGAAATGGTTGCGGGAAACCGGCCGCGTTCGTTTGACCCGCTCGTCAAAACGTCTAAAACACGCCCAATTGCCCACCTCCTTAATGGCTGCATGGCGCCCGTCCTCCATATCCTCAACGGTCCAAATCTCAACCGCCTCGGTGTCCGGGAACCGTCGATCTATGGGATGGCTACGCTTGCCGATATCGAAGCGATGTTGCGCGACCGCCTTCAGGAGCGGGGATACGATTTGATTTTTCGTCAGACCAACCATGAAGGCGAACTTGTCGAGTTCGTCCATGCGGCGGATGGCGCGAACGGTGTGGTGCTCAATGCGGGCGCCTACACCCATACTTCCGTGGCGCTTGCCGATGCGGTGCGTTCCATCGCTGCGCCCGTCATTGAAGTGCATTTGTCGAACGTCTTCGCTCGCGAAGCGTTCAGACACCATTCTTATATCGCGCCGGTGGCGCAGGGTGTGGTCTGTGGCTTCGGCGCGCAGTCCTACTGGCTGGCAGCCGAGGCGCTGATCGAGATGAACGAGGCCGGGAGGCTTGAGACTTAGGCATGGCTGAAAAGAAGCGTGCGATCGACAAGGAGCTGGTGCGTGAGCTGGCTGAGCTCCTGAAGGAAACTGAGCTTTCCGAGATCGAAATCGAAAACGAAGATTTGCGCATCCGCGTGGCGCGCAATCTGGGTCCGGCACCGGCGGCGAATTATGCCGTCTCCGTTCCGGCGGAAGCTTCACCCTCCGCACGCGACGCGGCGGACGCATCAGAGGCGATCGACGATCCGAGCCGGCATCCGGGCTGCGTTCCTTCGCCCATGGTGGGCACGGTCTACCGTGCGCCCGCGCCAGGCGCGCGGCCTTTCGTCGAAATCGGCGATACGGTGCGCGAAGGCCAGACGGTCCTCATCGTGGAAGCGATGAAGCACATGAACGAAGTCGCGGCTCCGCATTCCGGACGCGTCAGCGCCGTCCTCGTCGAGGATGGCCAGCCGGTGGAATACGGCGAGCCCCTGTTGATCATCGAATGAGACGAACAGGCGGGCCGATGTTTTCCAAGGTTCTGATCGCCAATCGCGGGGAAATCGCACTCAGGATCCTGCGTGCCTGCAAGGAGCTGGGCGTGCAGACCGTGGCTGTGCACTCAACCGCCGATGCGGACGCCATGCATGTGCGTCTCGCCGACGAGAGCGTGTGTATCGGTCCACCCTCGGCGTCCCAGAGTTATCTCAACATTCCGACGATCGTCTCCGCCTGCGAGATCACCGGCGCAGATGCCGTGCATCCGGGCTACGGCTTCCTGTCGGAAAACGCGCGCTTTGCCGATATTCTCGCCGCCCACGGCATCACCTTCATCGGCCCGACGGCCGAGCATATCCGCCTCATGGGCGACAAGGTGCAGGCCAAGGAAACGGCGATGGCGCTCGGGATCCCGGTCGTTCCGGGGTCCAAGGGCGCAATCACCGATGCCGCAGAAGCCTCCCGGATCGCTGCCGAAGTCGGCTATCCCGTGCTTTTGAAGGCCGCAGCCGGTGGCGGTGGTCGCGGTATGAAGGTGGCCAACGGACCGGATGAAGTGGCGTCGGCGCTCGCAACGGCCAAAGCCGAAGCGATGGCCGCCTTCGGCGACGATTCCATGTATGTGGAAAAATACCTCGCCAATCCGCGCCATATCGAAGTGCAGGTCATGGGCGACGGCGAGGGGACAGCGATTCATCTCGGCGAGCGCGATTGTTCGCTGCAGCGCCGCCACCAGAAGGTCTGGGAAGAGGCGCCGTCTCCCGCCCTCAACGAGGAAGAGCGCAGCCGCATCGGCGAAACCGTTGCCAATGCCATGGCCAATCTCGGCTATCGCGGCGCCGGCACCGTCGAATTCCTTTACGAGAACGGCGAGTTCTATTTCATCGAAATGAACACCCGCCTGCAGGTGGAGCACCCGGTGACGGAGGCGGTGACTGGCATCGATCTCGTCGTCGAACAGCTTCGCGTGGCGGCCGGTTCGCCTCTCTCCGTGCGCCAGGAAGACGTGGTCATCAGGGGCCACGCCATCGAATGCCGCATCAACGCGGAAAACCCGGAGACCTTTTCGCCCTCTCCGGGCCGCATCAGCTATTATCACCCGCCGGGCGGCCTCGGCGTGCGTGTCGATTCGGCCGTCTATCAGGGCTACCGGGTGCCGCCGCACTACGACAGCCTGATCGGCAAGCTGATCGTCTATGGGCGCACGCGGGTGGAATGCATGATGCGCCTGCGCCGCGCCCTCGACGAATTCGTTGTCGATGGGATCGAGACGACGCTGCCGCTCTTTCGTGATCTTGTCGCGAACGCCGATATCGCCAATGGCGCCTATGATATCCGCTGGCTCGAGAAGTTCCTGGCCGACACGCGCTCGCGCGACAAGCTGATCGCCTGAGCCGATGCGCGGCGAAGACGCATTCGCCATTACGCCCGATATTCTGCTCAAGGCCTATGCCTGCGGCATCTTTCCGATGGCCGATTCGGCCGACGACCCGAATCTGTTTTGGGTCGAGCCACATGAGCGGGGCATCATCCCGCTCGACACGTTCCATGTGCCGCGCCGGCTAAGGCGAACCATGCGCTCCGGGCTTTTAGAGATCCGCGTCGACACCGATTTCGACGCGGTGATCGGCGGCTGTGCCAGGCGGCGTCCAGGTCGCCGCTCGACATGGATCAACGGCGAGATCCGTCGTCTCTTCGGGGCGCTCTTCAGGCGCGGCTATGTGCATACGGTCGAGGCCTGGCAGGAGGGAAGGCTGGTCGGCGGCCTCTATGGCCTGTCGCTCGGCGGCGCTTTCTTCGGCGAGAGCATGTTCTCAGACGTGCGCGATGCCTCGAAGGTGGCCCTCGTCTCCCTCGTCGAACGTCTCCGCACGGGCGGCTACGTGCTCCTCGACACCCAATTCACCACAACGCATCTCGAGACCTTCGGCGCCGTATCGGTGTCGCGCGCGAGCTACCAGGAGATGCTGGAAGAGGCGCTTCAGGTGGAGGCCGACTTCTTCCGCCTCGACAAAATAGATCAGGGTTCCGCCGAAGAGACCGAAGACGAGGGCGACCCGGCGGGCCGCGCTTAGTCTTCCGGCGGGGCTTCTTCCTCGGTTCCCTGACTGCTGTCGGGTGCCAGCTCGGGCAGAGCATCGGGCCCGCGCGGCTCTTCGCTCATCTCGTCGACGCTCGCCTTACAATTGATGAGCCACACGTCATAGACCGGATGCTCAACAGCGTGCAGGCCGGGGCTCGAGGCGAACATCCAACCGGTGAAGATGCGCTGCACTTCGTTGGAAAGCGTGATTTCGTCGATCTCGACGAACGACGTCGTCTGCTCCGGCTCCGTCGGCGGGCGCGTATCGCACACCCGCGGCGTCACCTGCAGCGCGCCGAATTGTACGGTCTCGTCGATCCGCACATCGAAGGTGATGATCCGGCCGGTGATCTTGTCGAGGCCGCGAAACACGGCCACGGGATTCTTAATGGGCTCTGCCGCAGCACCCTGGATCGACATGGCGATCGCAAGAGCGGCGAGAAAAATCCGCGTCATAAAAGCTATCCGTTCAAAGGGAACGCGATCCGAAGAGTTCCGCTTGGCGCCTAGGGCGCTGTGCAAAGACACCCTTTGTGCGGCAGGATCAGGGCGTCCACGGCTCGTAATCGCCGGTGACGTTGGGGCGCGTTTCCGGCGTCGTGAGGGAGCCCGGCGGGTGATAGGCGCCGGCGGTGCCGGTCATGTTCGGCCGATGCGGCTTCTCCCAGGCTGGCGCAGTGTAGCTCTCGTCTGTCGGAGGGATGTCCGTGCGATAATGCAGCCAGCCGTACCATCCCGGCGGCACGCGTGATGCCTCCGGGTCGCCGTTGTAAAGCACCCAGCGAGAATTGGTCTTCCGGTGCCGGTAATAGCGGTTCCCGGCATCGTCCTCCCCGACGAAGATGCCTTTGCGCCATGTGAAGACGCGCGTGTTGAGGGTCGCGTCGTGCCACCAGGTGAAAAGATGCAGGAAAAACTTCTTCATACGGCCGCTACCCTTTGTTCAAACTCGCGCTCTGACATCAACGCCTCGTTCCCGTCTGTGCCTCTCGCTCGGCGCCTCTCGCTCAGCAACTGAGCGTGTTGCCACCGCATTTGCGCGCAGCGGAAACCTTCTGCTGCAATTGGTCGAAACCGACCGCGCCCGGAATGGCCTCATCGGCGATGATGTAGGACGGCGTGCCCGAAATATCGAGAGCGCGAGCCATAGTCTGCACCTCGGTCAGGTTTTCGTCGACGGAGCTCTCGCCGGCCTTGGCCTCGATCGCTGCGACGTCGAGATTGAGATCGCGCACGACATCAAGCGCTTTGGCACGGTCCGCTTGACCACCGCGCGTCATCATTTCCCGGTGAAAATCGCTATAGCTATCCGGAGCGACGGCGTCGACGGCAACGGCGATCCTGGCGGCCTGCACCGAGCCTTCGGAGAGGATCGGGAACTCCTTCAACACCATCTTGAGGTCAGGATTGTTGTCGATGAGCGCCATCATGTCGGGATAGGCGCGGCGGCAATAGCCGCAATTGTAATCGAAGAATTCCACGAGCGTGACCGCACCGTCCGGATTGCCGAGCACGACCTGGTTCTTGGAATTGAACAGCTGGTCCTGCATGCGCGTGATCGTCTCGCTCTGCTGGCTCCGGGCCTCCTGGACGCGCTTGTTCTGCAGCGCCATGAGCGCCTCTTCGATGACCTCTGGATTGGAGACCAGATAATCGCGCACCAGTTGTTGTGTCGCGCTGGTGCTGTCCTCGGAGAGTGCTCCTTGCTCGGTCGCTGCGGGCGATGTCTCAGATCCGCTCGTCTGGCTGATCACATAACCGACCGAAACGGCAAGGATCAAAGCCGTAGCGACGATCGAGGCGTAGAAGATACGAAGCGCGTTCATACGGAATACCTGGCTGTGTTCTGTTCCATCAGGACTTAGCGTTGGGTGTCAGGCGGCTTATAGGTGAGGATGTCATCGGCCTGCAGCCATTCCGGCGAGCCGCGCTTCACCTTCGCTTGAACCCGTTTGGCGTAGCTCTGCGCTGTCCTGACGTCGCCGTCAATGAGAAGGCCGTTGGCCGTGGCAAGTTCAGCCTGCGGGATATGGCCCTGACGGGCATAAGCCATCGCGAGATAGCGATATCCGAGTGAGGAAAGCGGCTCGCTCGTGACACCCGCCCGCAAATGCCCGATCGCCTCGCTCAGAAGATTGTCGCGGCCGGTCTCCAGGATCGCATGACCGAGCAGGATGCGGATGAGGCCGGCATCCGGCGCCAGCGCATAGGCTTGCCGCAACGGGCCTACGGCGGCATCGGCCTTGCCGGATTCCAAAAGCGCCTGCCCCTTCAATTCGTAGAAATAAGGATTTTTCGGATCGCTCCTGATGAGGGCGTCGATCTGGCCGATCGCGTTGCGCACGCCGCCCGTGCGGTAGGCGAGGATCGCATGGGCATAGGCCGAAGGCAGGGTCTTTTGTGAGCGGGGAAAGCGCTGCTCCACCCGCGCTGGCGACTCCGTATAGCCGGAGAGCTTCGCCCGCATCATGTCGTGACGAAGCTGCAGCGAAGGGGGATCCTTCGCATCCCAATACTGGCTCTTGGCTGCAATCGTCTCCAGCTGCGCGATGCGCTCTGCCGGCATCGGGTGCGATTGCACGTAGGGATCGACGTATTGCGCCGAAAACAGCGACTGGTCGGCGAATCGGCGGAAGGTCTTGATCATGCCCTTCGCCGATTGATGGGTGGCATTGAGATAGGTGAGGGCCGCACGATCGGCCGAGATTTCCTGAGCCCGCCGATAGCTGAGGACGGAGCGCATGGCCATGCCCGGTCCAGCCGTCATCGCCGCCGCGCCCCCGCGCCCGATGCTGCTTGAGCCGGCGGCGGCACCGGCCACCATCGCGCCGGCGCTCAGGATGGAGGCGATGGCGCCGATCGCCTGGGCGCGGGCCATTTCGTTGCGAAGATTCTGAAGGTGTCCGCCGGCAAGATGTCCCGTTTCGTGGGCAATGACACCGATGATCTCGTTGGGGGTCTCCGCCTCCAAAAGCGCTCCCGAATTGATGTACATCCGCCGGCCGCTCGCCACGAAGGCGTTGAAGTCGCGATCGTTGATGATGACGATCTGCGCGCCTGACGAACCGATGCCGGCTGCCCGAAAGATCGGTCGGGCATAATCCATCAAGAGGGCCTCGATCTCCGCATCGCGGATGATCTTCATCTGCCGCTGCTGCGCTGAGGCTGTCTCGGGCTGGGCGGCGAAGGCGAGACTTGCAGCGAGGCCGAGACTGAAGACGGCCTTTGCGGTGTGGCGGAAGCGGCGCAGGAGGATCGAGGTCATGGCGCGGAAAGAGGGACGCAGATGGCCGGTGATGCTGTTCACGGGTGCAACTTCACGCTAGGAATTGCGGATCGGCCGGTCAATCGTTCTCAGGCTTGGTCCAAGATTAGCATCGACAAAGGGCAAACAATGTGGCGTGCAGATGACGCAGGCGGACGCGTATTCCCGCGCAAGCCGTCCCTGCGCAGCGCGGTGGAACCGTTCATCGCAATGGATGTGCTCTCCGCGGCCGCAAAACTCGAGAGCGAAGGCCGCGACATCGTTCATATGGAAGTGGGCCAGCCCGGCGCGCCGGCGCCTGCGGGTGTCCTGGAAGCTGCCCGCCTGGCGCTCAAGGACGGGCGTCTCGGCTATACGGAAGCGCTCGGCATTCGCGCGTTGAGGCAGAGGATCGCCCGCCATTACGGCGAAACCTATGGCATCGACCTCGATCCGCAGCGGGTGGCGGTGACGACGGGCTCATCGGCCGGCTTCATGCTCGCCTTCCTGGGTGCTTTCGATGCCGGAGCACGCATCGCAATGGCTGCGCCCGGCTATCCAGCCTACCGCAACATTCTCTCCGTGCTCGGGCTTGAGGCCGTCGAAATCCCGGTCGGTCCCGATACGCACTGGATCCTGACGCCCGACCATTTGCGGCGCGCACATCGCGAAACGCCGCTGTCAGGCCTTTTGATCGCAAGTCCGGCCAATCCGACCGGCACGATGACGCCGCCTGAAGAGCTTGAGGCGCTGATCGCCACCTGCAACGAACTCGGTATCCGGTTCATCTCCGACGAGATCTATCACGGCCTCGATTTCGCCGGCCGCGCGGAGACCGCGCTGACGTTCTCCGACGAAGCGATCGTGATCAATTCGTTCTCGAAATATTACTGCATGACCGGCTGGCGCATCGGCTGGATGGTGCTGCCCGAATATCTCGTGCGGCCGATGGAGTGTCTGGCCCAGTCACTCTACATTTCCGTGCCGGATCTGTCGCAGCGCGCAGCCATTGCTGCCTTCGATTGCACCCAGGAACTCGAAGAGATCAAGGCCGGTTACGCACGCAATCGCGCGCTTCTTCTGGAGCGAATGCCGAAACTCGGCTTTGAGGCGATACCGCCGGCCGACGGCGCCTTCTACGTCTACGCCTCGGTCGCCCGCTTCACCAACGATTCGACGAGCTTTGCCCGTCGCATGCTGGAAGAGGCAGGCGTCGCTGCCACGCCCGGCGCCGATTTCGATCCGGCGCGCGGCCACCTGACCATGCGCTTCTCCTTCGCGGGCGCGGAGGAGGCGATGCAGGAAGGCTTGAGCCGCTTGCAGCGGTGGCTGGCCTGATCAGCGCTTCTGAGCCGCCTTGGCCTGAGCGCTCTTCATCGCGGCAGCGGCCCGCACGGCCGGAATGCCGATCTGTTGATAGCGCTGACGAAGCCGCTCTGCGACTTGTTGATCGTGATGTTGCGACTGGAAAGCAGTCTCTTTTCGGTCGTGCATCTTGAAGGTCCATTCCGCAGTTGCGGTGTTGAAAGTGTGGGCCTCGTAGACTTAAAGCGCTCTTAACAGCAATCCGAAATCGCTACCTGCGGCGCTTCGCGCAACACTTTGTTTTAGTTCTCGGTTTCGACGAGAGGTGAAACGATCTGGGCGTCGGATTGCATGCGCCTCAAAACGTCAATCGAGGCGTGCGCGAAGTCCTTCAATTCCTCGTCGATCGCCGCCTCGGCCTCATAATGGAAGCCGTCATCGTCGTGGCTGACGGCGATGAGGACATCGCTCTCTCCGTCGGGCAGACGCACCATCGCCTTCTCCGTGGCCTCTCCGTCGCCGGAAAAACTCGGCAGCACGAAAAGGAGATCGCCACCTGACGTCTCGGCTGCGTGGCGCACGAGATCGATCCACGAGGCGGTGTCGCCGTCGGCCATGTCGAGAGCCATTTCGAAATCCAATTGCGGCAGAGAGAAACTGTCTTCGCGTTTGTCTTTGCCGTTGCCGGCTTCGATGCCGGCGAGGTTTTCTTGAGCCATACGAAGCGCCTAACGCCTGTCTTGGGAAAGAGTTCGACGTGATTGCGGCTTTTTGCGAGCCGAGTGACAATGGGCTCACGCTGCAGCGCTCAATTGTGCTGGGCGATGACATAACGCCGAAAGGCGAAAGGGAGGAACAACATGCACGGTCTTATGCAAGACTGGCCCTTGAACTGCCATCGCATCCTCGATCATGCCGCGGCCTATCATGGCGATCGCGAGGTGGTGTCGCGGCTCGTGGAAGGGGAAATCCACCGCACAACTTACCGTGAGATCAGGCGACGGGCGCTGAAGCTGTCGCAGCAATTGACGGCCCACGGCATCCGGCTCGGAGACCGGGTGGCGACGCTCGGCTGGAACACGATGCGCCATCTCGAAGTCTGGTACGGCGTGATGGGCATCGGCGCGATCTGCCACACCGTCAATCCGCGCCTCTTTGCCGAGCAGATCACCTACATCATCAACCACGCGGAAGACCGGCTTCTCTTCACCGATCTCACCTTCGTGCCGATCGTTGAGAAGCTGAAGGATGCTCTGCCGACCCTGGAGAAGGTGATCGTGATGAGCGATCGGGCGCACCTGCCGTCTTCCTCGCTCGATCTCGTCCCTTATGACGAATGGCTGGACGAGGTGGACGTGGATTTTGCCTGGGAGAGCCTCGACGAGAACACCGCTGCCGGCATGTGCTACACCTCCGGTACGACGGGCGTTCCGAAGGGGGTGATCTATTCGCACCGCTCCAACGTCCTACACGCGATGGTCGCAAGCCTCCCGGACATGATCGATCTGTCGAGCAGTGACCGGATCATGCCGGTCGTGCCGATGTTCCATGCCAATTGCTGGGCGATTTGTTTTGCCGCCCCGATGGTGGGCGCCGGAATGGTGATGCCGGGGCCGAAAATGGATGGCGCGTCCATTTACCAGCTTCTCGACGAGGAGAAGGTGACGGTGACCGCCGCCGTGCCGACGGTATGGCTGATGCTTCTGTCATACCTGGAAGAGACGGGCAGCAAGCTTCCGCATCTCGAGCGCGTGGTCATCGGCGGTTCGGCCTGTCCCCGTGCGGTCATCGAGAAATTCCAGAACAATTACGATGTGGAGGTCATCCACGCCTGGGGCATGACGGAGACGAGCCCGCTTGGAACGGTGTGCACGCTGACGCCGGAATATCAGGGGCTCAAGGGTGAAGCGCGCCTCGACGTGCTGCAGAAACAGGGACACCCGCCCTTCACGGTCGAGATGAAGGTGACCGATGATGCCGGCGAACCGCTGCCCTGGGACGGCAAGACTTTCGGGCGCCTGAAGGTTCGCGGGCCGGCCGTCGCGAAAGCCTATTTCAAAGGCGAGGGCGGTCCGCTTCTCGACGAGGAAGGCTTCTTCGACACGGGCGATGTCGCCCATATCGATCCTTACGGCTATATGCAGATCACCGACCGCTCCAAGGACGTGATCAAATCGGGCGGCGAATGGATCTCCTCGATCGAGCTCGAAAATGCGGCGGTCGCGCATCCCGATGTTGCCGAAGCCGCCGTGATCGGCGTGGCCAACGAGAAATGGGGCGAGCGCCCGCTCCTCATCATCGTGCCGAAAAAGGATGTGCGGCCCGACAGGGAAGACATTCTTGACTTCGTTCGTCAGAGAGTGGCCAAGTGGGCCGCTCCCGACGATGTTGCCTTCGTTGAGGAAATTCCACATACGGCGACCGGCAAGATCCAGAAGATGGCGCTGCGCGACCAGTTCCGAGATTACCGTCCGGCCGTCGAAGCCTAGGAAACAACGATAAGTGGCTGCGCGTCCGCCGATCCGACATTCCCGATCTGCAAAGTGGGCGCGCAGGCTCGCTGTCCTGTCGTTGCCGGTTCTGGTCCTGACGGGGCTTGGCAACCGCTTCGGCTTGATGCCGACGGAAGCCGTGGCGCCGACCGTTGCGCTCGGCTATGGCCTGGCGCTGGTCGCCTTCGCGTTGGCCGTGTTTGCTCTGGTGCGCATCTGGAACGCCAGCGACGAAGGCGCCGGAGAAGCCTTTTCCGCGCTCTTCTTCGCAGCCCCGGCTCTCGTCCTTTTCGGCCTCGCGATGGTGGCGCTCGTCATCTATCCGCCGCTCAACGACATCGCCACGGATGTGGACGATCCGCCACGCTTTTGGACCCATCCCCGTGAGGCGATCTCGGTGGCGGATGCACAGCGCCAGACCGCCGCCTATCCGCGGCTTGCCGCGCGCTTTTATCCGCTTTCGGTGGAAAGGGTGTTTGCCGCCGCGCAGGCTGTCGTGAAGGATCGCGGCTGGAAAGTCGAAGAAAGCCTCAACCCGGTTGAGGGCGAAGGCATCGCGACGATCGAAGCGGTCGCCCGTACCATTCTCTTTGCCTTCCCGGATGACGTGGTGATCCGCATCGCTCCGACGACCGACGGCGACATCGACGGCGCTATCGTCGATATGCGGTCCGCCTCGCGCTTCGGGCGCCACGATCTCGGCAAGAACGCGCGCCGCATCAAGGATTTTCTGCGTGACCTCGACGGCGTGCTGCAAGGCACGATTGAGGTCGAGCCTGCCCCCGAAGACGAGGAAGAGGAACGCTTCGGCCCGCTGCCGAGGCCGGAGCCGCCAAGTTCTTGAGGAGTCGTCGCGAGCCTTCATGGCTTCTGACTACGACGCCTGGGGACACTCCCTGATATGCTTCGATCGAAAGACAGCTGCGGCGGACGCAGCGAGTGCGGCCGTGCCTATGAACATGGACGTAGAGCCGAAGGCGTCGGCGATGGTTCCGGCGGCGACTGGGCCGATGACGCTCCCTGCGGCCACGGCAAGTAGCACGGCAGTGAAACTCTGCGATGGGAGGCTCGGGAAGAGCCGGTCCGACCAGAATGACAGGACTGCGCTCATCATCATGACGTAAAGGCCCTGCAGTGCCGCCGAGACGACCACGCCCGCCCAGGTCGTGGGCCATATCGCGACGAGTGCGAAAGACAGTGCAGAAGCGAGCATGAGAAGACGCAGGAGCCACGGCAGGCCCGTCACTGCTTTGGTGCTGGCTGTGAAGAGCCCGCAAAGGCCGAAAACGCCGTAGCAGATGAAAACGAGGCTGCCCGACGCGTTCCTCGGAAGGCTTCCGACGCCTCCGGCCTGCGCGATTCTATCTGCTGCAAAAGAAATGTAGATCGCCGAGGTGATGCCGTAGCAAAGACCGATCCCCAAAAGCGGCATGGTGGAGCGCCGCAACAGCGCTCGCCATCTCTGCGCCGTCCCTGGCCCTGGCGTGCCGGCGACTTCCCGCAGCGCCACCCAATTGGCAGCAAATGCAAGCGCAACAGCGGCCATGAATGCCGCCCAGCACATGCGCCACGAGACACCCCAGATGCTCATGGTAAGCCCGGCAGCTCCCGCAGCGGCAATGCCCAGGCTCGTGCCTGTGCTGACGGAGGAAAGGGCTGAGGGCCTCGCCTGCTCGGAAACCGAGCGATGGACGGCATTGTTGAACGGTGTCCATGCGAAACCGGCGCTCGACATCGCCAAAAGTATCCCGGCGGAAAGCACGGGCAGGTTCGGCGCTGCGGCGACGATGCCGGTACCGAGTGTGGCGACAGCCAGGCCGGAAAGGACGGGCAGGCGGGGCCCGTCCCGGGCCGTCAGCGCCTGCGAAATCAGAAGCCCACCGAAGAAACCTAAGAAACCAAGGCTCGAGATGAGCCCGGCCGTCTGAGTCGAGATCTCAAACGACGACCTGAACTCGGGCAGGAAGAGACCGAAGCCCATACGGGCGGGCCCATATGCGATGGCGGTCGCGGCAAAGCCTGCTGCAGACATCTTCCAAAAAGGCGTCATCCGTACCGAACGACGAGATGTGCAGAAAGTTCGAGCCGAACGTTCCATTTGTGCCCGAGGCGGTGGACCCTCTCCGAGACCCCTGGACACCGCTTTATCCCGGACGCTGCCCGTGCAGATCTCCCCATACGCCAGCGTGACGTTGGGCGAGGTCGGGGGCGAGCGCGCTTCCTGCGAGATCTTCGCCCGCGACTTACAGGGGGCCGCCGGTCTCCGGAGATTTAACCGCGCTTTCGTCCCGTTCCGCAGGTGCGGTTCCGGCATGGTCCGGCATCGGCGCTTTTCCGCCTCCCGGGGGAACGGCGGTATAGTCGATCCAGCCCTCGTCGATGCCATGGCAGGCGACTCTCGTCGGCCCGTGCAGCGTCAATTCCGGCCTGATCTCGGCGCATTTTTCCCGCGCATAGCGGCAGCGCGGATGGAAGGGGCAGCCGGACGGCGGATTGAACGGGGAGGGGAGTTCGCCTTCGAGCTTGATGTTCTGGCGCGGGCGTCTCGGATCGGCGACAGGCGTCGCCGACAGAAGCGCCACCGTATAGGGGTGCAGCGGTTGTTCGAACACCGCCTCCACCGGCGCAATCTCCACCGGCCGCCCGAGATACATCACCATCACCTCGTCGGCGACGAAACGAACGACGGAGAGATCGTGGCTGATGAAGATGTAGGTGAGACCGAGCTCTTCCTGCAGATCGGCGAGGATATTGAGAACCTGCGCCTGGATGGACACGTCGAGCGCCGAGACCGGCTCGTCGAGGACGAGGATCTTCGGGTCGAGCATGAGGGCGCGCGCAATCGCGATGCGCTGGCGCTGCCCGCCGGAGAACATGTGCGGGTAGCGGGCGTAATGCTCCGGCCGCAGGCCGACGCGTTGCAGCATGTCCGCCGCCTTTTCGCGCCGCTCTTTGCCCGGCATGTCCGTGTTGATGAGAAGCGGCTCTTCCAGGATGGAGCCGATTTTCTGGCGCGGATTGAGCGACCCGTATGGGTTCTGGAAGACGATCTGCACCGTCTTGCGCAGGGCGGCGAGATCGCTGTGCCCGGACTTTCCGACATCATGCCCGTCGATGACGAGTTCGCCCTCCGACGGCGGCTCGATCATGGTGAGAAGCCGTGCAAGCGTGGACTTCCCGCAACCGGATTCGCCGACCACGGCGAGCGTCGTGCCGGCGGTAACCGAGAAACTCGCCTCCGTGAGCGCTCGCACTTTGCCGGGTTCTGCAAACAGGCCGCGGCGGACTTCGTAGACGCGCGACAGGTTGGCCGCTTCGATGATCGTCGTCATGCCGCCTGCTCCGCACGGTTGAGAGGATAGTGGCACAAAGCCTCGCCGAGAGCCGCGGGCTGCCGCGGTGGTACGACGGTGCGGCAGGTGTCGTCGGCATAGGGGCAGCGGGGATTGAAGAGGCAGCCGTTCGGGCGGTCGCCCTGGCCCGGCACCACACCACGGATCGCGGGAAGCCGGTCGCCCGTCGCCCGGTCGGGAAGCGCATCGAGAAGCGCGGAAGTATAGGGATGATGCGGCGCGTCGAAGAGGCCGATGACGTCCTGACGTTCCACCTGCTGGCCGGCATATTGCACGACGACGCGCTGAGCCGTCTCCGCCACCACGCCCATGTCATGCGTGATGAGAATGAGCGCCATGCCGTGCTCTTTCTGCAGATCGACGAGGAGGTCGAGGATCTGGGCCTGAATGGTCACGTCGAGAGCCGTTGTCGGTTCGTCGGCGATAAGAAGCCGCGGCTGGCAGGCGGTTGCCATGGCGATCATGACGCGCTGGCTCATGCCGCCGGACAGCTGATGCGGGAAGGCCGACAGGCGCCGTTCCGGTTCCGGGATGCCGACGGAGCGCAGGAGTTCCACGGACCGCTCGCGCCTTTGCGAACGGGTGAGGTCGGTGTGAGCCGAAAGCGCTTCGTTGATCTGAAAGCCGACCGTGAAGCACGGATTGAGGCTCGACATCGGTTCCTGGAAGATCATGGCGATGTCGCCGCCGACAACCCGACGACGGGCGCGCCGCGACAGCTGCCGCAGATCCTGCCCGTCGAAGGCCATGTGGTCTGCCGTGACGGTCGCCGTCGGTGGCAGAAGCCCCATGACGGCGAGCATCGCAACGGATTTGCCGGAGCCCGATTCCCCGACGATCGCGAGACGTTCGCCGGCATCCACGCTGAAATCGACGCTGTCGACGGCAAGGAACGGACCGGATGCGGTCTGGAACGTGACGGAGAGGTTTTCGATGTGAAGAAGGGGCATCGCGGTTCAAGCTTGGCGTTGGGACGTGGAACGCCCGGTTTTGTCAGTGGCGCAATCTCTCACGGCGTTTCATCAGCTCCGCTTCAGCTTCGGGTCGAGCGCGTCGCGCAGCCCGTCGCCGACGAGGTTGATCGCAAGCACGGTCACGAGGATCGCAAGGCCCGGGAAGGTCACCACCCACCAGGCGCGCAGGATGAACTCGCGCGCTTCGGCAAGCATGGTACCCCATTCGGGCGTCGGCGGCTGTGCGCCCATGCCGAGGAAGCCGAGTGCTGCCGCATCGAGAATGGCGTTGGAGAAGGAAAGGGCTGCCTGCACGATAAGAGGCGACAGCGAATTGGGCAGGATGGTCACAACCATCAGCCGGAGCGGGCTTGCGCCCACGACACGTGCCGCCGTGACGTAATCGCGCTGCTTTTCCGCCATTACGGCCGCGCGGGTGAGGCGCACGTAATGTGGCTGCTGCACGATCGCGATGGCGATCATTGCATTCGTCAGGCTGGGGCCGAGGATCGCGACCAGCGCGAGAGCGAGAAGCAGGCTCGGAAAGGCGAGGATGATGTCCATCACCCGCATGACGAGGGTGTCGAACCAGCCGCCGAAAAAGCCGGCGAGGAGCCCGACAATGATTCCGACCACAAGCGCACCAGCCACCACGACGCAGCCGACGAACAACGAAAAGCGGCTGCCGTAGATGAGCCGCGAAAGAATGTCGCGCCCGACCGGGTCCGTTCCGAGGATGAATTGCCACGATCCACCCTCCTGCCAGACGGGCGGCACGAGCAACGAATCGCGAAACTGCATGCTCGCCGAATGGGGCGCGATCACATTGGCGAAAATCGCCACGAGGCAGATCACGACGAAGACGACGAGGCCGATGACGGCGCCGCGGTTCTCGCTGAAATAGGCCCAGAATTCCCGCAACATCGCCATGCGAGGCGATTCCGCTGCGAGCTCCTGAGTTTCGGCTTCCATACGGCTCATAAAGTCACCTCGTATGCCGGATGCGGGGATTGATGAGCCCGTAGAGCAGATCCACGATGAGGTTCACGAACATGATGATCACCGCGATCATCAAAAGACCGCCCTGCACGGCCGGATAGTCGCGCCGGAAGATGGAATCGACCATCCACTTGCCCACGCCCGGCCACGAGAAGATGGTTTCCGTCAAAATGGCGCCCGCCATCATCACCCCGACCTGCAGGCCGATCGTCGTCACCACTGGGATGAGCGCGTTGCGCAGCGCATGCAGGCCCACGACCCGGGCTTGCGAAAGCCCCTTGGCGCGGGCGGTGCGCACATAATCCTCGCCGAGCACTTCCAACATCGCCGAACGCGTCTGGCGCGCAATGACCGCAAGCGGGATCGTGGCAAGCACGATCGCCGGCAGGACGAGATGCGACACGGCCGAAACGAAGGCGCCTTTCTGCCCCGACAACAGACTGTCGATCAGCATGAAGCCGGTATGGGCGGGAAAATAGTAGAGGAGCGAGATGCGCCCGGAGACCGGTGTCCAATGCAGCACGCCGGAGAAGAAGATGATGAGCAGGAGGCCCCACCAGAAGATCGGCATGGAATAGCCGACGAGCGCGGCCCCCATCACCGACTGATCGACCCAGGTCCCGCGCTTCATCGCAGCGATCACGCCGATCGGAATACCGACGACGGTGGCGATGATGATGGCGCAGACGGAGAGTTCCAGCGTGGCCGGGAAAAGTGTGGAAAATTCAGCCAGGACAGGCCGATGAGTGACAAGCGATCGGCCGAGATCGCCTTGCAGCACCGACCATAGAAAGTCGAAATACTGCACCCAGATCGGCCGGTCGAAGCCAAGTTGATGCATAAGCTCTGCATGCCGTTCGGGGCTGACGCCATGCTCTCCGGCCAAAAGCAGGACCGGATCGCCGGGCAAAAGGCGGACAAAACCGAAGGCGGCAATCGTGATGCCGATGAAAGTCGGCACCAGCAGGCCGATGCGCACGAAGAGGAAGCGCAGCATATCTCAGAGAGTTGGCTCGATGATTTGAAGCCCCGCCGATAGACGGCGGGGCTCCTTGATAAAGCGGTTGGACTGATTACTCCGCGATGTCAACGCCGTCAAAGCGATGCGAGCCGAGCGGGTCCATCTTGTAGTTCTGAACGGAGTTGCGCATCGGCATGTAAACGACCGAGTGCGCGAGCGTTGCCCAGGGCGCGTCTTCCTTGAAGACTTCCTGCGCCTTTTTGTAGAGCTCGGCGCGTTCCTCCTGGCTCGAAAGCGTCTTCGCCTTCTGGATCAGGCTCTCGAAATCCTCGTCGCAATATTCCGCGACGTTGTTCGAGGTGCCGACGCCGTCGCAGCCGAGAAGCACCGCGAGGAAGTTGTCCGGGTCACCATTGTCGCCGGTCCAGCCGAGGATGATGGCACCGTCGTGGTCCTTCTCCGCAGCGCGCTTCAGATACTCGCCCCATTCAAAGGAGACGATCTCTGCATCGACGCCGACTTCGGCATAATCCGACTGGATGAGTTCCGCGGCGCGGCGGGCATTCGGCATATAAGGCCGCTGCACGGGCATCGCCCAGATCTTCATCTTGAGGTCGGTCACGCCGGCGTCTTCGAGCATCTTCTTGGCGGCTTCAGGATCGTACGGATCGTCCTCGATGTCGTCGTTGTAGCCCCACATCGTCGGCGGGATCGGGTTCTTGGCCACCGAGCCGGAGCCCTGGAAGACGGCGTCGATGATCGCCTTCTTGTTGATCGCCATGTTGAGCGCTTTGCGCACTTCCGGCTTGTCGAACGGCTCCTGCAGCGTGTTGTACGCGAGATAGGCGACGTTGAGGCCGTTCTGCTCCATGACGTTGATGTCGTCGTTCGACTTCATCGCCTCGATGTCGGCCGGTGCCGGATACGGCATGATCTGGCACTCGTTGGCGAGAAGCTTCTGGTAGCGAACCGCCGCGTCCGGGGTGATGGCGAAGACGAGGTCGTCGATCGCTTCTTTCCCGCCCCAGTAATCCGGATTGGCCTTGTAGCGGATCACCGCATCCTTCTGATAGGCGACGAACTGGAACGGCCCGGTGCCCAGCGGCTGCTGGTTGAGCATCGGCATGTTGTCGTCAGCCTGCAGCTGGTCGGCGTATTCCTTCGACATGATCGAAGCGAAATCCATCGCCATATTGGCGATGAAGGGCGCCTCCGGCCGAGTGAGCACGAACTTGACCGTGTGGTCGTCGACCTTTTCGATGCTCTTCAGGAGGTCTGGCATCGACATGGCGTCGAAATACTGCCACTGGCCGCCCGCATAGTTGTACCAGGGGCTTTCCTTGTCGAGCATGCGGGTGAAGCTGAACACCACGTCGTCGGCATTGAATTCACGCGTCGGCGTGAAGAAGTCCGTGGTCTGGAACTTGACGCCTTCGCGCAGATGGAAGGTGTATTCCATGCCGTCGTCGGACACGTCCCAGCTTTCGGCGAGAGCCGGGACGACTTCCGTCGTACCGCTCTTGAACTCGACCAGGCGGTTGTAGACCGTCTTGGAAGAGGCGTCGAAATCGGTGCCTGCGGTGTAAAGACCGGGATCGAATCCGGCGGGCGAGCCTTCAGAGCAGTAGACAAGCGTCTTGGCCGAAGCCGCGCCAGCTACCATGGCGGCCACGCTGACGCCCAATGCGAGCGCCCGGATGGTGGTTTTGAGGATCATATACGCTCCTTACGAGGGAACTTGAGCAGCGCGGGCCCCACGCCCTCGCCTGCTTGCGACAGGTAACGACGGAATCTAAGCGGAAATCAACAGCAACCTCACGCGGGATCGAACGTTGAAAGGCCGCATATCGAGCCGCTGACCCGCGATCTTTTGGCCCTTATGAAAGACCCATGGCATTTCCCGAACAGCTATTGAGCATGAGCCGACGCACCATTCACCACGTGCGTCATCACTGGGCCCGGCAGGAATTTCTGCTTCTCCTCCTGATCGGCCTCGGAGCCGGTTCGGTCTGGGCTTTCATCGCGCTCGCCGATGAGGTGGTGGAGGGCGAGACACACGCCTTCGACATGTTCGTCATGCTGGCGATGCGCAATCCCGCCGACCACGCCGACCCTCTGGGGCCCTTATGGTTCGAGGAGACGATGCGCGACGTCACGAGCTTCGGCTCGACCTTCGGTCTCGTCTTCGTCTCGTTGACGGTGATCTTCTGGCTCGTTTTGACAAAGCGCCCGCATGCAGGCCTTCTCGTTTTCGCCTCGCTTGCCGGCGGTGCGATCGTCGTCAATGCGCTGAAATACGGCTTTTCCCGCCCACGACCCGATCTCGTTGCGCATTCGGCGGAGGTCTTCACGACGAGCTTTCCGAGCGCTCATGCCGCCATGTCGGCGACGGTCTATTTGACACTCGGTGCGCTCGTCATGCGGTTCAGCAAGGGCAGGGCTCTCAAGCTCTACGCGCTGTTCGTCTCCGTTCTCCTGACGATCCTCGTGGGTCTTTCACGGGTTTATCTCGGCGTCCACTGGCCGACGGATGTCATCGCCGGTTGGGCGATCGGCGCGGCCTGGGCGACTGTCGTGTGGGTGGTGGCGCTTTGGCTGCAGGGGCGGGGCCGCATCGAACCGAGCGGTATCCGCAGCGAGGAGGCCGTCGCGCCGGCCGCAAAGGAGTGAGTGTGCCGCACTGCTCGCGGCGGACGTTTCTGGCCCTGAGCGCCGCTCTCGTTGCCGGGGCAGCGAGAGCTGCCGAAGCGGCCCCCGATCTCGCGGGCCTCGCCGTCACGGACGGCAGCGGGAGTACCCTCTCGTTCCAGGAGATGTTGGGGAAGGGGCCGGCGATCATACATTTCTGGGCGACGTGGTGTGGTCCCTGTCGCGATGAACTGCCGGAAGTCGCGCGATTTGCGGACGTCCTGACAGAGCGGAATTGGAGAGATCGGTTCTTCGTCGTCTCCGTCGATGATCTTCCCTTCGAGCGGGTCCGAGATTTCTATGCCGACGAGCTTGGCCTTCAGAGCCTTCGGAGCTGGCAGCTCGTTCGCGGCAATGCGGGTATGGTCTTTCGTCTGCTTGGTTATCCGGCAACCGTCGTTCTCGGCGATGATCGCTCGCTCAAGCGAACGCTCCGCGGTCCTGCCGCCTGGGACGATCCGGCATTTCGCGAAGAGCTCCTGCGCGAGCTGGCTGCGGCTCGGTAATCCGCGATGCGCTGTTGCTGCGCTCAGTGCGTATGCCCGACATGGCTGTGGTGCATGGCGCCTTCCGCCTCGACCTGCACGAACATGTCGATATGACCGGCGTCGAAACGGAATTCCATCTGGAACTCGTCGCCCTCGTGAAGTTGTCGCGTGAGGCCGTCGAGACGAAGCGCCAGACCGTTGGGTGAAAGCTTGATCTCGCCGCCGGCATTCACCGGCATCTTGGGAAGTGCGACATAGTCCGGCTCGCCTTCTTTGAGCTGGAAGCCGACCAGCTCGACCGTCTCCGCGATGTCGACCTCTCCGCCCTTAAGGACGACGTTCTTGTCGGATTTGTTTTGGATGTCGACAAAGACGAGCGCCGTCTTGGCGTTCGTCGCGCGTGTCCACGCATGGAGGAGACGCACGCCCTGGAACTCTGCCTCATGGTGGCTGTGGTCGTCATGGCTTTCTGTATGCCCGCTTTCCACCGCATGCTCGTGCTTCTCTTGTGCTGAGCTTGGGAAAGCTGCGAGACCGATGGCCGCAAAGGCCGCCGCAAAAGACACGAGACTTAACTTGAGCATTTTCCGCACTCCCTCATGAGATGTTGTCACCCTCGAAGGTCGCGCACCACCGGCCGTGCGAGGGTGATAAAGGCCGGGACGAGAGCGAGCAGAACCGTCAGGCTGACGAAACCGGCGACGAGATGGAATTCCGGCCAGCCAAGGCTGGCGCGGATCAGGATATCGGTTTGGGCGGTCAGGACCCGCGAGATGATGGCGGTGGCGACGATGCCGACGACAACGCCGAGGATGGCGCCAGCGCCGATCAGGAAGGCCGCATAGGACCAAACCACCGCGAAGACGAAGCGTCGCGGGGCACCTAGGGCCCGCAACAAGGCGAGACGGCGCGCAAACAGCCGCATCAAGATGATGAGACCGGAAAGAACGCCGGCCGTGACGAGGACCTGCGTGACGATTGCCATCACCGACAGGATCTGGCGGACATCGCCCAAGAGAGCATGCAGACTGGCAAGGACCGCACCCGGAAAGAACGCCATGGTCTCGGCTGTCGTGAATTCGGAGCGCAGCGCATAATTCGCCCAGAGCTGATCGGCGCGCACCAGAATGGCGGGCGTGCCCGGAAAATAATCCGCGTCGAAGGGCGGTCCGATCTGTTCGGCGCGTGACGGGCGATGTCCGAGGGGAAGGTTGTGGACCTCCCAGACCGCTTCCACCGGGACGAGAATGGCTTTGTCCCATGGGCTGCCGGATGGGGGCATGCGTCCGACGACGGTATAGGAATGGCCCTCATGGGCATGCTCTTCGGCAGACGGGCCGACGCCATGTGCGGGAGTGAAATGGTCTCCGAGATCAAGGGCGACACGTGCGCCGACGACAGCCTCTTCGTGTGCCGCAAAGAGCCTGCCTTCGGCGAGCGCGCCTGAGGACAGATGCGACACGAACTCCGGTGTCGTCCCGACGACCGGCGCACCCTCAAAGCTGTCGCCGAAAGCGATCGGCGCGGCGAGGCTGACATTCTCGTGCTCTGCGATGCGGTTGTAGACCTCGCCCGAAAGAAGCGGCACGTCGGAGGGCTGGAGATAGACGGCCGCGAGCATCATCGTCACTTCGCTGCCGGGGGCGGTGACGACGAGATCGAATTTGTCGGCCGCACGTGCCGTTCCCTGCCGCAGACCGCGCTCCTGGGCGATGAGCCCGACACCGATCCCCACCGAAACCCCGATCAGAATGACGAAGAGAAGGCTCGTCCAGCGGAAGCGCCACAGCATTGCGCGCACCAGCGCAAACGGCCGATAGCCCGTGACGACGAGAAATCCTGTGAGGATCGCCGGCGAAAGCAGGAGGAGGAAGGAGAGCCCGTCCTGGATGCCGGGCGCGAGCCCGCTCCACCAATCGATCGCAGCCTCAAGCATTGCGCCGGACCTCGCCGATGAGGCGCCCGTCCGCCACGTCGATGATGCAGTCGACGGCCTCGTGCACTTTGAGATCATGACTTGCGACGATGAGGGTGCGTCCGCTCTCGCGCGTCAGTTGGATGAGGTCGTCGACGAGCGCGTCGGCCGCTGCCCGGTCGAGGCTTGCCGTCGGTTCGTCCGCGAGAATGATGGAAGGCTCGGTGGCGAGCGCACGTGCCACGGCGACACGCTGACGTTCGCCTCCGGAGAAGGTTGCAACCGTGCGTGCATCGTCTCCTTTGAGGCCGAGCCTTTCGAGCGCTCTCCGCGCGCCTTCGCCGATCTTATGGCGCCGCTTGCGGACATAGGCGCCCGCAAGGCTCGCATTCGCCTCTGCGCTCAACTCCTCGAAGAGAAGGAAATCCTGAAAAATCATGCCGATATGGGCGCGACGGAAAGCAGCGCGTCCGTCCTCCTTCAAGGAGGAAATCTCCGTCTCGCCCCAGCGCACGGAGCCTTTGGCAATCGGCACCAGTCCGGCGAGCGCGAAGAGAAGCGTAGACTTGCCGGCCCCGGACGGACCGCGGATGGCGACCGCCGAACCTGCTGCCACGTCGAACGCATCCGCCTCGAGAATGGCCCGGCCGGCGTCACCCTCGACCCTGAGGCCGGAAACGGAGAGGGGGAGTGCCATCGTCGTCAATCGCGGGCGTAGTGCGATTCGATCGTGCGCACGCGGCTGACGAAGCCCGTCTCGGGATCCTCAAAGGTGCCGAGCTTCAGCCTGCCTTCCACGATGATCGGGACGTTGTAAGGCACGACGTCTATGATGCGTTTGGTGTAGACGGCGAGGATATCGTCCGGCCATTCGGCCTCCGTTTCGCAGAACGGGCAGACGGCCATCGGCCGCTTGGTGAGCACGAAGAAACGCGATTCTGCCTTGAGTGGCGGCGCCATATAGCCCCGCACTTCGATGCGCTCGTTCTCCATCTTCTGCGCGAGATCGGAGAAGGAGAGGTCCTTGTTGTAGAGATCGCGCATACGCAACGTCTCTGCGCAGGCGCGGGAAGAACCGAGGGCCAACGCGGCCGCAAAAGCGGCAAGCAGAGTTCGGCGGTCGATCAGGATTTCGTTTGGCATGACGCCACCGTAGTCGGGCTTTGTGACAGCTGAGAAAACCTGGGGCGCCTGCGACATCATTTTTCGCGGGACGCACTTTTTCTGCCGCCTTTGACGCAAGAGGCTCCGGCGCTTGCCGGAGCCTCCCAGAAAGCGAGATGCCGTCGCGCGGCATCCGTGACTGACGCCTATTCGGCGTTCGCCGCGTGGTTCATCACGTGGAAGATGTAGTTCTGCTCGATGACGCCATCGAAGAGATGGGCGAAGGGGCCGCGCGCCCACACCGCCACGTCCTCGCCGGAATGGCTTTCCGACGACATCGGGATCAGGGCCTGCTGCACATATTCGGAATCTTCCGCCTCTTCCTCGGTGAGGTCGGGGCGGGAACCGGAATAGCTCTTGTCTTCCTGCTCTTTCAGGACGGCGCCGGGGCCGTTGAGGTAACCGATGACGGTGAAGGGTTTGCCGTCGTCGGCGAGAACCGGCTCGTCGGCATGTTTCACCTGCCCCTTGCCGATGTCGTAGCAGAGCCCGAGGATCGGCGAGCCGCGTCCGCAATAGCCGTTGAGTGCGATCGAATGCTCATGGTCGGCCGTGACGATGATGAGCGTGTCTTCCGGATTGGTCATCGCGGCAGCCGCCGCGACCGCATTGGCGAATTCCACGCCGTCCGTCACGGTGCGGAAGGCGTTGCCGTCGTGGTTGGCGTGATCGACGCGACCGGACTCGATCTCAAGATAATAGCCATCGTCGTTCTTGGAGAGATAATCGATGGCCGTTTTGGTCATCTCGGTCAGAGACGGCTCGTCGGCTTCGGTGCGGTCGTGCTCGTACTTCATGTGGCTGTCCTCGAAGAGGGCAAGGACCGGAGTGTCGCCCTCGAGGTTGAGCGCCTTCGCGGTCTCCGTATTCCAGGCGTACTGGATGCCGGCGTCTTGGGCCTCGTTGACGAGGTTGTGGCCGTCCTTGCGGCGGCCTTTTTTGCCTTCTTCGTCGGTCACGGTTTCAGGCAGGAAATAGCGACGGCCTCCGCCCATGGCGATGTCGACGACGCCCGCCTTCATCTGGTCGACAAGCTGCGTGGCGATGTCGGTGCAGCCTTCCGGCGCTTCGCCTTCCCAGTTGCGGTTCGCCGTCTTGGCATAGGCCGCCGCGGGTGTCGCATGGGTGATGCGCGCCGTCGTGACGACGCCGACCGACTTGCCCATTTCGCTCATCAGCTCGGAGAAAAGCGTCAGCTTGTTGCCTTCTTCCGAGGCGCATTCGTTATGAACGGCGTTTTCGCTCAGGTTGATGGTGTTGAAGACCTGCTTCACGCCGGTGTTCATCGAGCCCGCGGTCGGCGCGGAATCAGGCGTCTGGGCGTTGATGTTGTAGGTCTTCACGAGGGCCACGTTCGGAAAGTCTTGATAGGCCTCGTAGGGCAGCACGTGCTCGGAGCCGTATTCGCCGTTCTGCTGGCCGGCATAAAGCCGAATGGCATAATTGGTGCCGACGCCCATGCCATCGGCGATGAACAAGATGACGTTCTTGGCGCGATTGGTGTTGGGCTGATGCTCGAGGCGCTGATTGAGAGCAGCCTCCGCATCGGTGTACCAGCTGCTCTTGCTCTGGACGATGTCCTGGGCAAAGGCCGCGGTGGATCCGAGCGCAAGCGCTGCGGAAGATAAGAGGATGTTTCGAAACACGACCGTCTCCATGCGGAATTCCTTCGGTCGCATTCCTTAACCAAGCCGGATGACAGCTGGACGATTGCTGGGTGACAGCCTGACGACGCTTGAACCGGCTTTCTTTCTGCAGATCTGAGCGGTGTTCGCCGTGCGCGCTTCCGCCGGGCATGCCGCTCTAATGGGCTTCAGCCGCGTACGACCAGACCGTGGGGCGGCAGCCCGGCGCGGACTCGACGGAGATTTTCCGCAACGACGCGGGCGCCTGTCACGGGATCGGCACAGGTGGCGACGTGCGGGGTCAGGATGATGTTCTTCGCACGAAAGATCGGATTGTCCGGGGCGGGCGGCTCATCCCGCAATACGTCGAGCGTCGCGCCGGCGAGATGCCCGCTGTCGAGGGCTGCAATCAGATCCGCTTCGACGAGCTGCGCCCCGCGGCCGACATTGATGAAATAGCTTGCCGCCGGCATGCGTGCGAAGAAGGTCGCATCGTAGAGATCGCGCGTCTCCGGCGTGAGCGGCAGGATCGCCACGAGGATTTCGTTGCGGCCAAGAAACGTATCGAGCCCGTTCGGGCCGTGAAAACAGGCCACGCCCTTGATGGTTTTCTTGCTGCGCGACCAGCCGGCGACGTCGAGGCCGAAAGCGGCGAGAGCCTCGGCGACGGCCCCGCCGAGGCCCCCGAGACCGAGCACACCGACCCGCCGTTCGGCAGCGGGTGTGCGCGGCACCTCCTCCCAGTATCGCGCGCGCTGCCACTGGGCAAAGACATCGAAGCTGCGGTGATAGTGGAGAACCGCGTGCATGACGTATTCGATCATCCCTGCCTTCTGGCCGGGCTCGATCAGGCGGACCACCGGCAGATGGGCGGGAATGTCGGGATTGGTAGCGATCTGGTCGGTGCCGGCGCTCAAGAGGTGGATGCAGCTGAGGTTCGGGAAGAGCTCGAAGGCTCGTGGCGGGATCTGGAAGACGAGGAGGGCATCGATCTCGCTCGGATCGCCGACGTCAGGCCAGACCCTGAGTTCAGCCCCCGGCAGCTCGGCTGCGAGCGCCTTGCCCCAGGCGACAGGATCTGCGGTCTGGCTGTGAAAGAGAATGCGCATGGGTCAATTCGTCGGGGAGGCGGGACGGCGTGTCATCCCTCCCACTCCGTCACGTTCGTGCTCGGGCTTGCGGCAAAGGTCGGAGGGTCGAAGGCGGTGATCTCCGGCACCTCTCCATCGAAGCGTTCGACCTCCACGAGACAGGACTGGGCGCTGGGCCCCTGGCCGAGACGCGATGTCCCCTCATCGCGGGTGAGGACGTTCGGATTGCCATGCTTGTCGAGGCTGTCGGGCGCACCCGGATCGAGCGGATCATACCAGGCGCCGGTGGAAAGCTGGACGACACCCGGCCGCAGCGCATCGGAAAGCCGGACCGCAGCGAGACAGACGCCGCGGTCGTTGAAGACCCGCACGACGTCGCCGTCGGCAATGCCGCGTGCGGCGGCATCGTCCGGGTGCATGCGGATCGGCTCGCGCCCGTGCACCTTGTGGGCGCGCGAATGGCTGCCGGAATCGTACTGGCTGTGGAGCCGCGTCTTCGGTTGGTTGGAGAGGAGATGGAGCGGGAAGTGGGCCGCTGCGGGGCTCGCCAGCCATTCGCGTGGTTCGAGCCACGCGGCATGTCCCGGGCAGTCGTCGTAGCCGAAGCCGTCAATCGTCTCGGAGAAGAGCTCGATGCGACCGGACGGCGTTGGCAGCGGATTGGCCTCCGGATCGTCGCGGAAGTCGTCGAGAAGGTTCTGATCTTTTTCCGGCGCAGGAAAGAGGCAGAGCCCGGCACGCCAGAACGTGTCGAAATCCGGCAAATCGAGGCCGGCTTCGCTGCCCCGCTGGCGGGCGATCCCGTAGAGGTGGCGCAGCCACCCTTCCTCGTCGCGGCCATCCGTGAATGCCTCTTCGACCCCGAGGCGGTCGGCAAGCCCGGTGAAGATGGCGAAGTCGTCGCGCGCCTCGCCCGCCGGTTCGGCGATGCGATGCGAGGCGGAAATGAAGCGGTCGCGGCCTGCGGCTGCGATGTCGTTGCGCTCCAGCGCCGTCGTCGCCGGAAAGACGATGTCGGCGTGGCGGGCGAGCGGGTTCCACCAGGATTCGTGCACGATGATCGTGTCCGGCCGCTGCCAGGCGCGGCGCAGCCGGTTCAGGTCCTGATGGTGGTGGAAGGGGTTGCCACCAGCCCAGTAGACGAGCCGAATATCGGGATAGCGCCGGCGTTCGCCGTTGAAGTCGTAGGCTTCGCCGGGGCCGAGAAGCATGTCGGCGATGCGGGCGACGGGGATGAAGTCGGTGACCGCGTTGTTGCCCTGCGGCAGCGATGGCCAGGACATCTCCGGCACATTGTTGCCGATGCCGTTGACGGAGGCGTAGCCGAAGCCGAAGCCGCCGCCCGGCAGGCCGATCTGGCCGAGCATGGCGGCGAGCGTGATGGCCATGAAATAGGGCTGCTCGCCGTGGTCGGCGCGCTGCAGCGACCACGCCATCATGATGAAGGTGCGCGTGGCGGCCATGCGGCGGGCGAGAGCGCGGATCGTCTCCGCCGGAATGTCGGTTCGCGATGCCGCCCAATCGGCGTCCTTGGGCGTCCCGTCCTGTCGTCCGAAGAGATAGGCTTCGAACCGGTCGTAGCCGGTCGTGTGGCGCTCCAGGAAGGTGCGGTTTGCCAACCCTTCCACGGCGAGCGTGTGGGCGAGCCCGAGCATCAGGGCGACATCGCTGGTCGGCCGGATCGGCAGCCATTCCGGCGCCGGATCGCCGACCGTGTCGTCACGGATCGGGCTGACGGAGATGATCTCCGCGCCGTTTCGTTGCGCCGTCGCGATCGCCTCGCTGACGATGTGGCGCGCGATGCCGCCGGAGGAGACCTGCGCATTCTTGCGCGGCGCGCCGCCGAACATCACGATGAGACCGCTCTCTCTGGCGATCACGTCCCAGGTCGTGTGGCGGGAGACGAGACCGCGCTTGTCGCCGAGGACATGCGGCACGATCGTGTCCGCGGCGGCGTAGGAGTAGTTCTGGACGGAGCGGGTGTAGCCGCCGATCGTGTTGAGGAAGCGGTGGATCTGGCTCTGCGCATGGTGGAAGCGCCCGGCGCTCGCCCATCCGTAGGAGCCCCCGTAAATCGCCGAATTACCGTGCTCTTTGCGCACGCGGTCGAGTTCCGACGCGGCGAGATCGAGAGCATCCTCCCAGGACACCTCGACGAACGGTTCGTTGCCGCGGCCTGCGCCGCCGGCCTTATGACCCTTCTCAAGGAAAGACCGGCGCACGGCGGGCCGCAGGATGCGGCTCGGATTGTCGAGCGCATCGATCATCGAACCGGCGATCGGGGAGGGGTCGGGATCCTCCGCCACCGGATCGAGCGCTTTGAGCCGGCCACCCTCCCAGCGGGCGCGGTAGGTGCCCCAATGGGTGGCTACGGTCGGCTTCTCGGGCTCTGGCAGCATGCGGCGGAATCCTCATCGACGTGGCCCCGGGGCAAGGCCTTGGGATCGGGCCTTGGGACGGGGCTTTAGTAGGGAGGAGGGGCGGCCGCGACCGCCCCGGTTTGGCTCAAGGATGAAGGACGATCTGGCCCGTGGTGCGGCGGGCAGCAAGCGCTCTGTGCGCCTCGGCTGCCTCGGCGAGCGGGAACGTCTGGTTGATGTCGCTGCGCACGATCCCCTTGCGGATGGCGGCAAAGAGGTTTTCTGCCGTCTCCAGAAGGTCGGCGCGGTCGGCGATGTAGGGAAACACCTGCGGGCGCGACAGCGCGATGCATTTCGGTGCCAGAACCGCGATGTTGACCGGAGGCACGGCGCCGGATGCGTTGCCGAAGCTGATCAGATGGCCGAACTTCGAGACGGCCTTCAAGGAGGTCTCGAAGGTGTCCTTGCCGACGCCGTCATAGATGAGGCGGCAGCCCTTGCCGCCGGTGATCTCGGCGACGCGCTCCGCCACATCCTCTTTGGTGCTGACGATGACATGGTCGGCGCCTGCGTCGGCTGCGAGCTTCGCCTTGGCATCGGAGCCGACCGTGCCGATCACGGTGGCGCCGATGGCTTTCGCCCAGGCGGTGAGGAGAAGGCCGACGCCGCCGGCCGCCGCATGGACGAGGATCGTATCGTCCGCCGTTGCCACTGCCGTCTTGTGGAGGAGGCGCTCCACCGTCATTCCCTTCAGCATGAGGGCTGCGGCCGTATCATCGCTGATGTCGTCGGGAAGCGGCACGAGACGGTCGGCCGGCATCACCCGACGTTCGCTGTAGGAGCCGGGGGCGGTCGTGACATAGGCGACGCGGTCACCGACCTTCAGCCCTTCAACGCCGGGGCCGAGGCTTTCGACGACGCCGGCCGCCTCCATGCCGGGCGTGCCCGGCAGCGTCATCATCGGATAAGCGCCCTCGCGCACATAGATGTCGATGAAATTGACGCCGATGGCGGTATGGCGAAGCGCAACCTCGTTTTCGGCGGGCGTCGGATCCTCGCGCTCGCGCCATTCCAGCACCTCTGGTCCGCCCTTGTCGGTCTGGATGATCGCTTTCGACATGAAAATCCTCTTTTTGCTGTGATCTTCGGGAGGGCTCAGGCTTTGCCCGGCCGCGGCAGGTTCGTCGGGCCCCGGAGGGTCATCGGCGGGTTCCATGCGCCGAGAAGGCGCCATGCGAAACCGAGATGCTCGCGCTGAAGATAGGTGAGGCGATCGGCGTCGCGCGCCTTCAAGGCGTTGAGAAGCTCGCTGTGCTCGCCGGCGGCGGCCGTCCATTCCTGCGTGCTCATCACGGCCAGATAGCGGATGCGATAGAGGCGGATGTTGAGATGGCTGTGCATCTCCATCAGCGTGGAATTGTGGGAGGCCGCGACGATGGCAAGGTGGAAGCCCTGATTGGCAGCGAAATAGGCGGCCCTGTCCTCCTCGGCGAAGGCGCGCGCCATCACCTTGTCGTAATGGGCGACGCGCAGGAGGTCGGCCTCGGTTGCTGCACCACAGGCGATGCGCCCCCCGAGCGCTTCGAGCTCGGAATAGACCGCCAGCATTTCCGCGATTTCGGCATCCGTGGAATGGACGACGACCGCTCCTTTGTTCGGGGTCAGATCGACGAGCCGCTCCATCGCCAGGATCTTGAGCGCATCGCGCAGAGGTGTGCGTGAGACGTTGAGCTCTTCGGCGATGCGGCGCTCGCGGATGCGCTCGCCGGGCTTCAGGTGATCATGGATTATCAGGTCACGAACATACTCTGCGACCTGTTGGGGCAGGGGCCTCGGCGCCACGCCATGGGCGCCGGCCTCGCCATTTCTGCTCGAAGGGAATCGGAGGTCGGAACTGGTCTCGTCCATCTTGCTCTGGCGCTCCTCGTCCTTCTCTCATCCCCGGCGCCTGAAAGGCGGTTTCTCGCGGCGGGCCAAAGACCGAACGGCTTTCTTTCGGCACGTCCCGCAGCAGATTCTTGTTGCTTCAAACCGGGGGAGCGGAATGCTCTGATAGAAGAATGTTGGCATACAATATTGACGGATGGCATGCAATACGCCACGCTGGCCTCGTCTGTTCTACTTGAAGCGGAAAGGACATGATGCCCGATAGCGGTTCGTCAGGCTCTCAGCCCCGCCCGGAGACGCTCCTGAGCCGGCTCGGCCGGCCGGTCGCCCATCCTGGGCCGGTCAACATGCCGCTGCATCGCGCCTCGACCATCGTCTTCGATACGTTGGAAGAACTGGAAGCGGCCAAGAGCGCTCGCTTCGATAAGGGCACTTTGTTTTACGGCCGCTTCGGCACGCCGGATGTCTTTGCCTTCGAAGAAGCGATCGCTACCCTCTCGGGTGGCTACGGCACCGTCGCCGTCCCGTCCGGTCTCGCCGCCTGCGTGCTGCCGCTCGTCGCCTTTCTAAAGCCCGGCGATCATGTGCTGGTCACCGACAGTGTCTACGAGCCGGCGCGGACCTCGCTCTCCGCCTTCATCGCCCGCAGCGGTGTCGAGGTGAGCTATTTCGATCCGCGGGCCGGCGCGGCGATTGCGGAGGCGATGCGGCCCAACACACGCCTCGTCTATCTTGAATCACCGGGATCGCTCACCTTCGAAATTCAGGACTTGCCGGCGATCGCGGCAGTGGCCCGAGCCCGCGGCGCGCTCACCATGTGCGACAACACCTGGGCATCGCCGCTTTTTCTGAAGCCGCTCGCACTTGGCGTCGATCTGGTGGTGGAGGCCGCGACCAAATATGTGGTCGGCCACTCGGACGCCATGATCGGTACGGTGACTACGGCGCGCGAGGACCATCACCGGCTGCTGCGGCAGGCTGCGAACTGGCTCGGCTACCGCATCTCCCCTGACGACGTCTATCTCGCCGCGCGGGGCTTGCGCACGCTCGGCGTGCGGCTGGAACGGCATTACCGCACGGGGCTCGCTCTTGCCGAATGGCTGGAGAGCCAGCCGCAGGTGCGACGCGTCCTGCATCCCGCCCTTGCCTCCCATCCTGATCATGCCCTTTGGCGCCGAGACTTTTCCGGTGCTTCGGGCCTCTTTGCCATCGAGCTCGACACCACCAAGGCCGGTGCGACCGTCTTCGTGGAAGCGCTGCAGCTCTTTTCCCAGGGCTTCTCCTGGGGCGGCTTTGAAAGCCTCGCCCTCCTCACCGATCCGGGACATGCCCGCACGGCGACGCGCTGGGAGGCCGAGGGCAGTCTCGTGCGTCTCTATGCGGGGCTGGAGGACGCAGACGACCTGAAGGCGGATCTCAGATCCGGTCTCGACCGGTTCGATGTCTTCACCCGCGGGTAGCGGCGCCGGGGCTTTCCGCTCCGGTCCGTCTGCCTGCCATAAGCAAAGGGGAACGTGATGAAGACAGGAATTGCAGCGTACGGAGCACGGCTCGCAGCCGCCGTCGTTCTCGGCGCGGGAGTGCTCCTCTCAGCGGCGCCGAGCCGGGCGGCTGAGAACCTCGAATGGGCCGCCGGCTCGCCGGGCGGCAGCTGGTTCACGATCGTGACGGGCCTTGCCAACATCGTCATGGAGGAGAACCCGGATATCAAAATCCGCGTCGTGCCGGGTGGCGGTCGCGACAACCCCACGCGCATCGAGAGCGGTATCAGCCAGATGGGCATGGGCATCGATTTTCTCGCCGCCGCGGCGATGAAGGGCGAAGACCCTTATGACCGCAAGCACGAGACTCTGCGCTCGCTTGGCGGCACCTGGGCGCCGGCGGAGTTCCACGTCATCGTCGCATCAGATGACGAGCGTCCACTTGCCGAGATCCTCGCCGATCCGAAAATCCGCATCGGCACTTCGCCGCGTGCCACCTCGGAGGAGCTGACGCTGCAGCGGGCGCTCGCTTTCTACGACAATTCCTCCGAAAAGATCTCCGAGGCGGGCGGGACGCTCATCAACGGCACCTACACGCAGCTCATCTCCGCCTTTCAGGACGGACAGATCGACGTCCTTTGGGGCGCGGGTAGCGCGCCGACAGGGATTGCGTTGGAGACCGAGACCGGCCGCCGCGACGCGCGGCTCGTGCCCTTCGGCGACGATCTGATGACCTACCTCTCCGACACCTATGGCTACGGCAGGGGCACGATCCCCGCCGGGTCGTACGAAAAGCTGCAGGCGGGCGAGGGCGATGTCCCCGTCACCACCATGGAAGCGCTCATCCTGATGTCCTCGAATGTGTCGGAGGACACCGCCTACACGATCACCAAGACGCTGATCGAGAACCGCGACCGCTTCGGCAACATCTACAAGGTGCTGGGCCGGTACGATCCGAGCGTGGCCTGGAAGAACCAGCCGGTGCCGCTGCATCCGGGCGCCGAGAAGGCGTACAAGGAACTCGGCTTCATGAAATGACCACCCGGGAGCGCCCACGCCCCGGGCGCTCCTGCTACGCAGCGGAGTGGTGAAGCATGCGTGACCTCAAAGGACCGATCGGCATCGCTGTCGCCGTCTGGCTGGCCGCGATGGCGGCCCTGCACTTCTATTTCACGGGCTTCGGCTTTCCAGAGCCGTTGAAGCTCGCGAGCCTGCACCTCATGTTTGCGGTGCCGCCGATTTTCCTGCTCTACCCTGCTTTCAAGAACTCGCCGCGCCATCGCCCGAGCGTTGTGGACGGCATGTTCGCCGTCGCGGCCTTTCTGCCGAGCCTTTATATCTATCTCGACCCCGGCCGGGTCTACGACCGGAGCGCTTTCATCGATCCGCCGACGCTTCTGGAGACGGTGCTCGGCACCATCCTCGTCGTCCTGATCCTGGAGGCGGTGCGGCGCGCGCTCTCCATTGCGCTCTCGATCCTGACCGGCCTCGTCATCCTTTATATGTTCATCTGCGATCTTCTGCCCGGCGTCTGGTACTACCGCGACCTACCGTACAATCAGATCATCGACATCCTCTATCTGATGAACGGCAGTGGCCTTTACGGCCAGCTCACCGGTATTTCTGCGACCATCGTCGCAGCCTTCCTCGTCTTCGGCGCATTTCTGCAGACAAGCGGTATGGGCCGGCTCTTCATGCATCTCGGCACCTTCCTCGCCGGGCGCTACAAGGGAGGACCGGCGAAAGTCGTCGTGGTGGAATCCGGCCTCTTCGGCATGACGAGCGGTTCCTCCGTCGCCAATGTCGTTGTCACCGGCTCCGTCACCATCCCGGAGATGAAGCGCATGGGCTTCCCGCCGGCGATGGCCGGCGGCATCGAGGCGGCGGCAAGCGTCGGTGGTCTCATCATGCCGCCGATCATGGGCGCCGCGGCCTTCGTGATGGCCGAGATGATCTCGGTGCCATACGTGGACATCATCTCCGCCGCCTTCATTGGCGCCGTCCTCTATTATCTCGGCATCTTCGTCGCCGTGCACTTCCAGTCGAAGCGGCTCGGCATCGCCTCGCTGCCGAAGCACGAGATAGCCACCTTCCGGGACGTTCTTTTCGACGTGCACTTCGTCATCCCGATCGTCGTGCTGCTGACGTTGATGACGATGCATTTCTCGCCGTATTTTTCGGCCTTCTGGGCAACGGTCGCCGTCGTCGTCAGCGCCTGGTTGCGCACGCATACGCGCATGGGGCCGATGAAGATCTGGACGGCGCTCGTCAATGCCGGGCGAACGATCTGTGTCATCGCTGTCGCCGTTACGGCTGCCGGCATCATCACCGCAGCCCTCACAAATACCGGGCTCCTGCTCGCCTTCACCGGCATCATCAAGGACCTGGCCGGGGATTCCCTCTTCCTGCTCGTCGTGCTGGTGGCGATCAGCTGCCTGTTCCTCGGCATGGGGGTGCCGACCACGCCCGCCTACATCATCACCGCGGCCATCGGAGCGCCGATCATCGCCGAGCACGGCGTGGCGCCACTCCTGTCGATCCATCTCTTCGTGCTGTATTTCGCGGTCCTTGCCGACGCGACGCCGCCAGTCGCGGCCGCCTCCTATGCGGCTGCGGCGATTGCGGGAGCCAATCCGATCATGACCGGATTCCATGCCTTCCGCATGGCCGTCGGCGGTTTCATCGTCGGCATCGCCTTTATCTACGAGCCTGCGATCACGCTTGATGGTTCGCTCTACGAGATCGTCACCGCTACGGCGGCGATCGCCAGCGGCATCGTGCTGATCAGCCTCGGCTATGTCGGCTACACCGACGGCCGCCTGCCGTTGTGGCTGCGTGGGCTCCTGATCGTGGCCGGCATCGGCTGCGCGCTCCTGCACACGGTGCCGGAGCTCTATCGCAGCCTCTTCGGCTTTGCCCTCGTCGCCACCGTCATCCTTGGAGGGCGGCGCTATTTCGCCGTCACGGCCGAGCGCAAGCCTGCCTCCGAACTCGGAAACGAAGCTTAGGTGAATTCAATGGACAGAAAGAAAACCTATTACGGTGTCTCCGTCGGCATCCTGATGGTGCATTCCTATTTCCGCCGCTACATGGGCGATATCGGCCATGCCGGCACCTGGAACTTCCCGGTGCAGTACAAGGTGGTGACGGGCGCGGTGCCGTCGATGATGACGGACTTGCACAATTCGAGCCTGCTTGAGCCCTTCAAGAAGGCAGCGGACGAGCTTATCGAGGCCGGCGTCGACGGCATCACCACGACCTGCGGCTTCCTGTCGATCTATCAGCGCGAGCTCGCCGATTATTGCAGCGTGCCGGTGGCGACGAGCAGCCTCCTGCAGGTGCCGATGGTCGAGCGTATGCTTCCGACCGGCAAGAAGGTCGGTATCCTCACCTACAATGGCGAGGTGCTGAACGGACCTTATCTCGAGGCAGTCGGCGTCGATCCGGCAACGCCCGTCGGCGGCATGCCGCAGACGTCCAATTTCGTGCGCTGGATCCGGGAGGGCGACAACTCCGTCACCTTCGAGACGTTGCGCGGCGAGGTCGTGGCGACGGCGGAGAAGTTCCTCGCCGACCACCCGGATGTCGGTGCTCTGGTGCTCGAATGCACCAATCTCGCGCCATTCACCGCCGACATCGCCGATCGTCTCGGCATTCCGGTCTACGACACGGTGTCGATGGTGAACCTCTTCCATGCCGGGCTGCGGCCACGCCGTTACGTGCAAGACTGAGCCGTGAGCGGCGTGCGTTCCACACAATGGGCAGTGATCGGCGGCGGCATTGTCGGTGCCGCCATCGCCTATGGGCTCGCCCGCGCCGGCGAAAAGCCGCTCCTTCTTGACGAGGGCGATGTCGCGCATCGGGCGGCCCGCGGCAATCTCGGCAATGTCTGGGTGCAAGGGAAGGGGGCCGCTCTCCCTCCCTATGCCGATCTCAGCCGCCGCGCAGCCAATGACTGGGCCGCCTTCGCCGAAGAACTCGAGAAGGTGACGGACATCGACGTGCACTTCCGCCGGCCGGGCGCCTTCTTTCTCTGCTTTTCGCCAGAAGAGCTTGAGAAGCGCGGCGCCATGATGGCGCGCCTCAATGATGCCGCCACGGTGAAGAGCCGGTTCGAGGTGTTGGAGGGCGACGAGCTGAGGCGGCGGCTGCCGGCGGCTGGTCCCGCGCTTGCCGGCGCCATCTTCTCGCCCGATGATGGCACTGCTAACCCCTTGCGGCTCTTGCGCGCCCTGATCCAAGGCACGGTCGCCCTCGGCGGTGAATACCTTCCCTGCCGAAGGGCGGAGAATATCACCTTCACCGGAAATGGCGTCGAGATCGCGACGGCGATGGGCTCCGTGCGGGCGGAGCGGGTGGTGCTCGCCGCCGGCCTCGGCAATGCCCGGCTTGCCCCTCTTCTGGGTCTCGACGCGCCGGTGCGCCCGGTCCGCGGCCAGATTCTCGTGACAGAAAAGGTCCGGCCCTTCCTGGATTGCGGCACCAATTTCGTCCGCCAGACGGTGGAAGGCGGCTGCGTCTTCGGGGAATCCTCCGAGGAGGCTGGCTTCGACGAGGGAACGACGCTGCCGGTGCTGCGGGAGACCGCTGCGCGGGCCGTTGCCGCCTTTCCGCTCCTGCGCCACGTTCAGGTGGTTCGCGCCTGGGGCGCGCTCCGGATCATGAGCCCCGACGGCGCGCCGATCTACCAACAGACGCAGGATGGCCGCGCCTTCCTCGTCAGTGTCCACAGCGGCGTGACGCTCTCCTCCTTTCATGCCGGGCCGCTGGTGGAGACCCTCATGGGCGAAGGTTTCTCGACTCCCGCCTACCATCCCTTCTCGCCGGAGCGCTTCCATGTTCAGGCGGCTTGAGACAGGCGCCCGCGGGCGCGTCACGGTCAATGTCGACGGGCGTCCGGTGGAGATGGAGGAGGGCGCCAACCTTGCCGCCGCTCTTCTGGAGGCCGGCTTCTCGCCGTTTCGCACCACGCCGGCGAGCGGCGCACCGCGCGAACCTTATTGCATGATGGGCGTGTGCTTCGACTGCCTCGCGATCGTCGATAACGTTCCGAACCGACAGACCTGTCTGGAGAGGGTCCGCGCCGGCATGACGGTCGAGATCCAGGACGGGGCGGCGGCCGTCGCTAAGGCGGAGGAGGAGCTTTGAGCGACGCAAACTGTGTCGATCTCGCGATCGTTGGCTCAGGTCCGGTCGGCATGGCTGCGGCCATTGCGGCGCGTCGGCATGGGCTCAAGGTCGCCGTCGTAGACGAGCAGCCGGCGCCGGGCGGCCAGATCTACCGCGATGTGGAGACTGCGGACGCGGGTCGCGGCGCAATTCTAGGCGCGGACTATGTTGCCGGCCGGTCGCTTGCCGAGGCGTTTCGGGAAAGCGGCGCGAGCTACTATCCGAGCGCCACGGTCTGGCGGCTTGCATCCGACGGTCTCTCGTGGAGCGCGCCTGCGGGTGGGGGTGAAATCGCGGCCGAGCGCATTCTTGTGGCCGGTGGCGCGATGGAGCGGCCGTTCCCTGTAAAAGGTTGGACGCTTCCCGGCGTCATGACGGCCGGCGCGGCGCAGATCCTCCTGAAGAGCGAAGGGGTGGTCGCAGACGATGCCGTCTTCATCGGGTGCGGGCCGCTCCTTGCACTCGTCGCCTGCCAGTATCTGAATGCGGGCGTCCGTATCCGAGCGATTCTCGACACGACGCCGCCACAAAATCGTATGGCCGCGCTGCCGCATCTGCCGAGGGCGCTCGCGGCGCCGGGCATGCTCGCCAAGGGGGTCGGCATGCTCGCCCGCATCGCAGCCTCGCCCGTCGCTGTGTCCCGGCGCGTGGAAAGCGTCGAACTTATGGGCGAAGGGCATCTTGCCGCCGTGCGCTGGCGCGACCCGCAAGGCTCCCACGAAATCGAGACGGAACGCGCCTTCCTGCACCAGGGCATCATTCCAAACCTCAATATGACCATGGCGGCCGGATGCCGGCATGTCTGGGACGAACGCCAGCTCGCCTTCCGACCCGAGACCGATGTGTTCGGCCGCACCAGCCTTGCCTGGCTTCTGTCCGCCGGGGATGGCGCCGGTATCGCCGGAGCAAAGACTGCTGCCTTATCGGGCGAAATCGCCGCTCATGCGGTGGCGTATGACCTTGAGCGCCTCGACACGCCATCCTTCGAGGCGGCGACGCGGCTGCCCCTCAATGCGCGTCGCCGCGAGCTTGCGTTGCGCCCCTTCCTCGATGCGCTTTACCGCCCGGCGCAGGGCATGCGCGTGCCGGAGGACGATGACGTGGTCGTCTGCCGCTGCGAAGAGGTGCGGCGGGGCGAGATCGCGCGCGCCGTCGCCGAAGGCTGTCCCGGCCCCAATCAGCTGAAGAGCTTTACCCGCGCCGGCATGGGTCCGTGCCAGGGGCGCTTGTGCGGCCACACGGTGGTGGAGACGATCGCTGCATTGACCGGAGCCGCGCCGGAAGCGGTCGGCTATTATCGCAGCCGTATGCCGGTGAAACCGGTCACGGTCGGCGAGATCGCCGGCCTATCGTTTGAGAACAACTTGAGGGAGAAAAGCCATGGGTAAACCGCAGCCGATCGAATATGCGGACGCGTCGCCGGAGGTGAAGGCGGTCTTCGACGACATCAAGACATCTCGCAATGTTCCCGACGTCAACAATTTCTGGAAGTATCTCGCCAACGACCCGACGACGCTGAAGCGCACCTGGGAAAGCGTCAAGGAAGTGATGGCGCCCGGTGCGCTCGATCCGCTCGTCAAAGAGCTCATCTATGTCGCCGTCAGTGTCACCAACAATTGCGGTTATTGCATCGCCAGCCACACCGCGTCCGCGGAAAAGGCGGGGATGACGGAGGCACAATTCGGAGAGCTGATGGCGGTTGTGGGTATGGCCAACGAAACCAACCGGCTCGTCAACGGCTACCGTGTGCCGATCGATCCGGCCTACGAGAAGTAGACATCTGCAACGACGAGCGCGTCGACGCATAAGACGTGTGCAGGGGGCTGGAACGGCCAAGAAACGCGCCGGTGACGGTCGCGGCCAGGGAGGGGAGAAGCACCATGGACACGGAGACAATCCGGCATCTGAAGGCGGTGGAGAAGGAGCTTTTGTGGCTCTCCTCCTGGATGATCCACCACGCCAACAATGTGCGCGAGAAGGATGCCGTGAAGGTCGGGGGTCACCAGGCCTCCTGCGCCTCCATGGCTTCGATCATGACGGCGCTCTACTTCCACGCCCTGCGCCCCGAGGACCGGGTGGCGGTGAAGCCGCATGCCTCGCCGCTCTTCCATGCGATGCAATATCTCATGGGCAACCAGACGCGCGACAAGCTCGAAGCCTTCCGCGGCTATGGCGGCGCCCAATCCTATCCGAGCCGCACCAAGGATGTGGACGACGTCGATTTCTCCACCGGCTCGGTCGGTCTCGGCGTCGGCATCACGGCCTTCGCCTCGCTGGTGCAGGACTACATCACCGCCCATAGCTGGGGCCGCGATGTGCCGCGCGGGCGCATGATTGCCCTCGTCGGCGATGCCGAGCTCGACGAAGGCAATGTCTACGAATGTCTGCAGGAAGGCTGGAAGCACGAGCTGCGCAACACCTGGTGGATCATCGACTACAACCGCCAGAGCCTCGACGGCGTGGTACGCGAAGGCTTGTGGCAGCGCATCGAGGCGGTGTTCCGCGCCTTCGGCTGGAATGTGGTGGTGCTGAAATACGGCGCCCTGCAACGCGCCGCATTCGAGGAGCCGGGCGGCGACCGACTGCGGGCCTGGATCGACACCTGTCCGAACCAGCTCTATTCGGCGCTCGCCTTCCAGGGCGGGGCGGCTTGGCGCAAGCGGCTGATGGACGATATCGGCGATCAAGGGGAGGTGAGCCAGCTTCTGGAGCGGCGCTCTGATGCCGAACTCGGCGAGCTCATGAACAATCTCGGCGGTCATTGCGTGCGCTCGCTCGCCGACGCCTTCGATGCCGTCAAAGACGATACGCCGACGGTCTTCCTCGCCTACACGATCAAGGGCTGGGGCACACCACTCGCCGGCCACAAGGACAATCATGCCGGGCTGATGACCGGCGCCCAGATGGGCGAGCTCAAATCCGTCCTTGGTGTGGCCGACGGCGCCGAATGGGGGCCTTTCGCGACCTGTGGCGATGATCCGGAGCTCCGCCGCTTCCTGGCTGCAGTCCCTTTCTTCGAGAAGGGAACGCGCCGCTACAAGGCGAAGAAGATTGCAACGCCCGGGCCAATTCTTCTCGACGACAAGATGCTCTCCACCCAGGCGGGCTTCGGCAAGATCCTCGATGGCCTGGCGCGCGCCGGCTCCGAGATTGCAGATCACATCGTCACCACTGCCCCCGACGTCACGGTTTCGACCAATCTCGGCCCCTGGGTGAATCGCCGCGGCCTCTTTGCTCGCCGGGCGCTCTCCGACACGTTTCGCGACGAGCGCGTGCCCTCGGCGCAGAAATGGATCTTTTCGCCGGAGGGTCAGCACATCGAGCTCGGCATCGCCGAGATGAATCTCTTCCTGCTTTTGGGAGCCGCAGGTCTCTCGCATGCGCTGTTCGGCGAGCGGTTGATTCCGATCGGTGCTGTCTACGATCCCTTCATCGCACGCGGGCTCGATGCTCTCAATTATGCCTGTTACCAGGATGCGCGCTTCCTCATCGTCGGCACGCCCTCAGGCGTGTCGCTGGCGCCGGAGGGCGGCGCGCATCAGTCGATCGGCTCGCCGCTCATCGGCATCAGCCAGGATGGGCTGGCGAGCTTCGAACCGGCCTTCCTGGACGAGCTCTCGGTGATCATGGATTGGGCCTTCGACTATCTGCAGCGCGATGGTGAAGGCGATCCCGACGAGCGGACCTGGCTGCGCGACGAGACTGGCGGCTCGGTCTATCTGCGGCTGACGACCCGGCCGCTGGAACAGCCGATCCGGCGCACCGACGAAGACTTCACGCGCGGTGTCATCGACGGCGCCTATTGGCTGCGTGAGCCGGGGCCCAACGCCGACGTGGTGCTCGCCTATCAGGGGACAGTCGCCCCAGAAGTGATCCAAGCGGCCGGACAATTGGGTGAGGGGCGGCGCGATATCGGCGTCCTTGCCGTCACCTCTGCGGACCGCCTCAATGCCGGTTGGACGGCGGCACAGCGCGCCCGCCGGCGCGGTCACCGCCATGCCGCCGGTCATGTAGAAACGCTGCTGAAGCCTCTGCCGCGCCACTGCACCGTCGTGACAGTGACGGACGGACATCCCGCGACGCTTGCCTGGCTCGGTGCCGTCGCCGGTCACCGCACGGTGCCGCTCGGTGTGGAACATTTCGGTCAGACCGGTACGATCGCCGACCTTTACCGCCATTACGGCATTGACACGGCAAGCATCGTGGAGAGCGTGGCGGCGCTCACGCCCGGTCGTCAGATCCGCAGCGTGCTGACGAGTTGAGGCGCAAGATCGCTCGCCGCGTTCTCGGCGAGCGCTTCGGATCGCGGGATGAAAAGCCGCCTCAGTCTTGCGGCTGCGCCAGGAGCCTGTCCCGCAGGCCGAGCATGTCCTCGCAGACGGCCTCGAGTGCCTGGACGTCGAAGCCCTGCGCATGGGCAAAGCCTTCGCGTTCCAGAAGCTCCGCGAGCCGCCCATGAAACACCGCCTTCGTCCCCTCCACGGTGAGGCCGCTTTGCGTCTCGAAGGCGTCGTTCCAGGCGACCGCCTCGTCCTCCGAGACACCGTTGGGCAAATCGAGCGATAGAGCGTCGCCCCGGAGTGCGACGGGATATCCGCCGGGCAGACCGTTCGGCCCCGGCACATGGCCCGACCAGGGAAGGCCGGCGGCAAGCGCCAGGATAAGCGTCACGCCGCTCGCCCCGGACACCTCGATGGCGGGTTCGGGCGTCAGGCGGACATCGGCGAAGGTGGCGAAGACGTCATCGATCTCGCTGTCGCCGACGAAGACGCGCGGGGCGGGAGCGCCTTTGCGGTCTTCCGCCTTGCGCCGCCACGGGGCAAGGCACTGATAATGCGCGAGCACCCGAAGGGCACCGTCACCGAGTGCGCCGCGAGCCTCCGCACCGTCGAAGACATTCGACAGGATCGCCACATTGCCGGTGCCGCACAGGACGCGGTGGCCCATGGCGGCGATCAGGCCGTTCACGACGTCGGGAAACGAGCAGTTGATGAAATGCGTGCCCGGCGCGTTTTGGCTGATCGCGGCGGCCATGCGGCTGGAAATGAGTGCCTGAAAAATCGCCGTCGCGGACAGCCCGCCATCTGCGACGAGTTGACTCCAACGATTGCCCGTTTGTGCGATCACGGCCGAGGTCTGGATCGACGCGGCCTGCACGACGATGCGCGGTGCGGCGATCTCCAGGATTTGCTCGCTCGCCGCCTCTTCAAGAAGGTCGAGCCGGTGTGTGACGACGCGCGCGGGTGTGCCGAACATGCGGGCACGGGCATTGCCGGCGGTGCGCAGCCAGTCGAGCCGCTCGGTGTTGCGGCCGGCGACCATGACGGTGACGGGGTGCTTTGCGGTTGCGGCGATATCGAGAACGATCCGGCCAGCGAACATGCCGGTTCCGGTCACCAGGACGTCGACGCTCATGGCTTTCTGCGCTCCGTATGGGTTGCACTGTCCCATCGGCCCTCGGGCGCTTGCGGGAGACGGTGTTTCTGAATCCGCTGGCTTGGCGTCTTTGGGAATTCCTCGACGAAGGCGATGTAACGCGGCCGCTGATATGGTGCGAGCCGGCCGGCAAGCCAGTCATGGAGCGTGTCGGGCTTCAGTTCGGAGCCCTTGCGCCGGACGATGAAGAGCTGAATGTCGTATTCGCCGACCTCGGCGGGCACGCCGACCATGGCGCATTCCTCGACGTCGGGATGGCGCAGGGCGACCGATTCCACCTCATGGGATGAGACGTTCTCACCGCGGCACCGGATGCTGTCGCCCATGCGCCCGTGGAAGAAGAGGAGCCCGTCCTCGTTCCACGAGCCGAGATCGCCGGTGTGGAAGCCATCGTCGCGCAGCGCCTTCGCCGTCGCTTCCGGGTTGCGGTAATAGCCCGGAAAAATCGCCGCTGGCAGCGACGTGTTCACGATGATCTCGCCGCGTCCTTCGCCGGCGCCGAGCACCTTGCCGGCCTCGTCCTTCACCGTCACGGTGAACCAAGGCAGCGGACGGCCGACGGAGCCGACGGCGCCTTCGGTGTTGCAGGTCGTCAGGCTCGAGGATTCCGTCATGCCGTAGCATTCGCGGATCTCTACGCCGAAGCGATCCTCGAAGGCCTTCCAGACATCTGCCGGACAGCCGCCGCCCCAGGCGATCCGCACATCGTGGTCGCGGTCGAGCGGAGAGGGGGGCTGTTTCAGGAGAATCTGGATGATGCCGCCGAGATGGTGGATGTGCGTGCAGCCGGCTTCGCGCACATCGGCCCAGAAGCGGCTGGCGCTGAACCGGTCGCGCAACGTCAGAACGACGTCGTGCAGGAGCGGCAGTGCGATCACCTGCGCGCCGCCGATATGGTAGAACGGCTCCCAGACATAGAGGTTGTCGCCCGGCCTCAGCCCGGCGCAGAACGCCGCCGCCTGGGCCGACAATTCCAGCATGGCATGCGTGACCATGACCGCTTTGGACGGGCCCGTCGTGCCTGAGGTGAACATCAAAGCGACGAGGTCGTCGGGGGCCAGAACGGGCTCTTGCAAGCTTGCGGCCTCGACTGCCGGCGGCAGCCCGGCCAAGGGCAGGATACCTTTCTCGGCTGTCGCGCCGCAGTGTTCGACGGTCTCCACGAGATTGGGATCGCAGACCACGATCGCGGCTTCGACGAGCTTGATCGCATGAGCGAGCCCGTCGCCGACAAGGGCTGGATTGGTCGGAACCCAGATCATGCCGGCCCGCATCAAGCCGAAGATGAGCGCCAGCGAGGCAGGGCTGTTGCGCATCATGACGATCACACGGTCGCCGGCCCGCACGCCTTGCGCCGAAAGATGCGAAATCATCGCGTCAGCGCGCGACGATAGCTCGCCGAAGGTCAGCGGTCCTTCGGGCGTGTGCGCAAACACGCGTTCGGGCACGCGGTTGGACAGCTCGTTGAAGTTTTTCGCCAGGCCATGAATACGCACATCGGAGCTGGGCGCGGACATGCCGGCGCTCTGCGGCCCGGCCGGCCCCTGCGTGTTCTCGGGCGGCATGGCGCCGTCTGTCGTCGCGCCGTCTGTCATCGCATCGTCCGGCTCAGCGCTTGCGGCGCGCTTCGAAGAAAGCTTCCATCATGGCCTGCGGCTCGCCGGTTCCATAGGCTTCGACCTGGACGCGGACGCCTGAGTTCATGGCGTCATCGAAGCCGGCCTGCGTCACCTCGGCGATGCGCTGACGGTCGAGACGCATGGCGACGGGCGGCTTCGCGGCGAGAAGTTCGGCCAGTTCGAGCGCCGTCGCCTGGACCTCGTCCGCCGGCACGAGCCGGCTGATCAGCCCGAACGAGAACGCCTCTTCCGCCTCGATCATCCGGCCCGTCAATGTGAGGTCGATGGTGCGGGCGAGACCGAGATGCTCGCGCATGATCCAGTTGCCGGTGACCGTCGGAATGCCGGAATTGATCTCCGGCTGTCCCATTTTGACGCCCGGATGCGCAACGCGCAGATCGCACAGAAGAGCCACCTGGAAAGCCGATCCGGCGGCCAGGCCATTGAGCGCTGCGATGATCGGCTTCGAGCCGAGGCGGAAGCGATTGTAGAGCGCCTTCCATTCGCCCATCCAGGTTTCGGCGCGGTCCGCGTCGAAGGTCTTGCTTTCGCTCAGATCCTGCCCCGCCCCGAAGGCACGGTCGCCGGCGCCCGTCAGGACGATGGCGCGAATGCCGGGATCGGCCTCGGCCTCGTCGAGGGCCTCGTTGAGCATGTCACGCATCTGCGTGTTCCACGCATTGAGCTTGTCCGGCCGGTTCAAGGTGATGCGGCGGACTTGGCCGATTGTCTCGGTGAGGATGGAATCTGCCATTGTATCCATTATATTGCAATAACTGTTATTGTAATAATGCAGCCGGCAGCGCTCTGTCAACCAATGGGGGGCTACATGACGAGTGATCGCACTGGACGGCACGCCTTCAGGATGTAAAACGCTAACCGCGGATCAGGGGCTAAGATGAGTACGCAGGCGCAAAAAGGGCGGAAAACCAACCCGCTGATGGTGCAGTCGGTTGCGAAGGCGTTTCGCGTTCTCCAGGCCTTCGATTCCAAGCATCCGTCGATGAGCCTGTCGGAGATCGCCGAGCAGACGAATATGGATCTGAGTGCCGCGCAGCGTTTCGCGTACACGCTCCAGCATCTCGGCTATCTGACGAAGAACCCGGTCACGCGGCAATTCTCTCTGGCCCTCAAGACACTCGATCTTGGCTACAATTACCGGCAATCCTCGGAACTTGTCGGCCGTGCGATGCCTGTCCTTCAGCATCTCAGCAAGCAGACCGAGGAGACCGTCAATCTGACGATCCTCGACGGCACCGAGATCGTCTACATCGCCCGCATCCAGAGCCGGCATGTGTTGAATGCCGACGTGACCACCGGCACAAGGCTGCCGGCGTATTGTATGTCACCGGGGCGGGCGATCCTCTCGCAAATGAGCGAGGAGGACGCGCGCGCGGTGATCGCGAAATCGGATCTGCAGATGCACACGCCGGCGACGGTGACCGATCCTGATCGGCTGATGCAGTTGATCGCCGAGGTGCGCGTGCAGGGTTACGCGGTCTGCTTCGAAGAGCTTTATCGGGGCGATGCCTCGATCGCTGCGCCGATCATCGGCCCCGGCGACAAGGTGACGGGTGCAGTCAGCATCGCCACCTCTTTGGCACGTTTTTCTCCTGAAGAAGTAACGGAAAACTACGCCAATCTGATCATTGCCGCGGGACGGTCTATCTCGATCCCCTGAAAGCGTGAGGTTTCCGATGCCCCATGTCTGGGGCGCGAGCGAGGTCCTGCTTGACAGGGGCGTGGGCTGCGTTCAGCCTTAATGCAATAGATGTTATCGCAATGAAATGACAGCATCCGCCGCGTCCTCTTCGGGGCTTTTCGTTCCGATCTACGAGGTCTCCACTGAGCTTTTCATCAGCCTCGACGGGCTTCGCATGCCGGCCCGGCGCGGCGAGACCGTGATAGCGGTGCTGCTCCGCAACGCGGCAGCTCTTGGCCGCTCAGAATTCGATGGTCGTTCCCGCGCGGGTTTCTGTCTGATGGGCGCCTGCCAGGATTGCAGCCTTTGGAGCGAGGATGGGGGTCGCATCCGCGCCTGCATGACCATGGTGGAGGACGGCATGGCGCTGGTGACGGCGCCGCCGCTTGCCGAGACATGATGCGATGAGCGGCCCTTCCCAAGACGCTCCGCCCGTGATCGTTGGAGCAGGCCCTGCGGGTCTTGCTGCCGCCGGGGCCTTCGTCGAGGCAGGGATCCATCCGATCGTGCTCGACGAGTCCGACCGGCCCGGCGGCCAGGGCACACGACGTCTGACGCCTCTTCTTTGCGACAAGGCCGAGCCTCTCTTCGGGGCGCGTGCGTCGAGGCGCCGGCAGGAGCGCGAAGCACGGGAAGATCACATCCTGTCACTTTGCGATTACCGCGCGAACACTGTCGTCTGGGGCGCTTTCGACGGAGGTCTTGAGCTCTTGAGCGGGGGGGCGTGTCAGGACTTGCGTTATGCGCATCTCCTTCTCGCGACTGGTGCGACCGACGCCATTCTTCCGCTGCCCGGCTGGACCTTGCCCGGCGTCTATTCGCTCGGCGGGGCGCAAGTGGCCTTGAAGCGTCACGGCAGCTTCATCGGCCGCAAGATCGTCTTCGCAGGTTTTTCGCCACTCCTTTATCTCGCTGCGGCCCAGTATTGCCGCCTCGGCCTGCGCGAGATCACCGTCCTCGATACGACACCCTTACGCGGCAAGCTGCACGCCGCCATTGGCATGGCCAGATACGCAGCGGGAACGCTCCGCCAGGGTCTTTCGCTGATGGCGGAGCTGCGGCGGGCCGGCGTCCGTATTCGCGCGGCTGCGGAGCTTCTCGCAGTCGAAGGAAAAGACCACGTCGAAGCATTTCGTTTTCGCGACGCCGCCGGTCGTGAGGAACGTCTTGACTGCGACGCAGTGGCGATCGGCTTCGGGCTGCGGCCTGAGACGCAGCTGGCCGAGCTCGCCGGTGCTGCCTTCGAATTCGATCCGGTGCTGCGGCACTGGTTTCCCCGCGTGTCGCCGGACGGGCAGGCCGGGCCGGCGTTGTGGATTGCCGGCGATGGCGCCCGCACGATGGGGGCGGAAGGTGCCCGTTTCGCCGGCCGCCTTGCGGCGCTCTCGATGCTTCAGGCAATGGGCCGCGGTGAAGCGGTGAAGTCGGATGAGATGAGGCGTTTGCGGCGGCGGCTTGAGCATGCGAGGCGTTTCCAGCTCGCGGCCGCGAAAGCCTTCCGGCTCCCCGGTGAGATGCTCTCGCGACTGCCTGGCGAGACGGTTTTATGTCGCTGCGAGCGCGTCACACTTGGTGAGGTCCGTGCGGCCGTACCACGGGCATCCGGTCCGGTGGAAGTCAACCGCGTCAAGGCGATCACCCGCTGCGGCATGGGGCGCTGCCAGGGCCGTTATTGCGGCGTTGCGCTCGGCGAAGTGGTGGCGGAAGCCACGGGGCGCGATCTTGCAGAGGTCGGGCGCCTGCGAGCCCAGGCCCCGATCCGCCCGATCCCGATGTCGGCGGCGATGCGGGACGCCGCCGAATGACCCGGCCGGCCGCCTTCGATGCGATGGTGATCGGGGCCGGTCTCTTCGGCGCCTTCTCCGCTTTGTTCCTGGCGCGCGCTGGCCTGAAAGTGGTGCTCCTCGAACGCGGCTTTGTCGGTGCGCAGTCGAGCGGTGCGAATTTCGGTGGCCTCAGGCTGCAGGGCCGTGATCCCGCTCAGTATCCCCTGGCGCTGCGCGCTCAGACCCATTGGGAAGGCTTCGTCGAGCTCGTCGGCGAGGATTGCGAGTACGACCGGGCCGGCCATGTCTATTTTGCCCGAACGCGCGAGGGCAGGGCAAAACTCCTGAAATATGCCGCGACCTCCGAAGCCTCTGGCCTCACGGTTGAAATCCTGGAAGGCAATGCGCTCCGCGCCCGGCTGCCCCTGCTCGCGCCCGAGATTGCGATCGCGAGCTATTCGCAGCGTTGCGCGACCGCCAATCCGCGGCTGGCGACACCGGCCGTCTGCCGAGCCTTCCTGCGGACGGGAGGCGTGCTTCACGAGGGATTTTCGGTCGCCGGGGTCGGGCATGAGCACGGGCTTTTCACGGCTGTCTCAGCGGACGGGCGGGTGCATTCTGCGCCCATCTTGGTGAATGCCGCCGGTGGCTGGGCCGGTGCTCTCGCCGCGACTTTCGGCGAGAGAGTCCCGATCTTCGCTGCCGGCCCCCCGCAATTCGTGACGGAGCCGCTGCCTTATATCCTGCGCCCCACCATTCAGGCCGTCGAAGGCGATGTGATCGTTCGCCAGATCCCGCGTGGCAACGTCATTTTCGCAGGCTATCCGCGCACGCGATCGACCTGCGACGGAAAGCACACCTTCGTGCCGCCGCAGAAGACCCGCATGGGCATGGCGGCGCTCGTCTCCGCCCTGCCGGCCTTCCGCCACGCCGAGGTTATCCGAAGCTGGTCGGGCGTCGAAGGTTATCTGCCCGACATGCTGCCGGTCGTAGGACCGAGCGCGACGACAGAAGGCCTCTTCCATGCCTTCGGAGGAAGCGGCGGCGGCTTTCAGATCGCACCCGCCGTGGGCGAATGCCTGGCCGCGACCATCGTCGGCGAACCGCCGCCCACGTCGCTTCATCCGTACCGCATTGGCCGGTTCGATGGTCATCTCGAAGAGAGCGAGAAGCTCCTGACGGAGTTCGACCGCGCGGATGAGAGAGGCGCAGGCGAGGGCATCTTGGCGGGGTAGCAGGCCAAGATGCCCCTGCACTCCGGCCGCAACATGAGCATTTGCACGAATTGCCGACAATCAGACTGGAGGCAAAGCTCCTGAGGTCGCTCGGCTTTCTGTGTGGCGCCTGTAAAATCTGCTCGCTCTTGCCGTTCCCGCGTGAGCTCGCGCTTGACAGGTCGGCCTCTGCTGGGGTTCATTTCAATAAGTACTATTGAAATCCAATAGTACAGTGTTCGGAGAGGGATCGTTTGGGCGACAGCCTGGTGATCGAATTGGCAGACGGCATCGGGCAGCTGACCCCGGCGCCGCCGCGCGACCATCGTCTGCCCCGGCGAGACGCGCCCGGCCGAACTTCGAGACGACTGGATACGCACTCCGCTCCCTCCCGGGATCAGCTGAGGCATTGCCGGAGCGACCGTAAAGGGCTTCGGGCGAGCGCGACGACGTCGACAGCACGCATGCCGCATATCGCATGCCCGGACATGGCATCGCCGTTCTCTCCAGCGAGGGGCGAGTGGCGGATGACCCGGCCGGCCCGAGAGGTGGATAGCGCTTTTCTTCAAGACGGGACTGCGTTTGGGCAGGCTCTCAGATCCCGCACACAGAACACCAGCAGCCTGTCCAGCCTATGAGCACGTCTCACGAGAGGAAAGGAACAGAACCATGCCGTTCAACAGGAAGATCTCCCGCCGCAGCATTCTCCTTGGGAGTGCGGCGAGCGTCGCCGTCAGTGCAGTCGGCCTTTCCATTCGCCCAGCGCGCGCCGCGGATTCCCTGACTGTCGCCGATCCCGGAGGCCCCTTCAAGGACGCCTATGGGGCAGCCTTCTACAAACCCTATGAGGAGAAGACGGGCCTTCAGATCGTCAACGTCGCCCGCGAGCACCAGCCGACGAGCCAAGTTCAGGCGATCGTCGACACCGGCAATTACAGCTGGGACGTCGTCACGATCACTCAGGGCGACGAGGTTCTCCTGCATGACCGCGATCTGCTTGAGCCCCTCGACTGGGATCTGGAGCATATGGGCGACATCATGAAGGAGGCGAGGGCGCCCGACTGGATGGGTGTCGACGTCTACGCCACGATTCTCGCTATCCGTTCCGACCATTTCAAAGACAAGAAGCCATCCTCGTGGGCGGATTTCTGGGACGTCGAGAACTTCCCCGGCCGGCGTGCGCTGCGTAAGAGTCCGATCGATACGCTCGAGATCGCGCTTCTCGCTGACGGCGTGACGCCGGACGAGCTCTATCCGCTTGACCTGGATCGGGCCTTCAAGAAGCTCACCGAGATCCGCCCGGATATCGACGTGTGGTGGACGGGCGGTGCCCAGACGAGCCAGATGCTGCAATCCGGCGAGGTCGACATGCTGCCGACCTGGAACGGCCGCGCTCAGACCGTCATCGACGCGGATGGCACCGTCGAGATCGTCTGGAACCAGGGGCTCTATTCGATCGAAGGCTGGGCAATCCCCAAGGGCAGCCCCGCCAGCGACGAGGCCAAGAAGTTCATCGCCTTTTGTGCCGATCCGAAGCGCCAGGCCGAATACACGAAGACGCTGGCCTACGGGCCGACGAATCCGAAGGCCTACGACTACATCCCGCCGGAGCGGGCGAAGTTTCTGCCGACTGCGCCTGCGCATTTCGACAAGCTCATTCTCGCCAGCCAGGAATGGTGGGGTGAGAACAAGGAAGAGGCGGAACAGCGCTTCAACGAGTGGCTCCTGTCCTGATGTGAACCCGTCCTCCCGCCTCTGTGCGGGAGGACGGCCCCCTATCCAAGGTTTCCTTCATGAAGATGGCTGACGGTTCGTCAAACTCCGATTCGCTGAAGCTCGAAGTCCGCAACCTCCGCAAGACTTTTGGAGAGTTCGTGGCGCTCGAGGGAGCCTCCGTCGAGGTCCGCGCCGGCGAATTTCTTACTCTTCTCGGCCCTTCCGGCTCGGGCAAGACGACACTCCTCCTGGCGATCGCGGGTCTCAACGAGCCCGACAGCGGCGAGATCAGGATCCATGGCGATCTTGCGACGTATCTCCCACCGTATCAGCGCGACATCGGCATGGTCTTCCAGAACTATGCTCTGTTTCCGCACATGACGATCGGCGAGAACATCGGCTTTCCGCTGCGCATGCGCCGCTGGTCGGCCTCGAAAATCGACGAAGCGGTGAGCCGGATTTTGGACGTCGTGCAGCTTCCCGGCACGGAAAACCGTTATCCTCGCCAGCTCTCAGGTGGCCAGCAGCAACGCATCGCGCTCGCCCGCGCCCTCGTCTACGAGCCGTCGATCGTCCTCATGGACGAACCCCTGGGTGCGCTGGACAAGAAGCTGCGCGAACAGCTCCAATACGAAATCAAGCGTCTGCACGAGCGTCTCGGTCTCGCCATGCTCTACGTGACGCATGATCAGGAAGAGGCGCTCGTCATGTCCGATCGCATCTGTCTGATGCGGCAGGGTAGGATCGAGCAGATCGGCACGCCCGAAGAACTCTATTTCCGCCCGAAAACCCGCTTCGCCGCCGATTTTCTGGGCGAATCGAACCTTCTCGAAGGCGAAGTAATCGGCTTCCAAGACGGTATCTGCGAGGTCGCGCTGAATGACGGTCGTCCCGTACGTGGTCCGACCACCACGAAGCTGAATGTCGGCGACAAGGCGGTCGTGATGATCCGCCCCGAAGCCATCCGCATCAATGCGGCAGAGGCAGGCGCCAATTCCGTCACTGCCACCTTCATCGAGGCCGTTATGACCGGCGGGACGACGAAGTGCTTCTTCGAGGGTCATCAGGGGCAGCAGCTCAAGGCACAGATCCTCACCGGCCAGCCGCGCGACGGCCTTGCTCCCAACAAGGAAGCGGTTCTCTCCTGGGAACCCGATTCCTGCGTGGTGCTGGCCCATGACTGACATGTCCAGCTCTGCGGCGCCGCCGCCCGCTCCTGCGCGTCCACTTGGCCGAGCGCTTGCGACGTTGCGCGGCAGCTGGCCTCTTATCCCGGCGGCCCTCTTTCTTGCCGTCGCCTTCGTCTATCCGGTGGCGCTGTTGCTCGGACGCAGCTTCGTCGGCTCCGATGGCGGGCTCAGTGCGGAAAACTATGCCCGCCTTGGCGAATCCACCGTCGTTGTCCGGGTGATGCTCATCACCTTCAAGATTGCCGGCTGGACGACGCTCTTCGCCATCATCGCCGGCTATCCGATCGCTTATCTGCTGGCAACTTTGCCTGCCAGTCGGCGCAATCTCCTGGCGATCTTCGTTCTGATGCCGTTCTGGACGAGCTTCCTCGTCAGAACCTTCGCCTGGATTGTGCTTCTCGGGCGCAACGGTGCGCTCAACCAGTTGCTTCAGGTGCTCGGTGTTAGCGATCCGCCGTCGTTTCTCTACCAGTTCTCCGGTGTCATGATCGGCATGGTGCATGCGCTGATGCCGCTTTGCGTGCTCACCATGCTGTCCGTCATGGAAAATATCGACAAGCGTCTCACCGATGCGGCGGGAACGCTTGGCGCTCGGCCGGCAGCGGCCTTCTGGCGGATCTATTTTCCGCTATCCCTGCCAGGCGCCGCGGCGGGCGGGCTCCTCGTCTTCATCACCTCGCTCGGTTTCTTCATCACGCCGGCTCTCCTCGGCAGCGAGCGTGAGACCGTCATCGTCCAGCTCGTCATTTTCCAGATCAAGGAGATGCTGAATTGGGGCTTCGCCGGTGCGATCGCGATCATGCTTCTCGTCGTCGCGCTCGTCATCTTCTACATCTACGACCGGCTCGTCGGCCTTTCGACGCTTTCGGGTGGCGATGTGCGAGGGGGAGCCTCGTCGCGGAATCCTCTCTCTTGGCTCGGTTCGAAGGTTGGCAATCTTCTCCTGACGGCGATCTCGGAGGTATCCGACGCCATTGGCCGCGCGCTGGGTGCCCTCATGCCGGCCCGGCCGGACCGCAAGCCGCGCCGCATCGGCGGTAAGGTTTTACGCTTCGTCGCGCTCGCCGGTATCGCCTTCCTCGCCGTTCCGGCCTTCTTCGTCGTCCCGGTCTCGTTCAGCGAATCCCAGTTCCTCACCTGGCCACCGAAAGGCTTTTCGCTGCAATGGTACCGCGAGGTCTTCGACAATCCCCTGTGGATCGGTGCGGCCTGGCGCTCCTTCGTCGTCGCTTTCAGCGTCGCCGTGGTGGCTCTCATGCTCGGCGTCCCTGCGGCCTTCTATTTGGTCCGGCGCGCCCGACGCACGACCGCCATCATGGCGTTCCTGATCTCGCCTCTGATCATGCCGCATATCATTATCGCGGTGGCGCTCTTTTATCTCTTCGCGCAGATCGGTCTCGTCGGGACGACCATCGGCCTCATCATTGGCCATACGGTCCTCGCCATTCCCTATGTCGTCGTGACGGTTGTCGCGGTTCTCAAGAACTACGACATCCGGCTCGATCATGCCGCCTCGACTCTCGGGGCGAACGGCGTGCGAACCTTCCTCAACGTGACCTTCCCGCTGATCCGTTCCGGTCTCATCGCCGCCTTCATGTTCGCCTTCATCATCTCCTTCGACGAGCTGACGATTTCATTGTTCGTGACGGGTGGACAGGTCACCACCTTGCCGAAGCAGATGTGGGACGATGCGCTCCTGCGTGTCAGCCCGGCGCTCGCAGCCGTCGCGACGCTCATCCTCGCCTTCATGACGGCGGTGATCCTCGGTTCGGAGATCCTGCGCAGGCGCGGCGTTGCCAAATAATAGGGGAGACGGTGGAGCGGTGATGGATGTGAGTTTGCCGCAATATCGCGCCCGGCAGCTTCCAGGCCTGCTGTCCCACGCGATTGTCGTGACGCTATTGGGGACGAACGGCAGTGACATTGGCTGACGCAAGAGGGACCGCGCCCGGCCCGACGGAAAAGCCTCTCCGCACTGTCGTGATCGGTGCTGGCATCGTTGGGATTTTTTGCGCCCTGGAGCTCCAGGAGGCCGGTCACGACGTGATCCTCGTCGATTGCGGCCCTCCGGGAGGCGACCAGGCGGCTTCATACGGCAATGGCGCATGGCTCAGCCCAGCCTCGATCATGCCGATGTCGGTTCCGGGTTTGTGGAAAGAGGTGCCGGGCTATCTCGCCGATCCTTCCGGCCCCTTCGTCATCCGCTGGCGCCACCTGCCGTCGCTTCTGCCCTGGCTTGTCCGCTTCCTGCGCGCCGGCAGCAGCTGGCGCAAGGTCGAGGTCTGTGCCGCGCATCGTTACCGGCTGTGCCGCAGCACAGTGGACTGGCATCTGAAATGGGCGCGGTCAGCCGGCACCGAGCATCTTATCGCCCGCGAAGGTGTCTGGTTCCTCTATCGCGACCGCTCCGACATCGAGCGCGAGGCGCGAGAATGGAAGATGCGCAAGGAACTCGGCGTCCGCTTCAGCGAACATGATCGCGCAGCGCTGATCGAGCGGGAGCCGGCCCTGTCAACGGAATACGGCTTCGGCATCCGGGTCGACGAGGGGGCCTTCATCCGCGACACGCGTAGCTATTGCGAAGGCCTTGTGGCGCATTTCTGTGCCGAAGGCGGCCGCCTCGTCCGCAGCACCGCCCGCAGCTTCAAGATGGCCGATAGCCGTCTCACGCATGTGGTGAGCGACGACGAAAGCATCGCCTGCGACCGCGCGGTCATCGCCGCCGGTGCCTGGTCGGCCGAGCTCGCGCGCCAGGCGGGCGACAATGTTCCGCTGATCTCCGAGCGCGGCTATCATGTGGTCCTGCCCAGCGTCATCGGCCATCCGCCGATGTCGGTCATGCCGGCCGACGGAAAGATGGCGGTCACGCCGACGAACCGTGGCTTGCGTATCGCAGGGCAGGTCGAACTCGCTTCGCTCCATGCCCCGCCAAACTGGCGCCGTGCCGACATCCTCCTCGCCTTCGGCAAAAAGCTGCTTCCCGGCCTCCCGGGGGTGCAGTCTCCCGATCGCGTGGAGCGCTGGATGGGCCACCGGCCGTCGACGCCCGACGGGCTACCTTCGATCGGCGCGGCCTCGGATTGCGCCGATATCGTGCACGCTTTCGGCCATGGGCATTCCGGTATGATCCAGGCACCGGCGACGGCGCAGATCGTCTCACGTCTCCTGGCGGCCGGCGTGGTCTCCCCGGAGGACGAGGCTTTCTCTCCGCGGAGATTTGGCGCGTGAACGAAGCTCCCCGATTTCTGGGTGAGGCCGATATCAGGAGGCTCGCCATCGCTCCGGATGAAGCGCGACGCGCCGTTACCGAGATCTTCCGGGCTGCAAGCGAAGACCGCGCCGTGAGGGCGCCCAAGACGGCGCTCGCGCTTTCGCCTGGTCACGGCTTCCAGGCGATGGCTGCGGCTTCGGCATCCGCCGGCCTCGCTGTTGTCAAATGGACGGGCATCGCGACGGTGCCCCCGGGAGGCGAGGGGCCCGGGATCAACAGCCTCATTATCGTCAGTGATTATGAAACCGGCAAACCCATGGCCGTCCTCGACGGCAACGAGATTACGCTTATCCGCACGGCGGCGCTTTCTGCGGTTGCAGGCTCGTATCTCGCCCCAGCCGGCGCGCAGACGCTCGGCATGATCGGTTGCGGCCTGCAGGCCCATCAACATCTCGCGGCCCTTTGCACCCTCCGACCTGATCTCGATCGCCTTCTGGCCTTCAGTCGAAGCGAGGCCTCGGCCGCGCGTCTCGTCGAGGCCGCGGAGGCGCGCGGCCTTGCCGGTGAGGTCGTGTCTTCGCCGCAGGATCTGCTTGAGCGCGCCGATATCGTCGTCTCGATGGTGCCGGCCTCGCCTGAGCTGATGCCGTTCCTTGATGCGCGCGTCTTGAAGCGCGACTGTTTTGTGTCCGCTGTCGATCTGGGCCGCGCCTGGCTGCCTGAGAGTTTTGCCGCTTTCGATCTTCTGGCGACCGACGATCTGGCACAGGGCACGCATCCTTGGGACGTAAACGGCCGCGAGGTCGACACGGCTGAGTTCACCACCGACCTTCTGGCGATGTGTCGGGAAACGGCACCCCAGGAGGCGACAAGTCCCGAGACGCGCGGCCGTCGGCTCTTCTGCTTCAAGGGGTCATCCCTGGCCGACCTCGCGCTGAGCGCGCTGGTGGTAGAGAGGGCGTGGCCCGGCATCATTGCCAGTGACGCCAGGATTACAGAGGTTTCCAACAGAACATGAGGACTTGCGGAACTGTCCCGGATGGGCGGACCGTCGATCGTTTCAGTCTGGCCAAAGCTTTCACCTCATGACGGCTCTTGCCCTTGGCAAGCGGGCATGTCGTAAGGAGGCATGGCCACTGCATCGCCCGATTACATCAAGAACACGCGGAGAATTCATTCCATGACGTATCAGACGCTTCTCGAAGCTTGCGGGCTCTCGACCGGGCAGACGTCTTCAGGCTCGCTTGTCGTCACCACGCCGGTCGACGGATCGGAGATTGCCCGCCTCGAAACCCATGCCCCTAGTGACGTCGAGGCGATGGTCACAACGGCAACGGCGGCGTTCAAGGCCTGGCGGGATGTGCCCGCGCCGCGTCGTGGCGAGCTTGTCCGTCTTCTTGGTGAAGAGCTGCGTGCTGCCAAGGAAGACCTTGGACGCCTGGTGGCGCTCGAATGCGGCAAAATCTATCAGGAAGGTCTTGGTGAAGTGCAGGAGATGATCGACATCTGCGACTTCGCCGTCGGCCTGTCGCGGCAGCTCTACGGCCTGACGATCGCATCTGAGCGCCCCGGCCATTCGATGCGCGAAACCTGGCATCCGGCCGGTCCCTGCGCCGTGATCACTGCCTTCAACTTTCCTGTTGCGCCTTGGGCATGGAATGCCGCGCTCGCGCTTGTCTGCGGCGATCCGATCCTTTGGAAGCCATCGGAGAAGACGCCTCTGACGGCGCTTGCCACGCACCGGATTTTTGAGCGTGCGCTCACTCGTTTCGGCGATGCTCCGGAGGGGCTCCTGCAGGTCGTCGTTGGCGATGCCGCAGCCGGCAATGTGCTCGTGGAAAGCCCCGACGTGGCCGTGGTCTCGGCCACGGGTTCCGTGCGCATGGGCCGGGCCGTCGGACCGAAAGTCGCCGCCCGCTTCGGCAAGCTCATCCTCGAGCTCGGCGGCAACAACGCCATGATCGTCGGCCCGTCCGCCGATCTCGAGCTTGCCGTACGTGCCATTGTGTTTGCGGCGGTCGGCACGGCCGGCCAGCGCTGCACCTCGCTGCGACGGCTGATTGTCCATGAAGACGTCTACGACAAGCTCGTGCCCCGGCTTGCCGAGGTCTATGCCAAGCTACCGATCGGCGATCCGCTGGCCGACGGAACGCTCGTCGGTCCGTTGATCGACGGTGCCGCCGCGGAGGCGATGGACAAGGCCCTCAAGGCGGCAGCCGCCGATGGCGGCACGGTGCATGGCGGTGGCCGCGCGCTCGTCGACACTTATCCAGATGCGGCCTATGTGCATCCCGCGATCGTCGAGATGCCGGCGCAGACCGATATCGTCCGCGAGGAGACGTTTGCGCCGATCCTCTACTGCATGAAGTACCGCGAGCTCGACGAGGCGATCGCCATCCAGAACGACGTCTCCCAGGGCCTCTCCTCGTGCATCTTTACGACCGATCTGCGTGAGGCGGAGCGTTTCCTCTCGGCGGCGGGCTCCGATTGCGGCATTGCCAATGTCAATATCGGACCCTCGGGTGCAGAGATCGGCGGCGCCTTCGGCGGCGAAAAGGACACCGGTGGCGGGCGCGAATCCGGTTCCGATGCCTGGAAGGGCTACATGCGGCGCGCCACCAATACGATCAATTATTCCAATGCCTTGCCGCTCGCTCAGGGCGTCTCGTTCGATATCGATTGATCAGCTTTTCGGGCAGCGGCGGTTTTCTCGCCGCTGCCTGTTTCACGAAGCGTCGGTGGCCTCGACACTCGCTTCTGCTTTAAGCGACCGGCGTCGCCGCAACCGCGCGACTCGACGCGCTTGCGGATCTGCGCCTCTGGTCCGGGATTCGAAAGAAGCCGCCTGAACGATCCGACGTCTTCAGATGCGTCACGCCTGACTCTCGATTCGATGTCGTGATCGTTAGATCACCCGCTCGGCAGGCCGACAGGGTTCGAATCAAAATTGCGATTCGCACTTGAAGCGAAAACTAGGTCAGGGTCTCGCGGGAACGACGTCGCGGTCTGGCTCTTTGGCTCAGACTGGGCCGGCATCATAGGCCGGCAAAAGCCCCGGAACCGCGATCCGGTCCCAAGGCCTCGGGATAAAATGGTCGGAGTGGCAGGATTCGAACCTGCGACCCCCTCGTCCCGAACGAGGTGCGCTACCAGGCTGCGCTACACTCCGCCGAAGCGGGGTGGCTTATAGCCTTGCACCGCTTCGGCTTCAAGCCATCTTCTCAATGTGATGCAATGGATTTGGCATAAAAGGCCTGCACCTATGTCGCAGCCACCTTCATAGGCTTATGATCGGTTCGACATGTTGCCCAACTTCGTCAAAGCCCTTATAGGCGCATGCACTGCTCTTGCGAGCGTGCATTGGGGCGTAGCCAAGTGGTAAGGCAGCGGCTTTTGGTGCCGCCATTCGCAGGTTCGAATCCTGCCGCCCCAGCCAATTCCCTCATGTCTCGTTGTTCTACTGGTCGCTTTCGTCGGATCGGGCGTAGGCCGGCCATTGGCTGGCAACCGCCCGGAGAGCGTGGATTGCTTGCGCAAACGGTGACCGGTAAGCCTTGCCGGGATCCCTGCCTCTGGTGATGAGACCGATGCGCTTTTTCCTAATGCTCCTGTTTGCCGGCCTTTGGTTCTCGCTCTTTGCTTCCGTCGGACAGGCGAAAATGCTGCGAGAGGACTTCGAAAGCGGCGAACTCGATCCCGCCGTGCTCTATTACAAGGACAATTTCGAGCAGCGTGCCGGCAGCTATCGTTTTGTGCCTGGCGCTGGACGGGACGGCTCGACGGCGATTGAACTCACGCTCAAAGAGCATTGTCCGCCAAAGGCGCAGGACTGCAGCGAGCGTGCCGAATTGTGGGAATCGAAGAACGCTCATCTGCCTTACGGAACGCCCGTCTGGTACCGCTTTTCGGTGCGTTTCGTCGGTCCCCGCCCGGATGGCGATCACCGACATGTCCTAGCGCAATGGAAGCGTACGATTCCGAAGGGCGTCCCGGGGAATTCAAGCCCCTTCCTGGCTCTCAGACTGCGAGACGGGAAGCTCTTCTTCACCGTCGAGACCGAATTGCTGAAGCCGCTCCTCTCCGCTGACGGGACCAAGATCTACCCCTGTCGGCCGGGTGAGACGGAGGTCTGGAACCGTCCCTATGATGGTCAGAGCCGTGGCTGGATGATTGCCGAAGGGGGAGATCGGCCCGCGCGCCATGAGGAATACGATGCGTGCACGGACGAAATCCATGTGACCCGCTTCGTGCCGGTTTTGCCCGAAGCGAAGGATGGCTGGTTCAATATCGTCGCTTTCACGCGCGCCGGGCCCGACGGTGACGGCCGCATCGAACTCTTCGTCAATGGCGAGCGGGTGGCGCAGGTGACCGGCCGCATCGGCCATCACCATCTCGGTCCGAATCAATATTTCAAATTCGGCCCTTACCGCGATGCCGGCGACGGCACGTGGTCGCTCTTATTCGATGATTTCGCGCGCAGCGAGAATTGCACAGATATGTTGGCGGAGAAGATTTGCCACGATCTCGGCTTGTGAAGACCGGCCGGCGGTCTGTGAAGAAGACGTCTAGAGACCCGATTCGGCGCGAAAGCGGCGAGCCATCTCCTCGTTCACCGCGTCGCCCAACCGCTGATAGCGCGTGGATGAAACCTGCAGGATGGGGGCAGGCTCGCTCCTGAGAAAGCTGTAGATCTCCCGCAGATGCGTCTCCGGCGCGGCAAGAACGTCCTCGTAGACGACGTTGAGCACCGGCTGTCCCGTCCTCACCAACCAGCCGTCGATGGTGGCTTCTGCGGCCCTGTGACGGCGGTAGGAGGCGAGGATGTGCTCATAATCGTAGGAGACTGTCTCTTTGGCCTCGCTGTAGGCGGCCATCGCCTCGTTGGTGCGCACATGCCAGACCTTGGTCGCGTCCGCGATATATTCCGAAACCGCCTGAGCCACCCGATCGCGCCGATGGAGACGGACAATGCGTGTCTTCGCAGCAAGGCTCTGCACCATGGCCCGTTCGTTGCCGGAGAGAAGGGGCGCAAGCGAAATGGCGAAATCGTCGATGATCTTGGTCCCGAAGACCCTGTTTTTCTGCTCCTGCCGCACAAGAAGGGCGAGCCAACGGCTGAGATCCACTGCGAAGCGGTCGCGGTGACGGGCCATGAAAACGGTTAGCGGACGCAGATGCTCCGTCGGCCGTCCGAGACGTCCCGTTTCCCGCAGGAGATTGACGAACCAGGTCGATCCGGTGCGGGGGCCGCAGACGACAGCATAGAGCTTGCTCGGCTCGCTCTCTCTGCGGATGCCGGTGTCGTCGGCGAGGGGATCGGCGTGTGCCGCCGCTCTGAGAGCCACATCGCCGATGAAGCCGGCGACGGTTGCATGCGGGAAGCGCTCTGCCAGACGCTGCTTCAGGCGCGTTTCGTCGTCAGTGGATATGGCGATGAGGTGGCCACCATGGATCTGCCCGGATGGCGACGACCTGTCGTCAAGAAGAAGGGCGGCATAGGCCCCCCCTCGGTAACTCCTCAGAAAATCGGCGCAGCCCGGATCTGCCGCGATGCGCACATCTCCCGCTTCCTGAAAGCGCTGCAAGAGCTTGAGCTTCTTGACAGCGCGAAACAACTCTCGCGGGCTCGGCGGTTCACCCATGGCTCGAAGGGCATTCCGGCTCCTCCAGCGCAAAAAGCTCCTGAAGAGGGGGGAAGCCTGCCCCGGGATGATTTGAAAGGAGCGTCAGCAATTCGCGGCAGAAGTCCCAGCAGGCTTCGTCCTGGGCGAGATGGTGGGTGAGGACGCCGATCGGTTCACTGACGCCTGCGAGCCGACGCTCCGCCTCCTCGGTGAGAAGACGGAAGGCCGCCTCGCGGCCGATGAAACCGCGTGTCTTCCGCCACTCGATGATGTCGAGATGGGTGTTGCATTCTCCACGAGCGCCCTTCGTCGGACCAAGTCGCGATAGGCCTTGGATCCCGAGTGCGGACAAACCCTCCACAACGGGCGCTGAGACGTTGTTCCAGGGAGGGACGAAGACGGGGAGGAGCTTGCCGTCGAAGAGTTGCAGCAAGCGTGTGCGCCCGGTCTTCACGTCGGCAAGACAATTCGTCAGGGGACGGGAGAGCGGAAACTCCGACTTCTTCTCGCCGTCCTGCGCGTGGTTTCTGTGCGCTAGGCCGTGCTGGAGGATGGCGATATGGGGTTCGCGCGCGAGCCGGTCGACGAGCGCGGGACGTGCGCCATCCGGAATTACGGCGAGGCCGAGCGGCGGACGCCTCTCCTTTTCGATCTCGCCGAAAAGGCCCGCCAGCCTGTCAAGTTCGGGCGTCGGTTCCGTGGCGTCGTCGTCGCGCCACCAGAAGGAGAGCGTCCTTCCGGTTTCTGCCGCCGCGTCCAACCGCGCGCAAAACCGCTCCGCATCTTCCATCATGATCCTCTTTTTGCCGCAGCAATCAAAAGCTTGGCGGTTTTTTGAGCGCCATCCAACGAAAATTCGAGAACCTTCGGCTCAAGCTGCATCGCCTGGTCCGCGGCCTTGGCAAGGCTCTCTGCCGAAAGGCCTCTCTCTGGCAAAGTCACGGCAAGCCCATTGATGACAAACAACTCGGCGCGTTGCGTTTGTTCGGTCTCAGATCCTGCCGCAAAGGGCACGAAGAGCGCCGGCACCCCGGCCTGCAATATGTCGACGGCGGTGTTATAGCCGGCCTGGCTCACCGAAAGTCGCGCACGTTTCAGAAGGTCTGGAAAGTCGCGTCTTGCTCGTTCCACGATAACGCCCGGCGGGGCAGCCTTCGCAAGAGCGGCAAAATCTGAGGTGCTTAAATGGGGACCAGCGAGCACCCGCCAAAGGCATGTCGCTGCATTGGAGCTATGCAAGCGCGCCGAGAGCGAGGCCCGCAGGATGGCTTGTCCCACCGCTCCACCTCCGCAAGAGACGATCACCTCGCCCTCGCCATCGCCGGCCGGCGCGGGCACGTTTGAACTCGAATTGACATAGCCCGTATAGCTGACGAGAGGGGCAAGCCTTTCTGCTTCCCCGAAACTGTGCTCCAGCCGTACGAGCCTCGGATCTGAATGGATCAGGATCCCATCGTAATAGGCGAGGGCGAGATCGGCCATCGCCCGTTCCTTGTCGGGCGGCTTACGCACCAGGATGTCGCGCACCGAGGCTGCGATAAAAGGCGGCCTGGGTTTTGCCCGCAACGTTTGAAGAAATGGGACGAGCTCTGCCCGAAAGCCGCGCCTTGCCAGGGGAAAGGCCTCCGTCAATACGATCTCGGGCTCGAGCCCATCGGCGAGCGCGAGGAGGATCTCACGTCGCCGTTGCCAGAAGGCGTCATCCACCTGGCGGCCATCTTCATCGATGATGGCGCTGAACGCCGGATCAGAGGCTCGCGCGGCCGGCAGCGTGACGACGTCGATGCTTTTTGTATCGACGGAACTTGGCAAAGATGCCCCGGTCGCGAGGGTGACGGCGACGCCTTCTTCAAAGAGCGCGCGCGCGATCGCGCCGGCGCGTACGGCATGGCCAACACCCAGAAGGTGCTGAACCCAAATCAGCGCCCGCATCAGGCGGTCTCGCGGGTTGTGGCTCCGGCGCGCGCGATGAGGGAGGACAGTCCCGTCATGCCCGCTTCGAGGCTGTGCTTTTCGGCGGCGATCAGCCGACCCGCCGCGCCCATCCGCGCCCGCAGCCCAGGATCGGCGAGTCGGGAAAGCGCCGCAGCGACATTCCGCGGCTCTTGCGGCTCGACGAGAAAGCCATTCACGCCGTCCTGCACCAGATCCGGCACGCCGCCGCCACGTCCTCCAATGATCGGAAGGCCGCTCGCCATCGCTTCCAGGAAGACGAAGCCGAGGGGCTCTTTGAGTGCGGGCCAGACGAAAATATCGGCCGCTGCATAAAGAGCGGGCATCGCGTCCGGCGCGACCGCGCCGATGAAGCGTCTCTTATCTTCGGGGAAGAGCGGTTCGAGCGTGGATCGTTCTGGGCCGTCACCCACGGCGGTCAACGTCCAGTCTGCCTCCACCCAAGCCGTCAGTGCTTTGGCGAGGGCCTGGTATGTGGAGGCCTTGCTGCCTGCCCGCATCATGCCGACAGCAAGGAGCCGCAGGGGCCCAGGATCCCTCCCGCTTTCGACGCGCAGGAACGGGCCAAGCTCCATGAAGGGTGCAAGATGGGTAAGCCGCTCCTGCGGCACGATTTTGCGAAGTCCGGCAAGATCTTCGGATTGGATCGCCGCGACCATGCTGGCTTTCGCGAGCGCAGCCTCCGCAGCCGCAGCCCCCGCGCGCCAGGGGCCGGAACGCTGCTTTTCTGCAAAGCTGGCCTCAATCACGACATAGGGGATTCCAAGGTCTGTGCTGATCTCAGGTCCGAGCCAATCCGGCGCCTTGTGATAAAGGTGATAGGTGAGCCAGAGATCCGGCGGTGCGGTTTCGAGCCGGCCACGCACTGCCCTGCGCTCTGCCTCTGCGGTCTGCGCGAGTGCCGTCTGCTCTCCAGGATCGCGGCACCAGCTGCGGAAGCGTGAAACCACCTCGACCTCGTGGCCAAGAGCCCTGAGAGCGGCAAGAATGGCGCGGGCGAAGGTCCTGTCGCCGGACGCAACCGGATGGTCCGGAGGTTTCATCGGCGCGTAAAAGGCAATCTTCATCTGGCGCTCGCGGCGGATGCTTCTCGATCCCCCTGATCGCCGACCAAAGAATACCGCAGCATCGCTGCCACCTTGTCGATCCCGGGTGTGGCGGCGAAATCGGCGTGTGCTCGGCGGAAGGCCGCAAGACCAAGATGGCGTCGGAAGTCTCCGTCGCACATCAAAGCTGTGATCGCAGTCGCAAGCTCCTCCGTGTCCCGTTGCGCCACGAGCCGGCCGGTGACGCCATCTTCGATGAATTCGGGGATCGCCGAGACGCGCGTTGCGATGATCGGCAGGGCGTAGGCGGCGGCCTCCAGAATTACGTTCGGCAGGCCGTCGCGATCGCCATTTGCGATCACGCGTGACGGTAGGACGAACAGATCGGCCTGATCCAAGGCGGCGAGAACGGCGGCTCGCGGCTGCGGGCCGCGAAACTCGATACGTTTTGAAAGCCCAAGCCGCTCGGCCTGTGCCTTGAGGGATGCGATCAGCGCGCCGCCGCCGATATGCACGAGCCGCCACCGCGGCTCCGCAGGCAGCCGTGAAAGCGCCGTGAGAAGATCGTCGAAGCCTTTCTTTTCGACGGCTCGACCGACGGTGATGAGCGTAAAGCAGCTGGCGTCCGAAGGCTCACGACGCGGCTCCTTGGGAAAGCGGGAGAAATCGAGACCGTGATAGACGAGCTCGATCTTCTCAGGATCATCCGTCAGGCTTCGAAGATATTCGAGGTTCGCCTTCGTGCAGGTGACGCCCCACGCGGCGCTTGCGAGTTTGTCTGCAAGCTCCTGCGGCGGAGTCGTCCAGATATCCTTGGCGTGAGCCGAAAACGACCAGCCGATGCCGGTCATCAGGCTTGCATAGCGTACGACGGAAGCGGGGGTGTGCAGGAAGTGGCAGTGCATCCACCCGATATCTTCCGGCATTTCTGCAGCCAGCACAGCCGCCTGGCCGAAGCGGCGCTGCCGGTTGGCTGTCGGATCGCTGGCGAAGTCCTTTGCAAATGCGGTTTTCGCCGCCGCAAAACCCGGGAGCTTCTCCACCTTCCTCCGCGCCCGTGACACCCGCTTCAGATCGTCTTTGAGATATTCCGGAAGATAGTAGCGCTCAGCTTCGATTTCGCGGTGGATGTCGTGTTCATAAGGATCGGTGGGATGGCGCAGTGAGACGATACGTTGCGCGATGCCGCGCCGCTCCAGCCCCCGGATCTCCTGGGCGATAAAAGTCTCAGACAGGCGCGGATAGCCCTTGAGGATTGTCGCGACGCGCATTTTGAACCCGCGAGAAGCCTTGCTCACGGCAGGCTGCGCTTGAGTGCAGGGGCTTCCAGAAAGGGCGTGAGCAATTCGCGGATCGTCTCCCAGCCATCGAGAAGGCCCGGAACGAAATGCTGGGATGGCAATGGTCGCTCTGGCAAATCCGCAAGCGCCTCGGTGATGGCGTTCACATCCGGGTAATCGTCGATCGGCAGATGTGTGCACAGGCCGAGCTTCTCCGCCTGTTCGGCTCGGATCGCCTGCTCGCGCCTCGGAACGACGCGTGGGATGAGGAGCGTCGGCTTGTCGAAGGAAAGGGCCTCGCAAAACGTGTTGTAGCCCCCCATTCCGACAAGTGCGACGGCATCGTTGATGAGCGGTTCGAGCTGGGGCGTAAAGCGCATCGTTTTGACGTTGCGCAGCGATTGTGCCCGCTCGAAAAACCCCAGCTGATCATTATGCGCCATGAAAGGTCCGAGCACGATCAATGCCGGAAAGAGCGGCCGCTCCTGCGCCTCATAGGCGCGCAGCACCCAATCGACGAGCTCAATGCCGTCCGCTCCGCCGCCCGGTGTGACGAGGATGAAGGGATCACCGTCGAAAGGCTGCGGATGGTTCGGATCGAATCTCGGCAGCTGTCGTCGCAAATAGCCGGTGAAGACGATTTTATCGCGGACAGCTTCACTGATCGGCAGTCCGGCGAGCGGATCATAGATGGAAGGCAGCCCATAGACCCAAATGTCGTCATAGAGGTCGCTCAGAGCACGGTAGGAATCCTTGCGCGCCCATTCCTGCGCCAGGATCTCCTGATCGTCGAGCACGTCACGGAGGCCCAGAACGAGGCGAGTGCCCTGCTTTTTCAGAAGAGACAGCGTGGGTCGCACTTCGCCTCTCAGACCATAGGGTTCCTTGTCGACGATGAAGATGTCCGGCCGATAGATCGAGGCCGTATGCTCGATGATCGAAGAGCGCAGCGACAATGTCTCGTCGATGTCGATCTTTGGATTGAGGGAGGTGTATTCGCCGTTCCTGAGTTTGATGACACCCGGAACCCGAACGAAATCGACGCGCGAGCGGTACTCGAAGCTGCCGATGATCGGTGATCCGGACAGGATCATCACCGATGCGTGTTCGAAATTCTCAACGATCGCTTCGGCGAGCCCCTGGCATCGCCTGAGGTGACCCAGCCCGAACGTATCGTGGCTATAGATAAGGACGCGTGATTTCTGTGTCATGCCACTGCTGAGCCCGCCGTACACGAAAGGGCATGACCATTCCCCAAGTACCAACTTGCCCCGGAGAAACGTATCGTGCCCGGTCTTGTCCAACAAGAGAGGGGAGGAAGGGCCGATTGCCCCGGCGCTTTGAAGCCTTCATTGACCGCCCATGGCAAGCGAAAAGCAGCAGCGCTTTATGATAGCCGCGGGCGAGACGAGGTGAGGGACCTTACCCTATCGGCTCTATGCGGCCGTTCTCATCCACGGGAATTCCGTGCCCGAGGCGAGAACGCTGCTTTCGGCTCGACCGGTCTTATGAGGGTTTTCGCCCCCCGGGCTGCCGACCCGGTTTCGTAGCTTCTCGGCCGCCTTGCGCAACCGTATCAAAGGACAGCGAAAGCGCTTGCCTGCTATTGAGGGCTCCGCCAAGCTGCGACCCGTGGACGATGTAAAGGCCCCTCACTCTCCGTCGTTGCGTCTCGATGCTGCTCCCTGCCCGGTGCTCGAGATTGCTGATCTCGTTGTGGAATTTGCCGGAGACGAAGGTCGCACACGCGCCGTCGACGGCGTTTCTTTGAAAGTGCCCGCGGGCTCTACGGTCGCTCTGGTCGGGGAATCCGGTTCCGGCAAGACCGTGATCTCACAGGCGATTCTGGGAATATTGCCGCAAAAGGGCCGTGTCGCAGGCGGCCGGATCGTCTTCACCGACCCCCGCGACGGCATCAGCGTGGATCTTGCGGCCAAGGATCCGCGCAGCCCTAAGATGCGAGCGATCCGCGGCGATCGTATCTCCATCATTTTTCAGGAGCCTATGACGGCGCTTTCGCCGCTTCACACGATCGGTGACCAGCTGGGTGAAGTGGTGCGATTGCATCGTGGCGCCAGCCGGGCGGAAGCGCGGGCCCTGTCGGCTGAGATGCTGGGGCTCGTTCGCTTTCCGGATCCGAAGCGGGCATTGTCTGCGTATCCCTTCGAGCTCTCCGGAGGCCTCCGCCAACGCGCCGTCATTGCCATGGCTTTGATGTGCCGCCCGGCGCTCTTGATCGCCGATGAACCCACGACCGCGCTCGACGTCACCATCCAGGCCGAGGTTTTGAGCCTCATTTGCACGGTGCAGGCCGAGCTCGATATGGCGGTGCTTCTGATCACGCATGATTTCGGCGTCGTCGCCAATATCGCCGACTACGTGGCGGTCATCTATCGCGGCCGCATCATGGAAACGGGTGCGAGCGAGACCGTCTTCCGTTCGCCAGAGCATCCTTATCTGCGTTCACTCCTGCGCGCTGTTCCCCGCTTCGATATGGGGCCGGAGGAGCGCCTTCAGCCCATCCGCCCGATTGAGGCCCAACCGGCCACGTTCCTGCACCGTCCGTCACAGGACAAGCGAGCGCGTGGCTCCGAGCCGTTGCTCGAATTGCGACAGCTCAGCAAAGTCTATCAGTTGCGCAAGATGGGAGACGCGCTGACCCGCACGGTGCGGGCAGTCGATCGGCTCGACCTGACCGTGAAATGCGGCGAATGTCTTGGTCTCGTCGGCCAATCCGGCTCGGGCAAGACGACCACGGCGAAGCTCGTCCTGGGTGCTGAAATACCCGACGAAGGACACGTGCTTTACCGCCTTGGCGGCGAGATGCGTGATCTGGCGCATCTGTCGAAAGAGGAGCGCTTTGCCTTCCGTCGCAAGGTGCAGATCATTTTTCAGGATCCCTTTTCCTCACTCAGCCCGCGTATGACGGTGCGTGAGATTCTGACGGAGCCGCTCGCCATCCATGGCATCGGTACGGCGGCGGAGCGATACGAGCGGGTGAAGGAGCTTGTGCGCATGGTGGGGCTGAACGTCAGTCACCTCCGCCGCTATCCGCATTCTTTTTCCGGCGGTCAGCGCCAGCGGATCGGGATCGCCCGGGCATTGGCGCTCTCGCCGGAACTCCTGCTTTGCGACGAGCCGGTCTCGGCACTCGACGTCTCGGTACAAGCTCAGATCCTCAATCTTCTGAAGGATCTGAAGGCCGAACTCGGCCTCACTTTCCTGTTCGTCAGCCACAATCTCGCCGTCGTCGATTACATCGCCGATCGGGTCGCGGTCATGTGTGCCGGTCGTGTCGTGGAGGTCGCCGCAAAGAAGGCGATCGTCGAGGATGCCCGCCACCCGTATACGCAGGCCCTTCTGAAAGCGATACCGACGCCGAGCCTCGACCAGAAGCTCGATTTCTCTGCGCTGGTGGAGAACGGTGCGAGCGAGCCATCCTGCTGGCCGGAGCCGTACCGGCTCCTCCCAGGCATGGAGCCACGCCTGCGCGAGGTCGCGCCGGGCCATCTCGTCTGCCTTCCCGAAGCGCGCGATAAGGTCGCCTGATGCGCGTCCTGGGTTTTCTTTTGCTCGTTGTTTTTGCCGCGGTTTCGGTCGCTCCGGCGCATGCCCAGCCGCCATTGATCGAGACGGAGACCTTGGGCAACACGCATGACCCGGCGAAGTTGCCGCCGATCGAAGATCGCGTGCCCGACGAGCCGCTTATCTACGACGATTTCCCGGAAGGCGGCGGACCTGGTCGTCATGGCGGAGATCTCAGAACGATCATCACGCGGTCCAAGGACGTGCGGCTGGCCAATGTCTGGGGTTATGCCCGTCTCGTCATCTTCGACCGGAACCTGACCCTGGTGCCGGACATCCTGAAGTCCGTCGATATCGAAGGTGATCGCGTCTTCACCTTCCATCTGCGCAAGGGGCACAGATGGTCCGACGGGCATCCGTTCACGGCCGAAGATTTTCGGTATTATTTCGAGGATATCGCCTCCAATCCGCAGTTGATGCCGACAGGGCTTCCGAGCTTTCTCCTGGTCGATGGCAAGGGGCCGCGCTTTGAGGTGCTGGATCCGCTCACGGTGCGTTACTCCTGGGATAGACCCAATCCGGGCTTTCTGCAGAACCTCGCCAAGGCACGGCCGCCCTTCATCTACCGGCCGGCGCATTTCCTGAAGAAATGGCATGAGCGCTATGGGGATAAGGCATTCATCGAGAGCGAGATGGCGCGCGACCGCAAAAGGAGCTGGGCGGCCGAACACAATCTGATGGATGACATGTACGGCAACGAGCATGCCGGGATGCCGACCTTGCAGCCCTGGGTCATCCAGCCCAGCTCCGGCCGCCGCTTCATCCTCATCCGCAATCCCTACTATCACCGCATTGATCGCAACGGACGTCAGCTTCCCTATATCGACCGCATCGTGATGGATGTCGCCGATGCCCGCCTCGTTGCTGCGAAGGTGCATGCGGGTGAAGCGGACTTGCAGGCGCGGGGCCTGAGTTTTTCAGACATTACCGTGTTGAAGGATGGAGAGCAGGAGCGTCAGTATCAAACGCTGTTTTGGCCCGATGCCCGAGCCGCGCGGATCGCGCTCTATCCAAATCTCAATGTCGAAGACGAAGCTTGGCGAAAACTCTTTCGCGATGTGCGCTTCCGCCATGCGCTTTCACTCGGAATCGACCGTGAGCTCATCAATCGTGTTCTTTTCTTCGGCCTCGCCGAGCCTTCCAACAATTCCGTCACACCGCTTAGCCCGCTCTTTCGTCCACCCTACCGAAGTGCCTGGACTCAGTATGAGCCCAAGAGTGCGGAAGCTCTTCTCGAGGATATCGGGCTCGTGGAGCGCCGCGGCGATGGCATTCGTATCATGCCAGACGGACGGCCCCTTCAGATCATCGTGGAAACGGCGGGAGAGAACCCGGAGATCGTCGATGCCCTGGAGCTCATCCGCGAGACATGGCGCGAGATCGGCGTCGATCTTGTCATCAAGCCGTCTGAGCGTGACAACATCCGCCGCCGGGCCAATGCTGGGCTCGTGCAGATGGTAGCCGATGCAGGCTTCGACAACGGCATCCCGACGGCAGACATGCCTCCTGACGATTTTGCGCCTGTCTCTTTTGAAAGCTTCATCTGGCCTGCCTGGGGCGAGTATTATGCGCATCGCGGCGCCAAGGGAGAGCCAGTGGATTATAAGCCGGCGAACGACCTCCTCAAGCTCTACGAGGCCTGGCAGCACACGGAGACGCTGCAGGAGCGTCAGATGATCTGGAGACAGATTCTGGAGATTAATGCAGCTGAGACGTTCTCTATCGGCATTGTCGCCGATGTTTTTCAGCCTGTGGTGCGCTCCAACTATCTGCGGAATGTCCCTCCCGCTGGTATCTATGGGTGGGATCCCGGCGCTCAGTTCGGTCTTCACCGCATGGATGCGTTTTGGTTTGACGACAAGCCGAGGGTGGTGAATGCGCCCATCTTTGGCAAGACGAAAAGCCTTGCGTCAGGCGACTGAACGGATCATCTGCGAGAGGAAGGGCTGATGCTGCGCTATATGCTTCGTCGCCTCCTCGGTATGATCCCGACGCTGTTCGTCATTTCGTTTCTGATCTTCTTGATCATTGAGCTACCGCCGGGCGATTACCTCACCAATCAGATCGCCGCCTTGCGCGCGGCCGGCGAGGGGGCGAGTGCCGATAAGATCGCCTTCCTTCGGAGCGAATTTGCGCTCGATCGTCCGTTTCTCGAGCGCTATTTCATCTGGATCGGCCTCTGGCCGGGCCCTTCGGGCTTCTCCGGCCTTCTGCAAGGTGATTGGGGTTGGTCGTTTGAATATAACGCTCCGGTCGAGACCGTTATCGGCCCGGCTCTGCCTCTCACCATTATCTTGAATTTCGCGACGATAATTTTCGTCTATGCGGTGTCTTTGCCGATTGGTGTTTATTCGGCCATGAAGCAATATTCATTCGGGGATTATTTCTTCACATTTCTCGGTTATATAGGCCTCGCAACGCCCAATTTTCTCTTGGGGCTTGCTCTTCTCTACTATTCCAATGTCTGGTTCGGCATGTCGATCGGCGGTCTCATGGATCCCGTCTATGTCGACGCGCCTTGGTCGCTCGCCAAGGTCGGCTCTCTGCTGTCGCATCTGATCGTACCGACGATCGTCATCGGCACAGCCGGAACCGCCGGGATGATCCGACGGCTGCGGGCGAACCTCCTCGACGAGCTCGACAAGCAATATGTGCAAACTGCTCGCGCCAAAGGGCTGTCGGAGGAACGCCTCGTCGCGAAGTATCCGCTCAGGATGGCGCTCAATCCCTTTGTTGCCGATATCGGCAATCTCATTCCTTCACTCGTCTCCGGCTCGGTGATCGTCTCCGTGGTGCTCAATCTGCCAACCGTCGGGCCGATCCTCCTTGATGCGCTGCAGTCGCAGGACCAGTTCCTGGCAGGCTTTATCCTCCTATTCGTCGCCATCCTCACCTTGATCGGCATGCTTGTCTCTGACCTCCTGCTCGCCGTGCTCGATCCCCGGATTCGGCTTGGCGGGGCCGCCCGCAAATGAGGGAGCCGTCATCCTCCGAGAGCGAAGTTTTTCCACGCTACGTCGATCAGGCGCCCTTTGAGCCGTCTGTGGCGGAAGTTCTGACGCCCGAACAGGAGCGGTTTTATGCCGCCTCCGCCGCGCGCATCATGTGGTGGAAGTTCCGCCGGCACCGTCTCGCAGTCCTCGCGAGCTTCGTTCTCCTGATCTTCTATCTGACGGTGCCGTTCGCGGAGGTGATCGCGCCCTATGCGCCCAATGCGCGGCATATCGATTATCTCTACGCGCCTCCCCAGGGGGTGCATCTCTTTCACGACGGAAGTCTCATCGGCCCGTATGTTCATCCTTACGTTGCCAAGGTCGATCTCGATCTCCTCCGTTGGGGATACACCCGCGCTCCTGAGGAGGCGCAGAAGCTGCGCTTCTTCTGCCAGGGCGAGCCTTATCGGTTCTGGGGTCTGTTTCAGGCCCGCTTTCATCTCGTCTGTCCGCCGGTGGGCGGAACGCTCTTCCTTGCCGGCACCGACCGCCTCGGTCGCGATGTCTTCTCGGGGCTCGTCTATGGTGCCCGCATTTCCCTGACCGTCGGGCTCGTCGGAGTTGCGATCTCCATGCTGCTTGGCGTCGTCATCGGCGGAGCGGCTGGCTATTTTGGCGGCTGGGTCGATGCCGCATCCCAGCGTGTGATCGAGATTCTTCGGTCGCTGCCGGAGCTCCCGCTGTGGATGGCTCTGTCCGCGGCGCTCCCCGTCACCTGGAGCCCGATCTTCATTTATTTCGGCATTACCATCATTCTCGGACTTCTCGACTGGCCGGGCCTGGCGCGCGCCGTGCGCTCCAAACTTCTGGCTCTGCGCGAGGAGGAATACGCCAAGGCGGCAGTTCTTATGGGCGCGTCGCCCGCCCGCGTCATCGGCCGCCATCTCGTGCCGGGCTTCATGAGCCATTTGATCGCCAGTGCCACTTTGTCGATCCCTTCGATGATCTTGGGCGAGACTGCGCTCTCCTTCCTCAATCTCGGTCTGAGACGTCCGATCATCTCCTGGGGTGTGATGCTCAACGAGGCGCAGTCGGTGACGATCATCACCGTTTATCCATGGCTCGTCGCGCCAGTGGTGCCGGTTATCATCGTCGTGCTAGCATTCTCTTTCTTTGGAGATGGTTTGCGGGATGCGGCGGACCCATACAAATAGTCCTGGGCCGGACGCGGCAAACACGGAGAGAAAGGCGCGGGACGGCGGTCTCGATCGCAATTTCTTCCGCTATATCTGGCGCTATTCCAGGCGCCAACAGCTCGTCATTCTGGCGATTACGCTGGTTTCCTTCCCGATCCTCTATGTCACGCTGGAGCTCCCCAAAACGATCGTCAATCAGGCGATCGGCGGCAAGAACTTCCCCAAAATCGTATTCGGGAGAGAGTTCGATCAGATCGAATATCTGATCCTTCTCTCCTTGGGCTTTCTCTTGGCTGTAGGGCTCAACGGCGTCGTCAAATACGTGATGAACGTCTATAAGGGGCTTGCTGGCGAGCGCACCTTGAGACGCCTGCGCTACCAGCTTTTCGAGCGCGTTCTGCGCTTTCGCCTGCCGCATTTTTCTCGCGCTTCGTCGGGCGAGATAATTGCCATGATCGCCTCTGAAGTGCAGCCGCTCGGCGGCTTCATTGCAGATGCCATCGCCGTGCCGATCTTCCAGGGCGGCACGCTCCTCGTCTACCTCTCCTTCATCTTCATGCAGGATCCGCTCCTCGGCGCGGCTGCCGTCTCGCTCTATCCCTTTCAGGGATGGCTCATTCCGCGCCTGCAGAAGCGTGTGAACATGCTGGCGCGCGAGCGTGTGCGCAATCTGCGTGAATTGTCGGAGGATGTCGGAGCCTCGATCGCCGGCATTCGCGATATCCACGCCAACAACACAGCCGCTTATCATCTCGCCGAATTCACCAATCGGCTGCAGAGAAATTTCGACATCCGCTACGAAATCTTCAAGCGGAAATTTATGATCAAGTTCATCAACAATCTGATGAATCAAATTACGCCCTTCTTTTTCTATTCTGTCGGCGGTTATCTGGTCATCAAAGGGCAGATTTCCTTCGGTGCGCTTGTCGCCGTGCTCGCGGCTTATAAGGATCTCGCATCTCCCTGGAAGGAGCTTCTCGATTATTATCAAAATTTTGCCGACACCCAGGTGAAGTATGTCGCCGTGGTCGAGCAGTTTGATCCGCCCGACCTTTATCCGGTGGAGCGCCTGCACGCCGACCCGGAACTCGATTTTTCAGCTGCGCAAAGCCTCGTTCTCACCCATGTCTCCTATTCCGGTGAGGGGGCCGGGCAGGAGGTGAACGACGTTTCGGCGGAGATCCCGCTCGGTGAAAAGCTCGCGGTGCTTGGTTCTGAAGCAAGCGGCCGCACGCAACTTTTGATGATGATGGCGGGCCTTCTGTCGCCCAGCTCGGGGCGCATCGAGATTGGTGGGTATAACCTTGAGGCGTTGCCTCAATCTGTGCTCGGTCGGCGCGTCGCCTATGCCTCGGCGCATCCTTACATTCTCAACGATACGATCCGCTTCAATCTGGTTTATGGGCTCCTGCATCGCCCGATCGCGCCGTCCGACGGCATCGACGAGGCTCTTCTGAGGACCCGTCTCGCCGAAGCAGAACTAACCGGTAACGCGTCTTACGAATATCTGAGCTCATGGGAAGATCTAGCCGAGGCGGGTGTTGGTTCGGTGGAAGAACTCGACCACCGCATCATTGAGAACATCGAAGCCTTCGGCATGAGTGACGAGGTATATCGCCTCGGTCTCCAAGCGCGTTTGCCGGAGGCGCTCGGCGAGGAGGCCCGCCAGCGTATCCTCTCGGCCCGCAATATGATCGCCGAGCAAGTGAGGGCGGCTGGTGCAAAAGCGGATTTCGTCGAGTTTTGGTCCGAAGACAGCTTCAACCGCAGCGCCACACTGGCGGAGAATCTGCTTTTCGGCGTGCCGCGCGACCCTGACGTGACAACGCGCGAATTGGCGGACGTCCCGGCCTTTCGTGAGGCTGTAAGAGAGGCGGGCCTCGAGGACGCTTTGGTGGCGGCAGGCCGCGATCTTGCCGCTGCAATGGTCGAGCTTTTTTCCAATGTCAGTGGGCAGAGCGATGCTCTTGCGAATTACTCTTTCATTCCGATGGACGAGTTGCCGGAAGTCGCGCCGGTTCTACGGCGTGCCAAGGATGGGATCGGCCGTCTGAAGCCGCGCGACCGCGCCCGACTGTTGGGTTACGCGCTGCAACTTGTCCCAGCGAAGCATCGGCTAGGTATCGTCACTCCTGAACTTGAGGCTCGCGTTGTCGCCGCCCGCCCAGAACTCGTGAGAGCGCTGCGGCGCAAAGCGCCGGGTGCCTTCCATTTCTTCTCGCGAGAATCCTTCAACGAGGCTCTGACGGTGGAGCAGAATCTCCTTTTCGGGCACTTGCGCGCCGATCGCAGGAAAAGTCGCGAACAGGCGGAGGCTGTCATTGCCGACGCTGTCGAGCGCTTCGAGCTCCGTCCTCTTATTCTGCGGGCCGGGCTTGATTTCCGCGTCGGTATTGGCGGATCGCGTCTGTCTTCACTGCAGCGGGTCAAAATCGGATTGCTGCGTGGGCTGATGCGTCGTCCGGAGATTCTCGTTGTCGACGATCTTTTCAAAGGCAATGGCGAGGAGGGTGAAGATGCGCGTCTGGGCAAGCTCTTGCAGATGATAGAAGGCCGCACGGTGATCGTCGGAATGACGGGAACAGCCCTCTTAGATCAATTCGATCATTGCCTTAGGTTGCGCGGTGGCGCAATTCTTGCTGACGAGCGGCCTCCGTCACGCTCTCGGCCAGGAGCCAGCGGCCGGAACGAAGACGATCCGGATGCGGTCGCTGCTGAATGATGAGGAACGCGCGGTCATGATGGATGAGGAAGTCAAGGCCCTTTCGCGGGTGCCGATTTTCGCTAACGTCGATGTCGCGAAATTGAAGCTTCTCGCTTTCATCAGCGAACGTGTGGTTTTCCACCCCGGAGAGGTCTTGTGCCGGCAAGGCGAGGAAGGTGACACGGCGTTCATCATCCTGTCCGGGGATTGTGATGTGCTTGTCGATACCGGTCAGGGTCGGAAGAAAATTGCCGAGCTCGGCAGCACGGATATCGTTGGCGAAATTGCCGTCTTGTTTGAGGTGCCGCGCACGGCAACGGTTGTGGCGACGCACATGACCGAGGCCCTGGCTTTGTCGCGTGATCAGATGTTCTCGCTGCTTCGAGAATTTCCGGACGTGGCCTTCGATATCATGCGTGTGCTCGCCCATCGCCTGGAGCGCACGACGCAGGATCTCGCAGAACTGAGGGGGCGGTTGGCAGGCGAAACGGTGTAAAATGGAAAATCATACGGGGCTTTCGATCCGTTTTTGGGGTGTGCGGGGCTCCTACGTGGTGCCCGGCGCGAAGACCGTGCGCTATGGCGGCAATACGTCATGCATGGAAATCAAGGCAGGTGGGCAAAGCCTCGTTGTCGATTGCGGGAGCGGTGTGCACGACCTCGGCGAAGCTTTTCTGAGGGAGGGAAGGCGTCGCACGACCGTGCTTTTCACCCATACCCATCTCGATCACATCTGCGGCCTGCCCTTCTTCAGGCCGGCATACTGCGAGAATTTCGAAGTCCGCTTCGTCGCCGGCCATCTTCTGGCGGATATCAAGCTCCGCGATATTTTCGAGCGCTTGATGAACCCTGTGCTCTTTCCGGTTCAGCCGGCGGTCTTCCGCGATTGCGCTTTTCACGATCTGAGTGTTGGAGAGGAATTGATCTTCGGCGATGGGCTGCGTGTGACCACTGAATGCCTCAATCATCCGGGCGGCGCGCTGGGGTACCGATTTGATTATAGAGGCGCTTCGGTCGCGATCATCACCGATCACGAGCACGGTGACCAAGGGGTCGACGAGGCCGTGGAACGTTTCGTCTGCGGTTGCGATATCATGGTCTACGATGCCACTTACACGGCTGCGGAGTACCGACAACACGTTGGTTGGGGGCATTCCACCTGGCAGGAGGGAGTGGCTCTTGCGCGCCGGGCCGGAGTTTCCAGGCCTGTGATGTTCCATCACCATCCAGAACGCTCGGATGACGCCCTTGATCTTCTGCGCGCGCAGATGCGGGAGGTCTGTCCGGCTGCAGAAATCGCGCGCGAAGGCATGGTGCTCCATGCTGGGGAGGTGACGGCACCAGTTGCATGAGCCGAACAATGAAGGCGCTCCCGCCTGCCCTCAAACGGCGGATCGACGAACTCGATGAACGGGCCGAGATCCGCATTGGTTGGGCGCAGCTGGCTCTCATCGTCTTTTTCTGTTCGGCTTACGCATTTCTGCCCCGTGCCGAGGGCTCGGCAGGCTTCAACTTCGTGCCATACGCTCTTGCTGGCTACGCCGTGTTCACAGTCCTTCGGCTTGGTTTGGCTTACCGGCGCCGTCTTGGGACTTGGCTGATCGTTGCCTCGATCGTCTTTGACGTGGCGCTCCTAACGGCAATTATTTTCTCGTACCACGTTCAATATAACGAGCCCGCGGCCTTCGTGCTAAAGTCGCCGACAGTTCTCTATTTCTTTCTATTTATCGCACTGCGTGCTCTGCGCTTTGATCCGACCTTTCTCATTTTGACTGGGGTGCTTGCTGTCGCAAGCTGGGTGTCTCTCGTCGTCTACGCGATCTATTTTGATTCAGAGTTTGCGGGTATCACCCGCAATTATGTGGAATACACCAATGGCTCGAAAGTCCTCGTGGGGGCCGAGCTCGACAAAATCATCGTCATCTCCGCGACGACCTTCCTGCTCGCTTATGTCTTGATGCGCTCGCGAGCACTTCTTGTTTCGGCGGTTCGTGACCACGTGATTGCCGGCAACCTTTCCCGCTTCTTTGCCCCGGAGATTGCCCGCAATGTCGGTGCACAGGAGCCGGCCGAACTCGTGTCGGGCGTAGCAACGACGCGCGATATCGCTGCACTCTTCATCGATATTCGAGGTTTCACGGCCATGGCGGCGGCAATGCAGCCATCAAACGTGATGGCGCTTCTGACCGGTTACCAGAGTGCGATGGCGAGCGTTATTGGACGCTTTAACGGCCATATCGATAAATATCTGGGGGATGGCATTCTTGCGACTTTCGGCGCGGTCGATGCTTCTCCGTCTTACGCGGCGGATGCGCTTCATGCTGCATTTGGCGTCCATGCGGCGGTCGATGCCTTGAATGAAGAGATGCGGCGCGAGGGGCGTGCTGTTCAACTGCGGGTTGGCTGTGCAGTTGCCGCTGGATCAGCCCTTGTCGGCGTTGTCGGTGGTGCGGACCGTCTTGAACACACCGTCATCGGTGTTCCTGTCAATCTGGCGGCCAAACTGGAAGATGCCAATCGCGTCGAGGGTACTGCTGGCCTCACCACGAGGTCGACGCTCAAACTCGCCAAGCGCCAGGGCTTCGTCACGCCACATCGCCTCGAACTCCGCAGAAAGCGACATGTCGCCGGTCTATCGGGCCGCGTCGATCTGATCGTTCTGAAGAGCGCGTCAGCGAGTGCGGAGACTGATCCGATCACGGCTTTGTCGTACGGGTGAACGGCCTTTCGCACGCCGCAACGCGCTTCGAACCTCACTTGTCTGCCGAATAGTGGCGCTTTAACCTCAGATGCATGAGCTGGTGGCGGGCGGCAATCGTGAAAGAATGGTTGGAATTGAGCGGACGAGAGACGCTTCCGCCTGGAGACAGGCTGTGAGCGGCCATGTCGTCGTGGCCGGAGGCGCCTCGGGGATCGGGCTCGCAACAGCCCGGCTTCTCGCCCATAGCGGCTTCCAAGTCAGCGTGCTTGATGCCAGCCGAGAATCCCTTGCTGGAGCCGATGCCGAGCTCCGGGGCGGAGATGCCCTCCTTCTGGAAGCTGATATCACCGACGAAGACGCCGTCGACGAAGCGCTCGACGAGGCGGAAGAGACTTTTGGTCCGCCGGTTGGCCTCGTTAATTCGGCTGGCTTTGCCCGCGACCTTTCCTTTGAGGCGACCGATGCGGAAGGCTTCCGTGAGGCGCTCGAGGTCAATCTTACGGGATGTTTCATCACCGCCAAGGCCGTCGTGTTGCGCATGGTGGACGGGGGTGCGGTCGTCAACGTCTCCTCGGTGTCCGGTCTGCGGGGCTTTCCGGGGCGCATCGCCGACGCCGCAGCCAAGGGCGGCCTCATTGCGATGACGCAAGCGATGGCGGCCGAGCTCGGCCCGAAGGGTATTCGCGTCAATGCCGTTGCCGTCGGGGCCATTGATACGCCCCATATCCACCAGCTTCATGACGCGGAAATGCGCAGGTTGTGGCGCGACCACATTCCCCAGCGCCGCTACGGAGAGCCCGAAGAGGTCGCGGCGGCGGTCCACTTTCTGCTGTCGGAGGCCGGCGGCTACATCAACGGCCATGTCCTCTGTGTCGACGGCGGCTTTCTGGCTGCTGGTATTTTGCGTCCCGATTAGGCCGTGAGCTGAACCATGGAAGATCCCATTCTCGTTGAAGTGACGCGCGGCGAGCGCGTCGAAAGCTGTCATCGCGGTGCGTTCGTTGTGTGTGACGCGCAGGGGAACATGCGCGCCTGTGCTGGTGATGCCGAACAGGCTGTGTTTCCGCGTTCTGCCGTCAAGGCGTTGCAGGCGTTGCCGCTGGTCGAGACGGGGGCAGCGGATGCCTATGGCTTCGGCCCGGCCGAGCTTGCGCTCGCGCAGGCTTCACATGGTGGAGAGCCGGCTCATGTGGCGCTCGCCCGCGCCATGCTGGAACGCTGTGGCCTTACAGAGGCGGCGCTCTTGTGCGGTCCACAATGGCCGAGCCACGAAGAATCGATGCTGCATCTCGCCGCAAGCGGCGGCGTGCCGAGCCCCCTTCATAACAATTGCTCCGGCAAGCATGCCGGCATGCTTGCAGTTGCTGTCGGCTGTGGCTTTGATCCTGCGGGTTATGTAGAGCCCGATCATCCCGTCCAGCGTCTTGTCCGCGAAGCTCTGGAACGTGTGACGGACGTTGCCCATATCGAGGGACGGTCGGGCATCGATGGCTGTTCTCTGCCGACTTATTCGGTGCCGTTGCGCGCCCTTGCGCGGGGTTTCGCCCGTTTCGGCACCGGCGCCGGCCTTTCTCCTGAGCGCGCGGCCGCAGCCCAAGCACTCTTTGCCGCCGCCACCGAATATCCCTGGTACGTTGCAGGCACCGGTCGCTTCTGCACCCTCGCCATGCAGGCACTCGGCGGGCGTGCGCTGGTCAAGGCGGGCGCGGAGGGCGTCTTCTGCGCCACCCTGCCGGAGACCGGTCTCGGTATCGCTCTAAAGGTCGACGACGGAGCAACGCGCGCCTCAGAGGCCGTGATCGCGGAAATCCTCGCCCGGCTGGTGCCGGAATGTGCGGCCTCATTTGACCCCTGGCGCCCGAGACAACTCGTCAACCGCCGTCTGATCCCGACTGGTCAGGTGCGCGTGATCGAAGAGGCTTTTGCCGGCCTTAGCTGAGCCGTTTTTCCGCGTCTTCCGGGAATTCGATATGCCGGGCCTCGCGGAAGATCGTGCGATCGCGCCAGCCCTCCGGCGACTGCGTTCCGTCCGTCGGGGGTTCGATCGGGCCGCGCAATTGCGCCGGCGCCGGAGCATGGCCGACGGGCATCAAAAAGGCGGGAAGGGCAGCAAAGGCTGCAACCGCAAGTCGGCGGAAGAATGAGAATCGAAACATCGCGTCGACCATGGCCTAAGACCGCCCGCACAGCTTCTGTTTGGTTAAGCCAGAGTTAATGTCCCGCACGAGCTTTGTGATATCTGCTGCTGGCATTAGGACATTTGGGAGCCTCAGCGCAGGAGATGCGACACCGCCTCTTCGGCTGCTGCCGCTGCGCTCTTGCCGCCACCTCTGACCGCCTCTTCGAGCTTTGTGATTTCGTCTTCGAAGCCCGCCAGAACGCGTTCGCGAATGCGCTCGTCGAGAATGGCGTGAAACCAGATCACCGCCTGCCGATGCCGCCGAGCGACAAGGCTGCCGGTTTTCGCACCTTCTTTGCAGAAGTCGTTGATCGTCTGCCAGAGTTCGTCGAGCCCTTCATTGGCAAGCCCCGAAATTGCCAGCACTGGCACGACCCAGCCATCCGGCCTCGCTCCGAGAATGCGCAAGGCTGATTGCAGATCGCCGGCCGCCTCGCGGGCGCGCGGGGCATTTGTCCCCTCAGCCTTGTTGACGGCAAGGATGTCGGCAATCTCTACGACGCCCTTCTTCAACCCCTGCAATTCGTCGCCGGAGCCGGGCAGGGCGAGGGCCACGAAGACATCGACCATGTCGGCGACGGTGGTTTCTGACTGGCCGACGCCCACCGTCTCCACAATGATCACGTCGAATCCAGCAGCCTCGCAGACGAGCATGGCTTCGCGCGTCCGGGCCGCAACGCCGCCGAGTGTGCCGCCGGTCGGCGAGGGACGGATGAAAGCGTTCGTGTCCTGCGCGAGCCGGCCCATGCGGGTCTTGTCGCCGAGAATCGAGCCGCCGGTGCGCGTCGAAGTCGGATCGACGGCAAGGACGGCGACCTTATGGCCTGCCGCTGTCAGATTGCTGCCGAACGTGTCGATGAGGGTCGATTTTCCGGCTCCTGGTGAACCAGTCATGCCGATGCGGATACTGCGCCCGGTTTTGGGCTGGAGTTGTTCGATGAGCAGCGCTGCCTCGCGACGATGGTCCTCCCGTCGAGATTCGACGAGCGTGATGGCGCGCCCGAGTGCCCGCCGTTCGCCGGCAAGGACGGCCTGCGCAAGAGCGTTGATCGCTTCTGTCTTGTTCGTGTCCCCCATGGCGCTGTGGTAGCTGGCAGGCGGACGTGGGTCCATGCCCCAGCGGCTTTCTTACTCGCTACTCCACGAAAACCGCGGTGCCGGAGGCGGAGACCATCATCATGCCGCCGCGATCGCCGATCGAAATCGTTTCATAGTCGATGTCGACGCCGATGATCGCATTGCCGCCGAGCGCGCGGGCCTCCGCCTGCATTTCGGCGAGTGCCGTTTCGCGGGCCTCGCGCAGAGCGTTTTCATATGCCCCGGCACGTCCGCCGACGATGTCGCGGATGCCGGCAAAGAAGTCACGAAAGACGTTGGTTCCAAGGATGGCTTCGCCAGTGACGACGCCGAAATACTCGCGGATACGACGGCCTTCGATCGTGGGCGTGGTGGTGACGAGCATATCGGGCTCCTTCAGGGGATGAACGCAATCTGCCGTAAGCGCTGACAGCTGAGAAGCCCGAGTTTTCCCGATGTGGGCGGGCCGCACGGATTTGTTTCAATTCAGAGTGTCGTCGAAAGACAACGTTTACGCTTGCGAATGCTGCGTCTATGCAATCAGAAATTGCAATAGTAGCCTCAAACCGTCGCCTGGGAGATGCGGCGACCACAAGTTCGCACCTGTAAAACGGAGGATAAAATGGCTGAATATTCAATTACTGTTGAAATGGACCAGAATACCGTCAAGGCCCTTAAGGATTCCGGATATTATATGTATGGCTTCAAAGCTGTGCGCGGGCAATCCTCAGGTATGCCGACGGTCTGGTTCTCAAGTCAGAACTTCCTCACCGACACAACGCTGACCTGGGAGGAGAACTACCAGGCCTATATCTCGAACGATCAAATCGAATCGAATGTCGTGATCCACGCCTCGGCCAAAGCCGACATCGACCTCGGCCAGACGATGAATGTCGACAATGTCGGCAATGTCAGCGTGACCGGCGAAGGTACGGCCGGTGCGATCTCGATCATGAACAATTCGACGACGCAGTACACCTGCGGCATGTCCCAGCAGAACCCGAGTGGGGACTACACGACCCTGTGCGCCTTCCCGCTTTACGGCAATGGCCTCGACCTGATCGTGCCGATCGAGACGGTGCTGCTCATGTTCGCCACCAAGCCGGTCAAGACCGCGACGGTGATTGCCCAGGCTTTTGCGCAGGGCGCCCTGATTGACCTGACCGGTGTGAGCTCGCGCTCCTTGAGCTTCGACATCAACAAGGGCTGGGATGCGGCGAGCGCGACGTGGATGAAGAAGATCGCAGCCAACAGCCCCCTGCAGCCTCTCCTGATCCTCCCCCAGGTCAGCGAGAGCAAGGCCGCCAGACGGCTTGCTGCGGCTGCCGCTTGAGCTTTTGTGGCATTTCGCGACAGCTTGGCCGACTGCGATCGGGAGGGGGCGTTTGCGCCCCTTCCTTTTTCTACTGCGCAGTTAAAATTCGCGCCTGGTTGCCAGGTGCCGGGCTTTCTAATCGGATAATGGCATGGCCTCGCGTGACGTCACCATCGAACTTGATAACGCGACACTCACCCAGTTGAGCAAGCAGGGAGCCCGGCTTTACGTGCTTCGCGCAGTGACCTCAGCCGATAGAACCGGCCAACCAACGGTCTGGTGCACGAATTCGTCGCTTCTCTCGTCCAACTACGTCAGCTGGGACGCGACCTACGAAGCCTATATTTCGACCGATCCGCTGACCCCCTACGAGGTCGTCCGCCCCCAATCGAAAACCAAGATCGCGCCCTCGCAGGTGGCGGTCATTTCGGAGCCGGGCACGCTCACCACCCAAACCGGCGATCTTGAGGGGCGGTTCCAGATCGAGAATTCGAGCAAGACGGCTTACACTTGCGGCATCATTGGGGATTCCGCTGTCGGCGGCAATTATTGCGCCTTTCACGTCACGGTCGGCGGCCTCGTCGTCATCACGCCAACCGACAAGGCGTTCTTCATGTTCGCATCTCAGAAGTTCGATGTTGGGACGATCATCTTGCAGTCATTCGGTGCAGGAATAATTGTCGATGTGCCCGCTGGAAATACAAGTTTGATTTTCGACATTAACTCAGGATGGAGTGTAGAATCTTCTGCAAATTTCGAATTGGTTGCTGCTGGAGAAAAACTTCAAGAAAAGCTAATCATTCCAAGTCAAGTGATATTTGCTAGTAAGTCATAGAAATAAAGCACGTCTGAAAAAAATATTGCCACATGAGGGAAGTAGAATATAATGGATGTTGCAAGTCAACTTGTAGGACGAAGGAGATGCGGAAATGAAAAAATATATTCTTTCCGGCTTTGCCGCTCTCGCGATATTGGCCGCAACGGCTGTGCCCGCGGTTTCAAGCGAGGTTAAGACCGAGGGCTCGACACAGGTGGTGGCGCAGGCGTTGAAAAAGCTTGCTCAGGCCGACGATGCGAGTGCCTGCGCCAACATCCCGACGAGCGAGCTCGGCCGGTGCACGCTCGACAATCCGCCGGAGGTTCTCAACAACCTCAATTGCCCGGCCTGTTGTGCGCACCGCAATGCGCTGACGTGGATCTCTGCCAACCACAACGTGGCCTGCCAATGAAATGGACGGCTGAGCACTGCTGCTTTGCTGCTTGAAACCCGGAGGCGGCGGCGCCTGCGTCGCCGCTTCTACTCTTGCCCAAATCTGTCCACTTGCTGCGCGAGCGCGACAGCGATGCTCGGCGTTGCGGGCAGGAGGGGCGTCAGCGTTGCCTGAAACGCGTGATAGAGGTCTGGCTTGCCTTCGTAGATGCGCTCGCTGTCGCGCCCTTCGGCATCGACTTCGTTCAGCCATCCCCCGCGTTCGCGGTCAATCATGGCAAGATCGATATAATCCCAGAGACGTTGGTACCACTCGCTGTAGAGTTTTCTGCCCGTTCGCTTGAAAAGCGTGGCCGCGGCAGTGACCGCTTCCGCATGCACCCAATGAGCTCGTTCGGGAACGCTGGGCCGGCCGTTCCAATCGAGCGTGTAGACGATGCCCGGCCGTTCATCGGCTGCCCATCCGAGGTGCATCGCTGTCTCAAACAGAGCGATGGCATCCTCCAGGAGCCAGCTAGGCGGCGTCTCTCCATGAGTGAGAAGTGCTGCTTCCAGCTTGAGAAGCAGGTGCGACCATTCCAGAGAATGCCCCGGCGTCGTGCCATAGGGACGAAGGTCGTCCTCCGGTTTGTCGCGGTTGTAATCGCGCAAGACCTGCCAGTTGCGGTCGAAATGCTCCGGGAGGCAGTAATCATTGGCGCGCGCATAATCGTGGATCAGGCGGTTGGCGATGCGAAGCCCGCGTTCACGCCATTTCGGTGCATTGACGGCGTCCGCAAGCGCGAGGCACATTTCCAGGGAGTGCATATTGCTGTTGGCGCCGCGATAGTCCTCTTCGTCACTCCAGTCTGAGGCGAAGCTCTCTCGCATCGCACCTTCCGTTTCATGCCAGAAATGCGTCTCGATCACATCGATCGCTTCCTCAAGCAGCTGCTTTGCGGCCGGTCGCTTTGCGATGAAACCTGTTGAGGCTGCGAGCGCAACAAAGGCATGCGCATAGGCCTGCTTACGTCTGGGCGCACCCGCATCCGGTTCCCGCAGCCACCATCCGCCGTTTTCACTGTCACGTAATGGCCCCGATGCGAGCGAAGCCAGACCGTGATCCACAAGGGGAATGCACCCGGGAAGGCCCTGCAGCATGCCGAGCCCGTAAGAATGCACCATGCGCGCAGTCACGATGGTTTCGGCAACCGGCTTGTCCGGCAGGCGGCCATCGAGATCGAGCGCAGCAAAGCCATGGGGAACCAGAGAAGGCTTGGAAAAGTCGAGAAGCCGGCGACCTTCCGCTCGGAGCCAGGCCTGGTGCTGGCGTTGGACGAGCCAGTTGCCGGGCTCCGCTCCGAAAAGTGCGAGAGGTTCAACCATTGACGATCATGCCGCCGTTTACGTGGATCGTTTGGCCGGTAATGTAGGAACCGTCTTCGCTTGCCAGGTAAACAAAGGCAGGGCCGACTTCAGCGGGCTGGCCGATCCGGCCCATCGGCGTATCTTTACCCATCTCGGGCATGCTTTTCGGATCCACGCGGCCCCAGCTGGCGGGCTGGATGGGCGTCCAGATTGGGCCTGGCGCAACCTGGTTGACCCGCACGCCCTGGTTGGCGATTTGCTTGGCCAGAGCCCGGGTAAACCCGGATATCGCCCCTTTGGTGCTCGAATAGGCGACGAGATCCTCGTCTCCTAGAAAGCCGTTGACCGAGGTGCAGCTGATAATCGAACTGCCCTTGCCGAGATGCGGCATGGCTGCGCGGCTGAGATAGAAGATCGAATGTATGTTGACGTCGAAATGCCAGTTCCAGTCGGCATCGGAGATCTCGGTCACATCCTTGGCCACTTTCTGAATGCCGGCATTTGCAACCAGAATGTCCAGACCTCCGAAGGTCTCGACGGTCTTTTCAACCGCGTCTTTGCAGAATTCCGGCCGGCGCAGGTCCCCTTCGACGGCAAGAGCCTGTGCCCCCTCCGCCTCAATCAGACGGACCGCCTCTCGCCCGTCATCGGCTTCTTCCGGCAGGTAGACGATCGCGACAGCTGCACCTTCGCGGGCAAAATGCAATGCTACGGCGCGGCCGATACCGCTGTCGCCGCCGGTGATGAGCGCACGCTTTCCGGCAAGGCGGCCGGCACCCCTGTAGCTGTCTCGGATATGCTCGGCCGGTGGCGTGAGTTCGCTCTCTCGGCCCGGCATGCGGTCTTGGCTTTGCGGTGGGATCTCGGTCAAGGGATCACCCTCCGTTGTTTATGGGATCAATAACGCAACGGAGAAATGCCGAGCCCGTTGCATGATCGCTGTCATGCCGAGCGATATCTGCAGGGCGCGGCCAGGCGTCGGCGCCCCGATTTGTTTTCAAGCGGATTGCGAGGCGGCTTCAAACCGCTCGCAACTGCCCTGCGGGCCCTAGGTTTTACTCAGCCGCTTCCTGGCTATGATAGCCCCGCCGGTGATTGAGCTCTTGCAAGAGCTTCGCCGCCGATTCCGCAATCACGGTTCCTGGAGGGAAAATTGCTGAAGCTCCAGCTTTCTTCAGTGCCTCGAAATCCTGCGGAGGGATCACGCCGCCGACGACGATCATGATGTCTTCGGCACCTTCGCGATCAAGCGCCTGCCGGAGCGCCGGTACGAGAGACAGATGGCCCGCGGCGAGAGAGGAGACGCCGACGACGTGCACGTCGTTTTCCACCGCCTGGCGCGCCACTTCGTCCGGCGTGGAGAAGAGGGGGCCGACATCGACGTCGAAGCCGAGATCGGCGAAGGCCGAGGCGATCACCTTCTGGCCCCGGTCGTGCCCGTCCTGGCCCATCTTGGCGACGAGAACGCGCGGCCGTCTTCCGTCGGCGCGCTCGAATTCGGCCGTCATTTTCAGAGCCTTTTCGACGGGTTGATTCATTGAGCCAACCTCGCGTTTGTAGACCCCCGACAAGGTCTTCACCTCGGCCATGTGGCGGCCGAAGATCTTCTCCATGGCGTCGGAGATTTCGCCGACCGTGGCGCGCGCCCGGGCCGCTTCGACACTGAGGGCGAGCAGATTTCCTTCGCCGCTTTCGGCGGCTTTCGTCAGATTGGCGAGTGCTTCCTGCAGTTTTGCCGGATCGCGCTCCGCCTTGAGGCGGGTGAGTTTGTCGATCTGCTCGCGACGCACGGCCTCGATGTCGACCTTGAGGACGTCGATCTCCGGTTCTTCGTCGCTTGGATAAAGATTGACGCCGACGACGGCCTGTTTGCCGGAATCGATGCGCGCCTGTGTTTTCGCGGCGGCTTCTTCGATGCGGAGTTTTGGCAGGCCGGCTTCGATCGCCTTCGTCATGCCGCCGCGGGCTTCGACCTCTTCGATATGGGAAAGGGCGCGCCGCGCGAGATCGTCCGTCAATTTCTCGACCGCAAACGAGCCGCCCCACGGGTCGATCGTGTCGGTGGTGCCGGATTCAAGCGCGAGGATGAGCTGCGTGTTGCGGGCGATGCGGGCGGAGAAATCCGTTGGCAGCGCAAGGGCTTCGTCGAGTGAATTCGTATGGAGACTTTGCGTGCCGCCCTGCGTTGCCGCCATCGCCTCGATCGCCGTGCGCGCGACATTGTTGAAGACGTCCTGCGCCGTAAGCGACCAGCCGGAGGTCTGGCAATGGGTGCGCAGCGACAAGGAGCGCGCATCGGAGGGAGAAAAGTTCTCCTTGATGAGCTTCGCCCAGAGGAGGCGGGCCGCCCTAAGCTTCGCCACCTCCATGTAAAAATTCATTCCGATGCCGAAGAAGAAGGACAGCCGCGGTGCGAATTTGTCGACGTCGAGCCCGGCTTTGACGCCGGCGCGGACGTATTCGATGCCGTCGGCGAGCGTGTAGGCGAGCTCAAGATCCGCCGTCGCCCCGGCCTCCTGGATATGGTATCCGGAAATCGAAATGGAGTTGAAGCGCGGCATATTCTCTGCAGTGTAGGAGAATATGTCAGAAATGATGCGAAGAGACGGCGTCGGCGGGTAAATGTAGGTGTTGCGGACCATGAATTCTTTCAGGATGTCGTTTTGGATCGTTCCTGAAAGATCCTTCTGGGCGACGCCCTGTTCTTCAGCCGCTACGATGTATAAAGCCATCACCGGGAGCACGGCGCCGTTCATCGTCATCGACACACTCATCTTGTCGAGCGGGATGCCGTCGAAGAGTTCCTGCATGTCGAGGATGGAATCGATGGCCACGCCCGCCATGCCGACATCGCCGGAAACACGTGGATGATCAGAGTCATAGCCGCGATGGGTGGCGAGATCGAAGGCGACCGACAAGCCCTTCTGACCGGCGGCGAGATTGCGCCGGTAGAAGGCGTTCGACTCCTTCGCCGTGGAGAAGCCGGCATATTGGCGGATTGTCCACGGTTTCTGGACGTACATAGTCGGGTAGGGGCCGCGGAGATACGGCGCGATTCCCGGGTAAGTCTCTAGAAAATCGACGTTTTCGATCTCGTCCGAGCCGGGCCGCGGGGAAAGCGTGATCTCTTCCGGCGCGGTCCAGGAGCCCTGTTCGTGAGTTTTCGGCGCGGTTTCGGGCTTTTGCCAGGCGATCTGGCGGAAATCGGGAAGCGGGCTCATGCCGGCACCTCTTCTTTGGCCGTGAGGGCGGTGATTTCGGCCGCCGAAAGCGGCGTGAGAAGTCCGGATTGTGGTTTAATCTCAGAAGCTTCCACGGAAACCTCCGGTTCCTTCGGATTGGGGTAGAGCGTCGCGCCGACAAAGGGCGAGGCGCCGTCCGCGATCTTGTCAAGAAGCGCCTTGCGCGCCTTCGCGATGCGCCCGGTAAAGACTTGATCGATAAGGCTTTTCAGAATTCCGCCTTCGGCTTCGATCGCCTGAAACTCTGCCCAGCTTTTCTCACAAAGGGCGTCTGTGAACGCTTCGACGGCGCCGGAACCGGCGGCGGGATCATCAAGATGATGTATGCCGGATTCCGCCATCAACAAATGCTGGATGTTGCGGGCATAACGGCGCGCAGCGCGATCGGGCAGGCCGTGAGCGGACGAAAAGCCAAGCACAGCAAGGGTTTGAGCCCCGCCGGCGGCCGCCGAAAAGGCCGCGATTGTGGTGCGGATGAGGTTGTTGTGAGCGTCCGCCGCCATCATCATGCGCGACGCCGTCTCGCCGTGAAGGCGCGGGGAAAAGTCCGCCACACCGCAGACTTCGCCGAGCCGGCGGGTGAGAAGCGACATAGCGCGGAATTTGCCGATGGTGGCGAACTGGTCGTGGCCGGCGGCGAGCGTGACGCCGATTTTCGGCAGGACTTCGCCGGGTGAAAGCCCTTCGCCCGCAAGACCGCGAACAAGGCCCGCGATCGTCGCAAGCACGGCGGCAAGCTCCTGCGCCTCGCTCGCACCGGCGGAATGATAGATGCGCCCGTCGGCTTCCAGCACCGGACCGGCAAAGCCCGCTGTCTTGAGTTCGTTCAAAAGAGCAGCAAGGGCGGAAAAATCGACCGACGAGATATCCCCGCCGAAACGGGCGATGCGGCCGATCGGATCGACGCCGAAGGAGACGGAGCAATCGGCCGGGGAGACATTTTTCTGGGCGATGAGCGCGGCGACGCGGCGCGCGGTCCGAACGCCGTGGTCGCCCGGTTCAAGCCGCAGATGGATGGCGGGAAGTTCGACACCCTCAAGGACGGTGGCAAGCGCCTCCTCGGTGGCCGGCAGACCGAAGCCGGCGGCAGATGGTGCGCCATCGAAAATGAGCGCGAGACCGTCGGCGCCGCCGGACAGATCGGCGAGCGCCTGGCGCGAGGCGGCTTCAGCGTCGGGATGGTCGATGCGCTGCACGATCCGCCAGGGGCCGCTGCGCGGGGCGATCGGCGCGGCGTCGGCGGCGCGGGGATAAAGCGGCTCGATGGCGATGCCGTCGCGCGTCGACGATTGGAGCGTGGAAAAATCCGCGCCCTTCAGAGCCTTGTCGGCGAGTGTGCGCCAGTCTTCGGCTGAGGGCTGCGGAAAGATGTTGAGCGGCGGGCGCTGTGGCCCGGTCTCTGATGCCCCGGTTCCGGGCGAAGAGGCCTCAGATGATTGGCTCGATGACATGATGGATCCTCCCGGCCCTTTTTGCTGCGGCCGTTTTACTCTTGGGCGAAGCGAGCGGGCAAGACAGGCGGGAAACTTCGCCCGCACGGTCCGGCCGCTTTCCGCAGCACCCCTTTTGTGAGGCGTCTTACCGGCTGAAAGGCCGGGCGCCCATTCGCCAATAGTCGTTATCGCTCAAGAGCCTCGGCGGCAACGGCATGTGGGCGGCAACGGCATGTGGGCGGCAACGGCGTGTGGATGGCGGTGGCGCCCGATCTTCGGTCGAAAGGTTTTTGAGATTGTGCCGCATCGCGGGGATCAGGGGCGGCCCCGGTAGCGGGCGGGCCGCGTCGCCGGTCCGCCTCGGCGAGAGATGAGGGGCCGTGCCTCGGGGCCGTACCTTGGATCGGGCGCCCCGGCGGGCTCAACCCGGCGGGCTCAATAGGTCAGCATCACCGGCAGCGTCTTGGCTTCCTCGACCCAGCCGGCGACGCGCTTTTCGCTCGGCAGAAGCTGCACCATCGGCCGCGCCGCGTTCGCCTCCTGCATGCGCTTGACGAGATTGGCGACGTTGCGCCGCTTCAATTCCTTGACGGTGTCGACGCCCGCGGCTTCGAGAAGCTCCGAATATTCCTCCGCCACGCCGCGGATGCGCATGAGATCGGCCATATTGGCGAGCCGCAGGATGAATTTTTCCGAGATACCGGTTTCCTGGGCGAGCATCCGCCGCCCCTTCGGCGTCGACGCACGCTCCAGGAGTTTTGCCGTCGTGCGGATGCGCACGCGCTTCAACGCCGCGCATTCCTCAGGCGACAGGCATTCCATGGCCGAGATGGAATAGGACGGCACGCTTGTCCTCCAAGAGCCCCCTCCGCCATCATTTAGCCGCATCCTCGCCCACGACGCCAGCGCCGAGATCGGGCGGCGGTGAGCGGCCACGGGTCGCGGCGCGGACATGCGCTCATATGAGCGGTCCGCGGGTGGCCGGATGCGGGATGGGGCGGACGGCCGAGAGGCGGGTTTTTGCGGGGTGTTAGAGAAACTGGGAGAGGCCCGGCGTGCCGCGCACCAGCCGGTCGGTCGTCTCCGCGCCGACCTTTTCGCGGGCAAAGCCGAAGATTTCCTCGCCGAGCACCTGGATCTGGCCGATGTCGAGGCCGAGCCCCTGCAAGGCACCCAGAATTTCCATGATGCCGCCGCCCATCAGCCCGCCGAGGCCGCCGAGCGTGACGGCATCCTGATCGGGGGGGGGGCCGACATAATCCTCCGCCCCGTCGATGGCGGCGACGAGTTTTGCCATCTCCGCCTCGGGGCCCTCCCGGTTGAGGAAGGAGAACACGGCGCGGATGGCGGCCTCTGCCGTCTCCCCGTCGACATCAACGGCGCGCCTGACGCGCTGAACGAGCTCTTCCATGAGGGTTTTCCCGCGAGGTTTCGGCGAGGGGTTATGGCCGCGGGGAGGAGGGGAGGCAAGGGGGCTATCGTCACTCGCCTGATCGAAGGGCCGGTACTACATACTGTTGATCGAACTGCCATCGAAAAGTCTCTCTCAGGCGTTTTAACTGCAAGGATTGCGAGTGTTTCTTTTCATTGAAATCACTAGGTTGAGTTCGAATGGACGGTTCAAAGTGCAGCAGTGCGCCGCAATTGAATGTAACAACATAACGTGGTAAAAACCTAAAAAAATACTTTATCCACAGGTGGAGGGGCTAAATATGGCATTGCCGAGTAAAATAGGAGTTCACTGGAAGATAGAAGTTTTTTCTGCGTTTCAGGATATAGGTAGAAAAAACATAATACAGCGAAAAAGAAACGTATATTTTGGTGAGGCGATATCATTCGAAGATGGAGAGCCGGCTATATATAGGATGTGGGCGTATAAAGGCATAAATAAAGTGGATGAATTCTATCTATCTGCATCGGATATTATATGCTATCGGAATAATGGGGCTCTATATAGTATACTAGACAGATCGAGTGATCGAATAATATATGGAAACCTAGATAATTAGAGTGCGAGCCCGGCGTCTTTTGGGTGAACGTTGTCCGCGAGGCCCTCTGATAATGAGGGGAGCGCGGAAAGGCCTCGAACGCAGTGACCTCTCGGTTGCTGGTACGCCTGTGTGTAGAGTTATGAGTGCGCGGTTGTTAGAGGAGCTCTAAGCGACGCGCAACTTACCCCGGCAAACGGAGATATCGAGTTTCTCGGGGAGAGCTGCGATATGTGCAGATTCGTTCAGAAATGCAGGGTGAAGACTGGCTGTGGCGTCGCATCGTGCTTGGTGGATCGTTAAACTGGGTCATCCGCCGGGTGTGGTTGCGAGGATGGATCGGAAATATGAAGACGTCCAAAGGTCGCGCCCGCTTGTGCGATATCAATATGGCACGAACGGAAATTGACGTATTCATGATAAGATGCGGCTCACAATGAAAATACTGATACCTATAGGAACTTTAGCCGAAGAGGTAAAGTTAATAGACGTAATATTATATCTTGAAAGGTATAATATAAATCCCATTATATGTCGAACGTCTCAAGGAAAATTCAGATTAGCTGAAGAATTGTCGCGGTTTGATCTGATAGATTATAGCGATAATAAGTACGAAATAGGAATATTAACAGCAGCAAGAAGGCTTGTTGGGCAAGTGAGCGCGGCCGCAAGACAGTCCGGAAGTGCGGCCATAGCTTGTGTTGGAGACACGACGACGGCCTGGAGCGCAGCGATCTCCGCACAGGAAGAGGGTATACCATTATTCCATATTGAAGCTGGTATGAGGGCTCCCTCGATTACCTCACCGTTTCCAGAAGAGATGTTTCGAAGATCAATAGACTTATTGTCTACCTTTCACATAGCTTTCGATAAAGTTGATTTAATGAATCTTTGGAGAGAAGGGTGCCTGCGTGATGATTGCGCAATTCTCACAAATAGTACTGTTTATGACGATATGTTGCGTCGACAGACGTGGTCACCTATAAAAGAGCACGCGGTGGTGCATGTACATCGTCGCGAAACCCCCCTATCGGCTCTTATTTGCTTAATAAATACGTTACGAGAGAAAATTATTGGCAATTATGTTGACGATATTTATGTGGTGAATAATCGTAGATATGCCTGCGCAGAGGAAAAATTAAAAAAAATTAAAGATATTATATTAATAAACCCAATTGAAAGGCATAAGTTTTTGAGATTGATTGCGTCTAGTCGTTTCGTGGTTAGTGATAGCGGAACTTTACAGGAGGAGTGTGCAGCTTTCTCTGTGCCGCACCTTGTCTTTCGAAATGAAACAGAGCGACCATACCTGTTATCGCACAATGCGCCTGCGTGGCTAATTGGTCATGACCCGGCAGCGAGTTTACCTATAATACGTGGGGTGGCGCGCTATGCTCGAGAGCAGATTGGAGTAAGGAAGCTTCGTCAGGAGTGGGCTGGGGGAAGCGAAAAAATCGCTAATTTTATTTTTAAGAAAATATCTTCTGTAGGTCGATAATATTTTGGCGGATAACATTGTCGGTATGTTCTCCAATATGCTTATCAAGCTGAGAAAGAAGTCTCCCGACGGCGCGAGCATTATCCCTTAAGAGTCGTCGAACTTGTGCTAGAGCATCTTCTATGATGGCATTGTCGGGCTTCCCTTGCGCGCGTCGGGTAGCTAATTCGGCCGCCAACCATTCGGCAAGAAACTCAGATTCAATCCGCCAGCTGTCTCCGCAACTCTTATAAGAAGTATATATCTCTCTGCGATGTTCGGTGGCTCTCGTAATAAAATCGAGAAAAATATCCTTATTCGCGGGGATTTCGAGGCTGTCATATGTCCTAGATATATTAAAATAAACGAAACCCTTCCATAGAGAAGTAGATTTTGGGTCATCGGGGTAAGAGTGTTCGAGGTGCGAGAGCTCTCGTTCAGATTCAAGCAAATAGTCTCGAGATGCACCTATTGATGCGTGTGTATTTCCATATATATCTCTTCTGGCTAGTTTGCGTTCAATTACTCCCAAGAAATTTAATGATATCGCCCTTCCCCATGGCGAGGAAAAAGACGTGTCACGTAGCCCTTTAAAAATTTGTCTTAGATATCGCAGTTCATCAAGTCTCTCGGGCCTGGTCTGACAGGAAATATAGTAATTAATGATGCTCTTGGCGAGGGCGATCTCCGGAAGAGAGCCGGTGACGATGCAAGAATCAAGAAGTTTTGATAGCTCGTGCAGGCGTCCATCGTAAATCGCGGGAATAACGATGTGCGGAACTACGAGCTGAAGATGATCTACAAGAATTGATCGGTTGTTTGACAAGAGATTGTTAAGGTAGGATTCTGTTTTAGGCCATCTAAGAAGCCCATCCCAAGGAGAAGTAGGAAGTTCGGGTTTGACTGAGGTGAGGTATGAGACGAAACTGTCGACTATAGAGTCGGCTGTAGAGTGGACGCTATCCATTGAGTTTGCGTCGTATGAGCAGAAAGTAGGAGCCCAGATGCCTACGAGGTCATTTGGTAGTTCACTTCTATTGATGCCGATCAAGGCGGGGGAAACGAGGTTGCGGGGTAGTGTTGCAAGAGCGAGACCCCATTCGAACATCATATTTGGACGAAACGCAGGCCCTGAAGCCGGGAAGTGAGGCAGGCGGTTGCATTGTGTGTCTTCCACTAGGACAAGCACGGCGCCTGCAGTCATAATCTGCTGGCGGACTCTCTCCCCGAGGAAAGATGATTGGTTGGGGACGCGTTCATCGCCGCCGAGCACAGCGGTTCGACCTGCCTTCCGCAAACGGTCGACGACCGCGCTGGCGAGGACCCTGTTCCCACCCCAGACAACGAAAATGTGCCCCGCGTGGCGCATCGTCCCCCCAAACCAGTCGAAATTGCGCGGTTTCGTCTAGAGCATAAGACTCCAAGATGGCGACGTAGACAATGCGTTTGCTGTCGCTCCTTTGTCTTTCGGCAAGGGTGAGTAGAAGGAGGGCTGATCGGATCTTCTTATGTTCCTTAGTTTGCTCGCGGGCGTTCTCGCGCAGCACCCGCTCCCGCCAGGGGAGAGGAAGACGTAGTGCAACTAGGGTGGGTTTGTGCCGAAAGTTGCCCGTTCTTCCTCCTCCACGTGTGAACCCCAATGCGCTCAAGGCGTTGGCCTTCGACATGAGGACCAGGAGACGTGGGAACAGCATGTCGGAGACAGCGGAAAGAGTGGCCCCTGAGAAAGGGGCGGAGGGCAGGGCGCCCGAAAGTGGGATGCAGACAAGCGCAAACGGACAGGAACGGGCGAGCGGGGCGAAGCGGGCTGCCGTTTATCGCATGGTGATGGAGGAGCATGTCTGCCCCTATGGCATCAAGGCGAAGGATCTGCTCGAACGCGAAGGGTTTGCGGTCGAGGATCACTGGCTTGAAACCCGCGCGGAGACCGACGCCTTTCAGCGCGAGCACGATGTTGAGACGACGCCGCAGATCTTCATCGCGGGCCGTCGCATCGGCGGTTATGACGAATTGCGCGAGCATTTCGGTGAGCATGTGACGAAGGAAGGCGAGACGAGCTACCGGCCGGTGATCGCCATCTTTTCCGTCGCCTTTTTGATGGCGCTCGCCGTCAGTTTTGCCGCCTTCGGGACCATCCTTACTGCGCGCGCGCTCGAATGGTTCATTGCCATTTCGATGTGCCTGTTGGCGGTGCAGAAGCTGCAGGACGTGGAGAGCTTTTCCACCATGTTCCTGAACTACGATCTCCTGGCGCCGAAATATGTGCGCTACGCCTACTTTTACCCCTTCGGCGAGGCGGCGGCCGGGATCTTGATGATCGCCGGGGCGCTGACGTTCGTTTCCGCGCCGATCGCGCTCTTCATCGGCGGGGTTGGGGCGGCCTCCGTCTTCAAGGCCGTCTATATCGACAAGCGGGAACTGAAATGTGCCTGTGTCGGTGGCGGCAGCAATGTGCCGCTCGGCTTCGTGTCGCTGACGGAGAACCTGATGATGCTCGCGATGGGGATCTGGATGCCTTACCGGATGCTGGTTCTGGGCTGGTGATCGGCGCACGGCTTTTATGCGGGTCCGCCATGCGGCTGTGATTTGCCGAGCGGGGGCGCGATCGGCTAGGGACGGGGGAAACCCTGGCGCGCCCGGGGCGGGAGGCCGCATCGTTTTTGTGATGCGGCGATCGTGAAGCCCGCCCGGCCGGCGCGAAAACATGAAGGCTCACATGCTTCAAAACACGCTTGCCCGCATCGACCGGGCCGTTTCCGGCGAGGCGCTGGAACGGCTCTTTCAGTTGATCCGCATCCCTTCGATTTCCGCCGATCCGGCCTATGCCGCCGCCTGCCGCAACGCCGCCTCCTGGTGCGCGACGCAGCTGAACGAGATCGGTTTTGAGGCCTCGGTGCGCGACACGATCGGCCATCCGATGGTGGTCGGCCATTATAAGGGCGCGGGCGAAGGCAAGCCGCATATCCTCTTCTACGGCCATTACGACGTGCAGCCGGCCGACCCTCTGGAGCTGTGGGAGACGCCGCCGTTCGAGCCGCAGGTTTCGGGCGAGGGCGACGCCGCCAAGATTTTGGGCCGCGGCTCCTCCGACGACAAGGGCCAGTTCATGACCTTCATCGAGTCGGCGCGTGCGCTGATGGAGGAAGAGGGCGCTCTGCCGGTCAATGTGACGGTGCTTTTGGAGGGCGAGGAGGAATCGGCGAGCCCGTCGCTGCTGCCGTTCCTCAAAGACAATGTCGAGGAGCTCAAAGCCGACGTCGCCTTCGTCTGCGACACCTCGCAATGGGACGCCAAGACGCCGGCGATCGCGACGCGCCTGCGCGGGCTTCTCTATGAGGAGGTGTTCATCGAGGGGCCGGCCTATGACCTTCATTCCGGGCATTATGGCTCTGCGGCGAGGAACCCGATCCATGTCTTGACGAAGGTTCTCGCGGATCTGCGCGATGACGAGGGGCGCATCCAGATCCCGGGCTTTTATGACGGCGTCGCCGAGCTGACGGCAGACGAGAAGGCCCAATGGGAGAGCCTCGGCTTCGACCCGCAGGCGTTTCTCGCCGAGATCGGCCTGAAGGAGCCCGGGGGCGAAAAGGCCTATTCGGTTCTGGAACAGATCTGGGCGCGGCCGACGGCGGAGGTGAACGGCATCATCGGCGGCTATACCGGCGACGGCAGCAAGACGGTGATCCCGGCGAAGGCCTCGGCGAAAGTCTCCTTCCGACTCGTGGGCGAGCAGGAGCCGGACAAGATCCGCGAGGCGTTCCGCGCCTTTGTGGCGGCGCGCGTGCCGGGCGATTGCAAGGTGACGTTCAAGAGCCATGGCGGCGAGGGCGCCATCACCCAGCCATCGGACAGCGAATGGGTGGCGCGGTCGCTGACGGCGCTCACGGAAGAATGGGGCACGGAGGCGAAGCTCATTGGCATGGGCGGCTCGATCCCGATCGTGGCGCAGTTCAAGCGCGTGCTCGGCATGGACACGGTGCTCGTGGGCTTCGCGCTCGATGACGATCGCATCCACTCGCCGAACGAGAAATACAATCTGACGAGCTTTCACCACGGCATCCGCTCCTGGGCGCGGATCCTTTCCGCGCTCGGGGCGTAGGCGGGGCACATCATGCAGGCGATCTGCGTTTTCTGCGGCTCCAATGCCGGGGCGCGCGCCGATTATGCGCGCGTGGCCTGCGGCCTCGGCGCGGCGATTGCCGAGGCGGGGCTCCGCCTCGTTTATGGCGGGGCGCGCGTCGGGCTGATGGGCGCCGTCGCCAATGCCGCGCTGACGGCGGGCGGCGAGGTGATCGGCGTCATCCCGCATGCGCTCGTGCAAAAGGAGGTGGCGCATAAGGGGCTCACAAAACTCCACGAAGTCGGCTCCATGCATGAGCGAAAAGCGCTGATGGGCGACCTCTCCGACGGGTTCGTGGCGCTGCCGGGCGGGGCGGGCACGCTCGAAGAACTGTTTGAGGTATGGACCTGGGGCCAGCTCGGCTATCACAAAAAGCCGGTCGGGCTGTTGAATGTGGCAGGGTTTTATGACGGGCTCGCCGCCTTCCTCGACCACCAGGCGGCGGAGCATTTCATGCGCCCCGAACACCGGGCGATGCTGATGGTGGAGGCGGATCCCGGCACGCTTCTCCACCGCTTCAAGACCTATGAGCCGCCGCAGGTGGAGAAATGGATCGCCGGCCGCGAGAGGTGAGCGTGCCATGACGGGCATGGGGGCCGAGATGCGCTTCGACGAGGCGGAACGCGCGCGCCTTGAACGGGCGCTTCAGGCCCGCGCGCCCGGCGCGTTCCACTTCCCCGAAATCTATGGGGAGGGCTGGGACCGGCTTTATATCGGCGACCGGGTGAAACTCGGCCGCACCTTCTTGAACGCCGTGCGCGCCGGCGACTTTCCGGGCGTCGAGGATACGGGCCGCAAGCAGGACAGCGGCCGGGTCTATCGCTGGAACGGGCGATGACACGGGCGATGACCCAGCCCGTGGAAAGGGCAAGCCGCACCACGGAGAGCTCTGAGGGCGAAGGGCCACAGAGGGAGGGGGCGGGCGCCGGCGATGCGGGCGCGGGAGACACGGCCGTGGTGGAGCTGCGCGCCCATCATCTCCTGTGCATGCTGACCTTTGCGGGAAAAGGCTATTCGCCGGGCTTCGTCGCCCGCTTCGAGGAGGTGGCGGCGGCGATCAATGCGGGGGCTGCCGTGAAAATCGTCGACGGCCCCGACCCGCTCTGCGCCTGCGTGATCGCGGCGGAAAAAGAGCCGCATTGCTTCAAGGCGTCCGTCACCGAACGCGACCGCAAGGCCGCCCGCGATGTCGGCGAAAAACTCGGCCTGACGATTAAGGCCGGCACGGTGATCCCGCTCTCCCGCACGCGCGTCGACGAGATGCGCACCTGGTTCCAACAAGGCACCACCCGCCCCGCCTGCGCCGGCTGCGAATGGGACACGCTGTGCACGCGGCTCGCCGATGGCGGGTTTGAGGGGTGCCGGGTGAAGGGGGTGTAGGGGGAGGATGTGCCGGCGGGAAAATGACCGCGAAGAGCCGGAAGGGGGACTGTCGGTTTTGGGGATAGGCAGGCTGAAAGCTTCCAGTCGGCAAATGTCCTTGTTCACTCGACCCATCGGACATGGGTGGTGAAACAGAATACAATTAAAGTGTTTCAAAGCGGAGCGTTCGAAGGACAGGAAACGGGGTAGAACGCGGACGTTCCCGGAGCTCCGCTGTAATTTACGAGTCCCGTCGTCCCTTCAGGTCCTCAAGCATATCCAGGATATCGGTCGCGCTTTTCCCTTCCTCTGCCATTTTCTCCTGAAGTGACTCGAGTCTTGGGAACGCTTCCAAAAACCCTCTATACATCTTACTTTTCTCAGCCAGCAGCTCCGCGGCGGGCAAATTCTTTAGTCTATTACGGTGGGCAGCGTACTCTTTGATGCGATCTATATTTGTATCAATTTCCTCAATGCCGATCTCCTCGTATGCTAACTCTTCAAGGATAAAGTCAAATCCCTTCATCTTGAGTGTTAAATCCCCTGTAATCCGTCTGTAGAGGATGGTGGCAACACACAGCACAGCTTCAATTTGGACATAGCTTATCTCAGGCAGATAGGCATCATGATCCCGATCCGCATGTTTCAGGAAATTTGCTGGACCGGCTAAATATCTACGAAAGTCAGGCGGCAGCTTATCTGTCAAAGTTCGTAAGAAGTCATAATCCTGATGATGTCTATAAATATCATTTAGAATTTGATGCGCTGAAAATGATATAGAGTATATTGAAAGTAAATCTCCATTCGAGAAATACAAATCGATCGCAGTGTCTATTTGCCGTCTCGCAGCATCTATTTTTGAAATTTTTTCCATAATGTATTACGCAGATTTCCCGTCGAATATGAAGGTTAGTTTGAAATTTCGCAGGAGTTGCAAGTATTGGCAGATCGCTGGGGGGGGCAAGGCAGATAGGGGGCGGGGATGAGCTGATAACGGCCGAGTACGGGTGCAGCACCTGAGGAGCTGGGAACCGTAAAGAGGGGTTGAAAAGCGTGGGTGCCCGCGATTGTCAATTCTGAAACGGAATTAGCATTTCTTTTTTAGATGTTCACCATTGACCCCGGCGGCCTCACAGGTGGGGGCTAGAGGGGCAGTTACGGCTCCGGCGTCCCGGCAAGGTCTTTCAAGAGCTGCTGGCAAAATGCAGTATCCGTGTCGTGCCATGCGGGGACGAGGTTTACGATAGATTCGAATTACAATATCCTTTGGGCTTCCGTCGGCAGAGGCGCGGAACATATGCTAGGCTTGGGACAAATTCCGGTCTCCCGCTGCTATTGGCGGTTCAGCGACCGGAGTTGATGATCGCCATCCGAAGGGCAATCCAATCGGGAGGTGAAGACGCTATCTATGGCTTCGGCGGCAACGTCAGCGCAGCCGGTTCTTCATACGCTTGATCTGCTCGGGCGAACCCTCGAAGGTGTAGCCTTCGCGGGTCCTTTTCATCCGCATGCCGGGACCGGCGGCCTTCTTGAGGTTATCTTCGACATGCTTCTCCACGCTGCGCGTCAACTCTCTCTGAAGTTGTGAGGCGGAAGTGATCGTGCGGCCATTGAACCGCATTTCGATGCGAGCCATCGCGTTGTTCCTTTCGTGTCAGCCCTTCGGGGGGACCGGATCTTTGCCATAGGTGTTCCGCTCGCGGATGCGACCGTTCTCGCCGTGGATCAGCATCTCGCTGCTCTGGCGAATGGCGGATTCACGCGCGGCCGCGATCGCCTCGCGCTGGGTGTGGTGGACGGAAGATGCACGGGAGTTTCCTGCTCCCTTTACGGCCCAGCCGCTGTCATGAGGAACAACGTGTTGATTTTTCTTAGACATTTAAATCTCCATATGTCGATGTTGATTGACAAATGCGCCAACCTAGTGTTTATATTTAACCCATAAAACGGCGTTTATCAACCATAAAATATGGGGAGAACCATGTTCGGACAAAGGCTCAAGCTTGCCCGCAAACGGGCTGGCCTATCCATGCAAGCTCTTGCCGACCGCGCGACCCCCAGCGTGTCGGCGCAGGCCATCAGCAAATATGAAGCGGACAAGATGATGCCTTCCTCGTCGGTGCTGGTCGGCCTCGGCAAGGCGCTCGGCGTGTCGCTGGACTTCCTGCTCGGCGGGCAAGTCAAAGCTTTGGAAAGCGTCGAGTGGCGGAAGAACTCGACTGCCTCAGCGCAGGATCGGGCGATGGCGGAAGCCATCGTGATCGATAAGCTCGAAGACTATCTCGCTATCGAGGACATCCTCGACCTGCACCGCGGAGAAGATCCTTTCGCTACGCTGCGTGTGGATCATGTTGTCGATGAAGACGCCATCGAGGCCAAGGCGCGGGAAGTGCGGCGAGTGTGGAAGCTCGGGATCGACCCCATACCCAGCATGACTGCCCTGCTCGAAGACAAGGGGCTCAAGGTCATCGAGGCTGATCTCCCTGAACGCATTAACGGTCTAGCTTGCCATGTCGAGCGGGTGGAAGGTTCACCGACTGAAGTGATTGTCGTCTCGCGGCACACCAATGTCGAGCGCAAGCGCTTCAACCTCGCCCATGAACTCGCTCACCGCATTATAATCGCCACCGGCAATGCCGCGCTGAAAAAGGAACCTTCTATGCACCGCTTCGCGGGAGCGTTCCTCATTCCGCGTGAGCATTTGGAAGGGGAAGCTGGCCGGAATCGGCATGGCATGACCTGGATCGAGATCATGCGGCTCAAGCGCACCTACGGCGTCTCGGCCGCAGCGATGCTTGTGCGCCTTAGCCAGGTTGGCATCCTGTCGAAGAGTGCTTTGGAATATGCCTTCAAGACCTATGCGCGAAGCTGGCGGCGTGAAGAACCGGAGCCCATCATGCCGGGCGAGGGTTTTGCAGCCTTTGAGAAGCCGCAGCGCTTCGAGCGCCTTGTCTGGCGTGCGCTCGGCGAAGAGATGATCTCTCCTGTTCGCGCAGCACAAATGCTCGGACTCCCATTGAGCGTTGTCGAACGCGACATCAGGGGGCCGCGTGACCTGTGACTTGCGTCGTCGTCAATGATGCGTCTTGCCTGATCGACTTAAAGAAGGGTGAGTTGCTGCATGTCCTGCTGCGGCTGCCCTATCAGTTCATCGTCCCCTTACCTATCCGTGAGGAGGAGCTCCTGAATTTCACGCCGCAAGAATGGCGAATGCTCGAGGACGGCGGGTTCAGTACATATGATTTGCCAGGAACGGAAGTTGCCCAAGTTCGCGCGCTTAAGCGTCAGCACAGCCAATTGTCAGCCAACGATTGCTTCGCCTTGGTGACGACGACCTGCCACGAGGATGCAATTCTCCTAACTGGAGACGGGCTTCTTAGAAGCGTCGCCGTTGCGCGCGCCGTGCGGGTTCATGGCGTCCTTTGGATTATCGACGAGCTGGAAGCGGCAGGCGCCTGCGATATCGAATTGCTGATTTCGGCCCTCGAACGCTGGCTCGCGGATGACGCTGTGTTCCTGCCGGTTGCAGAAATCGACAAGCGCTTACGAAAGCTCCGTAGTGTGTAGCCAAACTCAAAACCGGTCCAAAGTTCGAGGCTTCAGGTGTTGTCTGAACACCAAGGCGCTTTATTCCATACTGGCCCCTACGCATCTTGCAAGAAGAGCGTCCGCTTTCTCGCGGCAGACACGATGACCGGAACGACGGTCAAAGGCGCATAGCGGCCGCTCGTCACGACTTTTCGTCCTTAAGGATCTTGTAAGAGAAAAGGAGCGCGAACAGGCGACCCGCGTCCGATGCTTCTCTCAACCTCCTACCTCCCTACAACACCTCCGCCAATCCAATCGGAAAACTCCGCACCCGTTTTCCCGTCGCGTGGAAGATGGCGTTGGCGATGGCGGCGGCGGTGCCGGTGATGCCGATTTCGCCGACGCCTTTGATGCCGAGCGGGTTCACATGGGGGTCTTCCTCCGGCACCAGGATCGCTTCCAGCCCCTGAATGTCGGCATTCACCGGCACGCGGTATTCGGCGAAATTGGCGTTGACGATGCGCCCGCTGCGGCGGTCGTGGACGGCCTTTTCGTGGAGCGCGAAGGAGAGGCCCCAGATCATGCCGCCGAGATACTGGCTTTCCACCATGCGCGGATTGATGACGCGCCCGGCGGCGAAGGCGCCGATGAGCCGGGTGACGCGGATCTGGCCGAGTTCCGGATCGACGGCGACTTCCGCGAAGACGGCGCCATGGGCATGCATGGCATAGGCCTCCTGGGCGGACGGATCGGCGGCCGCCTGGCCGTCGGCTGCGATCTCCTCAAGGCCTGCGCGCGTTAAAATGTCGGCAAAGCTCTCGCTCGCCGTTTCGTCGTCGCGGCGGGTGAGGCGGCCTTCGCTGGCGACGACCCCGACATTGCCGGCACCGAAGAGGGGGGAGCTTTCGTCATTGACGGCAAGCGCCGTCAGCTTGTCGATCGCGGCGGTGCCGGCGCGGTGGATGGCGTTGCCGGCGGTCGCCGTATGCGTCGAGCCGCCGGCGATCCCGGCATCGGGGAGGTCCGACGTGCCGGAGCGGAAATCGAGCGTTTCGATCGTGAGGCCGAGAGAATCGGCGGCGATCTGGGCGAGCGCCGTCCACGCGCCCTGGCCCATATCGTGGGCGCCCGCCTCCATCACGCCGGTGCCGTCGCGGCGGATGACGGCGCGGGCATTGCCCTGAAACATGAGAGCGGGAAAGATCGCCGTGCCCATGCCCCAGCCGAGAAGCCGGCCGGCCTCATCGCGCATCTGGCGCGAGCGAAGCGGGCGGCCCGCCCAGCCGAAGCGCTCCGCCGCCTTTGTGTAGCATTGCTTGAGCGCCTTCGAGGAGAAGGGTTTTCCGGAGATCGGCTCGACCTCGGCATAGTTTTCAAGGCGGAAGGCGAGCGGGTCCATGCCCGCCGCGAAGGCCGCCTCGTCGATGGCGCTTTCAAGGGCGATCGAACCTGAGGCCTCGCCGGGCGCGCGCATGAAGGAGGGCGTGCCGATATCGAGGCGCACGCCCTCATGCGCGGTGTGGAGCGCGGGGACCTTGTAGAGGGACTGGCCGACGCCCGAAGAGGGCTCGATGAACTCATCGAAGCGGCTCGTGGAGGCGCGGGTGTGATGCGTGAGCGCGGTGAGGGCGCCCGCCGCGTCGAGGCCGAGACGCAGCGTCTGCCGCGTCTGGCCCCGATGGCCGACGGGGCCGAACATCTCCTCGCGGGCGAGAACGAGCTTCACCGGGCGCCCGGTGAGTTTGGCCGCGAGAATGCCGAGCGCTTCCGGGCTCGACACGGCGCCCTTGGAGCCGAAGCCGCCGCCCAGAAACGGGCTGCGGATATGGATGTTATCAGGGGTCAGGCCAAAAAGGCCGGCAAGGCGCATCCGCGACATGGCAAGGCCCTGGGTCGGCATGTCGAGGAAGAGGCTGTCGCCGTCGAAACGGGCGACGACGGCATGCGGCTCCATGGCGTTGTGGTATTGCGGCGGCGTCTCGTAGACTGCCTCGATCACCTGGGCGGCCGCGGCGAAGCCCGCATCGACATCGCCCTTCGCGGCTTCCGCCGGCTGGCCCGGGCCGACGGTCTCGGGCGTATAGGCCGCCGCGTCGAGCGTGACTTCGGGTGTTTCCGCCTCGTAGCGCGGGGCGAGGAGGGCCGCACCTTCTTTCGCCGCTTCCAAAGTCTCGGCGATGACGACGGCGACCGGCTCGCCCGCATAGCGCACCGTCGCATCCGACAGGAGATGCATCCGAAACATCAGCGGATTGGACTTCTCGAACGGGTCCATGGCGAGCGGCGGGCGGTTTTCCGGCGTCATGATCTCGACGACGCCCTGATGCGCCCTGGCGGCGTCGAGATCGAGTGAGACGACGCGGCCGCGGGCGATCTTGGCCGGCACGATGACGGCGTGGAGGAGGCCGTCCGGGTGGTTGTCGGCGGCATAGATGGCTTCGCCGGTGACTTTGAGGCGGCCATCGGCGCGGGTGAGGGGCTGGCCGATACTGGAGCCGTGGCGCTGGCGCGGGCCGGGGGAAAGCTGTGCGATCTCAGACATGGGCGACACCTTCTGGCAGGACACCTGCGGGAGTTTCGGCGAAAGGCGAGGCGGGGAGCGCTGGCAGATGATCGGGCGTGCCGGCGGCGGCGAGGAGGAGTGCACGTGTGACGAGGCGGCGGCCGAGCGTGATCTTGTAGGAATTGTCGCCGGAGGGTTTTGCGGCCGCGAAGGTGAGGTCTGCGGCTTCTTCGAAGGCGGCGCGATTGGCGTGGCGGCCGGCGAGGCGCGCTTCCGCCTCTTCCGCGCGCCAGGGTTTGGCCGCGACGCCGCCGAGCGCAAGGCGGGCCTCGGCGATGCGCCCGTCCTCGAGCCGGAGCGCGGCCGCGGCCGAGACCACGGCGAAGGCATAAGACGTGCGCTCGCGGACTTTCAGATAGCGCTGGTTTGCGGAAAAGGCGGTGGAATCTGCGGGCAGGCGCATGGCGACGACCATCTCGCCGGGGGAGAGGACGGTCTCTTTCTCGGGCGTGTCGCCGGGCAGGCGATAGAAATCGGTGATCGGCACGTCGCGGCGGCCACCCTCGCCCTCGATCTCGACGATGGCGCCGAGTGCCGTTAGCGCGACGCAGAAATCGGAGGGGTGGGTGGCGATGCAATGATCGCTGAAGCCCAGAACCGCGTGGCCCTCATTGGCGCCGCCGATCGCGTCGCAGCCGGAACCGGGCGCGCGTTTGTTGCAGGCGCTGGCGGTGTCGTAAAAGTACGGGCAGCGGGTGCGCTGCAGGAGATTGCCGCCGACGGTCGCGGCATTTCTGAGCTGCGCCGAGGCGCCGGAGAGAAGCGCTTCGGCGACGGCCGGAAAGCGGGCGGAGAACGCCGCGTCGTAGGCGAGTGTGGAATTCTTGACGAGCGCGCCGATGCGCATGGCGCCGTCGGAGAGCGTTTCGATGGCACCGAGGCCCGGCAGATGCGTGACGTCGACGAGGCGGGCGGGGCGCGCGACGCCGCCCTTCATGAGATCGAGAAGATTGGTGCCGGCGGCGAGATAGGCGGAGCCCGGCTCGGACGCGGCCGCGACCGCCTCGGCGACGCTGGTCGGGCGGAGACAAACGAAGCGGTTCATGCGGCGTCCCTTTCACGGGTTGCGAGCTTCGCTTCGGCCTCGAGCACCGCTTCGGTGATGCCGCGATAGGCGCCGCAGCGGCAGAGATTGCCGCTCATCAATTCGCGCACGCGTTCCGCATCGCCGTGCGCATGGCCCTCGGCGATGAGGCCGACGGCGCTCATGATCTGGCCGGGGGTGCAATAGCCGCATTGAAAGCCGTCATGGGCGATGAAGGCTTCCTGCACGGGATGCAGGCGGCCTTCTTCGGCAAGGCCTTCGATGGTGGTGATTTCGGCACCGTCATGGCTGAGCGCGAGCGCGAGGCAGGAATTCACCCGCTCGCCATCGACGAGAATGGTGCAGGCGCCGCACTGGCCGCGGTCGCAACCCTTTTTGGTGCCGGTGAGATGCAGGCGCTCGCGCAAGAGATCGAGGAGTGTGACGCGCGGATCGTCGATTGCGACGGATCGTGGCTCGCCATTGATGGTGAGGCTGATAGAGAGGGTCATGCGGCCACCTTTGGACAAGAGGTCGGGCCGGAAACGCCGCCGTGCCGATGACGCATTCGGCGGTTTTCCGTCACGCAGGCTCAGCGAGGCGATATCCGCGCTGCCGGGCCTGGCTCGCATGAGTTATATGGAGGGTGCCTCCGCTTTCAAGGGAGGTGCCGTCAAAAGATTGGCGTAAAAGATTAGATGGAACGGAAAACCGAACAGCCAAGACGCAGGCCGCGCGCCGATTATCTGCGCAACCGCGAGCGGCTTCTCACCGCCGCGGCCGAGGTGTTTCGCACCCATGGCGGGCAGGCGACTTTGGAAGGCGTGGCGAAGGCGGCTGGGGTGGGCATCGGCACGCTCTACCGGCATTTCCCGACGCGCGAGGCGCTGTTTGAGGCCGTCTATCGCCGCGAGATCGACCAGATGGTGGCGCTCGCCGAACGGCTCGAAGGCGAGGCGGACCCGGTCGCCGCGCTGCGCCAATGGGTGCACGCCAGCATCCGCCTCATCGCCACCAAACAGGGCATGCTGACGGCGCTGGCGCTCGCCGTCGACAAATCCTCAGAAATCTACAGCTATTCCTACAAGAGCCTCACCGGCGCGATCGCGCGCCTGCTGACCCGCGCCAAAGAGGCCGGGCGCATGCGCGAAGACGTGACGCCCGAGGATCTGCTTCTGACCCTCATCGGCATGTGCCTGGTGCGCACCGGGCCGGAGTTTGAAGATGATGTGACCCGGCTCGCGGATCTATTTTTGGACGGGCTGACGCGGGGGTGAGGGAGACGGAGTACGGTCGGCTCTTTCGCTTTCCGAAAGACAGCGCCCGGATCGGCTAAGCTGGGCGCATGAATTGCTCTGACGCGCGTGGGCTGCCTGTGGTGTGAGGCGGCGCTCAGATCCGTGAAGCCAAGTGTCTGCGGCCCGTCCTAAAGACATTAGTCGACGCTCACGTCCCCCTAGCAGCTTCTGGTGGGAGCAAATACCGGCATCAGATTACGAATGGCTGAGCGGCAACAGAGACACTAGTACGCGAAAGGCGCCCGCCGCTCTCCTCCACCCCTTCGGATATCTGAGTATGATCTATCCTAAAATAGAAAACCTGAAGATAAGGGAACTCCTCCCCAGTGTAGGGGAATGTGAATAATGATAGGCGTGTGAGTGAGGGGAGTGTGGTGACCTTTATTGGAGTCGGTAGGTGAGCAGCGAACTCAATTTTCTGTACGATCAGGTGCTGGAGGGGTTAGTGCGAGTGCGCGCCTATAGCCGTTGGATAGACGGAGACGACGGAGGTGGAGCTGTTGAAGACGTCGATCACGTGGCAAGGCTCCTCGCTCGGCGTGACTTGCTCATGCTTGCGGCGAGCCTCCGGAATTTTGCAGAGGCATCCCGCACAGTATATCAACTTCGCCAACAGTCGGTTGCTTTGCTTGAACCAATAATTCCGCCAGAGCCTCCGTTTTTTCGAGCGGCCCGCGGCGATAAGAGCTGCGTTAATTTGTATAGTGCCTTGAGCCGAATTTTGCACTCGGCAGTAACGGAATTTAACTCCGACGGAACGGTTTCTATTGGTTATCTAGACGAAATTAGTCTTTTTGATAAATATAGACTGGTGAATGAAATTAGAAAAATAAAATACAGAGATAGGATGGTGATTTTTATCATAAGCAAAAATGATGGAGAATCAATTATTTTTGTTGATGAGATGATTTATTCTATAGAGAAATATATTGATAATGTGACAGAGAAATTTGAGGAAAGAAGTATATATTTAAACAGAACTCTGCGGGACGGCTAATTGCAACGGGCTAATAGCGCGAGCTTCGCCGGGTCCGCGGGCCCCACATCCATCTGTGGGTATGACCTAGCTGCCCGCGACCACGGCGAGCATCTGAAGATGCATATCTTCGAGCTATGGCTGGTATATGTTCTCACGTTTCTCGCTACTGAGTGACCAAATCACGCAAGGGGGAAGGGGGGAGGGTTGATCTTGGCTCAGCTCAGACCGGCCATCTTGGCTATTGCTGGCGGATGTGGTGACCGTCTTCAGATATGGCTATTCGGAGCGACTCAAGGGCCGGAAAGCGATGCCTAAACTCTCCGAGAGGGCGCAGGACTCTGCGATGGGAGGCTGCATTGGGAATGATAGATGAGTGGAGGGCCGAATACGAGCGGGAGCGATACCTGCGTGAGTTGCCGGATGTCGCCCTCAAGACGCGGTTTGATGCTCTTATTCGTAATCTGTGGTCCACCGATGCTGCCGGCAATGTGACGCCGCCACGGAGTTTTGAAAACCGGCGGGGCCTCCTTCGACTGATTTTACACACGATGCTGGAGCAGATGGAGCGAGCGAAACTGATTTTTCGCGACTTCGATGAGCGCGAGCTACGTGAGGTGGCTAGCGCAGACTATCTACCCCCTAGACTTCGATCTCCCTTCACGGGCTCGCCCTCGTGTTTTGCGAAATTCGGCAAGCGGCCTCATATCCGCGCCGCTTTCGAGCGGGGAATCCTGAGGATTACGCCGGCCGCTGCCTATGATGATCCCTCCTTAAACGCTGCCCAGGCTGACAAGGAGCTCGAGCATTTCAGTGTCACGCCGAACGAGCATCTGATGGTCCGGCTGTACGGGTTGAACGCCGAGCTAGAGGAGGTCGAGCGTCCAGTGCACTGCAAAGAGCTATTCCGCACCTTGATGACGCGGAATTTTTACGTCTGGTGCTGCAGCCTCGGCTATGACGCGCGCTTGTTTCAGCCTTTCGAGGCGGAGGCGGTGCTCGTTGTGCGAAACAAGGAAGCCTTCCGAGCGCGTCTACATGAAGCGGTAAAGAAGCAGCTGCCAGAAGCTAAGTCCATTGATAGACCGATTCAATATTATGATAATTATACAGCTGATTATAGTCAAATTATTCCGATTTTCAGTAAAAATATAAGATATTTATATCAAAATGAATATCGCTTCGCCTGGTTGGTGCCTGAAGGCTCCTCTCTGTCTACGTTCTTCGTCGAGCTCGGTCCGCTTGATGGCATCGCTGAAATATACGAGGTCATTTGAGGCAATGAGGTGGCGGACATAGGTACGTGTAGGATGCCAGCGCCGGGAAAGCACGTAAGCTGGTGACCAACGCTCCTGTGTTGGTTCACGGCTTGAGGTCGCTATCGTCCGCGCTGGCCGAAAGGGCATCTTTGAGAAACTACATTACCTTTGCCTGCCGCGCGTAATAGGACTTCCTCTTGCTGTATCAAAGTTAAAAATCAGAATAGACTATAGAAAAAGATCCAGCCTACAAATTATAGATCAAGTCGGTGGAGGGCTCTTTGGAGTGCAAGCCGGCGTTAGACTCCCGTTTAGATGCGAGTCAACGACATGAGCGATTACGTACTATTCCAGATGTGGGAGCCGTTCCGCGTCTCTCTGATAGAGCAGCATGATTTCTATGTCAGAGAAGCTCGCAGTCGGTTGCTCTCGAGATTCGAGAACATTGAAGCAGACGCAGACAGGGCGGCAAACGCTTGGCTGGAAGAGGGCGGAAGGTGGTTTAACCCCGACGACGACCCTGGAAGATATTACGAAGTCGCCAATGATGTTGGCATTCAGCATTACCAGATGCTCTGCGACATGCGAGAACAGACCCGTCTGAGTGTCGTGGCAGGCATGTACCATCAATGGGACAAACAGCTGCGCGATTGGCTGGTTCGCGAAATTCAACATTGGCACCGCGGTGACTGTGTGCCGGCAAAAGTGTGGGGGGGCGATTTCATTCGGATAGTTGATCTGTTGGAGAGTTTCGGGTGGCCAGTTCGGAGGGCCGATTACTTCAAATCGCTCGACGCATGCCGTTTGGTCGTTAACGTCTACAAGCATGGAGAAGGACCGTCCCTGCAGGACCTGAAACGACGCTATCCCGAGTACCTCCACGACCCATTTGGTGGTGAGGGCAGTAGCCTTTCAAATGTGGCTCTGCGCGATCATACCGCCCTTCGAGTAGACGATCATCAGTTCCAGGGCTTCGATGGAGCGATACGAGCTTTCTGGGGCGACGTTCCAGAAAGCGTTTTCAGCTCCAGCATATCGACCGTGCCGCAGTGGTTTGAAAAGGCAATCCTTGAGGACCGCAAGTTGATTGACGAAACTGGAGCGAAGCGCTGATCCGCGGCTGCGCTTCTGGCTCACCCGCTTCGCAGAGCATTCGCCGCGCTGCCGCCCGTTTCCGGCCGCAAACCTTGCCCCGATACACGGCTCTTGGAGATCAGATCATGGCGTTGGAACGGGTGATGCGGAGCGGGCAGTGTCATTGCGGGGCGGTGCGTTTTGAGGCGGAGCTGGTCGATGATCTTGCGACGGCGCGCCGGTGCACCTGCTCTTTTTGCCGGATGCGCGGTGCGGTCGCCGTCTCGGCGGTGACGGGCGGCGTCAGGATTCTTGAGGGCGAGGCGTTTTTGACGCGTTATCGCTTCAACACCGGGACGGCGGAGCATTTTTTCTGTTCGCGCTGCGGGATCTACACGCACCATCAGCGGCGCTCCGACCCGCTTCAGTATGGCGTCAACGTCGCGTGTCTTCAGGGGCTGAGCCCGTTCGATTTCGCCGAGGTGCCGGTCACGGACGGCGTCGAGCATCCGTCTGACACCGGTCGGCCGTCGCGCCTCGCCGGCGTTTTGCGCTTCATTCCCGCGGAAGACGACGCGACGTCGTGAACGGGCGGCGAGCGAGATGAGAAACAAAGTCTGAGATCTGACGGGGCCTCGGCGACCCCCACCCGACGCGCCTCGCGGCCTTGCTGGAGAAGCGGGCGCCGAAGGGGGTGGAGTGGCGCCCGGACCGCGAGGGCGGCGGGAATGGATTTCAGAGTGGCACGGACGTCCCCCTCCCCCTTGTGGGGAGGGGTTAGGGGTGGGGGTCCGCTGGAAGAAACAACGTGTGAGATCTGACGGGGCCTCGGCGACCCCCACCCGACGCTCCGTTGGAGCGTCGACCTCCCCACAAGGGGGAGGTGGGGCTGACGCCTTGCCTGGGAGTGGGCGGCGCTCTTGGCGTGGCCGTGCCTTGCGGCGTCAGGCGGCGGCGTTACGCGGCGGCGGCTTGGGCGGGGCGGGGTTGGATGGTGATGCGGTTGCCCCATGGATCGGTGAAAGAGGGGGCGATGAAAGAGGGATCGGCGCGGGTTTTCGCGCCGAGGCGGGCGGCCTCGTCCGGGGTGGCGGCGAGGACGAGTTCGGCGAGGCCGGCGGCATCCGGGCTGCGCCGGCCGGCGCCGCGGCTGTTCCAGACATTCGTGCCGATGTGATGGTGGTAGCCGCCGGTTGCAAAGAAGCGCGCGGCGGGAAGCGTCGCGGAGAGATCGAAGCCGAGCGCGCCGCCATAAAAGGTCTCCGCGTCGCCGACATCGCCGACCTGCAGATGGACGTGGCCGATGACGGTGCCTTGCGGTGCGCCGGCCCAGCGGCCCGGCGCCTGGATGAGGCTTTGAATGTCGAGGGGCCGCGTGTCCATCGCCACCATCTGGCCGTTCCACCTCCAGGCGGAGCGGGGCCGGTCGGCGTAGATCTCGATGCCGTTGCCTTCGGGGTCTTGCAGATAGACGGCCTCGGAGACGACATGGTCGGAGGCGCCGTCGAGCCGGCCGCCCGCCTCGCCGTAATGGCGGAGCCAGCGGCCGAGATCGTCGCGATGGGGGACGAGGAAGGCCGTGTGGAAGAGGCCGGCCTCGAAGGGGAGAGAGCGCGCCTGCGCGTCGCGGCGGAGCTCGATCAGGGGCAGGTCGCCCTGGCCGAGAATGCGGCTCTCGCCGTCGCCGGCGATGGTGTCGAGGCCGATCACACGCTCATAGAAATCGCCGACCGTGTCGAGATCGCGGACGGTGAGGACAACACGGTCAATGGAAAGAGGGGCGTCGCTGGTCGCCATGAGATATCTCCTGGGGCGCGCCGTCAGATGGTGGGCGCTTGGGGGGCTGGGGTGCGCTTGGGGGGCGCGGGTCATGAAGGGAATTTAGGGTGGGCGATCTTTCGCGATAACGGGCTTGATGGGCGAATGACTGTCGCCGTATCGTGGACAATATGGATTATGTGGACGGTATCCGGACCTTCGTCGCCGTGGTCGAGACGGGCTCCTTCACGGCGGCCGGAGAGCGGCTCGGCATTTCCAACAAGCTTGCGAGCAAATATGTCGCCGCGCTCGAAGATAGGCTCGGGCGCGCGCTTCTTTACCGGACGACCCGCTCCGTCTCGCTGACGGAGGATGGCGAGCGCTGGCTGCCCTATGCGCGAAACGTGCTCGTCTCTCTGGAAGCGGCCGATGCGGCGCTCGATCAGCCGGCGAACGGGCTTTCTGGACGGCTGCGCATCACCTCCGGCACGACCTTCGGCGAATTGTGCCTGGCGGATGCCGCACAGAGTTTCATCGACACCTATCCCGGAATGCGCGTCGATCTCGTTTTGTCGGACGAGATGAAGGATCTCGTCGCCGGCGGCTTCGACCTTGCGGTGCGCATCAGCGTGCCGCGGGATTCCAGTTACAAGATGGCGGGTATCGGGACGATCACATCGCAGATTGCCGCAAGCCCCGGCTATCTTGAAGCGCATGGCACGCCGCAACGCCCCGACGATCTCGCCGATCACCAGGCGATCTTCGATCTGAACGACGATCCGCCGCGGCGCTGGCGTTTTCGCGACGGCAAGAAAGAGAAGGTGGTGGAGGTGGCGGGGCGGCTTGCCGTCAACAGCGCCTCGGCGACGATCCGCCAGGCGATCGCCGGCCACGGGCTGATCCGTGCGCCCGATATTTTTCTCAAACCGCATCTCGCACGCGGCGATCTCGTCACCGTGCTCGACGATTTCACGGTGCGCGACAGGGTGCGCGACAGGGCGCGCGACAGGGCAGGCGAGCGCGCGATCCATCTCCTGACGGCGCCGAGCGCCTTCCGCTCCGACAAGGTCCAGGCTTTTACGTCGGTCCTCAGGCAGCATCTCGCGCGGCTGAGGGGGCGGGCGTGATCTGAGAGGTGTGCCGTGCGCCGCGGCCTTGCTGAAGAAGCGGGCGCCGAAGGGGGGCGTTGCGGGGGCCACAGATTTCAAAGTGGGCACGGTTTTGAGGGTGGGCACGGATGTTCCCCTCCCCCTTGTGGGGAGGGGTTAGGGGTGGGGGTCTGCTAGAAGAAACAACGTCTGAGATCTGACGGATCCTCGGCGACCCCCACCCGACGCGCCGGGCGGCGCGTCGACCTCCCCACAAGGGGGAGGTGGGCGTGTGCGGCGCGGCCTTGCTGGAGAAGCGGGCACCGAGGAGGCTGGAACGGCGTTGGGGGCGCGACGTAGCGCGACCGGATTCGAGGGCGTGCCTGGATCTGAGGGCGGGCACAGAGTTCAGAGCGGGCATGGGTTTGAGAGTGGCACGGCCGTCCCTCTCCCCCTTGTGGGGAGGGGTTAGGGGTGGGGGGCCGCTAAGGAAACCGGCGCAGGGTGGTTGGAACGAATTCGGCGCCCCCCCCCCCGACGCACCGGGCGGCGCGTCGACCTCCCCACAAGGGGGAGGTGGGGGCGTGCGGCGCGGCCGGGGCTTGGCTGGGCCGGGGGCGAGGTGAGCGTTTTGGGGCTCGGTCAGATGCCCAAAAGCCTCATTCGCTGCAAAAGCGGATATGGGGGCGGCCGGAGCTTTCGTCGGGGCTCACCTCCGCCTTGATGCGGAAGACCTCGTGCAGCAGGCTTTCGGTCATCACCTTCGACGGCAGGTCGCAGGCGACGAGCGCGCCGTTCTGCATCACGGCGATCCGGTCGCAGAACATGGATGCGAGATTGAGATCGTGTAGGGCCACGACGCTGGTGAGGTCGAGATCGCGCACCATGCGCAGGATCTCGATCTGATGGTGGATGTCGAGATGGTTGGTCGGCTCGTCGAGGAACATGATCGTCGGCGATTGGGCGAGCGCGCGTGCGATGTGGACGCGCTGGCGCTCGCCGCCCGACAGCGTCTGCCAGGCCTGGCCGCGCCGCGCGACCATGTCGACGCGCGCAATGGCGGCGGCGACGGCCGCCTCGTCCGCAGACGACCAGCCGGACAGCGCCGAGCGATGCGGCGTGCGCCCGAGCTTCACCACGTCGCGGACGCTGAGATTGGTGTCGGATGCCGCACTTTGCTGAACGAAGGCGAGCTGGCGTGCGAGCGCCCGGCGCGACAGGCTCGCGATGTTCTGCCCCTCGATCTCGACTTGTCCCGAACGCGGCCGTTTGAGCCCGGCGAGAAGGCGCAGGAGCGAGGATTTCCCCGATCCGTTCGGCCCGATGAGGCCGAGCGTCTCGTTCTTTTCGACGCGCAGGGAGACGTCGCGCACGATGGTTTTTTGCCCGACGCCCCAGGTGAGATTGTCGGCGCGGATCGTCATGCTCGTCATGTTGATGGCCGCGCGCGATAGAGGATGATGGCGAAGAACGGCACGCCGACGAGCGCCGTCACGACGCCGATCGGCACCGTCTGCTGCGTGGCGACGACGCGCGAGGCGATATCGGCGAGCACCATGAAGACGGCGCCGAGCGCGGCCGAGGCCGGCAAAAGGCGCAGATGCAGCGGGCCGACGATGTAGCGCGCCGCATGGGGCACGACGAGGCCGACGAAGCCGATCGCGCCGACCATGCTGACGATGGTGGCCGTGATCATCGCCGTCACCGCGAAGAGAACGAGGCGAATGCGCGCCACGGGCACGCCGAGGGCCGCCGCATCCTCGTCGCCGAAGGTGAAGGCATCGAGCGTGCGGGCCATCCACAGGCAGACGGCGAGGCCGAAGACAATGACGAGGATGAGAAGCTGAAAGTCCGGCCAGCGCACGCCGCCGAAACTGCCGAGAAGCCAGAACATCACGTCGCGCGCCTGCTGGGCGTTGCCCGACGTCGTCACGATGTAGGAGGTGAGCGCGTTGAAGAGCTGCGCCGCCGCGACGCCCGCGAGGATCGTGTGGTTCGGGCCGCTGGTGGCGCCGTTGGAGAGAAGCGCAACGAGGGCGAAGGCCGAAAAAGCGCCGGCAAAGGCGCCCATCGACAGGGACAGACTGCCGGCGCCGATGCCGAGAACGATGACGCAGACGGCCCCGGTCGAGGCGCCGGCCGAGACGCCGAGCACGAAGGGTTCGGCGAGCGGGTTGCGCAGGAGCGCCTGCAGGATGGCGCCGCAGAGCGCGAGACCCGCCCCGGAAAGGGCCGCCACCAGCGCGCGGCTGAGACGCAGATCCCAGACGACGGATTCCTGAATGGGCGGAATGTCGGCGCCGGTGAGCCCGAGACCGTTGCTGATCGCCAGAACCACCGTCCCGAACCCGATCCTGTAGTCGCCGATCGTCGTTGCCAGGGCGACGACGAAAGCGAGCGCCACCAGCATGAACGCGAGGAAGAGGGCGAGCCAGCCGGCCCCGTCTTCCGATGTGGCTGGCGATGTTGCTGGCGAGGTTTCGGGCGAGGCTTCTGGCGCGGTTTCTGGCGGTGTCTCGGGCGGTGCCGCTGGCGATGCTTTTGGTGTCGTCACTTGAGGTCGAGCGTCCGCAATTGCCTGGCGACCTGTTCGGCGCCGTAGAGGGTCTGGATGCTCGGATTCATGGCCGCGCCCCTCATGACGACGATGCGGCCCTTTTTGACCGCCTCCATCTGGCTGACGGTCGGATCGGACGTCAGATAGGCGATCTTCGCGTCCGCCGCGTCGAGCGCCCAGCGCTTGCGATCGACCTGCGAGGCCACGATGACGGTCGGATCGGCCGCCATGATGCCTTCCCATCCGAGCGTCGGCCAGTCGGCTTCGGTCTTGATCGCATTCGAGCCGCCGAGGAGATCGGCGATATAGCCCGACGGGCCGTTGCCGCCGCCGAGATAGGCATCGTCCGCGGGCGAGGGGCTGGAGAACCAGAAGACGAAGGTCGGGTGCTCCGAACCGGAGAATTCGGCGCGCAGAGCCGCCTCGCGCGCCTTCAGATCGGCGATGAGGGCCTCGCCGCGATCGGCGACGTCGAAGATCCGCGCTAGGTCGTCGATCTCCTGATAGAGGAGATCCATGGTCCACAGCGCGTCGCGGCTGCCATAGGCGTCGTTGGCGTTAAGCGTCGTCGAACAGGCGCTCGGCGCAAGATAGGTCGGGATGTCGAGGCGTTCGAAATCGTCGCGCTTGGCGACCTTGCTGTCCGGCCCCATCAGGGTCGTCAACATCGCGGCGACGAAATCCGGCTGTTTCGACAGGACCGATTCAAGCGTCGGAAATTCGACGGTCAGGACATCGACCTCGTCCTTTGCCGCACGCAGTTCCGGCAGAACCTCGCTCGGCCAGAAAGCGGTGGCGGCCATGCGGTCCTTCAGACCGAGCAGGAGCATGATCTCGGCGGTGTTCTGACCGAGCGCGACGGCGCGCTCGGGCGCCTTGTCGAACGTGACCTCCCGGCCGCAATTTTCGATCGTGAGGGGATAGCTCGTCGGCTCGGCGCGAACCGATGTGCTGAAGGCGGCCATGAGAACGGCGAGCGAGAGCAGGATCCTGTTCGGCATTGTCGGGTCCATTGTGCACCGGGGAACGTGGCGCCTGCCTATTCGGACATGTTGGAGAAAACAAGACTCTCGCGCTCATGATTTTGTGGGGTTGCGCGGGTTGGAGGGCGCCCGGGCCTGTGTCGGCTGCCAGTGCCATGGCCTCTGTATAGGGCTTGCGGAAGGTGGGCTTGAGGGCTGTCGGGTGACAGGGGCGTGGGGTGCGGCGGATGCCGTGGCGGCTTTCTGCTGCCATTCGAAAGACTACCGCAATGGGCCGAAAGGGGGATGGTCGGCTTTCAGCCTTCGTTCTCGCATAGCTGCCGTTCGGCTCCGAGAGGAACCAGCCGTTTCCTATCGCGGCAGTTCAGGACTGTACAAAGGCCGACGCCCTTATTGGTTGAACATTTCACGTCTTTCCGATTGAAGGAGGCGGGGGGAGTTCAGTGGCACTGTTCAACACTAAGGTTCTGGCGCGGGCGGGTGCGGTGATCGAGACCGTGCCGGAGACGCACGCGGCTATCCTCGCGCATTGGGCGGGTATGATACGCTCGGGCGAGATCGTCCGGCACAAAGAGACCGCGCTCGACGGGGACTTCAAGACCGGCATCGTTGAGGGTGTGCTCGGCTACCGTCCGGCGGGACACGCGGATGGGCAGACCGTAGACAAGGAGCATCCGATCGGCGCGGGCAGAGTCGACCTCGCACTCGGACGTTTCGGCGGCGGATCGGACGAGGTCGTCGCACCCTTCGAGCTTAAGGGCGCGGGAACACGCGATCTTGATGCACCCATGCAGGGGCGCAACATCACACCTGTTGAGCAGGCTTGGGACTACGCATTGCTCACCGGCAGAACGGTGCGTTGGGTGCTGGTCACGAACTACGTCGAGATCCGCCTCTATTCCTATCGCGAGGGCGCGAGGGACTACGAGCGTTTTGATATCGCTCGGCTCGGTGAGATGGACGAGTATCGCCGTTTCGTCACCCTTCTGCACGCTGACAACCTCCTTACGGGGCGCACCGAAGAGTTGCTGCGCGAGAGCCTGGAGGCGGACAAGGAGATCGGCAACGCCTTCTATGCCAACTATCAGGACGTCCGCGAGCGATTGATCACTGAGATCGCTGCCACCGGCGACGGGAACCGCGAGCCGCACGCGCCAGAGAGCGTCGTATCCATGGCACAAACCATCATGGACCGCGTCCTCTTCATTGCCTTCGCTGAGGACCGGCAGCTCCTGCCGGCTAACCTTCTCCGTCACGTCACGGCCGCTGCCAACGAGTTCGCGCCAGTGCCGAAGTGGGACAACTACTTAGGTTTGTTCTCCATGATCGACGGCGGGGGGACCGTTACGATCAGGGGGCGCCCGCAGACCATCTCCGCCTACAACGGCGGCTTATTCCGCCGCGATCCCGCCATCCGCTCATTGAAGCTGTCGGACGAAGCGTGCGCCGGGCTTGGCACGATCGGTAACTACGACTTCGCTGAGGACGTCGACGTCACTATCCTTGGCCACATCTTCGAACAGTCGCTCCGCGATCTGGAGAAGCATCTCGCCATCGCCCGCGGTGAGGATGAAGGCGACTTCCGCTCGCTCGGGCGCTCTCACTCCAAGATCAAGAAGGACGGTATTGTCTACACGCCGTCCTTCGTGGCTCGCTTCATCACCGAGCGCACGTTGGGTGCGCAGGTGCGCGACACTTTCCAAACCGTGATGCGTGAGCACGCGGTTGCGGGCGATCCGAGCGAATATGACACACTGCGATTCGAGGGGCGCAAAGGTTCGGCCAAGGCTCGCAAGAACGAATTGGCCGCATGGCGTGCTTATCTCGACCGCCTCCAACACTTACGCGTGGTCGACCCTGCCTGCGGCTCGGGCATCTTCCTCGTTACCGCCTTCGACTGGCTGCGCGCCGAGTACGACCGGGCCAACGCCAAGATCGCCGAGCTTCGCGGCGATGCCAACGCACCCGACCTTTTCGACATCGACTCCGAGATCTTGTCCAAGAACCTTTATGGCGTTGACGTAAACGCCGAAAGCGTCGAGATCACAAAGCTGTCGCTGTGGTTGAAGACCGCCAAGAGCGGCAAGCCGCTCGATGGGCTCGACCACACGATCCGAGTCGGCGACTCGCTGATCGAGGACGCCAACTACGCCTATCTCGACCACTGCTTTACGTGGGCGGAAGCGTTTCCGGAAGTGTTCGATCCAGACGAGGGCGAGGCAGGCTTCGACGTCGTACTCGGCAATCCGCCCTACGTACGCATGGAATTGATCAGGGCCATGAAGCCCTACCTCGAGACGCGCTACGAAGTCGTATCGGATCGGGCGGACCTCTACTGCTACTTTTACGAGCGAGGACTGCGGCTGCTACGGCGCGGCAAGAACGCCGGGCGGCTCGGCTACATCTCCAGCAACACTTTCTTCAAGACGGGTTCAGGCGCACCGCTCCGGCGCTACCTTGCGCGCGAGGCCACCATCGAGACGGTGGCCGACTTCGGCGACTTGCAGATCTTCCAGGGAGTGACGACCTACCCTGTCATCATGATCGCCCGGGCTGGCGAACCGGAAGAAGACCACGAAATCAGCTACTGGGACGTGCCTGCGGTGCCGGATACGGAGTTCGGTGGTGCCTTCGACGCGGGCGCCTTACCCTATCCCCAGGGCGCGCTCGGTGAGGGCTCGTGGGAGTTGGAGTCAACGGCCTTGCGCGAGCTTCGTGCGAAGATCATGGGAAACCACCCAACGCTTCAGGAAGTGTACGGCGCGCCCCTCTACGGCATCAAGACGGGCCTCAACGCTGCCTTTGTGATCGACCGGGCCACACGTGACCGCTTGGTGGCGGCGGACCCGCGCTCGGAGAAACTTTTGCGGCCGTGGTTGGAAGGTAAGGACATGCGCCGTTGGCGCGTCGAGCCGCGCGACCTGTTCATAATTTATATCCCGAAAAATCGGATCTCGATCGATGACTACCCAGCGATCCGCAACCACCTCGCGCCGTTCCGGGAATGGGAAGAGCGCACAAAATCCGGCAATGTTGTCATGAAGGGGCTAGAGCACCGAGCTACCGAACAGGAATGGTTCGAGTTGCAGCAGGCACAAGAGGCATATGTACCGGCGCTGGAAAAAGCGAAAATTGCCTACCGTGATGTAGCCGACGAATGTGCCTTTTCGCTTGATAGGTCGGGGTCGTTTGTGGACTCGACTTGCTTTTTCGTACCTAACGATAGCGAAATACTACTCGCGTTTCTAAACTCCCGGGTCGTTTGGTTCCTAATGAAGGCGCTGACGCCGGAGTTTCGCGGTGGCTTCGCCCGCTTCAAAAGCCAGTTCGTCGGCACGATCCCAATCCCCGACGCCCTACTGAGCAACCTCGAACTCGGTACTCTCTCTTGCACCGCCCAGTCCGCCGCCGCCAACCGCCTGACCCAGCAAACTGCCGTCACCCGCCGCATCCCTGATCTCTGCCCACCCAACCAACGCGAGACGGACGGATCGGTGAAGCTCGGGCGAAAGCTGGAGGAATGGTGGAAACTCGACTTCCCCGCTTTCCGCGCGGAGATCAAGAGGCGGTTCAAATCGGACATTCCGCTCGCCGACCGCTCCGATTGGGAGGACTGGCTGGAAACCTCGCGACGGGAAATCAACGAACAAACCGCCGCCATCACTGCGGCCGAGCACGAGATCGACGCGCTCATCTACCGACTGTTCGACCTAACGGACGGCGAGATCGCGCTGCTAGAGACGAACACGTAGAACAGCGTAGGAGCGGTCTTCCTCTTAAACGCTTCGTGTCGTACGGCGTCAGCAGGTATGGCGTCAAAGCTTACAATGTCTGCTTTTAGATGAGTGCAAATACCGCGCCAATTACTGCAATGAACGCATAGCCGTCGGGACGTAACGAGCTCTCCGCCTCAAGGCTATGAAAAACTGTGAGGGCGCATCCGCGCGCCTCACACCCTGAGCAGGGCCTTCAGATCCGGCAGGACGGCGGCGGCGGGGAGGTCGTGGTATTCGTCGGCCTGGCCGGCGCGGTTGATCCACACGGTGCGGAAGCCATAGGCGGTGGCGCCGGCGATGTCCCAGCGGTTGGAGGATTGAAACGAGATCGCTTCCGGATAGACGCGGAAATAGGTGGTGGCGAGCTCGTAGGCGCGCTCATCCGTCTTGTAGAGGCGGATGTCGTCGACGGAGAGGACGGCATCGAAGAGGCCGGTGAGGCCGGCGGCCGCGATCGCCGCATCGAGCATGTCGCGTGTGCCGTTGGAGAGAATGGCGAGCTGGCACCCGGCCGCGCGCAGCCGGCTCAACGTCTCCGGCACCTCCGGATAGCAGTCGAGGCTGCGATAGGCGGCAAGAAGCGTCGGCTTCATGGAGGAATCGAGCGAAGGATAGGACTGGAAGGCGTGGTCGAGCGCGGTTTCCGTCAGCGTCCAGAAATCGACATAGCGCCCCATCAACGAGCGCACCCAGGAATATTCGAGCTGTTTGGCGCGCCAGTGATGGGAGAGTTTTTCCCAATCCGGCCCGACGGCTTCGGCATGCCGGCGCACGGCCGCATGCACGTCGAAGAGCGTGCCATAGGCATCGAAGACGAAGATCGATGGCTGCATGCGGCTTCCCCCTTCTCTCGCGCGCCGTCGGCTTTCGGGCGCCAAATCGCCGGCGCGCCCGCATTCCGGGCCCGCCCGCAGATGCCGCCCGTCGGCGGCTTGTGACGAGATAGGGTCTAGCAAGACGGCGGCATTCAGGCTACCGCCAGGAGTTCATATTGGCTGCGACGGGCGTCTTCGCCGCGCCCCGGCCGCGCCGCGCAGGACGTGGCGCAACCTCGTTCAGACGGGGCCGGGACAGACGTTTTGAAGGCGCGGGCCGTTCGCCGCAAAAAGCGACAGACGAGAGGCACGACATGGCGGAATGGTCGAAAACCTGGACCTTTGTGGATGGCGACTGGCACGAGGGCAATGTGCCGCTCATCGGCCCGCGCAGCCATGCCATGTGGCTCGCCTCGATGGTTTTCGACGGGGCGCGGCGCTTTGAAGGCGTGATGCCCGACCTCGAACTGCATTGCGCGCGCGTCAACGCGTCGGCCGCGGCGCTCGGTCTTGAGCCGAAGGTCGACGTGGAGACGATGGTGGGGCTCGCCAAAGAGGGCGCCAAGAAATTCGACGACGAGACGGCGCTCTATATCCGCCCGATGTATTGGGCGGAGGAGGGCGGCTTCATGTCGGTGCCGCCGCTTGCGGCCTCCACGCGCTTTTGCCTGTGCATTCACGAGACGCCGGTTCTGGAGCCGAAGGGCTTTTCGCTGACCTTGTCGCCCTATCGCAAGCCGACGATCGAATGCGCGCCGACGAACGCCAAGGCGGGCTGCCTTTACCCTAACAACGGGCGGGCGATTTTGGAGGCGAAGTCGCGCGGCTTCGACAATGCGCTGGTGCGCGACATGCTGGGCAATATCGCGGAAACCGGCACCTCGAACATTTTCATGGCGAAGGACGGCGTCGTCTTCACGCCGGCGCCGAACGGCACCTTCTTGAACGGCATCACGCGCCAGCGCGTCATCTATCTTCTGCGCCAGGCGGGCGTGGAGGTGCGCGAACAGGCGCTGACGATCGCCGATTTCACGGCGGCGGACGAGATCTTTTCGAGCGGCAATTATTCCAAGGTCGTGCCCGTCACCCGCATCGAGGACCGCGATTTGCAGCCGGGCCCGATCGGCAACCGCGCCCGCACGCTCTACTGGGACTGGGCGCACGCCTGAGCCTGCCCCCTGCTATTGGCGGCTGTCGTTTGCGACCGGTGTTGGAAGCGGCCGGCCAAAGCCCCAGATAAAGCTGACCGTGATTTTCAAGGGAGTTGTGTATGTCCCGCTTTCTGCCTGCCGCCGTTTCGGCGGCCGCCCTTGCCGGGCTTCTCGTCGTCGGCGGGACGGTGCCGGCCGATGCCACCTGGCTGCGTTTCGACAAGGGGGTGGGGACCTGCAAGGCGCTGACGGCGCGCTATGATCCGAAAAGCCTGTGGTTCGGCTGGGTCGCCGCGCAGGGCCAGGGGCCGGCGGGCGGCGAACGCGGCAGCCGCCGCTTCTATGCCGAGGGCTGTTTCCGCACCGAGATCGAATGCCAGCGCTTCGTCAACGAGGGGCTGAGCTTCTCCCGCGGCCGGCTGATCAACATGCAATGCGAGCCGGGCGTGCCGCCCCGCGCGCTGCGCTGAGGTTTTTGGGGGCCGCCTACTTGTTTTAAGGAGACCCCCACCCCTAGCCCCTCCCCACAAGGGGGAGGGGGACCGTGCCGCTGACGCCGGAGTTTTTGGTGCGCCGCTGCGGGCTTGCGGAGGGGCCGGCCCTCTGCGGGGGGCGATCGACCCTCTTCTGGTTTGACCGACCCTCTTCGCGTTCGAGATGTCGTCGTTTCGGCGGATGGTTCTGCCCGGCGGATCGGTGCGCTCCACCACCTCCCCCTTGTGGGGAGGTCGACGCGGCGGCGAAAGCCGCAAGCGTCGGGTGGGGGTGACGGCGCTGATGGCCGTTCTCCGAAGTCAACACTTGGGCAGACTCCCACTTTTTGGGGGGACCCCCACCCCTAGCCCCTCCCCACAAGGGGGAGGGGGACCGTGCGGCTGACGCCGGAGTTTCGTCGGGCCGCCCGGTCAAGGGGTTGGCCGGTCAAGGGGATGATCCGGGGATAGGTCTCGCCTGGGCGCGGTTGAGCTTTTCGGGGCTGCCTTTCCGGTCCCCGCTTTATCCTCCGGTGTTGTCCGCGCCGCCGTTCCCGCCTCCGCTGTTCCCGCCGTCGCTGGCGTCGCCGAGGGGCGGGACGGCTTTGAGATAGGCGGCGATGGCGGCGCGGTCTTCGGGCGGGAGTTTGGCGAGGTTTTCCTGCACCGGCACCATGGGGCCGCCGACGCTGTCGAAATCGGGCGTGAAGCCGCTTTCGAAATAATAAGTGAGGTCGGAAAGGCTCCAGCTGCCGATGCCATCATCGGACGGCGTGATGTTGGGGATGCGGCCCTTGCCCTCCGGGTTCGGCGCACCGGAAAGCCAGCGGTCCGTCTCAAGCCCGCCAAAGGCGTCGCGCGGCGTGTGGCACTGGGCGCAATGGCCGGGGCCTTCGACGAGATAGCGCCCGCGCATGAGCTCCGCGTCGTTTTCATCGACGGCAATCACCGGATCTTCGGAGAGATAAAGCCGCTTCCACAGGCCGATGCCGCGGCGCAGCGAATAGGGGAAGGAGAGATCGTGGCCCGCGACCCGGTTGCTGCTCGCCGGAAGCGTGTCGAGATAGGCCTTGAGATCGAGAAGATCGGCGAGGCGCATCTTGGCGTAGGAGGTGTAGGGGAAGGCCGGATAAAGATGCGCGCCGGACGGCGAGAGCCCGCGCTTCATCGCATTGACGAAATCGATGTCGCTCCAGGAGCCGATGCCGGCGTCGGGGTCTGAGGAAATGTTCGGCACGCGGAAGAGGCCGAAATCGGTGTCGAGCTCGAGCCCGCCGGAAAGCACGAGCTTTGCCTCGCCTTCCGCTTTGGGCGCGGCATGGCAGGAGGCGCAGCTGCCCGCCAGGAACAGGCGCTCGCCGTTGGCGACATCGGGCTCGTGCGCGGGGAGCGCCGCGGCCGCAATCGGCTGCGGCATGGTCACGACATAGAAGCCCGCACATGCCGCGGCCGCCAGGACGACGGCCGCAGCCAGAAGCTTTTTCGCCACGAAAGCCTCAGTCCTTTTCGACGCGATAATCTTCGTGACAGGATTTGCAGTTCTTCGCGACCTTGCCGAACGTCGCCTTGAAGGCGTCGAGATCCTGCGGCTTCGCTTTCACGGCCGCGGCGGTCGCCTCTTGCAGATCGCCGATCTTGGCGTGAAAGCCTTCCATATCCTGCCAGATTTTGGGCGAGGCTTCGGTGTCGCCGGTGTCGGAGCCTTCCGGGAAATAATGCCCAAAGGTGTGGGCGCCGGCATCGAGCGTGGCGAGAACGAGCTGGCCGACCGCGGGATTGTAGGGGATTTCGCCCTTGATCATGCCGCCGCCGACCTTGGCGGAGGCCCCGAAGGATTCCATGATCGTCTGGCGCGTCTTGATGGGGTCGTCGGTGCCGGCGGTGCCGGATGCCGCATCTTGGGCATGGGCGGCGAAGCCCGCGACAGAGGCCGCGGTGAGGGCGCCGGCGATGGCGAGGGAGATGCTGCGAAGCATGAGGCTGCCTCCTGTTTGTCTTGGACAGGTCTAGTTATAGGGGGCGGTTTCGCGGCAGCCAGCGGCAGAGACCGCGACGGCGCCCCTTCACGCAGGCGTGACGGCGCGCGAGCGATCGGGAGGTTTCGTGATGGCGGCATTGAGAAGCTTTGGGGCGGCGCAGGGGCGCGGGGCGCAAGGTGAACCACGCGCGGCGGCGAAGGCCGGGGTTTTGGCCGGGGTCTCTGCCGCTGTCGGGGCGACGGCCGGGGTGGCGGTCTTGGCGGGGGTCCTGGCGACCCTCGTGGTGGCGGGTGCGCTCACGGCGACGCCCGCGGCGGCCGTGGTCGGCCATCCGCCGGCACCCGAAGGCGGCGGCGCCTGCGAGGCGGGCGGCTGGAGCTGGGTCGGGACGTTTTCCGGCACGAGGGAAGACCCGATGAACGACTGGCGCCGCCCGGTCTTCCTGCGCGCCTGCTTTCCGAACGAATACACCTGCCGCCGCTGGGTGAACTCGGTGCAGACCTGGGCCGAAGCGCCGGGGCTGATGCGGTGTGAGAGGCTGGGGCGGTAGGGGGCGAGGTGGGTCGCTGATGGCATCAGTGAGCTGGATGCGCGGCCGCTTGTTAACTGCCGCGTCAATTTCGACAAGATTGATGCGGTCTATGAGCTTTTCGGAAACCAGCACGACGGGGTGTTGAAGATGGTGATCACGTCGTAGGGGTGATCCCACGGGCGCCTGAGTACATCCGTCCTGCCTCCTTTTGTCTTGTTGCTGTTTGTCTGGGGATTAATAAATAAATATCGACCACAGAATTTTATCCGCAGTCGCACGATTATTTATACAACGGATGATAAAACTAGTGGAATAATTAAAATGAAAAATAATTTTTCTCTACAAAAAATAGAAAATAGCGAGTTATTCGAAGACTTTAAAAGAAAGAATCTGAAAGGGCCGAATGCCCTCGCGTATGATCCGAGAGATTGGATCGATGCCATGGCTGCGACCTCAAACCCCACGGCACGAGATTTTACTCTTCTGCACGCCGCTCTGTATTTTGGGTCTGAGTTCAAAAAACTTCGTTCGTACATTGAAGGCAACCTTCCCAAGCTGACCATAGCGGACGCAGTAGATTTTGTTGTTGCTGCGGCAAACATTCAGGCTAACACGGTGATAGGCATTTCCAGGAAAAAAAGCAAAAAAATAAATAGAGATTTAAATATTAGATATATTGGAGATACGGGAGAAATTAAGGTAAATAATATTGGAAATCAATATATTAGCCCCGATGATATGATGTCAAAAATAGTTGATAGCATAGCAACTATTCTGTATCGCGTAAGCGACGTCGATCGTTCTCCTTCGCCGAATAGCCGAAAAAATGCACTCTGCAGAGCGCGGGTCCTCGTGGGGTACGGTTCGATAGAACATGGACTCAAGGAGTTGTGGGACCGGGCTGTATGGGATGGCTGTACACTTAAAAAATACGGCAATGGATTTGTTTTTGCTGCAAATGATGAGGCGTTGGCTAAGCTTTGGCTCGCCTGGCAGCGTCGTTTTGAGACTGTCATCCTGCAGGAGGAGCATCTTAGGTTTGGGCAAGCTATAGTGCAAGACGAACGTCGTCTTCGTCAGCCTATTCTCACCCATAATGTTGTCTGCATTGATGATCGATCGGGACGCAAACAGGAATACCGCATCGGCAAAGCACGCCGAGGCGGCAGCGAACAGGCATCGACGCTTGGCGCGATTAAGGCGACCTACCTAAGTTCGTTCCTCGATGAGGTTCTTCCGGCGTATCAGCATGTTGGATTGACTTACCTTAATCTCTGGCAGGCTTGGTGGGTTCTTCAGGAGATCGCGAATGTCCACCAAGCTCGTATGCCCAGCCGAGGGATGCTTACTTGGAAACATGTTGATTCCTACGCTCTACGGTTCTCTGTGTCGCGTGCAACCAAGGCGATCGCGAGCGCACTAGGGCTCCCGCCGTCTTCAGCAGAGGCCGTGATGGAGATCTTTACGACCGATCCGAATTTGATGGACAGTAAGAACGCAAACGATTTGTTTCAGCAGAACACGTGGGGGCGACCTATCGTGCGGTCACCCAACGAAGACCGAGGTCGGATCGTACTTGCTTCTCTTCGATCACCGAACCCCGTCATGACAATGGAGCGTTGGATGATGCGCACCGGCATGACGGACGACTCGGGAAAAGGCTATAAGAAGACTGAGCGCGGGAGGGTGTTCGAAAGGGTCGTGCGCGAACGGCTAGAAGCCGTGCGTGTAACCAGCGAGTGCCTTAGGGGCTTCCGCGTCGCTCAATTATCTGCTCGTGGCGATGGCGCGGAGCAGATCGATCTTCTGTTGCAGTTCGGTTCCACAATCGCCGTCTGCGAAGTGAAATGTTTCAATGTGCCTTTCAGCCCCCTCGATCGGTACAATCATTTAAGGAAGATCAAGGGAGCAGTCTCTCAGGCAAACCGCAAGGCCGAGTGGGCCCGAGGCAATCCGACCTCGATCCTTAGTGCATTATCAGTTCCGAAAGGCGAACGAGATCGTCCTTGGCGGTTCGTGCCTCTCGTGGTGCTTAACACCGCCTATGGGGCCGGCCTCACATTAGATGGCTGCGCCGTCACTGATGTCGACTGGTTGTCGACGTTTCTGGGGTCCCCTAAGATTTCAGTGAGCGGACTCTTCGAACGCGGGCGCCGTGCCTCGATGGAAATTCGGACCGTTTATCGCGATCAGGCAGATCTTGAGCGGCGTTTTGCCGAAGTTGCCGTGTCTCCGCCGTCCTTGGCCTCCGAGCTCGATCGGATCGAGTGGGAGTTGATCCCGTTCCCAACTAGTTCGGGAGAGGCTCTGTTGCTCCGGGTCCCTGTTTCTACGGGTATCCCGGGTATGAGCCCACCTCAGTAAGTGGGGAGGAGTGTGAAGAAGCGCAGAGTGAGTGCGCCAGCTCAGGTGCCGCCCGGGCCGGATGCAACCACCGCGGCCGTTCCGGGTTCTCCCTCGGCATTTTGGGAAGGGCGGGCTCATGAGACGGGTTGTTTTTGCGCTTGCGGCATTCGTCGCCTCGGCCGGGTGTCTTCCGGCGGCGGCGCAGTCCGGTGCGGGTGAGCAGGCGGAGAGGGCGGCCGCCGGAGCGCGGGCGGAGCGTTCGGCGGACGCCGCCTTGGTCGAGGCGGTGCGGGCTGTCGGGATGCGCATCCGCGCCTGCTGGAACCCGCCGCTGGCCTCGTCAGGCGCGCGCGCCGTCGTCTCCTTTGAGGTTGGGGAAGAGGGACGGCTCGTCGGCGAGCCGCACGTCGAGGAGGCGGATGCAGGTGCCGCATCTGGGGCCGCCTCGGGGGGCGCTGGCGTCTCTGGGGCCGACCAGGCTTTTGCGCTCTCCGCGGTGCGTGCCGTTCGCAACTGCGCGCCCTATCCGGAGATCCCGCCGGGCGAGACCGTCAGGGCGCCGTTCGTGTTCGTGGCCGAAGGCGGCGGCGGCGATGATGCCGACGCAGGGGCGGATGCGAACACTGCCTCCGATGCGAACACGGCCACCGATGCGAACACTGGCACCGACGCGACCCCCGGCGCCGACAGCGCAGGCCTGTCGGCCGCGCGCAGGATGGAGGTCGGAGGACGCAGCTTTGGCTATCGTGTGCCGCCCGGTTTCTGCCGGGTCGAGGCTGCGATTTCACCCTACGACGCGGTCTTGCTCGAGCGCCTCGAGCCGCCGAAAGGGCGCGGCGCGACCCTGGTGGCGCTCGAAGCGGATTGCGATGAGCTTGAAGCGGCGCGGGCCGGTGCCGACGTCAAGCCGCGCCGGCTCATCTCCATCGTCGCGATGATCGACGGTGCCGGCACAATCGTCGTCGACGACAAGACGCCGCGCGAGGAATTCCTGAAGACGATGAGGGCGCGTTTTTCCGATATGGCGCCGCTCGGGGAGAATGACGATGCGGAGTGGGAGGGGTCGCGCCGGCTCGGCCACACCGACGAGGCGGTGGTCGTCGTCCACAAAAATCCGGGCGGCGACGGTCGCTCGGCCATCAACCTGGCGAACGCCTATACGCTCGTGCGGGGCGTGCCCTTCATCGTCAACATGCTGGCGGCCGATCGGAGCGAGAGTGTTGCGGCCGCGGCCGACATGGCGAACGCGGTCGTGCATACGATGGTCGTCATGTCGGAGCCCGAGCGACGAGAGGAGACGGGGGAAGGCGACGCGCCCGCCATCGAGCGCTGAACAGTCATTTCGGGGCGCCCTGCGTCTCGGTCGCGTGCAGGCCGACGGACATGCGCGGTCTCCCCGGACCTCTCGCCAATCATGCACGGGCGCCTATGATGCGGGTTTCGCGATGCCAGGGGATGCGGGCGCGTGCCGGTGTCTCGACGGCCAGGGGAAGGGGCATTCGATCATGACCACGGGAGGCGCAAACGCGGCGGAGGGGCCGTTCGCGTTTCGGCTGAAGCTTCCCGCGGGCGTCGAGGCGTGGATCTATCCCTCCGCCTTGGTCGTGGCGGTGGTCTTCAGCGCGCTCGTTGCCTATCACCATGCGCATCAGCCCGTCGCGCTCGCGATCATCCTTCTCGTCGGTCTCGTTCTGTCGGATCTGGCGCACGAACTCTCGCATCTGATCACCGCGCGCGGCTTCGGGCTCGCCTGTAATCGGATCGTCCTGTCGGTCGACGGGGCCTTCGTTTTTCTCGAAGAGCCGAAGTCGCGGAGAAGTATCATCGCGATCGCCTTCGCCGGCCCGGCGGCGAACCTTGTCATCGCAGGCGTCGCGTTTGCGATCTGGGGCTTGAGCCCGTCTGCGCCGGTACAGCATCTGCCGGGCTTTGCGACGCCGCTGCCCGCGTCCCCGACGCTCGCGCACGAGGCGGCGTTCTTTCTCGGCCTCTTCAATCTGGCTTTCGGGCTCGCCAATCTCGCGCCGGCCGTCCCAACCGATGGCGGCGTCATTCTCTGGTCCGCGTTGCCACGACGGGTGTCGGAAAGGACTGCGCGCCTGATCGTCTCAGCACTCGGGCTCGTCTTTGCCGTCGTCTCGACCGTGGTGCTGATCGCGAGCGTTCTTGCGATGGTGCCGCTCTATCTGCCGCCGTCCTTCGGCGACAATTTTCGCGAGTTCCGCCGCGCCTGGCGGATGGCGCCGGCGGAAGGCGGCGCCTGAGCTTCCGCCGCGGCGGCCTTATGGCCGCTCTCTCCTTACCGATAAACCATGTCGATGCAGTCGAAGGCGCCGAGCGCGTGGTCTTCTCGGAAATGCTGGTGATCGGCCTGGAGGCGGTCGGCGGCTTCTTCGGCGAAGCGCACGAGATCGGCGATGAAGAGTTTTCGCGGCGTCGCCGCGGCGATGATCGAGGGTTCGACGTCATAGTCGATCTGACCGAGATCGTCTGAGAGCGCATGCGCCTTGGCAAGTGCTGCGCCGCAGACTTCAGCATAATCCTTCCAGGTGCCGAAGCTTAACTCGTCGAGATCGATGTCGTCGCGAAAAGGGGCGCGCTCGCGGCTCATGAAGCTGTCGCCGTCGATCTCCACGGCGCCGTAAAAGATGTCGCCATGGGCGAGCTGCACCGCCTGGCCGTGGGCGATGCGGTCGGCCTTGGCGCCGGCATCGAATTCGGAGGGCGGGGCGAGCCCGTCGAGGGCGGAGCGGCGGGCGCGCTTGAACTCGATGATGATGTCGTCGGTGGCGTTCTTGGACGGGCCCTCGATGAGGACGTAATAGCGCGGCAGGCCGAGCGAGGCCGTGCCCTGGCCATGGCGCACGCACACATCCTTGACCTTGAGCTCGCCGGCGCGGTCGGGCGCGTCGATCCCGTTCGATTTCGCCAGATCGTCGACCGCCTTCTGGAATTTCTTCACCTCTCCGGAGATCGGCTGCAGCTCGTCGCTCGCCTTGAAGCCGCGGCCGGAGCTCTTGAGATAATCGTCCCGCAGCCAGTCTTGGCGGTCCTCCCAGGCTTCCTTGAAGAGACGGCGGATGACTTTCGGCGAATTGTCCATGCGGTAATCGTCGTTCTTCTCCGTCGCGTGCTCGGCATAGGCTTCCATCGCCTTGAGGTAGCCTTTGACGAATTTCTTGACGACCTTGCGCCGCTTCTTGCGGGTGAGACCGCCTTCCTCGCGCGCCGCGATCCAGAAGCCGACGGCGCCGCGTTTGATGTCGAAGGTGAAGGGCGCATAGATCGTCTCGTCGAAATCGTTGACGCCGAAGATCGGCGCACCGTTTTCATCCGGCATGACGCCAAAATTTTCCGGATGCACGTCGCCGAGCGCCATGACGGAGGGCATGTTGGCATCCTGGCCCGCGAGATCGCGGTAGAAGAGCAGCGCCGTGCCGCGGAAGAACTTGAAGAAGTCATTGGCGAGCTCGTCGAATTTTGCCCGCGCGCCGTGGTTGCGCTGCTCGATGCGCTGGGCGTGGTCCTCGCGCAAGGTGGAGCGCACATGTTCGCGCCGCGCCTGACCGGTGAGGAGCACGGGCGGCACGATATGTTCGCCCCCGGCGATGCGCTGGGAGAGAGTGCGAAAGGCGTCGCGCTGGCCGCTCGCTTTGCGTGCGGGCTTGATGTCGGCGGATTTGGTTTCCGTATCGGCCGTATCTTTCGCCGGCTTTTTCTTCGCGTCGGCCATGGTCGCTCTTTCCTCTGGCGTCAGCTTGAAAACGCAAACCAGGAGTTGCCGTTCCGAGAAGGCGGGTCTGTGCGCTTGCCGCTCCGCCTGACGCCGTCTTCGGGCCCCCGTGAATCTGCCCCCTGAACCTGCCCTGGGGACCTGCTGTCGCGAGGCCCGCGCCGTGGCGCCGGCTGTGGGCTTCCTGCACCAATCTCTGTGAAATGTGCCGTTCCGCCGGGGAATGTCCGCCTGCCGGCAGCCTCTGCCTTGCGTTTTCAGCCTCAAGCAGGCTTTGGATGCTTTCCAAGTTCGCAGGCGTGTCACTAGGTGATGCCTACGGATTGCGTTCTGCGTTCGAGGACGTGATGGAGCGAAGGCGGGGGAGAAATGGCGGTTCGGTCCCCCGCCGCGGATGCATCTGGCGGAGGTGCATGCCGCACCCGACGGCGACATCGGGACCGCAATCGAGGGGGCGGGATTGAGAGCCGGCGCGAGCGCCGGATTCGGCAGGTCGGCATTCGCGGGCCGGATGCAGTGGGATGAGAATGTTGACGGGACCGAACCCGAGAATGTCGCCTCGCCTTATGGGGATTGTTCGAAGCAGCCTCGCACTGATCGTGGCGGCCCTCATCGTCATCGCCTCGGGCGCGCCGGGCCGCGCCGTCGAATTGAGCGACGCCGAACGGCAATGGGTGGCCGAGCATCCGACCGTTACCGTGGGTGTCGTCGCCGACAACGAGCCCTATTCGTTTTTCCGCAACGGCTCGATGATGGGTTGGACGCTCGATGTGCTCGACCGCATCGAGGTGGAAAGCGGTCTCACCTTCGTGCCGCGCATGGGCACCTGGCCGGAGATTTACGGCAATTTCCGCGCCGGCAGGCTCGACGTCGTCGCCGACATCTCCTTGACCGAGGCGCGCCAGCCCTTCATCGCCTTCACCGACCCCTATCACCAGCGCCGCACGGTGATCTTCCAGAACGTCGATCACCCCCTCCCGCAACCGATCGATGCGGAGGCGCTGGCGAAGAAGCGCATCGGCGTCATCAAGGATATTTATTACGGCGGTGCCCTGCGCAAGGCGGGCATCGAGCCCGTCGACTACGACACCTACCGGGACCTGATGGCGGCGCTTGCCTTCGGCTGGGTCGATGCGGTGATCGCAGCCGAGATGACGGGCAATTTCTTCGCCCGCGAGAACGGCTTTTCCAATGTGGAAGCGGGCGGGCCGGTGCCGCTCACCGGCGTGTCGCTTGAAGATTTTCGCCTCGGCGTGCTGAAGCCGGAAGCTGAGCCTGTCGGGGGGAGCGCTGGAAATACGACAGGGGACGCCACCGGGGGCGCGGCGTGGAGTGCTTCAGAACGTGGCGACGGCGACGTGGTCGTTGCGGCCGCGCGCGACCGCGACCGGGAGATGCTGCACGCGATCCTGGCGAAGGCCGTCGCCGCGCTGCCGACGGAAGAGCTCGCCGCCATCACCGAGCGCTGGCTCAGCTATCGCAGCGGCCGGGTGTTTTCCGCCGGGCCCCTGCGCCTCCTGCCGGAGGAGCAGCAATTCGTCGCCAATGCGCCGCCTTTGAAGGTCGGCTTCATCAGCGATTACGAGCCCTTGAGTTTTCTGCGCGACGGCAGGGGACAGGGCTTTGCGGTCGATCTGATGCATGAGATCTCTGCCGCCACCGGGCTTGCCATGATCCCCGTCTACGACAGCGGGGCGAACATTCTGCAGGCGTTTCGCGACGGCGACATCGACATCATGAGCAACATGTCGCGCACGGCCGAGCGCGAAGACTACACGCTCTTCACGCGCGAATATCACCGCATCCCGAACGCCGTCTTCGTGCGCTCCGGCTTCGGCCCCTATCGCGGTCTTGAATCGCTCGATGGCCGCAGCGTCGGCATCGCCGAAGAGATCTATTATGCCGACGCGCTAAAGGCGCGCGTTGAGGATGTGCGCACCTATGCGACGCAGGAAGAGATCCTGCAGGCGCTGGCCCGCGGCGAGGTGGATGCGGCGATCATGGCGCTGTCGAACGGCCGCGCCATCATCCGGCGCCTGGGGCTCATCAACATCGAGATCGGCGGCGAATTCCTGATGCAGGGTGTGCAGCGCGAGGATCTGCGCTTCGGCGTATCTCCGAGCTATCCCTATGCCCGCAGCATCATCGACCGGGCGATGAGCGCCATGTCGGCGACACGCTGGAACGAGCTCGAAACCCGCTGGCTCGGCCCGACCGTTGCCGGAATGGAGCGCCAGCGCCCGCTTCTGACGAGCGAAGAGCGCGCCTATCTCGATCGGAAGGGCGTCCTGAAGGTCTGTGTCGATCCTCTGACGCCGCCTTATACCTCCGTCGACAAGGCCGGCGATTTCACCGGCGTCGCCTCCGACGTGATGGAGAGGCTGGCGCGCCAGGGCGGCTTTTCCTGGCAGGTGGTGCCGGTGCCGATCTGGGGCGGCGGCCTGAAGATGGCCGAAGATTACGAATGCGACGTGCTCCCCTTCGTCACCGACAGCACGGCGGCCGACGACCTCTGGACGTTCACGCTGCCCTATCTCGTTTTGCCGATGGCCGTGGCAAGCTCGCTCAACGAGCCGATCGTCAGCACGATGAACGACCTGGCCGGCAAGCGCGTCGGCATCGCCCCCGGCGAAAGCCCGCTGCGCGTCCTGCAGGAGCGCTATCCGAACGTGAACCTGGTGGAGGTGAAGAGCGAGGCGGAGGCTTTGACCGGCGTGCGCCGCGGCGAGCTCGATGCCGCTCTCGGCACGCTGCCGAGCCTCGGCTATCTCTTGGCTTCCAAACGGCTTTACGACGTGAAGGTCGCCGGCCGCATTTTTGAGGATTGGCGCGCCTCGATCGCCACCCGCTCCGACGAGCCGATGCTGGCGGCGATTTTTGCAAAACTCGTCGCCGGCCTCGACGAGCAGGAGGTGCAGACGATGCTGAGCCGGCAGATGCTGGTGCGCATCGACGAGAGGGTGGATTACAGCCGCCTTCTCCTTCTCGGCGGGGTGGCGCTCATCACCCTCGTTCTCGTCATCTACTGGAACCGCAAGCTGCGGCGCCTCAACGCCGCGCTCGAACGCGCCAACCAGAAGCTTCAGGACGTGTCGATCACTGACGCCTTGACCGGCCTTTACAACCGCCGCCATTTCGACGCCCGCGCCGCCGACGAATTCGGGCTGTGCCAGAGGAATCGCTGGCTGTTTTCGGTGGCGATGATCGATGTCGACCATTTCAAGAGCGTCAACGATGGGCATGGTCACCTCTTCGGCGACCAATGCCTGCGCCATATCGCGCGGCTGGCGCGCGAGGTTTTCGGCGAGGACGGCGACATTCTGGGCCGTTATGGCGGCGAGGAATTCATCATTTTTACGCTCGGCGGCGGGAGCGAGGATTTCTTCGAGCGTCTGGAGGTGCTGCGCCGGCGCGTGGAAGAGGCGCCGTTTACCGCCGGCGAGGAGACCTGGCGCCTGACGGTGAGCCTCGGCGGCTATGCCGCGATCCCCGCGCCGGAGGCGAAGCTCAGCGATTTCGTGCGCGAAGCCGATGCGCGGCTTTATGAGGCGAAAGCCCGCGGCCGCAACCGGGTGGTTGGGGAGACACGGGCGGAGAAGAGCGCCGACGTGAAGGCGGAAGGGCGCGGGGAGATGGAGGAAGCGGGGTAGGGGGCAGAGGCCCGACGGAGGCCTATGCCTTCAGTGAAACGGACCGGGATTACGATCAGCGCCAGATCAATTTTGGCCATCAACGGCTTGCCCGGATTTCGTGGGCCCACCTAATCCGACTGGACGATCTCTGGAACGCGGTGCGACGGCAACGTCCCGACATCGCGATGACGCTCGACGACAACCACCCGACACTTGGCGCCAGCTGTCTTTATGCGTTGGTTCTCTATAAGAGGCTTTCCTTACTCTACCTGATACCTGACAAGCGCCTCTTCAAGTGAATTCATGATGGCGTCCAACGGTGCATTTGGCGGGTATCTAGACGGGATCGGACATAGTCTGAATCTGGCGCGCCGAGCAGTGCGACCAGCAGCCGGCACACCAGAGCCTTCATTTCCAGCGGTAAGTTCTGGTTGGTGCCGCGACCATGCACTGCGAACCCAAGTGGCGCGTCCACAAACAGACTCTCGTGGATCGTTGTATTGCGGATTTTGGCGATCTGTGGGGCGCCGGTCGAGTCATCCGCCCAAGTAGGCAGCGGGATTTGGAAGTGGTCACAGAGCCACCGAGTCCGACTATGGTGAGGCAACCTGCGTGTCTGAGGTGAATGCAAATCTGTAGCCAGTTTGAAGCAGGTGTCGAGCGCGCCGTAAAGGTAGAGAAACTGCTCGAACTGTAGCGCCTGAGGTGCTTGAGCGATGTAGAGGGCATGCAAGGCTGCGATCCAACGACGTGCGTGCAAGGGCTCCCGCCTGTTAGTCTGCCAGAAGGATTCGGCTAGCCCGAGCGCTTGGATCGTTTCTTGTTGGTTGAGCACAAAGTCCACGAGTTTACGAGGCCTGACCGTTGTGGCGTCCAGAAATCCCGCGTCGGTCGTAGTCAGTCGCATGCCGACGAAAAAGCTCAGTCCCCAGACCAGAAATTCAAGATGTTCTCGGTCGTGTGCAGCTACGTGACAAAGTCGATGCGTCTTTGGCATCCCGAATACCCGGCTAGGGAATGGGCGCTCAACCACGCCGTGGCCCATGACGTGAGTGCGCGCCAGCGGTGCATAAATCCAGTCACCGTCTACGCCGGGGTCATCACGCACGCTGGAGACGGCCGTCTCGATGTCCGGAAGGGTGGCCAGGGTGATAGGTCCAACACCTTCGTCGAGAGGTTCGGGATACCATCCAAAGTCGACGCAGTTGTTCATCGCGATATGATGGAAGGTATCGGGAGCAGGAAGGTCAGCATGATTTCCCTGGAGGCGCTTTCGCGTATATTGGTCGCCGTCACCATACGTTATTGAGCCTGTTTGTAATACCGTGTCGCTTCTTAGATAAAGCGTATTTATTTGTGATTTTTGCTGTTGCGTTAGGGTGGAGTGCTATATTTTTTCGTGGCGCGCGGCCAGTTCGATCTCCACACTTGGCAATAGCGTAGACGCGCATCTTTCTGGACCGTTTGTTCCTTACGAAAAAAGCCCCAGGTACGTGGACTGAGGCTGAGCTCCCGCACGGAGCACGGAAGCTGTCGAGAGCTTGAGGTTGTCGAACCAGACCTCGAATGATTTCGGCCGCGCGTTGCTGTCGTCGAGGGAGCGGGCGAGGGGCGAGCGGCGGTCGCCGAACGCTCCGGTCCCGGAGTGCGCCGCGATTTCGCGGAAGGGAATGCGGGCGCGGACGAGATCGCTTGCGCGGCTTCGCGTGAAAGAGCCGTCTCGTTCATCGCCCGGCCGGGTGCCGAGCTTTCAGCCGGGCGCCGGACTATCGGTCGAACCTTGCCGGGCCGGCGACAGTCTCGGCCGTCAGGGGCCTGCCAAAGCTTGCCGATCTAACATGCCGGCTGCCGCATGCGCTCGTCCTGTGGCGGCAAGCAAGGCGATACCCCTGGCGATGAGCCGAGCGAGCGTATCGGGCGCTCGCGCCGGTCCGGCTCAGTCGATGTCGGCAAAGCGCCTCAGAAATGCGAGATATTTGGGGTCGTCGTCTTCGAAGATCTCAGAACCGCCGCCCATATAGGCGCGCATCAGGTCGTCTTTGGCTCGGTCCTCGTCTCCGAGCTCGAGCGCGCATTGGCCCAGGCGGAGATGGATGAAAGGATTGCCGAGCCCGTCGGGGCCGGCAACGGCCTTGCGAAACGCGTCTTGGCACGCCTGCCAGTCACCTTCGTAGAAGAAGGCGTCTCCGCGCGCCGCCTGCAGCCAGGTCCATGCCGACCATTCGCTCTTGGGTTCGGGCAGAAGGGCGACCGCTTCGTCGTATGCGGTGAGAGCGGAGGCGAAGCGGCCGGCCTCGGCGAATTCGTCGCCGCGCCGGGAGAGCTCGACAATCCGTTGATGCAGGGCCTCATCGAGCTCGGCTGCGGGGGCCGCTTGCACGAACTCGATCTGAGGCGGGGGTGTGGCGGGGTCATCCATGACGTTTTTCAGCGCTCGATTGGCGGTTGCGCCGATGGTGTCGGCTCGATCAGCAGCCTACCCCAAAAGCGGGGTTTTGCTCATCACCTGCGTGTGTCGTTCGGTCTTCGGTGGAACTTCGTCCCATCTCCCGTCGCCGCTACGGTCGATCACCGACGCGAATGCGGCGCTCCAGTTCTTCGTAATCGATCCGCGCCTCGGCAAGATGTTCCTGATCCTCTGCCTCCTCAAGACGTGCGATGCGCTCCAGCATCAGGGCGCGCGCTTTCTCGGGGTTTCCACGTTCGTAGGCGAGCACTCCGCGCTGGAACAGCATGTCCTGGACGCGATCGAGGTCTTTGTCGTTTTCTCCGATCTCCTGGACACGGATGAGATAGGGTTCGATGTCCTCGCGTCGTTCGAGCGCATGGAGGTTCTGGGCGATGTTGGTCAGAACGGATGCGAGAACGGACGCCGTCGGCCCATGAAGCCGCTCACCGATCGCCAGCACGGAGCGATTGATGGCCAATGCCTCCTCGTAGCGTCCCGCCTCGTGCAATTCATAAGCCTGGTCTTGCCTGAGGCCCGCACTCTGGTCCTCCGAAAAGGTTGCGAGCGTGTCGGCGATCAAAGCGGCTGCGCCATATTGATCGGCGGCCAAAGAATGCCATGCCTTGTTGCCAGGCAGCGTCGCATAACCGCTGGCGAGTTCCGCGTAGGTGAAATGGTCGTACAAGCGACGCTGCGGCGGACGGTCTTCGCCGATCCCGATCGCCATCAATTCGGCGAGCGGCTTGAGCCCGTCCTCGAATTCCATCAGCGGCGCTCTATTCACGATACGCCCCATCATGGACAGGATTTCCCGGCGCTGCCCAAGCAGGTCTTCGCGCTCGCCCGCATAGCTGCGTAAAACGCGCAGCGCCTGCATGGCCTCGGAGGCGCTGAAGCGTGCATCAGGATCGTCAAGGTGCCGACGCATGTCGGCAACGCGTTCCACGAAAACCTCATCGTTGTGAGGCGATACCTGCTCGAATTCGACATTGGCCCCAGCGGTCATGGCGTGCGTTCCGGGTAAAGTTGCAAAGAGAAGAGCGGACAGAAGAAGGACGAAACGGATCCCCCTGGCGAGGAAACGCTGGACGCTCTGCGCCGTTGCCGCCGGCGGCACGACGTTCGCTCCGCTCCGGTCATGTCCGATCATACGGTGCTTCCTCTGTCCAACCCACGAGACCTCACGATCCAACCTCACGATCCAGCGGCGCGATCCAACCTCACGATCCAGCGGCGCGATCCAAACTCGCGATCCAGCGGCGCGAGTAATTTGAACGATCGAGACAGGCGGAGCAAATTTCCCGCTCCGGGTTTGTTCGACGAACGAGAGAGCGCCAACGGGGATTAAACGATGCGGACAAGCCGTTCGTGAAAGGCGCGACGGCCAGTTTCCAGCTTGAGCATCATGGATGCGCAGCTGCCGCCTCACCTTCGCTCCCCACAAAAAAGCCCCGGCCACAGGGGCCGGGGCAGAGCTCCCGCAAGGAGCTTGAAATTCAATGAGCCGACGGCTGCGTCAGCCGGCGGCCTCTTCAGCCGAAAAGCTTATTTCGCGGCTTCGTAGAGCTCGGTGACGTAGTCCCAGTTGACGAGGTTGTCGAACCAGGCCTCGAGGTATTTCGGCCGCGCGTTGCGGTAGTCGATGTAATAGGAATGCTCCCACACGTCGACGCCGAGAAGCGGCGTGGCGCCGTGGACGAGCGGGTTCTCGCCGTTCGGCGTGTTCATGACGGAGAGCTTGCCGTCCTTCATCGCGAGCCACGCCCAGCCGGAGCCGAACTGGCCCTTGCCGGCATCGATGAACTTGGAACGGAACTCGTCGTAGGAGCCGAGATCGGACTGGATCTGCGAGGCGAGGCCGCCCGGCAGCGACGTGCCGCCGCCGCCCGACTTCATCCACTTCCAGAAATGGAGGTGGTTGTAGAACTGACCGGCCTGGTTGAAGAGCTTCGGGTTGTCGGTGTGGCTCTTCTTGACGATCTCCTCAAGGTCCATGTTCTCGTATTCGGTGCCTTTGATGAGGTCGTTCATCGTCGTGCAATAAGCGTTGTGGTGCTTATCGTGATGAAATTCGAGCGTCTCGGCCGACATGTAAGGGGCGAGTGCGTCGTAGGAATAGGGCAGGTCAGGCAGGGTGAATGCCATCGATCCATCTCCTTGTCTTGAGATTGCAGTCGGGTGCTTAGTCAACACGACCGGCCCGGGGCCGGTTCCAGGCTACATAAGGGCGATGGCCCCTTTGACAACGGCTTGCCGCAAGGGAAGGCGTCTGATACGGGCCGCGGTCGCCTGCTGGACCGCTTGTCCCGGCTTGGCCGCATCGCTAACGTCCCGGCGACCATCGAGCGGCCGAGGGAATCGAATCGGATATGGCGCAGAAATTCCACGTCCTGGGAGCACTTCTCGCTTCCGTGTGTTTTGCTGGAACGACCCAAGCATCTGAGTTTACAGGAATTTTGAGCGAGGCGGCGAGCGTCGCCGGCGAACGTCTGGGCGCCCCCCCGACAGGGGCGAAGACGCCCCTTCTGCGCCTGGCGCAGGCTGAGATCTCCGTCACTCCGGCGGAGGAGAGCGAGGCCACGGGCGGCGAAACGGCGCCGGATAAGGCTGCCGACACGGACAATGGTGCGGCCGGCGAGGAGGCCGCCCAAGAGGCCGCCGATGAGCCCGCCGATGGGCCCAACGACAAGGGTGGCGCGGCGGCACCCGCAGAGACGCAAAAGGGCGTCACCGACGGTGCGAAAAGCGACGCGCCGGAGGACGAAGCGCCGGAAAGCGAAGCCTCGGAGAGCGAGGCCTCAGGCAGTGCGGAGCACGCGCCAGCCGAGATGAAGGCGGAAGAGGCCTCCGAAGCCGGCGGCGCGCCTGCGACGGCCGAAAGCCCGGCAGAAGACGGTCTTTCGACGGAAGACGGTCTTTCGACGGAAGAGGGGGCCGCACCGGCCGACGAGGCGGTGCCGGCTGAGGCTGAGGGCGCGAGCACCGATGCGGCCTGTGCCGGGGCGGAAGAGGCCTTTGCCAAGGCGATCGGCGAGAACGGCGCGGATGCGCTTGAAGCCTATGTGACGGATTTTCCCGAGTGCAGCCTGAGCGACGTGGCGCGCAAGGAGATCGACCGGCGCGAGGCGGCGGCAGAGGAGGTGGAGCGCGTCTCGCGCGAAGCCGAAAGCCGCATCTCCGAGATGGAGAAAAAGCTTCGGGACGAAACCCGCAAAGGGGCTGCTTCCGCCGCGGAAAAGCAGGCGCCCTTCCTGGCGCTTGCCTGCGATACGCTGGCGGCCTCTCCGGAAGATCCCGAAAGGCCGGCCGATGTGCCGGGCGTGCCGTTTGCGATCCTCGATGCGCCCCGTGCGATCGAGGCCTGCGAGGCGGCGATCGCGGCTAATCCCGACGAGCCGCGGCTTGAGTTTCAGCTCGGCTATGCGCTCGACAAGGCCGGGCGCGACGAAGAGGCGATGGCGCATTACCGCAAGGCGGCCGATGCCGATTATGCCCATGCCTGGACGCTGATCGGTACGATGTACGATTTCGGCGAGGGCGTGCCGGAGGAAGATGAAGAGGCGATCGGCTGGTACCGCCGTGCGGCGGAGGCGGGCGATGCGCTGGCGCAGCGCTATCTCGGCACGAAATATCGGAACGGCGAGGGCGTCGAGGAGAATTGGGATGAGGCCGCGAAATGGTACCGCCTCGCCGCCGAACAGGGCGATGCCTTCGCGCTCAACGAGATGGGCTGGCTCTACGAGACCGGCCGCGTCGTCGAGCAGGACGACATCCAGGCGGCGACCTATTACCGGCAGGCGGCGGAGAAGGGCAATCGCACGGCGCAGCACAATCTGGGCCTTGCCTATCTCTATGGCCGCGGCGTGGCACAGGATCCGGTGACGGGCGCCCTGTGGCTGTCGCGTGCGGCGGAAGCGGGCGACACGGATTCGCAAAGCGAGCTCGCCGACCTCTACCGCGAAGGCCGCGGCGTGGACAAAGATCCGAAGCTCGCGCTCACCTGGCTGCGGCGGGCGGCGGATGCCGGCAACGCCTCGGCGCAGAACGAGCTCGGCCTGGCCTATGAGCGCGGCGAGGGCGTGGAGAAAGACATGGTCCAGGCGGCGCGCTGGTACCGCAAGGCGGCGCTCGCCGGCGAGGGCTCGGCGCAGAACAATCTCGGCGTTCTCTACCGCGACGGCAACGGCCTGCCGCAGGACGACGAGAAGGCGGTTTCGTGGCTGCAAAAGGCGGCCGACCAGGGCAACGCCGTGGCACTCGCCAATCTCGGCTTCATGTACATGGAAGGCGGCAATGGCGTTGAGGCGGACCCGCTGCGCGCCGCCAATCTGATGCTGGAAGCCTTGGCGCAGGGCGAAGACAGGGCCGAACGGCTCCTGATCGACGACAATGCCCGCGGCCAGCCTGCCGCCTTCCGGCGCGCCGTGCAGGAGCGGCTGCAGGACAAGGGGCTTTATAACGGCCCGATCGACGGCATTCTGGGGCGCGGCACGCAGGCGGCCTTGCGCCGCTTCCAGGAGCTGCGCGGCTGAGACGAATCCCGGGGCGCTTCGGCGCCTCGGATTTTCTTGTGAGCCCCGGGGTCTTTTTTGGGCCCCGGGGTTTTTTGTGCCCCGGGGTTTTTTGTGCATGCGAGCGCTCGGGCGATCGCCCGTGTCAGGTCCCGTCGGCGGGGATGAGCCGTGTCGTGGCGACGCCGAAGATGGCGGCGATGAACATGACGAGGCAGATCGCACCGAAGACGAGGCTGCCGGCAAAGAGGCCGAAGGCGTTCGACGCAAAGCCCATCGACAGAACGGCGAGCCCCGCCGTGCCGTAGCCGCCGAGGAAGAAGGTGGCGTTGACGGAGCCGAGGATTTCTTCCGGCGTGTGCCGATTGACGAGCTGGACGCCGGTATATTGCCCGACGCTCTGGGCGATGCCGGCCGCCGCCGCGGCGAGTGCGAAGAGCGGCAGCGACACGGAAAGTTCGCTCAAGAGCACGAGCGCGAGGCTTGAAAGCGCCAGCGCCAGGCTGAGCCAGGCGGAGCGCCACACCGTCAGTTTGCGCGCAAAGACGCCGCCCAAACCGCCTGAGGCAAAGACCAGAAAGGCGGCGGCGCCGGCTACGATCGGGCTGGCGTTATGGAGAAGATCGGCGAGCATGGAGGGCGCAAGCGAGATGAAGAGCGCAGAGAGCGCGAACGGCCCGGCAAAGATGACGATCGCCGTCACAAGGATGGGCCGGTTCTCCGCCGGCAGGCGCGGCATTTGCCAGATGCGGGCGCTCTGAGACGGTCGCCGGAGCGGCGGCAGATTGCGGGCGAGGACGAGAAGGAGCGCCGCGAGCAGGCCGGCGAGGAGGACGAAGACGAGCCGGCTCGGTGCGGGGGCGAAGCTTGCAAGCGCGCCGGCCGTCAGGGGGCCGAGGCCGAAGCCGAGAACGACCGACAAAGTGGCGTAAAGCGAGATATGGCCGATGCCGCGCCGGCGCCCGGCAAGGAGTATGGCCGCCGTGCCGGCACTGACGCAGCCGCCGGAGGCAAGCCCGATCAAAAAGCGCGCGACGCACAAGACGGCGACATTGGGCGCGAAGGCGAAAAGAAGCGCGGCCGCAACCGCAAGCACGAGCGCCGGCAGAAGCACGAGGCGCGGGCCATAGAGGTCGGAAAGCCGGCCGCAGCACAACAGCGCGAGTAAGACGCCGAGATTGTAGAAGACGAAGATGACGCCGATCGTGCCCGGAGCGAAACCCATCGCGTGCTGCCAGATCGGATAGATCGGCACCGGCGCATTGGCGGTCGCGAAGACGACGAGAACCGCCGCCATCAGGGCAAAAAGCGGCAGGGTGGGTTCTGCAGATGCGGCGGAAGGGGCGGCGGCACCGGCGGGGGTCGCGGCCGGCGGCTGGGACGAAGAGGGCATGGCGGGATCGTGCTCTGGCGGAGGCGGGCGAACGGACGTCCGCGGGAGATACAGCGGAGCTAGGGGGAGACGCCGCTGCGGCAAGGTTTTGGAGGCTGCGAGGCCTTGCGTGCCGGACCGGACGACCTTACTGGGCCGGCGCGCGCGCCCTGAAACGCATGAGACTTCTCTTGCACCTATGGACGCCAGGTTGCGCGGCCGCCTCCCGCGTGGCTGGTCGAGGCGTGGTCTTTTATAGGCGATGCGCGCCTTTATAGGCGAACTGCGGCAGGCGGAATTTATTCCTCATCTGCCGTCGTCAGCTCCCGTGGCGCCTTTTCGGCCGGCGCATTGCGGGGCTGAAAGCTGAGCCGCAGGCCGAGCGCTTTGGCGACCTTCATGATGGTGTCGAGCGTCGGGTTGCCTTCCCCCGAGAGAGCCTTGTTCAGGCCTTCGCGGCTGATGCCGGTGTCGCGGGCGAGCTGGCTCATATTGCGGGCGCGCGCGACGACGCCGAGGGCATGCGCGATGAAGGCCGGATCGTCGTCGGCTTCCTCCATCGCGGCTTCGAGGTATTCCGCGATCCGGATCTCGTTCGTCAGAACGTCAGCAGGATCGAACGGGCGCAGTGTTTCCTCGGTCATATCTGATCTTTCCACTTGTGAGCCAAGGCCTTCGCTTTCTTGATATCGCTGGCCTGGCTGCTTTTGTCGCCTCCGCACAGAAGCAGGATCACGACGGACCCACGCTCGATGAAGTAGACGCGGTAACCGGGGCCGTAATTGATCCGGAGCTCTGAGACGCCTCCGCCGACGGGCTTCACATCGCCGGGATTGCCCTGAGCCAGCCGTTCCACTCTGACGGTGATGCGCGCCGCGGCTCTGTCGTCTTTGAGGCGCGCGAGCCAGTCCATGAAAACGGGCGTGCGGAGCAGCTTCATCTGGCAAGTGTAGTGCGCGGGACAGAAATTGCCAACTGAAGTTATCAGGCGCGGCGTGGTCGGTCTGCCGGGGCGTCTCCGGGCGTCGGCCCGCTCGCTTGACTTTGGGGGCGGAAGGCCTAGCCTGAGGGCATCATGACCCGAGCGCTTCTTTCCATTCTGCGAATGCTCCAAGGCCAGCCCGTCACGGGACTGTAGCCCGAAGCTCGGCCGTTGCGCCTTCCGAGCTTCGGGGGTGCGCAGCGATTTTCCATGATCCGTCAGCTTTGATCTTTGACCCGGTCTGCGACCGGGACGATCGGCGATTTGAACGATCGGCGCGAAGGCGTTTTCTTCAAAACTCGTTTGCGTGGTCCGGCGAGATGTCTCGTCGGCCGAAGGGTCGTAACCATGTCTCAGATCGCCGAAAAATCCCAGATCATCCAGAAATCCGTCGTCCAGAAGTCCAGCGCCCGGAAACCGAAGGCTCTGCCGCGTCTCGTCATCGGCAGCGAAGATCATGCGCGCCTTTATGCGATCGCCAACGCCCTCGGCGGACCGCTCGCCGAGCTCGGCGAAAAGCTCCTGAGCGAGCTCGAACGCGCGCGGATCGTTCCTCAAGAGAAGGTCCCTGCCAAGACGGTGCGCATGGGCTCGACCGTTTCCTTCGCCACGAGCGACGGTTTCGAGCGGACCTACAAGCTCGTCTATCCCGAAGAGGCCGATGTCGCGCAGGCGCGCATCTCGGTGCTGACGCCGATCGGCGCCGCGCTCATCGGACTTTCGGAAGGCCAGACGATCCCCTGGGAGGCACGCGACGGCCGCGCCCTGTCGCTCACCGTCCTCAATCTCGCGGACGAGGGATGAGCCCGATGTTGAGCCGTGATGTCCGCGCCTGCGGCGGAGCGGAGGTTCTGAAATTCTGCACGTCTGGCCGGGCCGGCATCAGCCAGCCCGGCCGTGGGTCCTTCACAACACGACATAACCGGGACACCAGACATGCCAGATGCGATTTTTCCCAAAGTTACTCCGCGTGATTTCTCCATCCTCGAGAACCTGCTCGAGGCCCGCCTCGGCAGCGACGAGCTCCTCGTGGCCGCATTGCGACGCAAGCTGCGTGAGGCGCAGCTCGTCTTCGCCGAGGATCTGCCTGCCGATGTCGCAACGATCGATTCGCGCATCCTATTGCGGGTCGACGAGCGGCTGCCGGAGGAACGAACCCTCGTGACTGCCGCCCATTACATCCCGGGCGTGGGTCATCAGTCGATCGCCACCCCCGCGGCGTGATGTTGCTCGGGCTGAAGGAAGGCGAGAGCGTCGAGGTCGATCACCTCGACCGGATCGAACGCGTGGAGGTCCTGAAAGTCCTTTATCAGCCGGAGGCGGAACGCCGGAACTGGGCACGTATGACGCGCCCGTATCTGGTGCCCGTGCGAAGTGCCAAGGGCAAAAGCGGGTCGACAAGCGGGACGCCCTCCGGCGCAAGGCCGGGTGCCTCCAGCACGATGCTCATGTCTTCGCGTGACGACGATCCCGGGCCTGCGGCGGCCTGAGCTTCACGGGTCACGACTTCCCGGGTTCGGACTTTGAGGAGAAGCGCGCGAGAACGATTGCAAGGAAGCCTGAGAGCTTCGCGCTCATTCGCCGATCGCGCGCATGAAGAAGATGGAAGGGCCGCGCCGGCCCTTCCCAATCCGGCAGGAGACGCACGAGCCGGCCGGAGGCGAGATCGTCGGCGACGGCGCTTTCATAGCCGAGCGTGATGCCGAATCCGTCGAGAGCCGCCTGGTGGATCGCCCGCCAGTCGTTGATCGACAGACGGCTCGCGCTCGGCACCTCGACCGTCTCTCCGCCCTTCGAGAAGGGCCATTCGCGCCCGAGCGGCCCCGACCAGGGGCTGAAGCCGAGGCATTCGTGATTGCGAAGGTCCTCGGGCGTTTCGGGCGTGCCGTGTTCGGCGAGATAGGCGGGGGCGGCGCAGGCGACGAGCCGGTAGGGCGCGAGCGGATGGGCGAGAAGCGCGTGGGTCTGCGTCGCCTGGCCGGCCATTGGACCGGAGAGCGGACCGGAGAGCGGGCCGATGCGGAAGACGAGATCGAAACCCTCTTCGATCGGATCGACATAGCGGTCGCTCAAGACGAGGTCGCAGCTCACTTGCGGGTGGGTGCGGAGATAGGTGGTGACGAGCGGCACGAGCACCTGGGCGCCGAACGTCACCGGCGCGTTGACCCGCAACAGGCCGCGCGGCTCGGCCCCGGTTTCCGATGCCTGCGCTTCCGCGTCCGCGACCTCGGCGAGGATCGCCTTGCAGCGGTCGCGGTACTGCCGGCCGAAATCGGTGAGGCTGTGACGCCTGGTGGTGCGGTGGATGAGACGGGTGCCGAGCCGTTTTTCCAACGCCTCGACATGCTTGGCGACCATCTGGGGCGAGATGGAAAGGGCGGTCGCGGCCGCGGAAAACGAGCCGAGCTCGGCGACGCGCACGAAGACGGACATGCTTTCCAGCCGATCGGGCATTCGCCACTCACACTTGGGACAGGAACAACTGGAGAGGCATTTATCACTCCTGGTTGGTCACCGAAACTCGGCATCCTGATTTTCAGGAACCTGGTTTTCGAGGAGTGAGGCATGGCCTTTTACATCGTGACGATGACGCATCCGGACGGTCCCGGCTGGAACGAACATGTGCTGGAGCATGTGGAATATCTGCTCGACCTCATCGACGAGGGCACCTTGAAGGCGTCGGGGCCGCTGAAGGGCACGCCGCTTCGCGCCGGCTTCCTGATCATGGTCGCCGACAGCCGCGAAGAGATCGAGAAGATCGTGGCGGGCGATCCCTTTGCACGCGAAGATCTGATCGTGGACTTGACGATCGAGGAATGGGATCCGCTCTTCGGCGCATTCGGGGCGGAATCGAGCAAGGTGCTGCCGCCCGACATGAAGCCGCTCGCAGCCCGGCTCGGTTATGAATGAAAGCTCGGCTATCAATGAGGTGAGGGCGCGACATGCTCTATGAAATTGCGACGCTCTCCTGCCCTGTGCTGGGCGTCACCAAGGCGGCCGAAGGCGCGCGGCGATGGATCGGCGATGAGGACGCGCTCGGCACGCCGCTCGGCATGTGGCGCTCCGATATCGGCACGATCGGCGAGCTTTTCGTGCTCCGATCCTTCGAGGCGGAGGAGGAGCTGCGCGCCGAGCGCGAGCGCGCTTTGATGAGCGAGGACCCGTTCTTCAGCCGGGAGACGGCCAGGACGCTCCGGATGGAGAGTTTCGCGCCCTTCCCCTTCCTGCCGGCGATGAAGCCCCGGCAATATGGCGGTCTCTTCGAGTTTCGCACCTATCACCTGCGGCCAGGCGGGCTGCCGCGCACGCTTGCCGGCTGGGAGGCGGCGATCGGCCCGGCTGCGGCCTATACCGATCACCTCGTGACGAACCTTTACGCCTTGGACGGGCCGCCGCGCATCACGCATATCTGGGGCTTTTCGAGCCTCGAAGAGCGGGCGCGCCTGCGCGCCGAGCACTACGCCGCCGGTCTCTGGCCGCCCAAGGGTGGACCGGAGGAGATTGTCGAGGCGACCTCGACGATCGCCAAGGCGGAAGAGGGCTGGCCGATCGGGTAGGGCGATAGGTAGGGGTCGCGGATGACAAGGCCGGGCCGATGACCCGGCAAGGTGGCCATCAGACCTCGTCGTTAAAGCGCCGGCTGTCTTCGGGCGGTTCGGCCGTGTCGAGTGCCTCGCGAAGATCGGGCGGCAGCTCCCACGGATAGACCGCCTGGCGCTGCAACTCATCCGCGGTCACCTTGATCATCGACACCTCCTGCCGGACTTCGCCTAAAATAAGGGCCCAAAAATAAGGAAAGCCCGGCAGATCCGCAATCAAGCCGCGCCGGCCGATCACCGCGTGGGCTTCGGCCGGACCCGTGATCCTCACACAGCCGGGAGCGGGGCTTTTTCGGTGAGGCCCATGACCTTGAGGGCGAAGGCGTATTCGATGGCGACTTCCTTCAGGGCGTCGAAGCGGCCGGAGGCGCCGCCATGGCCCGCATCCATATTGGTGCGCAGGAGAAGGAGGTTGTCGTCCGTCTTCGTCTCGCGGAGTTTGGCGACCCACTTCGCCGGTTCCCAATAGGTGACGCGCGGATCGGTGAGGCCCGCCATGGCAAGAAGCGGCGGATAGGCCTGGGCCGTCACGTTGTCATAGGGCGAATAGGCGAGGATCGTCTGGTAATCGGCCGCGCTTTCGACCGGGTTGCCCCATTCGGGCCATTCCGGCGGGGTGAGCGGCAAAGTGTCGTCGAGCATGGTGTTGAGGACGTCGACGAAGGGCACGTCGGCGATGACGCCGCCGAAGAGATCGGGCGCCATATTGGCGACGGCGCCCATCAGCATGCCGCCCGCCGAGCCGCCATGGGCGACGATCTGCCCGCGTTTGGTGAAGCCTTCGGCCACGAGATGCTCGCCGGCGGCGATGAAATCCGTGAACGTATTGGCCTTCTTGGCGCGCTTGCCTTCTTCGTACCAGGCAAAGCCCTTGTCCTTGCCGCCGCGGATATGCGCGATCGCATAGATGAAGCCGCGATCGACGAGCGACAGGCGGGTGACGGAAAAGCCGGCGGGAATGGCGATGCCGTAGGAGCCGTAGCCGTAGAGGAGGCAGGGGGCGGAGCCATCGAGCGGCGTGTCGGCGCGGTAAAGAAGCGAGACCGGCACCTCCTCGCCGTCCGGCGCCTTGGCGATGATGCGGCGCGAGACGTATTTCGCGGGGTCGTGGCCCGACGGCACCTCCTGCTCCTTGAGGAGCGTGCGGGTGCGGCTCTCCATGTCGTAATCGAAGACGCGCGAGGGCGTCGTCGGCGAGGAATAGGAGAAGCGGATCGTCGTCGTGTCGAATTCGTAGCCGGGATCGAGGCCGAGCGAATAGGCCTCTTCGGCAAAGGCGATCTCGTGCTCCTCGCCGTTTTCGAGCCGGCGCACGACGATGCGCGGCAGACCGGCCTCGCGCTCAAGACGCACGAGATGGCGGGCGAAGAGGGCATGCGAGAGGAGAAGGCGCCCCGGCACATGACCGACGAGCGGCTGCCAGTTCTCCGGCGAAGGCGAGGCGACGGGCGCCGTCAGAATCTGAAAATCCTTGGCGTCGCCGGAATTGGTGCGGATGAAGAGCGTGCCGTCCGCCTCGTCGACATAATATTCGACGCCGTCGCGGCGCGGAGCGATGAGGACCGGCTCCGCCTCCGGCCGGTCGGCCGGGATGAGCCGCGTCTCGGAGGTTTCGTGCGTGTGGCAGTCGATGAGGATGAAATTGCGCGAATGCGTCGCGCCGAGGCCGACGAAGAAGCCGGGATCGGCCTCCTCATAGACGAGAACGTCTTCGGTGACCGCGGTGCCGAGCTTGTGGCGGAAGACTTTCGAGGGCCGGTGATTGGCATCGAGACGCACATAGAAGAGATGCGTGTTGTCGGCCGCCCAGACGGCTCCGCCGCTCGTATCGGGGATGACGTCGGCGATGTCCTCGCCCGTTTCCACATTGCGGATGTGGAGCGTGTAGAATTCCGAGCCGGCATCGTCGAAGGCCCAGGCGAGGCGGGAATGGTCGGGCGAATGTGCCGCGCCGGCGATCTTGAAATAGGCATGGCCTTCGGCAAGCGCGTTGCCGTCGAGAAGGATCGTTTCTTCGCCGCCCGAACGCTTCTGGCGCACGAAGAGGGGGTGCTGGCCACCCTCGATGTAACGCACCGCATAGGAATATGGTCCGTCAGGGGCCGGCACGGAGGAATCGTCCTCTTTGATGCGCCCCTTCATCTCCGTGAAGAGCTTTTCCTGAAGCTTTTCCGTGTCGGCCATCTGGGCGGAAAACCAGGCGTTTTCGGCCTCCAGATAGGCGCGGATCTCAGGATCGAGCACGGAGGGATCGCGCATCACCTCCTGCCAATTGTCGGCACGCAGCCAGTGATAGGGATCGTTGCGGGTGTGGCCGTGGCGGGTGATTTCATGCGGCCGCTTTGCGGCGCGCGGCGGGAAGGAAGAAATGTCGTTCATGGGCGCGAGGTAGGCCGGTTTGTTTTCCGGGGCAAGGGAATGGGCCACGCGGCGTTAACCGAGGGGCCCGCGGGCGCGATGGCGCCGACCTGCATTGCCCCTGCGGCATCCGCGCACGGGGCAGTGGATCGAAGACAAAGTCGAGCGTTGCGCGTGGAGAAACAAGCGCTCGGATAAAAGACCCATGACGTCAGCGTTTCCGCCGCCAGGAATGGCTGGAGCTCGGCGAGAAGCGCGATGTCTTGCGACACGTCCGCCGCCCGACATACTTGCGATCGCGCGATTTCGACTGTCGTCTGGATCACACTTCTGCGAGCATCGGCGGCGGCAGCTGGACAAGGAAGGCGTGGCTCGGTCTTTTTCCTGTCGCGATTTACCGGAAAGCATGGGTCATGCTTGAAAATCGCCGCTCTCTAAGGATTGCCAGAAGCGCCCAAATGCTTAGCTTGTCCGGCTGAGGCGGCAAAGCTGGCAGCTTGCCCCGCTCTGGATCGCCCGCTATCCGTTCCTGGTCCCGCGAACGTCACCCCGCTGATGCAAGAATCCCAAATCGACTGGACTTTCCTCGTCATGGCCGCCCCTTTTCTGGCGGCATTCGTGGCGCCGCTGTTGAAGCGGCTGTTGGGTTCTGGCGCGTCCTGGATTCTGGCGGCGGCACCGGCGGCGATGTTTGTCTATTTCCTTGGCCTGATCGCGCCGGTCGCGTCCGGCAGCGTCATCGCCAACGGCTTTGCCTGGGCGCCGTCGCTTCAGATCAATTTCTCCTATCGCCTCGACGGGCTTTCGCTGCTGTTTGCGCTTCTCGTCTCGGGCATCGGCACGTTCATCCTGATTTATGCCGGTGCCTATCTCAAAGGCCATGCGCATCAAGGCCGCTTCTTCTCCTTCATCCTCCTCTTCATGGGGGCGATGCAGGGGCTGGTGCTCGCCGACGACTTCATGACGCTCTTCGTCTTCTGGGAGCTCACCTCCATCACCTCCTTCCTGCTGATCGGCTTCGATCACACGCGTGAGGCGGCAAGGCGCGCGGCTCTGCAGGCGCTGGTGATCACGGCGGGCGGCGGGCTCTGTCTGCTCGCCGGGCTTTTGATGATGACCGGGCTCGTCGGCGTGCATTCGATGACGGAGGCGATCGCGCTCGGTTCGAGCTTTGCGGAGAACCCCTATTACCTGCCGGTGCTGATCCTGCTTCTCGGCGGTGCTTTCACGAAATCGGCGCAGTTTCCGTTCCATTCATGGCTTGCCAACGCCATGGAGGCGCCGACGCCGGTGTCGGCCTATCTGCATTCGGCGACGATGGTGAAGGCGGGCGTCTATCTGCTTCTGCGCGTCCACCCCTTCATGGGCGAGACGGTGCCGTGGATGACGATCCTGCCGCTCTTCGGCGGCGCGACGCTTCTCGCCGGCACGCTTCTGGCGCTGCGCCAGACGGATCTGAAGCTCATCCTCGCCTATACGACGGTCGCCTCGCTCGGCCTTCTCGTGATGCTGACGGGGACGAGCAACGAGACGGCGATTTTGGGCGCGCTCGTCTATCTTCTCGCGCATTCGCTCTTCAAGGGCGGCCTCTTCATGATGGCGGGCTCGGTCGACCACGAGGCCGGCACGCGCGACCTGCGCGAGCTCGGCGGTCTCGGGCTCAAAATGCCGGTCACCTTCCTGTCTGGCCTCGTTCTCGCCTGGGCGATGGGCGGGCTTTTCGTGACGCTCGGCTTCTTCGCCAAGGAAGCGATGTATGAGGGGCTTCTGCACGGGGAGGGCACGACGCCCGTGACGCTCGGCGTCGCCGTCGTCGGCAACGGCCTCATGTTCGCGGCCGCCTTCGCGGTCGGACTTTTGCCTTTCATCGGCAAGCGGCCGGAAAATTTGTCCGGGGCGCATGAAGGCCCGATCGGGTTGTGGATCGGCCCGCTCGTTCTCGCCTGTCTGAGCGTCGCCGGCATCGTTTTTGCGGCCTTCACGCAAGAGGCTCTGATCGGCCCGACGCTCGCCGCCGTCGCGGGGGCAAGGCCGCATCCGGATCTCTCCTACGCCATCCATGTGAACGAGGCTTTTGCCGCCTCCTGCGTCACCTGGGCGATCGGCATCCTGGCGCTTCTCGCCCTGCGGCCGGTGCGGCGCGGGCTTGCGGCAAGTCTGGATGCGATCGGCTGGGGTCCCGACCGGGGCTTCGACCAGCTCGTGAACGGGCTCACGAACGGCTCGGCCGCGGTGACGCGCTTCATCCAGAACGGCGATCTGGAACGCTATCTTTCCATCACCTTCACGGTGCTGGCGCTCGCTTTGATCGTGCCGCTTGTGGTCTTCGGCGAATGGCCACACGTGCCGGAGACCTTCGCGCTCGCGCCGCATGAATGGGCGGTGATGGGGCTTGCGGCCGTCGGCCTCGTCGCCGTCATCGTGGCGGAGAACCGGCTGACAGCAATCGTCTCTCTCGGCATCCAGGGCTTTGCCGTGGCGCTCATCTACATGCTCTTCGGCGCGCCGGACCTCTCCTTCACGCAATTCATGGTGGAGACGCTTTCGGTCGTCATCCTGGCGCTCGTGATGACGCGCCTGTCCCTGATGACGGCCGATCGGCGCAATTATTTCCAGCGCGCCAAGGACGGAACGATCGCACTCGCCTGCGGCATCGGCACGGCGGCCTTGCTCATCGCCGTGACCAACCAGCCCTTCGATTCGCGCCTGTCGGATTTCTTTGCGGAGCATTCGCGAACCATCGCCCATGGCCGCAACATCGTGAACGTCATCATCGTCGACTTCCGTGGTCTCGATACTTTGGGCGAGATCGCGGTCGTCATGATCACCGGCCTCGCCATTCTCGCTCTGTTGCGCTTCCCGGCGCCATGGCGGCCGACGAGAGCCGTGGAGGAGGAGAAGTGAGCACCGTCATCTTTCGCGCGATCGCGCCTTATCTCACGGCCTTGATGGTGCTGTTTTCGGTCTTCGTACTCTTGCGCGGCCACAACAATCCGGGCGGCGGCTTCATCGGCGGGCTGATCGCGGCCTCCGCCTTTGCCATCTACGGCATCGCCTATGGTGTGCCGCCGGTGCGCCGGGCTCTGCGCTTTCATCCGATGGGGATCGCCGGTTTCGGGCTCGTCGTGGCGACCCTTGCCGGGGTGCCGTCGCTGATCGGCGGCAAGCCGTTTTTGACGGCGCTGTGGGCCTATCCGAAGATTTTCGGCATGGAGGTCGCCATCTCCACCGCCACGTTCTTCGATATCGGCGTCTATCTCGTGGTTCTCGGGACGATCACCTCCGTGGCGCTGTCGCTGGAAGAAAGGGAGCGCTGATGGAAGGCCCGCTTGCGCTTCTCGTCGGCTGCTTTTTCGCATCCGCCATCTATCTGATGCTGTCGGATTCCTTGATCCGCATCCTGCTTGGCGTGACCATCCTCGCGAACGCCGTCAATCTTCTGATTTTCACGGCCGGGCGGATCGTCAAGGAAGTGCCGCCGATCATTCCCGAAGATGCCATGGTGCCGCCGATCGCGACCGCCAATCCGCTGCCGCAGGCGCTGATTTTGACGGCGATCGTCATCTCGTTCTCGTTTTTCGCCTTCCTGCTCGTTCTGGTGTTCCGCACCTATCAAGGGCTCGGCACGGACAAGACCGGGAAGATGCACATGGCCGAAGAGCCGGGTGATCCGGTTCCGCCCAGGGGCTATTGATGGCAGAGAGTGCAGGCCATGCAGCGGTGGACGTCGCGTCCGCCATGGTGACGGCGCCGATCGCGCCCTTGGACGCGATCATCGTCGCGCCGACATTGATCACCCTTCTTTTCGGTGCCGTCCTGTTGATGGCGCGCAAGCGCCCTGAGACGCAGGCGCCGCTCGGCATCGCCGGGCTCTTGTTGTTGACGGCGGCGACGGCCGGCATTCTGGCGCGCGTGGTGACGGGCGGGCCGCTCACCATGACCATGGGAAGCTGGCTGCCGCCCTTCGGCATCACCTTCGCCGTCGATGTGCTGGGCGCCTCCTTTGCCCTCGTCTCGTCGGTGGTGGCGCTCGTCGTCGGCGTCTTCGCAAGCCGCGGCCTGCGACGCGTGGAGAGCCGCTACGGCTTTTATCCCTTTCTTTTGTTGATGATGGCGGGCGTCTGCAACGCCTTCCTCACCGGCGACATCTTCAATCTCTACGTCTGGTTCGAGGTGATGCTGATCGCCTCCTTCGGCCTCATCGTGCTCGGCAATTCTAAGGAGCAGCTCGACGGCGCGGTGCGTTATGCCGTGCTCAATCTCCTGGCGGCCGCCTTCTTCCTGACGGCGACCGGCTATCTCTACGGTGCGCTCGGCACGCTCAACATGGCCGAGATCGCGATCAAGCTGCGCGAAGGCGTGCCCGGAATGCCGGTGAACACGATCACGGCGCTTTATATTCTGGGCTTTGGCATGAAGGCGGCGGCGTTTCCGGTCGCGTTCTGGCTGCCCGCCTCCTACCACACGCCGTCTCCTTCGGCGGGTGCGGTCTTCGCCGGGCTTTTGACCAAGGTCGGCGCCTATGCGCTGTTGCGCACGCTGATCATGCTGATGCCGTCGGAAGAGGCACTCTACGACACGTTCCTGACGGCGATCGCCATCGGCACGATGCTTCTCGGCTCGCTCGGCGCGATGGGACATTCCGATTTCCGCCGCATCCTCGGCTATCTCGTCATCTCCGGCATCGGCGTCATCCTGGCGGGGCTGGCGATCGGCACGGCGGAGGGGCTGGCGGGCGGCATCTTCTATGCCTTCCATTCGATGATCGTCATGTCGGCGCTCTATCTCGCCTCCGGGCTCATCGGCCAGCTCGGCGGCAGCCAGGATCTGCGCAAGTTGGGCGGGCTTTATGGCGCAAGCCCGCTTTTGGCCGGCCTGACGCTGACGCTTGTCTTTTCCGTCTCCGCGCTGCCGCCGTTTTCCGGCTTCTGGGCGAAGATCCTGGTGACCGAAGCGGCGATGGTGGACGGGCGCTGGTGGCTTGCCGGCATCGTCCTTGGCACGGGCCTCCTCAACGCGCTCGCGTCGGGGCGCGCCTTCACGCAGATCTTCTGGCGCGGCGGGCCTTCGGGCACGCCGGACGGCGCGGAGAAGAGCGTGCCGGGCGAAATCCCCGGCGAGGATCGCGCGGTGCTCTTCGGCTCGCTCGCCGCTCTGACCTTGATGAGCCTCGTCATCGGCCTGTGGCCGTCGCCGCTGATGCGGCTTGCGGAAGCCGGCGCGGCCGGGCTTCTTGATCCGACCCTTTATATTCGCGCGGTGTTTGGAGGCGCTTCCTGATGGTGCTGTTTCCCGTCAACGTGCTTCTGGCACTCGCCTGGGCCTCGATCACCGGCAGCTTCACGCTGCCGAACCTTCTCTTCGGCTTCGTGCTCGGCGCCATCGCGCTGTGGCTCATTCGCGAGCAGATCGGCACGCGCGGCTATATCGGCCGCTCGCTCAGGGTGATCAATCTGTTCTTCCTGTTCATCTATGAACTGGTCATGTCGGCGCTCAAAGTGACCTGGATCGTGCTGCAGCCGAAGATGCCGATCTCGCCGGGGCTGATCGCCTATCCGCTCAGGGTGAACCGCGATTTCGAGATCACGTTACTTGCCAATCTCATCACGCTGACACCCGGCACCTTGTCGGTCGACGTGTCGGAGGACCGGCGCACGCTTTACATTCATGCCATCGACGTGCCCGATCCGGATCAACTGAAACGCGATATCGCACAAGGCTTTGAGCGAAAGATACTGGAGGCGTTCCGATGAGTGCTACCGAGTTTCTCGAGATCTGTGTGGCGGTTTCGCTGGCGCTTCTCGTGCTTTCGTTTGCGCTGATCACCATTCGGATCGTGCGCGGGCCGACTTTTGCGGACCGGGTTCTGGCGCTCGACATGCTGGTGTCCGTCGGCATCGGTTTCATTGCCGTGATCGGCGTGAAAACTGGTTTCTATCTTTATATCGACATTGCAATTGCTCTTGGGCTCGTCGGTTTTCTTGCAACCGTAGCGTTTGCCCGCTTCGTGATGCATTGCGGAGACGTGCTCGGCGGCGAATCAGCAATGTGCTACGGCTCCGATTCGGAGAAGCAGCGATGAGCGGCCTTCTCGACGTCTTGGTCGGTGTGATGATTGTGATCGGGTCGCTTTTCGCAGTCGTTGCGAGCGTCGGCCTCTTACGTTTTCCTGACCTTTACACGCGCATGCACGCGGCCAGCAAAGCCGGAACCTTGGGCTCGGGACTGATGTTGTTGGCCCTTGCCTTAGAAGCGCCCCATTTAGACATCTTCACTCGCGCCGTGGCAGGTGTGGTGTTCTTCCTTCTCACCGCTCCGGTTTCCGCGCATCTCTTGGCCCGGGCGGCCTACCTCACTGGTGTAAAGCCGGTCCCTGAGACGGAACCCGATGACTATTCGCGGGCTATAGGGGTGACGCGGTCCGATCCGGAAGGCGAGCGCTGAAACAAAGACTGCCATCTTCCGTAAAAGCAGGATGGCGCTTTGTTGGCGAATTCCTATCTTTCCAGGAATGAGCGAGCGAGTGCTGACATAATTTCACACCTTCTTGTTGCGCGCGGTGAAACGCCGCTGAGATTGCTGTGATGTAAGGTTTTTTCTTCTTGTCAGACCGCGCCACCAGCAGTAGCAAGGCGCACTTGATGACTTGCAGTGTGTTGCTGCAAAGGTCACATAGCGAGGATTCAATGGCAGAGGCTATCCAGAACGACAACCTGATCGAGCTCACAGCAGACATCGTATCTGCTTATGTGAGCAACAACACAATTGCGGCTGGCGATATTTCCGGTCTGATCGGCAATATCTATCAGGCGCTGCAGACGACCGCCGATGGCGGCGCTGAGCCTGAGCCGGAGCCGCAGAAGCCGGCTGTGCCGGTCCGTCGCTCGATCAATCCGGACTACATTATTTGTCTGGAAGACGGAAAGAAGTTCAAGTCGCTGAAGCGTCACTTGCGCACGCACTACGACCTGTCCCCGGAAGAGTATCGCGAGAAGTGGGGCCTGCCGGCCGACTATCCCATGGTCGCTCCGAACTATGCGAAGGCTCGCTCGCAGCTTGCCAAGCAGATGGGTCTTGGCCAAAAGCGCGGCCGCCGCTAAACGACGTTTTCTTCCGAACGTGTCAGACGCCGGCCCTTACGCCGGCGTTTTACTTTTCCCGAACGCCGGCTCCCCCGCCGGCGTTTTGCGTTTCCCTGACGCCGGCTTTCCCGCCGGCGTTTTGCTTGTCATGGGCGCCGGCTTTCATGCCGGCGTTTTGCTTGTCAGGGACCGGGCCTGGCTGAGCCGCGCAAGGTCGCCGCTTTCGACGTCGAGCGCTGTCTTGAGCGCGATGTGGCGATTGAGATCGTAGCTCCAATGGCCGGCCCGGCCTTTCCTGCGTTCCGCGCGCAGGGCGCATTTGAGATGTGCCACGATGCTGCGCGCGCGCTCCATGTCATCTTTCCCCAGCTCTTGCGGCAGACGATGGATCAACCGCGGCAGGTCGCTGTCGCGGCGATAGGTGCCGGCGCCGCTTTTGGGCGCGGCGGTGCGCGTCGAGGCGGGGCGCCGTTGCGGGCGAGGGTGTCTCGCGGCCCCGTTCAAGAAGTGTGTCGCGTAAAAGCGCTGCGCATCGACCATGCCGGGAGCTCCTGAAGCTTTTGCGGCACGATCGCAGGGCCAGGAGCGGCGGGGATAAGTTCGGCGCCTCCCGGCGCGCCAAGGTGTGCGGTAAGCTTAAAAACATATCCCCGGTTGCGCTTCTTCGCAGTATAGGAAATAAATCCTATTAGCGGAGGAGGGGCCATGCAGAACCATTTTTACGACGATTTGCGGGGGCCGCGGGCGCGGTTGGGGGCATATCGGGGCGAGGCCGGCCGGGCCGCCGCCGAACTGACCTTCGTCAGAGATCGGGAGACGGATGCGGAGAGTTCCGTCTGCCGCTTCGCCGAGGCCACCCTCGGCGCGGTGTTCCGGGTCGGGCGACATGACTTGCGCCAGGCCGGACGGGGCGTCGCCCGCGTGGCACAGACGCGGCAGGCGGCGATGTATCTCGTTCATGTCGGCTCCGGCCTGACACTGACCAAGGTCGGCACACATTTCGGTCGCGACCGCACCACCTGTAACGCGCAAGAACGGTTGGCATGAGGCGGGAATAGGCGGGAATAGACGGGACTGCGCGGGAAAATCCTGCTCTGACGGGGAGTTAACGGCTCGAAGTCTCCGAAGGGAGACGAGCGCTGCGCGCAACATCAAATGGCAAAAGATGCGGACGGAGCGAGCCGTCGCGCAAGATCAAATGGCATGAGCGGATGGCTCAGGCTGCCACGCCGGTACGTTCGCCCAGGGCTTCGATCAGCAGCGCCTCGTATCGAGCAACCTCGATCAGATATACCAAGAAGTGCAAATTATATTCCCTCGCGATGGCAGACAGTCGGGCAAGCTCGTCCGCAAGCTCGCCGATCTCGTCGCGCATGTCTTGGGTTAAATTGGATGAAAAATCAGAGATCGCCATTCCGCCCTCCGAGATAATGCTTCACGAAAAAAGCATTAGCCGGAAAACAAAAAGAAAGCCTCACGAGATACTGCGAGTTTAAAGAAAGGCCGAGTGGCGTCTAGAGACGTGCTGGATAATGCAGGGGAGTGGGCCCTACCGGATCACGTGACGTGGAAATGGCCCTTCACGCGGCCGACGATGTGGAGATCGGGCAGCTCTGCGGGCGGGACAATCTCGTCGACATAGCCCTCGGTTTTGTTGTCGCTGCACAGCACGACCGAACCGTCACGCCGCAGCCGGACGCGTTTCACGAGCGCCAGACCGCCATAATTGACGGCGTAGAGTGCCTCGTCGACGACACTGTCGATCGAAGTATCGACGATCACCCAATCCTGGTCGCCTAATGTGGGCAGCATGGAGCGCCCTGCGACGCGGATCGAGCGCGCAAAGTGCGGGTTGACGCCTATCTCGCGCAAGTAGCTGGCGTCAAAGGCGAAAAAGCCTGTCACTTCCTCTATTTCCGCGACTCTTCCTGCTCCTGCCGACGCTTCTACGTCGAGACGGGGAACAAGCAACAGCGCGCCCGCCTCCAGTGCTTGTGGATCAACGACTTGCAACATCGGCCCCCCAGAATGTTCTTGCTGCGTTCTGGTGGCACTCTGACTCACATCCGATGCCGAGTCACGCGCTGTCTCCCCGTTGATGAGCCACTCAAGCGTAACGCCGGTGCTGCGCGCGATCTGTGCCGCCTTATCGATGCGGGGAAGAGACCCTTCCAGATAGCCTTGAAGGGTAGTCGCGCCGATTCCCACTTTTCTGGAGAATGCGGACACATTCCCGTCGGGCATGAGTTCTTTCAGACGATCTGCAAAGCCGGAACCTGCATCCATGCAAAGCGTAAACGCTGTTTACGAAACCGGAGCTTGAAGGAAAATCCCTTATAAGTGCCTGAAAAACAGGAGTTTTCGACTCCTGAGCCAGCCGACCAAGCGCCAGGTAACAGTAAACTGGGCGTATCTCCCATTTTTCCGTTGACCGATTAACGAAAAACCGTAGATTCGGCCCTAACGGACGTTAGACAAAACGTTAACGGACCTCCCAAAAAAGCCGGCTCTGTGAAGCCGGTTCAAGGAGCGAGAATGGCCAAGCCGAAGCAGCAATGGGACCGTTTCACGATCAAGGCCGAGGTGCAGCGGCGTGGCTACACGCTGACGCAGGTCGCCCAAGAAGCTGGCCTGTCCGAAAGCGCTTGCCGCGTCGCTCTTTACGGCACGTCCCGCGCTGGCGCTGAGGCGCTTTCCGCCTTCCTCGATGTGCCAGTGGGTGATCTCTTTCCCGGTCTCTATCTCCGCGCTCGATCCAATCGCCGCAAAGCTAACCCGGAAGGCACCCGTGAGTCGCGTCAAAAGCGTCGGCCGTCCACGGACAGTGCGAGCGCGCAAGCCTCATGATTCCGTCAGCCGCCTGCCGCCACCAGGACGAGGTGATTGCGATGCCGGAGCCAGAGCTTGCGATCGATCCAGGGGCGCCTGCCCATCATCTCCGATCCACACGCGAATGCGCGCGGTGGCGCATGCAGACGACGGCCCGGCTGATCATCGATCGGCATACGCGGAGGGCGGAGGCGAGAGAGATTGAAGCTGACTTTTTCGAAACGAGTGAGAGAGCGAATGCGTGTTGAGCGTATAAAGATCGCGAAAATCGATGCTTCGGGCCGCATCCGGCATGTGCGGCGGGAAAAGGCCGCTGCAATGGCCGAGAGCATTGCCGCGCACGGGTTGCGCACGCCGATCGAGGTTGTCGAGACCGGCGAGGATGCTTACCGGCTCGTTTTCGGCGAGCACCGCCTCGTCGCCTGCGATTTATATCTCGGCTGGAATGAGATCGACGCGATCCTCCGCACTCAGGAAGAGGTCGCCTCCGAAGCCGAGCGACAAATCGGCGAGATCGTCGAAAACCTCGTGCGTTTTGAGCCTACGGCGCTCGAAAGAGCGGTCGCGCTGGCGCTCTGGAAGGAGCTCTACGAAGCCCGAGAGGTCCTGCCCAAGCGGGGGCGCAAACCCAAAGAGGAAGCCGAATTAGCGGACAAGATGTCCGCTAATTCGGTCGGCTTCACCGAGTCGGCCGCCGAGCAGCTCGGGTGCTCCGATCGGAACATCCGTCGCGCAATTTCCATCGCCAAGGGCATCTCTGAGAAAATCCGTGAGCGCATCGCGGATCACGCAGTTGCCAGCAAGCAGAACGAGCTGCTGGCGCTCGCGGCGGAACCTGAGGGCCGGCAGGGGGCGATTGCCGATATTCTCCTCTCTGAGGATGCCGAGGTGCAGAGCATCGCCGAAGCGATCGCAATTCTCGACCAGGTCCCCCAGCCGCGCATCGCCCCCGCTTACGAAAAGCTCTCGGAGAAATTTGCGAAACTGAAGCCGCGCGAGCAGCACGCGTTTTTCGCACTCCATCGCGACGCGATCGAAGCCTGGCTGGCGGAGACGCGCTGATGCCACGCCCGCGGGACACGCTCACTCTCGACCTCTTCGACTGGGAGCCACCGGCCGTGACCGTGGGCTACGGCGAAGACGTCACGGGGCGTGGACCGCTCGACCTGCGCATCGCACGTCTGCTTGCGAAAGCGCTGCAGGATATGCGCGACGAAGGGGTCGATCGTGGCGAGATCGCGCTCCGGATGAGCGAGCATCTCGGACGCTCGGTGTCCAAGGAAATGCTCTACAAATGGTCGTCGCCCGGCTCAAGCGAGCATCGGATCACGCTCGACGCTTTCGCAGCGCTCATCGCGGTGACCGAGAGATGGGATCTCCTCGGGTTCCTGCCGGGTCTCTACGGCTATGCCGTGGTTTCCGACGATTGCCGGGAGATCATTCGGCTCCATCAGATGCGAGAGCACCGTCAGAAGATCGCGCAACACAGCAGCGCGATCGACGCGGAGATTGCCGCGCTCGAAACACGGATGCGGGGGCGGCGATGAAAGAGTGGCTGACCGCCCAGGAGATCGCAAACGAGCGGCTTTATGACCTCCCGGAGACGAAGATGGGCGTTAAGCGGCTCGCTGAGCGGGAGGGCTGGAACGACCATCCGTTGGCCCGCACCCGGCAAGGGCGCGGGGGTGGGATGGAGTATCACTACCGCATCCTGCCAACACTGGCGCAGATCGCGTATTTCCAACGGCACGCGCGACTTAGCACGGCTCCTGCCGTGCATGATGAGCAGGCTGCCGGCTCACGACCGACGGAACATGATCTCGCTCCTTCTGGCCGGGCGGCACAGGAGCGGGACGCGCGGCTTGCCATCGTTCATCACTTTGGGCGTTTCGCGGGCGGCATAACGCTTGGCCGGACGGCCGCGGCGCAACTGTACTGTGACAAGTACAACAACCGCTCCCTGGCCATCGACGATTGGATCGTCGAGGCCGTGCCGCGGATCTCCAAGCGCTCGCTTGCACGTTGGCGGGCCGAGGCAAAGACCGGCGGTGCCAGGCTAGGTTTTGACAAAGGTCAGGCCCGCAAGGGTAAGAGCGTGCTCGACCAAGCGGAGGGCGGGCGCGTGCGCGCAACGATCCTGGCGCTTCTGGCGGACAATCAGCACTTTTCGGCTCATCACATCCGCGATCTCATTGCCGCCGAGTACGGCGAAACCTTGGCTATGCCGGGGCGGGAGAAGCGCGTGCCTCTGCCGCCGATCCGGACCTTCCAGCACCATTTGAAGGCGCTTCGAACTTCGGAAGCGGTGACGCTTTTGCGCGTGCAAAACCCCGATCGGTTCCGGTCGATCGCCGCGCCGCGTGGGACCAACAGCCTCGCCCATGTGCAAGAGCCGAACGCACTTTGGCAGATCGACGCGTCGCCCGTCGATGCGCTCTGCACGGACGGACGCCACGCCATCTATGTCTGTCTGGATATCGCCACGCGACGGATGACGCTCCTCGTCAGTCGCACGCCGCGTGCCTCCGCGGTCGCACTCCTCATCCGCAAGGCGATCCTGGCCTGGGGCGTGCCCGATCTCATCAAAACGGACAACGGTTCGGATTTCGTGGCGCGCGATACCAAGCGCCTTTTCGGCTCGCTCGGGATCGAGATCGAACTCTCCGACCCCTACCAGCCGCAGCAAAAGGCGCATGTGGAGCGCGCCATTGGGACGTTCCAACATGATTGCGCAACGCTTTTGCCGGGCTTCGTCGGGCATTCGGTTGCCGACCGCAGCGCGATCGAGAGCCGCAAATCGTTTGCCGCCAGGCTTGGCGAAAAGGACGAAGCCACCTTCGGCGTCAGCCTGTCGGGCGAGGATTTGCAGGCAGTCGTCGACCGCTGGGTGGGGACTTATGAGCAGCGGCCCCATAGTGGGCTCAAGGGAGCGACACCGGCGCTTGCCGCAGCCCAGTCGGCACGGCCTATCCGTCATGTCGACGAGCGTGCCCTCGATCTCCTTTTGATGAGCGTCCCCGGCGGTGGGACGCGCCGGGTCACGTCGCAGGGCATCCGGGTCAATGGTGCCTATTACATGACGCCGACGATCCTGCCTGGGACCGAGGTGCTCGTGCGCATGGATTCGTCCGATCTCGGGCTCGTTTATGCCTTCACGCCCGATGGCGCGGAGCATCTCGGCTGCGGCATCTGTCCCTCGCTCTCTGGCATCGATCCGGCCGCGGCCGCGAAGGCGATGAAATCGTTGCAGAACGAGATCACCGCCAACGGCGCTGCCGTAATCAAGGCGGAGATCCGACGCCTCAAAAAGAACGGCGCCTACCACGAGCGCATCCTGGCTGTGCGCGAGGCTCGCGCCCCCAACGTGGTCGCGCTGCCACCACGCTCTGAGCAGCACACCACGCCACAGATCGACGCGGCGATCGCGGCGTCAAAGGCCGGCGAGCCGGTGCGCACCGAAGACAGCGAGCGGACGCCGGAGCAGCTCCGTCTGATCGAAGAGATGCGCGTGGCCGAAGAGGCCGAGGTCCATGCCCGCTACGAAGAGACGATGGCCGCGCATGAGCGTGCCCGCGCCGCCGAGCGTGAGGCGGGGCTGCCAGAGAACGTCACGCGGCTGCCGGAGAGCCCGAAGGAACGATATCTGCGCGCCGTCGCTGTGCGCGAGGCCGTCGATGCCGGAGAGGCCGACCCCCGCGATGCCGTCTGGCTCGGCCGCTACGAGACGACGCCCGAATACCGCGCCCACCGCGATCTCCATGAGGAGTTCGGCGACGTCTACCTCGGTCGTTCACAGATCAAAGAAAACCCGGCTCCCAAGGTTCGATTGGGGCCGGGCCAAGACGGACCGCGTAGCAGCGGCCAAGTGCAAAGAGGAAGCTGATGCAGGATCTCACCAAAGTCAAGAAAGCCGCGCCGACACGCAACGTCGCTGCCTTCTCGGCTCTGATCACCAGGGTGGTGGAGCGCGACCTGTCGCTGCCAGGACTCGCCACGTTCTACGGCCCTTCCGGGCTCGGAAAAACGAAGAGCGCCATCTACGGGGCCAACCGTTATCGCGCCGCCTATGTGGAGTGCGGTCAGTACACAACCGCGAAATCTTTGCTCGTCTCGATCCTGACGGAGCTCGGGCTCACGCGGCCTCGGGGCACGGTTGCAGAGCTCATCGCCGAGGCGATCCGGCTGATGGCGGCGGACATCAGCAAACCGCTCATCGTCGATGAGGCGCACCACATTGCCAATCGGCGTTTCGTCGATGTTTTGCGCGAACTGCATGACAAGTCGCTGGCCCCGATCATCCTCATCGGTGAGGAGACGTTGCCGGCTGCGCTCGAACATTACGAACGCGTGCACAATCGCATGCTCGATTGGGTCGCCGCCGAGCCCTGCAACAAGGGAGACTTCGAACTCCTCGTTTCGAGCTATTGCCCGGGGCTGACAATCGCCGACGACCTCGCGCGCGAGATGCTGGAGGTGACGCACGGCAACACGAGACGGATCGTCGTCAATCTCGCCAAAGCCGAAGAGATCGCAGCGCGCGAAGGTCTGTCTGAGATCGGCCTTGGGGCTTTCGGTGGAGCTGTGGAGATCGTCGGCTGCCGAGCGCCTACGCCACGGAGGATGGCGTGATGGCGCCCAAACCTCATTTTCGTGATCTGAAGGAGCTGCGCCCTGGCGAGGACGGCCTCTGGGAGATCGTGCTGCGACTGGATCGCCACGGCCCTTTCAGCGTCTCCGATATCACCGGCCAAACGCGGCTGTCGGTCGGCGCAGTCTCCAGATATGTGGCACGGCTCTACCGTGGGGGCTACCTCGCTGCAGCCGGCGAACGGACACATCCGCGGCCCTGGCTCAGCCCCGCCAAGCTCTACCGCCTGGTGCGACGGCCGACATTGCCGCCCCGCCTCAATCTGGATGGTTCGGTGCGTCAGGAACCCGATATCGAGACGTTTTGGCGGACAATGAAGATGCTCACAGTCTTCACGGTCAATGATCTCACTTCGACCTTCGAGTGTCCGCGGACAAAAGAACAGGCGGCTCGCCTGTACGTTCGTCGCCTGGTTCTTGCCGGTGTCTTGGTCATTGTCGAAGCGAGCCGCGTCAAGGGGCCGGGCAGAGGCAGGGCGCCTGCCAAGCTGCGGCTTATTCGCAATCTCGGTGCGCGTGCGCCTCGCGTCCTCTCGACGCCGGAAGGCCTCGTCGTTTTTGACTCCAACGCAGGCGAGATCGTCGCAACGATCGATGGCCGAGGAGGGGACAGATGAACCGCGGTCCTGTCTCCGGCAACCAGAAAGCCGATTTCGTGGCACGCGCCCGCATAGCCTGGGGCGAACCGCCCGACTGGGTGGTGACGCTTGCCGAAGAAGCGACCCGGACCACAGGTGCGGCAGCCGCCCGGCGCATCAATTATTCGCCGGCGACGCTCAGTCAGGTGATCTCAAACACATATCGCGGCGATCTCGGCCGAGTCCAAGAAATGGTCGAAGGCGCGCTGATGGCGTCGACCGTCGATTGTCCCGTCCTCGGCGAGATCGGCCGCGACCGGTGTCTCGACGAACAAGCCCGCCCCTTTGCCGCGACCTCAACCCACCGCGCCCAGCTCTACCACTGGTGCGCCGGCCGCTGCCCTCACTCCAAACAGCACAAGGGAGATTGCGATGAATAGTGTCATGTCTCAAAGCACCGCTGTGGTCCCCGAGACGACCCTCTCGGTCCGGATCGGAGCGCTTGAAGAGCGTTTCGACAATCTCCTCCGCGAAGGTGCCGGCATGTCGCGCGAGGACGTCGAGGCCGTCCGCGATCATCTTACCACTTTGCGTCGGGATGCCGCCGGGCTGGAGTGCGGCCCGGAGCTGGTGATCAACACAACCGCAAAAGAGGCCGTCGACGAGGTCGAGAAAGCGCTGACCGCCCTCACGGTTTGCCGCACCACGCTGATCGCCGTGATGCTGTCTGAAAAGCGGGATGCAGCCGGCCAGGCGGCCTATTGGCTCAAAGGCGCGGCTGCGGCGATTGCAAAGGCGCAGAGCATCGCTTGCGCGGAGCCGCAGGCATGAACGCGGTTGCTTGCCATGGTGACCGCGGCCTCGACGAGATACCTCGTGCCCGGATCGGCCTTATCGAAACCCTCGCTGGGAAGGGGATGCCACCCCGCGCCATTTGCGAGGCTACCGGCGAACCGCTCTCTGCAATCGAGCTGGTCCTCGCCGCCCGGCGAAATGCTGTGAAGCGGGCAAAGGAACGGGATATCCGCGAGTTCTATAGCGTCCACGTGGTTGTCCCCTTCGCCCCTGTGCGGAGCCGCCAAGAGACAAACCTCGATCGCCCGGGGATGCGGATCGTCGTGGAGGTCGCGGCTGCGCACGGGGTGCGTGTGAGGGATCTGCAATCGGTCGCACGCAACCCCCGCATCAACGAGGCCCGGCAGGAGGCGATGTACCGGATCGCCTGCGAAACGGACCTGCCTCTCACCGTGGTCGGCCGGCTTCTGCGGCGTGATCACTCCACCATCCAATACGGCGTGCGGGCACATGCGGCTCGCCACAATCTGCCGCTGCCGCGCGGCATGCAGGAGACAAAGCGATGACCACGACCGTTGATGCCTCGAGCGATACCGCTACGCCTCCGGGTACCATCCAGGTTGGCGGAAAGACCTATATGCAGGATGCCAAAGGCAGTCTGGTGCCGGTCGATCTGGTCAAGCCGATCGACCGGCTGCAGGACGAGACGGTCCGCAAGATGATCGTCTACGCCCGCGACCTGTCGGGGCAGATCGCCCGATTCAAAGGACATTGCTTCGACGATGTCGGGAGCCTGCAGGCACTGGTCGAGCAGGAATACGGAGCCACACTCGGCGGACGGAAGGGCAACCTGACGCTCACCACCGTCGACGGGACGCAGAAGGTGACGATCCAGGTTGCCGACCAGATCGAATTCGGCCCCGAACTGCAGGCGGCAAAGAAGCTGGTCGATCAATGTCTGTCGGAATGGGCGGAAGGCTCGCGCGACGAGTTGCGCGCCATCGTCAACCGAGCCTTCTCGGTCGACAAAGAAGGTCAGATCAACCGCTCGGAGCTGTTCATGCTCCTGCGCGTCGCGATCGAAGACGAGCGCTGGATGCGCGCGATGGACGCGATCCGCGATTCCATCCGGGTGATCGGCTCGAAAACCTACATTCGCTTCTACGAGCGCCCTGCGCCGGACGCCGCCTGGCGGGCGGTCACCATCGATCTCGCGAGCGCATGCCCGCGCCGTCGTGGAGGCGCTCAAGGCGTGGTGCGAGCGCGAGGGCGTCGACTGGTCCGTGGGCCGCGCCACCGAGGACCATAAGCGCCGCTACGGCTACAAGATCGCGCTGGCGCAGTGGCGCAAGCTCCATCCCGGCGCGCCGATGCCCGATTTCTGGCGCGACGCGTCGGCAATCCTCCGTCGCCCCCTCATCTCCCGAAAGCCGACCGACGCGGAATGGATTACCGTGATGAACCGGTTCGGGGAGCTGGTGCGTGCAGAGGAGCGCGAGCGATGAGGAACGGGCTCATCTTTCTGTTCGTCATGGTTTCGTCTGCACTCGCTGGCGAGGTGCCGCCACCCGCCCATGACGGTGACACGTTCTACGTCGCACCGGCAGCTGATACGCCGTTCTGTTCTCGTCTTCGGTGGGGGCGCTGGGAATCCATCCGCATTCTCGGCATCGACGCACCGGAAATGCACGGACGCTGCGAGTTGGAAAACCGGCTCGCGAGGGTTGCGCGCGAAAGGCTTCGAGAGCTCCTCGGCTCGGGCCAATTGGTACTCGATCGACGCGGCTGCGACCGCTACGAGCGTACGCTTGCCCGTGTCAGCGTCGGCGGTCACGACATCGCAGAAGTGATGATTAGCGAGGGTCTGGCGCGACCGTATAGCGGGGGCCGCCGCCGCTCCTGGTGTGGGAGATGAGGGTGCTGGTTGTCCTTACCTTATCACTCGCCAAGAGTGCTGGAGGCGATAGTGACGAGCATCCTGCCCTCATTCATCTCGACCGTAAGGCGTGCTTGGTCGATCACGACCGATGGATCCCTCGACAAGCGTGCAGCTTTCTTGAAGAGATCGTAAAATGCATCTCTAATCCTCGGCGTTTCTACTTCGGGCAAGAGCGCAGATGTCACCGCCATCGTAAGAACAAGATTCGTTTTGTCGAGCGGTGTCGGAATATATATTGCGACCAGCTCCGGTGCCTGCGAAGGCTTTTTCGCGATAGCGACAACGCGGATCGAGTAGTTCAGAAGCGTGTGGCAGAGAGCGTTGCCATCAATCTCGCAGCCCAAGTCAGAAACTTTGGCATTTGTGCCTATCTTCCGGCTGAGAACACTCCCCAAATCCTCTGCGCTTGTGCTGCTGAGAGAGGCTGCGCACGCAGGACTCGATACGGCGAGCAGCGCCCCAATCAAGATTGCTTTCAGCATCTAGTCTCTCCCCGCGCTCAACCTGAGATAAAGAGTTCTATCGCTTGCCCAGAGGCCGAGCAACGCGACGCCCGGGCGCGGCGCCCACCGTTCTCAGGAGGCCACCGATGAGCCTCTGCCGCGCCGTGGCAACACGAAAAAGAATGCCGCGAGGGGGAGGCGCCACATGACGCGCCTCCCGGGCATTCTTGCGGAGATTGCCGAGGTCGCGGGCGAAGAAGCGGCGCATGCGATCGCCCGTGCGCGCGGCGGAACGCGAGTTTATCTGCCGGGGCGCGCGGACGATGATCACTGGCTCACCCGCTGCGTCGGGCGGGAGGCCGCCGACGCGATCTGTCGGCATTTTGCGGCGGGCGGCCCGGATGGTTCCAGCGGTGCGAGTTATCTGATACCTCTCGGTCAGGCCGGATCGACCAAGGGACGCCGCCGCGCCCTCGCTGCCGAGCTCCGACGCGGGGCGAGCGTCGCTGAGGCAGCCCGCGCGGTCGGGATGCATGAACGCACCGCCTGGCGGATGCGAGCCAAACTCCAAAAAGATCGAGATGCTGATCAGGGCGAACTCTTCTAGCTGACATCTGTCAGGGTCGAAGGGAAAAGCTCCGCGGCGCACAACCGAAGCCGAACAATTGATCGGCGCCGCGCTCAGCCATGACACCTACCATAGATCTTTTGGAGACAATTGCAGGCGGCGTGTCGACGAGCGCACGCCGCGCCAATATGGCCTCAATCGTCGCGGGTCTCGACGTCTACGGCGAGGAGGCGGGCCTCCTGCTGCCCCACCGTCTGGCGCAATACATCGCCCAGGTCGCGCACGAAAGCGCGCGGTTCATCCACGACCGGGAGATCTGGGGACCGACGGCCGCTCAGCGCCGTTATGATACGCGGACCGATCTCGGCAACACAGCCGACGCGGATGGGGATGGTTACCTCTACCGCGGTCGCACGACCATGCAACTCACCGGGCGCAGGAACTACACCAAGTTCTTTGAGTGGTGCCTCGCCAAGGGCCTCAATCCCCCAGACTTTGTTGCTGATCCCGCCGCGGTGAACACGGACCCTTGGGAGGGGCTCGCCCCGATTTGGTACTGGGACGTCGGAAACCCCGAAGGGCGCAGTCTCAACGTCTACGCCGACGACGGGAACAATGAGATGGTGACCCGCCGCATCAATGGCGGCACAACCGGGCTTCCTGATCGGCTCGAACTCTACACGCGCGCCGCGCTCGTCTTTCTCGGTTACGCACGCGCCACGATCGTCGGGTTTCTGGAGCCGGATGCGGCGGGTGCCATCGTTGTCGACAACGGGACGAAATATGCCGTCTCGGCCGAGCGGACCCGCTGGCTGCGGGTGCGGTTGTCGCTGCCGCCCGGCACCTATGACGGCGAAATGATCCGCGAAATCGGATTGTTTGCCTCGCCGACCATCGCCCCGTCTGTCCCGGCCGGGCAGACACTCATCGATCCGGCAGACGTCTCCGATCCGGGCGACCTGATGCGTCTCATCTGGATGGAGCCGCAACCCATCACTGCCGGGACCAGCTACGCCCGCAACGTCATCATGAGGCTCTGATGCAGCTCGCCAATTACTTCAACCGCAGGAGTCTCCCCGGGTTTGTCGCAAAGCGCTATGCCGCCCTCCGCCACCGCGGCAAGCAGTTTGTCGAGAGCGCCGAGGCCAACGAGGCGCAGGACATCGCCTACGAACGGCTGGGTGAGGTGGGCGACGGAGCGTTCGGTGCGATCAGCCTCCGCGAAGGCGGGACGCTCATCGTCGATCAGGCGGCCGGGACCGTCCGCCTATCGGAGTCGCGGGTCTGGGCGGGGGGCTATATGCACCGGGTGCCGGCGGCAACGCTCGTGGGTGTGCCGATGGTCGGGAGCGTCGCGATCGGGGTGGCGGTCACGGATGTTGCCGTGACGGATGTCGACGACCCCGAATTGAAGGGCATCGTTCCAGACACGGCCAGCCATGGCGAGCCGTTGGCTGCCCGTCTGCGCTATGACGCGGTCTGGGCACTCGACGGAGATCCGTTCTATCCGATTTTCACTTTGGTCGATGGTCAACTTCCGAACGAAGTGACGCCGCCGCAGGACAGCGCCGCCGAGATGACTGTCGAGCGCCATGTGCGCGAGGATCATGGCAGCCACGTCGTCGACGGGTTTCAGGTGTCGGCCGGCGGCTACGATGCGGCGACGGGCGAGCAGACCTACGTCATCGGCGCAGGCGTCCTGCGCGCGGAAGGGCGCCGCGTGTCCCGCACGGTCGACCAGCGATACCGTCGCGTGGAGAATCCCACCCTCGTAGAGGTGAATGGTGAGACGCATCTTTATCCCGATGGCGGGGTGGTGACGCTCAACAACGGGCCGATCGACAGCGTTCAGACCGTCACAGTGATCAAGGAGGTCACGAAGAGCGTCACCCATCAGCTCGCGGGTGGTTCCGACGCCCTGCCTGACACACCGGTCTACGCCATCATGTCGGTCGCTCAGGGTGGCAACACCTATGCCGCCAATGCCGATTACAGGCTCACGGCAGACAAGGTGGATTGGAGCCCGAACGGGGCCGAGCCGTCAGCCGGGTCGACCTATTCTGTCACCTACCGCTACATCGAGACGGTGATCCCGCAGGCGATCGGACGATCGACGATCGCGCTGGAGGCGGCCGTCGTCGGGCAGCCGGTGACAGCGAGTTACCGCTGGAAGCTGCCGCGCATAGACATCATCGCGATCGATCTCGACGGGGCCGTCGTTTACATCGAGGGCGTTTCGAGCCGCTACAATCCGGCCCCGCCGCGCGTGCCGGCACCGCTTGCGCCGCTGGTTCGGATCTCGAACCGGTGGGGCATCGAGCCGAACATCGAGGACGTCGACCAGCGCAAGCTCACCGAGGCGGATGTGCGGGCCATGCTGCGCACGCTGCTCGACTTCGGCGACCTTCTGAGCCAAATCGCCCTGGAGCGCGACATCCAGGAGCGCGACCCTGCAAGCCGGCGAGGATCGTTCGTCGATCCGTTCCTGGACGATCTGCAGCGCGATCTCGGCATCGCGCAGAACGCGGCGATCGCCGATGGCATCCTGCAATTGCCGGTCGATTTCACGCCAATCTTTGCCGACCTCGGCAGCGAGGCCATCACGCTTCCCTATGTGAGCGAAGCGTTGATGAGCCAGCCCTACCGGACGGCGAGCCAGATCATCAACGAGTTCCAGGCGTTCGCGCCTCTGCCGTCACCTCTGACGATCGATCCGGCCGTTGATCGCTGGAACATCACACAGAGCTCGACGCGGTCGAGCTCGTCGAGTTCGGTCAAGCGGGTGAACAGCTATCGGCCCGATCTCCTCGGGACGTCGCTTTACGGGACCACCTCCCGCTCGACATCGCGGTCGGTTTCGACCCGGCTCGCGTCGCGATCGGTCGAAGATCTCGAATTCCTGCGCGCGATCGAGATCGCGTTCAACGTGACGTTCTTCGGTCCGGGTGAGGAGCTGCAAAGCGTGACCTTCGACGGGCTCGATGTGACGGAGAGTGTCACCGGAACCCGTGTGGCCAATGCCAACGGCGAGATGAGCGGCACTTTCACCATCCCGGAAAACGTCAAGGCTGGCACCAAGGCCGTTGTCGTCACCGGAAAAGGCGGCAGCCGGGGCGAGACCTCCTTCACGGGGCAAGGCACGCTGACGACGGAAGTCTATGTGCGCCGCGTCCACACGACCACGACCTACACGACCATCGACCCGATCGCGCAGTCGTTCTTGATGCCGGCGATGCGACAAATCACGGGCGTGCGCGTCGAATTCGCGGGCAAGGGAGATGCGGGCAAACCCGTCGCGATCGAACTCCGCGATATGGATGGCTCGACACCTGGCACGGAAATCCTGGCGGCGGGACGGATCACCGGCGACTTTGCGCTTGGCGATCCGCAGACCGACCGGGAGACCAACTGGACGCTGCTGCCCTTTGAATATCCTGTCTTGGTGGATGCCGGCGAATGGCGAGCCTTTGCGCTGTTGACCGACGACGCCGATCATGCGGTCGCAATTGCACGGCTCGGCGATCAATCGGGTGATGCGCCGACCGGCTTCGATCCGCGACGCCAGGAATGGGTGCGCGAAAACCCCGCCGGCGGTGATCTCTTCAAAGGCTCGAATGGCAAGACATGGCTTGCGATGCCCGATGCCGACATGACGCATCAGATCATGGTGGCGCGCTACACGGCGACGAGCCGCACCTTTGTCATCGGCAGCTACGATCTCTCCGAGATCGATGCCGCGGGGATCTCTGACCTCGTCGTCCTGCTCATCTACGAGGAGCCGACGGTCGAGACGAAAGTGACGATCGAGCTGGTGCGGGAAACCGGCGAGATCGTGGCCTTTGAGCCCAATACGCGGCTCGAGCTCGACGATTATCTGACGGAAGAGGTGACGCTCCGGATGGTGCTGACCGGCACAGAGACATTGTCGCCGGTCGTCATGCCGGAATGTCAGATCCTCTTCGGCCGGCTTGCGGAGACGGCAAGCTATATCTCAGAGGCGATCGCGCTCGACCAGACGCACGGCGACCTCAAGGTGCGCTCGGTGCTTGAGGTCAGTGCGCCCGGAACATCATCGGTGGCGGTTGCAGTCGGCGACGATGAGGCATGGAGCGAGCAGGCCGATCCGGCCTCGGTCTCGCTCGGGGATGGGTGGATAGAGCGGGAATATCTGGACGGCCCGGTTTCTGCGCCCGAACTCCGCGAGCGGATCACGCTGACCGGTACGCCCCGCTATCGGCCTCTGGTGCGCAATCTTCGGGTGCGGGCGACGGAGGTCTAAATGCACGACGATCGCACGTCCGCTCTCGCCCTTCCGCTCCCGCACAAGGAGAACGATCCCTATGCGGTCGATGTCGATCGCATCCGAGCGGCGCTCATCATCATATCTGATGCCATCGCGGCAGCGCAGTCAGATATTGCGGCGGCGGTCACTCAGGCTGACATCGACCGGGCGGTGGCGGCCGCGATCGATGAGCTCAAAGGCAATGCGCCGGCGGCCTATGACACCTTGGTCGAGATCGCTGCCAAGCTCGGCGATCAAGACGATGTCGTTTCGGCTTTGATCACTCAGCTATCAACGAAGGCGGATGCGGACGAGACATTGGCAGCACTCGCCGCCCGGTACACAAAGACGGAAGTCCAGGGGCTGGTGGCTGGGGCCACGACCGGGATGCTGACGCTAGCGGATGTCATCGGCTATCAGACCATCGCGGCGGGGGCTGGGCATCTTCTGCCCGACGAAACGAGCGGGCCGGAGCCTTCCGTCGTCACGATCAATGGCGTGCCGTATGACACCCTCGCATTCGATCCCAATTCGCAAGAAACCGCCTACCTGACGTTTCCCCTCCCCAATTCGTTCGCCGCCGGGGGCACGCTGAAATGCGGGGTTGTGTTCACGCATGAGGGGGCGGCTCCAGAGACAGTCGATGTCGATGAAGATGCCGTGCCCTGGGAGCTAGGCGGCGTGGCAGTCGATCCCGCAACGGGCAACTTGCTCATCTCAGAGGTTGGCTCTTCCGTTTATGTCACCAGTGGCTTCAATGGCGATGTTCTTGATCATTTTTCCGTTTCAGATCCACGTGGCCTCGTCGTGGATCCGAGCACGGGCGACCTGGTCTGCATCGATGGGGTTGGGTCGATCTTTCGGCATGAGGGCATTGGTCGGAAGGTTAAAGATGGGCCGCGGCTTGTCGAGGCTGGTGTCGCTTGTCGGGACATCACTGTCGATGCTGCAAGCGGCCGTTTCTACGCGTGTGCGTCCGATCCAGGCATGATCTATGAGTTGGATAGCTCCTTCAATGTCATCGACAGTTTTCCTGCTCCAACCCACTCTGTCTGGGGCATCGCGATTGATCTGGAGGGTAATCTATGGACGTGCAGCGCTGTAGCCGCTCCCGATGAACCACGAAAGTTGCGGCGCCATGCCGGCGTGACTGCGACCGTTGCCGCTGTCTTTGACTTACCCACGACGAGCCCTCGTGGGATGACGTTTGATCTGCAGGGCAGATTGATCATTTCCGGGGGGCCGGACGGCGCTCTCTATCTGGTCGCCACAACGCCTGGCGTTGCGTTCGCCTTCTCGGCCGGCACCGCCGGCGATGGTGACATGCTCGGTGCGCTCGGCGGAGCCGTTGTCTCCACCGGCGCTTGCAGCCTTGTCGCCGGTGGCCGCTGGCGCACAGCGGAGATCGATCTACCACTACCGGGGTCGCAGCCAGGCGACCAGCTCACGATCCGCGTCGATCGCGCCGTCGCCAATGCGGCCGACAATCTTGGCGTGCTGGCGCATCTGCTCGGGCCGGAGATCAAATACCCGACCGCGACCCCGACGGACAATTGAGGGTGATGACCATGAACATGATCATGCATGCCCTCGTGTCTCCCGAGGGCGAAATCGTTGACCGCCGACTACAAGACCCGGAAAATCTCCCTGCGACACGTCCCGGCTGGCGCTGGTTGGTCGAGATCCGCGAAGACGCCGCGGTTGACCCCGACAGCGAAGTGGAGGTGGAAGAGACGGTCACCGTCGAGGTTGATCGCGTCGTGCGTGCGCGCGGAAAGCGGGCGCTGACGACCGCGGAGCTCGATGCCTATGTCGCAGAGCATCATCGCGACAGCCTTACTGCGGGAATCAACTGGCAGGGCCGCCAAATCGCGATCGACGAGAAGTTCGTCTCGCGCATTACCGGCGCCGCGCTCAAAGCCTCGCGTGATCCGGCGCATGTCTTTCGCTGGGAGGTGACCGACAAGGTCTTCGTGTCCATCGATGCAGAGACGGCGATCACGCTGGCAGATCTCGTCGTTGATCGCATGCAGGCGTGCTTCGACGCTAAGGATCGAGCTTATGCTGCGATCTCAAACGGATCGATCACCAACAAGGCGCAGGTGCGCGCTGAGTTTGGGGATCTGTGATGGCGCTCAACGGGGCCGCGTTGACGCTCCTCGGCGGGAGGAGGGGGCCAACGGTCCCCGCCTACAAATATTACCGCATTCGGTGCTTAAGCTTCTCCGCAAACTATTGGTGGCGCGTGCGAGAGTTCGAACTTTATCCTGAGAGCGGACTTGCTGGCACCAAGCTCATAGGGACGGCCTCTGCAAGCAGCCAGAAATCAACAAGTGAAATTCCGGCTAGAGCAGTCGATGGCAATCTCGAAACCTATTGGGGTGCACGCACAAGCCGCGCCGCGAATGTGGATCAGTGGTTTCAGATCACGCTGCCCAAGGCCGCGATCGTGCTGTCAGCTCGCTTCTCGGTTTATTCAGGTCCAGGTCACCATGCCAATCTCATCGCCTGGGAGGGCTCTGAGGACGGGATCAACTGGATCGTCCTCGACGAGCAGCCGGGCACATCCACCAATAGGGCCTGGGTTAATTTCGAGAGACGGTAACAGGACGGTCTTACGTTCACCCTGATATTCAGCTGCCCCGTGCGCTCATGGATAAAGGGGTGGGCAGGCTCAACGCGACGGTGTGCAAACCGCTTCGAGCCACCATTGCTGCGATGCAGATGGTCTTGTGAGGGTCGTCGGTGCCCGAATCGTTCTTAAGCGTCTATCCATCGGCCTCCACTACCCTCTGAGGCGCAATAGTTTGTCCGAAATTGCGGCGGGAGTTGATCTATTGATGGAGTCTCTCAGGGCTAAGTCTCTGCGGTTCTGGGTTGCCCTTGGGATGTGTCTTGCCTTGACGCCGCTGATCGTTTCCGGCGTCGGAGGATACTTCCTGCTCCAGCGCGGGGTCATCATGCCGTTCGATGACGTGGCCGATCGGCAGCGTCATCAGATCGCTCCGGTGCAGCAGTTGCGCTTCCTTTTGTGGGAAACCCTCAAGCCGATCGATGAGTATATCGAGGAGAATGATCCATCCCACATTCCCGCCTATCGCGATCTTCGCGAGCGAATTGAGTCGGGCTTCGCAAGTCTTCTTGAAGTGCTAGGCGACAAGCCCGCTCTTCAGGCGTTGGTGAAAAGGGCTCGGGCTGACTGGTCTGAGGCGGACGTTCATGCCACCGACCTGCTCGCTGCAGATCTAAATGCCGACGGCACGACAAACCCACGAGCCTTGCAGCTTTTCCACGCTCACGTTTTGGCTGCGAATGATAAGCTGGCCGGCGCTTATCGAGAGCTCGTTACGGTGATCGAACGCGATCACGATATAGCTCTCAAATCTTACGAGAAATCTCTGTGGATCGCTGCAATTGCAGGGGTCATTTCGCTCATCATGCTTATCGGTGGCTTAGTCATCATTGGGCGCATTCTCAAGGCGAGCGTTGATCGGCTTGTCGATGGTGCGGTTCGCTTCGCCGAAGGTGACCGGCTCCATCGCATCAAAGTGCACGTTCCTCCGGAGCTTCGCCGCGTGGCGGATGAGTTCAATCATATGATCGAACGTATCCATGAGTCCGAGGCAGTCTTGTCGGAGATGGCGCATCGAGACAGCTTGACGGGGCTTCTCAACCGAAGAGCTTTCGACGACGCCTTTCCCGAGCTTCAGGCGCGCATGTTGCGTCATGGGGAGGTCGCTAGCCTCCTGGCTATCGACATTGATAAATTCAAAGAGACAAACGATGAGCACAGCCATGCGGCAGGAGACGAGGTTCTCCGCACCGTGGCTGAGTTAATGGCACAGCACGTGAGAACTTCCGACAGTCTCTTTCGACTGGGAGGGGAGGAGTTCGCTGTACTTCTCTCACAAACTGGCTTGGAAGAGGCGCATGAGGTGGCGGAACGCCTCCGTGAAGCGATCGCAGCGACGGCAATCCAGTACGAAGGTGCGGAGATTAGGACGACCATCAGCATCGGCATCGCCGAGGTTTTAGCGCGCTTTCCTCAGGAAGTGACGATGAGCACGGCTGATAACGCCCTCTACCTTGCAAAGACACAGGGCCGAAACCGGGTCGTGATCTCCGACGAACGCGGATCGTCCGCGAGGCCGGGGTCTACTTGAGGAGGACGTCGGGACCAGTCACCAAGCGTCGCGTTCGTTTGGCGGGCGCGCCGTCAGCAGGCGCAGCCCGGGCCCTTGTGGCACGTCTTGTTGCGGGCGATGCAGGAGTTGCCGCATGGTTTCCCCTTGCTGCAGTGCTTGCAGCACGCAGCTGGCTGGACCGGTAGGGGCGTGATGTTCGTCTGGGCCTCGTGGGCTGGCCCTTTCAAGGCGGCGGCGATATCAAGCGTCGGGGCAGCTTGAGAGATGCTGGTCAAAAGCACCAGACTGACGATAAATAGGGCTCTCATATCGGTTTCCCTCCCCGCGCGAAGGGTTGCGGATACGCGCGCAAAAGTCGAGTGAGAGATTGCCGCGGCCGCCCCTGACACCTGTCAGTCTGATCTGATCCCACACCCGCAGCTAGCGTTGCCAGCAGAACTTGTCCTGCCGGAGCGCCCAATGGCTGCCACCACCGACTTCGTCGGCGTCCGTGTTTTTTCGAACTTGCGCAACACGACGGTCTCGATCGACACGCGCGATTCGACGCCGATCGGCATGTGTCTGCCGCTTCCCAACATCGAAGCCGCCAACGAGACGGCGTTCCCGATCGACGAGCCGGTCCGCCTGGCAACAGACAATCCCGAGCAGCTCGCCAGGCTTGGACCTGGCATCGCTTATGATGCCATCCGCCAGATCAAATCCGAGGGGATCGAGACCGACATCATCTTCGTGCGGGCACGCCATGATGACGATCTCGAAACCCAGATTGGCCATATCGCCGGCGATGCCAATGCGGTGACCGGCGCATGGGCGCTCGCCGAAGCGCTGTCGGAGCTGCAGATCGAGCCGGGGCTGGTGATCGCGCCTGGCTTCGATTCACAGCGCCTCGGAGAGGCGCCCAATCCGGTCGCGACGACGCTCGATGCCGTCTGCGAGAAGATCATCGATTGCATGGCGGTCGTGAACACGCCGGAGACGAGCCGCGAGGCGGCCGCCGAATACGCGGCCGATTTCGCGACCTCTTACAACGTGATCGCCATGTATCCGCAGGGACGATACGCCATGGCCGCCATGACGGCCGAGATGTATGGACCAGGTCAGCGCCAGAAGATCCTGGAAACCAACAAACAGCTCGGCGTGAAGTATGGTGTGACCCAGGCGGAGGTCGATGCCGCCCGGCGCGTTTTCATCGGCGCCAACATGGATTTGGCGAGCCAGGACGAATCTCTCGGTCCGACGTTGCGCGCGGCCGTTGGCTCCGGCTCAAGCTCGGCGACGATCGCGAGCGCGGGGCGCGCATATCTGCAGACCATGAAGGGAACGCCCGCAGATCTCCCTGCCGCCTACGACATCATGGCGAAGGGCGGTAAGCTCGGGACTTTCGAGTTGGAGGCTCTCGCCCGCAACCTGCCAGCGCTCGGTTCGCAATATGCGGCTGCCGGCGGCACAGGCCTTAACGGGCTTTCCGAACTCGTGGCGCTTGCAGAGGTCGCAGCCAAAGGCGCGGCAAGCGAAGACCAGGCGGCAAACAATCTTCAGAATTTTCTGTCGAAGCTCTTCTCCCCGGAAACCGTGCGGAACTTTAAGGAGAAGCGCGTCAACCTCCCGAAGCTCGTCGGGAATGCGAGGCAGGAAGGCAAACATCCGGCGCTTGCTGTTCTCGATGAGGCTATGCGGCTCACGGATGGCGATCCCTTCAAGATGGGGGAGCTTTTCGCCGATCAACAGGTGATGGCGGCGCTTCGTCCCTTGATGGACAACCGCGAGCTGCTCTCGCAGTACCAAACGGAGCTGCAAACGGGATCCGCTGGCACGGTGCAGCGGGATTTTGACTACTATCGGCAGACCCCAGCGGGCCTCGAAAAACGCCAACAGGCAGAACGGGAAGCTGCGCAGATCGCCGTCGGCCAATCCGCCAATCCCGCCTCACAGCATCTCTCCGAAGCTTACACGCGGGTTTGGAAGGATATCGAAGAGGGCGCGCGGATATGGGAAGAGAAGGGAGCGGCGGCCTTCGGCCTGAACCTGATCCGACATCACCCGCTTCTCGGAGGAGAACAGTCGCTCTTCAAGCGGTATTTCGGCAGCAAGGATCCGTACGACGAGAGCGAGACCGAGGCCCCGTCGCGCGAGGCTGTCTCCGCTAAACTGGAAGAGCTGAAAGCGGCCCTCCTTGCCAAGGAGACTGAGCTCTCGGGGCTTCCAAAGCCGAAATATGAGGGCATCGCTATTCCTGATGCGACTGCGTCGAAGCTCACGATCGAGATCACGCAACTGCGTGCTGCTATCGAGAGCCTCGAAAGACGACTTCGTGGAGGCAACGGTGGCAGCGGAGAGATCGGCGGTGGCGGCAGCGACGAAGATCTCGGCGGCAGTGCCGGCGGAGATCGGCTCTTGCATCCGACGTCGTTCGGCGGGGCTTACGGCCGGGGCAGTGCGCCGCGCCGCCGCTCGGCGCGCGCTTATGGCGCCGGTGGCGCAGGAGCCGCGCCTTTTGTCGGAGGTGATGCGTCCACGCGCTTTCTCAATGCGGTTGCGGAGGCAGAGGGCACGCGCGGCTACAACACGTCTCTCGGGCACGGGCGCTTTTTGCCGGGAGGTCAGGAGCACGATCTCACCTCGATGACACTCGATGAGGTGAGCGCGCTCGGCGATTACATGCGTCGCCAGCCCGGCAATCCGAACTCGTCGGCCCTTGGGCGCTATCAGATTGTGGGTTCCACCATGCGCACGGCAGCCGAGGCGCTCGGCATGGACCCGGCCAAAACACGCTTCGACAAGACAACCCAGGACCGGATGGCGCTCTGGATCGCCAAGAACCAGGGGCTCGGCGCGTGGGAGGGATTTCGGGGCCATGCGCAGGCGCGCCGCGCGGCCGAAGCGGCGATCGGCGACGGGGCGCTCAGGCAGCGGGCGGAAGCTGCGCATTTCGGAGCTGGCGGGCCGCTCGCCGATCTGTCCTATGCCAATTCTGAGGCGATCCGGAACAGGACGGTCACGCCACAGCTCGAAGAGGATATCCGGCGCGGTGTCGCCGCGGTCTACGGTGAGGGCTACCGTGCCGAGATCTATTCCGGCGGTCAGCCCGCGAAGGGCACAGGCGGACGGCGCACGGGCTCCACCCGTCACGATGATCATGGGCATGGCGGGGAAGCGCCCGACCTCTATGTCTATGGACCGGACGGCAAGAAAGTTCGCGGTGCGGATCTCGCGCGCCTTGGCCAACATTGGGTCGCGCAAGGCCTGGGCGGTGTCGGTCTGGAGATGGGCGGCGGTGGCATCCATCTCGACCAGCATCGCGATCGCGCGCGGCATTGGCATTACGGCATCTATTCGCCCGAGCAGGCGGCCATGATGCGGCGCGGTCTCGCCGGCGAACCGCCCGAATACGCCAATCCGCGAGCGCTCGACCCGGAGAATTTTGCCGAGGACGGCTGGGCGAAGGACGAGACGCAGCGCCCGAGACCGCGCCCGGGCGCCGGGGCCGGGCCGGGACGGAAACCGACGAGCCTGTCGCAGCCTGCCGCACAACCGGCCGGATCGATGAATGTCACGCAGCATTTCCACGGCGTCGACCCGCAGGTGATGGCGGCACGTGCGGCACGCGCGCAACGCCGCGCGATCGCCATGGCGGAAGCGCGCGCCATGCACGACACCTCCGTGCCGGTCGCCTGACCATGGGCATCCGGATCACGGCCGCAATCGGCAACGCCAAACTGGAAGTGCCGGGGCTCAGTCCGCAGCGCATTTCCACCGAGAGCGAGGCCAGGTTCCCCGCCGCTGCGACCTGGAAAGGCATGGATTATCAGGCGACGGGGCTGGGCGAGAAGCGGCTCGTCATCGAGGCGCGGACCGCCCCGCATGTCTTCAAGGGCTTGGATGCCCTGGGCTGGCTGATCCGTCATCACGAGGCATCAGAGCGGGTAAATTACAACCGTCTGGGAGCGGCCTATGCCTGCACCGTCGGCGGGCCCGTCTCCATCAGGGCGCTCTATTACAATGAGACCCATCTCCACCCATTCGACGGCGTCGGCCGCATCGTCGACGTAGAGATTGACCTCATCGTGCATCGGAGCGTGCGATGAAGACCGTCTACACGGTGAGCGAAGACGAGCGGCTCGATCGGCTGGCAAAGGCGATCTACGGCACGGAGCAGGGCGGCACGGTTGAGGCACTCCTCAACGCCAATCCGGGGCTTGCCGCGAAAGGCATGATCGTGCCGGCCGGGACTGAACTCGTGATCCCCGAACAGGTGGCGGCCGAGGAGCCCGCGCTCGTGCGGCCCTGGGATTGAGGCCGATGCGGCGCGATCCCCATATCTCCGTGACGGGCCCGGACGGCGTCAATCTGGCGGAGCGGTTGTGCGACGTCTTCGTGGGCATCCGCGTGAGTGACTTCGCCGGGGGCGAGGTCGACGAGTTGCACATCATCTTTCGCCGACAGAAGCCTTATTTGATGCCACCGCCCCCTGGGACCGTTTTCACGGCCCGCCTCGGCTGGGAGGCCGAGCGTGCGCAGATGATGGGTGAGTTCGCCTATGAGCGCACGCTCTACAGCGGCGAGCCGGAGAGCGGTCAGGAGATGATCCTGGTCTGCCGGGCGGCCGATCTCACCGATGCCTGGAAGCGGGTGGATTCTGAACATTTCGACGATGAGACCGGCCACAAAACCTACGGCGACGTTCTGCGGACGCTGGCCAGCAAGGCCGGAGTCGACGTGGCGATTGATGCGACGCTCGATGCGCTTCCCCTTCCGAGCGGCTATCTTCTGCGCTGGAAACAATCGGCGATCGGGCTTGCAACCGAGATTGCCGATGATCTCGGGGCGATCGTCAAGCTGCAGGCGGGCAAGCTGACCGTTCGTCGCCGCGGGTCGTTCACCTCGCCATCCGGAGGCGAGCTGCCGGCGATCGCCATCCCCTTCGATCCCAACTACGCCTTCCAGGCCGACATCGAGCCGCGCTACGGCTTCTCTGAGGTCGCGGCCGGCTGGTTCGATGATCGGGCCGGCCGGGCGGCCGATCTGGTGCACGCTCTGTCTGGTGGTTTCGCGCGCCTGGCGCTGCCGCATCTTGCCGGTTCCGAGGCGTTTGCAAAGGCCTCGGCCGAAGCTGCCGCGCAAAAGCTAGAGGCCGAAAGCGCCACCGCCTATTTCGAGATGGCAGGCAACGCCGCAGCCGTCGCCGGCGCGCCGGTCAAGCCCGAAGGCTTCGGCCCGGACATCGACGGCGTCAATTGGGAGGCGATTGCCGTCTACCACGATGCAGGGCCAGATCGGGGCTGGATCACCACCGTCGAGGCGGCGCTGGCATGGTGACGAGCGGGGGGCGCGTGCCGATCTCCAGTCGGTTGAAACGACCTACTCCTTATCGGAAGGGCGCCCAAGGCGCGCTGGGGAGCTCCTCGTGCAGAAGAGCTCGACTTGCGGGAGATAGTCGAGGTTTGCGCAGTACCGCGCTCAAGCGCCCAACTGCGCTAAGGCTTGCAAGGCGCCCACCGCAACGAGATTTCCTGTCGCGCCTTCAAGGACGCTTTTTAAGGTGTTCAGAAGGGGCTTCAGACGGCTTTGAGAGGGGGCGCTCGTTCTGAGCTCTTCTCGTAACGTCTCGATTGTCTCTTCCAGCTTGTGCCGATCGGCACCGGCTTCAACCAGTTCGTCGACCTTAGGCGACAGTTGCTCCACGAGCCTTGCTGCGGCTCCGGTATCGACACCGTGCACGTTGATGTCGCGGGCGACATTTCCGGACCCGACATTGCCGTAGATCGCTCCAACGTGAGCGATTTTGAGAACAGACGTCTGCGTCTGAGCCTTGAATTTTTCTTCGTTGCTAAATCGAAGGCCCTCTCCGCGGATGCCTTGCCGTTCAAGCTCCAGAGACCAATCCAAGATCCTTTCCCTGACGGTTTCGAGAATGCTGACAACCGCGCCTCGTGGAATCAGAGCGTACATTTCAGGCCATTTGATCGCCGAACTTCGGTTTAGTATCGCGAGGATCTCGGGCGAAAACGCGATCTTAAACGAGTCGCTATCGTCGTTCTGGAGCAATCTTTCTAGTACAGGAGTTGCGGTCCTGATCTCCCTTTTTGCGAGCTCCTGGTGCAAATCCGGGTCCTCAATGTTAAGCGGGATGAGGCCATGTATCGGATTGAGTGCCCGCAGCCGACCTCGGATTAGCCGATACTCCGGGACTTCGGCGTCATTGTATCCGGAAAGTTCACATGTGACCCATTCCTCGACGGTTCCGAGCTCGAGCTTCACAGCAGCCAATTTCACTTTCCGCAGCAAAGTCGTCACGTCGACGTTTGGATCCAGAGCTTCCTGCTGGATGGTGGAGATCAAGCCCGTCATGTTTCGCCCCCGCATTCTGCGGCTATCACCGTATCAGTTAGAGAGCGATTTGAGAGCATTCGGCGCGTGGTGACCACAGCAAAACGGCTGCCATTTGATCTTGCGCGTCATGCCATCTGATTTTGCGCGCTACACCACCGTCGCCCATGGCTGCCGGATGATCGAGGAAAGGCGTGACGAACCCGTCTTCGACCAGGTGATGGAATGCCTGGAATTCGCGCTGAGGCGCTGGATGGAGATTTTCGGCGAGGATGCGAGATGAGCCGTGGCAAGAGGCGCGGCGGTGCCCTTGAAAGCTTGATCGAAACGCTGCTGGCGCATGCCGATGCACGGCTCCTGGAGGCGGATGCGGCGACCTTTTGCTGTGAGGGCGTGCCGGGGCGGCGGCGCGAGATCCCGGCCGCCCTCGTCAAGAAACTCCTGGCGGCGGGTCTCCTCTGCGAGGCCGAAGAGGAGGGGTTTGTGGCAAGCACCGAGGCCGCGGCATGGCTTCGGCGCACGAAAGCCGGCGAGCCCGCCTTTCTGGCGCAGCACAAGCACCTGGAACGGCAGAAGGGCGGCTCACCTTCGGCGCCCGCTCCGCTCACCGATCTCGACGAGAGCCCGATCGGGTTCCTCGCCCGCAGGGGCGGCGAGGAGGGCGCACCTTATCTCGGTGCCCCTTTGGTGGCGGCGGCGGAGCGGCTTCGCCGCGATTTCGAACGCGCGAGCCTGCAGCCGCGCATCACCGCCAATTGGCAGGCCGACCTCAAGGCGCCGAAGGGCTCCCGCCAGCGGGGCGGTCAGGCGGATCTGACGGAGACGGCGATCGCCGCCCGCGCCCGCTTTCACACCGCCATGGACGCGGTCGGCCCCGAACTTGCGGGCGTGCTCGTCGATGTCGCCTGTTTCCTCAAAGGTCTGTCGAGCGTGGAGCGCGAACGCGGCTATCCGGCAAGATCGGCGAAGCTCGTTCTGAAACTCGCGCTGCAGGCGCTCGCCCGCCATTACGGCATCGAGGAGGAGGCCGAAGGCAAAGCGCGGGTCGCCATGCGCCATTGGGGCGCCGACGGCTATCGGCCGACGATCGGCGATTGAGACGGCAAGTGAGACGAGGAGGAGAGGAAAATGCGAGCCGCGAGCGAGGCGGCTATTGCGCGAGCCGGCTCTCCGCGTCGCGGCGGATGCGCTGCAGCATGGCGGAGAGGCCGTTGGAGCGCTGCGCCGTCAAATGCTCGCGCAGGCCCATGCGGGCGAAGACGGCTTCCGCATCGGTCTTCAAAATCTCCTCGGGCGTCGTGCCGGAATAAAGCGCAAGCACGATGGCGATGAGGCCGCGCACGATATGGGCATCGCTGTCGCCGCGGAAGATGAGCACCGCTTCGCCGTCCTTCACCGCGTCTTCGCTGACGAGCCAGACCTGGCTCGCACAGCCGCGCACCTTGGTGGCCTCCGTGCGCTCCTCGTCCGGCATCTCCGGCAGGGCCCGCCCGAGCTCGATCACATAACGGTAGCGATCCTCCCATTCGTCGAGGAAGGCGAAATCGTCGATGATGGATTCAATGCTCATGAAGGCCTGTCGCGTTCTTGCGTGTCCGCCGGCTTGCGTGTCCGCCGGCTTGCGTGTCCGCCGGGAGGTGTGCCCCCGAGCGTCGCCGGCGTCTCAAAACGGTGTTGCAAAGCAAAATAGGCATATGAGGCCGGGGCACAAGCGCCGAAGGCCGGATGCGGCCTTCGGCGCGGGTACGCGCCGCACGAGACGGCCGCGTTAACGGCAATCCAAAACATGATTACCGCTTTGTGAAGTTTTGGCTTATTGTTGAAGCTAAGTTTTACGTTTTGCCGGAGCGAAACCCATGCAAGAGCAGCGCGCCCTGAGGCGGCACCATTTGGACAAGCGGTCGACCGTCATGTCGCATCGGCTCTATGCCAATTGCCAGGTGCGCAACATCAGCCCGACCGGCGCCTGCATCGAGCTCGTGAGCCGGGCCGTTCTGCCCGCCAGCGTGCGCCTGCCGATGCCCAATTGCGGCACCGCTTCGGCGAAACTCGTCTGGCAGCGCGGCAAGCTCGCCGGCGTCATGTTCGATGAGCCTCTGAACGGCGACGTTCTGACCCAGTATATCGATGCGCGCGCCCCCGTCCGCCAGGAGCGTCAGGTGGCGCAGGACCTCGCCTCGACGATCGGCAGGCCGGCCGCGCGCTCGCATCTGCGCCTCATCGATTGCACCGCCGACTGAGTTTCGTTGAACGGGCTTTCACTGAACAGGCTTTCGGCGAACAGGTTTTCGCCGAACAGATATTCGCCGGCTGTCCGCGCGGGGGTCTGAGCCGCCGCGCGAATGCGGTTGAGTAAGCCGAATTTGCGGACGCCGCATGTGTCGGCCTCGCATGCTTCCGCCGCCCCATACCTCAAGTGATGACAACACCGAGCGCGAGATAGGCCGCCAGACCGGCGCTCATCGTGACGACGACGTTGTTGGACACCCAGGCGATGGCAACGGCCAGCGCCGCGGCGATCCAGGTCTTCGGTTCGGTGCCGGCCAGGGAAGACGCCACCAGAGCGACGACGATCAGGCCCGGCAGATCCTCCAGAACGAAAGCGAAGCGGGACTGACGCAGACGGTCGCCGGCGAGATAGCCCAAAAGGCGCGTCGCAAAGGTGGCCGCGGCGAGCCCGGCGATCAAGAGCCATTGCGAAAGGCTCATGCGTGCCTCCCGGACTTGCGCAGCAAGGCCGCAAGGGCGAGGCCAGCGAGAGACGCGGCAAGGATCGCCAGCGCCCGCGACATCCCCGCCGACATGAGGCCGATCGCCAGCCCGAAGGTCACGCCCCAGGGAAGGAACGCGGAGATGCGCCGGGGCGCCATGCTCCTTGCCATCGCAATGAAGGCCGCGGTGAAGGCGAAGCCGAGCCCCGCCGCATCGAGGTCGGGCAGGAGCGTGCCGATCTGGGCGCCGACCGCCGTCGATACGGACCAGGTGACGAACATGACGCTGCCGGCCCCGAGGAGGAAGGCGGCGCCGACCCCCGAATCCTTGCGGCGTTCGGACATGGTGAGCGCCCAATTCTCATCGGAGGTGAGGTGCAGGGCCACGAGACGCTGCCACAGCGGCAGAGCTGCCAGGATGCCGGCAAGCGAAGCGGTGATGCCGAGATAGCGCAGGTTCATGATCGCACCCGCGAAGACGGCTCCGACCAACCCACTTCCCGTGGAGAACTGATCGACCGCGACGATCTGCGAGGATCCGGCATGGACGCCAGCGCCCATGAGGCCGACGCCCCACCAGGGAAACCCTGCCTGCGCCGCCAGAACGCCGAAGGCGAGGCCGTAAAGAGCGGCGCCGACGGCGAGCGGCAGGATGGATAGCATGCCTCGTGTCATGCCATCGGTTTATCCGGATGAAGCGAGGCGATGAATGCACTCAACGCGCCATCTGCGATACGATCGGATCATATTTTCTAAAATAAGGATCGAGAAAGATCATGGATGACAAGGATCGTGCGCTGCTCGTCGAACTGCAGCGCAATGCCCGACTGCCGATCGCCGAACTGGCCGATCGGGCGGGGCTGTCGACGGCATCTGTCCAGCGCCGGTTGAAGACGCTGCGCGAGGACGGCGTGATCAAGGGCGAGGTGGCGATGCTCGATCGCCAGAAGATCGGTCTCGGGGTGACTGCCGTGATTCTGGTCGACCTGGAGCGCGACCGGCTCGATCAGATCGACGCCTTCAAACGCAAGGCGCGGGCCGAACCGCAGGTCCTGCATCTTTACTGTATCGCCGGCGAGATGGATTTCGTGGTGATCGCGGTCGCGCGCGACATGGCGGATTACGAGGCCCTGACGCACAGGCTCTTTTTCGCCGATGCCAATGTGCGCAAGTTCCGGACCTCCATCGTGGTTTCGACGGAGAAGGCGAGTTCAGAATATCCAATCCTGGCGTGAAGGAGGTCCGCGCTCGCCACGGCCACCTTGGCGACGCGCTCTAGAGAAGCCGAGGGCGCGGCTGCGGCAGGGAAATTTCCACACGCTTTGCGGGGTCGGGGCCGAGGCCGTCGCTCGCCGACCCATCGGCCGTGCTCTGGGGAGGCGTCACGCCCGGCCCTATTTCGGAGCTGTCCGCTTCAGGCTGCGAGATTGGAAGGCTGGCGCTTGCCGGAATCGGCTCGATGGGCGAGGCGCCCCGGCCGCTCCACGGCACGGAGAGGTCGCTTGCGCTCAGGCTGCCGTGATTGATGTCGCTATCGTCGTCGCTGCCGCCGGTGCCGGCGGAGAGGGCGGCGGAGGCCATGTCGCGCCCCGTGGCGATCTTGCGGCCGAGAAGGGTGAAGGTTTCGCGGCTCGTGGCGCAGGCCTCTGGATGGCGATCGCACAGGCCGCTCACATCCTTGGCGAGAACCTGGAAGGCGAGGGCGGATTCCAAAAGGGTGACGCGGGGCGGCGGGCCGCCATCGGGCGACGGAGGCAGAACCAAGATCAGTGCCGTCAACCAGAAGATTGATCGGAACAAGAACATAACCATACCCTGTTTGCGGATTCTTCCGATCCAGCGTCGCGAAGGAACCATGAAGGCTCCAAAATCGCGTTCATTCGGTATCTACAATTCGACGCAAATCCGGCGCATTCCAGGCACTAAGGCGCTATTCCACCGGTGCGTTCCCGAAAGCTTGTTGCGGTGGTTAATACATGCTTTGTGCCAGGGAGCGGCGCGACGGCCGGCCGCGGTTTGGCAGAGTTCAAGTTTCCTTAAGCCAAAGCGGCGAAGTTGAGGCACGACAAGCCGGTCCGAAGGAGACCGGTCGACGATGGGGTTGGTGTGTGAGTGTGATGGCCTCCGAAGCGGATCGACCGATGGCCCGGACGACGAGCCGGGCGACAGGCGAACGCCGGAAGCGACAGGCGCGGGGCGATAAGACCGCGTCGACGAAGCCGGCCGCGACGAAGGCGACCTCAGCCCTCGGCGAGCGGACCCGGCTTGGCTTCCTCCTGCGCCACGCCCCAGCCGCCGCACTCGGGCTTTTGGCCGTTGCCGCGATCGTCAATGCGCTCGTCCTGCAGCATGGACGCCATCCCGATCCGCTCTTCGCCACGCGCGATACGGGGCCCGCCCCGACGCTCGAGGCGGGAGAGAAGGGCGATCTTGAAATGATCATCCGCACCGGCCTCGTCGTGCCGCGCGAACGCCCGCAGGCGGCCGTGGCGCAAGGTGCGGGGTCTTCGCAGGAGGCGTCGGCGGCCTCTTCGTCGGAAGCCTCGGCACCCGGCTCGGCCCCCGACCCGGTGGTCTTCGCCGTGCAGCAGGCGCTCGCCGATACGGCCTACGGCCCGGTGACGGCCGACGGTCTCAAGGGGCATGAAACGACCGAGGCGCTGAGACGCTTCCAGCTCGATCAGGGGCTCCAGGTGAACGGCGAGATCGACCGCGAGACGCTCGACCGGCTGGCCGCGATCGGCGCCATGCCGGACAATCCGTAAGAGCGTGTCCTTTTCCATTTCTCTCGCCATCGCGCGACAGGGGGCATGGGCGCGATCATGGTGAGACTGCGCACCGACATCTTCGTGCAGGCGTTGATTCGCCGTGTGTCCGCCACGGGCGCCTTTGCCACCGTGGCGCGCAAAGGCGCGCTCGAAGCCGGCGCGCTGTTTATCATCGTCGACCGCCTGGACGGCCGCCTCGATCTCTATGGCCCTGCACCACAAAGCTTTTTCATGGATGAGACGGAGATGCCGGCCGATCGTTTCTTCATGCCACTTGTGCGCGAGAGCGAACGCGGCAAGATTGAGGAAAGGTTGGTGAGCGAAAGCCGTTTCGATCCTGACTTATGGGTGGTGGAGATCGAGGATCGGGAGGGGCGTTCCTTCGTCGCGGTTTCAGACAGCGACGCTTCGTCGGGGCGGCCCTAACCCAGAATCGCTTTATCCCCGTTCAGCAGTTGTTAACCATACTGCGGCGACAGTGGGTTCGCCGGATCAACGGACGGCCCTTCTGAGGAGGTGGATATGGCCGAAATCCTGAACTTTCCGACGTTGAGCGAAAGCGAGGCGCGCAAGCCTGCACATAGCGGCCCGTGCCAGATTCTGATGTTTACCGGCGTGCGGGTGGAATACCGCGACGAGCCGGGCAGCGTGGCGCTTTCGCGTCGGGCGCGGGCGGCGACGAAGCCGAAGAAGCGCCGCGCAAGCTAAGATATCTGCGGCGGCGCCTGCGTGTCAGCCGGCCGGCTCAAGCGGGGCCGGCAGGCATTCTGCCGCCTGAAGGTGCTCGATCGCGACCTGGCGTTCGCGCGGGGTCGGCGCATAGAAACGCACGAGCGCGATGAGATCGGGCTGTGCCGATTCCACGACGATGGTCTCATCGAGACCTGCGGACGTGGTTTCCTTCAACTGAGCATTCTGAATCGGATCGACGATCAACATGTCGAGCCGTCCGTCGATCGCCGTGCGATCGTTGACGGAAAAGAGAACGGTGCCGCGCCGCTGGTAGAGCGCCAGCGACCAGAAACTGTTCGGCCCCGAAAAGGACAGAGAAGCCGGCGCATCCTTCACTGAGATGCGGCAGGCGCCGTGCACGAAGAGCGGATCGAGCCCGGCGATCGCCGGCCCCTTGCCGTCGGGCGGCAGGAGCGTGAAACCGGCTTCCGTCGTGACGGCCGCAAGCTTCGACCAGCCGTCGCTCGAGGCAAGCCGCGGCACCAGGAAAATCACCACGATATGGATCGAGGCGGCGAGCAGGAAAATCGCGAGCAGCCAGGCGAGAAGGCCGCCGAAGAAGCCTTCTGGAATGAGACGACGGCGGCGGCCGATGCGCTCCTCGTAGATCATCGGCAGCCCTTCGGGGTGATCGCCGGAACGGTGAATTGCGTGAGCGCCGTCACCGTGCGGGCCGTGGTGTCGTAGAGGCGCGCGGCAAGCCGGATCTGGCCGGCGCCTTCAGAGGAAAGCCAATTGCCCGGCTGCGGATCGGGCGCCAGCGTGATGGTGAAGGTGCCGTCCGCCTTGCGCACGATCTCGTCGCTGCCGAGCGCCCGACCGCCGCGTTCTGCCGGCGGCAGATGTCCGCCCGCGGCGGTTTCCACAGCGATCGTCCAAAGCCGGGCCGCCGGCATCTGACCGGAGATCTCGTAGCTGCAGGCGCCGCTGAGATCGCCGCCCGTATCGTCGGAGCGGGCGAGAAGTTTCAGGCCTTCGCTCGGCCCGAGCGCGAGCTCTCCGGTGCGGGCAAGACGGGCGCGCGAATAGGGATCCTCGTCCTCCGTGCCGGCGCGCGGCCAGCCCTTCCAGGCACCGCTTTCGATCGTGTCGATCGGCGTGAGGTCGCGCAGGCTCAAAAACGCGCTGCCGACGCCCAGAACGAAGGCGATGGCGACGCCGAGAATGATGACGAGGGCGCGCAAGGCAGTTGGCCTAGCGGGTGGCCGTGCCGCCCGGGGCGGCGGCGGAGGCCTCGCGCTTCAGGGCGGGAGCAGCGGCCTCGGCGGTTTTGGCACGCTCTTCGAGACGATCGAGAATGTCTTCCGTCGGAGGGGCGAGGCGGCCGGAACCCAGAAGCTCGCCGCCCGCCGGCAGGCCCTCCGCGACCGGCACCTCGTCTTCCGCCGGCGGCGGCAGTGGGATGCCCGGAAGCGGGCGATGCTCGATATTGGCTTCCGCGACGCGCATGTATTTCTGCCAGGTCATGGCCGGCAGCGTGCCGCCGGTGAGACGGTTGGTGCTCTTGTAATTGTCGTTGCCGAGCCACACGGCGGTGGAGAAATCGCCGGTATAGCCGACGAACCAGGCGTCGCGATAAGCCTGCGTGGTGCCGGTCTTGCCGGCGACGGAGACGCCCGGAATGAGGGCGCGGCGGCCGGTGCCGTGCTCGGCGACGTTGTGCATCATCTTGACCATGTCGCGCGCGACCTCTTCCGACAGGACGCGTTTGGGCGGCCCGTTGGCGCGGTTGAAATCGTAGATGACCTCGCCGTCGGGGGTGAGGATGCGCGCGACGCCGTGCGGGCGGGCGCGAAAGCCGCCGGAGGCGAAGGCGGCATACCCCGTCGCCTGATCGAGGACCGTCACCTCCGACGTGCCGAGGGGGAGCGAGCGGGTGACACGGATCGGCGTCTGCACGCCGAGACGCTCCGCCATTTCCGCGATCGGCTGGCGCCCGAAGGCGATCGAAAGGCGCACCGGGATGGTGTTGATGGAATGGGTGAGGCCCTGCATCATGGTGATGCGGCCACGGTAACGGCGCGAATAATTCTGCGGCGACCAATTGCCGATGGAGACCGGCGCGTCGAGGATGACGCTGTCGGGCGTATAGCCGTGTTCGAGGGCGGCGGCATAGGTGTAGGGCTTGAAGGACGAGCCCGGCTGGCGCTGCGCATTGGTGGCACGGTTGAAGGTGGAGGCGCCGTAATCGCGGCCGCCCACCATGGCGCGGACGGCACCAGAGAGATCCATGGAGACGAGCGCCGCCTGTTTGACGCCATAGGCGTCGCCCGATTCCCGCAGAGAGGATTCCACCGCGAGCTCGGCCGCGCGCTGCAGGCGCATGTCGATCGTCGTACGCACGATGAGATTGCGTTGGCCCGAGGGGGCGAGGCGCTTCACCTCCTCAAACACCCAGTCGAGGAAATAATCCGGCGACGGCGTCGCTTCGCGCGACACCGGTGTCGCCGGATGGCGCCGGGCGCTGATCACCTGGCCCTCGGTCATGAAGCCGGCCTGGACCATATTGGTCAAAACCTCGTTGGCGCGCCCGCGCGCCGCCGGCAGGTTGATATGCGGCGCATAGCGCGTCGGTGCCTTGAAGAGGCCGGCGAGCATCGCCGATTCCTCGAGCCGAAGATCGGTGACGGGCTTGCCGAAATAGAATTCCGACGCCGCCCCGACGCCGAAGGCGCCGCCGCCCATATAGGCGCGGTCGAGATAAAGCTTCAGGATCTCGCGCTTGGTCAGATTGGCTTCCAGCCAAAGCGCCAGAAAGGCTTCCTTGATCTTGCGGTCGAGCGTGCGCTCGTTGGACAGGAAGACGTTCTTGGCGAGCTGCTGGGTGATCGAGGAGCCGCCCTGGACGACGCCGCCGGCGCGGGCATTTTCCACAAGGGCGCGCAAGGTGCCGATGACATCGATGCCGAAATGCTCGAAGAAGCGTCGGTCTTCGGTGGCAAGCACGGCCTGGACGAGATGGTCGGGCAATTGGTCGAGGGAGAACTGCACCTCCTGCAGGACGCCGCGCTTGCCGATCTCGTTGCCGTAGCGGTCGAGCATGGTGACGGAATAATCGGATTGGGCGCGCCAGTCGCGCTTGACCGCATCGAAGGCGGGGATGGCGAGCGCCAGCATGACGATGAGGCCGGCGCAGCCGAGCGTGACGCTTTCCGACAGGAGCTCGAAGACGGGCCGCTTCCAGCCGGTGGCATGGAAACGGCGAAAGAACAGAATGGTGCGCTCCCAGGCCATGCCGGAGCTTTGCCCGAGCTCGAAGAAGAAGGTGTCGATCGCGGAATCGATCTCCAGCGCACGCAGCCAGTGCGGAAGCTTCTTCTTCGGTGTAAACGGATCGCGCATTGGGTGTTTTCACAAGAGGCTCGGCCGCGAGCCTTGTCAGGCACGGTTCTAGCACGATTTGGGTCTTTGATAAGTGGCGGCAGGGTGTTGCCGCCGATCGGCGAGGAAGCGGTGCGCGATGGTCACAGGAGCAGGGATGCTCGAAAAAGAGCCGTTCTGGCGCAAGAAGGCGCTCGAAGAACTCACTGAAAAGGAATGGGAGGCCTTGTGCGACGGCTGCGGCCGCTGCTGCCTCAACAAGCTGCAGGATTACGACACGGGCGAGATCTCGTGGACGAATGTCGCCTGCCGTCTCTACGACGAAGACGCCTGCCGCTGCCGCGATTACGAGAACCGCATCGCGATCGTGCCCGACTGCCTGCCGCTGTCGGCGGAGGCGGTGCGCGAGATTTCCTGGCTGCCGCCCTCCTGCGCCTACCGTCTCGTCGCGGAAGGCCGCGATCTCTATTGGTGGCACCATCTCGTCTCCGGATCGCGCGAGACCGTGCACGAGGCGGGGATTTCGACGCGCGGCCGCACGGTGTCGGAACGGCACGTGCCGGTGAACGAATGGGAAGATTTTCTTGTCGAATGGCCCGAAGAGACGCCGCCGCGGTAGTTTTCGTGGGTGTATCGCGCCTATCTTTTTCGGTCTCAGGTTGAAAAGGCACGGTCTTGAGGTCGCTTGCGGCCGCTGACGCTTGACCGGGCGCGGTGGGCTTCCATCTCCTCCGGAATGTCAGACAATTTGAAGCTTTCCGTTCTCGATCTGGCGCCCGTGCCGGAGGGGACGAGCGCCGCGGACGCATTGCGTGCCACCGCAGCCTTCGCCGAGGCCGCCGACCGCTTCGGCTATCACCGCCTGTGGTACGCCGAGCACCACGGCATTCCCAATATCGCGTCGGCCTCGCCGGAAGTCCTGATCGGCCATGCGGCGGAGCGCACGCGGCGCATTCGCGTCGGCTCCGGCGGCGTGATGCTGCCGAACCACGTGCCCTTGCGCGTGGTGGAGACCTACCGGACGCTGGAAGCGCTTTATCCGGGTCGCATCGATCTCGGAATCGGCCGGGCGGGCGGCAGCGACAGCCGCACGCTGTCGGCGCTGAAGGCGGTCGATGGCGGCCAGTTCGCCCAGCAGATGGCCGAATTGATCGCCTTCGAGACGGGCGGTTTTCCCGACGGGCATCCCTATCAGGCGATCGAGGTGGTGCCGGGCGAGGTGTCGCTGCCGCCGATCTGGCTTCTCGGCTCGTCGGGCGCGAGTGCGGAATTCTCTGGCCTCAACGGCTTCGGCTACGCCTTTGCCGGGCATTTTTCGCCAGCCCCGGCAGCCCCGGCCTTTCAGGCCTACCGCCATGCCTTCAAGCCTTCGGACGATTTTCCGGGGCCGAAGACGCTTCTCTGCCTCGCCGCCATCTGCGCGCCGAGCGAAGAGGAGGCGGCCTATCTCGCGGGCTCGATGGAGCTGGCCTGGTTGCGTCTGCGCCAGGGCGGGCTGCGCAAGCTTGCAAGCCCGCAAGAGGCGGCCGATTACGCCTTCACGCCGCAAGACCACGCCACCGTGGAGGCCTATCGGCGGATTGCCATCACCGGAACGCCGGACAAGGTGCGGCGGGAGATCGAGGCGCGCGCGGTCGCCTGCGACGCCGACGAGGTGATGGTGACGACGAATGTCTGGGATCCCGAGGCCCGAGTGCGAAGCCTCGATCTGCTGGCGCGTGCCTTCGATCTGCCGCGGCCTTCACGCGCAGCGGTCGAGACGCAACTCGCTTGGTAGGTGCGTGCGACAATTTTTTCGCGTAAAAGGAGAAAATAGCAGCGAAGATGAAAACTGTCCGAAAGGCGTTCACCAATTGAGAACCGGATTGATGAAAGCGTACGCTCCGAAATGATGCGCAGTCCGAGACAACCTTTTTCCGCAATCTTGCAGCAGGCGTTGGACGACGTCCTGAGCTGTGCCGAATTCTGGGCATGGGCGACGGACAAGGATCTGCACATTACTTATCTTTCGGAGAATTTCGAGCGGATCACCTCGCTTCCCGCGGGAGAGTTCGTGGGAATGTCTCGCTATGAGGTGATTCCGGCCGGCATGAGCGACGCGATGGCGCGCCGGCATCGCCACGAGCTTGAAAAGCGGCTGCCCTTCGTCGGCCTGCGCTACGAATTCAACGATAAGCGCGGTACGCGCTGCTTCGAGACGAGCGGCACCCCCACCTTCGACCGGCGGGGCCGCTTTCGCGGCTATCAGGGCATTGCCCGCGACGTCACCGAAGAGGTGCGCGATCAGGAGCGGCTGGAGGAGCTCGGCCGCGAGCAGCGCATCTTGAACGTTCTTTTCAATCATGTGGAACGCATGGCCAATATCGGGGCGTGGCGCTACGACCCCGAAAAAGACGTGCTGACATGGTCGGAACAGCTCTATCGCCTCTATGACATTCCCGTCGGCGCCAAGGTGACGCTGAAGGAAGGGCTCAGCGTCTTTCCGCCCGACGTGGCGAAGGTGCTGCACGCGGCGATCGACGAGGCGATGGCCGGTGAGCGCGCCTTCGACCTGACATTGCCGTTCTTGTCGACGCGCGGCGAGGAGCGCTATGTGCGCGTGCTCGGCGAATGCGAAAGGCGCAACGGCAAACCCGTCAGCGTTTTTGGCACGATCCAGGACGTGACGAGCGAAAAACGCCGCGAAGAGGAGCGGCAACGCCTGGCGGTGAGCGATCCCCTGACCGGGCTCGGCAACCGCAACGCCTTCCGCATGGAGCTGACGGAGACCTTGAAGAAGGTCGGCGCGCGCAAGCGCGAGGCGGCGTTGTGCATCTTCGATCTCGACGCCTTCAAGGACATCAACGATTTCTTCGGACACGACATCGGCGACAAGGTGTTGCGCGAAGTCGCCGACTGGCTGCGCGAAACGGCCGAGCCCGGCGATCTGACGGCGCGCTCCGGCGGCGACGAATTTGCGCTTTTGACGAGCGCGGCAACGGCCGCCGAAGCCGAAGAGGCCATCCGCCGCCGTCTGCAGCCTCTCGTGCGCCGCAGCGATTTCGGCCATTCCATCACCTATAGCTTGAGCGCCGGCATCGCCGTCTTTCCCGATGACGGGACGACGGCCGAAGACCTTCTGCGCCATGCGGACCTCGCCCTTTACGAGGCGAAGCGCGGCAGACGCAGCACGATCGAGCGCTATGAGCCGCAATTGCTGCGCCAGGCGCAGAACCGTTTCCGCCTTCTCGCCGATTTCCGTGAAGGGCTCGCTCTCGGCGAGATCGAGGCGTTCTATCAGCCGCTCGTTGAATTTTCGTCGAACCAATTGTCGGGCTTCGAGGCGCTGATGCGCTGGCGCCACCCGGAGAAGGGGGTCGTGCCGGCCGGTGAATTGATGCCGGTCTTCAAAGACAAGGTGCTGTCGGTCGAGCTCGGCGAATACATGCTGAGGAAAATCGTCGGCGACCTGAAAGCATGGCGCAAGGCCGGCATCGATTTCGGCCGGATCGGCTACAACGTCACCGCCGCCGATCTGCAGCAGGAGGATTTCGCCCCGAAACTGCTCAGCGCGCTCGCCGAAGCGGAGCTCTCACCCAGCGACATCGTTCTTGAAGTGACGGAGACGAGCGTCATCGACGAGGACAACCAGGCGATCCGCGCGCATCTTCAAGCGCTGCGGGCGGCGGGCATCGGCGTGGCGCTCGATGATTTCGGCACCGGCTTTTCGTCCCTGACGCATTTGAAGAGCCTGCCGGTCGGCGTGCTCAAGATCGATCGCAGTTTCGTGAAGGATCTGACGTTTTCGCCCGGCGACCGTGCCATCGTGCGCGCGCTCATCGGCCTCGGCAGCGAGCTCGGCTATCACATCGTGGCGGAAGGCGTGGAGACGGCGGCGGAAGCCGCCTTCCTGCACCGCGCCGGCTGCCGCTATGGCCAGGGCTATTATTTCGGCCGACCTATGCCGGCCGACGACGTGCCGGAATTCATCGCCGAATGGGACGCCGCGGAAGAGGCGGTGCGGCGGGCGTGAGGGGCTCCAGGGCACGAGCCTCAACCGTCAAAATAGCTACTGCTCGAAAACAGGAAAAACCCCAATTATATAATTGACTTACCAAGGACTGTTTTCTTGTGCTTCGCGAACATAGCGGGCCAGTGGAAGAAACCGAAGAATTGATAATATGCCTGAGATGATCAAGGAAGGAGTCAAGATCTACTTGAGGCGGCACGACTCGAGAGATTATTCGGTCGGAAGCCTCGTAAAGCAGATATTTCGTCTGGCGACCAGCCTGGATAATAGTCTTCTGCCAGATCGTCGGGCATGAGCATTCTGGCGTCCCCGTGAGTTTCCGCAAGCCTTGTAACTATCGATCTCAAATGGCTGACATCATATTCCCGCACATAATCTTTACCGTTATAGCGCCCCCACACAGTTAAGCGGATGGGGCCGGGCTGTGCGGGGAAGGTCTGAGCGATCTCACCATGAGCTAACAAATTTCGATCAATTGAGAGGTCCGCGAGTTCGTCAAGGATTCTGGATATCGCGGCCTTGATGCGGGGGAATTCGAGAAAGGCCTCTTCGGCAAGGCCTGCAAGCAATTTGCGTTTCTGCTTTGGCCGTAGCCTCCGCCAGTTCTCTTCTTGCGCAGTGTTCGTAACGTTGTAGGCGGCTTCAATAAGATTGTGGAAGCCTTGATCCAAAAAAGACCATTGAACAATGACATTACCGACTTCTGTCGCGTATGATCGATCAATCGGCATGAAAAACATCGACTTTTGGAGTTGTGGCATGTCAGACACCGTTAAATACAAAGAGCAGGAGAACGGCGGCGAGGTTTGCGTCGCTTGTTGACAACCTACCCGAACCTAATCTCGGGAAGGAAAGGGAGCCTTTGAGTGACCGGCAGGGTCGCCCCGAATAACAAAGGATATCTCTTGGTTGGTGATCTTATCGTTGCTCTATGGTTGCAACCAGATGGAGTTTATCGCCTCGATGGGGTGATCACCAATTGGTGACAATCCCACTTTCGGGGTTGATGAAAGCAAGTTTGTCTGTCGCATCTACGCCAGATGGGCTTTGCTATGTCAGGCCCGATCTAGGAAAAAATTCCTTGACGACCGTACGGTGCTTTGCTAGGGTTCAGGCACGGTCGGAGATGTGCGGCTGACGCACGGTCTGGAGCCGATCGTTTTCCGAGATTTTTGGGGTTTGAGCGGCGCCTTTGCGGTGGGCCGGAGCGTCTTTGCGGCTTCGCGTCTGGTCTACGGGCGGGCGGCGAGGGGCGGGGTTGTCCGTGTGCTCCGGCGTTGCGGGCGCGGGGAGAGCCCGGTCGCGGTTTTCGAGATATCACACTCAGATGCGGAGGGGTTTTGGCCGAGGAAGCTGACTGGGCCGCGATCCGGGCCGCCTATGAGGACGGCGCGGAGCCGCTGTCCGCCATCCGCCGGCGCTTTCATGTGAGTGCCGGCGCGATCGCCGAGCGCCGTCGCCGCGAGGGCTGGACGCCGCGCTCCAGCGATCTGGGCGCGATCAGCCGCCAGAGGGCGGCGGCACGGCAAGACCGCGCAAAGGCCGAGAACGAGGCCGGGTCCGCCGAAAGGTCGGCGAAGATTGCGGCCGGTGGGCGGGGCGGTGCTGCCGCCTCTGGGGCGCGAGTGGTTGGGACGCGCGGGAACGGGCGCAAGTCGGCCTCAGGGTCGCGCTCCAAAACGCCGGAGCGGCCGCCAGGACGGGTCGAACGGCTTCTGCGGCTCGTCGATGCCGAGCTCGGGCGGCTGGAAGCGCGGTTCTCCAGGGAGGGCGAGGTGGCAGAAAAGGATGTGCGGCTTCTGTCGGAGGCTGCGCGCATGCTCGACCGCGCCGAGGCGCTGGCGCGCAAGGGCGGCGAGAAAGCGCCGAGCGAGACGGATGATCAGGACTGGCTGCGCGCCGAGCTGTCGCGGCGGATCGTGTCGTTGAAGAAGCGGGCCGAGCGGGGCTGACGCGGCGCGGACCGGTTCGCGGCCACTACAACAAAAAGGTGGCCTGGCCGCCGGGGAGGCGGCGATGCGCCAAAAATGCCCGCCGGGCCTGCGCGCCGAATGGCATGCGCTCGTCGGCGCCGAGGATCTCGACGCGGCGATGTCGGAGAGGAGTTCAGACGAGCTCGCCCGGCTTCTCGACTGGCGGCTTTGGGCCCGGCCCGATCAGCTTCCGCCCGAGGGCGACTGGACGGTCTGGCTCTATCTCGGGGGCCGCGGCGCCGGCAAGACGCGCGCCGGGGCGGAATGGGTCAAAGGGCTGGCGCTCGGTCAGCGCCCGTTTGCGCGCGAGCCGCTGGAGCGCATCGCGCTCGTCGGCGAGACGCTCGCCGATGTGCGCGATGTGATGGTGGAGGGGCCGTCGGGGCTTTTAGGCCTTCACCGGCCGAGCGAGCGGCCGAGCTTTTCGGCGACGCGGCGCAGGCTCTTATGGCCGAACGGGGCGCAGGCGCTGATGTTCTCCTCGCAGGACCCGGAAAGCCTGCGCGGGCCGCAGTTTCACGCCGCCTGGTGCGACGAACTCGCCAAATGGACCTATGCCGAGGCGACCTTCGACATGCTGCAATTCGGGCTCCGGCTCGGGATCAATCCGCGCCAGCTCGTGACGACGACGCCGCGCAACGTGCCGCTCGTCAAACGGCTTCTGGCAGCGCCGCGCACGGCCGTGACCAAGGCGACGACGGCGATGAACGCCGACAATCTGGCGCCGGGTTTTCTGGAGGCCGTCGTCGGGCGCTATCGCGGCACCAGGCTCGGCCGCCAGGAGCTCGATGCGGAATTGATTTCCGACCGGCCGGATGCGCTCTTCAAGCGCGCCGATATCGAGGCGGAGCGGGTCGGTGCGGCGCCGGAACTGATCCGCGTGGTCGTCGCCGTCGATCCGCCGGCCTCTTCGGGACGCGAGGCCGATTCCTGCGGGATCGTGGCGGCCGGCCGCGGGGCGGACGGGTTCGGCTATGTGCTCGCCGACAAGACGGCGCAGGGGCTCTCGCCCGCCGGCTGGGCGGGGCGGGCCGTCGATCTCTTTCACGCGCTCTCCGCCGACCGGCTGGTGGCGGAGGCGAACCAGGGCGGCGACATGGTGGCCGCCGTCATCCGCCAGGCCGATCCGAGTGTCGCCGTGCGCCTCGTCCATGCAAGCCGCGGCAAGGTGGTGCGGGCGGAGCCGGTCGCCGCCCTCTACGAACAGGGGCGCATCCGCCATGTCGGCGCGCTGCCGGAGCTCGAAGACGAAATGGCCGATTTCGGCCTCGGTGGGCTGTCCTCGGGGCGCTCGCCGGACCGGGTCGATGCGCTCGTGTGGGCGCTCACGGAGCTGATGCTGACGGGTGGCGGCGAGGCGCGCGTGCGGCGGATTTGAGGGGGCGCGGAGGTTTCCCTTCCTCGTGGCGTGGAGGGTGAGGCGCCGGAGGAAAAAACGACGTCTCGCGCCTGACGGGTCTTCGGCGACCCCCACCCGCCGCGCCTGGCGGCGCGTCGACCTCCCCACAAGGGGGAGGTGGGAGCGTGTGGCGCGGGCGTGCCGGGAAACGAGCGCCGATGAATGTTGAACGGTGCCAAGCCTGCGAAGGTGGCGAAGACAGATTGAGGGCGGGCGCGGACTTTCCCCTCCCCCTTGTGGGGAGGGGTCAGGGGTGGGGGTCGACCAGGGAAACCGGCGTCGACCAAGGAAACCGGCGTTGCCGTGATTGGATCGACGTCCGCGACCCCCACCCGCCGCGCCTGACGGAGCGTCGACCTCCCCACAAGGGGGAGGTGGGAGCGTGCGGCACGGCCTTGCTGGAGAAATGGGCGCCGGGGAGGGCGGAGCGGCGCCCGGACCGCGAGGGCGGCGGGAATGGATCTGCGTTCCTGGATTTGAGAGCGGGCACAGATTTCAGAGTGGGCACGGCCGTTCCCCTCCCCCTTGTGGGGAGGGGTTAGGGGTGGGGGTCGACCGAGGAAACCGGCGTCGACCAAGGAAACCGGCATTGCCGTGATTGGATCCACGTCCGCGACCCCCACCCGCCGCGCCTGGCGGCGCGTCGACCTCCCCACAAGGGGGAGGCGGGAGTGCGCGGCGCGGGCGTGCCGGGAAACGAGCGCCGGTGAATGTTGAACGGTGCCGGGCCTGCGAAGGTGGCGAAGACGGATTTGAGGGCGGGCACGGACTTTTCCCCTCCCCCTTGTGGGGAGGGGTTAGGGGTGGGGGTCTGGGAAGACGACCGGCGTTGCGATCTGACGGATCCTCAGCGACCCCCACCCGCCGCTCCTGGCGGAGCGTCGACCTCCCCACAAGGGAGGTGGGGAGCGTGCCGCGCGGGCGTGCCGACAGACGGGTTTCCGAAGAACGCGATTCCGATGGGGCGGAGGTTGTTACGCCGCCTCGGCCATTTTCTGGCGCGCTTCCACCACGGAGGCGAAGTTGGTTTCGGCCCAGTCGATGAGGGTCAGAAGGGGGGCGGCGAGGCTTTTGCCGAGGGGGGTGAGCGAATAGGTGACCTGCGGCGGGACGGTCGGCTGCACGTCGCGGTCGATGAAGCCGTCGGATTGCAGCCGGCGCAATGTCTGCGTCAGCATGCGCTTGGAGATGTCGGGCACGGCGCGGGCGAGCGCGCTGAAGCGTTTTGGCCCGCCCGCGAGGGCTGAGAGAATGAGGATCGACCAGCGGTCGCCGATATGGTCGAGGAGGTTGCGCACCGGGCAGCGCGTCGCGTCGAAATCGAATTGCATCCAGCTTTCGAATTTTTCACCGAGCGCGCGGTGCGGTTCCAGCTGTTGTGCCATCTCGACCTCCATAAGGGGCTTGTCGGTAACCTGGTGACGGGAAAGTGCCGTCTTCTCTCGTCGATATAAGGTCTCTAAATGAGACTATGTCAACGATTGAGACCGGAGAATTTTGATGAGCACCAACCCACGTTACGCCGTCACCGGCGCGAGCGGCCAGCTCGGGCGCCTCGTCATTGCAGCCCTCGTCCGCCGCGTCGGCGCCGAGGCAGTTGTCGCGATCGTTCGCGATCCGGCGGGCTCCGCCGAGCTTTTTCCTGAGGGTGTCACCATTCGCGAGGGCGATTACGAGCGCCCGGAAACGCTCGATGCCGCCTTTAACGGAGTGGAGCGGCTGTTGCTGATTTCATCGAACGCCGTCGGGCGCCGCGCGGGCCAGCACCGCAATGTCGTGGAGGCTGCGAAGCGCGCCGGCGTGTCGCGCATCGCCTATACGAGCATCCTGCACGCCGACCGGTCCACGCTCGGACTGGCGGAGGAGCACCGCGACACCGAAGCGGCTCTGGCCGCAAGCGGCCTCGCCGTCACGCTCCTTCGCAACGGCTGGTACACGGAGAATTACGCCGCCTCGATCCTGCCGGCGCTGGAGCATGGCGCCTTGATGGGAAGCGCCGATGGCGGGCGCATTTCAAGTGCCGCACGCGCCGATTATGCGGAAGCTGCGGCCGCCGCGCTGGTCGACGATACCGAGCCCAGCCGCGTCCACGAGCTGGCCGGCGACGAGGCCTATACACTGACGGAGTTCGCTGCCGAGATCTCGCGCCAGTCGGGCAAGGCTGTCGCCTATGCCGACATGCCGGAAGCGGAGTATCGCGAGGCGCTCAAAGGCGCCGGCCTGCCGGACGCGATTGCCGCGATGCTCGCCGATTCCGATGCCGGCGCCGCCAGGGGCGATCTCTTCGACGACACACACGAACTGTCCCGGCTGATCGGCCGGCCGACGACGCCTTTCGCGGCAACGATCGAGGCGGCTCTGAAGGGCTGATCCGGCGGGTCTCCCCTGATCGGGCAAACCCTCCCGCACGTGGCCCTAACCCGGCCGGGTTCGCCGGCCACCCTCTCCCCGTCGGGGAGAGGACGGGTGCGGGCCGCATCCGGGGCAGGGCGGCGCCGGGAGTGGCCGCGCGTCTCGAAATGCCGCCTGACCAAGGGAGAGACGCATGCGCTGGTGGAGACAAGCGCTGGAGGCGAAAGCCTCGCGCACGGGACCGCTGATCGCTTTTTCGCACACCGGCGCGCCGGTATGGACGCCGCGCCATTACGCGGCGCTCGCCCGACGCGGCTATATGGAAAACGCCATCGTCTACCGCGCCGTGCGGCTGGTTTCCGAGGCGGCGGCCTCCGTGCCGCTGCTTCTTTATGAGGGGGCGCGAGAGCTCGCCGAGCATCCGCTCTTGGCGCTCCTCGCCCGCCCCAATCCGCGCCAGGCCGGGGCGGAGCTTTTCGAGGCGGCTTACGGCCATCTCCTGACCTCGGGCAATGCCTATCTGGAGGCGGTGACGGGCTCAGATGGTGAGATCCGTGAAATCTATGCGCTGCGGCCGGACCGGATGAAGGTGATTGCGGGCCCTGACGGCTGGGCGCAGGCGTATGAATATTCCGTCGCCGGACAGAGCCTGCGCTTTCAGATGCCGGAGGAGGGGCTGTCGCCGATCCTGCATCTGACGCTCTTTCATCCGCTCAACGATTATTACGGCTTTGCCCCGCTCGAAGCGGCACAAAAGGCGCTCGACCTCCACAACGAGGCGTCGGCCTGGAACAAGGCGCTTCTGGAGAATGCCGCGAGGCCTTCCGGTGCGCTCGTCTATCAGGGGCCGGAAGGCGCGAACCTGTCGGAAGATCAGTTCGCCCGGCTCAAAGGCGAGCTCACAGAGAATTTCGAAGGTGCCGCCAATGCGGGACGGCCGCTTCTCCTGGAGGGCGGGCTTTCCTGGCAGGCGATGAGCCTGTCGCCGAAGGACATGGATTTTCTGGAAGCGAAGAACGCGGCGGCACGCGAGATCGCGCTCGCCTTCGGCGTGCCGCCGATGCTTTTGGGCATTCCGGGCGACAACACCTATTCCAATTACCAGGAGGCGAACCGGGCGCTGTGGCGCCAGACGGTCTTGCCGCTGATCGGACGGATGACCGGCGCGCTCTCGAACTGGCTGGCACCTTCCTTTGGCGAGCGCCTGCGCCTTTCTTATGACGCCGATCAGATCGATGCGCTCGCCGCCGATCGCGCCGAACGCTGGAAGCGGCTGTCGGAGGCGAGCTTTTTGAGCGACGACGAAAAGCGCGAGGCGCTGGGCTACGGGCCGCTCGAGGCATGATGGGCCAGCAAGATGCGGCCAGAATGATGGGGCCAGAATGATGCGTCTCAGGCCTTCATCAGGGCGAGACCGCAGGCGATGCAGGCGGCGGAGATCCACCGCCAGCGGCTGACGGGTTCGCGCAGGACGAAGGCGGCGATCAGCGCGGCAAAGAGGATGCTCGATTCGCGCAAGGCGGCGACGAGGGCGATCGGCGCCTGGGTAAAAGCCCAGACCGCGATCCAATAGGAGCCGAGCGACATCGCCCCGGCCGCCACGCCGCTTTTCCAGGCGGGACGGAGGGCGACGAAGGCGGAGCGCCCATGCCGCACGGCGATGAAGGCTGTGAGGAGGGCGGCATCGCCGATCACCATCCACAGGACGAAGCCTGAGGGTGTGTCGGCGACGCGCGCGCCGAGGCCGTCGACGAGCGTGTAGCTGGCGGTGAAGCCGGCCGTGCCGAGGGCGAAGAAGAGGGCATGCGCGTCCATGCGGCCGGAGGTCGAGCCCTTCGCCGCCATCAGGAGAATGCCGGCGGAGATGGCGCCGATCGCGACAAAGGCGGACGGCGCAAAGGATGCGTCGAGGAATAAGACAGATATGACCGTGACGAAGATCGGCGCGGCGCCGCGGGCGAGCGGATAGGCTTGGCTGAGATCGGCGCGCGCATAGGCTTCGATGAGAAAGAGCTTGTAGCCGGCATGAAGGGCGGCCGCGGCCGCGATCATCGGTAAGGACGCGGCCGCCGGCCGGGCGACGAAGGGCAGCGCGCATGCCGCGATCGCCGCCTGCGCGATGGCGAGGAGCAGGATCGTGGAGACGCGGTCGAGCCCGACCTTCACCACGGAATTCCACCCGGCATGGAGAAGGGCGGCGAGGATGACCGCGGCGAAGACGTGATTGTCCATGCAGGCTTTCCAGGAGAGGGGTCTGAGGTCGCACGCAGCGCGGCGTGATGTGTCGTTTCCTCTTCTGGCTGATTGCGTTTTCTTGGAAAAACGATGATTTTTGGTTCTTGGTGTGAGGAAAACGCACATGAAGCGCGGAGCTCTTCCGCTCAATGCCCTGCGTGCCTTCGAGGCGACGATGCGGCATGGCCAGATGCGGCTTGCCGCCGACGAGCTCGGCGTGACGCATGGCGCCGTCAGCCGTCAGGTGCGGCTTTTGGAGGAGATCCTTGAGGTTCCGCTCTTCGAAGGGCCGCGCAACAAATTGGTGCCGACGCAGACGGCACTGGAGCTCGAACCGGCCTTGACGGAGGCCTTCGACGGCATCGAGGTGGCTGTCACCCGCGCCATGCAGCGCGAGAGCCGGTTTCTCGACGTCTCCTGCACGGGCACGCTCGCCATGCGCTGGCTGATCCCGCGGCTCGTCGACTTCCAGACGGCGCATCCGAAGATCGAGGTGCGGCTGACCGGCGAATACGGGCCGGTCGTGAGCCCGAAGCTTGCCGCGAGCGTCGATCTCGACGCGCCGGAAACGCTTCATACGCTGCCGGCGCTCCATACGAAGACTCGGCCGGCGGCCTGGGCCGATTGGTGCCGGGAAAAGGATCTGGTACCGCCGACGGGCGGGCGCGTCTTCGAGCATTTCTACTTCCTGCTGGAAGCGGCGACGGCCGGGCTCGGCGTGGCGATCGCGCCCGAAGTGCTGGTGCGCGACGATGTTGCTGCGGGGCGGCTTCTGGCGCCTTTCGGCTTTGCCCCGACGGGACAGGCCTATGTCGCGCTCAGGCCGCGCCGGCCGAACCGCGATGCGCAGCTTTTCATCGCCTGGCTGGAAGACGCGGCGATGACGCCCGGCCCGGCAAGCTGATGCGGGGCGCCTGCCGGTTTTCTGGCCGGGCGGACATGACAGGAAGCGAAGGGGTGACGATGCCTGAGCTCACCAAGACCTTCGCCGAACGGGGCGATCTGGCGCATCTGGCGCTGTTTCTGTGGGCGTCGGGCGCCTCCGGACTGCTCGTCTGGAGCCTGCGTGAGCTCGCCGCCTCCAACCGGCGTTTCAACGATTTCGTCAAGGAGATCGCACAGCTCAACCGGCTGTTCCGCGACCATTCCTGAACTTTCGAGGCCACGATGAAGAGACTTTGGAACGCGCTCGTGCCGGCGCGAACGGACCATCGCGCCGTGTTTTCGGAATTCGCCGTCAGGCTTCTGGGGGCGATCGCCGAACAGAGATGGGCCCGCCACGGCAATGGCGCTGCCGGTGAGAACGGAAGGCCGCGCTTCCGGGTGGTGCGATGAGGGCGCGCGCCCGGCACGGGCCGGACATCCTCGCCGCCACCGCGACCTTGCGGCAAAGCCTGGAAGAGATCGGCGCCGATGGGCGCTTCTCCGGCTATGCGAGCCTTTTCGGCCGGCGCGATCTGGCCGGCGATATCGTCATGCCGGGCGCCTTCGCGACATCTCTGAAGACGCGCGGGGCGGCCGGCATCCGCATGCTCTTCCAGCACGATCCGGCCGAGCCGATCGGTGTGTGGGAGGAGATTGCCGAGGATCGGCGCGGGCTTTTCGTGCGCGGGCGGCTGACGCTCGACGTGGTGCGGGCGCGCGAGGTGCATGCGCTGTTGAAGGCGGGCGGGCTCGACGGGCTGTCGATCGGCTACCGCACGCTGCGCGGGCGCAAGGACCGGCGGGGTGGCATCCGCCGCCTTTACGAGATCGACCTCTGGGAGGTCTCGATCGTCACCTTTCCGATGCTGACGGAGGCACGCATCGCCTCCGTCAAGACAGACGAGCCGGGGCTTTCCGCAAGGCTCCTCTCCGCCGCGCGGCGCCTGACGCCCGCCCGGCCGAAAGGCGCCCGGATTGCCGGCGGAAAACCGGCCTTTTCCTGAACATGCGAAACCAAGAGGACGAAATGACGATGTCTGGCCGTAATGCCGGGGCGAGCCCGGCGCTGGAAAACAAGATGCATGGCGATCCCCTCGCCGAGACCAAGGCGGGGCCGCCCCCTGAAGTGGGCGTCGCCTTCGACGAATTCATGAACGCCTTCGAGGCTTTCAAGGAGGCGAACGACGAGCGGCTCGGCGAGATCGAGCGGCGTCTTGCCCCCGACGTCGTCACCGAAGAGAAGGTGGCGCGGCTCAACGACGTGCTCGACCGGCAGGAACGGGCGATCGAACGCCTGACGATCGAGGGGCGCCGACCGCGGCTTGCGGGCAGCAACGGAGCCGAGCCGTTTCTGGAGCGTGCCGGTGCCGATCTCTCCGGCCATGGCGCCGCCTTCTCGCGCTATCTGCGGGCGGGCGAGACGGCGGCTCTTGCAAGGCTTGAGCGAAAGGCGATGGCGATCGGCACCTCCGACGGCGCGGATGGCGGCTATCTGGTGCCGGACGAGACGGAAGCGGAGATCGGCCGCAGGCTCGTCCAGGTCTCGCCGATCCGGGCGATCGCGAGCAGCATCACCGTGTCGGGCAGCCTCTACAAGAAACCCTTTGCGGTGAGCGGGCCGGCGACCGGCTGGGTCGGCGAGAGCGAGGCGCGGCCCGAGACGGATACGCCGGTTCTCGATGCGCTCGAATATCCGGTGATGGAGCTTTACGCGATGCCCGCCGCGACGGGTGCGCTTCTCGACGATGCGATCGTCGATCTGTCTGCCTGGCTGGCCGGCGAGGTCGACCAGGCTTTTGCCGAACAGGAGAGCGCGGCCTTCGTCAAAGGCAACGGCAACAAGAAGCCGACGGGATTTCTCGCCGTGCCGAATATCGCCGAAAGCGCCTGGGAATGGGGCAAGCTCGGCACGCTTTCGACCGGGGTTTCAGGTGCCTTTCCCGCCGACATGCCGAGCGATCTTCTGATCGACCTCGTCTATGCGCTGAAGGCCGGCTACCGCCAGAACGCCCATTTCGTCATGAACCGGCGCACCGAGGCGGCGATCCGCAAATTGAAGGACGCCGACGGGAATTATGTCTGGGCGCCGCCGGCGGGGCTCGGCAGCCGTGCCACGATCATGAATTTCCCGGTCGTGGACGCCGAAGACATGCCCGACATCGCGGCAGGCTCTCTGTCGATCGCCTTCGGTGATTTTTCGCGCGGCTATCTGATCGTCGACCGCCAGGGCATCCGCATCCTGCGCGATCCCTATTCGGCCAAGCCCTACGTGCTTTTTTACACGACGAAACGGGTCGGCGGCGGCGTTCTCGACTTCGACGCGATCAAACTTGTCAAGTTCAGCGCAAGCTAGGCGTGCGAAGACAGGTCGTCACCGACCTGAGGGTGCTGCCCTCATGTGATCCGGGGTCCCGCTCCTGCACCCCCATCCTCCGACGGGGCCCCGGCCTGCGGCCTGCCTTCGGGCAGGCCGCTCCTTTTTCCCCAAGGTGACATATGCAACGCATTCTTCTGGAAGGGCCGGAGGTGGAGCCCGTGTCGCTCGCCGAGGCGAAGGCGCATCTGCGCGTCGAGCACGAGGCCGAAGACGAGCTCATCTCCGCTTACCTGGTCGCCGCGCGCGTGGCGCTCGAAGGCGATCTCCGCAAAGTTCTGATCGCGCAAGGATGGCGCCTCGTCCTGACGGAACACCCGCATGGCGGGCGTCTGCGGCTGCCGATCCGCCCGCTTTTGTCGGTGGATCGGGCGCGCCTCATGACGGCTTCCGGCGAAAGGCTCCTCGAAGAGGACGAGATTTCGCTTGGGGGCGCGGCGGACGAGCTCCGGCTCGATGCCAGGCTTTGGGGAATGATCCGGCTTCAGATCGACGTCACGGCGGGTTTCGGCGAGACCGCAGCCGAGGTGCCGGCGCCCCTGCGCCAGGCGATCCTGTTGCGCGCCGCCCATTGGTACGAGCATCGCGGTGCGGCGCTTGAAGCCGACGGGCCCGGCGCGCTGCCGGCCGGCTACGAGCGGCTGATCGCGCCATTTCGCGAGCTGGTGGCGGCATGAGCGCGGCGCGCCGGAGGGCGAGGCGGCCTGTGACGCGACCCATGACCAGGCCTGTGACCAGGCCGGGCCGGCTCTCCCAGCGCATGGTCTGGGAACGGCCGGTGACCGCGCCGGACGGGCTCGGCGGCGAAACCACCACCTATCTGCCGATCGGCCATGTCTGGGCCGATCTCCGACCCGGGACGGCGCGCGACGTGGCGCTCGGCGAAGGGCGGGTCGGCGAGGTGACGCACGAGATTTTTGTGCGGCGCGAGGTGGGACTTGCGGCCGGCGACCGGCTGCGACTCGGGGCGCGGGTGTTTCTCTGCGTCATCTGCCACGATCCCGACGCGAGCGGCCGCTTCACCCGCGCCGAAGCTGTGGAGGAAGTCTGATGGGCGCCGAAGAGGCCCTGCAGCGGGCGATCTATGAAAGGCTTTCGGGAGATGCGGCGCTGACCGCCCTCATCGGGGCCGACAAGGTCTTCGATCATGTGCCGCGGAATATCGCTGCGCCTTACGTGCATCTCGGTGAGATAGAGGTGACGCCCGTGGCCGCCGGCAGCGGCGCGGAGGGGGAGCTCATCGAGATTATCTTCTCGCTCGTCGCCTTTTCGCGCGGTCGCGGCCGTCGCGAGACGCTCGGGCTTGCCGCGGCTTTGCGCGATTTGCTGCATGACGCCGATTTCGCGCTCGCCGGCTTCACGCTCGTCGGCTGCCGCTTCGTCCAGATGAAGACGAGCGGCGCCGGCGAGGCGAGCGGCCGGCGCGCGGTCTTGAAATTTCGCGCGGTGGTGGAGGAGGCGTGAGCGCAAGGTCATGCGTGTCGCGAGATCAGGCCCTCGCGAAGTGGTTCTAGCGACGGTGTCTGTGGCGATGTGGGCCATTCACCGCGACTGAATGGATCATGTAAATCTGTATACAACGAGAAGTATGCAGGGTCGCATGGCGCGGAAGCCGAAAGAAATCGGGACACTTGCCCACCTTGCGCATGCCCTGGCTGAGTTTGGTAGCCGGCTCGGAAGAGATACTCTCGTCTTTGTCGTTCTTGCGGTTGGCGCTTTCGGAGCGATGTCTCTCGGTGCCGACGAAAAGGCCGTCGCGTATGTCGCGACGCTTCTCCTCTTGGGCTGGCTTGTCAATAAATTGGTCAACGCCTACCTTCGCGAGCGCGCGGCCGCGCGCCGCCTGTTGCAACTCAGGCAAGAACGCGGCGTTAGGCTTTTGGAGAAATACTCCGAGAAGCAGGCACGCTTTCGCTTCAAAGGAGGCAAGTCTTCATCCGAGACAGAGAGTCGAGACAATGACTGAGATGATCGGAGGAGCGTTGTTCCGGGACGTTGGAATCTGGTTGCCGCTTCTGGTCGCCCTTTTCGTGGCTGCCTACTGGAGAGTCTGGCGGCTGGAGCAACGGGCAGACGTTCTCGATCTCGCGCGAGAGGCGAGCGAAGACTTTTACGATATGGCTGAAAGCGTGCTCTCCGACCCTGCGGCACCGGAAGAGGTCAAGCGAGCGCTGTACGATGTTGCGCGCGCCGTGACGGAACAGGACGCCGGCCACGAGATCTATCAGCTCGTCTTGCAGAGCACTCTGAAAGAGGAGCTGCGGCCGCGGGCCAAAGGCGGGCTCACCACGGCTATGGACCAGTTGAGGCGGCACCGCAGCGACCTTTACGAGAATGCCGAAGGAGCGTTTCGGGCCGGTCTGGCCGCAATCCTCCTCGGACATGCTGGTTTCGATCGCAAGATGAGCGTGACGGTTGTCCGCTCCGCCCGCTATCCGATCCTGATGCGCCTCGTAGAGATGATTGAAAAGTTCTTCTCAGGTCCTGACGGTGTGCGCTTGAGCGATGGCGACACATCCAATCGTCCAGGGCCATCAGCTGGATGCGCGGACGCTGCGTGAGGCGATCGGCCGGGCACGGCAAAGGCTTTGACGGGGCTTTGCTCCGAAGAGCCGCACATGGGCGATTACGCCTTGGCTGGATGGCCGGCACCGGCGAAACGAGAAGACGCCGTCACAAAGAGACATCGTGTAACCAGCCAAGGCAAGCCCGGCCTCACTCGGCCTCCCAGGTGAGGCCGGTGAGGTGCTGGCTGAGGGTCCACAGGCGTTTGGCGGCATCGGCATCGACGGCATAGGCGCGCACGCCGGTCGTCAGACGCGTCGAGGGGTCTGAGGCGTTTTCGGTGGTTTCCGGTGCGACCGGAGCGATGTCGCAATCATCGCAATAGACGCCACCCATGCCGTCGAGCTCGGAGCTGACAGCGCACCAGACGGAGGTCGCCGCCCCCTGGGGGATCGTCTTCAGCGAGCGAGCCGGATCGATGACCGGTTCACCGTTTTCGTCGATGGCGCCCATATCGCGCAGCCTCGACGGATCGAGATAGCGGCCGAGATCGGTCGCGACGATGCCGCCCGGATGCAGCGAGAAGGCGCGCACGCCATGGCTTTCGCCCCGCCGGTCGAGCTCCAGCGCGAAGAGGATGTTGGCCGTCTTCGACTGGCCGTAGCCGAGCCAGGGGTCGTAGTCGCGCCGCTCGAAATTGACGTCGTCGAACATTACGGGCGAGAAGCGGTGGCCGCGCGAGGAAAGCTCCACGACGCGTGCGCCGCCGGCCGCGCCGGCCGCCTTCAGCGCCGGCCAGAGCCGCGCGGTGAGCTGGAAATGCCCGAGATGGTTGGTGGCGAACTGGGATTCGTAGCCGCGCGCATCGCGCGCCAAAGGCGGCGCCATGATGCCGGCATTGTTGACGAGAATGTCGAGGGCCCGGCCGAAGGCAAGAAACGTCTCGGCGAAGGCATCGATCGACGCGGGATCCATGAGGTCCATCGGCGCCGAGGAGACGCGCTCGAAACCGGCGAGGGCGCGCTCGGCCTTTGCCTGATCGCGCACCGGGACGACGACTTCGGCACCGGCGCCGGCAAGCACGCGCACCGTCTCAAGACCGATGCCGGCATAGCCGCCGGTGACAATGGCCGTTTTGCCGGAAAGATCGATGCCGGCAACGACCTCTTCGGCGGTGGAAGCGGCACCGAAACGGGAGCCGATCGGGGCCTGGGAACTGGGCATGGGACAAGAACTCCGTTTGGGATGAGAGCGGGAGATAGGGTCTCGTCCGGGCTGCGGCTTGCCTGATCCTGTCAATTGCTTGTCCGCTTGAGCGAAGCTTCTTCGCCGACCTCCCCCGGCGTCGCCCCAGCGGTGCCCCGACACGTCTGCCTGAAATCAGCGGGAGAACCCATCATGAGTGCTCAGAGAGGCAAGGACCTGCTCCTGAAACTGGAGCGGGACGGACAATTCGTGACTGTTGCCGGGCTTCGTGCCAGGCGGATTTCGTTCAACCAGGCGAGCGTCGATATCACCAACACCGATTTCGCCGGGCGCTGGCGCGAGCTTCTGGAGGGGGCGGGCGTGAAACGGGCGGGGCTTTCCGGCTCTGGCGTGTTTCGCGATCAGGCGAGCGACATGACGATCCGCGAGATCTTCTTTGCCGGCACGATCGTCGCCTGGCAGGTGGTGATCCCCGATTTCGGCACGGTGACGGGGCCGTTCCAGGTGACGGGGCTTGAATATTCCGGCGAGCATGACGGCGAGGTCGCCTACGATCTGGCACTGGAATCGGCCGGTGAACTCGCTTTTGCGGCATTGTGAGCGGAGGCGGAGATGGCAAATTCCCATCGCGGCGAGATCGATGCGGTGCTCGGCGGCGAGACGCGCAGGCTCTGTTTGACGCTCGGTGCGCTCGCCGAGCTCGAAGCCGCCTTCAAGGTCGAGGATCTGGTGGCGCTCGCCGGGCGCTTCGAGACGGGGCGGCTTTCGGCGCGCGATCTCATCCGCATTCTGGGGGCGGGGCTGAGGGGCGCCGGCGAGGCGATCTCCGACGACGAGGTGGCGGTGCTGCGTGCCGAGGGAGGCGCGGCGGGATTTGCAAAGATCGCCGCGGAGCTTTTGCGGGCGACGTTCGGTGCGCCGCAGGGGGACCTCGGAGGTTCCGACACTCTGGGAGAAGACGCAAAAAACCCTCTTTAGCCGCAGACGGAACAAGAGACGGCAGGCGAGAGGGCGCAAAGCCCTTCCCCTGGCAGGAGGCGATCACCTTCGGCCTTGCCGTTCTGCGGCTTTCCCCGCGCGATTTCTGGGCGATGACGCCGCGCGAATTTTCGGCCTGCCGCACGGCTTTGTGCGGGGCGGGCAAGACGCCGCTCACAGCGGGCGAGCTCGCGCGGCTGATGGCGCGCTTTCCCGATCGGTAGGACATGATGGCAGACGATTTCGACTTCGGCTCGGACGAATTCTCCGGGAGCGCTGAGGCGCTGTCGGCGACGCTCGGCGATCTTCAGCATCTGGCGGACGGGTTCGGGCGCTCCATGACGAGCGCCTTCCGCCAGGCGGCGGTGGAGGGAAGGCGCTTCGACAGCGTGTTGAAGAGCCTGGCGCTCGGCCTGTCACGGCGCGCCCTCAATGCGGCGCTGGCGCCGATCGCCGGCGGACTTTCCGGCGCGCTCACCTCGGTGTTCGGATCATTTCTGGGCGGTTTCGCCCAAGGCGGCGTGTTTGCGGGCGGCAAGGTCACGCCGTTTGCGGCGGGCGGGGTCGTCGCCGCGCCGAGCTATTTTCAGACGGGGCACGGCATCGGGTTGATGGGCGAGGCGGGGGCGGAGGCGATCCTGCCCTTGCGGCGCGGCGCCGATGGAAGGCTCGGCGTGGCAGCCGCCGGCGCCGGCGCGCAGCCCGTCAACGTCACCTTCAACGTGACGACGCAAGATGCGGCGAGTTTCCGCCGCTCTGAAGCCGAAATGACGGCGATGCTGGCGCGGGCCGTATCGCGCGGCCGGCGGGGGCTCTGAGCCGTCATGTCCGCAGGCTTTCACGAGGTTTCGTTCCCGCTGGCGCTCGCCTTCGGCTCGTCCGGCGGGCCGGAGCGGCGCACCGAAGTGGTGACGCTCGCCTCCGGCCGCGAGGAGCGCAACCAGCGCTGGGCCGATTCCAGACGCCGCTACAATGTCGGCTCGGGCGTGCGTTCGCGCGCCGATATGGAAAGGTTGATCGCCTTCTTCGAGGAGCGGCGCGGCCGGCTTTATGGCTTCCGCTTCCGCGACCGCAGCGATTTTTCCTCCGCACCGGCGCCGGCCGAGCCCGGCCCCTTCGATCAGCGGATCGGCACGGGCGACGGCACGACAACAGAATTTCTTCTCGTGAAACGCTATGGCGACGGGCTCGCCCCGTGGCTGCGCGAGATCGAAAAGCCGGTTGAGGGCACCATCCGAATTGGCGTCGGCGGGGTGGAGAAGGCGGCGGGAGCATTCTCGCTCGACGTCGCCACCGGGCGCATCGCCTTTTCCTCCGGCCATGTGCCGGCGGCGGGAGCGGTTATCACCGCCGGCTTCCTCTTCGACGTGCCGGTGCGCTTCGACACCGACCGTCTCGACATCGATCTTGCCGCCTTCGAGGCGGGCGAGGCGCCTTCCGTCCCGATTGTGGAGATCAAGCCGTGAAGGATTTTTCCGCTGCGCTGACGGCGCATCTTCAGGCGGGCGTCACGAGCCTGTGCGCCTGCTGGACGCTGATCCGTGGCGACGGGGTGAGGCTCGGTTTCACCGATCACGACCGCAAACTCGTTTTCGGCGGCGTCACCTACGAGCCGCAGAACGGGCTGACGGCGTCGGGCGGCGTCGCCCATGCGGGGCTCGAAGTCGGCGGCCTCGACGTTGCCGGGGCGCTGAGCTCTGAGCGGCTGTCGGAAGACGATCTTCTCGCCGGGCTCTATGACAATGCCCGGGTCGAGATGTGGCTCGTCAATTGGGCGGCGCCCGCGATGCGCCATCTGATGCGGATCGCTTCGATCGGCGAGGTGACGCGCGAGGACCATGCCTTCAAGGCGGAGCTGCGCGGGCTCGCGCACGCGCTCGACCAGGAAAGCGGCCGGCTTTTTGCGCATCTCTGCGACGCCGATCTCGGCGACGGCCGCTGCCGCGTCGATCTTGCGGCCCGGCGCGTCGAGGCGGTGGTGACGGCGACGGACGGGATGGGCTGGATCGAGGCCGGTGCGCTTGGCGCAGAAGATGGCAGTCTGGCGCGCGGGCTTTTGACGTTTCTCTCCGGTGCGAACGAGGGCCGCGCGATCGAAGTGACGCGCCACGCCGTCGAGGAGACGGCGCACCGCCTGACGCTGTGGCAGAAGATGGAGCGGCCGATCGCCGTCGGCGACCGGTTTGCGGTGACGCCCGGCTGCGACAAGCGGCTTGCGACCTGCCGCGAACGCTTCGCCAACACGCTCAATTTCCGCGGCTTTCCGCATATGCCCGGCAACGATTTCGTCTGGTCGGTGGCAAGCGGCGGCGAGGTCAGCACCACGACGCCCTTCATCGGGCGCCCGGGCCCAAACGAATGAGGACCGCCTGCATGAGACAGGCGAGCGTGAGGCCGGTGCGCCGAGCCGAAATCGTGACGGCGGCACGCGGTTGGATCGGCACGCCCTACCGTCATCAGGCCGCCCTCCGCGGTGTCGGTGCCGATTGTCTTGGTCTCGTCCGCGGCGTCTGGCGAGAGCTTTACGGCACGGAGGCGGAGACGCCGCCCGCCTATACGCCCGACTGGGCGGAAGCGCGGGGCGAGGAAACGCTGAGAGACGCCGCGTGCCGGCATCTGTGCGAAATCGAGATTGCCGAGGCGCGGGCCGGCGACGTGCTCCTCTTCCGCTGGCGAAGGGGGCTGCCGGCAAAGCATGCCGCGATCCTTTCCGGCGAGACGACGATGATCCATGCGCATGAAGGGGCGGCAGTCGCCGAAGTCGCGCTGGTGCCCGCCTGGCGGCGGCGCATCGCCTATGCCTTTGCGTTTCCGAACCTCGGCGATGGCGAAGCGGAGGAGGGCTGATGGCGACGCTTCTCTTGAGTGCCGCGGGCGCGAGCCTCGGCGGCCTTTTCGGCGGGGTCGGGGCGATCGCCGGACGCGCGCTCGGCGCGCTTGCGGGCTATGCGATCGACCGCAGCCTGTTTTCCACCGAGCGCAAGGCGGAAGGCGCGCGGCTTTCCGACCTGACCGTGCAGAGTTCGACCGAAGGTGCCCCGATCCCGCGCGTTTATGGGCGCGTGCGCCTTGCCGGCCAGGTGATCTGGGCGACGGATTTCGAGGAAGTCGCGACGACCGACACGCAGCGCGCGGGCGGCAAGGGTGGCGGCAGCAAGGTGACGACGACCACCTACAGCTATTTCGCCAATTTCGCCGTGGGGCTGTGCGAAGGCGAGGTGGCCCATATCGGCCGCATCTGGGCGGACGGCAAGCCGCTCGATCCCTCGCGCGTCACCCTGCGCATCTATAAAGGCAGCGAGGACCAGTTGCCCGATCCCTTGATCGCCGCGCATGAGATCGATCCGCCCGCCTATCGCGGCACCGCCTATGTCGTCTTCGAACGGCTAGCGCTTGCGGAATTCGGCAACCGCATTCCGCAGCTCTCCTTTGAGATTTTGCGGCCCGTCGGCAGCATCGAAAAGGATATCCGCGCCGTCTGCATGATCCCGGGCGCGGGCGAATTCGTCTACGACACCGCGCTTCGCCTCAGCGAAGGTGATCCCGGCACCTATGCCACCGCCAACACCTTTGCCCGCCGCGAGGAGGCGGATTTCGAGACCTCGCTCGACGAGCTCGTGGATCTCTGCCCGCGGCTTGAATGGGTGACGCTGGTGGTCGCCTGGTTCGGCAACGATCTGCGTGCGCCAGATTGCCTGATCCAGCCGATGGTCGACGACGCCCATAAGCGGATCTCCGGCGGCGACTGGTCCGTGGCGGGGCTTTCCCGCGGCGAGGCGGAGGTCGTCTCCTATATCGACGGACGGGCGGCCTATGGCGGCACGCCGAGCGACGAGACGGTCGTCCGGGCGATCCGCGAACTGAAGGTGCGCGGCCTCAAGGTGGCGCTTTTGCCTTTCGTGTTGATGGATGTGGCGGCGGGCAACGAGCTTCCCGATCCGAGAAGCGGCGGGGTGGGGCAGCCGCCCTATCCCTGGCGCGGGCGCATCACGCTGTCGGTGGCGCCGGGGCGCGCCGGTTCGCCCGACAAGAGCGCGGCGGCGGCAGGCGAGATCGCAGCGTTTCTGGGCGGGGCGTCGCTCGGCCAGTTTTCCGCGGGCGCGGGGGGTGTTTCCTATTCGGGGCCTGCGGACTGGCACTATCGTCGCTTCATTTTGCACAACGCGCATCTGGCGAAGGCGGCGGGCGGGGTCGACGCGTTTCTCGTCGGCTCCGAAATGGTGGGGCTGAGCCAGATCCGCGTGCAGGCGAACCGCTATCCGTTCGTGGAGGCGCTGCGCGTGCTGCGCGGCGAATGCCGGCAGGTGCTGGGGCCGGCGACGAAAATCTCCTATGCGGCCGACTGGTCGGAATATTTCGGCCATCAGCCGGCGGACGGCTCCGGCGACGTTTTCTTCCATCTCGACCCGTTCTGGGCGGAGGCCGATTTCGTCGGCATCGACGTCTACTGGCCGCTCGCCGATTGGCGCGACGCGCCGGGTCATGCCGACGAGGCGGAAGGGAGGTCGATCTACCGGCTCGATTACCTGCGCAAGAACCTCGCCGCCGGCGAAGGCTTCGACTGGTATTACGCCTCCGACGAGGACCGGAAGGCGCAGCGGCGCAGCAGGGTCACCGACGGGACGGCCGGCAAACCCTGGGTGTTTCGCTTCAAGGACATCGAGAGCTGGTGGACAAACCGGCATTACGACCGGCCGGGTGGCGTGGAGATGGCGACGCCGACCGCGTGGCTGCCGTTGTCGAAGCCGATCTGGTTCACCGAGTTCGGTTGTCCGGCCGTCGACAAGGGCGCCAACCAGCCGAACGTCTTTTACGATCCGAAATCCTCGGAAGGCGCGCTGCCGCATTTTTCTGCCGGCGAGCGGGACGATCTCATTCAGCGCCGAACGATCGAGGCGCTTCTGTCCGCCTATGACCCGAGCCACGCCGATTATGCGGGGATGAACCGGGATGGGCCGAACGGTCCGATGGTCGATCCGGCGCATCTGACGCTCTGGACCTGGGATGCCAGGCCTTATCCCTGGTTTCCCGCGCTTGAGGATGTCTGGGGCGATGCGCCGAACTGGCGCTATGGGCACTGGCTCAACGGACGGCTCGGCGCCATGGATCTTGCCCGGCTGATCGAGGCGGTGCTGTCAGATCATGGCTTTGAGGCTGCGGAGGTCGTCGACGTGCATGGGCTCGTCGAGGGCTTCGTCGTCGGCGAGCGGTCGTCGGCGCGCGCGACGCTCGAACCGCTTTTGTCCGCCTATGGCGTCGATGCGGCCGATGCCGGCACCACGATCCGCTTTCGCGGACGCGCACGGCCGCTTGATGCCACGCTGTCGGAAACTTTGTTGATCGACGCGGCCGATGCTCCGCTGACGACGCGACGGCGGGCGCAGGAGACGGAGCTTGCCGCCGAAGTGGCGCTGCGCACGCTCTCGCCCGACAACGATTACCGCATGGCGGCGGCGCATTCGCGCCGGCTCGCCGGGGGAAGCCGCCGCGTCCTGACGCTCGATCTGCCGATCGTGGCACGCGACGCGGAGGCGGAAGCGCTCGCCGAGGCGATGCTTGCCGATCTCTGGCGGGGGCGCGAGGAGATTTCCTTCGCGCTGCCGCCGAGTTGTTCCGCGCTCGATGCGGGCGATGCGGTGCGGCTCACGCTGGAGGGGCGCTCCGACACGTTTCTGGTGACGCGCATCGCCGATGGCGAGACGCGCGAAGTGGAGGCGCGGCGGGTGACGCTGCGGCGCAAGGCGATGCTGCCTGCGACGCCGACCCCGCCGGGGATCGTGACGCCGCCGGCCTATGGGCCGCCGCTCGTCCATGTCATGGAGCTGCCGGCGCCGGCCGATGGCGAGAAGGCGCACCAGCCGCGGCTTGCCGCCTTCGCCGAGCCATGGCCGGGAACGCTTGCGGTCTATCAGGGCGAGGCGGGGGGTGGCTTTTCGTTTCTGTCGACGATCGCGACGCGCGCGACCTGCGGCCGGTTGGTGACGCCGCTGCGGCCCGGCCCTCTCGGCCGCTTCGACCGCGCCAATGCGCCGGAGGTGACACTTTTCGGCGGCGCGCTCGCCTCGCTGCCCGAGATCGATGTGCTGGCGGGCGGCAACCTCGCGGCGGTCAAAGCCGACGACGGAAGCTGGGAAGTTCTGCAATTCGCCGCGGCCGAGCTGATCGGGACGAGGCGCTATCGTCTCACGCATCTGTTGCGGGGGCAGGGCGGCAGCGAGGCGGCTATGGCGGCGGGTGCGAGCGCCGGCAATGCTTTCGTGCTGTTGAACGACGCCGTCGCCGTTCTGCCGATGGGGCTCGACGCGATCGGGCGGGACAAGCGTCTGCGCATCGGGCCGATCGCCGAAAGCCATGCGGCGGCGAGTTTCGTCGAGATCGCCGTCACGCCCGAGGGGCGGGGGCTCAGACCCGCGAGCCCGGTGCATCTGCGGGCAAGACGCGATCCCGCGACGGGCGATGTGGCGCTGTCCTGGATCCGGCGCACGCGCTTTGGCGGCGACAGCTGGGCGCTTGCCGATGTGCCGCTCCACGAGACACGCGAAGCCTACCGCGTGGAGATTTTGGACGCCGGGACGGTGCGGCGCGAGGCGGAGACGGCAGCCCCGAATTTTGCCTATGCCGCCGCCGCGCAGCTCGCCGATTTTGGCGCTTTGCCGGAGGTGCTGACCGTGCGCGTCGCGCAGCTCTCCGAGACGATCGGGCCGGGTTTTGCGGCCGAGGCGACGCTTCGCCTCTGACGGGCGACGGCACCGAGACAAGGCTTTTTTCGAGCACAGAGAGGGAGAGCGGCATGATCGCCGTCAAGGACCTGCGCGTGATCGCGGGCGCGAGAGCGCGCGCCGGCATTCTGGAGGGTGTCGCCGAGGGGCTCGCCCGGCACGGAGCCGCTTTCGGGCTCGACCGCCCGGAGATGCTCGCCGCGTTTCTGGCGCAGATCGGCCATGAGAGTGGGCGCTTTCACTATCTGGAAGAGATTTGGGGGCCGACGGCGGCGCAGCGGCGCTACGACACGCGGACCGATCTCGGCAACACGGCGGAGGCGGACGGCGACGGCTATCGCTACCGCGGCCGGGGTCTCATCCAGGTGACGGGGCGGGCGAACGTTGCAGCCTTCTCGGTTTGGGCGAAAGAACGTTTTGCCGATGCGCCGGTTTTTTTAGTCGAGCCCGACCTCCTGGCCGCCTTTCCCTGGGCGTTTTTGTCGGCGCTCTGGTATTGGGAAAGCCGCGATCTCGGCCGCCTCGCCGCGGTGGGCGATCTGATCGGCCTGACGCGGGCGATCAATGGCGGGATGAACGGCCTCGCCGACCGGCGGCGGCTTTATGTGCGCGCCGCGCTCGTCCTTCTCGGCCAGGAACTGACGAAGGGGGCGGTCAAGCGCTTTCAGGCCGCGCGCGGCCTCACCCCCGACGACATCGCCGGAGCGAAGACGCTTCGGGAACTGCACGCCGCGCTCGCAGAACTGCCGGCACTGTCGGCGCCAGGCGGCAAGACGAGGCCCGTGCCTCAGGCGGGTCGCGCGGCCCCGCCCTGGGGGCTGATTTTGCTCACATTTCTCGTTCTGGCCGCTCTCGCAGCGGCCGTTTTTCTGTCTGGAGGGAAAATCTCATGACCACCGTCAACCAGCCCACGCTTCTGCCGACCAACAAGCTGACCGCGGCGACTTTTGCTGCCTCTCTCGCCAATCTCGCGCAGCTTCTCGTGGCGCGGCATTTTCCGGAATTCGCCGATCCGGAGATCTGGGCCCCGCTCGCCCCGGCGCTGGCGCTGATCGTCGGCTATTTCGTGAAGGACCGGGCGAATGTGTGAGGGGGATAGCGAAAGCATGCCGTCGGTTCGCTCGGACCTATCCATCGGATAGCGTAACACAAATGTGGCCATTTGGTCGCATCCGCATCAATCAAAGCGTGACTTCGCAAGTCAATGTTGAACGGTCACAATCGTCAACTAATATGCAAAACATGATGGGACATGCAAAATTCCGCTCGCGCGACTTCAGACGCGGTGTTTACCAGGGAATTGGCGCTCCGCTGTCGTTTTTCGCGCCGGCGAACTATAGGCGTGCTCGGAAATTTTCCGTCACTATGAATTCGGCTTGGGACGCGGTAGAGTCTGCGCTTTATAGTTCTATTAAAATAGAGCGGGGGCGTGGCCAAGCAACCTCAGCAAAAGGTGGCGTCTCAAAAGAGCGCGTCTAGCAATTTTGAAGACCCGTTTGCTGCAGAGCTCAGCAAGCGGGTTTCAGCTATTGTTGGTCGCGAGCAGGCGACGAAGGTTACCGCGCAGGTTCTCGCTCTTTATCATGAAGAGCGCTTCCAGGGCCCGATCGCTCATCCCAAGCATCTGCGCGAATACGAGGATATTTTGCCTGGGTCGGCCGATCGCATCATCAAGATGGCCGAAGCTGCGCTGGAGCATCAAAAGACGATGCAAAAGCAGGCACTTGACGCGGATATCCAAGACACGAGAGATGGCCGCAAATACGGCTTCTGGGCGTTGATGGCGCTGATAGGAGGCGCTCTGGCATGCGGCCTGTCAGGGCACGAGGTTCTTGCCGGCCTGTTTCTCGGAACAGGCGCGCTCGGCACCGTGGGCATCTTCATTCGAGGGAAGATGGGAGCATCAGCCTCCGATCACGATTGACCGAGCCGTTTCGTATCACTCTGTGCCCCGTGCGACGGGTGGCCCTTCCAAAGTATGTCTCTCTCCTCCCCATTCAGCCCGCATTCAGCCGCTCGTGCTATGAGACAGGCATGATGATGTTGCGCCGCTTTCTTTCCCTTTCCGTCCTTCTCCTGTCGCTTCTCGTGGCGGGAGAAGCCGCCGCCGCCTGTCTCGGACCCGGTGAGGCGCGCCAGGTGGTGGCGTCCGGCCAGGCCGTGCCGCTGTCGCAGGCGCTCAGGCGCGCCGGCATTTCCGGCGAGGTCGTCGACGTCAAATTGTGCGAGGCGGGCGGGGGCTATGTCTATCAGGCCTCCGTGCTCGGCCCGGACGGGAGGCTTCAGCGCGTCAACATTCCGGCGCGTTAGGCGGAGAAAGAAATTCCCGAAGACGAATAGCGGCCGGCGAACAAGTGACGGCGAACAAGGGCCGGCAAATAAGGGCCGGCGGATAGCGGGCGACACACCCCGATAGAGACGAAAGGCGAAGGCTTCGATGCGCATTTTGGTCGTGGAGGACGACGAAAATCTCAACCGGCAAATGGTGAGCGCGCTCACCGAGCAGGGCTATGCGGTCGATGCCGCGCTCGATGGCGAGGACGGCCATTTTCTCGGCGAGACGGAGCCCTATGACGCGGTGATCCTCGATCTCGGCCTGCCGCAGATGGATGGGCTCTCGGTTCTGGAAGCCTGGCGCCGCGAGGGGCGCACCATGCCCGTCCTCATTTTGACGGCGCGTGACCGCTGGTCCGACAAGGTGCAGGGGATCGACGCCGGCGCCGACGATTATGTCGCCAAACCTTTCCATATGGAGGAGGTTCTGGCGCGTGTGCGTGCGCTCGTGCGGCGCGCCGCCGGCCATGCCTCGAACGACCTCACCGCCGGGTCCGTGCGCCTCGATTTGAGGGCGAGCCGCGTGACGGTCGACGGCAATCCGGTGAAGCTCACATCGCACGAATACAAGGTGCTCGAATATTTGATGCACCATCGCGGCAAGACGATCTCGCGCACGGAGCTGACGGAGCATCTTTACGATCAGGATTTCGACCGCGATTCCAATACGATCGAAGTTTTCGTCGGACGGCTCAGAAAGAAGCTCGGCATCGATCTGATCGAGACGGTGCGCGGCCTTGGCTACCGCATCGATCCGCCGGGGGGCGAGACCGACGGCGCCGATGCTTGAGCGGCTGCATCCGAGAAGCTGGGGGCTGGGCTTCGGCACGCCCTATGGACGGGGCAAGGAGCACGCCAAGGGGCAGGGCTCGCTCAGCCTCCGCCTTGCGGTCATTGCGGCGGCAGGCACCACGGTTGCGCTGCTTCTCGCCGCCATTCTCTTCATTTCCCTTTTCCGCGACAGCCTGCAGCGCAGTTTCGATTTCCGTCTGGTGGCGCTGCACAAGGCGCTCGTCGGTGCCGTCGTCGCCTCGGGCGAGGGGCCGAACGAAACACAGGTGGCGCTCGGCGAGCCGCGCTTTTCCCTGCCGCAATCGGGCTGGTACTGGCAGATCCGCGACATGGAGACCGGCGAGGTTCTGACCGCCTCGCCGTCGCTCTTCGGCGATCATCTCGCCGTCGCCGATCTGCCCGACCCGGACGGGCGGCCGCGCCGCCTCTCTTTCGACGGTCCCGGAGGGCGGGGCCTCAGAGCCGTTGAACGCCAGATCACGAAGCCGGACGGCAAGCGGCTTGCGGTGCTGGTGGCCGGCGATGCTCGCGGCGTGGCACGCGATATTTCCAGGTTCACTACCATCGTGGCGATCACGCTTGGGATCTTCGGATTGCTCCTTGCGATCGGCGCGGCCGTCTTGATCCGCTTCGGGCTTCGACCCTTGCGCGATGTGCGCGCCGCCTTGCAGGAGGTGCGACGCGGCGAACGCGTCAGCCTCGGCGGCCAGTGGCCCGACGAAATTGCCCCGCTTGCCGAAGATCTCGATGCGCTCATCCTCTCCAATCGCGAGATCGTGGAACGGGCCCGCCGCCATGTCGGCAATCTTGCGCATGCGCTGAAGACCCCGCTTGCCATCCTGCAGAACGAGGCGGAGGCGGGCGAGGGCGAGCTTGCCGAACGCGTCGGGCGTCAGGTGGACGTGATGCGCGGTCAGATCGGCCATCATCTCGACCGGGCGCGCATCGCCGCGCAGACGAACGTCATTGGTGCGATGACGCCGGTGGCGCCGGTTGTGGAGGCCCTGGCGCGCGTCATGCAGAAGGTGCATGGCCGCGATCGTCCGCTCAAGATCAGCGTGCATTGTCCTGCAAAGCTCGTCTTCCGCGGCGAGAAGCAGGATCTTGAAGAGATGGTCGGAAATCTCCTCGACAATGCCTGCAAATGGGCGGGTTCTGAGGTGACGCTCTCCTGCCTGCCCTCCGGCGACGGCAATGCGCGGCGCGCGCGGCTCATCATCACCGATGACGGGCCGGGGCTTTCGCCGGACGAGCGCCAGAAGGTGCTGGCCCGCGGCATGCGGCTCGACGAGACGAAGCCGGGCTCGGGTCTCGGCCTGTCGATCGTGGAAGAACTCGCCCGCATCTACGGCGGCGCTTTGACGTTGGAGGCGGCGCCCGAAGGAGGGGTGAAGGCGGTGCTCGATCTGCCGGTGGCGGAAAAGGACGGATAGAGCGTCGCAGCCTCTGCTCCGGGAAAGGTGAAGAGGCCTCCGACCGCAATTTTGCCATCCTGCTCTGGAACCGGTTCACGCGATCTGCCATGGATTGGCCGAGGGGTTTTTTCGAGAGGATTGTTCAATGAGACTTGCAGTGACGAGTGCCGCGATTGGTGCTCTGTTTCTCACCGCTTGCCAGACCGAGCCCGGCGGAATGGGGCAGCGCGAAGGCATCGGTACCCTCGGCGGTGCCGTCGTCGGTGGCGTTCTCGGCAACCAGATCGGTCATGGTTCGGGTCGCGTCGCGGCAACTGCGATCGGCGCGCTCGCCGGCGGCCTGATCGGCAACCGCGTCGGCGCCAACATGGACCAGCAGGCCCGTCAGCAGGCGCTCGCGGCCGAATACCAGGCGCTCGAATACGGCGCGCCGGGCCGTCCGGTCCAGTGGCAGGCGAACTCGGGCAATTATCGCGGCGAGATCGTCCCGGGGCAGACCTACCAGATCAATTCCGTCGATTGCCGCGACTACGCGCATACGATCTATATCGAGGGTTCGCCGCAGGTGGCCCGCGGCACGGCCTGCCGCCAGCCGGACGGCACCTGGCGTCCGGTCAGCTGAGCTCGGCAGATCCCGATGTGAGAACAGGCCGCGGTGTTCTGCCGCGGCCGATAAAAGTGACCTGCCGCGAGGTTCTTGGGCATCCTATCTAGACGAAAGCGTGTTCGTCGCATTGTGACCCGGGCTTTGGACGGGTACATCTAGCCCAAGTTAAGAGCTTGAGATCTCATGCTTCTCTGGTTGGCGATTACAATTTTCACGGTCATCGCTGTTCTGGCCGTCGTTCTTCCTCTCCTGCGGGAGGGAAAACCCGTCGATTCGCGTGAAAACCATGATGCGGCAGTTTATCGCCGCCAGCTCGACGAGCTCGAGCGCGATCGCGAAGCCGGCCGGATCGGGCCGGAAGAGGCCGAAGCGGCACGGGCCGAGATCGGCCGCCGGCTGATCGCCGCAGACCGCCGCGAGGCAGCGCGCGTGGCCGCCGCAGGTGGCGGCTTCCGGCGCGCGGCGACGGCTGCCGTGGCACTCGTCGGCATTCCGCTCATCGGCCTCGGGCTTTATCTGGCGCAGGGCTCCCCGGGCCTTCCCGACGAGCCCTTGCAGGCACGTCTCGGCAATGCGCCGGACGGCAAGAACATTTCGCTTCTCGTCGGACAAGTGGAAGACCATCTGGCGCGCAATCCTGATGATACGCGCGGCTGGGAGGTCCTGGCACCCGTCTATTCGCGTCTCGGACGCCCGGGCGACGCCGCGCGTGCCTATCGCAACGTGATCCGCCTCGGCGGCTCCACGCCGGCCCGGCAGACGGCGCTCGGCGAAGCGCTCGTCATGGCCTCTGGCGGCATCGTCACCGATGAAGCGCGCGAAGCTTTCGAGGCCTCCGCCGAATCGGGTGCCGAGCTCGACAGCGATACGGCCAAGGCACGTTTTTATCTCGCTCTCGCCATGGAGCAGGAAGGCGACAGCAAGGGCGCGACGACCGCCTTGCACGCGCTTCTCGACGATGCGCCGGCCGATGCCGCCTGGCGTCCGGCGATCGAAGAGACCGTGGCACGCATCGAGCGGGCGGAGAAGGACACCGCCGCAGCGCTCTTTGCCAAGCCGAAAAAGCCGGCGCTCGGACCTTTGCGCGAGAACGCGCCGAGCGCGCAGGCCGATGCCGGTCCGCCGCCTGCTGCGACGCCCACGCGTGGGCCGAGCCAGGAGGAAATGAACGCCGCCGGCGCCATGGCTCCTGAAGATCGCATGGCGATGATCGAGGGGATGGTCGATAATCTGGCCGATCGTCTCGAGAAAAAGCCGGACGATGCGGACGGCTGGTTGCAGCTCGTCCGATCCTATGCCGTGCTCGGACGGCGTGAAGATGCCGCCGAGGCCGCACGCACGGCCCTTGCGTCGATCTCCGACAAGGAGAAGCGGCGCGAAATCGCTCAGCTCGCCCAGGACCTGCGTCTCCCGGGCATGGAGGAGATGACGCAATGACCCGCAAGCAACGCCGTTTGTCGCTCATTGCCGGAGCCGGATTGGTGCTTGCGAGCGCCCTCGGCCTGGTGGCCTATGCGCTCAACGACCAGATCGTCTTCTTCTATGCGCCGAGCGAGCTCGCCGAAAAAAACATCGCTCCGGGCTCCCGCATCCGCCTCGGCGGTCTCGTCGCCGAAGGATCCGTGAAGCGCGAGAAGGACGGCGAAGTCTTCTTCTCCATCACCGATACGGCGCAGGTCGTGCCTGTCATGTATCGCGGCATCCTGCCGGATCTGTTCCGCGAAGGGCAGGGCGTCGTGGCCGAAGGCCGGATGGAGCCCGACGGCAGCTTCCATGCCGACAGCGTGCTTGCCAAGCACGACGAGAATTACATGCCGCGCGAAGTGGCCGATTCCCTGAAGTCTCAGGGTCTGTGGAAGCATAACCAAGAGACAGCGACGCAGTGATGTCCTGGATGTCTGGCTTTTCGATCGCTGAACTCGGCCATTACGCGCTCGTTCTGGCGCTGGCGCTGTCGCTCATTCAGTCGACGGTGCCGCTCTGGGGAGCTTCGGCGCGTGACAACCGGCTGATGCGGGTGGGCACCGTCTCGACCCTCATCGGCTTCCTCTATGTGACCTTTGCCTTCGGCGCGCTCACCGTCGCCTATATCAATTCCGATTTCTCCGTGGCGAATGTCTGGGAGAACTCGCATTCGGCGAAGCCGCTTCTCTTCAAGATTTCTGGCGTGTGGGGCAATCACGAAGGCTCCATGATGCTGTGGGTCCTGATCCTGTCGCTCTTCGGGGCGCTGGTGGCGGCCTTCGGCGGCAATCTGCCGGTGACCTTGAAGGCGCGCGTTCTGGCCGTGCAGGGCTGGGTCGCGACGGCGTTTCTGCTCTTCATCCTGACCACCTCGAACCCGTTCCTGCGCCTGACGCCGGCGCCGGGCGAGGGGCGCGATCTCAACCCGATCCTGCAGGATGTCGGCCTCGCCATTCATCCGCCGCTTCTCTATCTCGGCTATGTCGGCTTCTCGATCGTCTTTTCGTTCGCCGCGGCCGCGCTGATCGAAGGCCGCGTCGACGCGGCCTGGGCGCGCTGGGTCAGGCCCTGGACGCTGATGGCCTGGATCTTCCTGACGCTCGGCATCGCCATGGGCTCCTACTGGGCCTATTACGAGCTCGGCTGGGGCGGCTGGTGGTTCTGGGACCCCGTGGAAAACGCCTCCTTCATGCCGTGGCTGGCGGGAACCGCTCTTCTGCATTCGGCGATCGTCATGGAGAAGCGGGGGGCGCTCAAGATCTGGACGATCCTTCTCGCCATCCTCACCTTCTCGCTGTCGCTGCTCGGCACCTTCCTGGTGCGCTCGGGCGTGCTCACCTCCGTGCATGCCTTTGCGACGGACCCGACGCGCGGCGTCTTCATCCTGGCAATCCTGGTGCTCTTCATCGGCGGGTCGCTGGCGCTTTTCGCCTGGCGGGCGCCGGAGCTGAAACAGGGCGGCCTCTTTGCGCCGATCAGCCGTGAGGGCGCGCTTCTCTACAACAATCTCTTTCTGGTGGCGGCAACGGCGACCGTCTTCGCCGGCACGCTCTATCCGCTCGTGCTGGAAGCGCTCACCAAGGACAAGATTTCGGTGGGAGCGCCGTTCTACAACATCACCTTCGCACCTTTGATGGTGCCGCTGCTTTTGGCCGTTCCCTTCGGGCCGATGCTCGCCTGGAAGCGCGGCGATCTCGCCGCGGCCGCGCAGCGCCTGCTTTTCGCCATGGTGCTGGCCGTCGTGGCGCTGGTGGCGACCTTGATCATCGAGGGCGTGCAGCACCCGCTGGCGCCCCTCGGGATCGGTCTCGGCATTTGGCTGATCGCCGGTGCCGCCAACGAGATTATCGACCGCTCCGGTATCGGGCGCATGCCGCTGAAGACCTCCTGGGCGCGCTTTACGGGCATGCCGCGGACGGCCTTTGCGACGGCGCTCGCCCATGCCGGGCTCGGTGTGACGGTGATCGGTATCGTGGCGACGACCACCTATCAGACGGAGACGATCGTCTCCGTGAAGCCCGGCGAATCTCTGGAGACCGGCGGCTACACGCTGACCTATCAGGATTCCGTGCCGCATACGGAGAACAATTACCGTGAGGAACTGTACCGCTTTGTCGTATCACGCGACGGCGAGGCCCTGCTCGCCATAGCGCCGGCGAAGCGCTTCTATTCCACGCGTCAGATGTCGACCACGGAAGCGGCGATCAAGACCTTCTGGTTCTCGCAGCTCTACGTGTCGATCGGCGATCAGCACGATGACGGCTCGCTCACCGTGCGCGCCTATTACAAGCCGCTCGTGACCTTCATCTGGCTGGGTGCGGTCTTGATGGCGATCGGCGGGACGGTGTCCCTGTCCGACAGGCGCTTCCGCATCGGTGTCGCCAAACCCGCACGCGCCAAGCGTCTGCAGGAGGCAAAGGCGTGAAACGCTTCTTGATTGCGCTTGCTCTTACGGCGCTGCTCCTTCCCGCAGGAGGGGCGCTGCAAAGTGGCGGCAGCTTCGACTTCGTCTCGCAGGCCTGGGCGGTCGATCCCGACGAGATGCTGAAGGATCCGAAGCTGGAGGCGCGCGCGCGCGACCTTTCGGAACATCTGCGCTGCCTCGTCTGTCAGAATGAATCGATCGACGATTCCAACGCTGATCTCGCCAAGGATCTGCGCGTTCTCGTGCGCGAGCGCATCAAGGCCGGCGACACCGACGAACAGGTGAAGAAGTTTCTGGTCGACCGCTACGGCGAGTTCGTCTTGTTGCGCCCCGTCTTCGACTGGAAGAACCTGCTCTTGTGGGCGGCGCCGGTGATCGTGCTTCTGATCGGCGGCATCGCGCTCTTCATGCGCTTCCGCGGAACGGGCGCCCTGTCGGAATCGAAGCTTTCCGCCTCCGAGGAGCGGGCGCTCGCCGATATTTTGAAGAAGTACTAGCGCCGTCGTACCTCCATCGTCCGGGAAAGAGCCGATAGGCTTCGGGCGGTCTTTGCTTTGCGGCAGGTGTGGCCCGCGGGTCGCAGGGCGCCTTGAAAGCTCAAAGCTTGCAGCCGCAGCCGCAGCAAGGGCGGCCGCCGCCTTGCCGGAAGATCGCGGATCGATCAGAAGAGCGATCGATTCCCGTGTTTCGCCAGCCACAACGGGCCCCCATGACCAAGCCCTGCCTCAGTCTCGTCATCCCGATGCATAACGAGGAAGAGTGCCTGGACGGCCTCTTTCGACGTCTTGAAGCCGTGTTGGGCGAGCTTGGCATCTCCTACGAAATCGTCTGCGTCGACGATGGCAGCCGCGACCGGACGCTGGCGGCCCTGATCGAGCGCCAGAAACACGCACCTTATCTGCGGGTGATCGACCTCTCGCGCAATTTCGGCAAGGAGGCGGCGCTGACCGCAGGCCTCGACGCCTCGCGCGGCGAATGCGTGGTTCCGCTCGATGCGGATCTGCAGGACCCGCCGGAGCTCATCGGCCGAATGCTGGAGAAGTGGCGCGAGGGCTACGAGGTCGTCAATGCCGTGCGCTCCGAGCGCCAGACCGATACGCCGATGAAGCGGTGGACGGCGGGTCTGTTCTATTGGTCGGCGAACAAGCTCTCGGAAATCGAAATCCCGCCGAATGTCGGCGATTTCCGCCTCATGGACCGCAAAGTGGTCGATGCCATTTGCGCGCTGCCGGAGCGCAGCCGTTTCAACAAGGGGCTGTTCGCCTGGGTCGGTTTCCGCCAGACCAGCATCGAATATTCCCGCGAGGCGCGCTTTGCCGGCGAGACCAAGTGGAAATACTGGCGGCTGTGGAATTTTGCTCTCGACGGCATCACCTCCTTCAGCTCGGTCCCGTTGCGCATCTGGAGCTATCTCGGTGGGGCGATCGCGGGACTTGCGATCGTCTATGCCATCGTCATCATCGTGCGCACGCTGCTCTTCGGCCGTGACGTGCCGGGCTATCCGTCCCTCATCGTCGCCATCATGTTCTTCAATGGCCTCACCATGCTGAGCCTCGGCGCGATCGGCGAATATCTCTCGCGCATCTTCATCGAGGCGAAGCAGCGCCCGCTCTACATCGTCCGAAAGATCCATGAGCCGGATGCCCACGCCGAAGAGGCGACGCGGCAGAGCGAGGTCGAGGCGTGACGGCTCGTCTCCGCGCCCCGGCGGCGCTTTTCCTCCTCCTTTGCATCCTGTCGGTGGGGGTCGCCTTCGCCTGGGCCAAATCGATCTATTCGTTTCAGTTCGGCGATCAGGCGCTGTTTCACAATTTCGCACGCTGGATCAACCACGGCGAAATCTACATTCGCGACTTCATCCATTTCCGCACGCCGGGCTCGTATTATTATCTGGCGCTGGGGCAGCGGCTTTTCGGCGAGACCTTTCGCGCCACGTCGTTTTCGATCCTGCTGGAACCCTATCTGTTCCAGATTGCTGCGAGTTTCGCTCTGGCCATTGCCGCCACGCGCGCCCTTCTCGGGCGCGCATCCTTCGCGATCGCGGTTTTCGTTGCCGCAACCTTCCTCTTCCTGACGCCGATCTTTCAACTGCGCACGGCCATCCCGGCGCTGGCGCTTGCCGCCTATCTCATGACGATGGGTGGAACGACGCCGCGTGCGGATCGGGCTTGGAGCCTCGCCGCCGGCGTCCTTCTCGGCCTCACCTATTGGGTCGGCCAGGAAGTCTTCATTCTTCTCGCCTGGGTGATCTTCTGGGTCGAGCTCGCCGCGCGCAAGGAGCCCTTCCGAGAGCGGCTCGTGCGGCTTGTCTGGATCGCCGGCAGTAGTTTTGCGGTCCTGGCGGCAGGGATCGGAGCGCTGGCGCTGCAAGGTATGCCGGTCGGGGAATATCTCTATTACACCTCGATCTATGCGCTCTTCATCCAGCCTGTCGGGATGGACCTGCCGTTCCCGCCCTTCGCGATCGAGAATTTCGTCTATTACATCTTCTTCCTCGAGATCGCGCTGATCGGAGCTCTGTTCGTCTTAAGCGGCGTCTTCGCCGAGCCCGCTTCTATCGCGTTCATGAGCTACGCCATCTTGCGGATGGTCTCCGCCCTCGGGCGCTCCGATTACCTCCATCTCGTCTTTTCGATCTCCGAACTCGTCGTCCTGACGCCGATCGCCATCGCCATGATCTGGGCGAGGCGGGGCGAGGTGGCTCGCGCGATCGATTGGCGCTCGCCGCGGCGCCTCGCCGAGGCTCTCGTCGTTGCGCTTGCGATCCTCACGCTTTTCGCTGCCGCGATCTGGACCTCGTCGATGGTTCTGCTTCTGGCGCCGCCGCTTCTGTGCCTCGGCACATGGCTGCAAGGCTCGCCGGCGCCCGCGCGGGATCGGGCAGCCTCGGCCCTGACGAACCTCGCCGCCGGGGTGATCGGATTGGGCGCGATGGTTGCGGTCTTCTATCCGAATTCGACGGCGGCCTTTCGCTTCGGCACGGACGCGCTCTTTTACTCCGTGCCGTCGCGCCCGCTCATCGGCGGTGTTCAGTTTCGTCCGGATCAGGATCAGGAACTGAGGGGTGTCGAGGCCTTCTTCGAGGAGCATCGCCCTCAGCGCATTTTCAGCTACCCGATCCGGCCGGTCTATTATGCCTTCGCGGCGGAGCACGCGACGCGGCTCACCTATCTCGAGCCGCAGACGACGGACGCGGAAGTCGCCGGCCTGATCAGCGATCTCGAGATCGCGCCCGCCGATGCGATCGTGCAGGATGTCGGCCAGATGCTGCGGGCGAGGCCCGTGCTTTATCCGCTCGCCGACTATATCGCCTCCAATTACCGCACCGTGCGTTTCAACCGAGAGGGCAGGCTCCTGGAGCTCCGTCTGCTGCGCGATGAGGTGCGCCCCACGATGCGTTTGATGGACCGCTATCGTCAGCTCGCCGGAGAGAATCGCGGCCGGGTCGGCTTTCGGGCGATCGATGGCGCCGGAGCTGGTGCTGCGGCCGGCGATGGCGAAGATGACGCGCGACTGGTTTTGAACGCCAAGGGGCGGATTTCTCATCGCCTAGCGGTCGCCGACGACTGGGTCTTCACGACAGCGCTTCTGGAATGTCCGGACTGCGCCCGCGAGGCGGACGTGGAGCTCATGCGCGGCGAGAACGTGACGCGGATGCGCCTTGTCGCCGGGGCGGCGGCGGATTCAATCCCGATGCCCGCGGGCACGGGGCCGGTGACGGTGATCTTTCAGCCAAGCGCCGAGGGCAAGACCGCGGCCTGGATCGATCCTCGCTTCGAAGGACCGGCGCGGTGATGGCGGGGCGGGGCGCGTGAAGAGATTGCAGCCGCGCCTCGATGCGCTTGTCGCGCGTCTGCCGCTGACGGCCGTCCAATATCTGAAGTTCGGCATCGTCGGCGGCCTGGCGACGGCCTTTCACAGCGTCCTCTTCGTCCTCTTCATCGAGGTGTTCGGTGCCGAGCCGATGCTCGCCAATACGCTCGCCTTCGCTTGCGCCGTCATCGTCTCCTATCTCGGCAATTACCGCTGGACCTTCGGTGCGACGCGCCGGAGCTGGGCGAGTTTTCTGAAATTCGCCGTCGTCAGTCTGATCGGCTTTGCCCTTAATAGCCTGGCGATCTTCATCATCGTCGAGGCGATGGCGCTGTCTTATCTCTGGGTGCTGCCGTTCATGGTCGGGGTCGTGCCGATCGTGGTCTTCGCGCTCAATCGCGGCTGGACGTTCGGCGAGACGCGGCGCGTGGGCTGAAGCGCAAGGCGGCCCGGGCGATGCGGGCGCGCAAGCTGCGGCGCGGGATGCGGATCCCGGCAGATCTTCTTCGGATTACCAAGTTTTAATTCCAAGGTCACTGCGCGGTAAGCCGTGCTCTCCTATCTGTGAGCGTGCAGCAGGACCTCATTGCCCCTGTCCCCCTGCTGCGGCCTCCAGTCCGCTCCGCGCGCCCCCCCGCGGAGCGGACAACGAGTTAACGCCCTGGAGAACGAGCAATATGACGAACAACAAGAACCGCGTTTCGACACTTGGAAAGTTCCGGAATGCGCTTCTCGCCAGCGCTGTGACGCTTGGCGTAGCGGGTGTGGCTGCCTCAGGCGCCATCCTGTCCGACACGCAGCCGGTCCGCGCCGAGCAGGTGCAGGTTCAAAATCAAGGTCCGGCCGATTTCACCGATCTCGTGGAGAAGGTGAAGCCCGCCGTCGTGAGCGTGCGGGTGAAATCCGAAGTCAATCCGGTGACCTTCCAAGGCGATGGTCGTGGCTTTTCCATGCCGGATCTGCCTGACGACAATCCCTTGAACGAATTCTTCAAGCGCTTCGGCCCGCGTGGCTTCGATTTCGACAACAACGACCGCGGCCGCAGCCCCCACCATCGCAATCATCCGCGCTTTGGCATGAGCCAGGGTTCCGGCTTCTTCATTTCGCAGGACGGTTACATCGTCACCAACGATCATGTCGTCGAGGATGGCTCCGAAGTGACCGTGGTGATGGAGGACGGCAAGGAACTGCCGGCCAAGGTCGTGGGCGTCGATGAACGCACCGACCTCGCCCTCCTCAAGGTCGACGGCGACAATTACACCTATGTGAACCTGTCCAAGGATGCGCCGAAGATCGGCCAGTGGGTCGTCGCAGTCGGCAATCCGTTCGGGCTTGGCGGCACCGTGACGGCGGGCATCGTCTCCGCCGACGGACGTGACATCGGCGCCGGCCCCTATGACGATTTCATTCAGATCGACGCGCCGGTGAACCGCGGCAATTCCGGTGGCCCGACCTTCAACATGAAGGGTGAGGTCGTCGGCGTGAACACGGCGATCTTCTCGCCCTCCGGCGGCAATGTCGGCATCGCCTTCGCCATTCCGGCGAATGTCGTGACCGACGTCGTCTCCGAGCTGCGCAAGGACGGTTCGGTGACGCGCGGCTGGCTCGGCGTGCAGATCCAGCCGGTGACGGAAGACATCGCCGAAGGTCTCGGCATTTCCTCCACGACCGGTGCCCTGGTCGCGGACCCGCAGGACGGCGGTCCTGCGAAACAGGCCGGCATCCAGGCCGGCGACATCATCACGCAAGTCGACGGCAACAAGGTCGAAGGCCCGCGTGAACTCGCCCGCATGATCGCCGCCTATGATCCCGATACCAAGGTGGAGCTGACGGTTCTGCGCGACGGTCGCGAACGCACGATCGACGTGGAGCTCGGCAAGCTCGGCAAGCAGACGGCGTCTGCCGACAGCCAGGACAGCGGCGACCAGGCCGCGCCGACGAGCCTTGAAGGCCTCGGTCTTGCGGTCGAGCCCAACCAGGACGGCGACGGCGTCATGGTTATAGGCGTCGACAGAGGCTCGGCGGCCGATCAGAAAGGCTTCGAGGAAGGCGACGTGATCGTGCGCGCCGGCGGTAAGGCCGTGCGCGACGGCTCCGATCTCGAGAACCAGATTGCTGCGGTGAAAGAGCAGGGCCGCAAGGCGGTGCTCATGCAGGTCCAGCGCAACGGCAATTCGCGCTTCGTGGCTCTGCCGACCGACGACCAGGGCTGACGATAAGAAGCGGGGCCTCCTCTCCGGCCCCGACTTCAGAAACGGCCTTTCGGCGGTTAAAGTCGCCCCCACCGCCGGCCGTCCGGAACGGCGGATCGCTGAGCGATCCGCCGTTTCGCGTCTCAGCCCCACCAAGGAGACGGAAAGGAAGCTCCCTCTCATGCGTATTCTCGTCATTGAAGACGATCAGGAAACGGCCGCCTATCTCGTCAAGGCGCTGAGCGAGGCCGGCCATGTCGCCGACCATGCAAGCGACGGCGACGAAGGCTATGCCATGGCCTCGCACGAGAATTACGACGTGCTCGTGGTCGACCGGATGCTGCCGAAGCGCGACGGGCTCTCCGTGATTTCGGAACTGCGGGAGGAGGAAAACCGCACGCCCGTGCTGATCCTGTCGGCACTCGGCCAGGTCGACGATCGGGTGAAGGGGCTGCGCTCCGGCGGCGACGATTATCTTGCCAAGCCTTATGCGTTTTCCGAGCTTCTGGCGCGCATCGAGGTGCTGGCGCGGCGCAACACGCCGAACGAGGCGGAAACCCGCTACCGGGTCGCCGATCTCGAGCTCGACCGTCTGGCACGCACGGTAACACGCGGCGGCGAGACGATCCTCCTGCAGCCGCGCGAATTCCGGCTTCTGGAATATCTGATGAAGAATGCCGGCACGGTCGTCACCCGCACCATGCTCCTGGAGAATGTCTGGGATTATCACTTCGACCCCCAGACCAATGTGATCGACGTGCACATGTCGCGCCTGCGCGGCAAGATCGACAAGAACTTCGAAAAGCAGCTCCTGCACACCGTGCGCGGCGCCGGCTACGTCATCCGCGACGATGGCTAAAGGGTCTCCCGCGGGCAAGGCCGGCGGCCGGCTGCGCCTCTTGCGCACCACGGCCTTCAAGCTCGCCGCCGTTTATCTCGCCGTCTTCACGATCTTCGCCGCCTTCCTGATCTTCTACATCGCCAAGAACACCACGCAGCTGTTGACGACGCAGCTCGCCGAGGCGGTGGATCAGGAAACGCGCGAGCTGGCCCGCCAATACGAAGTCGGGGGCTTGAGCCGTGTCGCCCGCATCATCGACCGACACAGCCGCCAGCCGGGCGCGAGCCTCTATCTCGTCACCGATCCGAATGGAGACATCATCGTCGGCAATGTCGCCGCGGTGCCGCCGGAAGTGCTGGCGCGCCCGGATTCCGACCTCCATCCGATCCCCTATCGCCGGCTGGAAGAGGATACGAGCGCCGACCATGTGGCGCTGGTGCGCGTCTTCGCGCTGCCCGGCGGGTTCCGGCTTCTCGTCGGCCGCGACATCGGCGAGCGACAGCGTTTCGTGGCGATCATCCGCCAGGCGCTGATCCTGACTGTCGGGCTGATGGTGGTGCTCGGGCTCGCGAGCTGGCTGTTCGTGTCGCGACGCGTCCTGAAACGCATCGATTCCATCTCCGCGACGAGCCGTCAGATCATGACCGGCGATCTGTCAGGGCGTCTGGAAGTGACGGGGACGGGCGATGAATTCGACCGTCTGGCGCTCAGCCTCAACACCATGCTGGCCCGCATCGAAGCCTTGATGATCGGGCTGAAACAGGTCTCCGACAACATCGCTCACGACCTCAAGACGCCGCTGACGCGCATGCGCAACCGCGTCGAGGCGGCGCTGGCGCATCCCGATGACGGCGGCCGTGAGGCGCTGGTGACGACGCTCGAAGACGCCGACCAGCTGATCAGAACCTTCAATGCTCTGCTGATGATTGCGCGCACCGAGGCAGGTTCTTCGGGGCTCGCCTTCGGCGAGATCGACGGCAGCGCCGTCGTCGCCGACGTGGTGGAGCTTTATGAGCCGCTCGCCGAGGATGCCGGCGTTTCGCTGAGCGCCGATCTGCCGGATGAGCCGGTGATGCTCTACGGCAATCGCGAGCTTTTGAGCCAGGCTCTCGCAAACCTCGTCGACAACGCCGTCAAGCATGCCGGCGAGGTGGTGGAGGATGCGCATGTGACGATCGAGCTGACGCGCGTGAAGGAGGGCGTCGAGCTTTCCGTCGCCGACAACGGGCCGGGCATTCCCGAAGCCGACCGCCCGCGCGTCATCGAGCGCTTCGTGCGTCTCGACGAAAGCCGCACGCGCCCGGGCTTCGGCCTGGGCCTCGCCCTCGTTGCGGCCGTGACCAAACTGCATCATGGCGAGCTGAGGTTGGAAGATGCCGCGCCAGGCCTTAGAGCTGTACTGGCCCTGCCCAACGAAAGAGCGCTCACCGATGATGCAAAAAGCTCTGAGGCAAAGGATCAAGCCGCTGCCGCCGTCTCCGGAGGCGGAAAAGGCGCTTGAGCGCCTCGCCCATTCCGCCGGACGCCAGGAGAAGGAGGCGGCGCTTCAGGCACTCCTCGCCGATGACGGACTGAAAGCCTTCCTGGGGACGAGCCTCGGCGATTGTCCCTATCTCCTCGATCTGGCGGCGAAGGATATCGACCGGCTCGCGGAGATCATCGAGGCGGCGCCGGAGGCGCTGCTTCAGGAGACGATCGCAGCTCTTGCCGATCTGGAGGCCGCGGATGAGAAGGCGCTGATGGCGGCGCTGCGGCAGGCGAAGCAGAAGGTCGCGCTGACGCTGGGGCTTGCCGATCTCGGCGGTGCGCTGGAGCTTGAAGGCGTCGTTGGCGCATTGTCCGATTTCGCCGACCAGGCGATCGACACCGCGCTCGCCTTTCTGCTGCGCGAGGCCGAAAGGCAGGGCAAATGGCAGGGGGGCGGGCCGCGCGATTGCGGTCTCGTCGTGCTCGCCATGGGCAAGCAGGGCGCGCACGAGCTCAATTATTCCTCCGATATCGATCTGATCGTGCTCTTCGATCCTCAGACGCCGGGGCCGGCCGAGGGTGTCGAACGCTCCGTGTTCTGGGTCAGGATCGTACGCCGGCTCGTCTCGCTCCTGCAGGAGCGCACCGCCGACGGCTATGTCTTCCGCGTCGATTTGAGACTTCGTCCCGATCCGGGGGCGACCCCCGTCGCGCTGTCGATCCCGGGGGCGCTCTCCTATTACGAGAGCATGGGCCAGAACTGGGAGCGGGCCGCGCTCATCAAGGCGCGCCCGGCCGCCGGCGACAGGAAGGTGGGCGAGGACTTTCTGCGCGAGCTCGGCCCCTATATCTGGCGCAAGCATCTCGACTTCGCCGCGATCGCCGACATCCATTCGATCAAGCGGCAGGTGCATATCCATCGCGGCCACGCCAAAGTGCGCGTCGGCGGCCACGATCTGAAGCGCGGGCGTGGCGGCATTCGCGATATCGAGCTTTTCGCCCAGACCCAGCAATTGATCGCCGGCGGCCGCGACGCCGATCTGCGCGGCCTGCGCACCCGCGACGTGCTCGCAAAACTCTCCGAAAAGGGCTGGGTCACGGGCGAGGAGGCGGCCGAGCTCGACCGCGCCTATGTGTTTTTGCGCGGCGTCGAGCATCGGCTGCAGATGGTGCGCGATGAGCAGACGCAGACCCTGCCGCAAGACAGAGAAGGGCTTCAGCGTATCGCCAGGCTCTGCGGCTTTGCCGAGCTTGCGGATTTCGAGACGGAGCTTCTTCGGCACCTCAACGCCGTCGCCGCACGCTATCAGGAGCTGTTCGAGGAGGCGGCGCCGCTTTCGACCGAGCTCGGCAATCTCGTCTTTACGGGCGGCGAGGACGATCCGGGCACGCTTGAGACCTTGTCGCAGCTCGGCTTCCGCCAGCCGGCGAACGTGACGGAGACGGTGCGTGCCTGGCATTTCGGCCGCTATCAGGCGACGCGGTCCACCACCGCCCGCGAGAGACTGACGGAATTTACGCCGGCTCTTCTGGCTGCCCTTGCCGAGACGCCGGACCCGGACGCCGCCTTCCGCGCTTTCGATGCGGTGGTGCGGAAATTGCCGGCGGGCGTGCCGCTGTTTTCGCTGCTGGCCGCCAATCCGGGCCTGCTCGAGCTTCTGGCGCTGGTGCTCGGCGCCTCGCCGATGCTGGCGGAGACGCTCGCCAAGCGGCCGCATGTCATCGACATTCTGACGGACCCGGAATTGCTGGCCGAGCCGATCGGTCGCAAAGTTCTCGACGATCAGCTGCGCACGAGCCTTGCCGATGCGCGCAGCTACGAGGACCGCCTCGACCGGGCGCGGATCTTCGCGCGCGAGATGCGCTTTCTGATCGGCGTCAAGGTGCTCGCGGGTGCGATGGATGCGCCGGAAGCCGGCAGCGCCTTTGCCGATCTCGCCGAAACGGTGATCAAGGCGCTGTTCGTGGCGACCAGGACGGAATTCGCCCGCCGCCATGGCGAGGTGCCGGGGGGCGATGTCGCGCTTCTTGCCATGGGCCGGCTCGGCAGCCGCGAAATGACGGCAACCTCCGATCTCGATCTCATCGTCGTCTACGATTTCACCCCCGACACCAAGGAATCGGACGGCGAGAAGCCGCTTGCGCCGAGCCAGTATTATACGCGGCTGACGCAGCGTTTCGTGACGGCGCTCTCCGCGCAGACGGCGGAAGGCGCCGCCTACGAAGTGGATCTGCGGCTGCGCCCGTCCGGGCGGGCCGGTCCGCTGGCGACGCCGTTTTCCGGGTTTGAACGCTATCAAAGGGAAGAGGCCTGGACCTGGGAGCATATGGCGCTGTGCCGGGCGCGCTGCATCTTTTCCGAAGACGATCTCGGGACACGCGTCGAGACGGTGATTTCCGAGGTGCTTGCGACCAGGCGCGAGGATGGAAAGCTCAAGGACGACATCGCCTCCATGTATGACCGCGTGCAGGCGGCCAAAGGCGGCACGTCGCGCTGGCAGCTGAAGACGGTGCCGGGCGGGCTGACGGCGCTTGAATTCCTGGCGCAGTATTTGATCCTGGCCGGGCGCGCGGCCCCGCAGCCGGCGCCGCCTCACCGCATCTTCGAAAGCCTGCACGATGCAGGGGACGAAGAGCGGGGCAATGCGGGGGAAGACGGGACGTGGAAGGTGCTGGCCAAAGCCTCGCGCCTGCAGGCGGCTTTGCTGCAGGGGCTCCGGCTCATCGGCGAGGACGCGGCGCGCGATCCTGAGGCGACGGCCGAGGGCACGAAGCGCCTGCTCTTGCGGCTCGCCACGCAGGCGGAGATCGTCGCCGAAGCGGGCGATCTGCCGCCGAGCCAGATGATCGGCGATTTCGACGGGCTGGTGGCGCGCCTCGATCAGGCGCAGGCAGAGGTGCACAGAAGCTTCGATGCACTTTTGCGCCAGGAGGGCTCTCAGGCGACCGACGAGGGCGACGGCGCCTGAGAGAGAATCTCCCGGGGGGAGGCAGGGCGCTGAGAAAGCGCCGAGCCTGATAAAGATATCAGCCGATCTTGATCGTCGTGTCGTCGACGAAATTGTTGAGCGGGATATCCATGTTGCGCGGGGCCGGCCCGTGGCGGATACGGCCAGCGGTGTCGTAGACGGAGCCGTGGCAGGCGCAGAACCAGCCGCCGAATTCGCCCGCTTCACCGGTCGGCACGCAGCCGAGATGGGTGCAGATGCCGATCATGACGAGGAATTCTTCGCGGCCCGCCGGGCTGCGGTTTTCCATCGTCGCCGGGGCCCCGGCTTCGAGGTTTTCGTTGCGTGCCACCGGATCTTTCAGATCCTCAAGCGGCGTGTCGCGCGCTGCCGCCACCTCTTCCGGGGTGCGGTAGCGGATGAAGACCGGTTTGCCGCGCCACATGACGGTGATCGACTGGCCGGCTTCCATGCCAGATACGTCGACCTGGATGGAGCCCAGCGCGAGCGCCGAACTGTCGGGGTTCATTTGGTCGATGAACGGCCAGGCGAGGCCGCCGACAGCCGCGACCGTCATGGCGCCGGTCGCGACGACGATGAAGTCGCGTCGCGTAGGCTCGCCGCCTCCGCTCGTTACAGCTGCGGTCATGGAATTTGCTCCCTTGCCGATAAAAAGGACGCCGGCCCTTCGGAGAGCGTGTCAACGACGGAGTGGGGACGAGGTCGTGTCGGTACAGCCGCCGCCGCAGGCCATCCGATGGTCCGGCAAACTCAATGTAGGTGAGCGCCGACGACCGCAGAAATAGTAATATCAGAGGGGCATACTCAGCTTTTGCGAGGGTCTCGCCGAAAGCTGAGGCAAAGCGCTTCGCGCGACGTCGAGGAGGCCGGTGAGAAGCGCGTTCTGGGGTTTGCGGTCCGCATAGACGAGACGCTGCGCCGCCCGGCCTTCCATGTCGGACAGCCAGGAGATGCCGGGCGTTTCGGCCGAGCAGGCGGAGATGTGCAGGAAGCCGCCGGCCATGCCGCCGGCGATGAGCTCGCGGGCGGTCTTTTCGGGAACCGTGCCGGCGATCGCCTGGGGATGGATGTCGCGCTCGCGCAGGATTGCTTCGGCGAGCCTGCGGCATTGGGTGCCGGGGGGCGGCAGAAGCCAGGGAATTTCCGAGAGCGCCTGGCTGTCGGCGCCCGCGAGCCGTTCCTGCCAGGCACTCGGAATGGCCGCACGCACCACGATCGTGTCGATCTCCACCGCGGCAAGGCCGGCTTCGAGATCGGGCTCGGTGGAGACGCAGCCGGCCAGAAGCTCTCCAGAGCGGATGCGTTCCAGGATATCCGTCGAGGAGGCCTCGCAGATGTCGAGCCGGGTGAGGGGATGCGCCAGCGCCATGCCGGCGATGAGACCCGCAAGACGATGCTCGCAGGCGCAGGGCGAGATGCCGAGACTGATCACGCCCTTGAGGGTGCCGCCGATCGAGCGGCCATGATCGAGAAATGCCTCACGGGCTTTGAGAACGGCACGTGCCCGCACCAGCATCTCCGCACCTGCCGCCGTAAGCCGCATGCCCTGCGAGGAACGCTCGAAGAGGGCAAAGCCGAGCTCTTCCTCGAGCTGTTTGATATGTGCGCTGACGGCCGGCTGGCTGGTGGCGAGATGTTCTGCCGCGCGCGAGATCGAACCGGTCTCGGCAACGCCGACGAGGCTGCGCAAATGGTGAAATTCCAACGGCCTGCCTTGCTGCTGCGGGGATCACATGATGCAACTTGCATATAAGGAGCGCGATCGCAGGATTAAGCCGTGATCGGCGGGCGGAACGTCGCGGCTGTCACGCGCCATTGCGGATGGCTCAGGCGGCGTTGGCCGTCTGCTGGTGCAAGGGCAGGGACAGCGTAACGCGTGTGCCGACGCCCTCTGAGGAATCGATGCGCATCGCGCCGCCGTGCAGCTGCACGATCGACTGGGTGATGGCGAGGCCGAGACCGGACCCCTTGTGGTCGCGCGTCATCTGGCGGGCCACCTGCTCGAAAGGCCGACCGAGCCGCTCGAGCGCTTTTTTCGGAATGCCGATGCCGGTGTCTTCCACCGCAATCAGGGCTTCGCCGCCGCGCCTGCGGACACTGATCTTCACCTTGCCGTCGGTGGGCGTGAATTTCACGCCGTTGGAAACGACGGCGAGCAGGGCCTGACGCAACGCCTTTCGGTCGGCATCGAGCCGGAAGTCCTTCTCCACATCCAGGCGGATGTCGATGTTGCTTTCGGCAGCTTCCTTGCTGAGGCTTGCGACCACCTCTTCGGCGAGTTCGGCAAGATCGACCTCGCTCGGATCGAGGGAGATGTGGCCGGATTCCAGCCGCGTCATGTCGAGAATGTCGGAGATGACGCTGAGGAGATACCCTCCGGAATCGCGGATATCGGCGCAGTATTCTTCGTACTTCTCGTTGCCGAGCGGGCCGAAGGCGCCCGATTGCATCATCTCGGAGAAGCCGATGATGGCGTTGAGCGGCGTTCTGAGCTCGTGGCTGACATTGGCCATGAATTCCGATTTGACGCGGGAGAGCTCTTCGGCGTGCTCCTTCTCCAGCGCGTATTTCTCGGCGAGTTCGACGAGCTGCTGGGCCTGCTTTTCGAGCTGCTGGCGCGAGCCGCGGAGGTCGGCGACGGTCGCCGTCAGCTTGCGCTCGTTCTCCAGAAGCTGCGCTTCATGCTGCTTCAAGGCGGTGATGTCGGTGCCGACGGAGACGAAGCCGCCATCCTTGGTGCGCCGCTCGTTGATCTGCAGCCAGCGCCCGTCCTCGATGCGCGCTTCGACGGAGCGGCCGCCGAGCTGCGGGCTTTCGGCCGCGGGCAGGAGGCTTGCAAATTGCGGGCGCCGTCCGCTTGCCACCACATCGGCATAGGCGGTGCCGGGGCGCACCAGATTGTCCGGGAGCTGATAGAGCTCCTGATATTTGGAATTGCACAGGACGAGGCGGTTCGACGCATCCCACAGGACGAAAGCTTCCGAAATCGCCTCCACCGCATCGTGCAGGCGCAGATCGGCGGTGCGGGAGGCTTCCGCGGCGAGTTTCGATTCCGTCACGTCGACGGCGATGCCGATCCAATGCGGCCCGTCGGCATCGCGCACCACTTCGCCGCGCACGCGAACCCAGATCCAGCGCCCGGATTCGTGGCGCATGCGGAATTCGCGGTCGATCTGGGCGCCCTCGGCCTGGATGAGGGCGTTCGCCATTTCGATGAGATCGCCGTCTTCGGGGTGAATGCGCGACGAGACCTCCCCGGCGGAGAGGAGGTTGTTGAGCGCGGGAAGACCGACGATGTCGTACATCGACGGCGACCAGAAGATCGCCCCGCGCGACAGGTCCCAGTCCCAGAGCCCGGAACGGCCGCGCATCAACGCCATATGCACGCGGTTCTGCGTTTCACTGTAGATATAGTCGGCTTCCTCCGCGCGCGTCGTCTGCGCCTGATAGGCGAAGCCCAGGATCGACAGGATGATCGAGGTGCCGACGAAGACCGTCGCCTCCCGCGAGACCTGGCTGCGCCAGTTGGCGAAGACGGAGGAGAGAGGCTGGTAGATGGCGACGGAGCCCGTCGCCTCGCCGATATGGTGGACGGTGGCGAGCACGTCGTTGCCGTCCGGCAGGCGGATGGACAGAACACCTGCGCGCTCGCCGAGCGTGGTGAGCGGCTGGCCGGGGCCGAGAAGATCATCGAGCGAGCGGCCGACGAGTTCGACCGCATAAGGATCGACCGCGACGATCTTGCCGAGAGGATCGGCAAGCACGGTGACGCGGCCGGAATCCTCCGCGCCCGGCGGCAGCGCGTTGGCGAGGATGCCGTGATAGGTCTCCGACATCGCCGTTGCCGGCATCTGCCCGCGCATCTCTTCGAGATTGGTGGCGATTGCGCCCGCGAGCAGGCCGAGCGTCAGCTTGGCCTTGTTCTCGATATCGCCGCGCGCATCGCTCAACACCACGATCCGCATCATTCCGAGCGTGACGATGAAGAGAACGATGAGGAACGGGATGAGGCGGCGGATGAGCGGCTCCGCTCGCACCAGCCGCGCATAGGCAGGGTGGATGAAGAGGCGCGCATGGCCCGCCAGCGCTTGCCGGTCGAGGCGTCTCACATTGGGTAGACGCCTGAACGCGGACGCGATGGCTTGATGAGCCCGCGCCATGCAGTACCTCCAGTGATTTGGGGCAGCCGCACCCCCCGAATCACCTCATTTGAATCTTACCGAATCAGATTGTCCAGACCCGCAGGACGATCGGCTTCTACCCCAACGTGCGAATGACGATATCGGCCACGTCCGTGGAGAGGTCCGGACGGTCGGCAAGCGCCCGCAAAGCGGCCTCCGCATGCGTGCGCCGTCCCGGTTCGAGCAGCCGGTAGCTGCGGAAGCAGGTGGCGAGCCGCGATGCGACGGACGGGTTGCTCTTGTCGAGATCGGCAATCGCATTGGCGAGGAAATGATAGCCGGCGCCGTCGGGACGGTTGAAGGCCGTAGGATTGCCGGCCCCGAAGGTGCGCACCAGCGAATAGACCCGGTTCGGCGTCTTCCAGGAAAAGGCCGGATTCTGCGTGAGGGCCTCGACCTTCTTCAGTGTCTCGTGACCGGGCTGCATCGCCTGCACGGCGAACCATTTGTCGAGAACGAGCGGATTGTCGCTGTAGCGCTCGAAGAAGGCGTCGAGCGCAGCCGAGGAGCCGGTGAGGTTCTCGTGCACGAGAAGCCTGAGCGCCGCGAGACGCTCGGTGAGGTTGGTCGCCGTCTCGAAGGATCTGCGCACCTGCGTGCCTTCGTCCTGTCCGCGCGCCTTGCCGGCGGCGATCTGATAACGCCAGGCGGCGAAGGTGAGGGCGCGGCGCCCGGCATTGTCGGCATCGGGCGAATAGGCCGGCATTGCGGGCTCGCGCTTGGCCGCCTCGACGATGCGCTCGGCCGACTTCTCGCCGATGAAGCCGGCAAGCGCCTGCCGCGTCTCGTAGACGATGTCGGGATCGACATCCTTGGCGATCAGCTGGGCGATCTCGTTTTCCGACGGCAAAGCGAGGGCGAGCGCCCGGAAGGCCGGGTCGAAATCGGTGTTCTCGGCAAGTTCGGCGAACGCCGCCGCGAGCCTCGGGTCGAAGGAGGCGGCACCGCCGCTCGCAAGCGTCTGATAGCCAGAGAGGATGGCGCGCCGGGCCAGACTTTGCAGCGCTTCCCAACGGTTGAAGGCATCCGTGTCCTGGCGTGCCAGGAAGAAGAGATCGTCGTCGGTGAGATCCGCCTCGAGATGCACGGGCGCGGAAAACCCGCGCAGCACCGAGGGAACGGCTTCGGCGCGCACGCCACGGAAGGTGAGGTTCATCTCCTTGTCGGAGAGAAGGATGAGGCCGCGCCCGAGCGCGTCCTTGCCGGCCTCGCCGAGAGCGGCCGGGCCGTCGACATCCTCCCAGGAGAGATCCTGCCCGTCGGGGCCGACGAGACCGAAGGAGAGTGGAATGAGCTGCGGCTCTTTCGGCTTGTTGTCCGGCGTCCGCGGAAGCTCCTGGGCGAGGCTAAGCGAAAGAGTCTCCGCCTTCTCGTCATAGGTGTGGCTGAGCGTCACCTTCGGCGTGCCGGCCTGGTGGTACCAGAGCGAGAACTGGGTGAGATCCCTGCCGGTCGCCTCGGCAAAACACTCGATGAAATCCTCGATGGTGACGGCGCCGCCATCGTGGCGTTCGAAATAAAGGTCCATGCCGGCCCGGAAGCCTTCATCGCCCAGGACGAGCTTCAGCATGCGGCAGATTTCGGCGCCCTTTTCGTAGACGGTCGCCGTGTAGAAGTTGTTGATCTCGCGGTAGGCGGTCGGCCGCACCGGATGGGCGAGCGGACCGGCATCTTCCGGGAACTGCGCCTGACGCAGGCCGATCACGTCGGAGATGCGCTTGACCGGGCGCGAACGCATGTCGGAGGAGAATTCCTGATCGCGGAAGACGGTCAGGCCTTCCTTGAGGCAGAGCTGGAACCAGTCGCGGCAGGTGATCCGGTCGCCGGTCCAGTTGTGGAAATATTCGTGCGCGATCACGCCTTCGACATGGGCGTAATCCATGTCGGTTCCGGTCTCCGCATCGACGAGCACGTATTTGTCGTTGAAGACGTTGAGACCCTTGTTCTCCATCGCGCCCATGTTGAAGTCGGACACGGCGACGATGTTGAAGACGTCGAGATCGTATTCGCGCCCGAAGACTTCCTCGTCCCAGCGCATCGAGCGCTTCAGCGCATCCATGGCGTAGCGGCAGCGCTCTTCCTTGCCGTGCTCGCAAAAGATGCCGAGGCGCACGCGCCGGCCGGAGGCGGTGACGAATTCGTCGTGGATGGAGCCGAGGTCGCCGGCGACGAGGGCGAAGAGATAGGACGGCTTCGGAAACGGGTCGTGCCAGACCGCGTAATGGCGATCACTGCCATCCACCGGGCCGCTCTGGATGAGATTGCCGTTGGAGAGCATGACGGGCGTTCCCGCCCGCGGCGCTTCCATGCGCACGGTGTAGACGGCAAGGACGTCGGGCCGGTCGTAGAAATAGGTGATGCGGCGGAAGCCTTCCGCCTCGCATTGTGTCGTGTAGACGCCGCTCGAGCGGTAAAGCCCCATCAGGGCCGTGTTGTTCTCTGGATCGATCTCGGTGACGATCTTGAGGGTGAAAGGCTCGTGCGGCGGTGTGTGCAGGGTGAAGCGGTTCGGCGTCGCCTCGTATTCGTCGGCGCTGAGCGTGCGGCCGTCGACGAAGACCTGCTTCAGTTTCAGCCCGTCGCCGTCGAGGATGAGGGGCGGGTTCTCGGCCTGTGTGGGGGAGGGCTCGCGGCGACGGACGGCCAGCGAGGCGGTGACCTGCGTCGCCGTCGGATCGAGGCGGAAATCGAGATCGACGGTGTCGATGGCGTAATCGGTCGGTCGGTAATCTTCGAGCCGCACCACTGCGGCGCCCTCACGTTGCATCATAGGCTCCTTGCATCTCGCTGCCGCATGTAGAGACGAAATGAGCCGACGAAAAGGCAGGAGGCCGCGGTTTGCCTGCGATTTCGCGGAATTTGCGGCGCCTTTTCCGGCTTTCGCCCTTGCCGGCCTGTCTGCAATCGTCCATGCCGCGGCAAAAGTCTCCTCCCGTCACAGCCGAGCCTCGGACCGCCATGAAGAAACCGCTGCCAGAAATCGTCGAGCGTCGCCGGGTCTATGACGGCTGGAACCAGATGGACGAGCTGACGGTGACGGGGCTTTCGTCCCAGGCGCATAAGCGCGAAGTCATCGACCATGGCGATGCGGCGAGCCTTCTGCCTTATGATGTCGAGCGCCGCACGATCCTCCTCGTCAATCAATGGCGCGCGCCGCTTGCCGGCCGCCCCGAAGGCGGCTTCATCATGGAGGCCTGCGCCGGGATCATCGACCCGGGCGAGACGCCCGCGGAAGCGGCGCTGCGCGAGGCGGAAGAAGAGCTCGGCGTGAAGCTGAAAAAGGCGGAGCATGTGGCGAGCGTCTATCCCGCCCCCGGCTGCCTGACCGAATTCGCGCATCTCTTCCTGGCGCCCTATCGCCCGGAGGACCGCAAGAATGCGGGTGGCGGCAAGGACGAGGAAGGCGAGGCGATCGAGGTCGTGGAGATGTCGTTCGACCGGCTTTTCGCCCTTGTGCGGGAAGCGGGGATCAACGATGCCAAGACATTGATCCTGGCCCAGGCGCTGCTTTTACGCGGTCTGTGACGCTCCGTCCTCTTGCCGGGCAGCAAACTTTTTCAAGCGTCCAATTGAACCGAACAGATTGTCCCGCGTTATCTGTCTCGAAAGCGCCTCTTGGCGCAGAAGACAGGAGTATTTGTCATGCTCGGTTGGGCCTTGACCTTTCTCGTGATCGCGCTGATTGCCGCGGTTCTTGGTTTTGGTGGTATTGCCGGTACGGCAGTGGGCATTGCCAAGATTATTTTCTTCGTCGCTGTGGTCCTGTTCCTGATCTCGGCCATCTTCGGCGGCATTCGCGGGCGTCGTATCTGACGCTCGCCTGAGCCAGAACATCTCGCCGAAAGGTCTCGGGGGTGTCTTCTCCAAGACCTCTCGCAAGATCGGGCGGTAAACCAGAGAGGCCGCTGCCGGCGAACCGGCGGCGGCCTTTTTCTATGCGCTTCTTTGTTCGATGTCCGGCGAAGCTCCTGGGGTCTCGCGATCCTGGGCCTCGCCGAAAGGCCCCTTTGCGCTCGCGATGCGTGCACGCTATCAGGCCCTCACGCGCGGTGAGCGCGACCCTGACGGAGAAGCATATGTCCGAGCCCCAAGCGCGCCCCAAAGCTCAGATCATCGCCGGCAAGGTGATCGCGCCGCAGACGATCGACAAGGTGAAGGCGGCACGCGAGACGCTCGAAGCGGAAACCGGCGTGAAGCCGGGGCTTGCCGTCGTCATCGTCGGCGAAGATCCGGCGAGCCAGGTGTACGTTCGCAACAAGGGGCTGAAGGCCGAGGAATGCGGCTTTCATTCCGAGACGCACCGTCTGCCGGAGGCAACGAGCGAGGCCGAGCTTCTGGCCCTCATCACACGGCTCAATGCGGACCCGAAGATCCACGGCATCCTGGCGCAGCTTCCCCTGCCCAAGCATATTTCCGAGAAGGCGGTGATCGCTGCGATCGATCCGGACAAGGATGTCGACGGGCTTTCCCCGATCAATGTGGGCCGGCTCGTGTCGGGTCTGGCCGATGAAGCGCTCGTCTCCTGCACGCCGGCGGGCTGTCTCGTCATGGCGAAATCGGTCACTCCCGATCTGAGCGGGCTCAACGCGGTCGTCGTCGGCCGCTCCAACATCGTCGGCAAGCCGGTGGCGCATCTGCTTCTGGCGGAAAACTGCACGGTCACCATCGCCCATTCCAGGACGCGCGATCTCCCATCCGTCTGCCGCTCGGCCGATATCCTGGTCGCGGCCGTCGGACGGGCGAAGATGATCAAGGGCGATTGGGTGAAGCCGGGCGCGACCGTCATCGATGTCGGCATCAACCGCATTCCCGCACCGGAAAAGGGCGAGGGCAAGACGCGGCTCGTCGGCGACGTCGATTTCGACGAGGCCGCGGAGGTTGCCGGCGCCATCACGCCCGTGCCGGGCGGCGTCGGACTGATGACCATCGCCATGCTGATGGCGAATACGGTGATTGCGGCATCGCGCAAGGCGGGTCGTCCGGAGATCGGGGCGGGAATTCTAAAAGGCTGAGCCTCCCGCGACGGCGGGCCGTATGGTCGTGGCGGCCCGCCTTCTCTATTTTCTGGAAATGACCGATTTCATCCCTGGCCGTCAAAGCACGAGCCCCGTGGCCGCGGGCGATAAGCGCCTCGACACGCGTTCCTTTCACAAGAACCACGTGCCGATCCGCGAGGCGTTGACGCCTTTTCTCAAGACGCGCTCAGGCGATGTTCTGGAAGTGGGCTCCGGCTCCGGCCAGCATGTCTTGGGCTTCGCCAAGGCCTTTCCGCAGCTCACCTTCTGGCCTTCCGACATAGAGCCCGTGCATCGGGCGAGCATCGCCGCCTGGGCGGAGCTCGACCTGCAGCCCAATCTGCGCGATGTCGTCGATCTCAATCTGTGCGACGATTGGCGTCTCGGGGAGAGTGACGGCGCAGCGGGGCGACCGCCGGCGGAGCTTGCCGCCATCCTCGCCATCAACATCCTGCATGTGACACCTTTTGTGGTGTCGGGACATTTGATGGCGGGTGCCGGCCGTTATCTCGCTGACGACGGGCTTCTCTTCATTTATGGCCCGTTCGCCCATGATGGCGCCATGAGCGAAAGCAATGCCGAGTTTGACGCGCAATTGCGGGCGGCGAACTCGGAATGGGGCCTGCGCGACGTGCAGGCGCTCTGCGTCCTTGCCGGCGCGAACGGGTTGAAGCCGGTCGACAAGATCGAGATGCCGGCGAACAACCACATTCTGGTCTACGGACGCTGAGGAGGCGTTTCCTCAGAAGCGCTGTCTGGCGAGAAGCGCGATCGTTTCCATCACCTCGCCGACGGCGTCGACGACGCCGCCGAGCTCCATGAAGCCGTGGACCTGCCCGGGGAAATGCCGGTGCAGGACCTCGACGCCGGCATCGCGGAGCTTTTGCGCATAGGCCGCGCCGTCATCGAGCAGCGGATCATTGCCGCCGGTGATGATAAGGGCGGGCGGCAGGCCGTGATGGTCTTCGGCAAGAAGCGGCGAGGCGCGCCAGTCGAGCCCTGCCTCGGCATCGGGCAGGTAGTTGGTGACGAGCGCGATCATGTCTTCAAGCGTGATCGGCGGCGCCTTGGCATTGGCGATGCGTGAGGGGCGCGAATTGGAGGCTTCGCTGTTGTCGGTCGCGGGATAGAGAAGCACCTGGAAGGCAATTTTCGGCGTGTCTTCGCGAAGCGCGAGCGTCGTGACGGCGGCAAGGCTGCCGCCGGCGCTGTCGCCTGCGATGGCAATCCGGTTCCCATCGATACCGAGCTCGCCGGCATGGGCGCCGATCCAGCGCGTGGCGGCGATCGCATCCTCAGGGCCCGCCGGAAACGGATTTTCCGGGGCGAGGCGGTAATCGACGGAAACGATCCGGCAGCGGGCGGTATCGGCCATACGTCGGCAGAGTGTGTCCGCCGTGTCGAGCGTGCCGAGCACCCAGCCGCCGCCATGCAGATAGATGATCGCGGGTCCGGTCTCGTCGACGCCGTGAGGCGTGTAGAGTCTGAGCCGGATCGGCCCGGCCGGCCCGTCGGCCGCCACGTCTTTCACCTCCGCCATATCGATGATCGGGCCGCCGAATGTGTGCTGCAGCACGCCCTGGGTGGCGCGCATCTCCGCGACACTCATTGTGTGCAGAGGCGGCCCGCCGGCCTTGGCCATGCGTTGAAGCACCGTTTCGACTTGCGGATCGATGGGCATGTTCGTCCTTTCCTGTCTGCCGACGCGCCTGGCGCAGAGGCGCTGCCTCTGGCTGCCGAGCGTCGGCTGTCAGGTCGGATTTAGGTGGGTTCCAGAGCGCCGCGAGGAAAAACCCGGCCCGGCATAGGAGATGGCCGGCGAGTGCATGGGGGAGATGGCTGGCGAGGGCGGGGGGGAGATGGCGGGCGAGGGCGGACCGATCCGTCCGCCCGCCTCAGATGACCAGCTTCTCGGTTGCGCCCGATTCAAGCTCCCACCAGGCCTCCCAGGTGCCGTGTCTGCGAGCCAGCATGAGATAGTTGCGCTCCGCCGTATAGATCGTGCTTTTGCCGGGAAGCGGCAGCAGCTTGATCTTGTGCTGTTTCAAGGGCGCAGAGCCGAGGCTTGCGAGCGCGCCGAGTGCCGCCGCATAGGCTTTTGGGGGCGGCGGATGGGTGATGCCGGAGGCGACGAGCTGATGGAGCTCGCCGGTATCGGAGGCGAGCGTGCCGCGCGTTGCAAGATGGATCTCGCCGGAAAGAACGGTGAGGCGCGTATTGTCCCGCTCATGCGCGGCAAGAAGCGTGCGCAGGAACTTGCACCATTCCTCGCGATGCGTGCGGCTTTGCCACTGATCGCGCAGATCGTCCTCGTATTTCTCCGCGATCGGCGTGATCCGCATCACGGTCTCGATGAGCGACAGCCGCGGCCCGAGCGCCGGCACGCTCGACAACAGAAGGATGCGGCCATCCTCGGCGTCGGCGAGCGCCGTCGCGAGTGTGCGCCATCCGGCCGGACCCATGACCCGGTCGCGCCGTCGTTCTGAGCGCAGGTCCGGCGCGATGAGCATCAGCCCCGGCAATTTTACGCGCCAGGTGAGCGAGAGGCCGGAGGGATCGGGGCAGACGTCCGGCAGCGCCCCTTCCACGGCACCCATCTGGAAAAGCAAGAAGTGCTCGCGTGCCACCGCGAAGACGGCGTTGCCGACGGGTGAATCGAGTTTTTTGTTCGGCAGCGAGCCCCAGCCGTCGCAAATGTCGTGGTCGTCCCACATGGCGAGCGAGGGCACACGGCAGAGGATGTCGGCGATGGCCGGCTGGCCGTAGAGCTCAAGATAGCGCTGCAGCAAAACCCGGCGCAGGGCGGCGACGACTTCCGGCACTTCCGCGCCGGAATTGGAGCCCGGATCGCCGCGCTCGCGGCCCCATTCGCGCGTCAGCGGATGCGCATCGAGGATTTCGTCGGCATAAATCTGGTCGCCGCCATGCAGGAGAAGATGCAGCGGCTTCCGCGCATGCGCCGCGTCGAGGCGCGCCCAGAGGACATTGCGGCTTTCCTCAGGCCGTTCCCTGTCGCCTTCCTCCTGGCCGTTGCAGGAGACGAAGGCGATCGCGAGGTCGCTGTCATAAGCGGTGTTGACGACATAACGCGTGCCTTCGAGCTCGTACCAGGCGGCTTTCTGCACGTCGGCGCCTGTCGGCAAGGTGAAGGTGTAGCGGATGGCGAGGAGGCCGTAGCGCGACAGGAGAAGCTCCGGCTCCACGGCACCGTTGCGTGTGACGAGGTTGGGAAGCTCCGGCATGAACGGGCGGATGAGGAGCGCGGCGAGCCGCACCCGGTCCCCCTCCATGCCGCGCAGGAAGAGAAGCGGCTTCAGCCGTCCGGCGAGGCGTTGCAATTCGGCATTGTCGGCGATGTCTGTGACGCGGCCGGTCATGGCGTGTCGTCTTTCGGCGCGCCCGTCGCGCGGGCAGCTGTCGCGGGCGAATCGAGCATGGGAACCTCGGCGGCTGAGCGTCTACCGTGGTAAATCGGTGCGTGACCCTGTCAACGGTGCCATCGTCGCGCGGGTGCCGGATCCTCAGCCGAGAATATCATAGGCCGTGCGCAGAAAAATCCGTGCGCCGATGGGAATGAGATCGTCCGGGAAATCGTATTCGGGATCGTGCAGGGCGGGATGCGTCTCGCCGGCGCCGAGGAAGAGGAGGGCCGATTTCGCGCTTGCGCCGAAACGTCCGAAATCCTCCGAGGCGCGCATCGGTTCGCCGGGGGCGTGGGAGATCCGCTCATGGTCGAGCGCCTGGCGGAGATGCGCAACCGCGTCCGGATCGTTGTCGGAGGCGAAGAAGACGTCCTCATAGGCGATGTCGAAGGAGAGGCCGCAGGCGCCGGCCGTCTCCGCCACCAGCGCGTCGGCGCGCGCGACGAGCGCCTCCATCCGCGCATCCTGAAGCGTGCGGAGTGTCGTAAAAATCTCCGCTTCGCCTGGGGCGATGCCGAAGGCCGGCTCGCCCATCGCCGCATGGGTGACGGTCACGAGCGAGAAATCCTCTGAAAGCGCGCCGCCTGCCGCGAGTGCCGTCAGCTCCGGCATCAGCCGCGAGACGGCCGGCATCGGCGAGATGCCGGTCTCGGGCTGCGAGGCATGGGCAGTGCGGCCGGTGAGGGTGATCTTCATGCCGCGCGAGGCGCAGGCGGCAGCGCCTTCCTTCAGCGCGACATGGCCGAGGCGGAGGCCCGGGAAATTGTGGAGCGCGAAGCCGAAATCGGGCGCGATCTCGGCAAAGCGCGGATCGGCGAGGATGGCGGCCGCGCCCGCGCCGGTCTCTTCCGCCGGCTGGAAGAGCAGAACGACGCGGCCGCTTTCGGGGCGGCGACAGGCAAGGCCGCGGGCGACCCCGGCGAGGATCGCCATATGCCCGTCATGGCCGCAAAGATGGCCCTTGCCGGGGATCTGCGAGCGGTGCGGCGCTTGCGTGCATTCCATGATCGGCAGCGCGTCGAGCTCGCAGCGGAACAGAACCGTGGGGCCGGGCCGGCCGGATTCATAAAAGACCGCGAGCCCATGCCCGCCGAGCCCTCTCATGAGCCGGTCGGGCTTCGTCGGTGCGAGAAAGGCTCCGACATCCGCGGCGGTCTTCTCCTCCTCGCCGGAGATTTCCGGCCGCTGGTGGAGTTTTCGCCGCCATTCCGTCAGTTCGACGATGTCGCGATTGGAGAGGGTCATGGGCGGGTCCGGACAAGGAAAAGACGAGGCGAGAGCGCTGAGCGAGGGAACGTCGGAGACCCTCGCCCGTTCGGCGTGCCAGGGCGGAATCTGGCACGACCCGATGAGGCGTGCCACCTTGCGTGTATGAGAACAAGTTCGGAGAAGAGCATGAAGCCTGCCGCAGCCGCGACCTTTTTGAGCCTTTCGGTGGCGATGTTTCCAATATGGGCGGCGGCCCAGTCGACGCTCAGCGGGGCGCATGAAGTCGGGGAACTGACGAGCGTCCAGGCGACGCTGGAAGATACGCCCGATTCCTCCCCGGCGACGCTGCGTGTGCGTGGCCTGATCACGGCGCCGGAGCCCTGTCAGGTCGCGACGGCCGAAGCGGTCGGCGAGGGGGAGAGCCAGACGGCGGGCATTGCCCGCGTCCTGAAGATCCGCGTGACGACGGCCCGCGCATCCGAAGACCAGGCATGCACGCAAAAACTCACCGATCTGCAGTTCCAGTTCACGCAGGAGGCGGGCCTGCGCGAATTCGAGGAGGTGGAAGTCATCTCCGACAGCGATATCGAGCGCGCTCTGGTCGAGCTCGCCGAATAGGTCTGGCGCGCGGAATGTCCGGCGGACAGGTCGAACTTGCGCCACTTTGCAAATCCGTATACTTTGCATTGCAGAGTTAATCGGAGGCGCTGATGCGCGACCTTCAAAAGGCCCTTGCCGATATCGATGAGATCCGCAACCAGATGGCGGCGGCGACGGCGTTCCGTGGTTTTGGCCCGGGCGCGCTCGCGACGACGGGCGTGCTCGCCTTTCTGATGGCGGCGGCGCAGCAGGCTCTGATCGGCGCGCCGCTTGCGCATCCCATTGCCTTTTTCGGCGGCTGGATCGCCACCGCCGTGATTTCCGCGACGATTATCGGCGTGGAGATGGCGGTGCGAACCCGGCGCCATCATGCCGGGCTTGCCGACGCCATGCTCTACAATGCCGTGCAGCAATTTCTGCCGGCGGGCGCGGCGGGCGCGCTTTTTACCCTCGCCATCGCGCGGGTCGCACCGCAGGCTCTGTGGATGCTCCCCGGCCTGTGGCTCGTCTTCGTCAGTCTCGGGGTCTTCGCCTCGGCGCGGTCGCTGCCGCGCGGCATTCACCTCGCCGGGGTCTGGTATTTCGTGTCGGGCTTCGTCGTCTTCGCGCTTGCGAGCGACGGTCCGCATCTGTCGCCCTGGATGATGGGCATTCCCTTTTCGGTCGGACAGGTGGCGATTGCCGCGATCCTCTATTGCGCGCCGGGAGAGGCCGATGGTTGAGACGAAGGGCGCTTCCGCCCAATCTGCTGCGCCTTATTCCTACGAAGGGCTCGATCGGGTGATCCACGAAAAGGCGCGGCTCGGCGTTCTGACCTCGCTCGCCACGCATCCGAAGGGTCTCGCCTTCGCCGATCTCAGAAAACTCTGCGGGCTGACGGACGGCAATCTGAGCCGGCATCTGCAGGTGCTCGAGGAGGCGGGGCTCGTGCGCCTCGACAAGGGCTTCGAGGGCAAGCGTCCGCTCACCACCTGCCGTATGACGGGAGAGGGGCGCCGCCGTTTCGTCGAGTATCTCGCGGTTCTGGAGCGCGTCGTGCGCGATGCGGCGGGTGCGTCGGGAGCGGCGGCGGACGAGGAGACAGAGCCCGCCGACGCCGATGCTGCGAAGGGACGGCTTCGGCCGAAGCTCGCCTGAATTCTGTTTTTTGCCAGGAGGCTTTGTAATGCAAAGTGGTCGCGACGACGGACTTCATGTCGCCATCATTATGGACGGGAACGGACGATGGGCGACGGCGCGCGGCCTTCCCCGAAAAGTCGGCCATGAGGCGGGTGTTGAGACGGTGCGCCGTGTGGTGCGTGCGGCGCCCTCGGAAGGCATCGGCACGCTGACGCTTTATGCGTTTTCGAGCGATAACTGGCGTCGCCCGAAGACGGAGGTGGCGGCGCTGATGCAGCTTTTGCGGCGCTATCTCGCCGGCGACGTGGACGAACTCGTCGACAACGGTGTCCGGCTTTCCGTGATTGGGCGGCGCGACCGGCTTCCCTTCGGACTTGGTGCGGCGATCGCAAGGGCGGAGGCGGCGACGGCTTCGGGCAGGAAACTCCATCTCCGCATCGCCTTCGACTATTCCGCCCGCTGGGCGATCGCGGAGGCTGCCAGAAACTGTGCCGCGGCGGGCGACATCTCCGAGGACGCGATGGCGAGCCGGCTTTGCGGAGCCGTCGCATCGCCCGACGTCGATCTTCTTCTGCGCACCGGCGGCGAAAAGCGGCTGAGCGATTTTCTCCTCTGGGAATGCGCCTATGCCGAACTTGCCTTCACCGGGGTGATGTGGCCGGACTTCTCCGCCGGCGATCTCGCGGAGACCGTCGCCGCCTTCCATTGCCGCGAGCGCCGCTTCGGCGGGCTGCCGGACGAGGCTCTTCAGGACCGCTCCGCCGCCTGAGACCCGAGCGTCCTGAAACCCGTCCAGTTTGGGCGCCGACATTCGCACCGCACGCGCCTGCGTGCCTCACAGAGATTACGGCGTGTCGCGGAAGAGCCATGATCGGGCGATGACGCGCCCTAAGCTCCTCTTTGAGGATCGGGTGTTCAAGGGAGCCGGGAATGCGGGACAAAGCGCGCGTGGTGGTGATCGGGGGCGGCGTCGTCGGCGTGGCGACCCTCTATCACCTGGCGAAAAAGGGCTGGTCGGATGTCGTTCTGGTGGAACGGCGCGAGCTCACCTCCGGCTCCACCTGGCATGCCGCCGGCCTCCTGCCGCTCTTCAACATGAGCTACTCGGTCGGCCAGATCCACAAATACTCCGTGCGCTTCTACCAGGAACTGGCGGAAGAGACCGGCATGGATACCGGCTTCCGCAAAGTCTCCAATGTGCGCCTTGCCCGCACCAGGGACCGCTGGGACGAATATCAATATTATGCGGGCGTGGCACGCACGATCGGCGTCAATGTCGTCGAGCTGACTCCTGAAGAGATCAAGGAGCGCTGGCCCTACGTCGAAACCGACGGGATCTTGGGAGCGATCGCCCATCCCGACGACGGCTATATCCAGCCCGCCGACCTCACCCAGGCGCTCGCCCGCGGCGCACGCAATCTCGGCGCCGAGATCAACCGCTACACCACGGTTCTGGGGCTCGAGCAGCAGCCGGATCATTCCTGGATCGTGAAGACCGACAAGGGCGACATCCACGCCGAGCACGTCGTCTCCGCCACCGGCAATTTCGTGCGCAAGACCGGCGAGATGGTGGGGCTCGAAATCCCCGTCATCCCGGTGGAACACCAGTATATCGTCACCGAGCCCATCCCGGCGATCCAGGAATTCCGCAAGAGCGGCGGCGCCGAACTCTGCGTTTTGAGAGAATCCGATTCCTCCTGGTATATGCGCGAGGAGGCGGGCGGCCTTCTGCTTGGACCTTACGAAAAGGGCGCGCCGGTCTGCTATGTCGAGGGCCCCGATCCCGATTCCGAATACGAGCTCTTCCAGGAAGATCTCGACCGCCTGATGCCGCATGTGGAGACGGCGATCACTCGCGTGCCCTATTTCGGCGAGGTCGGCGTCAAGAAGGTCTATAACGGCGCCATCGCCTATACGCCGGACGGCTCGCCGATGGTGGGTCCGGCCTGGGACCTGAAGAATTTCTGGCTGAACGAGGGGCATTCTTTCGGCGTGACCGCGGCGGGTGGCGCCGGCTGGCAGCTCGCCGAGTGGATCGTCGAGGGCGAGCCCTCGCTCGATCTGACGGGCGTCGATCCGCGCCGCTTCGGCCCCTACGCCTCGCGCGGCTATCTCAAGGCGAAGAACGAAGAGGCCTACGCCAACGTCTTCACCATGCATTATCCCGACGAGGAACGGGCGGCGGGCCGGCCCCTGAAGACCGCGCCGTGCTATTCGCGTATGGCCGATTTGGGCGCCGTCTTCGGCTCCGTCTATGGCTGGGAGCGGCCGAACTGGTTCGCGCCCAAGGGCTATGAAGTGCCGGCCGAAGAGCTCGACGTCGACGAGACGCTGACCAACGACAACCACCCGCCGGCCGACCATACGGGAAAAATCCGCGAGCGCTGGTCCTTCCGCCGCTCCAATTATTTCCCCTTCGTCGGCGAAGAGGTGAAGAATGTGACGAACGGCGTCGGCGTGCTCGACATGTCGGCCTTCGCCAAGATCGAGGTCTGGGGACCGGGCGCGCGCGCCTGGCTCGAAGCGATCTTCGCCAACCGCATTCCGAAGAAGCGCGGGCGCATCGCGCTCTGCCATCTGTTGACGCCGTCGGGCGGGGTGCGCTCGGAATTCACCGTCTACGAATGGGCGAAGGACCGCTTCTATCTCGTCTCCGCCGGGGCCTTTGAGCGCCACGACCACGATGTTTTGATGAAGCTCGCGCCGATGGACGGGACAGTGAGGCTGCGCCCGCTGACGACGCAGATGGGCGTTCTTGTCGTCGCCGGGCCGCGCTCGCGCGAACTTTTGCAGAAGCTCACCGACGCCGATTTGTCGAACGCCGCGTTCCCGTGGCTGTCGGGCCGCTTCGTCAATATCGGCATTGCGCAGGCGCATGCGCTGCGCGTCAACTTCGTCGGCGAACTCGGCTGGGAGCTGCATCATCCGATCGAGATGCAGAACACGATCTTCGATCTTCTCATGCGGGCGGGCGAAGAATTCGCCATCAAGCCCTTTGGTATCCGCGCGATGGACACGATGCGGCTCGAAAAGAGCTACCGGCTCATCCCGCGCGAGCTGTCGGTCGAATACAGCGCCTATGAGAGCGGGCTCGACCGTTTCGTGCATCCCAACAAGGGCCAGTTCATCGGCCGCGATCAACTGGTGGAGGCACGCGAGAAGGGCGACCGCTGGACCTTCGTGACGATGGAGGTCGCAGGCGTCACCGATGCCGATGCGCGCGGCTCTGAACCGATCTTCAAGCCGGGAACCAACGAACTCGTCGGCCGGGCCACCTCCGGCGGCTATGGCTGGCGGCTCGATACCTCGCTGGCGCTTGCCATGGTCCGGCCCGAAGAGGCCGATCTCGGCGGCGAGCTGGAGATCCAGATTCTCGGCGAGCGCAAGCGCGTGACGATCATTGAGGAGAGCCCGTTCGATCCGAACAATGGGAGATTGCGGGGGTAAACAAAGGAGGAGCAAATGACTGACTACGCGATCGTGATTGCTCCCTTGTCGAACGAGGATGGAGGCGGCTTTGTCGGGCGTGTCCCTGATCTTCCAGGCTGCATGTCGGATGGCGCGAGCGCCGAAGAGGCGCTGAGGAACACGCAGCTGGCGATCGTGGAATGGATCGAGGAGTGCAGACGCCTCGGTCGCAGCTTGCCTGAGGCCAGGGCCGGTCGAAGCAATCTCGCCGTGTCGTTCGATCCGAACAATGAGAGGCTCAGGGGATAGGGGCGGCGAAAGCGTCTTGCCGGGCTTTCTCGGGTGGCTGTAGAGAGGGCGCCATGACCTTTCCGACCGCTCAGACGCCCCCCGAAGACTGCACCACGATGGACGAGGTGCGCGCCGAAATCGACCGGCTGGACCGGATCCTCGTGACGCTCCTGGCCGAGCGCCAGCGCTACATCGAAGCCGCCGGGCGGATCAAACCGCGCGCCGATGAGGTTCGGCTGCCCTGGCGGATCGAGGATGTCGTCGCGAAGGTGCTTGCGGAAGCCCGCACGCAAGGGCTCTCGGAGAAGATCGCCGAGCCGGTCTGGCGCGAACTGATCGATCGCTCGATCGACCATGAGCACGAGGTCTGGGACCGCCACCGCTCAGCGGCCGTGGAAAAGAGCTCCTGACGCCTTGGCGAAGGAGGCCGACCGCCTCTGTCGGCGGCCGGATGCCGACGAAAGCCGCGGGCGCCCTCAATTCGACCGTGAAGCGACCTCGTCGAGATGGTGGAGAAGGTCGCCCGGGTCTTCATAGACGCGGAGCGCGCCGGCGCGTTCGAGCTCGTTCTGGCCGTAGCCGCCGGAAAGAAAGCCGACGCCGAGCGCCCGGCAGCGCGCTGCCGCCAGCATGTCCCAGATGGAATCCCCGACGACGATCGAACGCTCGATCGGCACGTCGAGACGGCGCGCGGCTTCCACGAAGAGATCGGGATCCGGCTTGGCGTGCTGCACCTGGTCGCGCGTGACGACGGTCGCTATGTCGGGATCGACGCCGAGCGCCTTCAAATTCGCCCCCGCCGTTTCCATGCGCCCGCTGGTGGCGATCGCCCAGGGTATGTTCTGCTCGCTCAAGGTCTTGAGAAGGTCCGAGGCGCCGGGGAGCGGCACGACCGAATGCACGAGGCGCTGATAGGCCTCCGCATGGAGGACGCGCAGCCGCTCGGCCATGTCCGGGCCGACATCCTTGTCGATCTCGCGCAGAAGCTGATGGGTGAAGAGCCCGCCGCTCATGCCGATCTTGCGGTGGATGCGCCAGACGGAAAGCGCAATGCCTTCATGGTCGAGCGCTTCGCGCCAGGCGAGGACGTGCTGATAGACGCTGTCGACGAGCGTGCCGTCGAGATCGAAGAGGAAGGCGTTGGACAAGGGTGTCTCCATGCTGCGCTCGCTTGGGGGCGGGGAGGGGCGCTGCAGGGGAAAGAGGGCGGCCTGCCCATCTGTCAATCCGCGCGGCCGGGCCGGCATGTCTTCCCTGCGCTCGATGGGCAGCTTCCGCTGTGCCGCAATCCGGCAAATGTGATTTGGATGCGCGCGGCCGATGCCGGATGCTCGTCTCATGCGGCCTCGTTCGATCCTGTGTCTGTGGCTGACACTCGCGCTGGCCGGCGCGGGCACACAGGCCTTTGCGGCCGATGACACGCCCGTCGATCTCGAACTCGTTCTCGCCGTCGATGTCTCCTGGTCGATGGATTACGACGAGCAGGTGTTCCAGCGCGCGGGCTATGTCGCCGCCTTCCGCGATCCGGAGGTGATTGAAGCCATCCGTTCCGGCGGCTGGGGTCGCATCGCCGTCACCTATGTCGAATGGGCGGGTTCGAGCCTGCAAGAGGTCATCGTGCCGTGGACCTTGATCGAGGATGCGGCGAGCGCCCATGCCTTCGCCGATAAGCTCGATACGACGACGACCGGCCGCCTGCGCCGCACCTCCATTTCCGGTGCGCTGGGATTTTCCTTCTCCGCCTTCGACGACAGCGGTTATGCGGGGCTGCGCCGGGTCATCGACGTGTCCGGCGACGGGCCCAACAACCAGGGCCTGCCGGTGACGGTGGAGCGCGACCGCCTCGTCTCTGAAGGCGTCATCATCAACGGCCTGCCGATCCTGCTGAAAGGCTCTGGCGGCCGCGGCTTCATGTCGATCCCGAACCTCGACGTCTATTACGAGGATTGCGTCATCGGCGGCACCGGCGCTTTCGCTCTGCCGATCCGCGACGTCAGCGAGTTTTCGACGGCCATCCGGCAGAAACTGCTTCTGGAGATCGCCGATTATCCACCCGAAAAAACGCTCGTGCAGGATGCGCAGGACGCCCCGCGCGTCGACTGCATGATCGGTGAGAAGATGTGGATGCGCTGGCGCCGTATGAACGACGATTATTGAGGCGTCGTCAGCCCGCTACGACAGCACCTTCTCGCGCCCCTGGCGTTCCTGTTGCGGCGAGCGGCCGTAGAGCTCGCGGTAGCATTTGGAAAAATGCGAGGCGGAGACGAAGCCGCAGGCGACCGCCACTTCCACGATCGGCACGTCCGACTGGATGAGGAGATGGCGGGCCCGGTCGAGCCGGATTTCCAGATAATAGCGCGCCGGAGAGCGCCCGAGATTGCGCCGGAAAAGCCGCTCGATCTGGCGCCGCGACAGCCCGGCGTAACGGGCGATGTCGAGCAGCGACAAGGGCTCGGCGACATTGGCTTCCATCAATTCGATGATGAAGAGAAGCTTCGAGTTCTGCAGACCGAGGCGGGCGCGCAAAGGCAGGCGCTGGCGATCCTGCGAGCCGCGCATGCGGTCCGTCAGCGCCTGTTCGCAGACCTTGGTGACGGTCGTGTCGCCGAGATCGACGCCGATGCGATGCAGCATCATGTCGAGCGCGGCCGTGCCGCCAGCGCAGGTATAGATGTTGTCGTCGACTTCGAAGAGATCGGCGTAGGCGTCGGCTTCCGGAAACCGCTCCTGGAAGGCGGGCAGCGATTCCCAATGGATGGCGCAGCGCTTGCCGTCGAGAAGGCCGGCATCGGCGAGCACCCAGGCTCCGGTGTCGAGGGCGCCGATGCCGATCTTCTGCCGGTGGAGCGTGCCGAGCCAGCTGTTGAGTTCGCGGTTGTGGAAACGCTCCACCCCGAGCGAGCCGCAGACGAAGACGACGTCCGGGCGGTCGTCGGTGCGGGCCCGCTCCTTCGCTTCCTTGAGCGACATGTCGGCGTTCATCGCAATGCCGTTGGAGGCGGGGACCGGCGCGCCGTCGAGCGAGATGACGCTCCACCGGTAAGATGCCTGGCCGCTCATCCGGTTGGCGATGCGCAGGGGCTCGACCGCCATCGCGAAGGCGAGCATCGTGAAGTTCGGCAGCAGGAAAAAGGCGTAGTGATGCGTCCGGGACGCCGGTGAGACAGGCTTGTGCGGCTTTTCTTTCACCGACGGTCCGTGCAATGGCACCTCCCACCGACCGATCAGGTCGGGCGCCTATGTCGCAAACGGGCCATTGGCCCAGATTGGAAACGCTAGTAGGTCTTTGCTCGCGTGACAATGGCATGACGCGCCCGCCGGCGGCTTTCCTTCCTTTTGAGGCAAAGCCGTTTCGATCGAACGAGGCAGACAGGCAAAGGGGAAGACTTTTGAAGAGCGACATCGAGATTGCGCGGGCGGCTGCGCGCCGGCCAATCTGGGAGATCGGCGAAGGGCTCGGTATTCCGGCAGAATTTCTGGAGCCCTACGGCAACGACAAGGCCAAGGTCGCCACCCCTTTCATCGAATCCTTGCACGAGCGGCCGGACGGCAAGCTCATTCTCGTGACGGCGATCAGTCCGACGCCGGCCGGCGAAGGCAAGACGACGACGACCGTCGGCCTCGGAGACGGCATCAATCGCATCGGCAAGAAGGCCGTGATCTGCCTGCGCGAGCCCTCGCTCGGCCCCTGTTTCGGCGTGAAGGGCGGCGCGGCCGGCGGCGGCCATGCGCAAATCGTGCCGATGGAAGACATCAACCTGCATTTTACAGGTGATTTCCATGCGATCTCGACCGCCCACAATCTCCTGGCGGCGATGATCGACAACCACATCCATTGGGGCAACGAGCAGGATCTCGATCCGCGCCGCGTCACCTGGCGGCGCGTCATGGACATGAACGACCGGGCGCTGCGCGACATCGTCTGTTCGCTGGGTGGCGTGGCCAACGGTTATCCGCGCGAGACGGGCTTCGACATCACCGTCGCCTCGGAAGTCATGGCCATTCTCTGCCTGGCGGAGGATCTGGAAGATCTGGAACGCCGGCTCGGCAACATCATCGTCGGCTATCGCCGCGACAAGAGCGCGGTGACGGCGCGCGACCTGAAGGCCGACGGCGCCATGGCGACGCTCCTGAAGCAGGCGGTGAAGCCCAATCTGGTGCAGACGCTGGAGAACAACCCGGCCTTCGTGCATGGCGGACCGTTCGCCAACATCGCCCATGGCTGCAATTCCGTCATCGCCACCAAGACGGCGTTGAAACTCGCCGATTACGTGGTGACGGAAGCAGGCTTCGGAGCCGATCTCGGTGCCGAAAAGTTCTTCGACATCAAGTGCCGGATGGCGGGACTGAAGCCCGATGCGGTGGTGCTGGTTGCGACCATCAAGGCCTTGAAGATGAACGGCGGCGTGGCGAAGGAAGACCTCGGCCGCGAAGATGTGGCGGCCGTGGAGCGCGGCTGCGCCAATCTCGGCCGGCATCTTGAGAATATCGGCCAGTTCGGCGTGCCGGCGGTCGTTGCGATCAATCATTTCACCAGCGACACCGAGGCCGAGATCGATTGCGTCAAAGCCTATGTGGGAGAGCTCGGCGCCAAGGCGATCGTCGCCCGCCACTGGGAAGAAGGTTCGGCCGGCATCGAGGATCTGGCGCGCGAAGCGGTGGCGCTCGCCGAGAGCGGCACGGCGGATTTTTCGCCGCTCTACCAGGACGATCTATCGCTCTTCAAGAAGATGGAGGCGGTCGTGCGGCGCATCTATCGCGGTGCGCATGTCGCCGCGAGCGAGACCGTTCTGGCGCAGCTTGCCGAGTGGGAGGAGAAAGGCTTCGGCCATCTTCCCGTATGCATGGCGAAGACGCAGTATTCCTTCTCCACCGATCCGCATCGGCGCGGCGCGCCGGCGGGCCACACCGTTCCGGTGCGCGAGGTGCGGCTTTCAGCCGGTGCCGGCTTCGTCGTCGCCATCTGCGGGGAGATCATGACCATGCCAGGTCTGCCGAAAGAGCCGGCGGCGGAAAAGATCCGCCTGAATGCAGAAGGCTTGATCGAAGGTCTGTTTTGAAGCTTTTAAAGCGGCTGGTGCGGACACCGCACCAGCCATAAGAAAACGATAAAAACGATCATCTCAGGGAAGGAAACAGCATGGCGGAAGCCGCAAAGATCGCACTCGTCACCGGCGCCGGGTCCGGCATCGGCAGGGAAACCGCCACGGCCTTTTTGATGGCGGGCTGGAAGGTCGTTCTGACCGGCCGGCGCGAGGCGCCCTTGCAGGAAACGGTTGCGCTTGCGGAAGCCGAGGAGGGGGACGCGCTGGTCGTACCCGCCGATGTCGCGGACCCGGAATCCGTCGATGCCCTCTTCGCGAAGATCGAAGAGGTCTACGGCCGGCTCGATCTTCTCTTCAACAATGCCGGTGCGAATACGCCAGGGGCGCCGATCGACGAGATTCCGGTCGCAGAATGGAAGAAGGTCGTCGACATCAACCTGACCGGCTCTTTCCTTTGCGCACGTGGTGCCTTCGCCCTGATGCGGCGGCAGAAGCCGCAGGGCGGACGCATCATCAACAACGGTTCAATCTCGGCCTATGCGCCGCGGCCCGGCAGCGTGCCCTATACCGCGTCGAAGCACGCCATTAGCGGCCTCACCAAAACGCTCGCCCTCGACGGCCGACCTTTCGATATCGCCTGCGGCCAGATCGATATCGGCAATGCGGGGACCGATATGGCGGCAGCCCAGGCAAAGGGGGTGCCCCAGGCGAACGGCAGTATCGCCGTCGAGCCCCTCATGGATACGCGCGAGGTCGCGGATGCCGTCCTGCACATGGCGTCGCTGCCTCTGTCCAGCAACATCCTCTTCATGACGGTGATGGCGACCAAGATGCCGTTCGTCGGCCGCGGCTGACCGGCTTCTGTCGGGCGCTTTCCCGCCGGACACGCGCCCGTCGGCAGTCGTCGCGAAGTTTTCCCTGGCTTCGGCTATCTCGGGGCCAGGGAAGGACGTGCGTGGCCCCTCTCGGATGAAGGCGGCGGGTGTGGCGGCTCAGGCCGCGCGCGAACCCGCCTTCGTGTCGGAAAGGGCCGCTTCAAGCGGCTTAAGATAGGCTTCGTAGGCCCGCCAGGCTTCGACCCGCCTTGTATGCACGGGCTCACGCACCTGCGCATGCGAGGCGGTCTGCGTGAGGCGTTTGCTTTCGTGGAAGGCGAGGCAGCGCGGATCCCAGGAGAGACCGGCCGCATCGACGAGCTTCGGCGCGGCGTTTTCCGGATCGCCGACGAGCTCTTCGTAGCGGCATTCGAAAACCGTCTGCGGCAGCGCCGCCGTGAGGTGCGCGGTGAGCTCTTCGTAGAGCCCATAATAGCGCCCGAGCGTGGTGAGATCGCGCCGATAGGCGTGCCAATCTCCAAGATCGGTGGTGAAGCAGGAAAAGCAGGTCGCCATCGGATCGCGCCTGGCGTGGATGAAGCGCGCCTTGGGGAAGAGGAGGGCGATCAGCCAGAGATGCAGGAAGTTGTGCGGCGTCTTGTCGGTGATGCGCGCGGCGGGTCCTGCGATCTGCTTCAGCCGCTCCAGATAGACCGGTGCGATGCGCGACAAGTGTGCCCCGTCCAGGCTTTGCAGATGCGTGGCGAGTTTTTCCGGGGGTACGGCGTTGCGCTCTCGCGTGAAGCGGATGCCGAGCTCGGAGACGGCGCGCTGAAAGAACGGGAGCTCACCGGCCGCAGCCGCCTGCGGATGCGCGGTGACGATCTGTTCCATGAGGCTGGTGCCCGAGCGCGGCATCCCGAAGATGAGAACCGGCACCTCGCTGTCATGGCCGATGCTGCTGCGCTCTGAGAAGAAGTCGGGCGTCACCGCCTCTTTGAAGGCCGCCACCATCTCGGCGAAATAGCCGAGATCGAATTCCGGCAGCAGGGCATTGCCGGCGGTCGCATGGGCGAAGGATTTCTCTTCCCGCTTCAGCCGTCGGTCGAGGCCGGAGAGGCCGAAATGCAGCATGCGTCGTTCGACGCGCGGGTGTTTTGCGTCCTTGGCCATCGCTTCGATGTCGGCATATTCCGGCGGTTCTTTCTCGAAGCGCGCAGCTTCGAGGAGGCCGGCATAGACGACGGGCCGTTTGTCGCCAGAGGCGAGCATCTCCCGGTAGAGTTTTTCGGCGTCTGCGTTGCGGCCGCGGTAGAGCACAAGGCCCGCGAGCCTGAGCTTTGCCGTCGGGTCGCGCGGATTGAGCTCGGCGGCGCGGCGCAGCATCTCTTCCGCCTTGTCGGCGTCGCCAGCGCGCAGATAGGCGCTGCCGAGGGCGGACAGAAGCGCCGGCGCCTTGGGCGCGAGCGAAACCGCTTCCTTGAGCTGGCGGAGGGCGGCATCGATATCGCCGCTTTCCAGATAGGCGAGGCCGAGGAGATGGCGCGGTTCCGGCTCCTTGCGCTTGGCGGCGACAGCCGTCTTCAGCGGTTCGATCGCATCCGCCGGCCGGCCGGCGCTGACGAAGATGCGCCCGATCGCAAAATTGATCTGCGCATCGCGGGGCAGAAGCGTCTGCGCCTGGCGATAATGGGCAAGCGCCGCATCGAGCCGCCCGGCGCGCTCAAAGCCTGCGGCCTTGGCGACGATGGAGGTGGCCATGGCACGCTTTTCCTCCGGCGAGCGCCGCCGCTTGCCGTCGGTCGAATGCGAATTGTCGTGGGTCATGGATCTATGAACATGTATCCCGGCCCGCTTGTCAATCGACGGGCCGGAGGCCGTACTGGCTTTTTGGAAACCGCACGTTTCCCCTCAGGAATCCGCCAGGAAGGCGCCTCAAGCGTGCCGGTGCCGTCGGGGCCGCATCAGTCCGCGGCCACCATCCCGCCGCCGCCCATATGCTGCGGTTTGCGCATGAAGAGGATAAGCGGCAACACAGCGAGCGTGATCAACATCATCAGTTTGAAGTCGTCGATATAGGCGATCATCATGGCCTGCTGGTTGATGCTCTGGCTAAGGACGGCGATCGCCGTCTCCCGGCTCGCCCCGAGCGAACTCGCCGCCTGATCGAGCATCGGGTTGAACGGGGTGATATGCGCACCGAGCTCGGCGTGATTGATCTGGATGTTGTGGGCGAGAACCGTCGTGACGACGGAGATGCCGACGCTCGAGCCGATATTGCGCAACAGGCTGAAGAGGCTGGCGCCGTCCGTGCGGAAGCGCGGCTCCAGGGTCGCGAAGGCGACCGTGGACAGAGGCACCATGACGAGCCCGAGCCCCAATCCCTGGATGATGCCGCTCGAGATGAGCAGATGGTTGTCCATGAGCGGGGTGAAGCTGCTCATCTGATGCAGCGAATATGCGGTGAGACAGAGGCCGGAGAAGATCAGGATGCGCGGATCGACCCGCTGCACCAGCCGCCCGACGACGATCATAGAGATCATCGTGCCGACGCCGCGGGGGGCGAGAACGAGGCCCGTCGTCACCACCGGATAACCCATGATGTTCTGCAGCATCGGCGGCAGGAGGGCGAGGGCTGCGAGCAGGATCATGCCGACCATGAAGATCAGTACGAGGCCGGTGACGAGATTGCGGTCCTTGAAGATCTTGAGGTCGAGGAACGGATGCTCCGTGCTCAGCGCGTGGATGATGAAAATCCACAGCCCCGAGATGGTCAGGCCGAGTTCGATCCAGATTTCCGGCGAGGAGAACCATTCCACCTGTTCGCCGCGGTCGAGCAGCATCTGCAAGGCGCCGATGGCGATGGCGAGCATCGCAAAGCCGAAGAAATCGAAGCCGCGATGCCGGCGCTCCGTATCCGGGAGAAAGACCAGCATGCCGATGAAGGCGACGATGCCCACGGGCAGGTTGACGAAAAACACCCAGCGCCAGTCGAAGGTGTCGGTGAGCCAGCCGCCGAGCGTCGGGCCGATGATCGGGCCGATCATGATGCCGGCGCCCCAGATCGCCATCGCCTGGCCGTGCTTCTCCTTCGGATTGATGTCGAGGAGCACCGCCTGTGAGAGCGGCACGAGGGCGGCGCCGCACAATCCCTGCAGGATGCGGAAGACGACCATCATTTCGAGGCTGGTCGAAAGACCGCACAGCATCGAGGTGGCCGTGAAGCCGACGACGCTGCCGAGAAACAGCTCGCGCGTGCCGTAGCGATCCGACAGCCAGCCGGTGACCGGCGTCATGATCGCGGCGGCGACGATGTAGGAGGTCAAAACCCAGGTGACCTGATCCTGCGTCGCCCCGAGGCTGCCGCGCATGGACGGCAGCGCCACATTGGCAATCGTCGTGTCGAGGATCTGCATGATCGTCGCCAGCATGATGAACACCGTCACCATGGGGCGATTGATCTCGCGCGGCGCCGCGGGGGCCGCCGCGTCCTGGGTCGTGGAATTGGCCATGGTCAGTGCTGCGTCACACCCTGCGCGGCAACGGTTTCATGCGCCTGTGCCGTGGCAGTGGGAAAACTGAAGCCGAGGAAGGCGAGGCCTTTTTCGACGAAGTCCGGCATCTCCGGCGAGCGGCCGGTGTCGACGGTCGCGCTGACGCTCATGCCGGTGCGCAGGGGTGCGTCTTTCGGCAGATCGGCGATGGCGATGCGCACCGGGATGCGCTGCACGACCTTCACCCAATTGCCGGTGGCGTTCTGCGCCGGCAGAAGCGAAAACTCCGAACCTGTGCCCGCGCCGACGCTCGCCACCCGGCCTTTCAGCGGATGATCGGGATAGGTGTCGACGTCGATTTCGACGGGCTGGCCCGCACGCATATAGGTGAGCTCGGTTTCCTTGTAATTCGCTTCGACCCAGACTTCGTCGGTCTCCACGAGGCTCAGAACCGACGTGCCGGAGGTGACGTACTGGCCGACGCGCAACCGGTCCGTCTGGCTGACGATGCCATTGGCCGGCGCCGTCACCACGGTGTGATCGAGGTCGAGTTCGGCTGCTTCCAGCTTTGCAAGTGCCTGCATCACTTCCGGATGGTCGTCGGTCGCGATGTCGGGATTGCCGGCAAGCGCCGCCTTGGCACTCATCACGCTCTGCTCGGCTGAACGCGCCTTCGCCTGCGCCTGCTGCAGATCGAGGCGCGCCTTGTCGAGAGCCGATTGCGAGACGAAACCGCGATCGTGCAGCCGGTCCTGCCGGTTGAACGTGTCTTCCGCGAAGGTGAGGGACTGATCCGCCGATTCCTTGTCCGCGAGCGCCGAGGCGTAGGCGGCTTTCATGCGCTCCACCTCGAGGCGAGCGGAGGCAACCGCCGCTTTGGCCTGGTCGACTTCGACGCGATATTGCGCATCGTCGATGGCAAAGAGGAGATCGCCGGTCTTCACGGGCTGGTTCTCGCCGGCCCCGACCTTGACGATGCGCCCGGCGACTTCCGGTACGACATTGACCTTGTCCTGCTGGACATAGGCGTCTTCGGTCGAGATGTAGCGACCCGAGGTCAGCCAGAAATAGCCGCCGCCGATGGCAAGGACGAGCGGCAGGGCGATCATCAAAGCCACCCGCTTCTTGCGCGGGCGCTTCTTTTCGGGTTCGGAGTCGGGCGGGGTCGGATTCTGCTCGCGTGTTTCCAAGGCTTCCAGCACTTCGCTGGAGCCTTCGTCTTCCTCGAGCGTCTCGTCATTGCCGGGTTGCGCTGGCCCATGTTTCGCCGGGCCATGCTGTGCCGGGCCATGCTGTGCCGGGATTGGGGTCCTGCGCGTCTCCGCGACGTCGTCGTCGGGGAAGAGCGGCTCCTCACGTGGCTTTAAATCTTCACTCATAGGCTTCAAGCTTCCACATGCTGACGCTGCGGTTCGACCTCTTCCCCGGGCCGTTCCGACAGATTGCTGACAATTTTCTCAAGCGCGGTCATCAGTGTCGCGCGCGTCCCCTCCGGCAGCCCGTTTTGTGCTTCCTCGAAGATCTCGTTTGCGAGATTGCGCATGTCCGGCAAAAGCTCACGTCCCTTGTCGGTGATGTGCAGCGTGCGGACGCGCCGATCGTTCGGATCCTGCCGGCGTTCGATGAGGCCGGCGGTCTCCATGCGATCGACGTGACGGCAGACGGTGATCGGCTCCATGTCGAGAAGCGCCGCAAGACCCGCCTGGTTGATGCCTTCGATCTTGGAAAGGCGCCCCAAGATGTGAAGTTGCGCCGCGGTCATGCCGAACTGTCGTGAACTCTGTTCGAAGCGCCGCCTGAGCAGGCGGGCCGCATCCGTAATCAGAAATCCGAGAGAGGTTTTGTGCTCCATGGCCCGGCATATAATAAGCGTGCTTATAATGTGCAAATGAAATGTTCGACAGGTGCCTCATCCAAATGGCTTAGTCGGAGGAGGTAAAAAGGGCGTAGAGCGACAATCGGACGTCGCTCGTGCATTTGCCCTTAACGCCTGCGACGGCTAAACGGCTCTGATGCAGCGCTACAACGTCGTCCGCCTCATTCGCGAAGGCCTGAGCGGCCACAAGGGCTGGCAGCCCGCGTGGCGCAAAGCGGAGCCGAAACCCTCCTACGATGCGGTGATCATCGGCGGCGGCGGCCATGGGCTGGCGACCGCCTATTATCTCGCCAAACTCCACGGCATGACCAACATCGCCGTCGTGGAAAAGGGCTGGATCGGCGGCGGCAATTCCGGCCGCAACACCACCATCATCCGGTCCAACTATCTCTACGATGCGTCGGCCGCGCTTTATAATCACGCGCTGACCTTGTGGAAGGATCTGTCGCGCGAGCTCAACTACAACATCATGATGAGCCATCGCGGCGTTCTCAATCTCGCTCATGACGAGGGCGAGGCGCGCCAGCTGAAGCGTCGCGTGGAAGCGAACCGCTTGAACGGCGTCCAGGCCGAATGGCTGGAAGCCAAGGAAGTGAAGGCCTTTTGCCCGCCGATCTCGGTGGCGGCCGATGCCCGTTATCCCGTGATCGGCGCCACGTTGCAGCGCGACGGCGGTGTCAATCGGCATGATGCGGTCGTGTGGGGCTTTGCGCGCGCCGCCTCCGATATGGGTGTCGACATCATCGAGCAATGCGAGGTGACGGGGATCGACACGGACAAGGGGGCAGTCACGGGCGTGCGCACGACGCGCGGCACGATCGCGACCGAAAAGGTCGCTTGCGTCACGGCCGGCCACACCTCGGTGATCGCCGGCATGCTCGGCCTGCGCCTGCCGATCGAAAGCCATCCGCTGCAGGCGCTCGTCTCAGAGCCGTTGAAGCCGGTTCTGCCCTGTGTCGTCATGTCGAATGCCGTGCATGTCTATATGAGCCAGTCCTCGAAAGGCGAGCTCGTCATCGGCGCGGGCATCGATCCTTATCTGTCCTATACGCAGCGCGGCTCCTTCGACATCATCGAGCACCAGATGGCGGCGCTGATCGAACTCTTCCCCTTCGTGTCGCGGGTTCGGATGATGCGCCAGTGGGGCGGCATCGTCGATGTCTGCCCGGACGCTTCGCCGATCATTTCAAAGACGCCGGTGAAGGGCTTCTATATCGACGGCGGCTGGGGCACCGGCGGCTGGAAGGCGACGCCGGGGTCCGGTCACGCTTTGGCCGATCTCGTCGCCAATGACGAGCCGAACGCGATCGCCGCGCCCTTCACGCTGGAGCGCTTCGTCACCGGCAACCTCGTGGCCGAGCACGGCGCGGCAGCCGTCGCGCATTAGGAGAAGCCCGATGTTTGTGATCTCCTGCCCCTATTGCGGCGCGCGCGACCAGTCCGAATTCTCCTATGGCGGCGAGGCCCATATCGCCCGGCCGGAATGGCGCGAGGATATGAGCGATGCCGAATGGGCCGATTTCGTCTTCATGCGGTCGAACCCGAAAGGCGTCCTCGCCGAACGTTGGGTGCATTCCGCCGGCTGTCGCCGGTTCTTCAATATGCTGAGGAACACCGCGACCGATGAAATTCTCGCCGTCTACAAGATCGGCGAGACCGCTCCACAAGTGCAGGCGAAGCTGCCCGCAACGCCGTGCGGCGAGGCGCCGATCGGCTCGGGCAATGATGCCGTCAAGGTGATGCAGCCGGGCGAGGCCGAGTGATGTCGAAACAGCCGTTCCGCACACCGCAGGGTGGTCTCGTTCAGCGCTCGCGCACCATCCGTTTCACCTATGACGGGATTTCCTATCACGGCCATCCGGGCGACACGCTCGCCTCGGCCCTGATCGCCAATGGCCGCCACATGGTGGCGCGCTCCTTCAAATATCACCGTCCACGCGGCATCTATGCGGCAGGCTCCGCCGATCCGGCAGGCCTTGTCGCCATCGGCGTCGATGCCAAGCGCTTCGATCCCAACACCCGCGCCGCCGAGCAGGAAATCTATGATGGGCTGGTGGCGAGCTCGCAGAATTGCTGGCCGTCCCTCGGCACGGATATCGGCGGCGCCCTCGATCCGTTCTGGCGCTTCATGCCGGCGGGCTTCTACTACAAGACCTTCAAGGGCCCTCCGGGCACCTGGACGGCGCTGTTCGAGCCGCTGATCCGCGCCTTCGCGGGCCTCGGCCGCGCCCCCGACGCCGGCGATCCCGACCGCTATGAGACCGTCAACCGCCATTGCGACGTCGTCGTCGTGGGAGCCGGCCCCGCCGGCCTGATGGCGGCGCTTGCCGCCGGACGATCCGGCGCGCGCGTCATCCTGGTCGAAGAGACGCACCGTCTCGGCGGCTCCATTCTGTCGCGTGATCCCGAGAAGCTGTCGCTTGGCGGCGTGCAGCCGGCGCAATGGGTGGCCGACATCCAGAACGAGCTTGCCGCGCTGCCCGAGGTGACGATCCTCACCCGCACCAACGCCTTCGGCTATTACGGCAACAATTTCCTGGGGCTTTGGGAAAAGGTCTCCGACCACCTGCCGAAAGAGAAGCGTCTCGGCCATTTGCCGCGCCAGCGCCTGTGGCGGGTGCGTGCGAAGGAGGTGGTGCTTGCGACAGGCGCGCTGGAGCGGCCGCTCGTCTTCCACGAAAACGACCGCCCGGGCATCATGCTCGCAAGTGCGGCGCGCACCTTCCTGCACCGCTACGGCGTCCTCGCCGGCAAAAGGCCCGTGATCTTCACCAACAACGATACCGGCTGGGTGACGGCGTTCGATCTTGCCGCCAACGGCGCCGAGATCGCCGGCATCATCGATGTGCGCTCCGATCTCTCCGGCGAGCATATGGCGGAGGCGGCACGTCTCGGCATCCCGATCCATGCGAGCTCGACGGTGGTCGGCACCTCCGGACGCCACCGAGTCAGTCAGGTCGAGGTGCGCCCGCTGCATCGCGACGGCAGCGTCGGCACGAGTTTTTCCCATATCGGGTGCGATCTTCTGGCGGTCGCCGGCGGCTATGCGCCGAACGCGGCGCTGTTTTCGCAATCGCGCGGCAAGCTGCGCTACGATCCCGAACTCGCCGCCTTCCGTCCCGGCCGCTCCTGGCAGAAGGAGCGCTCCGCCGGCGCCTGCAACGGCACCTACGCGCTCACCGACGTCCTGGCCGAAGGCGCACGCGCCGGTGTGGAAGCGGCGGCGCAGGCGGGCTTTGATTCCGGCGATGTGACGGTTCCCGACGTCGATGGCGTGGAACTCGGCCAGGGCCAGTTGAAGGTGATGCCGGAGATGCCTTCACATCTGCCGCCGCATCGCCGCCGTGCCTGGATCGATCTCCAGGACGACGTGACCACGAAAGACCTGCGGCTCGCTCTGCAAGAGGGCTATCAGGCGGTGGAGCATGCCAAGCGCTACACCACCACCGGCATGGGCAATGACCAGGGCAAGATCGCCAATCTGAACGCCTTCGCCTTCATCGCCAACGAGCGCGGCGAGGAACTGCCGGCCGTCGGCACGACGACGTTCCGCCAGCCCTATAAGCCGGTGACGTTTGCGGCGATCGCCGGTCAGCATGTCGGGCCCCATTTCGCCCCGCGGCGGACGACGCCGATGCATGGCTGGCACCGCCGCCGCGACGCCGTCTTCGAGCCCGTCGGCGACTGGCTGCGTCCGCGGGCCTATCCTCGCGAGGGCGAGGATTTCTTCCAGGCGGTGCAGCGCGAGGCGCGTGCGGCACGCACCGATTGCGGTGTTCTCGACGCCTCCACGCTCGGCAAGATCGACGTGAAGGGGCCGGATGCGCGCGAGTTTTTGAACCGCGTCTACACCAATTCCTGGTCGAAGCTTGCGCCCGGCCGCTGCCGCTATGGGCTGATGCTCGGCGAGGATGGCATGGTCGCCGATGATGGCGTGACCGCCTGCATCGCCGACGATCACTTCCACATGACGACGACGACGGGCGGCGCGGCTTCGGTTCTCGCCAAGCTCGAGGATTATCTGCAGACGGAATGGCCAGATCTGAAGGTCTTCCTCACCTCCGTCACCGAACAATGGGCCGTCGCCTCGATCTGCGGACCGAAATCCCCGGCGCTGATCGCCGAGCTTCTCGATGATTTCGACGCCGATCCCGAGCGCTTCAAGTTCATGGACTGGCGAGACGCGACCATGGGCGGCATCCCGGTGCGCGTCTTCCGCATCTCGTTCACCGGCGAGACGTCTTACGAGATCAATATTCCGGCGACCTATGGGCGCTGGATGTGGCGCCAGATCATCGAGAAGGGCGCCAGGCACGGCATCACGCCCTATGGCACGGAGGCGATGCATCTCCTGCGCGCCGAAAAGGGTTTTGTCATCGTCGGCCAGGATACCGACGGCACGGTCACGCCCGGCGATCTCAGGATGGATTGGATCGTCAAGAAGAGCGGCGATTTCATCGGCCGCCGGTCTCTGTTCCGTTCCGATACGGCACGGAAGGATCGCCGCCAGCTCGTCGGCATTTTGACGGAAGATCCCGACCTCGTTCTGGAAGAAGGCGCCCATCTGATCGAGCGGCGCAACGAGCCCGAGCCGCCCGTGCCGGTCCTTGGGCATGTCACGTCGAGCTATTACAGTCCCAATATCGGCCGTTCGATCGCGCTTGCGCTCGTCTCCGGGGGCGGCGGGCGGATCGGCGACCGGATTTTCGCGACCCGCGGCGGCGAGCCGACCGTGCCGGTGCGCGTGACGGAGATCGACTTCCTGGATCTGAAGGCAAAGGGTGCGCTGCCGCAGGCGGTGCGCCGGGAGGGCGGCCATGGCTGAGAATGCGAAAAAGCCCTCTGAAGGCCTGGAGCCGTCCGAGGGGCTGACACCGCCGGAGAGGCGCACGCCGCTGGCGCTGCGTCAGTCCGTGGAAGGAGCGCCGGGAACACTGCGCCTGGCCGAAACGCCGTTTGCCGGGAAGTTCATTCTGCGGCTCGATCCGGCGAGAGGGGGAGAGGCGTTTCGCGAAGCCGCGGGTCTCGATCTGCCGGCCGCGCCATTGATGTCCGTCGTCAACGGCGAGCGTGTCGTCTTTTGGCTCGGGCCTGATGAATTTCTGCTTCTGGTGCCGGAGGCGGAGGCTGCGGCCTTTGCCGAAGGGGTGGAGAAAGGCCTCGCCGGGGAGCATCACCAGCTCGTCGATGTCAGCGATTATTACACCGCCATCGAGATCTCCGGCCGCAAGGCGCGCGAAGCCTTGATGAAGCTGACGACGCTCGATCTGCATCCGCGCGGCTTTCCCGTCGGCTGCGTCGCGGGTTCAAATTTCGCCCGGGCTCAGGGCTGGCTGTGGCTGGAGCACGGGGAGGAGGAGACCGCACGCTTCCGCCTTTATGTGCGTTGGTCGATGGCGGATTATCTGTGGTGCGTGCTCGCCGATGCGGGACGCGAATGGGGCGTGCCGGAACAGATCCCGGCAGCCGACGAAACCTTCCTCACTGAAAGCGTGCATTCAAAGAAAGCGTGAGCGCCTTCGGCGCCACAGCGTGATCGCGGCGGGGGGCAGGCGATGGCAAAGACGGCACATGCGAGCTTCTGGGACAAGATCGCCGAGCGCTATGCGGCGCGGCCGATCAAGGATCCGGAAGCTTATGAAGCGATGCTGGCCGACGCGTCCGGCCGCTTTGCGCCGACGGACCGCGTCCTGGAGATCGGCTGCGGCACGGGCGGAACGGCGATCCGCCTTGCGCCCTTCGTGGCGGAGTGGATCGCGACCGATTTCTCGCCCGAGATGCTGCGCATCGCCGAGGCGAAGCCCGCGCCGGACAATCTGCGCTTCGTCCTCGCCGATGCGCAAAGCGCCTTCGATGGCGGGCCTTTCGATGCGATCTGTGCCTTTCAGGTGCTGCATCTGGTCGACGATCTGCACGGCACGCTGGCTGAGATCCATGCGCATCTGAAACCCGGCGGGATGATGATCGCCAAAACCTGGTGCTTTGCCGAAATGAGCCTGAAGCTGCGCGCCCTGTTTCTCGGGCTGCGAACCTTCGGGCTCTTCCCAAAGGCGAATGCGCTGACGAAAGCGGCTCTGCGTGAAGCGATCCGCCAGGCGGGTTTCGAGATCGTCGAGGAACGCGTCTTCGGCACGAACCCACACGGCCCCTATATCGTCGCACGGAAGGGCTGAGACCCCCTCGCCAAAGGTCGTTAGCGTGCAGGCAACGCGGCTGATGCGCCGGTGGCCTCAACAATCCTCGTTCGAGATCGACATTTCGGCGACGAGATTTTCGTCTGCATCGAGATACCGGAAGCGCGTCACCCAGCCGAATTCGGCCACGACCGGATCCTGACATGTTGATGGCGTCACTCGCGGTTTCATCGTGTTCGCGAGCCAGGTTCGGATGGACGCGGCATCGATGTCGGTCGATGCGAACGAATATCGATAGACGATCTCCTTTTCGCTGGCATCGAAATTCACCTCTTCGAGCGTCGTCATTTCATTCAATTGCTTGGGCAGACGCTCGTTCTGGATGGCGACCCTCTCTTCGACGCGATCGGCGACCTGTGCCTGGAAAAGCATGCGCGAGGCCTCGTCCTGCAATGTGCGCAATCCGACGCTGATGACGACCGCGACGAGAGCGATGGCGATGCGCACGATGCGCGAGGCCGGGACATAGGCTGGCCGTTCGGGAGCTTTCTTCGGGGAGGCAAAGATGAGCCAGAGATTGGCGACCGGCACGATCCCGAGAAGCGCGAAACCACGTGTCCGCCCCGCATCTTTTGCGCGCAGCAGTGCCGCATATGCATAGGCGACGCCCGCCAGCGCAAACATGGCTGGTAAGCTCCAGAAAGCCGCTTCAGGCGGCTCGCCATCGAATACCCCATAGGTTTCGATCACCAGAAGCGTCGCGCCGAACGTTAGCACGAGAGAAATCCCGGCCTGCCAGATCATGTAGATCATGATCGAGCCCTTATTCGACGTGATCGTCTCCTCATCGAGGGGCCCCGTCTTCTTGAAGGTGTCGTAGGCGATAAAAACAAGAAAGCCGATGACCAGCGACGTGAGCAGCGTACCCACGCTCATAGCTTGCTCAGAACTCAAGATTGTCTCCAGATCGTCTCGGGATGTGTCGACAGCCCGGCGTACCAGGCGAACGAAGCGATCAAGTGCTGCCAGAGCGACAGCACTCCGCGAAGTAAGTTGATTCTAAAGTGGGGGAAAGAGCGGCCGTGCATGCCGCGTGTCCGGACAGTCAAGACGGCTAAGAACGGGCCTGTCGGTATCCGCCGAGATGCGCCGAGCGACCGCGCAAAGCGGCGATGCTGCTCGCTACTCTGCTGGTTGCTCTCACGCAAATTTCTCAAGCGTCGCAGGGTGGCTTGAGACGTGCGGGCGGCACTGTGAATGACCGCATGAATACTTGAGGAATCTTGTCGCAGGGGCAAATAGCAGATGGCGGAAATGGACGTCGATCCGCCCTAATACGACCATGATCGCCCTTAAATCTCCGCTCGTCGCTTAGGCGGTAGGTCGGACCCCCCTCAACAGGGGCTAGTCGGGGTGGTCCTGGAGGAAGGCCAGTCAGCCATGAGTGCCATCGAGAAGATAAGTATCGCTCTTCCGCCGCAGCTCGCTGTGATCTTGCAGCAAGCCGTTCGGGACGGTCTCTATGAATCGATGAACGACGTGGTACGTGAGGCGCTTCTGGAGTGGCGTGAGCGACGCGAAACGGCCGGTCCGACGCGACATGCGATTCCGCGCCGCGCTGAGGGCTGACGCGCTTTAAAGCTTCCAACACAGTCGATTTCGTTGCCGGCGATGCGGCGCTGCCGCATCGTCACGGGACGCGTATGTCCGGCTTTTGCCGCATGCATGCTCTCCCGGCGCGCGAGGGCAGAAGCGGGGCGGCGGTTCAGCGCCGGCGCCCGCCGCGTCGACGCGGACGTCCGTCTTCGCCTCCGCCGAGCACCTTGCGCGGCGGTAGCGTGACGGCTCCGGCAAGGTTCGGGAAGGCTTCGACCTTGTTCGGGAACGCCATCGCCGCCACGAAATGCTCCTGGAAGCGCGGCTCCATCGCCGTCTCGATCTTTTCGATCTTTCTGACGACCTCCTCGATCTCGCGCCGGTAGGAGCGGTTGAGGAGGGCCATGCGCGCACCCGTGCCGGCGGCATTGCCGACGCCCTTCACCTTGTCGATCGGGCAGTCGGGAATGAGGCCGATCACCATGGCGTAGGTCGGGTCGATATAGGAGCCGAAGGCGCCGGCGAGCTTGATCGCCTCCACCTGTTCAAGCCCGAGCTTGTCCATCAACAGGCGCACGCCCGCATAGAGCGCGGCCTTGGCGAGCTGGATGGCGCGGATGTCAGTCTGCAGGATCTTGATCTCCTGGCTTTTGGCCGCCTCGTCGCCACGCCAGAGAAGATAGGAGAAGGTGCGCCCCGTCGGCTGAATTCGCTCCGACTTTGCCGCAAGACTGCCGTCGATGACGCCGTCTTCGTCGATGATGCCGGCAAGATACATCTCGCCCACGACCTCGATGATGCCGGAGCCGCAGATGCCGGTGACGCCGACATCCTGCGCGACCTTCTCGAAACCTTCCTCGTTCGACCATTCATCGCCGCCGATGATCTTGATCTTCGGCTCCAGCGTCTCGCGGTCGATCCTGACACGTTCGATGGCACCGGGGGCGGCACGCTGACCGCCGGAGATTTCGGCGCCTTCGAAGGCTGGTCCCGTCGGCGAGGAGGCTGCGACGAGCCGATCTTTGTTGCCGAGCACGATCTCCGCATTGGTGCCGACATCGACGACGAGCGTCATTTCGTCGGCACGGTGCGGGCCTTCCGCGAGCGTCACCGCGGCGGCATCGGCACCGACATGGCCCGCGATGCAGGGCAGCACATAGACATGCGCCCCGTCGTTGATCGGCAGGCCGATCTCGCGTGCGTCCAGGCTCACCGCGTCGGAGACGGCGAGAGCAAACGGCGCGCCACCGAGCTCCGTCGGATCGATGCCGAGGAAGAGGTGGTGCATGATCGGATTGCCGACGAAGACCGCCTCGAGAACATCATCGGGAGTGATGCCGGCGCCCTGGACGAGCTCGGCGATGAGAACGCCGATCGCGTCGCGTACCGCCTTGGTCATCTGCGTCCGGCCTTCCGGGTTCATCATCACATAGGAGACGCGGCTCATCAGATCCTCGCCGAAGCGGATCTGCGGATTGGGCGCGCCGGCAGACGCCATCGTGCGGCCGGAAAGGAGAGAGGTGAGGTGGGCCGCGATCGTGGTCGAGCCGATGTCGACGGCAAGGCCGCAGCCGACATTGTGAAAGCCCGGGAAGATCGCCGTCACGATCGGCCCGCCGCCCTCCACGCGCCCGTCGGTATAGACGGCGCAGGTGACCTTCCACTCGCCGTCGCGCAAGAGCTTCTGTATCTGCGGCAGGAGGCGCGCGGCGATGCGCGGCTTCTGAAAGCCCCATTCTTTCTCAAGCGCATGAAGGAGCCGGTCGGCATCGCCGAGCGGCTTTTCCATGTCGGGCTCCTCGACCTCGATATAGCAGAGCTGGGTCGCCGGATCGCGCTCGATCACCCGCGTCTCGGCACGCTTTCGCACGATCTGTCGGTTGATCTGCACGTCCTGCGGCACGTCGACGACGAGATCGCCTTCGACGAGCGCCTGACAGGAAAGGCGGCGGCCTTCGACAAGCACGCGTTTCTCGGCGTAGCGGTTTTCCGCCTCAGTGACGCCGGAGAGATGGTCGGCCGCGGAGGAGATGCCGTGCTTGGCGAAATGCCCTTCCTGCGCCTCGATCTGGCAACGCCCGCAGATGCCGCGCCCACCGCAGACGCTCTCGATATAGACGCCGAGCTGCCGCGCCGCATCGAGGACGGGTGTGCCTTTCGCAAAGCGCCCGCGCCGCCCGGAGGGCATGAAGAGAACGAGGGGGTCTTTTTGAGGTTCGGTCATGGATGGCTGAGTGTTTCGGGTTTGGTGGCCGCTGGTCGACGCAGCAAAGGCATGCCGCTCACTTGGAGCGCCTGTTGAGGGGGCGCAAGCGCTGCCGATCGGCAAAGCCGGATTCCCCTCCCCCTAGCGGGGAGGGGTTAGGGGAGGGGTCACGCCCACCCTTGATGTCTGCGTCGAACCGGCTCCCTGGAACTTTCAAGTGTGAGAGGATCGCCGCCTCGATCGCTTCGAACGCCTCTCGGCGATTTGCGATCACATCCGCATCGCGGACCCTGAAGACACGGAAGCCACGTCCTTCGAGGAACCGATCTCGGCGCGCATCTTCCACAGGCCGCCCCGGCAGATCATGCGAGGCGCCATCGACTTCGATGACGATCCGCGCCGAAAGCCAGACGAAGTCGACGACGTAGGGGCCGATCGGCGCCTCGCGCCGGAAGTGCGCGCCATACGGTCGGAAGCTCCGGAGATACTCGTGCATCGCCTTCTCGCCGCGCGTCGGCGATTTGCGCTGTTTGCGGGCCCGGTCCCGGACCTCCGGCTCGATCACCGAGCGCGGCACGGAGCTACCCCTCCCCCAGCCCCTCCCCGCAAGGGGGAGGGGAGTTCCGCCGTGCCATTGTCACCCCCCAGTCCTAGCCCTTCTCGCCTCGCGGCCACCGCGGCGGCGGCCACCGCCACCGTCTGCCGGGGCGGGCGATGCGGCCGGCGTACCGCCCGCTGCCGGCTGGTAATCCTTGTAGGAGCGGATCCAGGTCATGCAGTCCTTGTCGGTGCCCATGAGGACGTTGGCTGCGCGCACCGCTTCCATCTCCTGCGGCCGGACCGGGTTCATGATCGCAGATGTCATGCCTGAGGCGATCGCCATCGGCAGGAAGGCCGCGTTGATGCCGTGGCGGTGCGGCAGGCCGAAGGAGACGTTGGAGGCGCCGCAGGTCGTGTTGACCTTGAGCTCCTCGCGCAGCCGCCTGACGAGCGCGAAGACCTGCAATCCGGCCGTCCCCATGGCGCCGATCGGCATGACCAGGGGATCGACGACGATGTCTTCGGGCTTGATGCCGTAATCGGCGGCGCGTTCCACGATCTTCTTGGCGACGGCGAAACGCACGTCCGGATCTTCCGAAATGCCGGTCTCGTCGTTGGAGATCGCCACCACCGGCACGTTGTATTTCTTGATGAGCGGCAGGATCGCTTCGAGCCGATCCTCTTCACCCGTCACCGAATTGACGAGGGGCCGGCCCTCCGCCACCTCGAGCCCCGCCTTCAGCGCGGCCGGAACGGAGGAATCGATGGAGATCGGCACGGAGACGAGCGATTGCACGATCTTCAGCGTCTCGACGAGAAGCGGCGGCTCGGTCTCGTTCGGGTCGACCGCGGTGACGCCCGCATTGACGTCGAGCATGGTGGCGCCGGCTGCGACCTGGGCGAGCGCGTCGGCCTTCACGGTCTCGAAATTGCCCTCCACCATCTCCGCCGCGAGCTTCTTGCGGCCGGTCGGATTGATGCGCTCGCCGATGACGCAGAAAGGCTGGTCGAAGCCGATCGCGATCTCCTTTTTGCCCGAAGCGACGATGGTGCGTGTCATACCTGCTCTTCCTTCACTGGTCCCGTTGCGGGGCCCGTTTTCGGGCGGTGTCGCCCGTCGTTCCGGGCTGGTCTGTAGCGGCCGGCGCCCGGCGCGTCAAAATCGCGCCGTCTGCGCCCTGCGATCTCAGCGCTCGAAGCCGTCCTGATCGATGAGCGCCTTGAGACGCTCGGGCGGATAATCGGCCTCGATCGCCGCAGCTGCGGCATCCGCCTCCGCCTCGAGATCGTCGCCGCAGGAGGTCGGCTCGCCGCGGCGCCATTCGGCGAGATAGGCGTCGGAATCGCGGGCTCCCACCTTCATGGCGCAGCGGTCGATCGCCTCCGTGAAGCGGATCGGCAATTCGCGCTTGGCGCTTTTCCGCCCCGCCTTGATGATCACCTGAGCCGGAATATCGCGCCATGACAGGATGATGCGTTGCGCCATTCGTTGTTCTCCTGGGTGATTGTTGCAGCGCCCCGGCCGCAAGCGAGCTTGGCCGCGACAGGTCGGCTCCGAATTGCGACTTTCTGCCGATTTGCGCAACATCGACGGGAAATTGCGGTGCCTCAGCCGGCGTCTGCCGGTGCCGCGCCGAGGAAGCCCGCGAGATCGCCATAGCCGGTCACGCGCATCTCAAAGGCGAGATCGAGGCGGTCTGCCGCCTGGCGCGCCTTCGCTTCGAGGGCGGGATCCGGCCGCTGGGCCAGATAGACGAGGCGGCGGTAATGCCCGAAATAGGCATCCCTGAGCTCCGGATGCCGGTCGAGGCCGAGCGGCTCGATGACGAAAGCCTCGAACTGACGGGCGAGGAAGTCGGTCAGGAAGAAGGCGTCCATATCGGCGTCGCCCTGGGCGGCGAAGCGGGCGTTGCCGGAATAGAACGCGTAGCAATGCGGTCCGTCGATGCGTGAGACGCCTTCGGCCGCGCAGACCGCATCGAGGTGCCCGCCCGTGCCGCAATCGCCATAGCCGACGAGGATGCGCTCAAAGCCTTGGGCGCGGGCCTTGCGGATCGCCTCTCGGACGGCCTCCGGGATCTTTTCCGGCCGGTTGTGCAGGATGGCGGGGAGACAGGTGAGGCGGACATGGGCGAGCCCGTTCGCTTCGACGATATCGCCGATCTCGCGCGCCAGCGCACCGCAGGCGATGACGAGGAGCTCGTCGGCTTTTCCCGCGCCCGGCTGCGGCGCTCGGCCATCTGCGCGAATGTCGCTCATCGGGCTTTCTATAGAGCTTCTGAGCTCTTCCGGCAAAGTCTGCTATTCAGTGGACCTTGGCGTGCTACAAAGTGTATATACATGAAACGTGGCGATTTCGTCTTTGAGTGGGATGAGGCGAAGCGAGAGAGAACGCGGCTCGACAGAGGTCTCGATTTTGCCGATGCGCCTCTTTTCTTCGATGGCCGGAAGATCGTCGTCATTCCGTCGCCGAGAGATGGAGAAGAGCCCATGCCGGAGAAGAAAGAGCGCATCGTACGATTCACGGCGAATGACCTGCAGAAGATGCGTCATCAAGGCGAGGCCGGTTCGGATTGGAAACGAGCCGCCCGGCAGGGCGTGCCGGATGGAAGCGATCCGGACGACGCGTTCGATGCGGTCCCGCCGGACTGGGTCATGACCGAGATGCCGTTGCCTCGCACAAAAACCCACGCCTCGATCAGGATCGATGCGGACGTCCTGGAATGGTTCAAGGCGCAAGGTCGTGGCTATCAGACGCGCATTAATGCGGTTCTGCGGCAATACTACGAGCACCATCGCGAGCCTTGAGACGTGTTCGAGCACGCATGAGAGCCGGAACCAATCGAGCCCAGGCACCGTTGCACAGGAAAGCCGCTGATGTGGCGGCCTCAGGGAGTTGTGTGATGAATCTTGTGCGTCGTGGTGTGTTTTTCGTGGTCCTCGCGTCTTTCGGCCTGAGCCTGGCCGCCTGCGAACATACGGTGCGCGGTGTCGGGCGCGATGTTCAGGACACCGGCAACGCCGTCGAAGACACGGTGCAGGGCAACCCGTAAGCAGTTTTTCGGCCCGCATGGCCGCGTCCCGAATGGGGCGGCCATGCGGGCCGAGCAATCCCTTGAAAGCAATGAGCGGCGCCCGGGCGCCGCTCTTTCTATGTGCGGATCGTTCCGAAGCTCAGGCTTTTTAACCCGGAGCTCTCGGCCAGCACCTGCCAGGCTCAGCCGGCCGCGGACGCCCGCCGATTGTGCCGGCGTTTGATGAGATCCGTGGCGGTCTCCACCGTCACGGCGGCATCGCGGCAATAGGCATCGGCGCCGATCGCGCGCCCGAATTCTTCGTTCAAAGGCGCACCGCCGACGAGGACGATGTAATCGTCGCGGACACCTCTCTCTTTCAGAGTATCGATGACGACCTTCATATAAGGCATCGTGGTCGTCAAAAGCGCCGACATGCCGATGATGTCCGGCTGATGTTCCTCGATCGCGGCGAGATAGTTCTCGACGGGATTGTTGATGCCGATATTGATCACCTCGAAGCCGGCGCCTTCCATCATCATCGCGACGAGGTTCTTGCCGATGTCGTGGATGTCGCCCTTGACGGTGCCGATCACCATCTTGCCGATCTTGGGCGCGCCGGTTTCGGCAAGCAGAGGGCGCAGGATCCCCATCCCCGCCTTCATGGCATTGGCGGAGAGAAGCACCTCCGGCACAAACAGGATTCCATCCCGGAAATCCTCGCCGACGATGCGCATGCCTTCCACGAGCGACTTGGTGAGGACGTCATAGGGTGCCCATCCCCGCTCCAGGAGAATGTTCACGCCCTCTTCGATCTCTTCTTTGAGCCCATCGTAAAGGTCGTCGTGCATCTGCGCGACGAGATCCTCATCGCTGAGTTCGGACAGGACAATTTCCTCTTCGGCCACAGACAGGCTCCTTGCCAAGCGTTTGCACGTGGAAGCGTCATCGCATCATGCGGACATTTAGGGCAAGCCAATGCTTTGATCACGACCTGAGATGATTTTGTCTGCGACGTGGAATGTTTCGAGTTTTCCCGCCGCGTCACACTCTGCCGCAGGCGGAAGACCATGCGGGCAAGCGGCGCTCTAGCCTTCGATGACGATTTCCGCTGAGGCAGGAGCGCTGAGGATGGGCACGACCGACGAAACGGCCGGTGTGGACGAGCGTGGCGGACGGCGCCGCCGGGCAAGCGGCGGAGCGGAGGCGAGGCGGGCGAAGCGCTCCGGCTCGCGCAGCGTCCAGTTGCCCTTCATCCGCCGCACGCTCGCCGAGCAGACGGTGCTCGACGAAGAAGGTCTGGCGCTCATCGAAAAGAACGCCGACACGGTGCTTGAAGAAATCGGCATCGAGTTTCGCGAGGATCCTGAAGCGCTCAAGATGTGGCGCGAAGCGGGAGCAGACGTCTCCGGCGAGCGCGTGCGCTTTCCCAAGGGGCTGTGCCGGGAGCTTCTGAAGACGGCGCCTCAGACGTTTACCCAGCATGCTCGAAATCCCGAACGTTCCGTCGAAATCGGCGGCAAGGCGACGGTGTTCGCACCGGTCTACGGCCCGCCCTTCGTGCGCGATCTCGACAATGGCCGCCGCTACGGCACGATCGAGGATTTCCAGAACCTCGTGAAGCTCGCCTATCAGGCGCCGGCGCTGCACCATTCCGGCGGCACGGTGTGCGAGCCGGTCGATATCCCGGTCAACAAGCGCCATCTCGATATGGTCTATGCCCATATCCGCTATTCCGACAAACCCTTCATGGGCTCCGTCACGGCGCCGGAACGGGCGGCCGATTCAGTGGCGATGGCGCGCATGGTGTTCGGCGAGGAGTTCGTCGATCAGAACTGCGTGTTGATCAACTTGATCAACGTCAACTCGCCGATGGTCTTCGACGCGACCATGCTGGGCGCGCTCAAGACCTATGCGCGGGCGAACCAGGGTACGATCGTCACGCCGTTCATCCTGGCTGGCGCGATGTCGCCCGTGACGGTGGCGGGCACGCTTACCCAGGTCCTGGCCGAAGTGCTGGCGGGTGCCGCCTTCACGCAGCTCTGCCGGCCGGGCGCGCCGGTCATCATGGGCACTTTCGCGTCGTCGATCTCGATGCAATCGGGTGCACCGACTTTCGGCACGCCGGAACCGACGCTGGTGCTTTATGGCGCGGCGCAGCTCGCCCGCCGCCTCAATCTGCCGTTCCGCTCCGGCGGCTCGCTGTGCGCATCGAAAGTCTGCGATGCGCAGGCGGCCTATGAAAGCGCGCAGACCCTGACGCCGACGGTGATGGCCGGCACGAATTTCGTGCTGCACGCGGCGGGCTGGCTCGAAGGCGGCCTCGTCTCGTCGTATGAAAAGTTCGTCATGGATTGCGACCAGCTCGCCATGATGCAGCAGCTCTCGCGCGGCGTGGACCTTTCGGAAAACGGTCAGGCGATGGACGCCATCCGCGAGGTCGGACCGGGCAGCCATTATCTCGGCTGCGCCCATACCCAGGCGAATTTCGAGACCGCGTTCTACCGCTCGCCCGTCGCCGACAACAATTCCTTCGAGCAATGGCTGGCGGAAGGCTCAAAGACGGCGGAGGAACGCGCCAACGGGCTGTGGAAGAAATGGCTCGCCGAGTATGAGGCCCCGCCGCTCGATGAGGGCATCGACGAAGCCCTGAAGGAGTTCATCGAGACAACCAAGGCCTCGATGCCGGATGCGTTCGGGTAAGATCCCTTCAGCTGAGGCTGATGCGAGCATTTCAAGCGTATTGGCAGCCCGCAAACGTTCACTCTAAGATAGAGAGCGCTTTCTTGAGGGGGGGAGAAAATGGCTGTTCTGATCGAGGTCTCTGGCGGAACCTCGGAAGGATTTCTTATTGATGAGAAAGAAATAAGAAGAATTATAGATATAGTAATAGAAAAATTAGCATATCAGGATGATTTAAGATTCAGGTTAAAATATAAGTTGGCAAACGGTGCAATTCTAGAGCCAGATAAAATTGATAATTTATTTAATGAAGAAAATATAGGCACTAAAAAGATAATAAGTATTGGACTATATTGGTTCGGAGATGCTGAAGAAGAGAGAGGAGAGATAGAATTTATAAATTTGCACCACGACGAAGACGCAGGAAAATCTATAAGATACAAATTTATAGGAACAAATAGGGATGCATTGTTTGTTCTTTCCTCTGAGTTAGATGAAAGAATCAAAAAAGTATCCGTAATAAAATTAAAAAAACAGTATATTCAGTTAGTGGTATTAATAATTATGCTGATTGCGTCTTGGGTTCCTATTGTGCTAATGGATGAGCCCGCAAAATACAAGTCAATTGCTGATTCATTTCTGATGAGAGATAATATAACTCCAAGAAACATTATCGAATTTATGAAAGAAACTAAGAGTAGCGTGCCAGCTTTTATCCAATTTTATCCAGTTGTTATGGTATTTTTTTGTGGGTTCTTATCTTGCATCTGGATATATAGTCAGCAAGTTATTCCATCCATTCAATTTTTCGATCGGGGAAAATGAGAAAATAATAGAGAAAAGGAGGGCGCGCGTACGGTTTTGGGCGGCAGGTGTATTTGGAGCACTGCTGTTGGGTATTCTCGCTAGCTATCTCGCTGGCTTTTTGCCTTCGGAATGGTAGCGGATTGGGGATGTCGAAGGCTCTGCTCGATCCCGCCACCCTCTTGAGATCGTCGTCGCGATTCTGTCGCTGATTCCTCTTTCCGCCGGCGCGGCGGGAATCGTCCTCGGCTCGGCCTCTGTTTGAGGTCGATCCGTCCTGACCGGCTGACCTCGACAGTCATCTGCGCTTCCTGTCGGGCGTGTTTTCGCCGTCGGCGTTGCCTTACTCTCCCGTGCGCCGTGGATCGAGACGAAGACGCGGCGCTTCCGGCTGGTCTCGGACTCGTCTTCACTCGCGGGCTAGCGCGGCTTCTCTCACTCGTTCGCGCGGGGGCGCCGTCGTCCGGCGATCTCGGAGGCCTCGTCATGGGGCTTGGCGTCGCGACGTGCCTCGTCCTCTGGCAAGCGATGGCGACGCAGCAGAGGCTTTGAATTGTCTCACACCGGCGCGTCGAAGGGCTGATAGATCGTCTTGAAAGCGGGCAGCGCTTCGAGCCGTTGCGCATGGGCCTTGAGCGCCGGATAGGCGTCCATGTCGACGAGACCCGGATGCGCCTCGCTCAAGAAGCGCAACGCGGTCGCGACGAAAATGTCGGCATGGCCGATCGACGATCCGAGCCAGTAGGGCGCCTCGAGCCGCTTGCGGTCGGTCTCCAGCACCTCCAGCACGCCGGCAATCTGGTTGCGGCAGCGCTCCATCCAGACGTCGGATTTCTCCCCATGCAGGCGCAATTCGTAGATGAGGCTGACGGCCTTGTCGGCGAGCCCTGAGGCGAGCGAGGCGATCTTGATCGCGCGGTGGCGCGCCGGCTCTTCGATCGGGAACATCGCCCGTTCGGCCCCGACGAGATTGTCGAGATAATCGAGGATGGCGTGGCTTTCGATGAGGACGTCGCCATTGTCGAGGACGAGCGTCGGCACCCGCATCAAAGGGTTGTAGGCGCGGATCTTGTCGCCATCACCGAAGACGGACCAGGGCCGGTGCTCGAACGGTATGTCGTAGAGCGTGAGCGCGACGCCGACGCGCCGCACGAAAGGGGAATCATATTGGCCGATGAGGATCATGCTTGCCCCCTGAAAAGCTCAGGAATAGGTACCTGCGCAGCGAGATGGAGACAAGCTGGTGCTGAGCGAGATCGCAGCGAGGCTGAGACGTCACGGCCTCATCCTGCGCGGCGGATTTCACCCTAACAAGGACGAGGCGGGGCTCGACGGCTGTGGCACGGTCCTCCTCGTCGGCAATGCCGGGCCGGCGATGTGGAAGGCCTTTGCGCCACATGCGGGGGAGGGCGGCGACCCGCTCGACCGCTGGACTGAGCACGTCGTGGAGCCGCTTGCGGAAGCTTTCGGCGGCAAGGCGGTCTACCCGTTCGATCGGCCGCATCAGCCGTTCCAGCGCTGGGCAGGGAGAGCGGAAGGGCTCGAGCCGTCGCCGCTCGGCATCCTAATTCATCCCGAATATGGGCTCTGGCACGCCTACCGCGCCGCTCTGCTCTTCGCCGAACGTCTCGATCTGCCGCCGCGTCCAGCTCCAGACATGCCGTGCGAGAGCTGCGCCGAAAAACCCTGTCTCAAAACCTGCCCGGCCGGCGCCGTCAGCGAAGCGGCCTATGACGTGGCGGCCTGCGCCGCCCATATCGTGAGACGCGGGGCCGATTGTCTCGCCATCGGCTGCCATGCCCGCAACGCCTGTCCGGTCGGCGCCGCTTATCGCTATCAACCGGCGGAGACGGCGTTTCACATGCGGGCTTTTGCGCGCTTCCTGCCCCGCGCCGCAACCGCCTGAGGAGAGACGAGCACGGGACACCGGTTCGTTGGCGCTCCGAAGGCTGTTCGAGGACCGATGTGCACGGTTGCGCGGGTACGGTTCCGTCTCGCCGAGGGAACACCGGGAGAGGGGAGCGGTTTTTGTCCGGTCAGCCGCGGCGCGTGACCGAGCCCGCGCGAGAAAGGTCGGATCCCCTTGCCCACTTCGCGAGAACGCCTTCTTCTCCAGATTGTCGTTGCGATCCTATCGCTGATCCCGCTTTCCGCCGGCGCAGCGTGCGTCGTCCTCGGACCCGGCTTCCTGCAGGCGTCGGCCCCGTGGCCGGTCGACCTCGACAGCCATCTGCGCTTTCTCTCCGGCGTCTTCTTCGGCGTCGGCCTCGCTTTTCTCTCCTGCGTCCCGGCGATCGAGAGGAAGGGGGAGCGCTTCCGACTCCTTTCCATGCTGATCGTTCTCGGCGGCCTCGCCAGGCTTCTCTCGCTGGTGCTTGCGGGCTCGCCTTCGCCCGGTCATGTCGGCGGCCTCGTCATGGAGCTCGCGGTGGTGCCGTGTCTCGTTGTCTGGCAGAGGCGGGTGGCCCGCCTCAGATCGCGAACAGGATCTGCAGCGCGAAGATCACCCACATGAGGAGAAGGACGAAGAGGCCGAAAGTGAAGGCGCGGAAGCGGGAGCGAAGTTCGTTGGAGCCGATGTGGATATAGGCGTGCAGAAGGCGGCTCGCGACGAAGATGAAGCTCAAGATGACGAAGACGAAGCCCGTCTTGTTCGTCAGGACCGCCAGCGCCGTGAGGGCATAAAAGAGGACCGGCAGCTCGAACTGGTTGCGATAGCAATTGGCGGCCTGCAGGGCTTTTGCCGGCCAGTTCGGCTCGTTGAGCGCGATCTCGTCGGGCTTTACTTCCCCGCGGCGGATCGCGGCGAACCGCACCCGCCCCATATGGATGGCGAGAAAGAAGGTGAGCCCGACCTGGATGAAGGTGGGCAAAAGAACGAGGAAGAGCGGCATTGAGGCTCCGGTTCAAAGGATGAGACAGCGTAAGGCGGGTGATGTGCAAGACCAAGGGGCGGGACCGCCCCTTGGCTTTTTGAGATCGCCCCTGGAAGGGCGCGTCAGGCCTGAGCCGACAACGGCTCCGCCACCTCTTCGAGGCCACGTTGTTCGGCCTTGACGCCGAAGACGATGGCGATGCCCGCAGCCACGAAGAGAAGGGCCGCGGCGAAGCAATAGCCATAGAAGACGTCCATCGGATTGCCGGTGCCGATCAAACTACCGAAGATCCACGGTGCCAACACGCCACCTGTGGCCGTCCCGATGGCGTAAAAGAGTGAAATCGCCATGGCGCGCATCTCGAGCGGAAAAACCTCGCTGACGGTGAGATAGGCCGAGCTCGCCGCCGGCGAGGCAAAGAAGAAGATCACCGTCCACATCGCCGTCTGTGTCACCGCCGTCAGCGCGTCCTGAACGAAAAGGATGCCGGTGACGACGAGAAGCGTCGCGGCGATGCCGTATGTGGCGGAAATCATCTGCCGCCGTCCGATCGTGTCGAAAAGCGAACCGAGCACCAGGACGCCGAGGAAATTGCCGATGGCGAAGGGCAGAAGATACATGCCCGTATCGCTCGACGGCACATCGTAGAAGCGTGTCAGAACCAGCGCGTAGGTGAAGAAGATGGCGTTGTAGAGGAACGCCTGCGACACCATCAGCGACATGCCGAGGACGGAGCGTTTCGGGTAAGTCTTGAACATCGTCTTGAAGATGATGCCAAAGCCGAAGACCCGGCGCGGGTGAATGGTGATCGCTTCATCCTTTGAGGGCTGGTCGAGCTTTTTGCCGGTCTCTTTCTCGATTTCATTCTCGATGCCTTTGACGACCTTTTCCGCCTGATCTTCATAGCCATGGGTGGCGAGCCAGCGCGGGCTTTCCGGCACATAGCGGCGCACCAGGAGGATGCAGAGGCCGAGGATCGCACCAATGCCGAAGCCGACGCGCCAGCCGATATCGGTCGGCAGGATATCGGGATTGAGGAGCACGAGGGTGGACAGCGAGCCGACGGCCGCACCGAGCCAGTAGGAGCCGTTGATGAAAAGGTCGATCCGCCCGCGCACCCGCGCAGGAATGAGCTCGTCGATGGCGGAGTTGATCGCGGCATATTCCCCGCCGATGCCGGCACCCGTCATGAAGCGGAAGAGCGCGAAACTCCACCAGTTCCAGGAAAAAGCGGTCAGAAGCACGCCGACGAGATAGAGCGTCAGCGTGACGAAGAAGAGGACTTTTCGGCCGAAACGGTCGGTGAGATAGCCGAAGAAGATGGCGCCTGCGACGCAACCTGCGAGATAGAACGAGGCGATCGCACCGATCTGCGCGCTGGTGAAGTTGAGGGTTTCAGGTTCTTGCAGAACGCCGCTGATGGCGCCTTTGAGGGTGACTTCCAGCCCGTCGAGGATCCAGGTGATGCCGAGCGCGAAGACGATCAGCCAATGGAAGCGGCTCCATGGCAGCCGATCGAGCCGCGCCGGGATCAAGGTCTCGAGGGGTTCTGGTTTTTGCGTGTTTGCGTTACCCGCCTGTGCGTCTGCCACGGCCTGTCACCTCCGTTTTTCCGGAGATGAAAACCCCTGGTAGACAGAGCCGGTTCCTCGTATCGCGGCGCAAAAATGACGAAAAGCCGTCAAAAACGCGGTGCGAACGCCTTTCGGCGCGGGCAAAAGGGCCGGCTGGTGTGATCGAACCGTGGAAAATACGCCTCAGAGAGGAGTGGTGTTCGCCTGCCGAATGGATTTCAAAGCCAGCCGCGGCGCTTGAAGTAGAGAAGCGGCAGACCCGCGGAGATGAGCATCAAAATGAGGGCGAAGGGATAACCGAAGCTCCAGCCGAGCTCCGGCATGCCTTCGAAATTCATCCCGTAGATGGAGGCGACGAGCGTCGGCGGCACGAAGATGACGGCGACGACGGAGAAAATCTTGATGATCTGGTTCTGCTCCAGATTGATGAGGCCGAGCGTCGCGTCGAGCATGAAGCTGAGTTTGGTGGAGAGGAAACTCGCATGTTCGCTCAGGGATTGGGCGTCGCGCACCAGGATACGGGTGCGGTTTCTGGCTTCCTTGTCGGCCTTTTCCGCCTTGTCGCCCTTGGCACGCGGCGACAGCGTATGGTGGTAGGTGAGGAGGCGCGACAGCGAGACGAGGCTTTCGCGCACGAGCGATAGGAGATCGCCCTGCCGGCCGATCTCACCCATGGTCGAACGCAGATCGGCGGTCTTGCGGCTCACCTTCTTCACCTTGCTCTGAAACACGCCCTGCGACATGGAATCGATGTCGTGGCCGATCAGCTCCAGAAGATCGGCAAGCCAGTTCACCTGCGCTTCGAGAAGCCCGAGCATGATGGCTTCGGCCGTATCATAGCGTTCGCCAGTGCCTTTCTGGGCCTGGGCGAGGAAGGTGCGGAACTGACGCGGTTCGGCATAGCGCACCGTGACAAGATGGCCGTTGCGCAGAATGAAGGCGACAGGCGTCTTGGCCGGCTCGCCGCTCTGCACGCCGACGACCGTCGTGACGGTCATGAAGACGGCGCCTTCCTCCGCATAGAGGCGAGAGGACGGTTCGATCTCTTCGAGGTCGGCGACGGCCGGGATGTCGATGCCGATATAGTTTTCGACCGTTGCGGCCTCGGCCGCGGTCGGTTCCAGAAGATCGATCCAGAGAGGCGCGCGGGCGGTGTCTACGGAAGGCGGAGAGGTGAGGTCTGCGCCATCCACGGGCACGAGCCGATCACCCTGGGTCTTGTAGATCTGCAGCATCCTGGCTCCTTCTGCGGACGGGGAAGGGAACGCCTAGCGCCCCGTTTCGATCCGCTCAAGAGCGTGGTGTGCCGGCCTCCCTTCCGCCATTCTTGAACGGCGCCATGCCTTTGCGCGCAAGCGCATCGGCCCGCTCGTTCATCTCGTCGCCGGCATGGCCGCGCACCCAATGCCATTCGACATCGTGCTGCTTGATCGCAGCCGTCAGCGCCTGCCACAGATCGACGTTCTTGACCGGCTTCTTGGCAGCTGTCTTCCAGCCGTTCTTCTGCCAGTTTTTCACCCAGCTGGTGATGCCCTGGCGCAGATATTCGCTGTCGGTGTGAAGCGCGATGCGCGAGGGCCGCTTGAGAGCGCCGAGCGCCTCCACCGCGGCGGTCAGCTCCATGCGATTGTTGGTGGTTTCGCCTTCGCCGCCGCAGAGCTCCTTTTCCACCCCGCGATATTGCAGGATGGCACCCCAGCCGCCCGGTCCCGGATTGCCGGAACAGGCGCCGTCGGTGTGGATGACGATGGCGTCTTTATCGGTGTCTTTATCGCTCAAAGGTCGAAGCCGTATTCGCTGCTCGAGCGGACGCTGCGGTGGAAGCGCAGCTTGCGCACGAATTCTCCCGGGTCCTTGCGCGTAACAAAGGCGCCGGGCGGTGTGGTGTTCCAGTCGTAGAGACGGGTGAGGAGAAAGCGCAACGCCCCGCCACGCGCCAGAATGGGCAGCACCTCGCGCTCCTCCTGGGTCAGTGGCCGGCTCTTTTCGTAAGCCGACAAGAGCGCATGCGCCTTGGTGACGTTGAAGGTCGTCTCCGGCTCAAAGCACCAGGCATTGAGGCAGATGGCGAGGTCGTAGGCGAAGAAGTCGTTGCAGGCGAAATAGAAGTCGATGAGGCCGGACAGCGCGTCGCCGAGGAAGAAGACGTTGTCGGGGAAAAGATCGGCATGGATGACGCCTGACGGGAGATCTTTCGGCCAGTTGTTTTCCAGAAAATCGAGTTCGTCGGAGAGGAAGGCGTGCAGGCTCTCGTCGGGTTCGCTTGCCGCCTCGTAAGCGCGTTCATGCAGCGGCCGCCAGTCGGCGACGGTCAGCGCATTGGCGCGATGCATCGGAAAATCGCGGCCCGCCTCGTGCATCTGGGCGAGCGCCCGCCCGAGCTCGGCGCAATGAACGGTCTGCGGCCGGCGGACCCACATCCCGTCGAGGAATGAAAAGATCGCCGCGGGCCGTCCGCCGAGTTCGCGCAGCGCCACCCCGTCGCGGCCCTTGAGCGGCGTCGGACAGACGATGCCGCGGGCCGCCAGATGTTCGAGGAGCGACAGGAAAAAGGGCAGATCCTCGGCTTTCACCCGCCGCTCATAGAGCGTCAGGATGTAGAAGCCGGCATCGGTGTGCAGAAGGTAATTCGAGTTCTCGACGCCCTCGGCGATGCCCTTGAAGGCGAGCAGCGTGCCGAGCTCGTAGTCTTTGAGGAACGCCTGAAGCTCGCCGTCCCCAATCTCCGTATAGACTGCCATCCGTGGCGTTTACGCTGCAGCCTGGTCGCGCAGGGCCCGCGGCAGCAGGAAGGTGATGTCTTCCTCCGCCGTCGTCACGAGCTCGATCTTGAGATCGAAGCGCTCGCGGAAGGCGGCGACGACTTCCTCCACCAGAACTTCCGGAGCCGAGGCGCCGGCCGTCAGCCCGACGCGGCTGATGCCGTCGAAATCGGCCCAGTCGATCTCCGCGGCGCGGTTGATTAGCATGGCCTTGGGGCAGCCCGAACGTTCGGCGACTTCGCGAAGGCGCCGTGAATTGGAGGAATTCGGCGCGCCCACGACGAGCATGCGTTCCACCGTCGGGGCGACGGCCTTCACCGCCTCCTGCCGGTTGGTGGTGGCATAGCAGATGTCGCCCTTCTGCGGGCCGGCGATCGAGGGGAAGCGCTCCTTCAGGATCTCCACCATCTCGGCCGTATCGTCGATCGAGAGTGTCGTCTGGCTGATCCAGGAGAGGTTCTCCGGATCCTTCGGCGTGAAGGCGCGCGCGTCCTCCGGCGTCTCGATTAGGGTGACCGTACCGGGCTCGAGCTGGCCCATCGTGCCTTCGACCTCCGGGTGGCCGGCATGACCGATGAGCACGATCTCACGGCCGCGGCGCTCATGCAGGATCGCTTCCTTGTGCACCTTGGAAACGAGCGGGCAGGTGGCGTCGAGATAGAAGAGGTTCCGGGCGGTCGCCGCTTCCGGCACGCGTTTCGCCACGCCATGCGCGGAAAAAATCACCGGCTGCTCGGTCTCCGGAATCTCGTCGAGTTCCTCGACGAAGACGGCGCCCTTTTCCTTGAGCGTCTCCACGACGAAGCGGTTGTGCACGATCTCGTGGCGGACATAGACCGGAGCGCCGTAGCGCCTCAGCGCTTCTTCCACCACCTGGATGGCACGATCGACGCCGGCGCAGAAACCGCGCGGGGCGCAAAGATGAAGTGTGATCTGAGGTTTGGTCATGGGCCGTCCCGTTCAGGGCGAGGTAGGTCCGAGGGTGGGGTGAAGTCAAGCGTCGCCATCACCGCAGGCCCGATTGCATATCGTTTTCAGCCCTTTCGCCGCGCAGACGCGGGGCGGCAAACATGAGGAAAACCGCAACGAGCGCGATCGCGAGCCCATACCAGGTGAGCGCATATTGCAAATGGTCGTTGGGGAAAGACATGCGCGTTTCGCCTGCCTGAGGCAGGGCCGGCCCGTCGGGCGAGGCGAGAAGGTCGAGCGTCATCGGCGCGACCGGCCGGGCGAGGTCTTTGGCCGCCGAAATCGCGGCGATGGAGCGCGAGAAGAAGAGATCCTCGCCCGGCTTGTTGTCGGGTGTGAGCCAGGTCGGCGGATCGTCGGGGCGGATGAGGCCGGAAATCTCGACGGTGCCCTCAGGTGGCGGCGCCCACTCCGCCCGATCCGGCACGAAGCCGCGATTGACGAGAACCGTCCCCCCGGCATCGAGGGCAAACGGCGTCATGATCCAGGCGCCGGGGCCGGACGCGGGGCCGCGCGCATCGCCGAGCGGCAGGCTGGTGAAGACGCGCACTTCCTTTTCCGGCAGGTAATGGCCCGCCAGCCCGATGCGGCGGTAATGCAGATCGGCGATGTCGCCGGTGAAGATCGCCTCCTCCGGCACCGGCGGCAGCGAAGGCCGCTCCGCCACCTGCGCGATCAGATCCTCTTTCCAGGCGAGACGCCGCAATTGCCAGTTGCCGAGCGAGACGAGGATGGCAACGGCGACGACCACAAGAACACTGGGGACGAGAACGCCGGGGACGAGGAGGCGGCGGAGGCGCGTCATTGGCCGCTGCGGTCGATTTCGCCTTCTTTCGCTTTGTTGGCGTATTGCAGCGCCACCGCCAGGCCTTTGAGTGGCCTCAGCAGCACGAGGCAGAGAACGAGAACGATCGGCAGCCACAAAACGATGTGCACCCAGAAGGGCGGGGTATAGGCGAGTTCCACGATGACGGCGGCGCCCGCCACCAGAAAGCCGACGAACGTCATGGCGAAAAACGCCGGCCCGTCGGCGGAATCGGCAAAGCCGTAGCTGAGCCCGCAGGCGGGACAGGCCTCTTTGAGCTTCAGGAAGCCGTCGAAGATGCTCGCCTGACCGCAGCGCGGGCAGCGCCCCCGAAGTCCGGCTGAAACCGGATCGGGAGATGTGGTCGGGATTGCCTCGGGCGTCATGACATCAAAGGATGGTCCGGCGGACCATCCCTCCTTGCGTGTGCGTTCAGTGCGTGACCGCGCCGGCCGTTCCCCACACATAGATGCAGGCGAAGAGGAAGAGCCAGACGACGTCGACGAAATGCCAGTACCACGCAGCCGCTTCGAAGCCGAAATGCTTCTCGGGCGTAAAGTCGCCGCGCGTCGCCCGCCACAGGCAGACGGCGAGGAAGATGGTGCCGACGATGACATGGAAGCCGTGGAAGCCGGTCGCCATGAAGAAGGTGGCGCCGTAGATGTTGCCGCCGAAGGAGAAGGCCGCCTCGGAATATTCGTAGGCCTGCACGCAGGAGAACAGAATGCCGAGAGCGATGGTCAAGGCGAGGCCCCATTTGAGGCCGCGGCGATCGTTCACGAGCAGCGAATGATGCGCCCAGGTGACCGTCGTGCCCGAGGTCAAAAGGATCAGCGTATTGAGAAGCGGCAGATGCCACGGGTCGAAGACTTCGATGCCTTCCGGCGGCCAGGTACCTCCGGTCAGTTCCGCGCGCATCGGCTGGATGGCTTCTCCGGCATAAAGGCTCGCATCGAAGAAGGCCCAGAACCAGGCCACGAAGAACATCACCTCCGAGGCGATGAACAAGATCATGCCGTAGCGCAGATGCAGGGAGACGACGCCGGTGTGATAGCCCTGGTGGCTTTCCTTGATGACGTCGCTCCACCAGCCGATCATCGTGATCAGGACGCCGAGCAGGCCTGGAGCAATCCAGTAGACGCCCGCGCCTTTCATGGCGGCGATGGCGCCGAGTGCGAGTGCGAAAGCCGACACGGAGCCGACGAACGGCCACGGGCTGGGGTCCACCAGATGGTAGTCGTGGTTCTTGGCGTGGGCCTCTGCCATCGTTTCCTCTCTTGCAGGATCGCCGCTTCGGGCGCCCGATTGGTTACAGCTGTGCCGACGGCTTGTCGGCGGGCGCCTGCGCCACCGGCTCCGTCGGGTTTTTCTCAGGATAGAAGGTGTAGGACAGGGTGACGGTCGTGATCGGATCCATGTCCGTGTCTTTCACGAGCGCGGGATCCAGGAAGAACTGCACCGGCATTTCCGCCTCTTCGCCCGGTTCCAGGCGCTGCTCGGTGAAGCAGAAGCAGGCGATCTTGTTGAAATAGGCGCCGGTCTGATCGGGCGCGACGTTGAACGCCGCCGTGCCGACCGTGGGGCTGTCGGAGAGATTCTTGGCGCGATATTTGATGAAATAGGTCTCGCCGACCTTGGCGCGGATCGAAGCCTGCTCCGGCTTGAAGCTCCACGGCAGGCCGACGACGTTGGAATCGAAGCGCACGGTGATGACGCGGTCGACGATCTCTTTCGACCCGGCGCTGGCGCGCTGCGTGGTGCCGCCATAGCCGGTGACCGAGCAGAAGATGTAGTAGAGCGGCACGGCCGCATAGGCGGCCCCCACCATTCCGACCGCGACGCCGGCGAGAACGAGGCCGACGAAGAGGTTGCCACGGTTCTTTCGCTTGTCAGCCATTAGCCGCCTCCCGTGAGGTTGGGGCCGATCCGAATGATGGTGATGGCGTAGAAGACGACCACGAGAGCCGCGAGAATGAGGCCAATGGCGACCGAACGGCGGCGTCGGCTGCGCTTCTGTTCTTCCGTGAGCTGGATGCGATCTTCGGACATGGAAATGTTGCTCATGCGCTGACGAGCCTCTCAAGTGCCGGGGCGAGCGCCGCGTCGAGCATCAGCATGGCGAAGAGAACGAAGAGATAGACGATCGAATAGCCGAAGGCCTTCTTCGCCGCTCCATGCTCGGCTTCCTTTTCGCGCAGCACCTTGAAGGCGTGAAAGATGAAGAGGGCGCCGAGCACGATCGCCGCGCCGCCGTAGAAAGGGCTCGCAAAACCGAGCGCGAAGGGCGCGACGCCGAGCGGCGCGAGAATGAGGGTATAGGCGAAAATCTGCCGCCGCGTGGCTCGCTCGCCATGCGTGTTGGGCAGCATCGGCACGCCGGCGCGACCGTAATCCTCCTGCACGAAGAGGGCGAGCGCCCAGAAATGCGGCGGTGTCCACAGCAAGATGATGAGGAAGAGAAGGACGGGATAAAGCGTGACGTCGCCGGTGACGGCCGCCCAGCCGATCATCGGGGGAAGAGCGCCCGCCGCCCCGCCAATGACGATATTCTGCGCGGTGAACCGCTTCAAGAACATCGTGTAGACGACGCCGTAGAAGAAGATGGTGAAGGCGAGAAGTGCGGCTGCGAGCCAGTTGACGGCGAGCCCCAGCGTCATCACGGAGAAGATCGAGAGCGTGAGGCCGAACGTATAGGCCTCCGCCGTGCTGACGCGCCCCATCGGGATCGGCCGGGAGCGCGTGCGCTTCATCAGCCCGTCGATATCGACCTCGTAGGCCATGTTGAGAACACCGGAGGCACCGGCGCCGACCGCGATGGCGACGACACCGATCGCGGCGAGGACCGGATGCAGATGCCCCGGCGCGACCACCATGCCGGTGAGCGCGGTGAAAATCACGAGCGACATCACCCGAGGCTTCATCAGGGCGAAATAATCGGCGGGCTCCGCCGTCATCAACAGGGCGGGATCGACCGCCGGGCTCGTCTCGTTCGCTGCTCTGGCCACGCATTCCTCGTCGTTTCTTGCTGGTGCCGGCCCCGCGTTGTTGCCGGGCCGGTCCGTTCGCAAGGCAGAGGCGGTTCGCCCGCTTGCCGGAGGTCCGGCCCTCAGCCCCGCAAAGGGACGGGCCGGACGCTCATGCCGTTATTTGATCCGCGGCAGCTCTTCCCACTGGTGGAAGGGCGGCGGAGACGGCAGCTGCCATTCCAGGGTCGTCGCGCCCGGCCCCCACGGATTGGGCCCTGCCACCCGCTTCTTCGAGAAGGCTTCGAAGATCCCATAGAGGAAGATTAGGACGGCGATGCCGGAAAGATAGGAGCCGATCGACGAGACGTAGTTCCAACCGGCGAATGCGTCTGGATAATCGATGTAGCGGCGCGGCATGCCCGCAAGACCAAGGAAATGGTGCGGCATGAACACCATGTTGACGCCGATGAACGTCACCCAGAAATGGGTTTTCGCGATCACCGAATTGTACATGTAGCCGAACATTTTCGGGAACCAGTAATACCAGCCCCCGAAGATGGCGAAGACCGCGCCGAGCGACAAAACGTAGTGGAAGTGGGCGACCACGAAATAGGTGTCGTGCAGCGAGCGATCGAGGCCCGCATTGGCGAGCTGCACGCCCGTCACGCCACCGATGGTGAAGAGGAAGATGAACCCGACCGCCCACAGCATCGGCGTGCGGAAGGAGATCGAGCCGCCCCACATCGTGGCGATCCAGGAGAAGATCTTCACGCCAGTCGGCACCGCGATCACCATCGTGGCGAAGGTGAAATAGGCCTGCGTGTCGACGTCGAGGCCGACCGTGTACATGTGGTGCGCCCAGACGATGAAGCCGACCGCACCGATCGCCACCATGGCATAGGCCATGCCGAGATAGCCGAAGATCGGCTTGCGCGAGAAGGTGGAGACGATGTGCGAGACGATGCCGAAGCCCGGCAGGATGAGGATGTAGACTTCCGGGTGGCCGAAGAACCAGAAGAGATGCTGGTAGAGGATCGGGTCACCGCCGCCCGACGGGTCGAAGAACGTCGTGCCGAAATTGCGGTCCGTCAGAAGCATGGTGATGGCGCCTGCAAGCACCGGCAGCGACAGAAGCAGAAGGAAGGCCGTCACCAGCACCGACCAGGCAAACAGCGGCATCTTGTGCAGCGTCATGCCCGGAGCGCGCATGTTGAAGATCGTGGTGATGAAGTTGATGGCGCCGAGGATCGAGGAGATGCCGGCGATGTGCAGCGCCAGAATGGCGAAGTCCATGGCCGGGCCAGGCGAGCCATAGGTGGAGAAGGGCGGGTAGATGGTCCAGCCCTGTCCGGCGCCGTAGCCGCCAGGATTCCCCGGCACGAACATGGAGATGAGCAAGAGGATGAAGGCTGGCGGCAGGAGCCAGAAAGAGATGTTGTTCATGCGCGGGAAGGCCATGTCCGGCGCCCCGATCATGATCGGCACGAACCAATTGCCATAGCCGCCGATCATCGCCGGCATGACCATGAAGAAGATCATGATCAGGCCATGCGCGGTGGTGAAGACGTTGTACATCTGCTTGCCGCCATCGAGGGCGGCGCCCGCGTCGTAGCCGTAGACCATCTGGGCGAGACCGTGGAAGATCTGGATGCCCGGCTCCTGCAGCTCCATGCGCATGACGACGGAGAGGCCGCCGCCGATGATCCCCGCCATGATGGCGAAGATCAGGTACATCGTGCCGATGTCTTTGTGATTGGTGGAATAGACGTAGCGTTTCCACCCGGTCGGATGGTCGTGCGCCTCATGTACCGCAGCAGCGTTCGCCATAGGGGTCGTGTCCTCTAATTGGTTCGCGGGCGCGCCTCAGCGCAGCGCCACTTTGTCGTCGTTGTTCTGCTTTTCCTGCTGGATCGCCTGGGCGAGAGACTGGTTGGCCCCCTCGATGTCATCCGAAGCCTGGCTCGCCCATTGCTGGAATTGATCCTTCGAGACGACGCGCATGGCGATCGGCATGAAGGCGTGATCCTTGCCGCAGAGTTCCGAACACTGGCCGTAGAAGAGGCCTTCGCGGTTGGCCTTGAAGTAGGTCTCGTTGAGGCGTCCCGGCACCGCATCGATCTTGATGCCGAAGGGCGGCATGGCGAAGGAGTGAATGACGTCGGCCGACGTCACCTGCACGCGCACAAAAGTGTCGACAGGCACCACCACGGGGTTGTCGACGGAGAGGTTGCGCAGCCCGTTCTCCGGCAGATCCTCATCCGGGATCATGAAGGCCTGAAAGCTGATCTCGTCGGTGATGCCGTTCGACTTGCTGTCATCGTCGACGCCATATTCGTAGCCCCAGTACCATTGGTGGCCGGTGACTTTGACGGTGAGAAACTTGTCCGTCTCAGGATTGTATTCGGAGTAGATCTTGGAAGGGTCGAACTGGCCGTAGAGGAGCCGGAAGGACGGCACGGCGATCAAAACGAGGATCAGAACCGGCAACACCGTCCATAAAACTTCGACCGTGGTGTTATGGGCGAAGCGGGCGGGCTCGGGATTGCGCTTGGCGTTGAAGCGGACGGCGCACCAGGCCATCAACCCGAAGACGAAGACGCAGACCGCCAGCATGATGGCGAGCGTGTACCAGGCGAACCAGTCGACATATTGTGCGACTTCGCTTGCCGCTTCCTGCAGATTGACCTGCCAATTGAATGGTCCGCTGTCGACCGCCTGTGCCAGCGCCTGTGAACCGAGGGCGAAAAGCGCCGACAATGCGCCGAAAGTTCGAGCCAGAGCTCTCATGAACACCTCTTCATCTTTCTCCGCCACAGAAAGACCATCTAGGCGGGGTCCGTTCATCAGCCAGTGCAAGAAACGGCCTCGGCTGCAAGGTTTGTTTGGAACAGACCTAAACTCCGTCAGCGCCAAGGAGGCCAACTTCCGCACATCTGCGGCATTTTCGCCATCATGTGCGGCATTTTGGCCTGCGGCTCAAGAGGCGATGCTGCGCGCAGCCATTTCTTGAATGGCCATCGGCGGTCTGGTACCGCTCAATCCCGATTCGGAACCGGCGGTCGGGGCCCGCCACCTTGAGAAGGTTGATCTCAGTTGCGCTTTCCCGCTTTCCTGCTGTCCGCCCTTGTTCTTGGGGCTGCCGTCTTGCTTCCGGCCGCGGCCGAAGCTCAGGGCACCGTCAAATCCAAGCATGGTGACTGGGAGGTGCGTTGCGACACGCCTCCTGGCGCACAGAACGAGCAATGCGTCGTGATGCAGTTCGTCACCGCCGAGGATCGGCCGAATGTCGGCCTCACGGTGATCGTGCTGAAGACCGCCGACAAGCAGGCCCGTATCCTGCGTGTGCTGGCGCCGCTCGGCGTGCTTCTGCCGCGAGGACTTGGTCTCAGGATCGATGACGATGATCTGGGCTCTGCCGGTTTCGTGCGCTGCCTGCCCAATGGCTGCGTGGCCGAGGTCATCATGGACGATGATCTGTTGAAAAAGATGGAGAACGGCAAGAACGCGACGTTCATCATCTTTCAGACGCCGGAGGAGGGGATCGGCATTCCGATCGCGCTTGCCGGCTTCAAGGACGGCTACGCCGAGCTTCCCTGAAGCTCTATGATTTCCGGAGGCCGCCGACAGGTGCGGCGGGCTCAAACGGTGATTGCGGCGTCGCTCTAAGCGACGCCTTTTTTGTGTGATCCGAGAGCGGAGCGACGTCAGGCGCGTTCGCGCCGGCCCGTGCGTTTCCGGCCTTCCCCGCCTTCCGCACGCGGCGGAGCGACCAGCGGACCGATCAGCTCTTCGATACGGGCGCGGTCCGGCCGCTCGCCGCGATTGTGGCTGTCGATGGCCGTGCGGATCGCGACGAGATGCTCCGGCGTGGTGCCGCAGCAGCCGCCGACGATGCGTGCGCCGGCATCCATGGCGAGATGGGTGTAGCTCGCCATCAATTCCGGCGTGCCGGAATAATGCACATGGTCGCCCTTCACCTGCGGGATGCCGCAATTGGCCTTGGCGATCACCGTGAAGCCGTTCTTCTGTGCCTCCATGGCGAGAACGGAGACGAGAAGATCCGAGGCTCCCACGCCGCAATTGGCTCCGAAAGCCTCCGGCGCCTGTGACAGGCCGTCGAAGACCTTCGCGAGATCTTCGGGCTTCAGCCCCATCATGGTGCGTCCGGCCGTGTCGAAGCTTGCCGTCGCCGTATAGGGCATGCCGGCATTGATGGCGCCTTCGGCCGCAGCGCGGATCTCTTCGACGGACGACATCGTCTCGATCCAGCAGATATCGGCGCCGCCTGCCTTCAGCCCCTTGGCCTGCTCCGTGAAGGCTTCGATCGCCACGTCCATCGTCAGCTCGCCGAGCGGCGTGAAAAGCTCGCCTGTCGGCCCCATCGAGCCCGCCACGACGATCTCGCGGCCGGTCGCATCAGCGGCTTCGCGCGCGATCTCGGCCGCGAGCTTGTTGAGCTCGAAGACGCGGTCCTGGGCATTGTGCAGCTTCATCCGGAAGCGATTGGCACCAAAGGTATTGGTGAGAATGATGTCGGAGCCCGCGCCGAGGAAGCCGTCATGCAGCTTGCGGATCCGGTCGGGATGGTCCGCGTTCCACAATTCCGGCGGATCGCCGGCCGTCAGCCCCATCTGAAAGAGGTTTGTGCCGGTCGCGCCGTCCGCCATGAGGACGTCTTTGCGGGCAAGAAGCTCTTGCAGTTTCGCCATCTTCGATCTCACGCTTGCTTTGCGGACCGCATGAAACACCTCCGCCCGTCATCGGCAAGGGGCGCCCCGCCATATTTGATCCCGTGTTGGGTCTCAAATCGCTCTGGAACGGTGCGGGCCGGCCTGCGTTGGCGCAGCGACGGGCGCCCTCCGGCGGCGCCGCATCCCAAGGAGAATTTCATCAATGAAGAAGATTCTGACAACGCTGGCGATCGCTGCTGGTCTCGCCATGCCGACGGCCGCTCTTGCGCAGGATGGCGTGGAAATCGGCTCGCTCGATTGCGTCGTCGAAGGTGGCGGCGGTTTCATCATCGGCTCGACCAAGAATCTTACCTGTGCCTATACGCCGACGGATGGCAGCCAGAAGGAGACCTATGCCGGCACGGTGAAGAAGTTCGGTCTCGACGTCGGCGTCACTCAGGAGAGCTTCATCAAATGGCTCGTTTTCGCTCCGACGGGCTACAACTACACGCAAGGTGCGCTCGCCGGTGATTATGCTGGTGTCGGCGTCGAGGCGACGGTCGGCGGCGGTGTCGGTGCCAATGTTCTGGTCGGCGGTTCTGAGAAAAGCATCACCCTGCAGCCGGTCAGCGTGCAGGCGCAGAAGGGCCTGAACCTCGCAGTCGGGTTCCAGTCGTTCACGCTGCGTCCGCTGATCCAGTAATCTTTTACGCCGGGTTTTTCGAGGCCGCCGGGGATCGTTCCCGGCGGCCTTGTCATGTCCACTGCGACGCTTCACGGGGCTGACATCTGCCGCGTCCTATGCTGAGGCGGTGGCAGAGATGAGACGCGCCGGGGACGGACCATGCGGAAGATCGTCGTGCTTTTTGCGCTCGTGTGCCTGGGCCTGGGTATGGGCCGGCCGGCACTCGCCCAGCAGGTCGATCTCAAGGGATATTTCATCGCCTTGAACGCCTGCGAGGCAACGCAGAAAAAGGCGAGCGACAATCCGGGCGCCATCCGGCTTGAGGTTATGCGTGCCTATAAAATGCTGGCGCGCAACGATACGCCGGGAACGCATTACCGCGTCGAGGTGCCGGGCGCGCCGGAGAGCGAGGCGCGCTGGGTGCCGATGGATTGCGGAGTTTTCGCGCCCGAGACGGCGCTTGTCAGTGCGCCTCTGCCTCAAACAGGCGCGACTGAGAGCGCAAAAGACACGACCGCGGGAGAGGAGACGCCCGCACAGGCGAAAAGCGGCTTTGCCCCCGACAGTCTCGGATATGTGCTGGCGGCGTCCTGGCAGCCGGGCTTTTGCAAGACCAAGGCCGGACAGGACAAGCCGGAATGCCGGCTTCTGCGGCCTGGGCGCTTCGATGCCCTGCATTTCTCGCTGCACGGTCTGTGGCCGGACGATCTCTCCGACAAGGCGATCTATCCCTGCTATTGCGACCCGGGCCCTGCCGTCGCCTGTACGCAGAACCGGCCTCCGGCGGAGACGATAGAGCTCGATCCGGATCTCCTGGCAGCCCTTGCCGTGGTCATGCCGGGCGTTCAATCCGGGCTGCATCGCCACGAATGGAGCAAGCACGGCACCTGTTACGAGGACGACGTGACGGGCGACGACTGGGATTCCGACCCGAACGAATATTATGGCGAATCCCTCTTGCTGATGGCGCAGCTCAACAATTCACGGGTCTGGGAATTGTTTGCTCGAAATGCCGGCAAGAAGCTGTCGCGCGATGAGATCGAGGACGCCTTCGATCACTCTTTCGGCGAGGGCGCGGGCCAGCGCGTCATCGTGCGCTGCGATGAGGGGACCGGCGACATCACCGAATTGAGGATCTCGCTCACGGGCCACATCGATGAGAAGCCGGATCTCGCAAAGCTGATTCAAGCGGCTCCGCCTGCTGCGACCTCGAGCCGGGACGAGAGCTGTCCCAATGGTCTGATCGTCAAAGTGGAATGATCAGCTCACGCCGACATACCGCCCCGGCCGATGGTTGATGGCGAGGATGAAGTTGAGCACGGCTGCGCCAAGCAGCGACAGGAGCACGCGATCGGCATCGACGACGAACAGCGCGACGACCATGATCGTCGCGTCGATGGCAAGCTGCACATAGCCCGCCCGCAGCCCGTAATTGTCCTGCAGATAGACCGATAGGATGTTGACGCCCCCGAGCCCAGCGCGGTGGCGGAAGAGCGCCAGAAGCCCCGTGCCGATGAGGATGCCGCCCATGATCGCGGCGTAGATCGAGTTGATCTCGCCAAGTTCGATCCATAGCGGCGTCATGCGCGCAAACAAGGAGACGAGGCCCACCGCGATGAAGGTGGCGATGGTGAAGCGCCATCCCATGCGCCCGACGGCGAGCGCATAAAACGGCAGGTTGACGACGAAGAAGGCGATCGGAAACGGAATCCCCGTCGCATATTGGATGAGAAGCGAGATGCCTGCGGTGGAGCCCGTCAGGAGTGTCGCTGTCGAATAGATCGAAAGACCGAGCGCAACGAGCAGCGTACCGATGAGGAGCGCCAGAGCGTCTTCGTAGAGCCGGTGCTTATGGGCTGGAGGCTGATCGGTCATATGAGGTTCTGAGCCTTGTTTCGAGGCAGGGGAGGTCGGTTCCGCTCTCTCGGTCAAGCAAGCGACGTGCCGGTCCGTTGCGGCCTCTTCCGTCCGGCCTCTTCCGGTACGAGTTCCTCATCCGTTGCGGGGCAAGGATGCAAGTTTTTGCGCTAGACGTGATGCGTGAAGCGAGCAAGAACCTTTCGCGCCGAAACGCCCCATTGCGGCCGTGCCTTGCCCGTAACTTGACGACTGTCATGGCGAGCTAGGTGATTCCCGTCACAGCCATGCTAAATTTGCTGTCCAGGAAGAGTTTTGCTCGTTGGGATGGCCAGTTGCCGTCCGGCGAGCTTTTGCCGGGCGTCGTCGCCCGAGGGTTATGTGCCGCCCAGGCGGAGAGAGAGTGAGCATTGTCATGACGCGTGAGACCGAGATGCGGCCCCACCCCAAGGCTTTGGAAGCGCAGGAGCTGATGACGCGTGGCCGCCTGAGCCGGCGCGCCTTCATCCGCATCGCCGCCTTGACGGGAATGTCGGCGGCCGCCGCTTACGCCATGGCAGGCCTGCCGACCCCGGTCTATGCGCAGACGATCGGCAACGTGCCCTTTCAGAGCCCGGACGACGACCCGCAGGAAGGCGGCATCCTCAAGGTTGGCATGCAGGTCCAGAAAATGGACGATCCGGCCACCTATGCCTGGACGGAGGCATCCAACCAGACCCGGCATATTCTCGAATATCTCGCCTATACGACGGCGGACAACGTCACCCACCCGATGCTGGCGGAAAGTTGGGAAGTCTCCGACGATCTGACCGAATGGACGTTTTACCTTCGTCGCGGTGTGCGCTGGCACAACGGCGAGGAGCTTATCGCCGATCATATCCGCTTCAACGTCGAGCGCTGGTGCGATCCGGCGCTCGGCTCCTCCAATCTCGGGCTCGCCTCGATCGCGGCCATGCTCGAGGAGGTGGAATCCGACGAAAAGGACGAGGATGAGGATGGTCCGCCGAAGCGCGTGAAGAGGCTGCGCGAGGATGCCGTGGAGGTGGTCGACGACCACACCATCCGATTCAAGCTGTCGCGGCCTGTGCTCTCCTTCCCGGAGGACATGTACAATTACCCGACGGCCATCGTGCATCCGAGCTTCAAGGCGCCTTTTTCGGACAATCCGATCGGCACAGGCCCGTTTGGTCTGGCAGAGCTTGTGGTCGGCCAGCGCTGCATCCTGAAGCGCGTGCGCGAGATCGACGAGAAGCCGTTCCAGTACTGGGGTGGAGCGGTGTTTCTCGATGAGATCCACTACTACGATGTGCCGGAAGACACGCAGCTCACCTCCTTTGCCTCCGGCGATATCGACGCGATCTTTGAATTCGGCGTCGAGCAGATGGAGCTCGCGCAGGCGCTCGACGGCAATATTCTTTCCACCCGTACGGCACAGACACTCTGCCTGCGCTTCCAGGTCGATCAGGAGCCGTGGACCGACAAGAGAGTGCGCCAGGCATTCGTCAAAGCCTGTGACAATGCCGCGATGCTTCCGCAGGTTTTCCCTGAGAGCGGCGATGTCGGCTGGAACCACCATGTCTCGCCGATCCATCCGGAATATTTTCCGCTGCCGAAGCTCGAGCGCGACGTCGAGGCTGCGAAAGTTCTCCTCGCCGAGGCAGGGCAGGAGAACCTCGAAGTCACCGTGGCTTGCGGCAAGACCGACGGCCCGTGGCAGCAGACGGTCTGCGAAATCGTCCGCGATCAGGTGAAGGAAGCCAGCATCACCTTGAACATCAACATCATGGCGACGACGAAATACTGGGAGATCTGGAAGGACACGCCCTTCGGCGCGACGCAATGGACGCACCGCCCGCTCGGCACCATGGCTCTGTCGCTCGGCTACCGAACCGGTGTGCCTTGGAACGAGACGCATTATTCCAATCCGGAATTCGATGCCGCGCTCGACGAGGCGGAAACGATCCTGGATGCGCAAAAGCGCAAGGCGGCCATGGAGAAGGTGGAGAAGATCCTTCAGGACGATGCGGTCATGGTCCAGCCGATCTTCCGCCCGGTCTACACGATCTCCTCCAAGAAAGTGCACGGCTATCCCGCGCATCCGAGCCAGTACCATCAGTTCAACAAGGTCTGGATCGAGCATTGAGGCCCTGAAGGGGGCGGGCACAGGCGGTGGGCCCCTGAGGCGGCGGGTGCGGGCTGCTCCCGCCTCACGTCGCGCGTGCATTTCTCAGGTCCGCTGAGATCTGCCATGCGCTGAAGGCGCATCTCGGCATCGAATGCCGCGGTGCCTGCGATGCCAATCTGCGCTATGCGGCCGCCTTCGAAGGGTTTGAACGAGCAGCCGAACGCCGTTCCCGCCGTGACTTGCAGCAGCGCGGCGTGAGGGCCGCATCGATGCTCCCGAAATGAGGATTGCAGTGTTATCCTGCCAAAATGTCGCATCAGACGACGATGGGAGGGGCACCAATGCTGGGAACTACGATGAATCAGGTCGCCGATTTTGCTGACATTCCGGTCGCCTTCGGCCAGGGACGTGCGACGCGCATCGCGCAGAACGTATCGGCGCTTGCCGGCGAGGCTACGAACGTCCTGCTGGTCGCCGATGCCGGCCTGCGTCCGCACGGCCATATTCTCTGCCTCGAAGAGGCGCTCCTGGGCGCCGGCCATCAGCTCGCGATCTATGACGAGGTCTCCGGCGAGCCGACGGAGGCTCAGGTGGCAGACACCGTTGCCGCGGGGTCCGGCGCCTGGACGAAGCTCGTCATCGCGCTTGGTGGCGGCTCAGCGATCGATCTCGGGAAGATCACTGCGGCGATGCTCGCCAATCCGGGCGAGGTGACGCGCCACCGCATGGCGGAGATGCCGTTTGCCGCCAAGGCCGTTCCTTTGATCGCCATGCCGACGACCTCCGGCAGCGGTGCCGAGTTCACCGCGACGGCCGATCTTCTGGCCAGTGACGGCAGCAAATATTGGTACCGCGCGCCGGAGCTGATGCCCGCGCTCGTGCTTCTCGATCCCGAACTCGTCTGCACGCTGCCGGGATGTGCGACGGCGACAACCGGCATTGATGCCCTGGTGCATGCGGTGGAAGCGGCGACGGGCCGTCGGGCGAGCCGCGAAAGCCAGGCGGCTGCGCTCTCCGCCATCTGGCTCATTTGCGAGAATCTGCCTGTTGTGACGCGCGAGCCCGACAATCTCGCGGCCCGTGCCGGCATGATGCAGGGTGCGGCCTTGGCCGGGATCGCGATCGAGAAAACGGGAACCGGGCTTGCCCACAATATCGGCTATGCGCTGGGCACCCTCGCGCCGATCACGCACGGTCTTGCGGTCGCCATCGGCATGGCGGCGACCGCGGATTGGGCGGTGGAAGGAAATCCGGAGGGTTTCGCTGCGGTCGCCGAGGCCATGGGGAGTGAACGAAAGCCAGAGGCCTTTGCGCCGGCCTTTCGGGCCCTTTGCGCCGAGATCGGCCTGTCGCTCGATCCACCGGCTTTGTCCGGCATTTCCGTCGAAGCGCTCGTTGCGCGTATGGGTGCCGAAGAAAATGCCCCGATGTTGGAGGCGAACACCCGCTTCATCGGCGATCGCGACCTGCCGCAGCTGGCCGCAAGAGTGCTTCAGAAGGCGGCCCGAAACGCAGCGTGACAGAAGCCAAGTTCAGTTTCATCCTGCACCATTGCTGACAAAGGAGCACGACGAATGTTTCGCGACGGTTTTCACGGTCTTTAAAACGCATTTCATGATGCGTCAGAGGCGCAGCAGACGCCCGCGCGTCACTTTGCGCTGAGGGTGAGGTCCCAGGCCTTGCCGGCATCGACGAGCCAGTCGACCATGGCCTCGCCGTAGCTGCGCGCGATCGCAATGTCGAAGCAATCGTCCGCCTGGCGCAGCACGAGGACGTCGAAGGCTGCCATCTTGGTCTGGGCGGCGCCGCCCGGCGGCAGCGCGTCGAAATCGAGCGCGATGCCATGGGCGAGGAGGTTCGCCGCTTGCGCTCCGGCCAGGCGCACGATGCTGAAGCCGTGGCTGAGATCGGTCAGCGTGCCGGATCGGCCGATCGCCTTCTTGAGCTGGTCGGCGATGCCGTCGGTATCGCTCAACAGCATCAGCCGGCCGACGCCGAGCGACACGAGCATGCCATGGGCATTGTCGACGAACATGCCGTTGTCGGGCATCGGCAGCTCGGTCACGTCCGACAACGCATTGGCGAAGTCGATCGCGCTGGAAAGCCAGGCCTGCATCTGCACGATGACCGCCGGGCGAAATTCGGTGAGCGTGAGGGTCGCAGACGTCGCCGGCTTGGCGCGTGCCAATGCGTGAAGCGCCGATTGCCGTTCGATCGGCACCGGCTTTTTGGCGGTGTTGGTTTCCTCAGCCATTGGAGCGGCTCCCGTCGGGATCGTAGAATTGCGGGTCCACGACCCGCACCCGGTTATGTGTCCCGCGCAATGGGTCGGCCGCGTAGAGAACCTCTTCGTGCCGCTCCCGTCCGCCGCGCAGGAACGCCAAAGCGATATGGCTCTTCATCGCCGGGCTGTAGGTCGCCGAGGTGATGTGGCCTTCGGACTCGCCCGGTTTTTCCGCACTTTCGCCTTTGACGAGATGCGCGCCGGCCTGGACCGCCGCCCCTTCGAGCGCCTGGAGGCCGACGAGCTGCAGGCGGTCTTGCGAGGTCAGCGCCTCGCGCAAGGCGAGCGGCCGGCCGACGCAGTTCTTCTTTTTCGACAGGATCTTTTCCATGCCGAAATCCTCGAGACTCTGCCGCCCGTCGAACTCCGCCGCGCCGGGATAGCCCTTTTCGATGCGCAGAATATCCGTCGCCTCAATGCCATAGGGCAGGACGCCGAGATCCTTTCCCGTCTCCAGAAGACGCTTCCACAGGAAGACGCCGTGATCGGCGCCGATATAGATCTCGTAGCCGTCCTCCCCGGATGAGGAGAGCCGCGCCACGACGACGGGAAGGCCGCTGACGGCGGCACGATGCACGTCCCGGTACGGGAAGGCGCGATTGTCCATGTCGCGGCCGTCGACGATGCGGCTGACGAGCGTGCGCGATTTCGGGCCAGAAACGGCGATGCCGGCATATTGCTCAGTGACGGAGGTCACGGTAACGCGCAGATCCGGCCAGGCGATGGCGAGAAGATATTCCAGATGCGTCACCACCCTCTCCGCCTTCGCGGCCTGAGTGATCAGCAGGAAATGGTCCTTGGAGAGACGCAAGGCCGTGCCGTCCGCGAAGATCAGCCCATCCTCGCGCAGCATGACGCCATAACGCGTCTGCCCGGTCGTCAGGTTGGAGAAGAGGTTGGTATAGACGCGGTCGAGGAAGGCCGCCGCATCGGGCCCCGCGACGTCGATTTTGCCGGTGGGTGAAATATCGGCGATGCCGACCGCTTCGCGCACATGCGCGGCCTCGCGCAATGCGGCCTTCTCCGCGGCTTCACCGGGCCGCGGATAGGCGCGGGGCTCCATCCACAAGCCTGAGGCTGCCATCGGCGCTCCGGCTGCGGCATGCGTGGCATGCAGCGGCGAACGCCGCACCGGGCGCATCTGCGCACCGCGGGCGCGTCCGGCGAGGGTGCCGAGCGGCACGGGTACGAAAGGCGGGCGGAAGCGCGTCGTGCCGGCCTCGGACATCGGCACCTCGCGAGCCTCCGCCAGAATGGCAAGGCCGGTGACGTTCGAGGTCTTGCCCTGATCGTTCGCCATGCCGAGCGTGGTGTAGCGCTTTACATGCTCCGGGCTCTCAAAGCCTTCGCGCGCGGCAAGCCGGATATCCTCCGCGGTGACATCGTGCTGAAGGTCGACGAAGGCCTTGTCGAATTTGCCGAAGCGACGACCTGCCGGGGCTTTCACCTCAAACAGGGGTTTGAGCCCGCCATCCTCCACCGAGGCGCGCAGATTGCCGCCGCGGCTGTCCACCTTGAAGGAGGGGAGTGGGCAGCGCAGGCCGAGGAATTCGCAGGAGGCCTGACCCGCGACCGCGCCTTGTTTCAGAACTTCGCCGAGGCGCGCCGCGCCGATCATCGCGCCGGCGGGCACCCAGGCCTCGCGCTGGGTGCCCGGCACGAAGGCGGCGACGTCTGCGTTCCAGGTGGGGGCGCCGCCGGCCTGGCTCGCAAGATTGATGACGGGGTTTGTGCCGCCGGAAACAAGCAGCGCGTCGCACTCGATCGTGACCGTCTCGCCGCTGCCATCGGCGGCCATGATGACGGCTTTTTCGACCTGCTTCTTGCCTTGCGCCGCGAGGACGACATGGCCTGTGAGAAGGCGCGCGCCCGCTTGTTCGAGCGGTTGCGTCAGCTCAGCCGGCAAGTCCTCGCGCGGATCGACGATGGCGGCGATCTGCAGCCCCTCTTCGACAAGGGCGGCCGCATTGAGCCATGCCTGATCGTTGTTGCAGAAGAGAACCGCCTGCCGGCCGACCATGACGCCGAAGCGGCGTGCATAGGCAAGCGCCGCCGAGACGAGCATCACGCCCGGCCGGTCGTTGCCGGCAAAGACGATCGGACGCTCGTAGGAGCCTGTCGCGAGCACGACCTGGCGGGCCTGCAGCCGCCAGTGGCGCGCCCGTGTGAGCCCGCCGGCGCTGCAATCCTCAAAGGCCGCGAGCACGTTGGCGTCGTAATAACCCCAGACAGCGGTCTGCCGCAGGACGCGCACATTGGGCATGGCGTCGAGCTCGTCCGCCGCTTCCTTCGCCCAGTCGAGCGCCGCCGTGCCGTTGATGCGTGCGTCGTCGAGATCGATCGCGCCGCCCAAGACGTGTCCTTCATCGGCGATGAGAACGCGGGCGCCGACGCGCCCCGCCGTCAGCGCCGCGGCAAGTCCGGCCGGGCCGCCGCCGACGACGAGAAGATCGGCAAAGGCGTTGGCGCGTTCGTAGCGCGCCGGGTCGGGTGACAGGCTCGCGCGGCCCATGCCGGCAGCGGCGCGGATCGACGGCTCGTACCACATCCAGGAGCGCTTCATCGGCCCCATGAAGGTCTTGTAGTAGAAGCCGGCGCCGAAGAACGGCGCGAGGATCTGGTTGATGGCGCCGAGATCACGGTCGACGGAGGGGTAGGCGTTCTGCCCGCTAACGACGAGCCCATCGGAGACGAGCCGGGTCGTCGCCTGCACGTTGGGCTCCGTCTCGCCGCCCGTGCCGGCCGTCACCAGCGCGTTCGGCTCTTCACTGCCGACGGCGAAGACGCCGCGCGGGCGGTGATATTTGAACGAGCGCGCGACGATCGAGCGGCCGGAGGCGAGAAGTGCGGACGCGATCGTGTCGCCGGAAAACGCCTCTACCGGCTTGCCGTCGAAGGTGAAGCGAAGCGGCTTGTCGCGGTCGATGCGTGTGCCGAATGTGTCTGTGCGAAAGCCCGCCATCACTCGTCTCCCCCAAACGGGCCGGCGAGTTTGGCGTCCAGCACTTCATGCGTCTCGGTGTTGCGGGTCGCGATCAGGAACTGCCGGCAGCCATGTTCGTGCTGCCAGATTTCCTCGTGTTTGCCGCGCAAATTCTTGCGCTCATAGACGTAGGGCACCCACGGTCCGGCTTCTTTTTCACGGTGCGATGGGCGCTTCACGCCCGCATCGCCCCAATAGGTGAATTCGCCGACATCGCGCAGCCCGCAGACGGGACATGGGATCAGCATGGCACGCTCCCGCGCCGCGTTGAGAGAGGGCGGCGCATCAATGCAATCTCGGGGTTGGGCCGACGCCGGCCTCGTCGATCGTCCGGCCGTCCTTGAAGCGGTCGAGCCGGTAGGCGGCGTTGAGCGGGTGCGGCTCGTCATTGGCGATTGTGTGGGCAAAGCACCAGCCGGCCGCGGGTGTCGCCTTGAAGCCGCCATAGCACCAGCCGCAATCGAGGTAGAGGCCGGGCAGAGGACCCTTGTCGATGATCGGGCTGCCGTCCATCGACATGTCCATGATGCCGCCCCAGGAGCGCAGGAGCTTGAGGCGCGAGACATTCGGGAAGAGCGCCAGAAGCTGCTCCGTCATCTCGTGGACGGCCGGCAGATTGCCGCGCTGGGCGTAGGAATTGTAGAGATCGAGACCGCCGCCGAAGACGAGGCCGCCCTTGTCGGATTGCGTGACATACATGTTCCCGCAGCCATAGGCGACGACCGTGTGGATGAGCGGCTTCACCGGCTCGGTAACGAAGGCCTGCAAAAGATGGCTTTCGATCGGCAGATTGTCGACGCCGGCAAGCCGCATCACGTCGGATGTCATGCCGGCGACGGAGACGCCGACCTTGGCCGCCTTGATCTGTCCGTGTGGTGTCTCCACGCCGACGACCTTGCCCGCCTCCTTGATGAAGCCGGTGACGGGCGTGTTCTCGATGATGTCGACGCCGAGGCGATCGGCAGCGCGCGCATAGCCCCAGGCGACGGCGTCGTGACGGGCGGTGCCGCCGCGTTTTTGCAGAAGCCCGCCAATGACTGGGAAACGTGCGCCGGGTGAGATGTCGAGGCCCGGGCAGAGCCGCGACACGCCTTCGCGGGAGACGAGCTCCGCATCGATGCCGGCGAGCCTGAGCGCATTGCCGCGCTCTGCGAAGCGGTCGAGCTGTTCCGGCGAATGCGCGAGATTGAGGACGCCGCGCTGCGAGAACATGACATTGTAGTTGAGCTCCTGCGACAGGCCCTCCCACAATTTCAGGCTCCACTCGTAGAAGCGATGGTTCTCCGGCAGGAGGTAATTGGAGCGCACGATCGTCTGGTTGCGCCCGACATTGCCCTGGCCGATCCAGCCGCGCTCGACGACCGCGATATTGGTGAGCTTGTGGTTCTTGGCGAGATAGAAGGCTGTGGCGAGCCCGTGGCCGCCACCGCCGACGATGATGGCGTCATAGCGTGGCTTCGGCTCCGCCTTGCGCCACGCCGGACGCCAGCCGCGATTTCCCGTAATGCCCTGGGTCAGGACCCGCAGGGCCGAATATTCCGCCATCGCCATTGATCCGGGCTGTTGCCGCACGCTTTTGGAGAGGGCCCCCTCCAACAAGGTTAAAGCTTTGACTCAATCGGCCGCGTTTCGAAAGCGTCGGGAGCGGTTTTCTCCACCGACAGATTGCCGCCCGGCCGGTACCGTCCTGCGTTTTTGTTGAACGTTGAGGAGCTTGCGGAAGCTGTGGGCGACGGGGGAAAACTCAGATGTCGCGACCGCCGGTGTCTCTCTCATCGTGTTTGTCTGCTGGCCCATCGCCATCCGGCGTTGCTGGAAGCAGCGAACGCTCTCTGAGCCAGGGATTGATGGCGACGGCTTCGCGCAACGCCTTGTGGGCAAGCCGCGTGCGCCCCTGATGCAGGAGGATGAGGCCGCGTCCGGAGAGTGCCGCGAAGTGCTTGGGCTCGAGCTCCATGACGCGGTCGATGTCTTCAAGCGAGCCGTCGAGATCACCTTGGAGAAAGCGCAAGGTGGCGCGCTGATTCCAGGCTTCGGCGTAATCGGGTGCCCGGGCGATCACGTCATCGAGGATCGCCGTCGCCTTGTCGTAATCGGCAACGCGGCGGGCGGTGAGCGCCTGCTGCATCATCTGCGAAATCGCCGGAGATGGACCGATCATCCAGGTCTGCCAGATCAGGTTTTCGATGCGCCGGCCCTCCATTTCCGTCTTGGCGTCTTTGAGCTCATCGTAGAAACGGGAGAGTTCCGCCTTCCGTTCGGAGGCGGAGAGATGCCGGTCGTCGGTTTCGCCTGCCGCCCGGGCCGGAGCGGGCGGGGTGAGGGCCGCCGAAAGAGCGAGCGTCAGAACGAGAGCGAAGCTGCGGAGGGCGCGGCGTGAGCGCAGCGTCGGGAAAAGGTCGGGACGGACGTATGTGGGTCGGCTAGCGGGGTCAGTCGGGATCGCGGGGGAAGCCATCGGCGTCGTGTCCTCGTGTGTTCCAGAACATGGCAATGCGGCTCGGCCCCCCATCATAAGATAGATAGCCGTGGCGGCGTGCGCGACCAGCTCCCGACCTTCGCCGATCGAGCAGCCATCTGCGAACACGACTTGGTGAAGCGTAGCGCTCCGATTGACCCTGCCGCAGGCGATGTCACCCTATGGTGTGACGTGCGGGTGATGGAGAATAAAATGGACGAAGCGATCGAGGGCGGCTGCCTGTGCGGGCGGACGCGTTACCGCGCGACGCGGCCGCCGAGCGCCACCACCAATTGCCATTGTCGCTCCTGCCGGATGGCGGCCGGGGCAGCCGCCGTCCCCTGGGCGCTCTTCGCCCGCGAAGATGTGACCTTTTCGGCGGGCGAGCGCGTCATCTATCATTCTTCGCCGGGCGTTCAGCGCGGATTCTGCGGCCGCTGCGGCACGTCGCTCACCTATGAGAGCGATCATGATCCGGACGTGATCGAGGTCAATCTCGTCACACTCGACCATGCGGAGGATTTCCCGCCTGAGCGCGAGAGCTGGCTTGATGACGCCCTGCCATGGGGGGTCGTGGATCCGGACCTTCCCCATCATCATGGCTCCCGAAAGGAGCCGCCGGATGCCTGAGCTCGAGCTCAGTGCCCGAACAAGCCCGACGGGAACAAGCACTGAATAGCGGCGCCGAGCCTCTTCCGGCGCGCGCGGCAGAATGGCATGGTCGCGCGCAAGCTGCCGCAAAGCGCCGCCGGGAGAGAGGGAAGGCATGACGACATCGTGAGCGGAGGGATTTTTCCCGAAGCCGAAGCGCGCGTCGGCCGCCTCGTCGGTGGGCTCTGCGCCGCTCTTGCTATTGTCGGCGGTCTCGTCCTCGTCGTTTTGACGGTGATGACCGTCGTTTCGATCGCGGGCCGGGCCCTGGTGCCCTTTGGGCTCGGGCCTGTCCCGGGCGATTTCGAGCTCGTGGAAGCGGGTGTTGCCTTCGCCGTCTTCTCCTTCCTGCCCTGGTGCCAGTTTCGCCGCGGCCACGTCACCGTCGACCTCGTGGCCGAACGCTTCGGGCCGCGCGGCATGGCGGGCTGCGCGTTCGCGTCCAATCTCGTCATGACGGCGGTCGCCTGCCTGCTCGCCTGGCGCCTGGGCCTCGGCATGCAGGACAAGAGGCTCTACTCGGAGACGACCTTCATCCTGCAATTTCCGATCTGGTGGCCCTATGCGGCCTCTCTCGCCGGCGTCTGGATGTTCGCCGGCGTCTCCGCCTACACCGTCTGGCGCTCCTTGAACGAGACGCTGACGACAGGCGAGCAGGCGGGTCTGCACCCGCGCGGCACGGAGTCCGGCGAGTGAGCGATGTGGCGCTTGGCGGCTGGTCCTTCGCCGTCCTCCTGCTTCTCATTTTTCTGCGCATGCCGATCGGCCTTGCGATGCTCGTCGTCGGCCTCGTCGGCAACGTCCTCGTCAACGGTTCCTGGACGCCGCTTCTGGCGCAGCTCAAATCGCTCACTTACGAGAGCTTTTCGAGCTATTCGCTGTCGATCGTGCCGCTCTTTCTTCTGATGGGGCAGTTCGCGACGCGTGGAGGCATGTCGCGGCAGCTCTTCGATGCGGCGGCCGCGCTGCTCGGCCACCGCAAGGGCGGCGTCGCTATGGCGGCGGTCGGCGCCTGCGCCGGCTTCGGGGCGATCTGCGGCTCTTCCCTTGCGACGGCTGCCACCATGGCCAAGGTCGCGATCCCGGAGATGCGCCGCTTCGGCTATTCGGGGGCGCTCTCGACCGGCTGCCTTGCCGCCGGCGGCACGCTCGGCATCCTCATCCCGCCCTCCGTCATCCTCGTCATCTATGCCATCTTGACGGAGCAGAACATCGCCAAGCTCTTTCTCGCCGCCGTCCTGCCAGGGGTGCTTGCGGCACTTGGCTATATGCTTGCGATCGCCGTCTATGTGCGCCTGCGGCCGGACGCGGCGGGGCGTCGCGACAAGGCCGATCGGGAGGAGAGGGTCGCCGCGCTCATCGCCGTCTGGCCAGTCCTTGTCGTTTTCATTGCCGTGATCGGGGGCATCTATCTCGGCATTTTTACGCCGACGGAAGGGGCGGCCGTCGGCGCCCTGGGCACGGGCCTCATCGCGCTCGCGAACGGTGCCCTCGGTCCTCGCGCCCTGATCGAGGCGCTGTTGGAGACGGCGGTCGCCACCGCCATGATCTTTTTCATCGTTTTCGGCGCGGCCGTCTTCAACACCTTCCTTGCCTTCTCGCAACTGCCGCAGGAGCTCGCGCAAAGCGTGATGGAGGCGGGGCTCGATCCGTGGACGGTGCTTGCCGCGATCCTGCTTTGCTACCTCGCTTTCGGATGCGTGATGGATTCGCTGTCGATGATCCTCCTCACCATCCCGATCTTCTTTCCGCTCGTGAGTGGTCTCGATTTCGGCCTCGGCCCAGAGGAATTCGCTATCTGGTTCGGTATCTTAGTCTTGATCGTCGTAGAGGTCGGGCTGATCACGCCGCCGGTTGGCATGAACCTATTCGTGATCAACTCATTGTCAGAAGATGTTCCAATGAGCGCCACTTTCCGTGGCGTCATCCCCTTTGTCGCCAGCGACATTTTGCGCATAATAATTTTAGTTGCCTTCCCTTCGATCACCCTCGTTATGCTTCGAATTCTCTATTGAGACGAAAAACGACAACCATATGTGGGAGGGGGCGCCGCCGCGCGATCCCCGAATTCGCGGGGCTTGCAACCCGGTCGGTCCGGCCGCGTTTGCACCGCATGCATTGAGGAGCAAGACATGTCTTTTCGCGCCCGTTTTATCACTCGCCCCCTCTTCGGCTGGGCGCGCAACATCCTGCCGCCCATGTCGGAGACGGAGCGCGAAGCCATCGAGGCCGGCAATGTCTGGTGGGACGCCGAACTCTTCACCGGGACGCCGGACTGGGAGAGATTGCTTGCGACGCCTCCCGCGACGCTGACGCCGGAAGAACAGGCCTTCCTGGATGGCCCGGTGGCCGAGCTCTGCGAGATGCTCGACGATTGGCACATCAACTGGAAGCTCCATGATCTGCCGCAGGAGGCCTGGGACTTCATCCGCGAGAAGCGCTTCTTCGGCATGATCATCCCGAAGGAATATGGCGGTCTCGGCTTTTCCGCCTTCGCTCATTCGGAGGTGATCCGCAAAGTTTCGACCGCGAGCGTGACGGGGGCGGTGTCCATCATGGTCCCGAATTCGCTCGGGCCGGGCGAGCTTTTGATGCAGTTCGGCACCAAGGAGCAGCGCGATTACTGGCTCCCGCGCCTGGCGCGTGGCGAAGAGATTCCCTGCTTCGGCCTGACGAGCCCTGACGCCGGGTCCGACGCTGCCGCCATGACCGATACCGGTGTCGTCACGCGGGGTATGCACAATGGCGAGGAGGTGCTCGGCATCCGCCTCAACTTCTCCAAGCGCTATATCACGCTGTCGCCGATCGCGACGGTGATCGGTCTCGCCTTCAAGATGAAGGATCCTGACCATCTCCTCGGCAGCAAGGAAGATCTCGGCATCACCGTCGCCCTCATTCCGGCCGACACGCCGGGCGTGACGCGCGGTGAGCGGCATATCCCGGCGATGACCTTCTTCCAGAACGGTCCGGTCCACGGCGAGGACGTCTTCGTACCTCTGTCTGCGATTATCGGCGGCGAGGAGCAGATCGGCAAAGGCTGGAAGATGCTGATGTCGGCGCTGGCCGCCGGGCGCGGCATCTCGCTTCCCTCGCTGTCGTCCGCCGCGGCCTCGTTTGCCGCGCGCACCACGGGCGCCTATTCCAGGATCCGCCATCAGTTCAATCTGCCCGTCGGCAAGTTCGAAGGCGTGCAGGAGCACCTCGCCCAGCTCGCCGGCACGGCCTATCAGCTCGACGCGGCGCGCCGCATGACCTGCGCCTCGCTCGACCAGGGCTACAAATCGGGCGTCATCGCCGCCATCATGAAGGCCCATGCGACCTATCGGATGCGTGAATCCGTCAACGACGCTTATGACATCCATTCCGGCAAGGCGGTGATCGACGGACCGAAAAACTATCTCGGCAATCTCTATCGTGCCGTGCCGGTCGGCATCACGGTGGAGGGTGCGAACATCCTCACCCGCAATCTGATGATCTACGGCCAGGGCGCGATCCGCGCTCATCCCTTTATTTTGAAGGAGATGATGGCGCTGTCGGAAACCGACCGCGACAAGGGCATCAAGGAGTTCGACGAGGCCTTCTGGGGCCATGTCGGCCATGCCATCAAGAACGCTTTCCGCGCGATGGGTCGCGGCTGGACGTTTGGCCGCTTCGCGCCGGCGCCGGAGGAGGCGGGCGATCTCGCCGTGCATTATCGCCAGCTGTCGCGTTACTCGGCCGCCTTTGCTGTCGTGAGCGATCTGGCGCTCCTCACCCTCGGTGGCTCGCTGAAGCGCAAGGAGCGCCTGTCGGCCCGTCTTGGCGATATTCTGTCGGAGCTCTATCTCCTGTCGGCCACGTTGAAACGCTTCGAGGTCGACGGAAAACCCGCAGCCGACCGGCCGCTCGTCGATTATACCTTCGCGCGCGGCACCAAGGCGATCGGCACGGCCTTTGCCGAGCTTCTCGACAATCTGCCGTCGCGACCGGCGGCGTGGCTCGCAAAATTCATGCTCTTCCCGTTCGGTGCCCGCCGCTCCGGCCCCTCCGACAAACTCGCCCAGACCTGTGCGGAAATCCTGCTCGAGCCCTCGGAGACGCGCGAGCGTCTGACCTCCGGCCTCTATCTCGGCGAGGGACAGCCGAACGCGGCGATCTCGCATCTGGAGCGGGCTTTCAAACTCGTCGTCGAAGTCGAGCCGCTGCGCCGCAAGCTGCGTGAGGCCAAGGTGAGAAACCCCGACGAAGCCGCAAAGAAGAGCCTCATCTCCGAGGAAGAAGCGAGCCGCCTCAAGGAAGCCGAGGCCGCGGCCGATCTGGTGATCGCCGTCGATGCCTTCCCCGGCGAGGCCTTTACCCACGGCAGCGCACTGCCGGACGAGCGCGACAATGCTCCGTCCAAAGCTGCCAACAATGTTCACGACCTGAAACGGACCGCTTAATGACCCAGCCAGTTTATCTGGTGGACGGCGCCCGAACCCCGTTCATCAAAGCCCGGGGAAAGCCCGGGCCGTTCACGCCTGTCGACCTCGCCGTGCAGGCGGGGCGACCGCTTCTCATGCGCCAGCCTTTCTCGCCGAAGGAATTCGACGAGGTCATCCTGGGCTGCGTCAACGTCATTGCCGATGAGATGAACCCGGCGCGTGTCGCAGCCCTTCGTCTCGACATGGGTGACGAGATGCCGGCCTTCACCGTGCAGATCAATTGCGGCTCCGGCATGCAGTCGATCGATACGGCCTTCCGCTACATCCAGGACGGCACCCGCGACATGATCCTGGCCGGCGGCACGGAGGCGCTCAGCCATTCGCCGATGATCTTGAAGCGCGATGCGGTGGAATGGCTGGGCGAGTTCAATTCCTCGAAGTCCATCTGGGACCGGCTCGGCAAGACGACGTCGTTCCGTCCGGGCGATTTCAAGCCGCAGATCGGTCTGGAGCGCGGCCTCACCGACCCGATCACGGAACTCAATATGGGTCAGACCGCGGAAATCCTGGCTCAGATCTTCGACATCAGCCGCGAGCAGGCCGACGAATACGCGACGGAAAGCCATCATCGGCTCGCCCGGGCACAGAATGAAGGCTGGCTCGCCGACGAGGTGACGCCGGCCTTCGATCGCGACGGCGTCGCCTACGATCACGACGACGGCGTGCGGCCCGACAGTTCGGTGGAAAAACTTGCCAAGCTGAAGCCCGCTTTCGAGCGGCCTTTCGGCAAGGTAACGCCCGGCAACGCCTCGCAAATCACCGATGGCGCCTGCTGGGTCATCCTCGCCTCCGAGAGGGCGGTCGAGAAATGGGGGCTGAAACCGATCGCGAAAATCGTCGATTCCGAATGGGGGGCCCTCGATCCCGCCATCATGGGGCTTGGGCCCGTCGTGTCGTCGACGCGGCTCATGCAGCGCCATGACATGGGTCTCGACAATGTCGATCTGTGGGAGCTGAACGAAGCTTTCGCCGCGCAGGTGCTCGGCTGTCTCGCCGCCTGGGAAGACGAAACCGTCTGCCGCGACGTTCTTGGTCTCGACCATCCGCTCGGGCGCATCGAACGCGACAAGCTCAACATCGACGGCGGCGCCATCAGCCTCGGCCATCCGGTCGGCACCAGCGGCAACCGCATCGTGCTGCATCTCGCCAACGCCTTGAGGCGCACCGGCAAGAGCCGCGGAATTGCAACCGAATGCATCGGCGGCGGCCAGGGCGGCGCCATGCTCATCGAACGCGTAATGTGAGGACGGAAGACATGGGACGCATGCTAAGCGCGCTGTCGCCGCGCCTTATGGAAACCGGGCCCGTCGATCTGAAGATGGCGCCCGCCGACAAAATGTGGAAGCGCGGCCGTGACGCCGACAATGTCGAATGGCTTCTCCTCGACATGCCGGGCCGCTCCGTCAATGTCGTCGACGAGGCGATGCTGACGGAACTCGACGCCATCCTGACGGAGCTTGAGGCCAATCCGCCGAAGGCGCTCGTCATCCGCTCGGCGAAGAAATCCGGCTTCATCGTCGGCGCCGACATCAACATGTTCCGCAATCTGACGAAGGCGGAAGAGGTGGAGGCGGCGCTGCGCCGTGCCCACAAAGTCGTCGATCGGCTCGCCGAGGTGTCTTATCCGACCGTCGCCGTCATTCATGGCAATTGCCTGGGAGGCGGGCTTGAGATCGCGCTCGCCTGCGAGCGCCGCGTCGCGGTCGGCGAGGCGAAGCTCGGCTTCCCGGAGGTCATGCTCGGCCTGCATCCGGGCCTTGGCGGCACCTTCCGCTCCACCGAACTCATCGACCCGACCGAGGCGATGACCATGATGTTGACCGGCCGCAACAAATCGGCCCGCTCGGCAAAGCGTCTGGGTCTCGTCGATCTCGCCACGGAAGAACGCCATGTGGCGGCTGCCGTTGCCGCGGTCGCCAGGGGCGAGCTTCATTCCGCCGCCCATGAGGGGCTGAAGGACAAGGCCTTGAGCAGCGGCCCGGGGCGTCGTTTTGCCTCCAACCGCATGCGGTCGAAGGTCGAAGAGCGGCTGCGCAAGGAGCATTATCCGGCGCCCTACGCGCTCATCGATCTGTGGGAGACGTCCGGCGGCGACGTCGACAATATGCGCGAAGGCGAGATCAAATCCTTTGCCGATCTTCTCGTTACGGATACGGCGCAAAGCCTCATCCGCGTCTTCTTCCTGCGCGAGAAGATGAAGGGTCTCGCCCCCAAGAAGAGCGATATCGGCCATGTGCACGTGGTTGGTGCCGGCACGATGGGCGGCGAGATCGCGGCCTGGTCGGCGCGCAGCGGCATGCGTGCGACGCTCGCCGATCTTGCCATCAAGCCGATCGCCAAGGCGATGAAGCCGGCGTGGAAGATGATGGAAAAGACGCTCAAAGACAGCGTCAAAGCGCGCGATGCCTGGGACCGGCTCATCCCCGACCCGAACGGATATGGGCTCAAAGGTGCCGACCTCGTCATCGAGGCGGTGCCGGAGAAGCTCGATCTGAAGAAGAAGATCTATGCGGGTCTCGAAGAGGGTATGAAGCCTGGTGCGATCATCGCCACCAACACCTCGTCGATCCCGCTCGAGGATTTGCGGGCGGACCTGAAAGATCCCTCCCGGTTCGTCGGCATCCACTTCTTCAACCCGGTGTCGAAGATGCAGCTCGTCGAGGTGGTGAAACACGACCGCCTGTCGGACGAGACGCTTTCGGCCGCGATGTCCTACGTCACCTCGATCGACCGCCTGCCGGCGCCGGTGAAATCCTCGCCGGGCTTCCTCGTCAATCGGGCTCTGACGCCGTATCTCCTGGAGGCCATGCTCTTGCTCGACGAAGGCGTCGACAAGGAGGTGATCGACGAGGCCGCGAAGGATTTCGGCATGCCGATGGGCCCTGTGGAGCTCATGGACAATATCGGCCTCGATGTCGGGCTCGCCGTTGCCGACGAGTTGCGCAATCGCCTGCCTGTGCCGATTCCCGAAGCGCCCCAATGGCTGAAGGACAAGGTCGAAAAGGGCGAGCTCGGCCGCAAAACCGGCAAGGGGCTCTATTCCTACGACAAGGACGGAAAGCCGCAGCGAGGCAAGAAGCACGAGGCCATCCCGCCGGCGGATCTTAAGGATCGCCTGGTCCTGCCGATCCTCAACACCTGTGCGGCATGTCTGCGTGAGAACGTCGTGGAGGACGAGGATGTTCTTGACGGCGCCATGATTTTCGGTACGGGCTTTGCTCCTTTCAGGGGCGGACCGCTCCATTACGCCCGCGCTCGTGGCGTGGACGATGTTGTGGCGGCGCTCGACAAGCTGGCCGAAAAATATGGCGATCGCTTCAAGCCGGACGACGGCTGGACAAAACTCCGACAGGAACAGCGTGCGGCCGCCTGAGGTTTCCTCGGACGCAGACGCCCTCGCCGACAGGGTTATCGAGCATGTAGGCCGCGACATCGTTCTCGGCCTGCCGCTCGGTCTCGGTAAGGCGAACCATTTTGCCAATGCGCTGTACAGGCGGGCCGAAGCCGATCGCTCGATCCGCCTGAGGATTTTCACCGCTTTGACGCTGCAGCCGCCTTCCGGCTCCTCGGAGATCGAAAAGCGGTTCATGGGCCCGCTCGCCGAGCGGCTCTATGCCGGCGTTCCGCGCCTTGTTTATGCGCGGCCGATGCGGGCGGGCACTCTGCCGCCCAATATCGAGGTCAACGAGTTCTTCTTTCTCGCCGGCAAGTACCTGTCGAGCCCGCACGCCCAGCAGACATACATCTCCGCCAACTACACTCACGCCGTCGGCTATCTTTTGGAGCGCGGCGTCAACGTCGTTGGCCAGATGGTGGCGCGCGAAGGCGAGGGGGAGAGCGCCCGTTACAGCATCTCCGGCAATACGGATGTGACGCTCGACATTCTGCCGACGATCCGGGCGCGGCGGGCCGCCGGCGAAAGGCTCGCTCTGGTTGGCGAGGTGAACAACGAGCTCCCCTTCATGCCGGGCGCGGCCGAATTGGCGCCGGAAGAGTTCGATTTTATCCTCGAAAGCGGGGATTATCCGCTTTTCGTCACACCGAAACCGCCCGTTTCGCTCGCCGATTATGCCATCGGCCTGCATGCGGCGAGCCTGGTGCCCGATGGCGGGACGCTGCAGATCGGCATTGGCTCGATCGGCGATGCGCTCACCCATGCGCTCATACTGCGCCATCGCGAGCCGGAGGTTTTCCGCGCCGCGCTCGAGGCGCTTGGTCCGACGCCTGCGGGACGCGAGCGCCATTGCGACCCGTTTCGCGAAGGCCTCTATGCCGCCTCGGAAATGTTCGTCGACGGTTTTCTCGATCTCTTCGAGGCCGGCATCCTGAAGCGGCCGGCCGAGGATGGCGCCGTCCTGCATGCCGGATTCTTTCTCGGACCACAGAGTTTTTACGACCGCTTGAAGGCCCTGCCGGAGGCGGAGCGGGCGAAGCTCTCCATGCGCGAGATCTCCTTCGTCAACGATCTCTATGGCGGTGAAGAGCAGAAGCGCCGCGACCGCCGTGACGCGCGCTTCGTCAACAATGCGATGATGGCGACGCTTCTCGGTGCCGTCGTTTCCGACCAGCTGGAGGATGGCCGTGTCGTCTCGGGTGTCGGCGGCCAGTACAATTTCGTCGCCCAGGCTTTCGCGCTCAAAGGCGCGCGCTCCATCATGGCGCTTCGGGCCTCGCGCATGGCCAAGGGCGCGCCGCGTTCGAACATCGTCTGGACCTACGGCCATGCCACCGTGCCGCGGCATCTGAAGGACGTCGTCATCACGGAATATGGGATCGCGGAACTGAAAGGCCGCAGCGACCGCGACACGGTTGCCGCCATGCTGGCGATCACCGACAGCCGTTTTCAGGACGGGCTCGTGAAGCGTGCCCGCAAGGCCGGCAAGATCGAGCGCGATTTCCGGATTTCTTCCGCGGAGAACACGCCGCAGCGCATTGTTTCGGCTCTCTCGCCTTTCCGCCAAGCCGGGCATCTGCCGCGCTTCCCGCTCGGCACCGATTTCACCGAGGCCGAACAAACTCTGCTGCCAGCCTTGTCGCTTCTGAAGCGGCAGCAGGGGGCCTGGCTCGAGCTCGCCCGTACCTTCCGGGAGGGGTGGAGAGCCGGTGAGACGAGCCCTGCCGAAAAGGCGGCTCTCGATCGCATGGGGCTCGCCAGACCGAAAAGCCTCAAGGAGACGGTGCTCGCCGCCCTCGTTCTGGGCGCGCTAAGGCGCGACTGATCTTGTGCAGGCCGCATCGGAGCTCGACTTCTTGCGCGCATGCGGGAATGCTCCACGAAATGGGTGCTCCAGCCTCACATTACGTCGACACCGATGAGCATGCCGCAGCGCCTGCGCGCCTCCAGCGCGTCGAGGCAGAGGCGCGGATTGCCTTCAAGCGCGCGGGCGGTTCGACCCGTCTTGACCGTTTGTTCCACCAGGGATCGGTGAAGTGGCGCCTGCCGAAGGTGCCCGCGGGCATGCCGCCCGAAGCGGTCGTCATCAACACCGCTGGCGGTCTGACCGGCGGCGACCGTTTCGCCATTTCGGTGACGATGGGCGAGGGGACGACGGCGGTTCTAATGACGCCCGCTTGCGAGCGGCTTTACCGCACGGAGAGCGGGGTTGCCGAAATCGACGTACATGTCGATCTCGCGCCCGGCGCCACTCTCTACTGGCTGCCGCAGGAGACGATCGCGTTTCAGGGCGCGGCCTGTCACCGGCGTATCACGGCCGAGCTCGGCGAAGGCGCCCGGCTTCTGGCGCTGGAATCGACGCTTCTTGGGCGCCGCGCCATGGGCGAAAGAGTGACGCGGGCCGATCTGCGGGAAAGCTGGCGGGCGCGCCGCGCGGGACGTCTCGTGCATGCCGACGAACTGGCGTTGCGCGGCGACGTCGCGGAGCTCGGCGGCGCACGTGCCACCTTGGCGGGCGGCAGCGCTTTTGCGAGCCTTCTCCTCGTGGCGGACGATTGCGAGCGGATGGTGAAGCCGTTGCGAGCAGCACTCGGGCCCGGAGGCGGGGCGAGCGCCTTCAATGGCAAAATACTTGCTAGACTGGTAGCAGAAGACGGCCTTGCGCTGCGACGCCGCCTTGTGCCCGCACTCAGAATTCTCTTGGCGGATTGTCCGCTGCCCAAAATCTGGACGCTTTGAGACAGGACCATGCAGCTCACCCCGCGCGAAAAGGACAAACTGCTTGTTGCCATGGCGGCCGAAGTCGCCCGAAAGCGGCTTCAACGGGGCGTCAAGCTCAACCATCCGGAGGTGATCGCCCTCATCACGGACTTCGTGGTCGAAGGTGCGCGCGACGGACGCGCCGTCGCCGATCTGATGGAGGCGGGCGCCCATGTCGTCACCCGCGACCAGGTGATGGAAGGCGTGGCGGAGATGATCCACGATGTGCAGGTGGAGGCGACGTTCCCGGATGGGACCAAGCTCGTCACGGTCCACCAGCCGGTTCGCTGAACACGAGGCCGAACGAGGCTTTCGGCGAGAAGAGAGGTAATGGTGCCATGATCCCTGGAGAGGTCATTCCGGCTGCGGGCGACATCGTTCTCAACGAAGGGTGCGAGACCGTCAGCCTTGAGGTCGCCAATACGGGCGACCGCCCCATTCAGGTGGGATCGCACTACCATTTCTATGAAACGAACGAAGCTCTGGTATTCGACCGCGAGAAAGCCCGCGGCATGCGCCTTGATATCGCGGCCGGCACGGCCGTGCGTTTCGAGCCGGGCCAGAGGCGCGAGGTGACGCTCGTGCCGCTTCGTGGCGCCCGCAAAGTCTACGGCTTCACTCAGAAAGTTATGGGTTCGCTGTAAGCGCGATCGGACATTCGGCCGGCGAGGTGGTGCGGCCGACAATCGCCGGATCTAATTCCATGAAAGAGGGCGCGGTCGCTCAGACGGCCGCGCCCTTTTGTGCTCCCGTCAGCTGCGCACGAAAAGCAGGAGGTCGCCCGAGGGCATCATCTGCGCGGCCACCACTTTCGTGACATCGAGCCCGCCTTCGCGAAGCCGCGGGCCGAGCTGCTGGTGATGCGAGAGCGTGTCGCGCAACTCCGTCACCTTGTCCTGGTTTTCGGCCACGGCCTGATCGACGCGTGCGGCCGCGTCCGCGCCGGCACGTTCGTCGATGGTCACGACGCCGACCTGCTTGATGTCGGTGTCGGAGATGGCATCGGCAGCGTTGCCGGAATCGGCGACCGAAGCGACGACGCTGTCGACGGTAATCGGCGTGCGCCCCTGTTCTCCCGGCGCTGCCGGCTGAGCGGCCTGCGCCTGATCGGGTTTGGCCGCGGGCGTGCCTGCGTCTTGCGCAAAGGCGGCGGGCGCCAGAAGCGGGAGGGCGAAAGCGGCCGCAGCTGCTGTTGAAACGATCTTTCGCATCGGTCTTTCCTCTTCATCAGAGTTGGGACAGGCCCACCATGCGGCGGGCGCGTCGGAAGCTCAGCCAGTCTGCGTTTCGAGGGGCCGAAAATGTGATCATTCAGGGACCATTTCGCGGTGGCTGCGGCTGTGCCATCTTGTCTTTCATGATGTTTCGAAGCCGTGGAAGCGCGGCATGTGGAGAGATTATGTGATGGCGCGATCGAAGACGTTCCTGGCCGCCCTTGTCGTCCTTCTGACTCTGCCGGCCGCGGGCGCGGCACGGGCGGCCGAGTGCGCCGATCCGCAGACGCAGACCGACATGAATGCCTGTGCAGCACAGAAATTCGAAGCGGCCGACGCCGCTCTCAACGAGGCGTGGCCGAAGGTTCTGGAGTATTACCGCGCGCTCGATGCCGAGCTTTCGGATGACCTGAAGGGCGCGGAAGCAGCGCTCCTTGAAGCACAACGCACCTGGATCGTCTTCCGCGATGCGCATTGTGCCTCTGTCGGCTTTGCCGCCCGCGGCGGCACCATGGAGCCGCTTCTTGTGACGTCGTGCAAAGCCGATCTGACACGCGAGCGGACGGATCAGCTTCTGGCGCTTTTGGGCGACAAATAGACGGCAAGTCGGCGAAAGTGAAAGCGGTCGGCAGATGTGCGAAAGACTGGGCGCCGTGCTATAAGTCGAACTGTTTTCACAATGTCGGGAAGGCGGCCATGAGACACTATGAAGGGAAAGTCGGCTCCAAAGGCCAGGTAACGATTCCCGTCGCTGTTCGTGAGCATTTTTCGCTGAAAGCCGGCGATATCGTCGACTTCTACATTGATGAGGAACAAGGCAGCGTGGAGATCGTCGCTCGCAACAAGCCGATTAGTGAGCTGTTCGGTCTCCTCGACAATCGCATCGGTCGCGTCAAAGAGTTCGTGCCGGAGCACGCGGACGAGTTCATTGCTGGCCATCTCGCACAAGAGGATGAGAGGGTTCTGCGTGAATGGAACGAGTGGCGTGATTTTCAGGCATGGCGGAGGGCCAAACGGGATGCCGCGGCATGATCGGCCTGGACACCAATGTCCTGATCCGTGTCTTCATCGACGACAATTCTGATCAAGTCTCTGCAGCACGTCGTCTGGTTGAGAGCGCATCGAGCGAGGGGCTTTTCGTATCGGACATCGTGCTCGTGGAACTGGTTTGGACCCTGACGAGCCGCTTCAAAGCCTCGAAAGACGCCATCCTTGATGTTCTCGACCGTATTCTGGATGGCTCTCCCTTCGTTCTGGAAAGCCGACAGGACGTCCGCCGCGCAACCCAACTTTTTGCTGCTGGGCGGGCCGATTTTCCCGATTGCATGATCGCGCTGCGTGGTATTCGTTTCGGCGCTGCAGCAACTTTTTCCTTCGACCGACGAGCGGTCGAAGCCTCTCTGTTTCTGCCTGTGCCTGTCTGAGGTCACCATGCCCGCCACAATTTCCCGCGCCGCCTATGCCGACATGTTCGGCCCCACCACCGGCGACAAGGTTCGCCTTGCCGATACCGATCTCGTCATCGAGGTGGAGAAGGATTTCACCATCTATGGCGAGGAGGTGAAATTCGGAGGCGGCAAGGTCATTCGTGACGGCATGGGCCAGAGCCAGCATGCGCGCGGAGACGGCGCCGTTGAAACCGTCATCACCAATGCGCTCATCGTCGACCACACCGGCATCTACAAGGCTGATATCGGCCTGAAGGACGGCCGCATCGCAGCGATCGGCAAGGCCGGCAATCCCGATACGCAGCCGGGCGTCGATATCATCATCGGGCCGGGAACGGAGGCGATCGCCGGCGAAGGCAAGATCGTGACTGCCGGCGGCTTCGACAGCCATATCCATTTCATCTGCCCGCAGCAGATCGAAGAGGCGCTGATGTCGGGCGTCACGACGATGCTCGGCGGCGGCACCGGCCCAGCCCACGGCACGCTTGCGACCACCTGCACGCCGGGCCCCTGGCACATGGCGCGGATGATCGAGGCGGCGGACGCCTTTCCCATGAACATCGGTTTTGCCGGCAAGGGCAATGCCTCGCTGCCGGCCGCGCTGGAGGAGATGGTGAAGGGCGGCGCCTGCGCGCTGAAGCTGCACGAGGATTGGGGCACGACGCCGGGCGCCATCGATTGCTGCCTGTCCGTCGCCGACGATTACGACGTGCAGGTGATGATCCACACCGACACGCTCAACGAATCCGGTTTCGTGGAAAACACCATCGCCGCCTTCAAGGGCCGCACCATCCACGCCTTCCACACGGAAGGGGCGGGCGGCGGCCATGCGCCGGACATCATCAAGGTTTGCGGACTGGCGAATGTCCTGCCGTCCTCGACCAATCCCACGAGGCCCTATACGCGGAACACGATCGACGAGCATCTCGACATGCTCATGGTCTGCCACCACCTCGATTCCAACATTCCCGAAGATGTGGCCTTCGCCGAAAGCCGCATCCGCAAGGAAACGATCGCGGCGGAAGACATCCTGCATGACATGGGGGCGTTTTCCATCATCGCCTCCGACAGCCAGGCGATGGGGCGCGTCGGCGAGGTTTTGATCCGCACCTTTCAGACGGCGCACAAGATGAAGGTGCAGCGCGGCCGCCTTGCCGAGGAGAGCGGCGACAACGACAATTTCCGCGTACGCCGCTACATCGCCAAGGTGACGATCAATCCTGCGATCGCCCATGGCATGGCCGATGAGATCGGTTCGGTCGAAGTCGGCAAGCGTGCCGATATCGTGCTCTGGGACCCGGCGTTCTTCGGCGTGAAGCCCTTCATGGTGCTGATCGGCGGCTCGATAGCTGCCGCACCGATGGGCGATCCGAACGCCTCCATCCCGACGCCGCAGCCGGTACATTACCGCCCGATGTTCGGCGCCTACGGCAAGGCGCTGACGAATTCGTCGGTGACCTTCGCCTCAAAGGCGGCGATCGATGACGGGCTGAGGGCGAAGCTCGGCGTCGCGAAGGACCTCGTGGCGGTGAAGAACACCCGCGGCGAAATCTCCAAGGCCTCGATGCTCTTAAACGACGCGACGCCGGAGATTGCGGTCGACCCTGAGACCTATGAGGTGCGCGCGAACGGCGACCTTCTCACCTGCGAACCGGCCGACGTGCTTCCGATGGCGCAGCGGTATTTTCTGTTTTGATCGCTTTCGAAGGCGCGCCCCGATGGCCGTGATCTGTCGCCAAGCCGATCCTGATTTTGATCGTTGGGACGAACTGCACCGCCTCTTGATGGATTGCTTCGCCTATATGGCGGCGCGGATCGATCCGGCGTCCTCGCTCCTGCGCATGGGGCCGGCGGAGCTTGCTGAAAAGGCCGGGAGCGAGACGCTTCTTCTTGCCGAGGAGGAGCGGCGCATCGTCGGCTGCGCTTTTCTCAAGCTCGAGCCGGATTGCCTTTATATCGGTAAGGTCGCGGTCGATCCGGCCTTTCGCGGCGCGGGGTTGGCGCGACAGCTTTTTGCGCTCGCTGAAGAGCGGGCGCGGGCGAACGGCCGCTCCCTCCTCAAGCTGCAGACGCGCGTCGAACTCACCGAAAACCACGCCGCCTTCGCCCGGCTGGGCTTCGTCAAGGTCGGGGAGACGGCCCATGCCGGCTATGACCGCCCGACCAGCATCACCATGACGAAACCCGTCGCTTCTCCGCGACACGATTTTGCCTTGTCGGTGGCCCTTCCCGAAGAGGCCTGATTTCCTTCCGCAGCGCTGTTTTTTTCTCTAGGGTTTTATCCGGAACGCCCTGAGAGCTTTGCGATGATCGCCTGGAGTCTTTTCATTCCCGCCTGCTTTGCCGTGAATTGCGCGCCCGGTCCCAACAACATGCTGGCCTTCGCCAATGCTGCGAAGGTCGGGCCGCTCTACGCTCTTCTGGGTGGTCTCGGCCGTATGCCGGCTTTCGCTATTTTGATCGGCGTCACCGTCGCAGGCCTTGGCGCGATCCTGTCGGCCGCCGCCGAAGCGTTCGTCGTCATCAAGCTCCTGGGCGCCGCCTATCTCATCTATGTCGGCGTCAGGATCCTGCGCCATGCGCGTCATCTGGCACGGGTCGATCCGTCCGCAGTCAGTTTGAAGACGTTGATGCGCCGCGACTTCACCATTGCCATCACCAACCCGAAGGCGATCGCGGTCTTCACCGCCTTTTTCCCGCAGTTTATCGATCCGGCCTTTCCGGCCTGGTCGCAGCTTGCGCGGCTCGGCGGCGCCTTTCTCGTCATGGAGATCGTGGCCGTCGCGCTTTATGTGGCCGCTGGTGCGCTCCTCAAAGGCTTGCTGCGCTCGGAGCGCATCTTCGTGTGGCTCAATCGTTTCGTCGGCTCGGCGCTGATCGTCTCGGGTGGTTCAATGGCGGTGTCGAGCCGATGAACAGCGAGCAGATGTCCGGCAGCCCGCAAACTTGGCCGCGCGCCACGGCCGTCGAAGAGGCAGGTCCACGCTTGGAAGGCATGACCGAAACCGTCTGTCTCACCTCTGATGAGCGTCACCGTCGCCGTCTGGTGATGACGACGGAAACCGGGCTGACCTTTCTGCTCGACCTTCCCGAAGCGCGGCTCCTGCGCGAGGGCGACCGGCTGGTTCTCGAAGATGGACGCCGCATCGACGTGCGGGCAAAGCCTGAACCGCTTCTGGAGGTGCGGGCGCCTGATCGCGGCACGCTTTTGCGGCTCGCCTGGCATCTCGGCAATCGCCACACGCCGGCTGCTCTTGAGGAAGAGCGTCTTCTCATTCGCCGCGATCACGTGCTCGCCGAGATGATCCGCAGGCTCGGCGGAGAAACCTTCGAAGTGGAGGAGGCTTTCGATCCGGAAGGTGGCGCTTATGGTGATCCGCACAATCACGGCCATGGTCATGGCAACGAGCCGCCCCATTCTCATGGGCCAGGATGAACAGTACGGACCCCGAGGCAGAATGGCTTTCTTCGACCCTAGGAACAACACGAAGAGCGAGCGTCACCGCACTCTCTACGCGCTCTACGAAGTCGCCTTCACGACTGTGGATGTGAGCGCAGCCCTGCTTTTCATCGTCGGCTCCTGGCTTTTCTTCTACCCAGAATTGGAAACGCCGGCGATCTGGTGCTTTCTCATCGGGTCCATCTGTTTTGCCATGAAGCCGACGATTCGCATCGTTCGCGAGCTCCACTATCTGGCGCTTGGAGATTTTGACGATGTCGACAAGGCGGCGCATGGCTGAGGGCGCGAGCGAGGTCGAAAGCGGCAGCGAAAATGCGGCCGCTGCTCTGGTGACGCTCCAGTATTGGCTGTCTCCTGCATTCCCGGTCGGGGCGTTCGCCTATTCGCATGGGCTCGAGCGGGCTGTCGCCGCCGGCTGGGTGCATGACCGCGAAAGCCTGAAGGCATGGCTCGACGCTCTTTTGCTCTGCGGCTCGTTTCGCGCAGACGCCGTTCTCTTCGCAGCAGCCTTCCGCGCCCGAAAGGCAGGCAACGCGGCCGAGCTTTCCCAGATAGCCGAGCTTGCCGAGGCGCTGGCGCCTTCGCAGGAGAGGCATCTCGAAACCATGGCGCAGGGGCGTGCCTTCGCCGAGGCGACGGGCGGCGCAGCAAGGCCCTGGCCGGTCGCGATCGGGGCGGAAGCGGCCGATCTTGACATTGGACTTCTGACCGCCGTTGCGAGCTTCCTGCAGGCTGCCATCGTCAATCTCTGTTCGGCGGCGCAAAGGAGCGTTCCGATCGGCCAGACGGATGCGCTGGCGGTTGTCATGGGGCTGCATGGGGACGCTGTTCAAACTGCCGCCTGGGCCGCCGCCGCAGATCTGGCCGAGCTTGGCAGCGCCACGTTTTTCTCCGATATCGCTTCGATGCAGCACGAGGTGCAGGAGACGAGGTTGTTCCGCTCATGACGATGACCGCCGAGCCCGCTCCTGCGATGCAGCGTTCGCCGCACGGCCCCCTTCGCGTCGGCATCGGCGGGCCGGTGGGCTCCGGCAAGACGACGCTTGCCGAAAAGCTCTGCAAGGCGATGCGCGAGCGCCATTCGCTCGCCGTCGTCACCAACGACATCTATACGAAGGAAGACGCGCTCATCCTCAACCGGCTGCAGGCCTTGCCGGAAGACCGGATCGTCGGGGTCGAGACAGGCGGTTGCCCGCATACGGCGATCCGCGAGGATGCATCCATCAACCTTGCCGCGATCGCCGACCTCAACGCCCGCCACCCGGATCTTGATCTCGTCTTCATCGAATCGGGCGGCGACAATCTTGCGGCGACTTTCTCGCCCGATCTCGCCGATTTGACGCTGTACGTGATCAGCGTCGCGGAAGGCGAAAAGATCCCGCGCAAGGGCGGACCCGCCATCACCCGTTCCGATCTTCTGATCATCAACAAGACCGATCTCGCACCCTATGTTGGCGCCGACCTCGATGTGATGGCCCGCGATGCGGAGCGGGTGCGCGAGGGAAGACCGTTCGTCTTCACCGATCTCTCCCGCAATGAAGGCGTCGACCGGATCGTCGACTTCCTGGCAAAGACCGGCGGGCTGCCCGCCTGAGGTCTTGTCACTCGCCGCTTGCCTCTTCGTAGAGTTTTGGAAAATGCGGCAGGAATTGCGTGCCGGCATGCACGACGAATTGCAGGAAGGCGCGGGCGCCCGGAGAGACGGATTTGTCGCCGCGGCGCACGACGAACCATTGTCTGCGGATCGGCAATCCTTCCATATCGAGTGCGACGAGACGGCCGGCGGCGATCTCCACGGCGACGGTGTGCGCGGACAGGAAGGCGATCCCGAGCCCGGCTATAACGGCCTGCTTGATCGTCTCGTTGCTGCCGAACTCCACGAAATGGATGGAGGGATCGGCAAGAAGATCCCCGAGATAGATTTCCATCGACGTGCGGGTGCCTGAGCCAGGCTCGCGCACGAGCAGGGTCTCGCCGGAAAGCTCGTTGCGGCTGAGATCGATCTGACCCGCCAACCGGTGGGCGGGCGAGGCGATCATGATGAGGGGATGGTCGCCAAACACCGCCGCCTCCACCGGCACGGTCTTGGGCGGACGGCCCATGATGGCGCAATCGACATCGAAATCTGTGAGCGCCTGCACCACCTCTTGGCGATTGCCGACGGTCAGCCGCACATCGATCATCGGATGCTCGTGCTTGAAGCCGACGACGAGGGCCGGTGCGTAGTATTTCGCCGTCGAGACGACCCCCACATGCACGGCGCCGGTGCCCAGACCCTTGACCTCGTTGATGGTGTCGGAGAGCCGGAAAATCGAACGCTCCACCTCGGCCGCCGTGTTGCGCACCGCCTCGCCAGCGTCAGTCAGTCGCATGCCATGCGCGGTGCGGTCGAAAAGCGGCAGACCCAGCGCGGATTCGATCTGTTTCAGCGTCAACGTGACGGCCGGACCCGTCAGTCCCAAGGCCTTGGCGGCACTCGCGATTGTTCCGTGTCGTGCAATTTCTGTGACGGCGCGCAGCTGCCGGAGGGTGAGCCAGTCCATGTCGCTCATTAGAATTCCTAACTGTGCGCCTTACAAGAATTAAATTTACTTAGTCACCCCAGGGTGTATCTCACACCCAATCAAGACCGACAGGGAAACCTCGGTCAGGGGGGAGGGCAGCATATGGCCGGCCTGAGCACGCTCGAGGCATTTCTCAGAGCATATAGCAGCACAGAAGATCCGCAGCGTCTCGCGGTGGTGGAAACGATCCGGGCTCTCGCCCGCGCCTCACGACAGATTCGTGATGTCGTGTCCCAGGGACAGCTCGGTGGCGACATTGGCGCCGCACGCGGTTCCACCAATGCCGATGGCGACCGTCAGCGCTTTCTGGATGTGCGTGCCGATGAGATCGTCCTCGCCGAGATGCGGGAAGCCCCCGTTGCCGCCTATGCGTCGGAAGAGATCGGCTCGCCGATACTTCTCAATCCCGAAGGCGTTCTCGCCGTCGCCACCGATCCGCTCGACGGCTCCTCCAACATCGACACGAACGTCTCGATCGGCACGATCTTTTCCATCCTGCCGCATGCGCCGAATGCGGCCGATGGTGTCGGCACGGATTTCGCACAGCCAGGACGCAATCAGCTCGCCGCGGGTTTCTTCATCTACGGCCCGCAGCTCGCCATGGTGCTGACGGTGGGCGAGGGCACGCATGTCTTCGTCTATTCGCACCGCATCGGCGGCTATCAGCAGATTCTCGACGGGGTGCTGATTTCTCCCAACACCAATGAGTTCGCCATCAACATGTCGAACTACCGGCATTGGGACGAAGCCGTGCGCATCTATATCGACGACTGCCTGCAGGGCTCGGCAGGCCCGCGCGCTCGCGATTTCAACATGCGTTGGATCGCCTCGCTTGTGGCCGACACCTATCGGATCATCGCGCGCGGCGGCGTGTTTCTTTATCCGCGCGACAATCGCCGCGGCTACGGCGAGGGAAGGTTGAGGCTCGTCTACGAGGCCAATCCGATCGCCATGTTGATCGAGCAGGCCGGTGGCCTCGCCACCGATGGCGGCTTTCCGATTCTCGATCAGATCCCGGCGAGCCTGCACCAGCGTACGCCTTTCATCTTCGGTTCGAAGAAGGAAGTGGAGCGCATCCTTCGTTACCACGAGGCGCCGAGCCTGATCGGCGAACGCGCGCCCTTGTTTACCCATCGCGGCCTGTTTCGCGTCTGAGGCCAGGATATGTCAGCTAAGCACCCAATCATTTCAGTCACAGGTTCGTCCGGCGCAGGCACCACCTCCGTGCGCCGGACCTTCGAGCAGATTTTCCGTCGGGAAGGGGTCGACGCCGTTTTCATCGAAGGCGACGCCTATCACCGCTACAATCGCGTGGAGATGCGCGAAGAGACGGAGCGCCACAAGGCGGAGGGCGACTATTCCTTCAGCCATTTCAGCCCGGAGGCGAACCTCCTCGGCGAGCTGGAGGCGATGTTCGAAGAATACGGACGCAAGGGCACCGGCAAGACCCGTCATTACGTCCACGATGACGACGAGGCCAAATGCTACGGCTGCCCGCCGGGCGAGTTCACCGATTGGGAGCCGTTCCCGGCCGAGTCCGACCTTCTCTTCTATGAGGGTCTGCACGGCGCCGTCGTCACCGACGACTGCAACATCGCCCAGTATCCGGATCTGAAGATCGGTGTCGTGCCGGTCATCAATCTGGAGTGGATTCAGAAGATCCACCGCGATCGTTCCACGCGCGGCTATACGACGGAAGCGGTCACCGACACGATCCTGCGCCGTATGCCGGATTACGTGCATTACATCTGCCCGCAATTCACCGAGACGACGATCAATTTTCAGCGCGTGCCGATCGTCGACACCTCCAACCCCTTCGTGGCACGGTGGATTCCGACAGCAGACGAATCCATGGTGGTGATCCGCTTTGCGGATCCGCGTGGCATCGATTTTTCGTATTTGCTGTCGATGATCCACGATAGCTTCATGTCGCGGGCGAACTCGATCGTGGTCCCTGGAGGCAAGCTCGATATCGCCATGCAGCTGATTTTGACGCCGCTGATCTTGCAGCTCATCGAGCGAAAGCGCCGCGTCTCCTAAACGAAAGGTTTCTTGATGGCCCCTTTGCAGACGACCGTACTGGCCGCTTCGACGAACGCTGAGGCCGCTGATCTCAAGCCGATGGCGAACGCCATTCGCGCGCTCTCCATGGATGCGGTGGAGAAGGCGAAATCGGGACATCCGGGCATGCCCATGGGCATGGCCGATGTGGCGACCGTCCTCTTCAGCAAGTTCATGCGTTTCGATCCGCAGGACGCTGCCTGGCCGGACCGCGACCGCTTCGTGCTGTCGACCGGCCACGGCTCGATGCTTCTGTACTCGCTGCTGTATCTGACGGGATATCCGGAAGCGACGATCGACCAGCTGCGGAATTTCCGCCAGCTCGGCGCACGCACGGCCGGCCATCCGGAATACGGCCATCTGGCGGGTGTCGAAGTGACGACCGGTCCGCTCGGTCAGGGGCTTGGTGCCTCGGTCGGCATGGCGATCGCCGAACGGCTGATGGCGGCGCGCTTCGGTGAGGAGATCGTCGACCATTACACCTACGCGATCGCCGGTGACGGCTGCCTCATGGAAGGTGTGAGCCACGAAGCGATCGATCTCGCCGGCCATCTGAAGCTGAGGAAGCTGATCGTCCTCTTCGACGACAATCAGATTTCCATCGACGGGCCGACATCGCTTGCGACCTCCGTCGACCAGCTGAAGCGTTTTGAGGCGGCCGGCTGGTCGGTGCGCCGCGTCGACGGTCACGACATGGCGGCGGTCGAGGCTGCGATCGAGGCCGAGCGCCAGACCGATCGTCCTTCGCTGATCGCCTGCCGCACGATCATCGGCTGGGGCGCTCCCAACAAGCAGGGCACCCATGGCGTGCACGGTTCGCCGCTCGGGGCCGAAGAGGTCGCTGCCGTCCGCGAGGAGCTTGGCTGGACGCATGAGCCTTTCGTCATCCCAGAAGAGGTTCTGAAGGATTGGCGCGAGACCGGCAAGCGCGGGACCGCGCTGCATGACGATTGGAAGAAGCGTCTGGCGGAGGCTCCGAAAGAGCGTCGCGACGCCTTCCACGCCGCGCTCGAGCTCGACTTTACGGGCAGTGAATTGCGCGACGCGATCGAGAGCATCAAGCAGCGCTTCTCCTCCGAGAAGCCGAAGCTCGCCACGCGGCAATCCTCGCAGAAGGTTTTGGAAGAGCTCGTGCCGCTGTTGCCGTCATTGATCGGCGGTTCGGCCGATCTCACCGGCTCCAACGGCACGCGTGTCGCGGCGCAGCAGCCGGTCACGCCCGACGATTTCAGCGGCAATTACATGCATTACGGCGTCCGCGAGCACGGCATGGCGGCCGCGATGAACGGCATGTCGCTGCATGGCGGCTTCGTTCCCTTCGGCGGCACCTTCCTGGTCTTTGCCGATTATTCGCGCCCGGCGATCCGTCTTGCGGCGCTGATGGGCGTGCGCGTCATCCACGTGATGACCCACGATTCCATCGGCCTCGGCGAGGATGGCCCGACGCACCAGCCGGTCGAGCATCTGGAATCCCTGCGTGCCATGCCGAACCTCAACGTCTTCCGTCCCGCCGATGCGGTGGAAGCGGCGGAAGCCTGGCAGTGCGCCATCGAAAACGCTTCGGGTCCTTCGGTTCTGTGCCTGACGCGCCAGGGCCTGCCGACGCTGCGCACCGAGCACGTGTCTGAGAACCTGTCGGCGAAGGGGGCCTATGTGCTCCGCGAACCGGAGGGCGACCGCGACGTGACCCTGATCGCCACCGGCTCGGAAGTGCCGATCGCGGTCGAAGCGGCGGAGAAGCTTGCAGCCGACGGCATCGCCGCAGCCGTCGTCTCTGCCCCGTGCTTCGACATCTTCAAGACCCAGGACCGAGCCTATCAGACCAAGGTTCTGGGCACGGCGCCACGGATCGGTGTCGAAGCTGCGGTGCGCGATGGCTGGGATCGCTGGCTCGGCCCGGACGGCATCTTCATCGGCATGCAGGGCTTTGGGGCGAGCGGGCCCTATCAAGAGCTCTACGAGCATTTCGGTATCACCCCGGACGCCATCGTCGATGCGGCCCGGACCTTCATCAACCTTGGCAAGGAGAGCGAATAATGGCCCGCATCACGCTGCGTCAGCTTTTGGATCACGCTGCCGAGAACGGCTACGGCGTTCCCGCATTCAACATCAACAACATGGAACAGGCTCTGGCGATCCTGGAGGCGGCCTCGTCCGTCGACGCGCCGGTCATCATCCAGGCGAGCCGCGGTGCCCGCGCCTATGCCAACGACATCATGCTCGCCAAGATGATGGAAGCCCTGGTCGAGATCTATCCGAACATCCCGATCTGCATCCATCAGGACCACGGCAACAACGAGGGCACCTGCCTGACGGCCATCCAGCACGGCTTCACCTCCGTGATGATGGACGGCTCGCTCGAGGCCGATGCCAAGACGCCGGCCTCCTATGAGTACAACGTCGCCATCACGAGCCGCGTGGCGCAGATGGCGCATTGGGTCGGTGCCTCGGTGGAAGGCGAACTCGGCGTGCTCGGATCGCTCGAAACGGGCGAAGGCGAGGCCGAGGACGGCCATGGCGCGGAAGGCAAGCTCTCCCAGGAGCAGCTTCTGACTAACCCGGATCAGGCGGTGGAATTCGTCAAGGCGACGAAGGTGGATGCGCTGGCGATCGCCATGGGCACGAGCCACGGCGCCTACAAATTCACCCGCAAGCCGGACGGCGAGATTCTGGCCATGCATGTGATCGAAGAGATCAATCGCCGCCTGCCGAACACGCATCTCGTCATGCACGGCTCTTCGTCCGTGCCGCAGGAATTGCAGGACATCATCAATGCCTATGGCGGGGCGATGCCGCAGACCTACGGCGTGCCGGTGGAAGAGATCGAACGCGGCATCCGCCACGGCGTCCGCAAGGTCAACATCGACACCGACTGCCGCATGGCGATGACCGGACAGTATCGCAAGATCGCGCAGGAAAACCCGGCGGAATTTGATCCGCGCAAGTTCAACAAGCCGGCGATGGAGGCCATGCGCGAGCTCTGCCGCGATCGTTTCGAACGGTTCGGCACCGCCGGAAACGCCTCCAAGATCAAGGTCATCCCGCTCGAGGAGATGGCCAAGCGCTACCAAAGCGGCGCGCTTGATCCGAAGACCGACATGGCCATGGCTGCCGAGTAATCGGCCAGCTTCAACGAGAGAAAGCGAGGAGTGGGATGGATACGGAATCCAAGACCGTCACCGGCAAGGACCGCTACAAGTCCGGCGTCATGGAATACAAGAAGATGGGCTATTGGGAGCCCGATTACGAGCCGAAGGATACCGACATCATCTGCGTCTTCCGGGTGATCCCGCAGGACGGTGTCGATCCGATCGAAGCGTCTGCAGCCGTTGCCGGTGAAAGCTCCACCGCGACCTGGACCGTGGTTTGGACCGACCGTCTGACGGCGGCGGAGAAGTATCGCGCCAAATGCTACCGCGTCGATCCGGTGCCGGGCGCCGAAGGCCAGTATTTTGCCTACATCGCCTATGATCTCGACCTCTTCGAGGGTGGCTCGATCGCCAACCTGACCGCGTCGATCATCGGCAACGTCTTCGGCTTCAAGCCCTTGAAGGGCCTGCGTCTGGAAGACATGCGGCTGCCGGTCGCGTATGTGAAGACGTTCCAGGGTCCCGCGACGGGCATCGTTGTGGAGCGCGAGCGTCTCGACAAGTTTGGCCGTCCGCTTCTCGGCGCCACCGTGAAGCCGAAGCTCGGCCTGTCCGGCCGCAATTACGGCCGCGTCGTCTACGAGGCGCTGAAAGGCGGTCTCGACTTCACCAAGGACGACGAGAACATCAACTCGCAGCCCTTCATGCATTGGCGTGAGCGCTTCCTCTATTGCATGGAAGCGGTCAACAAGGCGCAGGCGGCGACCGGTGAGATGAAGGGCACGTACCTCAACATCACCGCCGCCACCATGGAAGACATGTACGAGCGTGCCGAATTCGCCAAGGAACTCGGCTCCTGCATCGTCATGATCGACCTCGTGATCGGCTACACGGCCATTCAGTCCATGGCCAAATGGGCGCGCAAGAACGACATGATCTTGCACCTCCACCGTGCCGGTCACTCGACCTATACGCGCCAGAAGACGCACGGCGTTTCCTTCCGCGTCATCGCCAAATGGATGCGGCTGGCCGGTGTCGACCATATCCATGCGGGTACGGTCGTCGGCAAGCTCGAGGGCGATCCGGCCACGACGAAGGGCTATTACGACATCTGCCGCGAGGAGTTTAATCCCCAGGCGCTGCAGAACGGCATCTTCTTCGACCAGGATTGGGCCTCGCTCAACAAGCTGATGCCGGTTGCCTCCGGCGGCATTCATGCCGGCCAGATGCACCAGCTCCTCGACCTGCTCGGTGAGGATTGCGTCATGCAGTTCGGTGGCGGCACGATCGGCCATCCGATGGGTATCGCGGCCGGCGCGACGGCGAACCGCGTGGCGCTCGAAGCCATGGTTCTCGCCCGCAACGAAGGCCGTGACATCGTCAACGAGGGTCCGGAGATCCTGCAGACCGCGGCAAAAACCTGCCAGCCGCTGCAGCAGGCGCTCGAGACCTGGAAGGATGTCACCTTCAACTACGCCTCCACCGACACGCCGGACTTCGTGCCGACGGCGACTGCCGCCTAGAGCCCGAACCGAGACTATTTGGAGAACGCATCCATGCGCATTACCCAAGGCACCTTTTCGTTTCTGCCCGATTTAACGGACGAGCAGATCACCAAGCAGGTGCAGTACTGCATCGACAATGGCTGGGCGGTGAACATCGAGTTCACCGACGACCCGCATCCGCGCAACACCTATTGGGACATGTGGGGCCACCCGATGTTCGATATCGAGGATGCGGCGGGCGTGATGATGGAGCTCAACGATTGCCGTAAGGTCTATGGCGACCGTTACATCCGCCTATCGGCCTTCGATTCCTCGCACGGCTGGGAATCGGTGAAGATCTCTTTCATCGTCAATCGGCCTGCGGAAGAGCCGGGCTTCAGCCTGGAGCGGCAGGAGTGTGCCGGTCGCATGACCCGCTACACGACCCGGGGCTACGCGTCCGACAAGCCGGAAGGCGCGCGGTACTAAAGCGACCCTATTCGAATAACTGGCGTCGCGCCTCGGGCGCGGCGCCGATCAGAGTTTGTGAGCGGATGCTGCGATGAACGACCAGGTCAAAACCGAGAATGCCAATCCCGCCGAGGCGGAAACTGCTGCGCCGGTCACCTCGGTGGATCTGCAGCGCGAATTCGAGGAATCGGGCGTCGGCGACGTCCTGCGTGAACTCGATGAGACCCTGGTCGGCCTTGCGCCTGTCAAAAAGCGCATTCGCGAAACCGCAGCGCTCCTCCTGGTGGAGCGCGCCCGCAAGCAGCTCGGCCTCGCCTATGAGGCGCCGACCTTGCATATGAGCTTCACCGGCAATCCGGGTACCGGCAAGACGACCGTCGCGCTCAAAATGGCGAGCCTCCTTCACAGGCTCGGCTATATCCGCAAGGGTCATCTCGTCTCCGTCACGCGCGACGACCTCGTCGGCCAGTATATCGGCCACACCGCGCCGAAGACGAAGGAAGTGTTGAAGAAGGCGATGGGCGGCGTCCTCTTCATCGACGAGGCCTATTACCTCTACCGCCCGGAAAACGAGCGCGATTACGGTCAGGAATCGATCGAAATCCTTCTCCAGGTGATGGAAAATCAGCGCGAGGATCTGGTCGTCATTCTGGCCGGCTACGCCGACAAGATGGATAAGTTCTTCGAGAGCAATCCGGGCTTTCGCTCGCGCATCGCGCACCACATCGATTTTCCAGATTACAACAACGAGGAGCTCCTCAGGATCGCCGAGATGATGCTGAACGAGCAGAACTACGAATTGTCGCCCGATGCGCGCGAGACGCTCATCCGCTACATCGACCGCCGCCGTCAGCAGCCGCACTTCGCCAATGCCCGCTCGGTCAGAAACGCCCTCGACCGCGCGCGTCTGCGCCAGGCGAACCGTCTCTTCGAGGCGGGGACCGGCCCGGTGACGGTGGAGGATCTGAAGATGATTTCCCCCGAGGACATCAATGTCAGCCGGGTGTTTTCCATTCCCACGGACAGTGAACGCGCCGAAGAACGGGCGTGAGCGAAATAGCCCGCGCGGGCACAGGGAGAGCCGCCATGAACGATATCTTGATTGCCCCGTCGATCCTTTCCGCCGATTTCGCCAGGCTCGGCGAGGAAGTGGCCGCCGTCGACCGCGCCGGCGCCGACTGGATCCATCTCGACGTGATGGACGGGCATTTCGTGCCCAACATCACCTTCGGTCCGCCCATCATCAAGGCGCTGCGCGGCTCCTCGCAAAAAGTCTTCGACTGTCATTTGATGATCGAGCCGGCCGACCCGTTCCTGGAGGCTTTCGCCGCCGCCGGCTGCGATTACATCACCGTGCATCAGGAGGCGGGACCGCATCTCGACCGCTCGCTGCAGGCGATCCGCGGGCTCGGCAAGAAGGCCGGCGTCTCTCTCAATCCCTCGACGCCGGAAACGACGCTCGAATACGTGCTCGACCGGCTCGACCTCATCCTTCTGATGAGTGTCAATCCCGGCTTCGGCGGTCAGGCTTTCATTCCCGCGATCATCGAGAAGACGCGCCGCGTGAAGGAAATGATCGGCGACCGCGACATCCGCATCGAGATTGATGGCGGCGTCTCTCCGGAGACCGCGCCGGCGCTCGCCGCGGCCGGGGCCGATGTGCTTGTTGCGGGCTCCGCGGTCTTTAAAGGCGGCAGCGAAGAAACATATCGTCAGAACATCACTGCCATTCGCACGGCAGCGGAGGGGGCGCTGAAGGCGGCCGCCTGAGACGCAGACAAGGAGAGCTTCATGGCTGCAACCGCCGCGATTTGCGATTTCGGCTGGAAGGCGAAGGATTTCACCCTCAAGGGCACTGACGGCAAAACCTATTCGCTCGCCGATTGCGCGGGTGAGAACGGCACGCTCGTCGCCTTCATCTGCAATCACTGCCCCTATGTGAAGGCCGTGATCGACCGTTTCGTGCGCGACGCCAGGGAGCTTGAGGCCTACGGCATCAAGACGATCGCCATCTGCTCCAACGATGCAGAGGCCTATCCCGACGATTCCTTTGAGAACATGCAGGCATTCGCCGAAGAGCACGGCTTTTTCTTTCCCTATCTGCATGACGAAGATCAGTCGGTGGCGCGCGCCTGGGAGGCCGTCTGCACGCCGGATTTCTTCGGCTTCAACAAGGACCTGGAGCTGCAGTTTCGCGGCCGGCTCGACGCATCCCGGAAAGAGGCGGTGTCGGATGCGCCGCGCGAGCTTTTCGAGGCGATGAAAAAGGTCGCTCAAACCGGCGAAGGGCCGAGGGAACAGATCCCCTCGATGGGCTGCTCCATCAAATGGAAGGCCGCCTGATGGCCTCGTCCTGGCCGAAGGCCATCATCTTCGATCTCGACGGCACGCTCGTCGATTCCGTTCCCGATCTGACCGATGCCTTGAACGATCTCCTCGTCGAGGAGGGGCTCCCCGCCGTCAGCGAAGACAATGTCCGCAAGATGGTGGGCGACGGCGTCGAAAAGCTCGTCGAGCGCGGTTTTGAGGCGCGCGGGCGCACACTCGACAAAATCGAGCTCGAGAGCCTGGTCGCGCGTTTCCTGGCGCTTTACGAGCCGCGAGCAACCGAGAAGACGGTGCTTTTCCCGACCGCCGTGGAAACATTGGCGGGCCTTGAAGAAAGCGGCATCGCGCTCGCCGTCGTCACCAACAAGCCCGGCGAGGCGACGCGTCTCATCCTGGAAGGTCTCGGCGTTGCCGAACGTTTCGGCGCCGTCATCGGCGGCGACAGCGGTTTGCCGAAGAAGCCGGAGCCCGCTGTCCTTCTGGCGGCGCTGCAGCAGCTTGGGATCAGCACCGACGACGCGCTGATGGTCGGCGACAGCCCGGCCGATGTGGGGGCCGCGCGGGCGGCCGGCCTGCCGGTCCTCGTCATGAGCTATGGTTACACCAAGCTGCCGCCGGAAGAGCTCGGGGCCGACCAGGTGATCGATTCCCTCTCCGAGATCGTCGAAGCCATCCGCATGATGCGCGCCGCAGCCTGAGGGCGGGCGTATCTCGGCGAGGGTTGCCGCCGAAGGGAAGGGCGAAACCCGCCGCGTGACCGGCGCTGCCCCTGGCGCGACAACGGCTTTCCGCTATAAGGTGAAAATCGTTCTCATCTTTTGGCCGAGCCCGATCGGCCGAACCAATCCCATAGGAGCAGCGAAAAATGTACATCGCCATGAACCGCTTCAAGGTGAAGCCGGAATCGGCCGAGGATTTTGCCGAAGTCTGGCGCAGCCGCGATTCGCAGCTTTCCAAGGTGCCGGGTTTCGTCGAGTTCCATCTCCTCAAGGGGCCGGAGCGGGAAGATCACGTGCTCTATGCCTCGCACACGGTCTGGCGCTCCTACGAAGATTTCGAGAACTGGACGAAGTCTGAGCATTTCCGCAATGCCCATGCGGGCGCCGGCGAGCGCAAGCCTCTCTATATCGAGCATCCGCAGTTCGAAGGTTTCGAGGTCGTCCAAGACGTTCGCTGATTGCCGCAGCCGGTGGGCGCGCCGCCCGGGCTCTGCTATGTCCTGAAAGGACAGGCAAGACGGGGGACGCAGCGTGACGACACGACCGCTCGCTCAGAAGACGATCGGTGTTCTGGGCGGTTCCAGCAACATCGCCACCGGCCATTACTACCGCTTTCTCAATGAGATCGTGAATGCACGTCTCGGCGGTTGGGACATCGCCGAGACGGTGATCGTCGGCATGAATTTCGGCAATATCGAAGCCTTTCTGCATGCCGACGATTGGACCTCGCTGGAGGCCTATATGGCGAAGAAGGTGGATGCGCTGATTGCCGCAGGCGCCGATGTGATCGTCGGCGTCTCCAACACTCTGCATAAGCCGATGGAGGCGATCCTTGCTTCCCGCGACATCGATTATATCCACATCGTCGATCCGACGGGCGAGGCGATCCGCAAGGCAGGGCTGAAACGCGTTGCTCTCTTCGGCACCAAGCCGATCATGGAAATGGATTACGCCCGCTGCCGCTATGAGGAAAAATTCGGGCTGGAGATCGTCGTCCCGAGCGCGGCCGAGCGCGCTGAGATCGATCGCATCATCTTCGACGAACTCGTCAAGGATGAAATCCGTTCGCAATCGAAAGCCCGTTATCTGGAGATTGCCGAAAGGCTGGCCCGCGAAGAGGGGGCAGAGGGCCTGATCCTCGGCTGCACGGAGATCTTTCTTTTGATCGACCAGAAGGATCGCCCGGACTTTCCCATGTTCAATACGACGCGGCTGCATTGCGAAGCGGCCGTGGACTATGCGCTGGCAAACGCGCTAGAGGCGCAGTGAACGGGAGAGCCTGGAAAAGGAGCATGGCGCTGCAGGTCGATCGGCTGGGCCGCAAGGCCCCGGCAAGGCGGCGCGTCTTTTCTGCGTCTCCACAAGAGCCCGAAGGCCCGCGTAAGCATCTCTCATGAACGCTAATAACAACGGCATACCCGGTTTCCTGGAAAGGGCGATCGCTGCTTCGGGCGAGACGCTGGCGACGCTTGCGCCGGGCGAAGTCATAAGCCTCGCGATCGATCTGCCGGGCAGCACACTTGCGCGCTGTCAGGGCTTTTCGGGCGATTGTCGGTGGGTGTCTCCTCCGACGGGCCGTGCCTTCTATGCTGCCGGAAAAGCCGTCGAAGGCTCGCGTGACGCGCTCGACCGCCTGTTGTCTCAAGCAGGCGTCTGGCGCCGCATCGGTGGTGCTTTCGCATTGCCGCTGGCTTTTTTCACCCTGCCGCCAGCCACGGCGAAGCAGGACCTTTCCTTCTTTGTGCCGCGCGTCCTCTTTCGCCGCGAGGGTGACGCCTGGAGCGTGATCTTGTCCGCGGGCCATGATGGGCGCTCCCCGCAGGAGATCGCCGGCGACTGGCTGACGCTCGCCGACAGCATTCTCTCGCCGGCCGGCCTGGGTGGCGAGGCTCGCATCGAAGGCTCAGAGGCCACGCCGGATGAGACGACCTGGAAGGCGCGTGTCGCCGAAACCAGCGCCGCGATTCGCCACGGCCGCTTCGACAAGGCGGTCCTTGCCCGCCGTCTGGCCCTACGGCTTGCAGAACCGGTCGACCCCAATCGTCTCGTCGACCGCCTCGCTGCTTACAATGCGGGATCGAACATCTTCTCGCTGCCCCACGGCGGCGGTCATGTCGTCGCCGCGAGCCCGGAACGCCTGGCCGTGAAGAAAGGCCGGGACATCTTGAGCGACGGGCTCGCCGGCACGGCCCGCAATGCCGGTGCGGCACCGGTCGATGACGCCGCCGAATCGGCCCTCTTTGCCTCGGCCAAGGAGCGCAGCGAGCATGCCATCGTCGTCGATGCGATCGCAGCCGACCTCGAGGATTTCTGCGAGACGCTTGAGCGACCGTCGGCTCCGGGCTTTATGCATCTGTCGCGCGTCACGCATCTGTGGACGCCCTTGTCCGGGCGGCTGAAGCCGGGTGTCGGACTTCTCGACGTGGCGGAACGGCTTCACCCGACCCCGGCCGTTTCGGGATTTCCCCGCGAAACGGCACTTGCCTGGCTGAACGAGCTGGGCGAGGAGCGCGACGGCCTCTATTCAGGTGTTGCCGGTTGGATCGACGCGGACGGAGACGGAGAGGCGGCCGTCGTTTTGCGCACGGCTTTCTTTGCCGGGCGCGAGGCAAGCCTGTGGGCCGGTGCCGGCATCATGGCGCAGTCGGACCCGGCGGCCGAATGGATGGAGACGGAAATGAAGCTTGCCACCATGTTGGATCTCTTCGCAGACAAATGAACGGACCCGCCGAACAGACGTTTCACTGGGCTGCGGCCCTTGCATCCGGGCTTGCTGCAGCCGGCGTGCGCCGGCTTGTTGCCTCTCCGGGCTCACGCTCGACGCCGCTGACGCTTGCCGCCTTGCGTCATCCCGAAATCGGTGTGCGCATGGTGGTTGATGAGCGTTCGGCCGCCTTCTTCGCGCTCGGTCTCGCCAAGGCCTCCGGCGAGCCGGTGGCGCTTGCGGCAACATCCGGTTCGGCGATCGCCAATTGGCTGCCGGCTGTCGTCGAGGCCGATATGGCCCGCGTGCCACTCATCCTTCTTTCCTCCGATCGTCCGCCCGAGCTGCAGGATTGCGGTGCCAATCAGACGATGGACCAGGCGGGGCTCTTCAGCACCCATGTGCGCAAGTTCTTCCAGCTGCCGCCGGCTGAGGCCGAGACGGGCTGGCTCGCGAATTTCGCCGCGAGGATGGTGGCGGCGAGCCGTGGCCCGCTTCCGGGCCCGGTTCACATCAACGTGCCGTTGCGCGAGCCGCTCGTCCCGTCAGCCTCGATCGCTGTGGACGAAACGGCCGGAGCGCCGATCCCGCTGACGCTTCCGACACATTTGCAGCCGACGGGCGAAACCCTCAATCGCATCTCCGGCATCATCGGCAAAGGGCGCGGGGCCATCGTCTGCGGCAGCGAAGCGCTGAGCGACGCCGCGCGCCGTGCGATTCTCGACCTGGCGAGACGGCTCGACGTGCCGGTTTTCGCCGACGTTCTCTCCGGTCTGCGCTTCGGCACGCAGGAGCCGGAAATCCTTGCCCATCCCGATCAGGTGGCGCGTTCCGCGCCGACGCCCGATTGGATCCTGCGGTTCGGCGGCACGCCCGTCTCCAAAGCCGTCTCCACCTGGATGGAGAAAGCGCATACGAAACCGCAGATCGTCGTCTCCGAAACGCCGCGGCTTGCGGACCCGGCAGGGACGGCGAGCCATGTCGTCACCGCCGATGTGGCGCTCGTCTGTGCGGGGCTCGATGCGCCCGCCGGGCCGCCGGAATGGCGTGCTGACATCGTTGCCCTCGACAGCGAGGCCATGCGGGCGGCGGATGCCGTGTGCGACGGCGACCGCGTTTTCGAGGGCGCGCTGATGCGCCGGCTCGTGCGTGCTGTGCCGCCGTCGACCGCGATTTTCCTCGGCAATTCGCTCGCCGTGCGGGCCGCCGATTGGCTCGCTGGCCGCAGCGCATCGAAGCTGCGGGTTTACGGAAATCGCGGCGTCAGCGGCATCGATGGCAATCTGTCGACGGCCTTCGGCATTTCCGCCATCTCCGAAAACTGCGTCGCGGTCGTCGGCGATCTCGCCTTCCTGCACGATCTCGGGGCGCTCGCGCTCGGCCGCGATCTGCCGCTCGCGATCCTGCTTCTCGACAATGGCGGCGGCGGCATCTTCGATCATCTGGCGCAGGCGGATCTGCCGGAATTCGAGACCGGCTGGCTGACGCCGCAATCGCTCGACCATGTGGCGGCAGCGCGCGCTTTCGGCCTCGCCGCACAGGATGTCGACGGCCTCGACGAGGCGATGGCGGCCGTCAATGCGGCGCTCGATCGGCCCGGGACGACGGTGATCCGCGCGACCATCGGGCGCGAGAAGAGCCTCGCCCGTTTCAAGACTTTCTTCGCCGCCGCTGCGGCGCCCGTGACCCAAGGACAAACGCGATGAGTGACGCAAAGATCGCCTGGCAGACGGTGCCGGGGCAGGATTTCACCGACATCCTTTTCGACAAGGCGGACGGGATCGCCAAGATCACCATCAACCGTCCGCATGTGCGCAACGCCTTCCGGCCGGAGACGCTGGAAGAGATCATGACGGCGCTGCATCTTGCGCGTCTCGACCAGGAAGTCGGCGTCATCATCCTGTGCGGCGCCGGGCCGGATGCCTTCTGCGCCGGCGGCGACCAAAAAATCCGCGGCGACGATGGCGGCTACAAGGACCAGGCGGGCGTTCACCATCTCAATGCTCTCGACCTGCAGCGCATGATCCGCACCTTGCCGAAGCCTGTTGTGGCGATGGTGGCGGGCTATGCGATCGGCGGCGGCAATGTCCTGCAGCTCGTCTGCGACCTGACGATCGCGGCCGACAACGCCCGTTTCGGCCAGACCGGCCCGCGCGTTGGTTCCTTCGATGCAGGCCTCGGCGCCGGGCTGATGGCGCGCACGGTGGGGCTGAAGAAGGCCAAGGAAATCTGGTTCCTCTGCCGCCAGTACGATGCGCAACAGGCGCTCGAGATGGGCATGGTCAACACCGTCGTGCCGCTCGACCGGCTGGAGGAGGAGACCGTTTCGTGGTGCCGAGAAATGCTGCGCCTGTCGCCGACCGCGCTGCGTGTCCTGAAGGCCGGCTTCAACGCCGACACCGACGGGCTGTCGGGTGTGCAGGAGCTTGCCGGCAATGCGACCGCGCTCTTCTACATGACCGATGAAGGCCAGGAAGGCCGCAACGCCTTCAACGAAAAGCGCGCGCCTGATTTCTCGCGCTTTCCGCCGCGTCCCTGAGGCGGCCCGATCACCCCGTGTGAGCATTCCGCCGGACGTGTCCGAATGCGCATCGATGAGGCCAGCTCACGCCCTTATGCGCTGAGGCTCGCCCGGCCCTGGGTGGCGGCCAGCGCCACCATGACGACGCGGTATGGCCGCCTCGTCGCGCTTGCCTCGGACGGGATCGTCGGTTTCGGCGATTGTGCGCCGCTGCCGAGTTCCGGCGAGAAAGGCCATGCCGAGACCTTTCGCGCGCTCGACGAGGCTTTGCGCGCGCTTGCGGGCGAAGAGCTTGAGCCGCTCTCCGGCGGCCTTGGCGAAAGGATTGCTCAGCCGCAGGTGCGCTGGGCCGTTGAGACGGCGCTCCTCGATCTTCAGGCAAAGCAGAATGGCCTGCCTTTGCACCGGCTTTTGCGCCAGAATTCGGTCTCTGAGGTGCCTGTGAACGCCGCTCTCGGCCGCCTTGATGCAGGCTGCGTTGACCGCGCACAGAAGGCCGCCCAGGCGGGCTTTGCCGTCGCCAAGATCAAGGTCGGCGTCGATCCAGTGGAGCGCGAGCTCGAAGCTTTGAAAGAGCTGGTCGGAGCGAGCGGGGACGTGCTGTCCTTCCGTTTCGATGCCAACCGCGCTTGGGCTCCGGCTGAGGCGCACCGCTTCCTGCACGCGCTGGTGAAGATGGATGGCCTGCGCGTCGATGGCGTCGAGGAGCCGCTCGCCGGGCCGACGCCGCATGCGCTCGCATTCCTGCAGGCCGAGTTGCCGTTCCCACTCGCCGCCGATGAATCTGTCCCCGTCCTGGGGGCGGATGCTCTCCTTGAGGCGCGCGCCGTTCGGCGCCTCGTCGTCAAGCCGGCGCGGATCGGCGGCATGGACGCGACGCTTGATCTCGCCCGCCGCGCGCAACAGGCCGGTGTAGAACTCGTTCTGACCTCCGTCGTCGATTCCGCCATCGGCGTCATGGCGGCAGCCCATCTTGCGGCAGCTCTGCCGACGGGACAGGGCCTCGCACACGGTCTCGGCACGCTCGCCTGGCTTGCCGAAGACGTGGCTGCGCCGCCGCCGATCGAGATGGGCGTAATCCGCCTAGCGGAGCGTCCGGGCCTCGGCCTTACTCCATTCGACCACCTGCCCGGCGGCGATCTGTTTCAGGGTTGAACGGTCCGGCTTGCCGCTCGCAAGCAGCGGCATTGCCTCGACCCGCACGACCGCGCGCGGGCGAAGCGCGCCTTCGATATGATCGCGGCACCAGGCAAGCAGCGCCGCTTCGTCGCTCGTGCCGTCATAGATCGCGGTGACGATCTCGCCCCAGATCGGGTCCGGCCGCCCGGTGACGGCAACGGTCGCAACGTCGGGCGCCTTGGCGAGCAGCACCTCCACACTTTGCGGCATGATCTTCTTGCCGCCGGTGACGATGACGTCGTCGGCGCGCCCGAGGATGGTGATTGCCCCCGTTTCGTCGATCTCGGCAAGGTCGGCCGTGGTGAACCAGCCGTCCGAAAGCCCGTCGCCAGGGGCAAGTGTCCGATTGGCATAACCCGCCATGACATTCGGCCCGCGCACCTTGAGCCGGCCAGACGGATCGAGCGCCACTTCGGTTTCGCCGAGCGGCTTTCCGACTAAGCCGGCGCGCCATGGGCGCGGCAAAGCGGGGAGGGTGGCAAGCTGCGAGGCCGTCTCGCTCATGCCGTAGGTGGGTTGGATCGGCCAGCTGCGAGCGGCCGCCCGTTCAGCGAGTTCCGGCGAAAGCGCCGCCCCGCCGATCAACACATGGCGCAGGCTTTCGGGCGCGTCTTCTCCGTCGGCATCGAGAAGGCGGGAAAGCATCGCCGGCACCAATGAGAGATGCGTGACCGGCCGTGTGCGCAAAGCGGCGAGGAGGGTGGCAGCCTCGAACTTCTCGGCAATCAGCGCCTCCGCGCCAGCGAGCGCGGTGCGCACCAGGATGGAAAACCCGCCGATATGAAAGAGCGGCAGGCAGGCAAGCCACATGTCGCCGGCCCGAAGCGGCGCCACCGTCGCGCCTGCGTGCGCGGCGGCCTCAAGATTGGCGCCTGACAGCATCACCGCTTTTGGCCGGCCCGTACTGCCGGAGGTGGCGACGAGAAGTGCGATGCCGCAAGGCGGCGTCCAACGGGCGGACGGCAAGCGTGCCTCGGTCTGAGCCGACGATGGAAAGGCGTCTGCGGGCAGACAGTCCATGCCTTCGACCGGCCGCTCGCCGACGACAAGCCCGGCCCCCGATTGGGCGATGAGATCGGCGACGACCGCCTGCGGAAGGGCTGGATCGATCGGAAAGAGTGGCGCCGGCAGATGCGGGGCGGCGAAGGCAAGCCGCGCCAGGATCTCCGCCGAGGCGGTCCGCGCCACGATCGGCCGGCCCGGCTTGGCGCCCGCCTCTCTCAAGAGACGGGCATCGCCCGGCGTAAAGGCCGCAAGCTCTGAAGCGAAGAAAAAGGACATGGCCCCTTATGGCAGCAATCGCGACGCCGGAAGAAGAGGTTCCGCCGATACGCACTGACGCATCGCAGCGCTCCGCCCGCCGCCGCCTCTATCGCGAGATCGCGGTTACACAGGCAGCTCATCTTTCCGTCTTTCGTTCGTCATCTGCTCGCGCCTAAGATCAAGTTTCGTCGATGCCGTCAGGGAGGGGCGCGAGCATGGGCCCGGTTTGGGAGAGTGGAAGTGAAAACGCGGTTTCTTCTGCGGTAACATCTGCAGAGACCGACCTTTCACAGGGCGCTGTTGATGTCCTGGGCGATGTCGTTCTTCTCAATCGTGCGATCTACGGGGGAGCGGATGCTCTTCCGGATGAATATCTCGCCGATTACAGCGCCGGCCGCGATCCCGATGACGTCGGCTTGCGGTCGGACCTCAATGTCTATGACCGCTACGACCTTTATCTGGCGCAGTTCGGCTTCAAGACGCTTTCCTCGTCAGAACTCGGCTTCGAGGCCGGTGATATCGGCGCCAGCGAAACGAGCGACGGCTACGACCAGAACTACACCTATGCCGGCGACCTCTATCGCAACAATTACCGTGTCGATGAGGATGGCGATGAGAGCGTCTTCACGCCGGCGGGGGCGGTTGCACTCGCAGCGATCAAAGAAAACGATGCCGGCAACACGCTCTATCTGACATTTCGCGGCACCGACGCGGACGGCATCTTCGCCGACGGAGAGGCCGGCACCGGCATCGGCCAGGCGCGCTACTACGAGCAGCTGCGGGCTTTCATCGATCAGGCGCTGGAATATGTCGAGGACTCGGCCAACGACGTGACCAAGGTCGTGGTCTCGGGCCACAGCCTGGGCGGCACCGTGGCGGACCTCTTCACCATCTACGACGGGGCGCGCTTTGCGGCCGTCGACGGTGTGGAGCTTGAAGTCGTGGCGCTCGCCGCAGCCGGCGTCGATCCGATCGCGCTCACCTTGATGAGCGATTACGACACGTCGATCGTCGATATCGACGGGGTCTCGGTCTCGTTCAATACGCCGGATTGGTATTCGCAGCTCGACCATTCGGAAGATATCGTGCGCAATCCGGGCGCCTACGATGCGGTCGAGCATCTGTTCCAGGATCCAACCCAGGCGCCGATCACTGCAGCGGCGGTGGCTACCCTTGGCGATCAGATCCACTTTGAGGACAACCGCGTCCAGTTCGATGCGCCCCTGATCGACCAGTATGCGATCTCGAAATCCTTCGATACGAACTTTCTCGCCGAGCATTATGCGAGTTTCTATGAGCTCGTCGAAGGCGAGTTTGCGCTTGTTGCCGGCGTGGCGCCGACGCTCGATTACGACCGCTACATCACCTTGAATGGCACCAACGAGCGCCTCGAGGGCGTCTCCGACGACAATCAGGTGAACGGCTGGAACGTGCCGATCGACGACGAAGGCAATTACGCCTCTGCCACCGACGATATCTTCATCATGGGGCTCGATGGCAGCGACACGATCACGACCGGCAGCGGTGACGATTTTCTCACCGGAGGCGCCGGTGACGATCGGCTCAACGCAGGCGCAGGCGACGATGTCGTCATGGGCGACGTGCCGGGATCGTCGGGCCGCGATATCATCGCCTCGGGTGCCGGCGACGACACGGTCTATGGCGGTGGTTCGGACGACGATATGAACGGCGGAGACGGCCTCGATCTCGTCTTCGGCGGCAGCGGCGATGACACCATGACGGGCGGCACCGGCGCGGACACGCTCTATGGCGGCACCGGCAGTGATCTCGTCTATGGCGGAACCGCAAATGACCAGCTTGGCGGCGGCGACGGGGATGACACGCTCTGGAGTGGGAGCGGCGCCGACGCCCTTTTTGGCGGCAGCGGGGCCGACGACATCGGCGGTGGTTCTGGCGTGGATCTCGCCTTCGGCGGCCTTGGCGACGACATCGTCTATGGCGGTGATGGCGCCGATCAAATCTGGTTGGGGGCGGGCGCGGACACGGGCTATGGCGGCGCCGGCAACGACGTCATCGGTGCGCGCGAGGGCAACGACCGTCTCGACGGTGGCGACGGCGCCGACACGCTTTATGCGGGAGCCGGCGCCGACACGCTCATCGGCGGTGATGGTGCCGATCTCCTGTATGGGGGCTCAGGCGGCGACGTCTTCGTTTTCGCAGCAGGCAGCGGTGCCGATATCGTCGTCGACTTCCATCAGGATCAGGGCGACACAATCGATCTTGAGGGCCAGACGGCGACCGCCTCGGAAAATGACGACGGCGATCTCGTCCTCGCCTTGTCGGGTGGCGGCAGCGTCGTCTTTGTCGGACAGACGATGGAGACGTTCGACCTCGATCTCTACGTCTGAGCTCTGCGCCGGTTCAATAAAGTTGGGCCGCGCGGCGACATTCCAGCGCGGCCCATGCGTCTCGTGTCGGGCGAACCATGCCGCGGCATGGCCGCCTCCCGTCATCCCCCCTCGGAGCGGACATCCAGCGCGTCGCGCAGCCCGTCTCCGATGAAGTTGAAGCCGGTCACGGCGAGCGTGATCGCAATGCCTGGAACGATGGCGAGCCAGGGCGCCGTTTCCAGATATTGCTGTGCGCCGTTCAGCATGTTGCCCCAGCTCGGCAGCGGCGGCTGGATGCCATAACCGAGAAAGCTGACATAGGCTTCTGTCAGGATCGCGCGAGCCACGGTCAGGGTCGCCGCAACGATGATCGGCCCCATGGCATTCGGCAGCACCTCGCGGAACATCATGTGGCTGCCGCTGAGGCCAAGCATCTTGCCCGCCAGGACAAATTCGCGTTCCCGGAGAGAGCGCACTTCGGCCTCGACGATGCGCGAGACTTCCATCCAGCTGGTGAGTGCGATGATCACCGTGATCACCGCGGGACTGGGTTTGAGGACCGCAGCCAGGGCGAGCACGAGGAAGATCGAGGGGAACGCCAGGAAGGCGTCGACGAGGCGCATGAGCACGGAACCGATCCACCCACCGCGATAGCCGGCAACCACGCCGACGAGAGCGCCGACGAAGGTGGACAGAAGCATCGCAAACAGCCCGACCAGAAGGGAGATTCGTCCGGCCTCCAGCAGACGCGCGGCAAGATCGCGCCCGAGGGGGTCGGTCCCGAGATAATGGTCGCCGCTGAACGGCGGGGAAAAGCGCGCGCGGATGTCGATCTGCAGCGAATCGTGCGGCAGCAGCCAAGGCCCAAAGATGCAGGCCAGCGCGAGCGCCACGATGATCACCGCGCCCACCAGCGCCAGCTTGTGCTGCATGAAGCGCCTGGCGGTCCGGCTTCGCCACCACCGTTCGCGTCGGCGAGAATGAGGGGTGGCCGAGAGTGCGGTCATGTCGCTCTCCTTTGGGTCAGGCAAGACGGATGCGTGGGTCGACCATCGACACGACGATATCGGCGATGAGATTGCCGAGCAGCGTCAGGATGGCCGAAAGCATCAGCAGCCCCATCACGACCGGATAGTCGCTGTAGCTCAGGCTATCGAGGAACAGCCGTCCCATTCCGGGCCAGGTGAAGACGGTCTCCGTCACCAGTGCGCCGCTCAGAAGCTGCGGCAGCTGCATGCCGGCGAGCGTGATCATCGGCAGCAGGGCGTTGCCGACGACATGCTTCATCAGCACGCGTTTTTCGCGGACGCCCTTGGCGCGGGCAGTCTTGACGAAGTCCTGATGGATGACGTCGAGCGTCGCCGTGCGCATGTAGCGGCTCCACACGGCGACATGCACGAGCGACAGGACGAGACTGGGCAGGATCAGATGATGCAGATAGCCCAGAACCGTTTCATCGCCGATCGTGTACATATTCCCGGCGGGAAACCAGCCGAGCTTCAAGGCGAAAATGTAGATAGAGACCAGTCCGAACCAGAAGGTCGGGATCGACAGCGCGACCATGGCGCCGACGGTGGCCGTATAGTCGAAGAGCGAATATCGATGGGTCGCCCCGCGGATCCCGATCCAGGTGCCGATGGCGATGGAAATGGCCATAGACGACCCCATCAGGATGAAGGTCGCGAATATATGGCGCCCGATCACTTCGGTCACCGGCGCGCCGTCACGGTAGGAGGTGCCCCAATCGCCGTGGAGCATCCGCCAGGCCCAGTCCAGATACTGGATCGGAAGCGGTCGGTTCAGTCCCATCTGCTCTTTGAGACGCTCCAGATCGGCAGCGGTCATGCCCGGATCAAGCGCGTATTGCGACAGCGGTCCCCCCGGAATGAGGTTGAGGATCGTGAACCCGATGATCGACACGATGATAAGGAGAATAAAGCTTTGCCATAGGCGATTGAGCAGAAATGGGAGCATTCAGCGGTCTCGGAGATGCGACGTGGGCGTGAAGCCCGCCGCCGCAGAGGCGGCGACGGGCGCCAGAGAGGTTAGCTGACCCAATACCAGCTGGCGGCGTTCCAGGATTCCGTTCGGGTGTTGCCGTTGGGCTCGAAGCCTTCGATCTCGGATTTGCGCCCGTGAATGTAGTTCTCTGCAAAGAGCGGCAGGTATGGCAACTCGTGACGGACGATCTGTTGCACCTCGTCGTAGATGGCCTTGCGTTCAGCCGGGTCGAAGATGCGCGTGCCCTTTTCCAGAAGCTCGTCGATGCGGGCGTTCTTGATCTGCCAGTTGTTCGAGCCAGAGCCGCCCTGCGCGGTGATCGCTTTAGAATGGAAGCGGTTGGTGACGTCCGGGTCCGAGCCGATCAGAAAGGTGATGCCGACAACCGCTGTATCGAAGCGCGACTGCATCCAGAAATCGCCCCACATGACCGCAGCCGGCATGTTTTCGATCGTCATCTCCACGCCGACCTGTTGCAGCATCTGCTGGACGAATTGCTGCATCTGCTCGCGCAGATGGTTGCCGGACGTGGTGGAGTTCTTGAAGGAAAGCCGCACGCCGTCCTTTTCGCGGATACCGCCCGCGCCGCGTTTCCAGCCGGCCTCGTCGAGAAGCGCATTGGCTTTGTCGGGCGAGTATTCGTGCAGCGGCAGGTCAGCATAATAATAGTAGGAGCTGCGCGGTACGTAGTTTTCAACCGAGCTCGGCACGCCGTAATAGATCGCGTCGATGATCGCTTGCTTGTCGATGGCCGCGTAAAGGGCCTCGCGCACCGCGAGTTCCTTGAACTGGGGACGCTCCAGGTTGAGCGCGATCGTTTCAATCGATGGCGCCGGCTGCAGCATCAAGGTCCGGTCGGGAAGGGTTTTGGCTTCCTCGTAATTGTCGGGCGTGATGTACATCCGGCCGAGCAGATCGATGTCGCCGCTGCGGAACTGGGTGAAGTGAACAGTGATGTCGGGGATGTACTTGAAGACCAGCTGTTCGAGGTAGGGGCCTTCGCCGTGATAGTCGGCATTGGCGACCAGCTCGACGCGGTCACCGGCGAGACGGCGGTCCCATTTGAACGCACCGGTGCCGATCGGGCTCTGATTGAAGGGAGCGCTGTTGGGATCCTCGACGCCTTCGAAGGCATGCTTGGGAATGATGAAGGTTTCTGTCAGGAAGGACAGGTAGGGGGAGAACGGCTCTTCCATCCTCCACGTCAGTTCCGTCGGAGAGACCACGGTGATGTCTCGCACAAACGCGTGTCCGGCCGTTCGCCAGGCGCGGAAATCGGGATTTACGATCAGCTCGAGCGTGAATTTCACGTCTTCTGCCGTAAACGGCTTGCCGTCGTGCCATTTCACGTCGTCGCGCAGCTTGACGCGCCACTCGGTGCCATCCTCGGAAATGCCGCCGTTGGCTTGGGTGGGGACCTCGGTTGCGAGGTTGGGCACGACCTCACCTTCCGGCGTAAAGCGGAACAAGGCGTCGAAGAGCGAGAAGTGAACGCCGTCATCGACTTCGATTTTGACCATCAACGGGTTGAAGACGGTGGGTTCCTGCACGAGGCCCACGATCACCCGGCCCTCCGGTGCGCCCTCGGTCTGCGCAAAGGCCGGCTTGCCGAGCAGGTTGGGTGCCATCAGCGTGGCGCCGGCGGCGCCCACAAGCCCGAGCGCCCCGCGCCGCGTCAAAGTGATACTCGTCTTCTTGGTCATCGACACTTCCCTCTTGAAATGAACGGGTTGGTGGGTTGGCGGCTTCAGGCGGCCGCCTTTTCCCCTGGAATTGCTGCCACCAGTTCTCGCGTGTAGTCGCTCTGGGGATTGAGAAAGATCTGCGAGGGCGGCCCCATCTCGACGATGCGGCCCTTCTGCATCACGGCAATTTCGTCACTGATCTGCGAGGCGACGCGCAGGTCGTGGGTGATGAACACCATCGAAACGCCGGTTTCCCGCTGGATCCGGTCGAGCAGCTCGAGGATCTGTGCCTGGATGGACACATCCAGTGCCGAGACCGATTCATCTGCAACGAGGAGGCGTGGTTTGAACATCAGTGCCCGGGCGATGCCGACACGCTGACGCTGGCCCCCGGAGAATTCGTGCGGGTAGCGATCGAAAGCACCAGGATCGAGGCCGACCTCGGTGAGCAAGGCGAGCGCCTCGGCCTTTGCTTTTGAAAACGACATGCCATGCGCGCACGGACCGACGGTCAGGATCTGGCCGATGGTCGAGCGCGGGTTGAGGGAGGCGAACGGATCCTGAAAGATCATCTGGATCCGCGGACGAAGCGGGCGGAACTCGGCCTCGGACATCGGGGCAATATCCGTGCCCTCGAAGAAAATCTCACCGCCGTCGCTTTCGATCAGCTTGACCAGAAGGCGACCCATCGAAGACTTGCCCGAACCGCTTTCTCCCACGACGCCAAGCGTGCGACCCGGCAGCAGGTCGAAGCTCGCGCCCTGAACCGCTTTGACGACGCGCTCGGTGCCGAACATCCGACTGCCGCTGCGATAGGTCTTGACGAGGTTGCGAACTCTCAGAATGGGCGTGTCGCTGCGGGCGACATGAGGCGTGCGGTCCTGGCCGATAATGTGAGGAACCGCTGCGATCAGGTGCTTGGTGTAGGGATGGAAGGGCGTCTTGAGGACCGTGTCCGCATCGCCCTGTTCGACAATCTTGCCTTTTTCCATCACCACGACGTTGTCAGCGATCTCGGCCACCACGCCGAAATCGTGGGTGATGAACACGACGCTCATATTTTTGCGGTGCTGGATGTCTTTGATAAGCGTCAGGATTTGCGCCTGAGTGGTGACATCCAGGGCGGTGGTCGGTTCGTCGGCGATCAGGATGCCGGGCTCGAGCGCGAGCGCCATGGCGATCATCACGCGTTGCCGCTGGCCGCCGGACAGCCGGAACGGGTATTGCCGGTACATCGTCGTAGGCTCAGGGAGCCCGACCTCTTTCAGAAGCTCGACAGCGCGGGATTTGCGTTCGGCCTTGGTGCCGACCCCGTGCGCGGACATGACTTCGACGATCTGATCGCCGACCGTCATCAGAGGATTGAGCGCCGAGAGTGGGTCCTGGAAGATCATGGAAACCTTCCGCCCGCGCATGTCGCGAAGCGCCGCGGGATTCATGGACTGAATCTCCGTGGTGCCCACGTAAATGCTGCCTTCACTGATGCGAATACTGAAGGGAAGGAGCCCCATGATGGCGTTCGCGGTGATCGACTTTCCCGATCCCGATTCCCCGATGATGCAGAGAATCTTGCCCGGCACGAGATCAAACGAGATCTGTGAGACAGCGTGGGAGCGCTCCATCCCCTCGGGGAGGTTCAATGTCAGGTTTCTGACCGAAAGCGCGGCGTCCTGGCCGAGCGGGCGCGGGTTAGGCTCGATTGTCACGAAACGCTCCTCCTGCCATGCTTGACGCAGGGGAGCATATATTGAAATTAGCTGCAAGAATTTTGATGGTGGGCTACTATCGACAGGGTCATTTACTCGTGATTTTTATGCGCAAGTCATGGATTTATAAAGAGAAAATAGGTTGCGGCTAATTTTCAGGCGCCGGTAGAAATGAGGCATTTCCGATTGAAATTTCAAAATTTTGCGTGCACTGTGCAAGTTGCGAGGACGCCGTCAGACATTGCTGAATCCGGCCTTCTGCTGACACACGCTTGCCGGAAGGGAGCCGTCTATGGATCAGAAGTCCGGCTTTAGCGCCGAGCATTCCGAAGAACATGTTGGGGCCACTCTGCGCCTGTTGCGCAAGCAGAAGGGAATGTCTCTGAAGGCGCTCGCCGAGGCGTCGGGCGTTTCCGTGGGCATGATCAGCCAGGTCGAACGCGGTCTCGCCAATCCCTCGGTGCGTTTGCTCACATCTTTGCGGCGGGCGCTGAACGTCTCGTTTCAGGAGCTCTTCGCCAAGCCTGCATCCGAGACGGAGCACGAAGGCGATGCCGACTTTGTCAGGCGCGCTGACAATCGCCCGGTCATAGATCTCGGGGATTTGCAGAAGGAATTGCTGACCCCGACGGATAAGCCACACCTGCAGCTGATGATCATTCACATCGATGCGGGTGCTGAATCGGGTGGATGGGCGCTCAGTTATCCTGCCGAAAAGGGCGGTCTCGTCCTCGCCGGAGAGGTTATCTTAAGTGTCGACGGCAGGAACGTCGCTCTCTCGCAGGGCGATAGTTTCGCCTTCGACGGGATGCGTCCTCACAGCTTGAGCAATGTGAGCTCCGAGCCGGCTTCAGTGCTCTGGATTATCGGCGCGGTTCAGTTCGATCGCCATTTGTAAAACCATCCTTCAGAGATAGGCCAATGTCGAAAACTGCTCAAATTCAGAACAGCCCTTATTGGTGGGTCGCCGCTCCTGTGCGGCCGCTGCCGGTGCAGCCCCTTCCGCAAAAGACCGACGTTCTGATCGTCGGGGCCGGCTTTGCGGGGCTGACCGCCTCGGTGATCCTCGCCCGTGCAGGCCGGTCTGTCGTCGTCGTGGACAAGATGATGCCGGGCGAAGGCGCCTCCTCGCGCAACGGGGGCATCACGAGCGGCAATATTCGGCCGAGCTTCGACGAGCTCTCTCGCCGCTTTGGCGAAGACCGCGCGCTTGCCATCGAGGCCGAAGGCAAGACGGCCCGGAAATTTCTCTACGACTTCATTCGCACCGAAAAGCTCGATTGCGATTTTCAGCCGGTGGGCAAGTTTGGTGGCGCCATCGGAAGGGAGCAATATGAAGCCGGTGCGCGCACGGCAGAGACGCTGCACAAGCGGCTGGGAATAGAAACCTTCGCCGTGCCGCAGGCCGAGCAATCCCGCTATATCGGCAGTGATTTCTATCGCGGCGGCCATGTGCGCATGGACATCGGCGGGGTGCACCCGGCGAAGCTCGCCGCAGAGATTTTGCGCCTCGCACTGGAGGCCGGTGCCGCCGTGCACTCCGGGACCGAGGTGAAGGGCGTTCGTCGCGACGGCGCCGAATTCTCCGTCGAGACCTCAGCGGGCACCGTCTCGGCCCGCCAGGTTCTCGTCTGCACCAACGGCTACACCGATGGCTCCGATCCCTGGTTGCGGCGTCGTCTGATCCCGGTTCGTAGCCGGATCATCGTGACAGATCCGCTGCCCACGGAGGTGATGGACCGGTTGATGCCGAGCCGGATGATGTACAGCGAAGGCCTGATCCTCGGGAATTATTTCCGTCCGACGCCGGACGGCACGCGCATCCTTCTGGGCGGGCGCGACGCCTCGAGCGGTACCGACGAAGCTGGGCCGACGGAGAAGATCCGCCAGGGCTTGCTGCGGATCTTCCCCGAGCTGAAGACCGTGGGCCTCAGTCACAGCTGGTATGGCCATGTCGCCATGAACTGGGATATGGTTCCCCGCGTTTTCGAGCGCGAAGGCGTGACCTATGCCACCGGCTTTTGTGGCTCTGGCGTCGTTTGGGCGCCCTGGCTTGGAACCCGCGCGGCGCACAAGCTGCTGGGAGACGATCAGGCCCGCAGCGCCTTCGAGTTCCGTCCCCCGGCGGCGATACCCTTCTACAACGGCAAACCTTATTTCCTTCCCGCGCTCATCCAAGGCTATCGTCTGCGCGACCGGCTGTCCCTGGCGCGTGCCACGCGCTGAGAAGGGACGGGGGTTCTCCCCGCGCTCTGCAAGCTGGCCTTTGTGCCGCTCGCGGACGCGCACATCTTGGACCGGGCCGTTGCAGAGCGGCCCGGCCATCTGGCCGCTTCCCGTGCTCAATCAGGGCTTAGCATTGAAAAGAGCCAGGAAATCGTTTCATTCTGCTCCAGGGACGGACAATCACATAGGCGAGGTGGCGATCTCGCAGATCGCTAGATAGGGCTTTCGGCTCCTGTCCGTTCGATGCCGACAGTGTTCTGTGTTGGAAATTAAGTGACTGACTATCTGCACAAATTTGCAGTTGCCCCGATGATCGACTGGACCGATCGGCACTGCCGCTATTTCCATCGCGGGCTGACGCGGCGGGCGCTTCTCTATACCGAGATGCTGACGGCCGATGCCCTCATTCATGGCGATCGCGATCGGCTGCTCGGTTTCGATGCTGAAGAACATCCCGTCGCTCTGCAGCTTGGCGGCAGTGACGCGGCGAAGCTTGCCGAGGCTGCCCGCATCGGGACCGATTTCGGCTATGACGAGATCAATCTCAATGTCGGATGCCCGTCCGACCGCGTGCAATCGGGCACGTTCGGCGCCTGTTTGATGCGCGAGCCGGAGGTCGTCGGACGCGGCGTCGCCGCGATGAAGGCGGCCGTCGATCTGCCGGTCACCGTGAAATGCCGTTTGGGTGTCGACGATCAGGATATCGAGACGGCGCTCGATGCGCTCGCCGATCAGGCCTTTGCGGCGGGAGCCGATGTGCTCTGGGTGCATGCGCGCAAGGCCTGGCTTCAGGGCCTGTCGCCGAAGGAAAATCGCGACGTGCCGCCGCTCGATTACGACCGCGTCTATCGGCTGAAGATGCGCTGGCCGGATCGTTTCATCGGCATCAATGGCGGCATCACGGATCTTGCGGCGGCAAAGGCGCATCTGGAGAAGGTCGACGGCGTCATGCTCGGCCGTGCCGCCTATCAGGATCCGGGCCTTCTCGCCGGCGTCGATCGCGAGATTTATGGGGTTGATGCGTCCGCCCCCGACCTCATCGCCGCGGCCCGGCGGATGTGCGCCTATGCCGAGGCGCATTGCGCCGCGGGCGGGCGCATGGCGGCGGTGACGAAGCCGATGATCGGCCTCTTTCACGGGCGGCCGGGCGCGCGCATCTGGCGGCGCATCCTGACCGTCGAAGGCGTGAAGGCGGGCGCCGGGCCGGAGGTCATTGAGAACGCTCTCGCAGGCCTTGCGGAAGCCGGCGGGCTTGAAAGTCTCGCCGCCTGAGCGCGAAACCCGAGCGGAGCCCGATCAGCTCTGAGGCGTGATTCAGCTCTGCGGTGTGATGATGAGCTCGCCGTTCTCCACCCGCCATGAGGCAAAGCGGTTGAGCACGTTCATGCCGAGAAGGTTGGAGAAGAGCTGGCCCTCCTGCGCCACGCCGGCCGGAACGTTGTTCAAGGTGAGGGGGCCGATCTTGAGCGTATGGATTTCGGCGCGCGCCTGCAGCGTGATGCCGTTCGCCGTCTCCACCATCCGGTCGAAACGCAGGGCCGTCACGTCGATGCCCGCCCGTGCGGCGTCCTCATAGGTCAGGACGAGGCTCGAAGCGCCTGTATCGACCAGGAAGTCGAGCTCATGACCGTCGACATCGGCGGTCAGCTTGAAATGCCCGTTGGAGCTGCGGCCGACATTGAGCACCTGTCGCCCGCTGTTGTCGACGCTCACCGTCATGCGGCCGGGGGCCAGAACGTCGATCACAGGTCCGGCAAAGCGCGTCAAAGGCTCGCGATAGGCATAGACGACGACCAGCCCGACGACGAGGGCGACCCAGATGAGGGCGTGTTTCGCGGCCGTGCCGAGGCGTCCACGATAGGCGGTGAGGCCGCCGAAGACGAGGATCAGGACGCCAAGAAGATAGACGACGCGAGGCCACTCCGCGTCGCCGGAACCGAAGATGATAAGCGATTGGTCGAGCATGGGCCCCCAAATGGGGATCTCATGCCCCGAGTGCCAGAGTTGCGAACAGGATTGTGGCCGCAATCTGTTCCGAGGCGCCGATTGTGTCGCCGGTATGCCCGCCGATCAGCCGCCGCGCCATGCCGCTGAAGGTGAAGACGCCGAGTGTCGCCAGAATGATGGCGAGGATGCCGGTGAACGGGAACATGACGATGAGAATGAGGATTGCGGGCACGCTCAGGAGAACCGCGAAGCCGAGATCTTTGGTCTTCGGCCAGCCTGCCCAGCTGGCGACGCCGTCTGTTCGAGCCGGCGGAAGGCTCGTCCAATGGGTGTAGGCGAGGGCGCGCGAAAGGGCGGCGACGCAGATGATGGAAAAGGCGCCGACGCCGACGCTCTGCGAGATTTCGCCGAGTGCGACCACCTTGATGATCACGGTGAAGAGGAGGGCGAGGAGCGCGTATGTGCCGATGCGGCTGTCATGCATGATCTCAAGCCGCTGTTCGCGCGTCTTGCCACCGCCAAAACCATCGGCCGTGTCGCCGAGCCCGTCTTCGTGCAGCCCGCCGGTGATCAGTGCCATTGAGCCGAGCGCGACTGCGGCCGCGAGCACCGTCGATCCGCCGAAGGAGATGATGAGCGATAAGACGACCGCCGGGGTGAGCGCGATCAGCATCCCCGCGAGCGGCAGGCAGGCGGCGGAGACCGAAAGCGGGCGTTCTTCGCTCGGCTCGGGCTTGGCGCGAATCGGCAGGCGGGACAGGAAGGCGAGGCAGGCGCGAAGGTCCTGCGGCAGGCGGGTGAAATGTTGGGCGAGCGAGCTCATGCGAGCCTCCGGCAGGATAAAACCTGGCTACCATTAGGCCTGCGAGGGGGGCGTTGAAACAGGGCGGGCTGACGCATTGCACTCCTTTGATCGTCGCTTTAAGCGGCTGTAAAGTGGACCTTTCCTCCCCAATGGCTCCTAAAAGAAGTGAGAATTCCATTGTCCATCCGTGATGCCGGCACACGTGCTGCGCCGTTCGACGATTTTCGTGACCTTGTGAAAAACCTTCCGGCTCCGGATGCCGAGGCGCTCGCAGCCGCCCGCGCCCGCCAGGGACGTTTGACGAAGCCTCCGGGAAGCCTGGGCCGTCTGGAGCAGATCGCCATCTGGCTCGCCGGCTGGCAGGGGCAGGAAAAGCCGGTCATCGAGCGCCCGATGGTTGCCGTTTTCGCCGGCAATCACGGGGTGACGGCACGCGGTGTTGCGCCCTATCCGGCCGATGTCACGCAGCAGATGGTGGCGAATTTCCGCGCCGGCGGGGCCTCAATCAACCAGCTTTGCAACTCCTTCAATGTCGGCCTCAAGGTCTTCGAGCTCGCACTCGAACTTCCGACGGGCGATATCGCCGAGAAGGATGCGCTGAGTGAACGCGACTGCGCGGCCACCATCGCCTACGGCATGGAGGCGATCGAGGGCATCGACCTTCTCTGCCTCGGCGAGATGGGCGTCGGCAACACGACCGTCGCTTCGGCGTTGTTCTGCGCGCTCTTCGGCGGCGAACCCGAGGAATGGGTGGGCTACGGCTCCGGCTCGACGGGCGCGGTCCTGGAGGCCAAGATCGAGGCGGTGAGGCTCGCCTGCGAGAGAGTGAAGGGCGAAACCGATCCGCTCGTCATTCTGAAACGCGTCGGCGGCCGCGAGCTCGCCGCCATGGTGGGCGCCGTTCTGGCCGCCCGCATGCAGCGGATTCCGGTGGTGGTCGACGGCTTCGTCACGAGCGCCGCGGTTGCCGTGGTCCACAAGATGGCGCCGGGTGCCACAGATCACTGCATCTTCGCGCATCGCTCGGCGGAGAAGGCGCATCGCCAGGCCGTGGAAGCGATGGGCGGCGCGCCGCTTCTCGATCTCGGCATGCGGCTCGGCGAGGGGACAGGTGCGGCGATTGCAGCCGCCATCGTCCGTGCCGCCGCCTTCACCCATTCCAATATGGCGACCTTCGACGAGGCCGGCGTGTCGGGCGAAGGCGTCAACGTCGATCGCGCTGGCGGCTGAGCTTCCTCGTCTGAGATTTACGAGAGAGCATCGCCCCTCTGATGGCGATGCTCTTATGCCGTTTCCGTTCAGCTCGCCTTGCGCAGCTGCGCGGGTTTGCGCGCCCGCATCAACGCCCAGGTGCGGTTGTCGTCGGTGAAGGCCGAAACGACGCGCTTCGCCGGCAGGATGGCGATCGCTTCCGTACCGATGCCGACCTTGCTGCGCAGGACGAACTGGCCCCCGTGAAGATGAATGAGCGCCTGGACGATGGGGATGCCGAGGCCGGTCCCCTGTTCGGCGTTTTTGATGGAGATCGAGCTCTGGCCAAAGGCTGAGAGCACGATCGGCAGTTCGTCGGCGGGAATGCCCGGGCCGTTGTCGCGCACCGAGATATACTGGCCGCCGCCCTCTGTGCGGCCGACCTTGAGCGCGACCTCGCCACCGGCAGGCGTGAATTTGAGCGCATTGGCGAGAAGGTTGAGCGTCACCTGCCGGATCGCCTGCTCGTCGACGACGATCTTCGGCATGTGCTCCTCGAAAGCTTCCGACACCTTGATATTCTTCTGCCGCGCTTTGAGGTCAAGCAGCCCCTTGGCATCCTGTGCGATGCTGACGAGAGAGAGGAGCTCTTCACGCAATTCCCGCTTGCCCGCCTCGATGCGGGAGAGGTCGAGGATCTCGTTGATCAGCTTCAGGAGATGCTGGCCGGAATTGTAGATGTCGTTGAGATAGTCCTTGTAGGCATCGTTCTCGATCGGACCGAGCATCTCGTTGCGCATCACCTCGGAGAAACCGAGAATGGCGTTGAGCGGCGTTCTGAGCTCGTGGCTCATTGTCGCCAGAAATTGCGACTTCGCCATATTGGCCGCTTCGGCCCGTCGCCTGGCCTCATCGGAGACGGCTTTGCCCTGTTCGAGCTCGGCGAGAACGGCGTCCTTTTCCGCGCGCAGCACCAGGCTCTGCGCATATTGCTCGTTGAGCTGGCCGGTCAGGTAAAGAAGCATCGCTTCCGCGCCGAGGGCGCAAAAGGCCACCATCATGTCGATGAGGCTGGGCGACACCATATGCGCCGCACCAAGGCCGATGGCGATCGGCAGCGTGCTGGCGACGGAGGCCGCAGGCAGGGGCGCCGCGACGAGGGCGCTCAAGGACATAAAGACGATGACGGTCGCAAAGCGCACCACGTCGAGGCCGATCAAGGTTTCGGCCGGGGCCGCCATCGGAAACAGAAAAGGAAACACCGCCCAGCCGAGGCCGTAGAGCGCTTCCACCACGACGAAGCGGTTCTTCCAGTCGACCAGCGAGCGCTGATTGGGGGCAAGTGCCGCATAGCGGCGGCAGACGACGGTCGCTGCGAGATGCAGGGCGAGCACGCCCGCGCCCCACACGGCCGCCCATAAAGGGTTGCCGATAAAGCCCATCATCACGGCAAGGACGAGGATGAGCGCAAGCACGATCGGCGAAAACGAGATGCGGTTCCTGGCGTATTGATCCGCCATCTCTTGTTCGAAGTGGAAAAGCGCGTCGCTCGGCCCGCTCTCCGTCGTGACATTGCGCACCAGCGCGCGGGTGATCATATTGCGGCGTGCGGCACGGGACTCGTCGGGCGAAGCCTGCAAAATCGTCGCCTGTGCCACATCCACCATGGGTTCGTCCCCAACTCTTTTCCCGCTTTTTCGTAGTGGAGCGCGGTTAAGATCGGGCGAGCGAAGATGGTTAAGAGGCCGTAAGGCCGCGGTCCGGGCAGAAGGGCCGAGACGGAGGTGAGAGTGAAGTTATTCGATGGTGGACGTGCTCCGAACCCCCGCAGGGTACGGATTTTCCTGGCCGAAAAGGGCCTCGAAATACCTCTCGAGCCCGTCGATATTGGCAAGAAGGAGCATTATTCGCTCGATTTTCTTCGCCTCAATCCGATGCGCCGCCTGCCGGTGCTTGATCTCGACGATGGCACTGCTCTTTCGGAAACGATGGCGATCTGCCGTTATTTGGAGGCTCTGCATCCCGAACCGGCGCTTTTCGGAAAGAGCGCTTTGGAGCAGGCGCAGGTGGAAATGTGGAACCGCCGCATCGAGCTCGATCTCTATACGCTCGTGGCCGGGATCTTCCGCCACTCACACCCCGCGATGTCGGAACTCGAAAGACAAGTGCCGGAATGGGCGGCAGCCTGCCGCGAGCGGCTGCCGGAGCTTTTGGCCTTCCTCGACCGTGAGATGCGAACGCGGGAGTTCATCGCGGGCGACAGCTTTTCCGTCGCCGACATTACCGCGCTCGTCACTTTCGACTTCATGAAGCCGGCAAGAGTGGACATTCCGGAAGATTTTGCCGCTCTGCGCGACTGGCATGCGCGTCTCAAGGCCCGTCCAAGCGCGTCTGCCTGATCGCGTGGCTGAAACGCCTTCCAAAGAGACGCCTGAAACAGCGGAGGCGCTTGCCGCGCGCATCCGCTTCTGCCGCATCTGTGTGGAGCGGCCGTTCGCGTCACCCCTGCCGCATGAGCCGAATCCGATCCTGAGGATTTCTTCCACCGCGCGCTTGTGCATCGCGAGCCAGGCGGCAGGCACGCTCGCGCATGCCACGACGACGCCGTTCAACGATCCCTCTGGCGAGCGCCTGCGTGCGTGGCTCGGCGTCACGCGCGAGGAATTCTACGACGTCTCGAAGATCGCCATCGTGCCGATGGGCTTCTGCTTTCCGGGTCAGGACGAGAAGGGCGGCGACCTGCCGCCGCGGCGCGAATGTGCGCCCTCCTGGCGCGAAGAGGTTTTCAAGTCCATGCCGCAGCTGGAACTGGTGCTGGCGATCGGCCAATACGCCATTGCCTGGCATCTCGGCCCGCTCCGCCGCCGCACGCTGACGGAGACCGTCGCCGACTGGCGGGAGGTCCTCGAGCAATCCGGCCCGCCGCCGGTCCTACCGCTGCCGCACCCCTCCTGGCGCAACAACGCCTGGCTGAAGCGCCATCCGTTCTTTCAAAGCGAGGTCTTGCCGTTCTTGCAGGCGCGTGTGCGCCCGCTTCTAAAGCCGCAGAGCCGAGAGAAGGAGGGTGGAGAGACAGGCGGGGGTTGACGCAGCGCTTGCCTCGTGCGCGCCAACAATGGTCTAACGGCGCAAAATTTGCCCGAGGCCTGAATGGACCGCATTGACCGCATGATCCTGTCTGTCCTGCAGGAGGATGTGACGCTTCCCGTTGCCGAGATCGCCCGGCGTGTCGGCCTGTCGACGACGCCGGCCTGGCGACGCATCCAGAAAATGGAGGAAGACGGCGTCATCAAGAAGCGGGTGGCGGTGCTCGATCCGAAATCGGTCAACGCGCATGTCACGGTCTTTGTCTTCGTGACCACCAATCAGCACAACGAGGACTGGCTTCTGCGCTTTGCCAAGATCATCTCGGATATGCCCGAAGTGGTGGAATTCTACCGGATGAGCGGGCAGGTCGATTACCTCATCAAGGTGGTCGTGCCGGACATCGCCGCCTATGACGCCTTCTACAAGCGCCTCGTCTCCAAGATCGACATCACCGACGTCTCCTCCGCCTTCGCCATGGAGAGGATCAAGGACACGACGGCCCTGCCGCTCAACTTCATGCAGCTCGACCCGCCGCAGAAGACGAAGGGGTAAGAGGTCCGAGCGCCGGTTGTGAGACAGGCTCCGCTCGGTGCGTCAGCACGGGTGCGAGAGCCGGAAAGCTCTCCACGATCGTCTTGAGCGGCACATCCTGTGGCATGAACTCCAGGACGAGCACGGCGTCGCGGTTCGTTTCGAGGATCGTCCCGGCATGCGTGTTCACGACGAAAAAGCGCAGCTCCGACCCTGTCTCCTTCTGCAGCGCGAACCAGGCGATGTCCCTCCGCCAGCGGGCATCTTCGTCGAGGCGGCTGTCGAGGTCGGCCAGCTTCGTGCGCAGGGCGTCACGCTCGTGTCGGGCGAGAAGGAGAAGAAGATGCTCCCTCGGAATCCAGCCGCCGTAGCGGTAGGCGCCTGTCTGTCGCTTCATCTCCGAAAAACGCTCGAGCATCCTGGTCGCGTCTGCTTGGGTGAGGCCGCTCTCCACCTCGTAATCGTAGTAGAGCTCGAGAATGCTATCGGTTTTCTCCACCACGCGGCTCACGCCGAAGGCCTCGGGTGATTTCGCGATCGGGGCATTGTGTTCGAAGGAAAACGTCCCCGTCCCCTCCGAGTGGATGATGGCGGAGTTGTCGATGAGGAAGTGCGCCGTCTCCATGGCTTCGGCTTCCGTTTCCGTCGGGAAGCCGAAGAAGTTGAAAGTGTGGTTCCAAATGCCGGCGGCATCGGCGTCCGCGAGATTGGCGTGCATGACGGCGCGCGTGTTGTTCTTCCGCATATGCCGTTGCACGCGCTCGCTGGCGCTTTCCAGACCGATGTAGAGAGAGCGGAAGCCCGCCTCGTACATGTCGCGATAATGCTCGGCCCGGAAGAAGCGCTCGAACTTGTAAAGGCCGGTGAAGAAGTAAGTGCGTCTCGGCAATGCTGCCGGCAGCGTCTTGAAGAGTTTTGGCGGGATCGCCTCGTCATTGAGGGCGAAATGCGTCACGCCGTGACGGGCGTTGAGGCGCTCGACGTCGGCGGCGATGGCTTTCGGATCGCGCACCCGGTAGCGGTCTCCGTAGATCATGCCGTGGTAGCAGAAGGCACACTTGTCCCAGTAACATCCTCGGGCGGAGAGGAGCGGTAGCACGATGTCCGGCGAGAAATATCGGCGGAGATCGAGGTCGCCGAAATCGGGTGTCGGGATTTCCTCCATGGGAAGCTGCGGCGCGAGATCGGTCATGATGATCCGGCCGTTTTCGTAAAAGGCGATCCCGGGGGTGCGTTCACCGCACGGATCGGTGGCCGACAGGAGACGATCGGCCGGAATTTCACCCTCGTAGCGCACCACGATATCGAAGAAGCGACCGAAGAGGGGTTGCAGGGCATCCGCCCGGTCGAGCAGGCGCGAGAATACGCTGCCGCCAACGAGGATTGGGACGCCGGGGAAGCGCGCCTTCAAGGCGGCGCCGAGGGTGAGAGAGGGCAGGATCTGCTCGGTTCCGATCACCGAAATCCCGAAATAGCGCGGAACCTCGTCGATCTCTGCGATCTTCGAACGGACGAACGGCAGGAACGGATTGTCCTCCTCGCTCTCGCAGAAGGCGTCGACCGCGGCCGCGGAGCGGAGAACCCGCGCCGTCGACAGAGATGACGTGCCCACCTCCACCACCGGCTCGGCGACCGAGAATGCGTAGAGGAGCCGCTTCAGCGCGGTGACGCTCTCATAGAAATCTTCCACGCGATCGAGGCAGGCGGGCGAGCGCAGGCGGTCGACCGCGGAGCGCTTTGTCTCGTAGTTGCTGAGGATGCCGAGGGCGAGATAGGCCGAGTTGCGGTAGATCTCGTTCTCTTCCGGCAGCTCGCGTATGTAGCGCATCAGCCGAGCCGAGGCCTTCGCCAGCCTGCGGCGGTCGATGAAATACTCGTAGAACTCGACGTTCCAGTCGGACTGCCGGACACGATGGCCATGGCTCTCGAGGTAGGCCTTGAGCGAAGGCGTCGAGAGAAAGGGCTGGAAGGGCGACCATTGCGGCGGGAAGATGAGGTGAAGGTCGGGTGCCGTCATGGGCAGCCTCCCTGTGCCGGCGCGCCGTGCAGCACGCCGGTCCCTTTGCTGGCGAAACGAGGGGTGAAAGCCTGGCCGCGCCTATTCCGGCTTGGCAATGCCGCGGACGTTGCCGCCCTGGTTCTGGTTCTGATTGTCCATGACTTCGTCGCCCGGCGCGAGCAGAACAGAACGCAGGCTCTGCAAGGCTTGCGGCTTCATGGCAATGAGATCTTCCAGCTTTCCCTGGTTCTGATTCTGGTTGTCTTCGGCCGTCTCACCCATGCCGCGTCCGACGCCGATGCTGCGCAAAACTTCCGGCTTCATCTCCGCGAGAGCGGCCATGTCACCCTGGTTCTGGTTCTGGTTGTCGGCGAGCGCGAAATCATCAGGCAGGCCACCTTCGATTTGACGCATGAGTTCAGGGTGAAGCTTCTCTTTCAATTGGGTAATGAGTGCTGTCTTATCCACGACACACCTCCCTCTCTCCTGAAATTCACAGAAGAACCTTCATTTCAGAAGCAGAAGTAGATTATCAACTTTAAAGGGAGGCTTCAATACGAAAAAGATGCTTCTAGCAGGCGAGATATTAGGAGGATTTTCTGAATAATGGAGAGAAAGAGTTGTGTGGGAGATCCAAACACTTGATCTGAAATGGGTAAAAGCCATAATGCGGCTGCGCTAAATGCAACCTTAGGGTGCTTTTGCGGCGGAAGAATGGTTAACGGACGGCAATCGCGCCGTCCGTACCGCTCTTGGCGAAACTCAGCCTCACTTGAAGCGCTGCAGCCTTTTCATCAGGCTAGACGTGTCCCAGCGCTTGCCGCCCATCGCCTGCACTTCGCCGTAGAACTGGTCGACGAGCGCTGTCACCGGCAGGAGCGCGCCGTTGGTCTTCGCCTCATCGAGGCAGATGGCGAGGTCTTTGCGCATCCAATCGACCGCGAAACCGTGATCGTAATGATCCTCGGTCATGGTCTTCCAGCGGTTCTCCATCTGCCAGCTCTGTGCCGCGCCCTTGGAGATGACGTCGATCACCTTCTCGACGTCGAGGCCTGCCTTCTGCGCGAAATTGATGCCTTCGGAGAGGCCCTGGACGAGGCCCGCGATGCAGATCTGGTTGACCATCTTGGTGAGCTGGCCGGAACCGACCGGTCCCATTAATCCGACCATCTTGGCGTAACATTCGATGACCGGCCGGGCTTTTTCGAAGACCTTGGGCTCGCCGCCGACCATCACCGTCAGCTGACCCTTCTCTGCGCCGGCCTGGCCGCCGGAAACCGGCGCATCCAGGAAGCAGAAACGGTGTGCATGCGCCTCATGCGCAAGCTCGCGGGCGATTTCCGCGCTCGCCGTCGTGTTGTCGATGAAGATCGCCCCGGGCGCAATTCCCTTGAAAGCGCCGCCGCGTCCGAGCGTAACGGATCTGAGATCCTCGTCGTTGCCGACACAGCAGAAAACGAATTCTGCGCCCTCGGCCGCTCGCTCGGGCGTTGGAGCATGCCGACCACCGTGCTCAGCGACCCACTTTTCCGCTTTGTCCTGCGTGCGGTTGTAGACGGTCACCTTATGGCCTCGATGGGCGAGATGCCCGGCCATCGGGTATCCCATCACGCCGAGGCCGATGAATGCAACTTTCGCCATGTTCCGTTCCCTTTTGCTTTGCGCGGCGATTGCTCATGGTTCTAGACAATCAAGAAGGCCTTGTCAGGGGCAGAGCTTTTCCAACATGCCCTGGTCAGCGACGTATCCCAAGCCTTTGACCACATGTTTGGTCAGGTGTTTGCCCGGCTGTTGGCGTCACGCGGCCGTTTGGAGGTGAAAATGACTGATCGTTTCCCGTCCTGGCAGAAGGTGGCACCCCGCCTCGTTGATGTGGCGGCCGGGCGCACGCCGGCCGATCTCGTCATCCGCGGTGGCCGCTGGGTGAACGTGCATTCCGGCGAGATCGTCGAAAACACCGATCTCGCCATCGCTGCGGGGCGCTTCGCCTATTGCGGGCCGGATGCCTCCCACACGATCGGCGAGGAGACCGAAGTGGTGGAGGCCAAGGGGCGCTATCTGGTGCCGGGCCTGTGCGATGCTCACATGCATGTCGAAAGCGGCATGGTGACGGTGACGGAATTCGTGCGGGCTGTCGTTCCGCACGGCACGACGTCGATGTTCGTCGATCCTCATGAGATCGCCAACGTGCTCGGTCTTAATGGCGTTCGTCTCATGCATGACGAAGCGCTGACGGCGCCGATCAACGTGTTTGTGCAAATGCCGAGCTGCGTGCCATCGGCACCGGGGCTCGAAACGGCCGGCGCCGAGCTCGGGCCGGAGGAGGTCGCCGAGGCGATGTCGTGGCCGGGCATCATCGGCCTCGGCGAGGTGATGAACTTTCCGGGCGTCGCGGCCGGCAACGAGCGGATGCTGGGCGAGATCATCGCGTCGGTGTCGGCCGGCAAGACCGTTGGCGGCCATTACGCGTCCCCAGATCTCGGGGTGGACTTTCATGCCTATGCGGCGGGCGGCCCCGCCGACGACCATGAAGGTACGCGCGTCGAGGACGCGATTGCGCGCGTGCGCCAGGGCATGCGAGCGATGCTGCGGCTCGGCTCCGCCTGGTATGATGTCGCCGCCCAGATCAAGGCGGTCACCGAAAAAGGGCTCGATCCGCGTTTTTTCATTCTGTGCACCGACGACTGTCATTCCGGCACGCTCGTCCATGACGGGCATATGAACCGCGTCGTGCGCCACGCCATCGCCCAGGGACTGAAGCCGGTGACGGCGATCCAGATGGCGACGCTCAACACGGCAGAGCATTTCGGCCTGGAACGCGAGCTCGGCTCCATCGCACCGGGGCGCCGCGCCGATCTCCTTCTCGTGTCGGACCTGCCATCACTCAAAATCGATGCCGTCTATGGCCGCGGCCGCCTGCTCGCCGAGAAGGGTGCGCTCGTCGCCGATATTCCGCTCTACGGCTATCCGGAAGAGGCGAAGAACACCGTCCGCCTGGGCCGCAAGCTGACGGCGGACGATTTCGCCGTGCCTGCGCCCAAGGGGAAGGACCGTGTCGGCGTTCGCGTCGTCGGCGTCATCGAGAATCAGGCGCCGACGAAGGCTCTCCAGCGAGAGCTCAGCGTCGTCGACGGGTTGGTTGAAGCCGATATCGCCAACGATGTCGCCCATCTCGCTCTGGTGGAACGCCATCGCGGCACAGGCGCCGTCCAGAATGCGTTCGTGGCAGGCTTCGGCTATAACCGCCGCTGTGCCATCGCCTCCACCGTGGCCCATGACAGCCACCAGATGATCGTCGTGGGCACTGACCGCGCCGATATGGCGATGGCGGCGAACCGGCTCGGCGAAGTCGGCGGCGGTGTCGTGGTGATCTCCGAAGGCGAGGAACTGGCGCTCGTCGAGCTCAAGATTGCGGGCCTCCTTTCGGAGGAACGCGCCGAGGCCGTCGCCGCCAAGGCCGCACGCATGGGCGCTGCCATGCAAAGCTGCGGCTGCCGTCTCAACAACGCCTTCATGCAGCATTCGCTTCTGGCGCTCGTTGTCATCCCCGAGCTCAGGATCTCCGACAAAGGTCTGATCGACGTGACGAAGTTCGAGAAGACCGAGCTCTTCGTGTGAGCCTTTGAGGCTTATGCGCCGAGCTGTTCCGCCACCACCTGCTGGCCGGAGCTGTCCTGCGCCGGCTTGAGATGCCGCGTCAGCCGCCGTTCGGCCGCATCCCAGAGGCGCCGTAGCGCTTCCACGACGACGAGATAGAGCCCCGCGGCCCAGAGATAGACCTGGAAATCGAAGGAGCGGGAAAAGGCAAGCCGCGTCTCGCCCAGGAGATCATAGACGGTGATGACGGAAGCGATCGCGGAGCCCTTGATCATGAAGATGATCTCGTTGCCGAGCGGCCGTAAAGCCGTGATCAGCGCCTGCGGGGCGACGACCTTGATGAAAATGACGACGGGCGAGAGCCCGAGCGCGCGGGCGCCTTCCCACTGCCCGACGGAGATGCCGCGGATGGCCCCGGCATAAATCTCGGCCTGATAGGCGGCGGTGTTGAGCGTGAAGGTGAGGGCGGCGCAATTGAACGCATCGCGGAAAAACCACCACAAACCTGCCGCCTCGAACACCTCGCGAAACTGCCCGGCGCCGTAATAGACGAGGAAGGTCTGGGCAAGCAGCGGTGTTCCCCGAAAGAAATACACAAAGGCAAAAGCCAGCCCGCGCGTCCACCGGTTCTTCGAAAGCCGGCCCGCTGCGACGATGCCGGCCAGAACCGCACCGATCGCGACCGACAAGACGACGAGCTCTATTGTGACGAGGAGGCCGTCGAGGAGCTTTGGCCCGTAGCGCGTCAGAAGTGCTGGGTTCCAGGCGCTGATGAAGAAGACGACCAGCGCGATTGCGATCGCGGCCCACAGCGTCATCAAGACGATGCCGGCGATACGCGCCTTGCTCCAATGCCGGACGGACGCGGGCGGAGGCTCGGCCGGAAGAAGGCGGTCGGACACATAGGCTTGGTTGGCGGCCTGGTTGGCGCTCATCTCGCGCATCGTCATTTCGTGGCCTCGCCGCGCCGCGACCAGCGGTCGATGCCGTTGATGCCGAAGGACGAAATGATGGACAGCACCAGATAGATCATGCAGGCGACGAAATAGAAGAAGAACGGTTGTTTGGTCACGCCGACGGCGACGTTGGTGTTCCGGAGAAGATCGTTGAGGGCGATGACGGAGACGAGGCTCGTATCCTTGAGCAAGATCAGCCAGAGGTTCGAGAGGCCCGGCAAAGCGAGCCGAATGAGCTGTGGAAGGATGACGAGACGCATCGTCGTCGTCGGCCTCAGCCCGAGCGCATAGGCCCCCTCATACTGGCCCTTCTGAATGCCGCGAAAGGCGGACAAAAAGACCTCGCTCGCGAAGGACGCGAAGACGAGCGACAGCGCGATCACGCCAGCCGTGAAAGACGAGAACTCCACATAGGTGTCGAAGAGAAGCCGGAAGAGCTTCTGCAGCGCGATCTGTCCGCCATAATAGATGATGAACAGCGTCAGAAGCTCCGGCAGCCCGCGGAAGATCGTCGTGAAAATCGTGGCTGCCCGGATGAGGCCGGGGTCGTCGCTGTCCTTGGCGAGCGCAAGCAGGAAGCCGAGCACGAGCCCGATCGGCAGCGTCGTCAGCGCCAGCGCGACCGTGACCGCAAGCCCGGCCGCAAGATCATCTCCCCAGCCGCCGCCTCCAAACGACAGGAGGTCCAAAAACTCCATCAGCCCGTCATCCCTGGCGCGGCAAAAAGATGGGGCTCAAGAGCCCCATCCGATGCGTCATGCACGCCGACTTATCCGCCATAGACGTCGAAGTCGAAGTACTTGTCGTTGATTTTCTTGTAGGTGCCGTTCTCGCGGATCGCCTTGATCGCGGCGTTGAGCTTCTCGCGCAACTCGTCGTCACCCTTGCGCACCGCGATGCCGATGCCCGGGCCGTAGATCTTCGGATCGCCCGGCAGCGTCGTCAGGATCTTGCAGCAGGAGCCGTCTTCGCTGTCGACCCACTCCGACAGAACGATGACGTCGTCGAGGGCTGCATCGAGACGTCCGCTCGACAGATCGAGCTTGTATTCGTCGGCCGACGGGTAGAGGCGGATGTCGGAATCCGGGAAGATCTGTTCCGCATATTGCGCGTGGGTCGTGGAGCTCTGGGCCCCGACGCTCCTGTCAGCCATCGATTCGGCGGTCGCTTCCGTGATGTCCGAATCTTTCGGCACAACAATCGCCTGCGGCGTGTCGTAATATTTGTCGGTGAAGTCGACCTTCTCCTTGCGCTCCTCCGTGATCGACATGGAGGCGACGATGGCGTCGTACTTGCCGGCGAGAAGGGCGGGAATGATGCCGTCCCAATCCTGCGAGATGAACTCGCACTTCACCTTCATTTCGTCGCAGAGCGCGTTGGCGATGTCGATATCGAAGCCGACGAGCTTACCGTCGGCCGTGATTTCGCTGAACGGGGGGTAGGCGCCCTCCGTGCCGATACGCAAGGTTTCCTGGGCCTGCGCCGCGCCGGTGGCCAAGACCGCGAGGACCGTTGCAGCCGCCAGTTTTTTGAACAAGCTCATGCTGTCTCCCGAATTTCTTGTTGGATGCGGCCGCAGAAGGCCGCTGGACCTATAATCGGCCCAAACTTTGAGCCTGTGCAACTCTTTAGCAAGCGCCGTGCCTGCGGCAAGGGGACTTGGTCACAGGCAATGCAGGTTTGGCCGGTTCTGCGCCTTCCGGCATAGCCGCGAGACGGGCGAAGACGTGCAGACTGCCTCATTTGGCGGCATCAAGTGACAGCTGGCCGGCGATGAAATCGGCAATTTTCGCAACGTCGTCGAGATGGAAGACCGGAAGCTCGACGTTCCTCACCGGATAATCCGCGGCGACGGCGAGGATCGAGGGATCGCTGTCGCTGAGCGCCTGGCCGGGGCGTCCATCGCGGCGGCGCACTTCGAGCTTCGGGTGAGGCGCTTTCTTGTAGCCTTCGATGAGAATGAGATCGCAGGGCGAAAGCCGCGACACCATCTCCTCGACAGACGGCTCCGCCTCGTCGCCGAGCTCGTGCATCAGGGCCCAGCGATGACCGGAGACGAGGAGCACCTCACGCGCCCCGGCCTCGCGGTGGCGAAACGAATCGGTTCCGGGTTGATCGATATCGAAGGCGTGATGGGCGTGCTTGATCGTGGAGACGACGAGGCCGCGCTCCGAGAACTCGCTGACAAGGCGGGTGACGAGCGTCGTCTTGCCGGAATTCTTCCAGCCGGTGATGCCAAAGATCGGGGGTGCCATCCGCGGGCGAGCTATTCGGCGGCCTGAGTTCGGTTGAGCGCCTCGAGCATCGCCTGTGCCTCGGCCGCGTCCTCTGGCGTGTTGACGTTGAAGAACGGGTCGATCTGGCGGCCGTCGGCTTCCAGATGGTCGAAGGGCACGTTGAGACGCACGTAATGGTCGGCGAAGTCGAGAACCTTGCTCGATTTCGCCTTCTTCAGCCATTCCTCGAGATCGTCGGCAAGCGCGATCGGCCACAATCCGAAGACGGGATGCACGCCGTTGAACGACGCTGCGACGGCGATCGTCGTCTCGTCGTGGCCGCAACCTTCGGACAGCCGCGTGACGAGATCACCGGGAAAGAAGGGTGTGTCGACGGCTGCGCTCGCCATGAAACGCGCCTGCGGACAGAAGACCTGGCTCCAGCGCATCCCGGCGAGAATGCCTGCGAGCGGCCCTGGATTTCCGTCGATGCCGTCGGGAACGACGGGAAGAAGAAATTCGCTGAAGCGCGAGGCGTCGCCATTGGCGTTGATGACGAGTTCGTCGACCTGCGGACGCAGACCGTCCACCACGTAGGAGAGGAGCGGCCGGCCGGCGATTTCCACGAGCGGCTTGTCGTTGCCCATGCGACGGGACAGTCCGCCTGCGAGAATAACCCCCGTGATCGTGCGCGGGGCAGGACGATCTTGGTCGGTCGTCTCGCTCACGAAACCCCGCAGAAACGCTTCGGCTGCGGGATTTTCCGCGCCGGTATCCCGGTGATGAAGGAGCGTCGTCTCGGCAACGGGCTTTCGGCCATCGGTTCGTTTCCTCTTAACCTATATACCTGTCGTGGCCCGGCAGGTGAAGCCGCCAAACGGCGTCTTCCTCAGCCGATCGCAGCGTGTGGCATTTGAACTTCGGGCGAGGGGGCAATATGTCAACGGCAGGCCCGCCGGACGAAACCGCCGGCTTAAATGCACCACCGCTTAAGCGGTTGAAGGATGGCAATGCCCGAGACCACTCCCACGATTACGAAAGACGTCGTCTTCGATGCGCTCCGCCGCGTCAAAGGCCCCGACCTCGAAAGCGATATCGTCACTCAGAAACTCGTTTCCGATCCGATCATCTCGAATGGCAAGGTGATCGTGTCGATCACGGTGCCGGCGGAGGCCGCAGCACATCTGGAGCCTTTGCGCCAGGCGGCCGAAAAGGTCATCTCGGACCTGCCCGGGGTGGAGCGCGCCATGGTGGCCCTGACTGCGGAGCGACGGCCGGGCCAGGGTATGGTGCAGAATGCGATGCCTCAGACGGCAGCTTCACGCAGTGCTCCGCCACGGCCGCAATCCGCCCCGCAGCAACCCGCCCAGCCGCAGCGTGCGCCGGGCCAGGCGCCGCAGCAGCCGCAAAAAGCGGGGGTTCCCGGCGTCAAGGCGATCATCGCCGTGGCGTCGGGCAAGGGCGGCGTCGGCAAATCCACGACCGCCGTCAATCTCGCTCTCGGCCTCAAGGCGAACGGGCTTCAGGTCGGCATCCTCGATGCCGACATTTACGGGCCCTCATTGCCGCGCCTTATGGGCATCAAGGGCAAGCCGGAATCAGTGTCGGAGCGCATCCTGAAACCGATGGAAGGCTATGGTCTCAAGGTGATGTCGATGGGCTTCCTCGTGGAGGAAGAGACCCCGATGATCTGGCGCGGGCCGATGGTCATGTCCGCCTTGACCCAGATGCTGCGTGAGGTCGCCTGGGGCGAACTCGACACGCTCGTCGTCGATATGCCTCCCGGAACCGGCGACGCGCAGCTCACGATGGCTCAGCAGGTGCCGCTCGCCGGTGCCGTCATCGTATCGACACCGCAGGATCTCGCCCTCATCGATGCCCGCAAGGGTCTCAACATGTTCAACAAGGTGAACGTGCCGGTGCTCGGCATCGTGGAGAACATGAGCTATTTCCTGTGCCCGCATTGCGGCGAGCGTTCCGACATTTTCGGACATGGCGGGGCCGAACACGAGGCGGAACGCATCGGCGTGCCCTTCCTCGGAGCCGTGCCCCTTCACATGGATATTCGCGAAACCTCAGATCAGGGCCGGCCGATCGTTGCCTCCGAACCGCAATCGGAGCATGCGCGCATCTATCGCCATATTGCCGATGCCGTCGTGAAGCGCCTCAACGTGGAAAAAGCCGCGGGCGTCCGTCAGGCCCCGAGAGTGGTGGTGGAATAAAAGCTAGCGAACGATCCGAAACAGGATCACGGAGAAGGCGAAAGCCGCGACCGCGCCCGTCAGCATGACGGCCGAGAGGGGCAGGGCCGACATGCCGCCGGCGAGCACGGCTCCTGCGATCGCCGAAGAGATCGCGCCCGAACCGATCTGCGTCGCGCCCTGGAGCCCGGCGGCCGTGCCGGCGATTTCCGGGCGCACGCTGATGGCGCCGGCAATCGTGCTCGGCAGGACGAGGCCGTTGGAAATGCCGCCCACGCACATCGGCAGAAAGAGGGCGGGCGCGCTCAGATGGCCGCTCGCGATGAGAGCGAGAAGCACGAGCTGGGCGATGAGGAGAAGGCTGGACCCGGCGAGCGTCATCCGCCGGACTCCGACCTTTTCGGCAAAGCGGCCGGAGAGAAAATTGCCGAAGGCATAGCCGATCGAGAGGACCGCAAACCAACTCCCATAGGCAATTGGAGACAGTCCGAGGATCGTGCCGGCCACATAGGCGCCGCCGCCCAGAAAGGCGAAGAAGACCGACGTCGCAAGGCTCGATACGGCGGTGTAGACGAGGAAGGCGGGTTCCTTGAGAAGGTAGCCGAAATCCCGAAACAAGGTGGCAAAGGCGATCCGCTCGGTCCGCGCGTGATGGGTCTCGCTGACGTCGCGCCAGGCGAGCGCGAGGACCAAGGCTCCGAAAATCGTCAGCATGACGAACTGCGCCCGCCAGCCGAAATTCTGTTGCAGAAGACCGCCGAAGAGCGGCGCCACCATCGGCGCCATCGCAAGCCCCATCGTGACATAGCCGATGACGCTTGCGGCTTTGCGTCGATCGTAGAGGTCGCGCACGATGGCGCGGGCCAGAACGATGCCGGTACAGCCGCCGGCGGCCTGCAGGACGCGGAGTGCGAGGAGGCTTTCAATGTCGTTTGCAAGGCTCGCCAGGGCGCTGGTGGCGGTGAAGATGCTGAGCCCGCTGAGAAGGACGGGCCTTCGTCCAAACCGGTCCGATAGCGGCCCGATCACGATCTGCGAAATTGCAACGGATGCCAGAAACAGGGACAGGACGAGCTGCACGGTGGCAAAGCTCGCGTGAAAGTCCTTCTCCAGTGCCGGCATGGACGGCACGATGACGTTGATCGCGAACGGGCTGAGCGTCGAGATGACGACGAGGCTCAGGAGGCTTGGCCGCCGTCTCTCAGGTGACAGGGCGGGGGCCTCGGATATTGAAGACGGCATAAGATCTCGGCGGAGGCGAGGGGAGGGGTGGATGACCCGATAGCATCCAACCGCGCCCGGCAGAAGGGGCGCGATCAGCGTGCCGGCGGTGCCGTCAGCGCTTTGCGGGCCTCCGAGGCCCCGACCTGGCGCTCCCGATAGAAGGTGTAGATGCCGGTCGCAATCAAGATGCCGGTGCCGATGAAAAGGAGCGGCCCCGGCCAATCGCCGAAGACGAGCACCTGCGCAAGCACCGCCCAGATCATGAAGGAATAGCGAAATGGCGCGACGACCGAGATGTCGCCGGTGCGCATTGCGGCGATGATCAGGGTGTAGCCCGCGACTGTGCACAGCCCGGAGGCGAAGATGGTGGCAAGCACGGCCGCATCGGGCATCACGGGCTCTTCGAAGAGCATGAGAAAGCCGCCGAAGAGACCGACGGAGATTGCGGCGGCCGTCGTGACGGCGAGCGTCGGCAGACCTTTAGGGAGTTGCTTGGAAGCGAGATCGCGTAGAACGACCGCGAAGACGCTAAGGAGCGCGACCAGCGACCAGATGTTGAAGCCGTCGAGGCCGGGCTGAATGACGAGGAGCGCCCCGCTGAAGCCGACCGCGATCGCAGTCCAGCGCCGCCGTCCGACGGTCTCGCCGAGAAAGAGTGCCGCACCCGCCGTGGTGGCGAGCGGCACGACCTGTAGGATCGCCGAGGCGTTGGCGAGCGGCAGCCGGAACAGGGCGGAGAGGTAGAGCCCCGCTGCCACGACCTCGCCCAATGTGCGCCAGATGAGCGTCTTGTGAAAAAGCAGGCTGCGGTTGGCGAAGGCGCCGCGGCGCACCGCGAGCACGATGACGATCGGCGACACGATCAGACCGCGCAGAAAAATGATCTCCCCGGTCGGCAGGTCGGCGCTCGCAACCTTCACCAGCGTATCGTTGACGATGAACGTCACCATCGCTGCGAGCATCAGGAGGATGCCGCGCTGGTTTTCGCTCGGCAGGGCAGGCACAGGCGGCATCGGGGGAAGGGCTTCTGGCGGGTTGATCGAAGCTAATGCTTAGGCGGCTTCTTAGGCCGCGACCAGGGCTCAGCCGCCCGTCATGCTCATATGCCTTGTAACCGCGGGACGGCGGTGGCGGCGATCGATGACGAAATCGTGCCCCTTCGGCTTGCGGGTGATCGCCTCGTCGATGGCCTGCGCGAGGAGTTCATTGCCTTCAGAGGCGCGCAGCGGTGCCCGCAGATCGGCGGCATCTTCCTGGCCGAGACACATGAACAGCGTTCCGGTGCAGGTCACCCGCACGCGATTGCAGCTTTCGCAGAAATTATGCGTGAGCGGGGTGATGAAGCCGAGCCTGCCGCCCGTTTCCTCGACCTCGACATACCGCGCCGGACCGCCGGTCTTGTAGGGGATGTCCGTCATCGTGAAGCGTTCTGAAAGCCGCTCGCGCACCGTGGAAAGCGGCAGATATTGCTCTGTGCGATCACCTTCGATCTCGCCGAGCGGCATCGTCTCGATGAGCGTCAGATCCATGCCCTGGCCATGGGCAAAGCGGATCATCTCCGGGATTTCGTGTTCGTTGACGTCTTTCAGCGCGACGACGTTGAGCTTCACCTGCAGCCCTGCGTCCTGCGCCGCCTTGAGGCCGGCCATGACGCGGCTGAGATCGCCCCAGCGTGTGATGGCTTTGAACTTGTCGTGATCGAGCGTATCGACCGAGACGTTGATGCGGCGCACGCCGAGTGCTGCGAGATCGTGCGCGTAACGGTCCAGCTGCGAGCCGTTCGTCGTCAGGGTCAGCTCTTCGAGCCGCCCGGTGGTGAGATGGCGCCCGAGTGCCTCGATCAGCCACATGATGTTGCGGCGGACCAGCGGTTCCCCGCCGGTCAGACGCAGCTTGCGGACGCCTTTGGCGATGAAGGCGGTGCACAGACGCTCCAACTCCTCGAGCGACAGGAGATCCCGCTTGGGCAGGAAGGTCATGTCCTCGGCCATGCAATAGACGCAGCGGAAATCGCAGCGATCGGTCACCGAAACGCGCAGATACGAGACCGTGCGCCCGAATGGATCAATCATCGGCGATGTCTCTGACGTAGGCTCAAGGAGAGCGCTGGTCGCAAGATTGGAGTGTTGCGCGATGGGGTTCACTAACGCCTCATTGTTCCGTTTGCCTGCCTCGCACTTGCCGATGGTTTCGGCACATGCTGTTGGCAAGCCTTTGTCCCCCCCATATAGACGAGAATGTAACGGCGCTGGCGGCTGCGTCAAATGCCGTGCGGCTCCGCAACCCATGAAGGAGGCATGATGGCCGAACCCTGGCCGACCGAAATCCGTCTGAAGAAGGACCGGCACATGCTGGCCGTCAGTTTTGCGAGCGGTGAGACGTTCGAGCTGCCGGCGGAATATCTGCGGGTCTTTTCACCCTCCGCCGAGGTGCAGGGGCATTCGCCATCCGAACGCAAGCTCGTCTCGGGAAAGGCCGACGTGATGGTGATCGAAGTCGAGCCGATCGGCAATTACGCCGTCCGTCTGCATTTTGACGACCTGCACAACAGCGGCATTTTCACGTGGTCCTATCTCTACCGGCTTGGACAGGACTTTGGCTCCCTGTGGGCGGGCTATCTGGAAGAGCTTTCCGAAAACGGTCTCTCCCGCCGCTGAATGGGCAGGTGGGGTTTTTCTCAGAGCTTGAAACGAAAACGGCCGGCGCAGGCGCCGGCCGTCGATAAATCGTGTCGTGAAGCGCGTTAGCGGCGCACGACCACCTTCGTGCCGACATTGACCCGTTCGTAGAGGTCGGTGACGTCGTCATTGGTCATGCGAATGCAGCCCGAAGAGACCGCGGTGCCGATCGTCCAGGGCTCGTTCGAGCCGTGGATGCGGTAGTAGGTGTTGCCGATGTAGAGAGCGCGGGCGCCGAGCGGATTGTTGGGGCCGCCCTCCATATGCGCGGGCAGGCCCGGCTGACGCTTGCGCATGGCCGGCGGCGGCGTCCAGCCCGGCCATTCCGCCTTGCGCGTGACGCGGTGCGTGCCGGCCCACTGGAAGCCCTCGCGGCCGACGCCGACGCCGTATTTCAGCGCCTTGCCGTTATCCATGACGTAGTAGAGGCGGCGTTCGCCCGTATCCACGATGATCGTATTCGGGCCGTAAGGACCGGTGTAATCGACGACCTCACGCTGCACCGGGGATTTGCCATGGTGGCGCGCACCCGGGCCGAAGCTCAGCCATTGCTTGGAAACGGGATCAAAAAATCTTGCCGTCGGCTGCGCCGAGGCGTTGGCAGCAAAAGAAACGGCGCTAACAAGCGCCACAGCGACCGCAGTCGCAAGTAATCCAAACTTTCTCATTACCGTCCCCGGAAAGGCTGGCGAGTTGATGTGTCACTTTAACCTCTGTGTCGAATCGCTCTCAAAAGGCAAGCACCGGGCGGCCCGCGGTGCGGCGCCTTGACGCTTTTGCGAACGTATGTGGCTCGCCTGCCACGCCCGACCCCGGGCATCGTCGGCAAGCCTTCCCACCGCGCCGCCAGCAGCGCGTCTTGCGCTGCCGCAATTGATTGCTAAAGCAACCTCAGCTGAGCCAACGGACAGGTCATGGCCGATTTCATCCTCACCTTCTCCTGCCCCAATCGTCCGGGCATCGTCGCAGCCGTCGCAACGTCGCTCGTCTCCAGCGGTTACAACATTCTGGAGGCGCAGCAATTCGATGACGCCGAAACCGGCCACTTCTTCATGCGGGTTCTCTTCAACCCGGTGCTGGAGGGGGCCGACATCGAAGAGTTTCGCGAAAAGCTCGCGGAGATCGGCGAACGCTTCGAAATGGAGATGACGCTGCGCGACCGCAGCGAGAAGCCGAAAGTCATGCTTCTGGTCTCCAAATTCGACCATTGCCTGGCCGACCTTCTCTATCGCTGGCGGATCGGGGAATTGCCGATGGAGATCACCGCCATCGTCTCCAACCATCCGCGCGAGGCCTTGCAGCTGCCGGAGCTCGACGAGGTGCCGTTTCATCATCTGCCGGTGACGGCCGCGACGAAGCCCGAGCAGGAGGCGAAACTCTGGAATCGGATCGAAGAGACGGAGACGGAGTTCGTCGTTCTCGCCCGCTACATGCAGGTGCTTTCAGACGAGCTGTCGAGCAAGCTCGCGGGGCGCTGCATCAACATCCATCATTCGTTTCTGCCGGGCTTCAAGGGCGCCAAACCGTATCATCAGGCGCATGAGCGGGGCGTGAAGCTGATCGGGGCAACGGCGCATTTCGTTACGCCCGACCTCGACGAGGGGCCGATCATCGAGCAGGACGTGGAGCGCATCTCGCACCGCCACACCCCGGCCGATCTCATCGCCAAGGGCCGCGACATCGAACGTCGGGTACTCGCACGGGCGCTGCACTATGTGCTTGACGACCGCGTCATCATTTCCGGGCGAAAGACGGTGGTCTTCTACGACTAAGCGGTCTTCTCCGATTAGGCGGTCTTCCAGGTTTAGAGGGAATCCTGCAGCAGTTGCTCGATCTTGCGTCGCTCGCGGCGCGAGCGGATTTGCTGCGATCCGCTGGTCGTCGGGCAGATTTGGATGTCGTCGTCCGTGTGCCTGATCTCGAAGGTCCGGCGGGCCCCTGCGAGAAGATCGTCGGCGCCATAGACGATCACAGCCGTCAGCTCGAGAGACCGGACCGAGGCGACCCATTTCTCGTCCGATCCCAACCCCTCGTTGTCGCCGATCGTCAAAATCAGGTCGTGGAACGTGCCGATGTCGAGATATTCGCCTGGTTTCAGCGGCCCTTGCTTCATGCGCGAGCGAGGATCGGAGTCGAGGCCGTCGCCGAGGTCGCGGAGGTCCGTCAGCTCCTGCCGGTAGGTCCCATCGTCGGTGGTGACGAAAGCGATGAGGCTCGTCAGGTAGATCGCTTCTGAGCTCATATTGCTGATCAGGCAGCGGGCTTCCGTGCCGAGACTGCCACCGCGGTTGATCAGCACGGTCGAGCGCCAGCGGCGCCTGTAGGCGACGAGCAAAAGCTGCAGGTAGACGAACCAGACGAGCAGCATGAGCAGGCTCGTCAGGGCCGACAAAGCGCCGGAATATTGCTGGACCCATGACCACATGCGCGCCGAAATTAGGCGACACGTGTCGGAGGTCTAGAGCAGGGACGTCCGTTCTTTGCTGAGACGTCGCATCACTTGCTATTCATCGTCTCTCTGCGAGATCGCGCGCAAAGGCCTGAAGACAGCGCCCTGAAGAGAGCACCTGAAAGATAGCGAATGAGCCGGAAAAATGGTGGGCGCGACAGGGATTGAACCTGTGACCCCTGCCGTGTGAAGGCAGTGCTCTCCCGCTGAGCTACGCGCCCGACTCGAAGCAGCGATTTGGCACGGAGCCGCGCCGCGGTCAAGCCGGCGTGCTCATTCCACGGCTGCCGATCCACTGCCCGTTTCAAGAAGCCTTGCGGCGAGCTCGGGTGTGAGTTGCGCATAGCTGTCGATGATCACGTCGGGACGAAGCTCAGCCATCGGTTTCGTGGTGTAGCCGAAGGGCACGCCGATGACCGGAACGAAGGCCGCTCGCGCCGCCGCGATGTCGGCCGCCGAATCGCCGACCATCAAGGCCGCATCCGGTTTGCCGCCCGCGGCTTCGATCGTCTCAAGGAGGTGGGCCGGATGGGGTTTGCGCTTGCTGACCGAATCGGCGCCGAGCACCGCCTGAAAGCGGCCGAGCAGCCCGAGCTGATCGAGAAGCAGCTTCGACATGCCGACGCGCTTGTTGGTGCACACGGCAAAGCTCCAGCCGACGGCATCGAGCGCGTCGAGCGCGCTCACAAGTCCTGGAAAGGGCCGGCTGTCGACGCAGATATTTTCTTCGTAATGGGCGAGGAAGACCTCCAGCAATCGGTCGAGCTCTTGCGCATCGACCTTGCGCCCCGAGAGCTTCAAACCCTCCTCGATCATGGCCCGCGCACCGCGCGAGATGCAGGGCATGATGCGTTCGCGCGGGGCTGGTGGCAGGCCGCGCCCGCCCAGCACATGGTCGAGCGTGGCAAGAAGGTCGGGGGCGGTGTCGACGAGAGTGCCGTCGAGATCGAAGACGATGAGGGCCATGGCGTCGGGCTAGCCGAGGCGCGAGGCGGGTGCAAGGAGGAGGGCAAGGCCGAGCCCTTGTCGGGTGTGGCGAATGGCCGACATTGCGGGGCTTGTTGAGGTGGTGTGATATCTTGCCAAATCCGCCGTTGCTCTCCCGTTGGGAGCGAACGGAAGGTCTTGGGTCGCCCGAGCCTGGCGCGACGACCGGCATGAGGAAAGACCGGCATGAGGGGGTGTGCGTGACCGATCAACCATTGTCCGCGCATTGGCTCGACCGGCTCGAAAACGGTCACCGGCGCCGTTATGGCGCAGGCACCACGATTTCGTATCCCGACGCGGGGACGGACCAGCTCTTCGTGCTCAAGACGGGTCTGGCGCGCATCTGCCTCAACGGCGCGACGAAGGCGCTGACGCTCTCCTATCTGCGTCCCGGCGGCATCTATGTGACGCATACGCGCGCCTGGGTGGAGGCGCTTGAGGATTGCGAGATCGTGAGCTGGCCGGTTCGCGAGATGCTGGCACTTGTCTCCCGCCATCCGGAGCTCGGTGTGGAGGCTCTGCGCGATATCGGCCAGGTGCTCGCGGGGGCTCTCGACCTGATCGAGGATCTCGCCTTCCGGCCGGTCGAATCGCGGCTTGCCCGTTTTCTGCTTCTGGAAAGCGCCAGGCAGGCAAGCGCCCGCATCCGCCTCATCGATCATACGGAAGCGCTGGCGAGCGCTCTCGGCACCTCGCGCCAGACGCTGTCGACGCTCGTCAACAAGCTCATCCGCGACGGCATCGTCATCCGTGACGGGCGCGATCACCTCCTGATCCTCGATCGGCCGCGGCTTGAAGAATTGAGCGCGCTGTCGCCCGGCTGACAGCGCGGCGCCCGCGCCTGCCCTATGATACGGCGCTCTGACTCGGGGGAACGGCCTTTTTCGGAAGGCCAGGGGAGAGGATCAGCAGACGATGGCCAGTCAAGCCGCCGATCGCGGCGACCGTTACGTGAGTTTTCTGGGGCTCGATTGCGATGCCAAGGCGGACGCCATGATGGCGATGCTGTCGGACGCGATGCGCACCAGCAGCTCGCAATGGGTCGGCTATTTCGAGCAAAAACTCGCCGAGAACCACAAAATGGGCCGCGACAACCTCTATTTCGTCGGCAGCCAGGTGAACGCGCTCTCCGCCTTCTTCGAGGAGGAGGGCGACGAGGAGGCGCTGTCGCTCCTCTCCGAGCTGGAAGACAAATGCTGCTGAACGGGCGGGGGTGAGTTTTTGGGGCTGACGCCGTCGGCGCCGCGCATGAGGCTATCCGCAGGGCATGAGGTTGTACGCCGGCGCCGGTCGATGACTGCTCTCGCCTGACCTCTGGAGTCGATCGACCGACGGCGTAGGTCGGCTATGCGCCCAAACGAGACGATTAGATCTCGATTTTTTGTCTCGTAAGCGGGCGTTATTGTCGGTTCTTTCTAGACCTTCGCAGGGGGGACCACGGATTTATCGCGTCGAGGCCAAATCGCGAAGACGAGGAGATTGCCGATCAGGATCAACACAAGCCCAGCGCCCGCCAGCGGCGTCACGCGGTAATCTTCGGCAAAGACGGAGATCGTCAGGGCTACCACGGGGAAGAGGACGGTCATATAGGCGGCCCGCTCGGGGCCGAGGCGATGGACGACCATGAGATAGGCCGTGAAGCCGATCACCGAGCCAGGGATCGCGAGATAGACGAGCGATCCGACATAGACCGGCGAGGGATCGAACTCGAAAGGAACGCCTTGCACGAAGGCGACCAGGGACACGATCGCGGCACCGTAGAGCATTGCCCAGGCGTTCACCGAAGCGACCTCCAACCCGTTGCCCTGGTTGCGGGCCGAAACGAGATTGCCCGCCGAAAAGAGCCATGTCCCAAGAAGCGCTAGAGCGAGGCCATAGGCTGTATCCGCGCTGAACTTGGCCCCTGTCACCGTTTCCGAGAACAGGCAGGCAATGCCCGCGACGCCGAGCATCGCGCCGCCGAGGACGCGACCTTCTGGGCGGCGGCGATAAAGAAGGAACACGTTGGCCATGTTGAAGATCGTAGCCGCCGAAAATACTACTGAAACAAGTCCGCTCGGCATGAATCTCGTCGCTGTGTAGAAGCACAGGAAATTACATGAGAAAAGAAGCGCGCCCTGAAGAAGGACGAAAGGCTGCTGGCGCACAGGGATCAGCTGGAGACGGCGCGTGACAGCGAGCACCACGAACAGCACCGATCCAGCCAGCGCGAAGCGATAGGCGATCGAGGCCTCGACCGGAACGGGTCCGAGCTGGTTTGCGATCGCGATCCAGGTGGTCCCCCAGATGAGGACGGTCAGGGCATAGAGAAAGGCGGTCACGGTCCGATCCTGCAGGTGTCGTCTTGGAGTTCTAAGAGACACCGAGAGGCCGATCTGCGCTTCCACGATCCGGCGGCGCCGTTGCACGATCTTGGGCTTTTCTTGGCGTGGTGTTGCGTCTGCTTCCAGAGCCCGTCATTAATGAGCGTCATCACCCAGACGGTCACCAATGGAACAACCCTCACCCAGTGTCGCCGACGCCCTTGCCCGCACCGGGGCGCGGCTTGAGCGAGCGGGCACGGTCGGGCGCGGCATCTCGCTCGCCGAATGGAGTAATCGCGGCAGCGAGACACATTATGACCGCCCTGGACATCACACGCTCAGCGTCTATCTGACGGGCGGGGAACGTGTAGTGAGGGAGGACCTCCGTCTGTCCGGCGGCGCGCCGGACAAGCTCTGTCTCCTGCCTGCGGGGCACGAGAGCCGCTGGCACATCGGCGGCCCGGTGCGCATGTTCCATCTCTACCTCGAACACGAGGCGCTGGCCTACCGTGCGCTCACGGCCTTCGATGTCGACCCTCGCCGGATCGACCTTCGCGATACGACCTTCAGCGACGATCCGGCGATGGCGGCAATAGTGCGTGGCGCGGTACTGCCGCTCGACTGGACGGAGCCAGGCGAGCACTCGGCGCTCGACGCTGCCTGCCACGTCCTGGTCCATCGCCTGTTGCGCCAATACGTGGACCGGGACGGGGCGGTCGGTGGCGGCCTGTCTCCCGCGACACGGGCACGGATCGGCGATCTGATCGAAGCGCATCTCGGCGAAACATTGACTCTCGATCGAATGGCCGAGGAAGCGCGGCTCAGCACGTTCCACTTCGCCAAGATGTTCCGGGTCAGCTTCGGGCTGCCACCTCATCGCTACATCGGCGCCCGCCGGATCGAGCGTGCGAAACTTCTCCTGCGCTTGAAAGAGTTGCCGCTCGCGAACATTGCCCTTTCCTGTGGCTTCTCCTCGCAAAGCCACTTCACGCGCGCCTTTAAGTCGGCGACAAGCATGACGCCGGGTGAATGGCAACGAGGTCAACGATTGCAATAATTGTCAGTCTCGTCCGGTTACGCCCCACCCCGGATCCGTCCCGAGTTTGATGAAGTCGATGAAGACTCGCAACACAGCCGGCATCCGAGTTCGATTTGAATAATAAAGATAAAAGCCTGGCAGCTCCTCGCCGTAATCGGCCAGGACCCGCAGCAGTTCGCCGCGTTTGAGATGCGGCGCGACGAAGTCTTCGGGCAGGAAGGCGAGGCCCATTCCCTGCAGGGCTCCTGCGAGCAGGAGATCGGTATCGTTGGTGGTGAAGGCGTTCTCGACCGCGATCGTTTCCGAGGCCCTGCCGGCCCCCTCGAAGCGCCACGGTAGAAGGGCGCCGCTTCCCGCAAATCGATAGCTGAGGCAGCGGTGGCGGGAAAGGTCCCGTGGCGTCTTTGGCGGTGGGTGCGCAGCAAAGTAGTCCGGCGAGCCGACCACGGTCGTCAGGATGTCCGGCGTCAGGCGCACCGCGATCATGTCCCGGTTCACTTCGCCGCCGATGCGCACGCCGGCGTCGAAGCCTCTTGCCACGATATCGGTGATCTCGTTGTCGATCACGAGGTCGAGCTCGACCCCCGGAAAGGCCGCAGCGAAAGCACCGAGGCGCGGCATCACCACCAGCTTGGCCGCGATGCTCGGCAGATTGATCCGCACGACGCCCTTGGGTTGCGATTGGTAGGCGCCTGTCTCGCGAAGGGCGGCGTCCATCTCAGCAAGGGTGGGTTCGATGCGGGCGTAGAGGCCCTGGCCCGCCTCCGTCGGCGCGACACTGCGTGTCGTACGGTTGAGGAGCCGGACGCCCAGTCTTTCCTCCAGCGAGCGAACGGCGCGGCTGAGGGCGGAGGGCGATAGCCCGAGCCGCTTGGCGGCGCGGCGAAAATTCCGCTCTTCCGCCACCAGTGCGAAGGCACGCAGCTCGGCAAACTCGCTTGGCGTCATTGTGCATTCCCGCGCAACAAATGATGCCGGATTAACACTATTTTTCTGCACGATGCCAGGATGCACATTCCCCTCAACACCGGAGCGCACCGATCGCCGATCGATCGGGCGGCCTCCGGCTCCGACCAACGAGGATATGAGCATGACGGAAATGCAGCGCTGGGAAATCGATGCGGTCGGGCTTGATCGACTGCAACTGCACGAACGTCCGATGCCGACGCCCGGCATTGGCGAGATACTCGTGCGGACGGAAGCCGTCGCATTGAACTACCGCGACAAGATGGTGGTCGAAACCGGGCGCGGCCTGCCGCTCCGCTTCCCCTTCACGCCGGGATCGGATCTCGCCGGCGAAGTCGCAGCTCTCGGCGAGGGAGCCTGTCGGTTCGCTGTCGGGGACCGGGTCGTCTCGACACCGACGCCGGACTGGATCGACGGCCTTCGTCCCGGCACGGCCCGCACTCCCGCCTACCAGACGCTTGGTGGATATTATCCGGGCGTGCTCGCCGAATATGTCGCAATGCCGGAAGTCTGGTTTGCGAAGGCACCCAAAAGCCTCGAACCATGGCAAGCGGCGACGCTGCCGGTAGCCGGGCTGACGGCGTGGTCGGCGCTCGCGGAAAGTGTAAGGGTGCGCGCAGGCGACACTGTGCTGATCCCCAGCACCGGAGGTGTCGCACTGTTTGGTCTGCAGATCGCCAAGGCAAGCGGCGCGGAGGTCATCGTCTGCGGCCAGCCCAACAATGAAGCGCGGGTGCGCGCTCTGGGCGCGGATCACTTCGTGAATGCCGGTGCGGAAGACTGGATGGATGAGGTCTACCGGATCACCAGCGATCGCGGCGCCGATATCGTCCTGGAGGTGATCGGCGGGGCGCATCTCGGCCAATCGGTCGAGCTTGCCGCCGTGGGCGGCCATGTCTGTCAAATCGGCGCTCTTGATGGCTTCGAATTCAGCTCCGCCGCAATGCCCCTGATGCTGAAGAACGTCACCATTCACGGCATTGGAACAGGCAGTCGCAGCGCGCTGGAGCGCCTCGTGCGGGCGGTGGACCGCGCCGGCATCCGCCCGGTGGTGGACGCACGATATCCGCTCGCCGAATTGCCCGCCGCTTTCGCGCATCTCGCTCGCGGTCCCTTCGGCAAGGTGGTCATCGACATGCGGTAGCACAGTGACGAATCAGCCGCCGCGCAGGACCTTCACACACGTCCGCTTGGAAATGACCCGTCACGGGCAGAAACGACAGGGAACCGGTCGGGTGCGATATGGCGGCTTTCCGCCATACCGCCCTGAAAGCCGCCGGTCCTTTTTCGGCCCGAGTCGGTCATTGCCGCGTAAGTGCGAAGCGCTGACAGGCATCCGCGAGCTACTTACGAGTACCATGCGCCTTTTCTCTATTTTTTCCCTGCTTTTTCCCGCGATGGCGATGGCCGAACCCGTTCATATCCCCGGGCCGCAGGGGCCGCTCGAAGCGGAACGGACCGCCGTCGACGCGGCGACGGACGCCGTCGTCATCATTCCGGGATCTGGGCCCACGGACAGGGACGGGAATTCCCCGCGGATGGGCGTTTCAACGGATGCCTACAAGTTGCTGGCCGAAGGGCTGGCCGAGCGTGGGATCGCATCGCTGCGCATCGACAAGAGGGGTTTTTACGGCAGTGCCGAGGCCATTGCCGATCCGAACGACGTCACCATCGAGGCTTATGCCGACGATGCCCGCAACTGGGTGGATTATGCGTCCAGCCTGGCTCCTTGCGTGTGGATCGCGGGGCACTCCGAAGGCGGGCTGGTGGCCCTCGTGGCGGCACAGGAGGCGCCCAAAAACCTTTGCGGCCTCATTCTCCTGGCGAGCTCGGGACGACCGATCGGAGACTTGATGATCGAGCAATTTGCGGCCAACCCGGCCAATGGCCCTCTGATGCCCGAGATCAGGGCGATCGTGACCGATCTCAAGGCCGGCCGAAGCCGCGATCCGGCTTCTTTGCCGCCCGTTCTGCAACCGCTCTTTTCCGCAGGCGTGCAGCGCTACATGATCGACCTGTTTTCCTATGATCCCGTGACTGTCGCCGCAAACTGGCAAGGCCCCGTGCTGATCGTTCAGGGCGACGACGACATGCAGGTTCGCCCGCGCGATGCCGATCTGCTCGAACGTGCCATGCCGCAGGCGCAGCGCATGGACCTTGCCGGCGGCACGCATATGCTGAAGGCCTCCGTGAAGGGGGATCCGTTTGCCACATACACGGATCGCACTCTTCCGCTTCACGAAGAGCTTGTGCCTGGCATCGTCCGCTTTCTGGATGAAATGTCGAAGCCGCACTGACGGCTGCGGGCTCATAGCGGCCGGCTGGCCTGGGCCGGCCTGGCTCCGTGAAGGAAGCGGTCTCTGCCGCTGCCCGTCTGCCGCTACCCGTCTGCCGGAACGCATGCGTCGCCTATGAAGCGCTGACCCATCCTTCCCGCAAAGCCTGGCGGGCGTAATAGCTGATGATGAGGTCGGCTCCCGCGCGCTTCATCGCCAGCAGGCTCTCATGCACGCTCGCAGCCTCATTGAGGGCGTCGGCATCGGCCGCGAAGCGGATCATCGCGTATTCGCCGCCGACCTGGTAGCAGACGAGGGGCAGGAGGGTACGCTCGCGCAGGCGCGTCAAAACGTCGAGATAGGGCAGACCCGGCTTGACCATGAGCATGTCTGCGGCCTCCGCCTCGTCGATGAGGGATTCCAAGAGCGCCTCGCGCCCATTGGCGGGGTCCATCTGGTAGGCCCGGCGGTCGCCGACGAGATCGCATCCCGCCGCGGCCCGGAAGGGACCGTAGAAGGCAGAGGCGAATTTCGAGGAATAGGCGAGGATCGGCGCCTCTGGGTGGCCGCCTTCGTCGAGCCCGCGCCTGATGGCGGCGATCTGTCCGTCCATCATGGCGGAGGGAGCGACCATATCGGCGCCCGCCTCCACGGCGACGAGCGCCTGGCGGGCGAGATTTTCAAGCGTCGCATCGTTGTCGACGCCGTTGGGGCCATAGACGCCGCAATGGCCGTGGTCTGTGTATTCGCAGAAGCAATTGTCGGTGATGACCACAAGCTCCGGCACTTCGCGCTTGGCAGAGGCCACCATCCGCGCCATCAGACCGTCGGGGTTCCAGGTGTCGCTGCCCTCGGCGTCCTTGTGGTGCGAGATGCCGAAGAGGATGACGGCCTTGACGCCGTCTTCGGCAATCGCGTTGATCTCCCGCGCCAGCGATTTTTCCGGCACGCGGTGGATGCCTGGCATCGTCGGAATCGCCACCGGCTCGGAAATCCCTTCTTCGACGAGGAGGGGATAAATGAGGTCGTTGGCCGAGATGTGCGTTTCTTGAACGAGAGAGCGCAGGGGCGCGGAATGACGAAGCCGGCGCTGTCGTCTCAAAGGGAAAATGGCGGACATGATCCTCTCCGAAAAGAGCGGAATCTATGCTTCGACGCTATGTCGCGCGTCGCGAGTTTTGCCAGATTCTACGCCGGATCGGACAGCGCTGGATCGGACAGCGCCGGATGCGATCCGATTGCCGGTGATGTGCCATCGTCGAAATAGCGGCTCGGCTTTTCGCCCATGATGTCCCGGAACATCGCCGCGAAGGCGCCGGGGGTCTCATAGCCGAGATCGGCGGCGACGACGCCGACGGCTTCACCCGCCGCCAGACGCGGGATGGCGGAGAGCGCGCGCACCTGCCTGCGCCATATGAGGAAGCTGCTGCCGAATTCGCGCTTGAACAGGCGGGCAAGCGTTCTGGAGGAGGCGCCGACCTCTGCCGCCCATTCCTGAAGGCTGCGCGTGTCGCCTGGCCGATCGACAAGTGCGCGGCAGATTGCAGCAAGTCGCCTGTCCCGCGGCATCGGCAGATGGGGAAGCCCGTCATCCACCCAGGCGATTTCGTAGAGCACCAGATCGAGAACCCGTCGGTCGGGCTCGCTCGGCGTCTCGGCGAGAGGCATCGCCACCACACGCAGGATAAGCTCGCGCAGGAGGGGGGAGACGCGCACCGTCTGCGGCTCCTGCGGGAAGCGGGGCGGGCAGGCGTCGCGCGCGATAAAGAGCGTGCGCAGCGAGACGGCACCGCGGGCGCGCATCTCATGGACGATGCCGGCCGGCATCCACACCGCCCGCTGCGGCGGCACCAGCCACAGCCCGTCGGCGGTCGCGACCTCCATGGTCCCTGCGCTCGCATAGATGAGCTGGGCGCGCGCGTGGCTGTGAGAGGCGATGTGCAGACCCGCCGGATAGTCTTTCGGCATCCCGACGATGGCTTGCGGGGAGACCTGATAATCGGCCGGATCGGTGCTCTTTTGTGTCATGCCGCCGGCTTACTAGCACAGCTCTTTCGGCCCGGCAGCCGGTGCTGCGGCGCCCCGCAGGCTCCTCGCTTGAGGTTGATCGCTTGAGGCCGTGGGTTGTCATCCGATAGGCTCTGGCGCAAACGGGTCGCACGACAGGATCCAATAACGGCGCGGCGGACTGAACGCGCTTTGAAGATAAGCGGCAGGCGGGGCAACAATGACGGATGATCTGAAACGCCAGGCGGCCGAGGCGGCCATTGAGTTTGTCGAGGACGGCATGAAGCTCGGCCTCGGCACGGGGTCGACGGCGAGCTGGTTCGTAAAACTTCTGGGCGAGAAGGTTCGCGCCGGCGTGAATGTCGTCGGCGTGCCGACATCGGAGGCGACAGCCAAACTGGCGCAGGACGAGGGGATTGCGCTCACCTCCCTCGACGAGATCGACCGGCTCGATCTCACCGTCGACGGCGCCGATGAGATCGGCCCGGATCTTGCCCTGATCAAGGGCGGCGGCGGCGCGCTGTTGCGTGAGAAGATCGTGGCAGCCGCCTCCGCGCGCATGCTCGTCATCGCCGATGCCGGCAAGCATGTCGAAAATCTCGGGGCTTTTCCTCTGCCGATCGAGGTCGTGCGCTTCGGCAAAAAGGCGAGCGAAAGGGCCGTTGCGGAGCTGATTTCGGAGCTTGGCCTCAGCGCAGAACTCGCCTGGCGCATACGCGGCGGAGAGCTTTTTGCAACCGACGAAGGCCATGTCATCATCGATGCATCTTTTGGCCTCATTCCTGATCCAGAGGCGCTCGCGCGCGGCCTGTCGGAGATCCCCGGCGTCGTGGAGCACGGGCTCTTTCTCGACCTGGCCGAGACGGCGCTGATTGCCACGCCCGAGGGTGTTAAGAGGCTCACCCGCGCGTGATGCGGGCGTGACGTCGCCCGGCTTTTCCGTTATCGACGGCATCCAACGCGCCGTCACACATCAGGAGTTCTTCATGTTTCGGCTTTCCGCGCTTTGCCTGCTGCTGCTCGGGGCGGTGGTCCCAGTTTCTCCCGCTGCAGCCCAGGACGCGAACCCGGCCCCGGCGACCGGCGCGCCGGCCGAACCTTCGGATGCGCAGATGGAGCTTGCCCGCAAGGTCCTGTCGGCCTCCGATCTGTCGCGCAGCTTCGACGAGATCCTTCCCGAGGTCGCAGACCAGGCGAAGATGACGCTCATCCGCTCCAATCCGCAGATGCAGCTCGGCATCATCGAGATCGTCGACCAGGTGGCGCTCGATATGGTCGACCGCCGCGCGGAGCTTGAGAAGCGGCTGGCGCGGATTTGGGCGATCAATTTCACCGAAGGCGAGCTCAACGATCTTCTCACCTTCTTTGAAACGGATACGGGCGAGAAATTCACCGGCACGCTCGTCGGCCTTTTGAGCGCTCAGGTTTCCGTGAGCCAGGCCTGGGCCAAGGAGATCGGCGACGAGATGCTGCGCCGTTCGACGCAGAAGCTGCAGGAAATCTCCAAGAACGAGGCGAAGAGCCTGCAGGGCGAGACGACTCCGCAATGAGCGGAGACGCGTGAAGCGACACGCGTGCGCTGGTACGCGTGAGCGGATGCGGCGAGGACGCTCGCCGACCGACCAGGAAAACAAACGGGATTTGCGATGACTGAGCGGCGCTACGACTACGACCTTTTCGTGATCGGAGCCGGCTCAGGCGGGGTCCGCGCGGCCCGCCGCGCGTCCGAAGCCGGCGCACGCGTGGCCGTCGCGGAGGAAAGCCGCGTCGGTGGCACCTGTGTCATCCGCGGCTGCATCCCGAAGAAGTTTCTGGTCTATGCCTCGCAATTCGGTGAGGCCTTCGAAGACGCCGTCGGTTACGGCTGGTCTTACGACAAGGCGAGCTTCGACTGGCCCACGCTGATTGCCAACAAGGACCGCGAGATCGCCCGCCTTGAAGGCGTCTATCGCAGCAATCTCGAAAAATCGGGCGTCGAACTGATAAATGACCGCGCGGTTCTCGCCGGCGGTCATGAGATTGAGCTGAAGCGCACCGGCACCACGGTCTCGGCTGAACGGATTTTGATCTCTACCGGCGGCAGGCCCAATCCGCACAGGGCGCTGCACGGGCATGAGCTCTGCATCACCTCCGACGAGGCTTTTGAACTTGAAAAGCTGCCGGAGAAGGTCGTCATCGCTGGCGGCGGCTACATCGCGGTGGAATTTGCCGGGATCTTTGCCACCTTGGGCGTGGAGACGACTATCCTCTATCGCGGCAAGGAGATCCTGCAGCGCTTCGATATGGATCTGAGGCGCCTTCTGCATGCGGAATACGAGAACAAGGGCATCCATATCCGCTGCCAGGACGTGCTCGGCCGCATCGAGCGAAAGAGCGATGGCTGGCTGCGCGGGACTTTTCTGGGGGGCGATTGTTACGACGCCGAACAGATCATGCTCGCCGTCGGCCGCCTGCCGAACACCGAGGGGCTTGGGCTTGAAAAGCTCGGTATCCGCCAGGACAAGCGCGGGTCGATTTGCGTCGACGAATATTCGAAGACCAATGTCGAATATGTCTGGGCGATCGGCGATGTGACCGACCGCATGCAATTGACGCCGGTCGCCATCCACGAGGCGATGTGCTTCGTCGATACGGTCTTCTGCGGCCGCCCGACAAAACCCGATTACGGCAGCGTAGCCACGGCCGTCTTCTCGCAGCCGGAGCTCGGCACCGTCGGCATGACGGAAGACCAGGCCCGCTGCGACATCGACAATCTGGCGATTTATAAGTCGGTCTTCCGGCCCCTGAAGAACACGCTGTCGGGACGCTCCGAACGTATGCTGATGAAGCTCGTGGTCGATGCCGACACCGACAAGGTCCTGGGCGCGCACGTGCTCGGCCCGGATGCCGGCGAGATGGCACAGCTTTTGGGCGTTTCCGTCAAAATGGGTGTGACGAAATCCGATTTCGACCGCACCATGGCCGTGCATCCGACCGCGGCGGAAGAGCTCGTGACGATGTACAAGCCCTCCTACACGGTGCGCAAAGGCGAAGTGGTCGAGGCCGCGTAAGAGCACGCCGATCCCATCTTCCCGTCTCGTTCGCCGTAAGCTCCGCTTCAGGCAAGTGACATAAGAACGCCATCGACATCGATGGACGGCAGCATGGAACGGAAGACCGCGCACAAAACTGCGGGGATTGCGACGGCCGGGGAGGGCGAAGGCGGGATGACGAGATTGCCGAAACTTCGCCTGAGGGGCGCCTGGGGTCGGCGCCTGGGCGTTTTTTGCCTCGGGCTTTCGGTCCTCCTCTTGGGAGGCGCAGGCAGTTACGCCGGCTACACCTATCTCAACGACAATTTTCATGTGGTGAAGGCCGGGAGCCTTTATCGCTCGGCGCAGCCGACGCCGGAGCTTCTGGCGGAATGGAAGCAGCGCTACGGGCTGACGACGATCGTGAACCTGCGCGGCGCCAATCCCGGCGCCCCCTGGTACGAGGCGGAGAAGGCGGCAGCAGCTCGCCTCGGGCTTCGCCTCATCGATTACAGGATCTCGGCAAAACGCGTCCTGTCGGGTGAAGAGACCTCGGGGCTCGTGTCGCTCCTCGCCGGGCTGGACGGACCGACGCTCGTCCATTGCATGAGCGGCGCCGACCGCAGCGGCATCGCCTCCGCCTATTATCTCGCAAGTGTTAACAAGGCGGGAGAAGAGGAAGCCGAAAGCCAGTTGTCGCTCTGGTATGGCCATGTGCCGCTCTGGTTTTCGCCCTTCTACGCCATGGATATTTCCTTCGAGGCGGCAGAGCCGGGCTTCGGCTATCTCGATTCGTGAAGCCGGCGTCGGCGTATCGAAGAGGGCGCAAACCCACGCAACTTCTTACTTTGTAAGTCTGCGGCCTAGCTGTTCCGGGAGAGGGCGAGGCCAACGCCACTCGCCACAAACAGGCCGCCGGTCGTCTTATGAATGCGGCTCATCACCTTCCTGGAGAGTTCGAGGCCCTGCACCCATGCTCCAACGCAGCCGTAAAACAGCGCAACGGAAAACGCGACGAACGCAACAACCGCGACCATTCCGCCAAGCTGCGCGAAGCTGTTCCCCTCAAGCGAAAGAAACTGAGGAAACAAGGCTGTGAAGAAGGCGATCGCCTTGGGATTGCTGATGGCCACGGTAAAGCCGCTCAAGAAGAGTTTCCGACGGGCCGATTTGCACCGATCAGCGTCGGCGTGAACGTGAAGCCGGCGGGATGCGCTGCGCCAGATCTGAACGCCGACATAGATGAGATAGGCCGCTCCCGCGTATTTGAGAACGAGGAGGAGGCTGCCCGAGCTGGTAATCAGAAGTCCGAGCCCGACGGAGGCGGCGGTCGCCTGAAGCGTCGACGCCAGGGCGTTACCGAACGCCGTCGATATGGAGCGTAGCCACCCATGCGCCGCCCCGTGGGCAAACGCGACAAGTGTGCTTGGCCCGGGAACCAGGGAGACGCCCAGGACCGTAGCGGCGAAGATGATCCAGTCGTGCAAATCCATGGGAACCCCACCCCTCAGGGCTGCCGCCGCGGTCGATCATGCAGCGGGGCTCGGTTTCCTTCAACTGGCGCGAAATGTCCTGGGTGCTCGAAAAGCATTGATGCGATCGTTGACGGGGGAGCCATGGCGAGTTGGGCCGCCGGTGATGTCCTCAGCTGCGCAGCCTGAGCCGCACCGCGCTCCAGGTAGCCAACAGGCCGCCGAGGCCGAGAAGCGAGAAGGTGAGGCCCCAGGAGGTCGGCAGGGAGAGCGCCTGGCCGCGCGCCAGATCGAGCACGCTTCCGGCGGCCATCGGCGCAACGGCGCCCGCGCCGAAGCCGAGGAGGGAGCGAACGGCCAGCACCTTTCCGAGAATGCCGGGCGTCGTCGTCTCCGTGAGCGCGACAGTCAGCACCGGGGAATCGGCGATCGATGTTACTGCCTGCATCATGGCGAGCGTGATCAGGATTGCGAGCGGCGCGGCGACGAGCCAGCCGATCGAAAAGGAGAGCGCGGTCGAGAGCGCTGCGACGCCGACGAGCACACTCTTGCGGCCGAGACGGTCGGAGAGGCCGCCCATGGAGAAGGTGGCGCCGGAGGCGAGAAGGTGCATCGCCGCGATCAGCATGGCGCTCTGCCCGCTGGCGAGCCCGATGCCGTGGCCCGACAGCGCGAAGGCGGCGGCGAGAAGCGCCGGCATCCATGCCCAGCCGCCGAGAAGTTCCCAGCAATGGAAGACGTAACCGGCGGTCAGAAGCCGGGTTTCGCGCGCCCGCCAGATGGCATCGAAGAGGCCTTCGCCCTTCGGCCGTTTGTGGATGGTGTTCGACGTTTCTCTGAGAAGCAGGAGAATGAGGACGGCGCCGATCGCCGGCGTCGCGCCGCAGACGATGAAGGCGACCTGCCAGCCGCCGAGCGAGAGCGCGACCCCCGTCAGAGCGAGTGAGAAGGCATACCCGACGGACGTCGATCCGATGAGCCAGCCCATCGCCGTGCCGCGACGTCGGTCTGTCGACATCTCCGAAAACACCATGACCAGCGGCGTATAGATGCCGCCCTGAGCGAGCCCGTTGAGGGCGTAGAGCACGATGGCACTCGACCAGTCGCGGGCAAAGAGGCCGAAGGCGAGCGAGGTGATGCCGGTCGCAACCGCCGAGACCTGCACCATGCGTTTGGCGCCGAAATAATCGGAGGCCCAGGCGAAGAGGAAGAGCGAGACGGAATAGGACAGCGTAAAGGCGGAGACCACGGCACCGGCACGGGTGGCCGAAATGCCCCAGGCGCCCTGCAACACCGGGATCGAGGCGGCGCCGGTCATAAAGCTGGCATAGAGGAAGACGCGCGACAGGCAGACGAAGATCGTCCACCGTCCGACGGATTGGGCCATGGGTTGTCCTTGTTGCTGCCTCGGATATGCGGGAAGTCGCCGAGAGCATGCGGTCCGTATCTTTATCGCGACCTAAAGGGGAATGGCCGCATCGTCGAGACGGTCGCTTTCTCTTGCCTATATTAATTTCTCCGACTGTTTCTCATTGTTCGACAGAGGAGAGGCGCTGTGTTCACCTGTTTCGGCTACGGCTCACTCGTCAATGCCGCCACGTTGACCGCGGAGGTCGTCGCCGTGCCCGGCAAGCTCCTTGGCTGGCGACGGGCCTGGCGGCATTCCGGCGCCTCAAGTTATGGCGGCCGTTGCACCCTGACCGTAGTGCCCGACCCGGATTGCGAGATCTGGGGTGCGATCGTGGCTTTGCCGCATCAGGAGCGCCCGGCGCTCGACCGACGAGAGGCGCAATACGCCGTGGTGGCACCCGCCGAGGCGGCGGTGACCTGGCTTGCCGGCCGACCAGCGGGGTGGCCCGACCCGCATCTTTATGTCGGCCACGAAGAGTATGGGCGGCCGGGCGACGCCGACAATCCGATCATGCTGTCTTATCTCGACGTGGTGCTGTCGGGCTTTCATGCCGTCTACGGCGAGGCGGGAATCGCGCATTTCCTGGAGACGACGGCGGATTGGCAGGTGCCGATCCTCGATGACCGCACCGCCCCGCGCTATCCGCGCGCACTCGCTTTGGATGAGCGCGAACATGCGCTCGTCGACGAAGCCATCGCCGCCGCCGGTGCAACGAAGATCTCGCTTTAGTGTTATACACATAGAAGAACTTCTATGTTTGGAGGATCTTCTGTATAGAAGGTGATGCGGAGAGCTGGCCATAAGAGCCGGCCGAAACCTGGGAGGCATAGCCAATGATGGACGATGGAAAAGTCTGGTCCGGCGAGAAACGTTTCTGGCTGGAAGGGTCGGAGGCCTTCGACGCTCTTATGGACGACGAATGCCTGATGGTGTTTCCGGGTATGGGCGTGATGCCCGCGATGGAAACGCGCGATGCCCTGCGCCACGCACCGCGTTGGTCTTCGGTCGACTTCGCCGATTGCAAGATCGCCCGCCCCGACGCCGATACGTTGGTGCTCGCCTACAAGGCGGAGGGCCATCGTGACGGTGACACGCCGTACCGGGCCTATTGCAGCTCCACCTATCGCTGCCACGACCACAGATGGAAGCTCGTGCAGCACCAGCAGACGCCGTTGCGGTGACGGGCTGACACTCTTCTAGCGGAAAAGATCGCCTCCGGTGCGCACGCCTCTCCGTCATGGAGAGGATGAGCCCGGGGGCGAAAGGGTGAGAGGCGAGCGAGACCGGCAATCGCTGCTATCGGCGGCCTGCCGAAGCCGTTCGTGAGGTCTCGGCTTTTCACGATAAAGCCGGCTTGATGCCGGCACGCGTTCAGAGATTTGGTCGCGGCATGACCGACATTTCGGGTTTCTTGTCGCCAGGACGTGCCGGGCGGCAGCCGACCAGTGTTTCGGCCACGAGATGGTCGACGACGGCCTTCAGCGCCTCGTCTTCGCTGGCCCCGTCTTTCAGAGCCTTTTCGTAGGTGGCGATCTGCTTGTCGGCGCTGGTGCCGCCCGAGGCGATGGCACGGATGCGCTCCACCTCCGACGTGCAGCCGAAATGGTCGGCATCTTCGGCGATCAGATCGATCAGCTCGCCGACGAGATCGACGAACGGAACGACGGCGCCTCGGCCGAAATCGATGAGGTCCCCGGCCGCGCCGTGGCGCTGCGCGATCCAGCGGTTTTCCGCAATGAGTGCCATCGGATAATGCCGCCAGCGCTGGTTCTTGCGCCTCAAACGCCAGAGCATGCGGGCGAGGCAGCGGAAAGTGGCGGCGATCGCAATGGCATCGTCGAGGCGGGTGCACACATCGGTGATCCGCATCTCGATCGTCGGAAAGCGCACCGACGGGCGCAGGTCCCACCAGATCTTGGTCGCATCCTCGATGACGCCGGCGCCCGTCAGAACCGAGACGAAGCGTTCGAACTCGCCGAAAGACGAAAAACGCTCCGGCGGGCCGGACCGTGGCAAAGCATCGAAAACGGTGAGGCGGAAGGATTTGAGCCCCGCCTTGCGCCCTTGCCAGAAGGGCGAGGAGGTGGAGAGGCACAGAAGATGCGGCAGGAAATAGGCGAGCTGGTTGTGCAGGTCCATGCGCAGCTCGTCGTCCTCGACGCCCACATGCACATGCATGCCGCAGATGATGAGCCGCCGGCCGACGACCTGCAGACTTTCGGCGATTTCCCGGTAGCGCGGCTTGTCGGTGGCGCGCTGGTCCCGCCATTGGGCGAAGGGGTGTGTGGAGGCCGCCATCGGGGCGAGGCCGTATTTGTCGGCCTCCTCGGCGATCGTGCCACGAAGCTCGGCAAGGGCGGCGCGTGCGGCCGGAAGATCGGCGCAGACGGGCGTGCCGACTTCGATCTGGCAACGCAGAAATTCCGGCGCCACCGAATTGCCGTGAGTTTCCTGGCAAGCGGCAAGAAGTTCCGCCGGCGGATCGACGCACAAATCGCGACTCGTCTTGTCGACGAGGAGGTATTCCTCCTCGATACCGATGGTGAAGCGTGGTTCGTCGCGATCCATCCTTGGATTGTGCGGGCTCGCCGGCCGCTGCGCAAGCACAACCAATACGTTATACCGCGTATCGGCGTCGCGGGTCGCGATCGCTTGGGTTGACGCTCAAGGCCGAAGGGGCGATAGCGTTGCGGCGAACTGCCGCCGGTTACGAGGACCGGGGTTCCGGCCATATGGGCCGTCTTTTTGAAAGTTGGTGCGATGGAAACGAAGTGGACGCCGTCGAGCTGGAGATCCCGGCCGATCGAGCAGGTGCCGGATTATCCGGATCCTGAGCTTCTCGCCAGTGTCGAGGGCCGCCTTGCTGCCTATCCGCCGCTCGTTTTTGCAGGCGAAGCCCGCAAGCTGAAGCGGCATCTCGGCGAAGTGGCCGAGGGACGCGCTTTTCTCTTGCAGGGCGGCGATTGCGCGGAAAGCTTTGCCGAGCACGGCGCCGACAACATTCGCGATTTCTTCCGCGTCTTCCTGCAGATGGCCGTGGTTCTGACCTTCGCCGGCCGCTCGCCGGTGGTGAAGGTCGGCCGCATTGCCGGCCAGTTCGCCAAGCCGCGCTCCGCGCCGACGGAGAAGCAGGGAGATGTGGAGCTGCCGACCTATCGCGGCGACATCATCAACGGCATCGAATTTGAGGATTCCGTGCGCCAGCCGGATCCGATGCGCCTTGAAATGGCGTACCGGCAGTCGGCCGCGACGCTCAATCTTCTGCGCGCCTTCGCCCAGGGCGGCTTCGCCAATCTGGAGCATGTGCATCAGTGGATGCTGGGCTTCATCCAGGACAGCCCGCAGGCGTCCCGCTACCAGGCGCTCGCCGATCAGATCAGCGAGACGCTCGGCTTCATGCACGCGATCGGGCTCGACGCGGAATCGACGCCTTCGCTGCGCCAGACGGATTTCTTCACCAGCCACGAGGCGCTGCTCTTGGGTTACGAGCAGGCGCTGACGCGTGTCGATTCCACCTCCGGCGACTGGTACGCGACATCAGGCCATATGCTGTGGATCGGCGATCGCACGCGCCAGCCGGATCATGCGCATATGGAATTCTGCCGGGGCGTGAAGAACCCGATCGGTTTGAAATGCGGCCCCTCGCTCGATGCCGACGGCCTGTTGCGGCTCATCGATATCCTGAACCCGACGAACGAGGCGGGCCGACTCACCCTCATCACCCGCTTCGGGTCGGAAGAGATCGACAAGTACCTGCCGAAGCTCATCCGCAAGGTGGAGCGCGAGGGCCGCAAAGTCGTGTGGTCGTGCGACCCGATGCACGGCAACACGGTGAAAGCGGCGAACGGCTACAAGACGCGCCCCTTCAGCTCGATCCTGGGCGAGGTGGAGAGCTTCTTTGCCATCCACGCGGCGGAAGGAAGCCATGCCGGCGGCGTGCATATCGAGATGACCGGCAAGAACGTGACGGAATGCCTTGGTGGTGCGCGCCCGGTGGAGGTGGAACATCTCTCCGACCGCTACCACACGCATTGCGATCCGCGTCTCAACGCCGATCAGGCGCTGGAGCTCGCTTTCCTGATTGCCGAATTGCTCCGTAAGGATCGGGTGAGCCGCGAAGCGCGTCAGCGCGCTTCGGCCTGAATGACCGAGCTTTCCGGCAGCTGCCTGTGCGGCGCGGTGCGCTTCTCCGTCTCCGGAGAAGTGCGCCAGGTCGTCTCGTGCCACTGTACTCAGTGCCGCAAGCAATCGGGACATTTCTGGGCGACGAGTGCGGCCAGGAAGGCCGACATGGACATCGTCGGCACGGAATATGTGCGCTGGTATCAGGCGACGGCGGAGGCGCGCCGTGGCTTCTGCGAATTGTGCGGCTCGCTTCTCTTCTTTGAAGGAAAGGGCCGTGAAGACGTGGCTTTTTCTGCCGGAGCGCTCGACGGCAAGACGGGTCTCACCACCGAGGCGCATGTTTTTGTGGCGGAGAAGGGCGACTATTACCAGATAGCTCCCGAGGAACCCCAGTTCGACGGTCGCGATTAACGCGGGTAGTCGACATAGCCGAGATGAGATGCCCGTGAACGAGACGCCGAGACAGGCCCGCGATTCCGTCGCCGGAAACCGAAAACGCCAGGCCGCCCTTCCCGGACAGGGGGGCCTGAAGCGGATCGTGTCGGCATCCTCGAACTCCATGCGCGGCTTGAAGAACGCGATCGGTACCGAGGCGGCCGTGCAGCAGGAGATGGCTGTGCTCGCGATCGGCGTGCCGCTCTCCTTCTTCATCGCCAGCAACCCTTGGATCTGGCTCGCCATGGTCGGCTCGCTGTTCTTCATCCTGACGGTCGAGCTTCTCAACACGGCGATCGAACGCCTGTGCAACCACGTGACGCCGGAGCATCACGAAGCGATCCGCGTGACCAAGGACATCGCGTCCGCTGCCGTGTTTTTCGCACTCTCCCTTGGCGGGCTCATCTGGGTTGTCGCCATCGTCGAGCGCTTCGGCTGGCTGCGCTGATCCTGCCGACCTCCGCCACGCTCCCGGCCGATGCGGGATGCGTCCGCTCGGCTCCTGACCATCCCAACCGTTTCAGCCATTGCTGCTGAAGCTCCGCCGGATTAACTGACACGGGTCAGAAGGAGAGGGGCTTCATGACCACCGACACCCTGCGCATCGCCCTTGCGCAGCTCAACCCGATCGTGGGCGACGTTTCCGGCAACCTGAAGAAGGCGCTGAAGGCGCGCGCCGAAGCTGCGAAAGCGGGCGCCGATCTCATCGTCTACAGCGAGCTCTTCCTCTCCGGCTATCCACCGGAGGACCTGGTGCTTCGCCGTGCCTTCCAGGACGCCTGCCTGGAGGCACTCGACGAACTCGTGGCTGTCACGGCGGACGGCGGTCCCGGACTTCTCATCGGGCTTCCCTACCGCGACAACGGCAAGCTTTATAATTCCGTGGCACTCGCCGATGGCGGCGAATTGATCGGCCTGCGCCATAAGGCAGACCTGCCCAATTACGCTGTCTTCGACGAAAAGCGGGTCTTCGATGCGGGTCCGCTGCCCGGTCCGATCGGTTTTCGCGGTGTGCGCCTCGGCGTGCCGATCTGCGAGGACATCTGGACCGACGAGGTGACGGAATGTCTGGCCGAGACCGGCGCTGAGCTTCTCATCGTGCCGAACGGCTCGCCTTACGAGCGGGTCAAGCCGGATGTGCGCATGCAGGTGGCGCTGGAGCGCGTCGTCGAGACCGGCCTGCCGATGATCTATCTGAACCAGATCGGCGGCCAGGACGAGCTCGTCTTCGATGGCGGTTCGTTCGGCTTCGAGCAAGATCGCCGGCTCGCTTTCCAGATGTCGCAGTTCGAGGAGGCTGTGGCGCTTACCGTCTGGGAGCGCAGCGACGCGGGCTGGACCTGCCGTGAAGGCCCGATGGCGCGGCTGTCGGATCAGATGACGGCCGATTGGCGCGCCTGCGTTCTGGGCCTCAGGGATTACGTCACCAAGAACCGTTTTCCGGGCGTGGTGCTGGGTCTTTCCGGCGGCATCGATTCCGCGATCTGTGCCGCGATTGCCGTCGATGCGCTGGGGCCGGAGCGCGTGCATTGCGTGATGATGCCCTACCGCTACACTTCGTCGGAGAGCCTCAAGGACGCCAAGGAATGCGCCGAGGCGCTTGGCGTTCGCTACGACATCGTGCCGATCGCCGAGGCGGTCGAGGGCTTTGACCGGATGCTGGAGGAATTGTTCGCCGGCCATCCGTCCGACGTGACGGAAGAAAATATCCAGTCGCGCGTGCGCGGCACGCTGTTGATGGCGATCTCCAACAAGTTCGGCTCCATGGTCGTGACGACCGGCAACAAGTCGGAAATGTCCGTCGGCTATGCGACCCTCTATGGCGACATGAACGGCGGCTTCAACCCGATCAAGGATCTCTACAAGACGGAGGTCTATCGCCTGTCGCGCTGGCGCAATGACAACCGCCCCGACGGTCTGCTCGGGCCGGAGGGCGTCGTCATTCCGGAGAACATCATCGACAAGGCCCCGACGGCGGAGTTGCGCGAAGGGCAGAAGGATCAGGATTCGCTTCCCCCTTATGAGATCCTCGACGGCATTCTGCAGGGCCTGGTGGAGCGCGAGGAAAGCGCCGCCGAACTCATCGAAAAGGGCTACGAGGCCGATACGGTGAAGCGTGTGCAGAAGCTTCTCTATGTCGCCGAATACAAAAGGCGGCAGGCGGCTCCGGGCGTCAAAATCTCACCGAAGAATTTCGGCCGGGACCGGCGCTATCCGATCGTCAATGGCTGGCGCGACGCGGTGTGAGGGCTCGCCTCGGGTCAGCCCGGGGGGTTGATGGTCTTGACGAGAATTTTTCCGTCGCTTTTGTCGAACCAGACTTCGCCATTGCCGATCATCGCGCCCTGATCGCGGACGAAGAGCGCGCCGTAGCTGGCATCTTCGATCGCCGAACGCACGCCCGCCGTGAAAATGTCGTCGAAGGCGACGAGAAACGCGTCGCGATCGGCATAGGTCTGGGCACCGTCGGGCCCGTAGACATGAAGCGGGTAGCGCATCATGTCGGCAAGCGCGTCACGATCGTCAGATCGTGTCGCCTCCTGCAAATGGCTCAGGAAGTCGCGCGCCTCGGCGGGATTGTCGATGCCGGTCATGTCGAGGCTCTCGTCGACCGGGCAGGGCGCCTTCGGGTCGGTGCAATCATCGGCGAAAGAGGCCGAGGACGTGGCGGCGAGGATGCCTGCGGCAAGACATAGGCTACGGCTCCACATCGTCTGATCTCCTCTCGCTCTGCAACTTTGTCGAGATAATGCCCGTGCAGCAGTGACAACTCACCCTATCTTGAATTGTTCAAGCTCAAAACGGCTGGTGGATAAAGCAAGGTCGCTGTGGTCCCGCAGCGGTTGCTGCAAGCCTCGCACAAGCTTCCACGATTACGGTGCAACGGCAGGCTCAGATCTATCTTCAGCCTGTATCGTTTGCTTCGTCATCGCCCTTCCGCCCGCAAGCCCGAGGGCCGGGGCGGCGTGACCAGGAGACGAAAATGTCGGGCGACATGAAGGTGACGGGATCGAGGATCGACCGGGTCGAGCGGATCCGCGCGATGCTGGAAATCCGCGAACGCATGAAAGAGGCGCGTCGTCGTTCGAAGCATGACGATGAGACGGATAAAGACCGCCTCGCGATCGAAGGGCCGAAGCGCTCCTACGAGGATGCGGAATAGTCTTCGACGCCCTTTGCAGGTCAGAACAGCTTTCGTCGCGATTGCGCCGTGGCAGACGAAAAGCTAAGTCCCCTCGCCATGGCTTCTCCGATCGTTCGTTTCGCGCCGTCGCCGACGGGCCGCATTCATGCCGGCAATGCCCGCACTGCGCTCTACAATTGGTTCTTCGCCCAGAAACAGGGCGGAAGGTTCATCCTGCGCTTCGATGACACCGACGAGGCGCGCTCGACGCGCGAATTTGCCGATGCGATCGAGGAAGATCTCGCCTGGCTCGGGATTTCGCCGGACCGCATCGAACGCCAGTCGCTGAGGCTGGCATCGTATGAAGAGGCGGCCGCAGCCCTGAAGGCCGCCGGACTGCTTTATCCCTGTTACGAGACGCCGGAAGAGCTGGAGCGGCAAAGAAAACGCCGGCTCGGCCGCGGCCTGCCTCCGGTCTACGACCGCCGAGCCCTGAAGCTGACCGAGGAGGAAAGGGCTGCGCTCGAGGCGGAGGGCAGAGAGCCGCATTGGCGCTTCCTTTTGCCGAATTTCTCCGATGACCCCTTTGCGACGGTGCGGACCGAGCGGAGCTGGGACGACGTCTTCCGTGGCCCGCAATCCGTCGACCTTGCGTCTTTGTCCGATCCCGTGCTCGTGCGCGGTGACGGTTCGTTTCTCTATACGCTGCCTTCCGTGGTCGACGATCGCGACATGGGCGTCACCCATGTCCTGCGCGGCGACGACCATGTGACGAATACCGGCGTGCAGCTTGCGCTCTTCGAGGCGCTTCAGGCGACGCCGCCGGCCTTCGGTCACCACAATCTGTTGCAGACGGAGGCGGGCGAGGGCTTTTCCAAACGCTACGAATCTCTGTCGCTGGCCGCTCTCCGTCGCGATGGCATCGAAGCGGCGGCGCTTGCCGCCTATGCGAGCCTCATCGGCACCGGCCAGTCGGTGCAGCCGGTGAACGGTCTTGCCGAGCTCGTGGAGCTTTTCGATCCGACGAAGGTGAACCGCGCCCCGGCGCGCTTCTCGGTCGGGGAGTTGAAGAACCTCAATTCGCGCATCCTCGCGCATCTGCCGTACGAGGCCGTCGCCGAACGGCTGGAGGAGGCGGGCGTCAGGGGTGGCGAGACCTTCTGGCATGCCGTCCAGGGCAATATCGAAAAGCTCGCCGATGCCGCCTTCTGGTGGCGCGTGGTGCGGGATCCGATCGAGCCGGCGATCGAGCCGGAGGATGCGGACTTCCTGCGGCAAGCGGCCGAACTGCTGCCCGAGGAACCCTTCGACGAGACGACCTGGGGAACCTGGACACAGGCCGTGAAGGAGAAGACCGGCCGCCGCGGCAAAGGTCTCTTCCTGCCGCTCCGCCGCGCCCTGACGGGCGCTACTTCTGGACCGGAGCTACGAGAACTCCTTCCTTTTTTGGGCCGCCCCAATACACTGGCCCGACTATGCGCACCTTGCTCCGGGACTGAGACCCCGTAGCCTCGTCGCTCTTGCCGGTTGCGGCCTTGCCGGAGCCTGAGCTGGAGAGATCTTCGTCCGGTGTGGGAGTGGTCTTTGCGGCCGTCTCATTCGTGTCGCCGTTTCCCGGCTCCGAGGCGGTGCTGCCTGCACTTTCCTCGTTTTCGGATGGCGTCTGCGCCGTCGTGTCCGGTCCTGAGGGCACGGTTTCTTCCGTTGCCGCAGCGGGCGTGTCGTTGCCGTCCTCGGACGGCTCTGCCGCGGTGGGGGCAGACGGGCCGCGCAAGGTTGCGATATCGGGGGCGTCCGGACGTGCCTGCGGCAGGCTCTCGGGCCGCGACATCTGCGGTTGCGCGCCAGGCGCCGCGTCGGGGCGTGGCGTCGCGATGATGGAGAAATTGCTGTCGCCGTTCCGGCACGAACAGGCGGCGCTCACTTCCTTGCGATACTCGAACGCATTGGGCAGGGCCGCGTAAGGCTCGCCCGACAAGGACATCATATTGGCCGGATTGTCGTCGCCGCTTGGCTGATAATAGAGCTCCGCATCGCCACCCGGACACATGGACTGGCAGGCGGCCTCGTCCTGCGCGAAACGCTCGGCCGTCGTGGCGAAGCTGATCGGGAAGTAATAGCCGTCGCAGCGGCGCACACACAATGTGCGGTAGCTGCCTCCGAAAGACGGCGCAAAATTCGGCTCAGGGATGCCGGGCGCGGGCTCGGGATATGCAGGCTCCCGCGCCATGAACGGCTCGATGCCGCAACCACGTCGGACGAGAAGCTCGCGCACGCGGTCGGCCCGGCGCAGATCCTGCGGTCGGTCATAGCGCATGCTGAGAGCCTCGAGCCTGTCGAGATTGGCACGCATCCGCTGCATCTGGCCGATCATATCGGCGCATTGGCGTGATGCCGGGCCCGGCGCGAAGGGAAAGCCGCCACCGAGGCAGCCGGCCGCCGCCGCCCGGTCTTCTGCCCGTTGCAGAACGGCCGCCTGCTCCTGCCAGGCCTCACGATATTCCTGCGCGCGCGGATCGGGTGTGGCCGCCTGGCTTTCCAGCCGCGCAAGCTCAGCTTCGAGGCCCTCGCAGGTGAGCGCGGCGGCAGGTTCCGCCGCTGCGACAAGAACCACGGCGGCAAAAGACGCCGCGATCAAACGGGTTGCTTTTCGCAATGCCTGTCTCCGACCTACTTGAGCGTTTTATAATTCTCAAAGATTGGCCAAACTTAGAAGAAGTCACCTGAACTGCGCGTGAATGGCTTAGATGAGGTGCGGGACGTGCGGGGTCGCGCCGTCTCGCGAGGGACATGACGGAGAGACGGATAGGCCGCGTGGCTGCAGCACCGAGCGAGAGTGCGGGATGAGGAATGTGAGAGGGCCGAAACGGTTGCGTTGCGAGCATTGACCTCGCACCGTGATGGCCTCGGTATCGGACTTGGCGCAGAGACAAGGGGATAGCGCACGATGAGGCTCGCCACGCTCAATGACGGCAGCCGTGATGGTAGCCTTGTCGTGGTCTCCGCCGACAACCGTCGCTACACGCCTGCAGGCGGAATCGCCGGGACGCTGCAAGAGGCCTTCGATCGCTGGCAGGAGGTGGAGCCGCAATTGCGGGCGCTCGCCGTCAGGCTCGATATCGGCCAGATCGAGGGGCGGCCCTTCGTTGAAGCGAACTGCCTTGCACCTCTGCCGCGCGCCTATCAATGGGCGGAAGCCTCCGTCTATACGCGCCATCTTGAGCTCATGCATGGCGGTCGCGGGCAGGAGATGCCCGCAAGCTTCTGGGTCGATCCCTTGATCTCGCAGGGCTCGTCCAGCCACTTTCTGGCGCCGCGCGAACCGATTGTGCTTCCGGAAAAGGCGCTGGAACTCGACGGCGGCTTCGGCCTCGATTTCGAGGCGAGCCTCGCCGTCATCACCGACGATGTGCCGATGGGGGTGAGCGCCTCGGACGCTCTCCGCCACATCAAGCTGGTCGTCCTTGTCAATGGCATCACCCTACGCCATCTCGTGCCCAGCGAGATCGCCAAGGGCTTTGGCTTCTTCAAATCGAAGCCGGCGGCAAGCTTTGCGCCGATCGCCGTCACGCCCGATGAATTCGGCCGCCAATGGCAGGGGGGCAAGCTCGCCGGCAGGCTTCTCGTCACCATCAACACGCGCCGTTTCGGCGATCTGAACCCCGCGCTCGATATGGCCTTCGATTACGGACAGATCATCGCCCATGCCGCCTGCACACGGCGCCTTCCGGCCGGCTCGTTGATCAGCGCAGGGGCGGTTTCGAACGGCGATCGGGCGCGCGGCGCGGGCAGACCTATCTCCTGGGGTGGCAACGGCTATGCCTGTATCGCCGAGATGCGCATGATGGAAACCGTCGATTACGGCCATCCCGATACGCGTTTTTTGACGGACGGGGATGTGCTGCGTATCGAGATGGTGGATCCGCGCGGCCAATCCGCTTTCGGGGCAATCGAACAGGAGGTGAAGCGGATATGAACGAAACGGGCGAGCGACCGCCGTTGTTTGCGAATGCCGCCCAGTTGTGGCGCGGCTTTCTGATCCTCAATCTTTTGATCGTACCGGCGCTTGCGATGCTCGCGACCCTTTACGGCGATTTCGCCGGGCCGGGGCTGCAGCTCTTCTTCGCCTATCTTGTCACGCTCGTCGGCGTGATCGGCAATTTCACCATCTGGCTGTCGGCGCGCCGTATGAAGCTCACGCAGCACTGGCTGATCCTGGTCTGGATCCTGTTGTGCCTTGCGACGGCGATCGTCATGGGAGCGGCCTCGCCCATCACCATGATGCTGCATCTGGTGCTGCCGGGTCCGGCTCCTGCAACGCCCTGATCGCAGGCGAGAGGACGCGGCGCGGCGACATGGCCGCCGCGCCGGCGCTTGTTATTCCGCTGCTGCCTGCATTTCCGGCATTGTCTTCACGAGCTTGAAGACCACGGCGTCGAGAAGCGCTTCGAAAGAGGCGTCGATGATGTTGGGCGAGACGCCGACGGTGAACCAGCGATTGCCTTCCCCGTCGCGGCTTTCGATGAGAACGCGGGTCACGGCCTCCGTGCCGCCGTTGAGGATACGCACCTTGAAGTCGACGAGTTCGAGATCCTCGATCGCCGAGGAAAGGTCGCCGAGATCCTTTCGTAGCGCCCGGTCGAGCGCGTTCACGGGACCGTTGCCTTCCTCCACCGACATGCGTCGCTCGCCGTTGACCTTCACCTTGACGACGGCTTCCGACACGGTGACGAGGTCGCCGACGGCGTTGTAGCGGCGCTCCACATCGACGCGAAAACCTTCCACTTCGAAGAAGGCCGGCACGTGCCCAAGACGCCGGCGAGCGAGAAGCTCCAGGGAGGCATCGGCCGCCTCATAGGCGTAGCCCGCAGCCTCGCGCGCCTTGATGTCGGCGAGGAGGCCGTCGAGGCGCGGATCTTTGCGATCGACCTCGAGGCCGAACCGGGCGAGTTCGGCAAGAAGATTCGAGCGACCGGCCTGATCGGAGACCAGCATGCGGCGGCGATTGCCGATCTCCTCGGGCTTCACATGCTCGTAGGTTTCCGGCTCCTTGACGATCGCCGAGGCATGGATGCCCGCCTTGGTGGCGAAGGCCGACGCGCCGACATAAGGCGCCTGCCGGTCGGGCGTGCGGTTCAGGATTTCATCGAAGGCGTGCGATACGTCGGTCAGCGTGGCGAGCGCTTCGCGTGTCACCCCGATCTCGAAGCGCTCGTGATAGGCGGGCTTCAGCATCAAGGTCGGGATCAAGGTGGTGAGGCTCGCATTGCCGCAGCGCTCGCCGACACCGTTCAGCGTGCCCTGGATCTGGCGAACGCCGGCATCGACGGCCGCAAGCGAATTCGCCACCGCATTGCCGGTGTCGTTGTGGGCATGGATGCCGAGCTTCTCGCCCGGCACCACCGAGGTCACCTCCTTGACGATCTCCGAGATTTCGTCAGGCAGGGTGCCGCCATTGGTGTCGCACAGGACGATCCAGCGCGCCCCGGCCTCGAGCGCCGTCTTGGCGCAGGCGAGCGCGTAGTCGCGGTTCGCCTTAAAGCCGTCGAAGAAATGCTCGCAATCGAGCATCGCCTCGCGTCCGGCGGCTTTCGCCGCAGCGATGCTCTCGCGGATGCCTTGCAGGTTTTCCTCGTTGGTCGCGCCGAGCGCGACACGCACGTGATAGTCCCAGCTCTTGGCGACGAAGCAGATCGCCGCCGAATCCGCCTGCAGGAGAGCCTGTATGCCGGGATCGTTGTCGACCGAACGGCCGGCGCGCTTGGTCATGCCGAAGGCTGTGAAGACTGCACGATGTGTGCGTCGGCGCTGGAAGAACTCCGTATCGGCCGGATTGGCGCCCGGATAGCCGCCCTCGACATAGTCGATGCCGAGCCGGTCAAGCATGGCCGCGACGGCTGCCTTTTCCTCAAGCGAAAAATCGATGCCCGGCGTCTGCTGGCCGTCCCGGAGTGTCGTGTCGAAGAGGTAGAGCCGTTCTTTGGTCATTGTTGCGCGCCTCCTTCCGGGGGCCAGCTGGTCGTGTCGTGATCAGGGTGTTGATAGGAAACGATGTCGGCGAGAAAGACCGGAGCTTCGGGATCGTTTTCGGTGCGATGGCCCGGAAGGCCGGCAAGGTGATCGACGAAAGGAAGCTTCGCCTCGACACCGAACTGCACCTTGGGCGGAATCTTTGCAGGCTCGTCAAAAGCGCCGATGGCGAGCGCGATGCCGTCCGGCGCCTCGTAGGTGAGGGGCGTCCCGCAATCCTTGCAGAACCCGCGCCGCACATGGTTGGAGCTCTGGAAATAGGCCGGCATGCCGCGCGTCCATTCAAGCGTGTCGGGCTTTACCGCCACGAGCGGCGCATAAAAGGCGCCAAAAGCCTTCTGGCACATGCGGCAATGGCAGATGGAGCCGGCCCCGAGCGGTCCCGTCACGCGAAAACGCACCCTGCCGCATTGGCAACCGCCGCTCATCGTGTCTTCGGGCATTCGACTGCCTCCCTTATGGCGAGGTCGCTCATCATCTGAGCTTTTCTGCAAAGCGATCGTTCGCTTCGACGAGGTGGTGAAGGATGCCAGGCTCGGAAAAAGCGTGGCCGGCTCCTTCGACGATCTTCAAATCCGCTTCCGGCCAGGCGCGATGCAGCTCCCAGGCGGTCTGCACGGGGCAGGCCATGTCGTAGCGGCCCTGCACGATGACGCCCGGAATATTCTTCAGCTTGTGTGCGTCCCGGATCAGCTGGCCTTCCTCGAACCAGCCGAGATGGCTGAAATAATGGTTCTCGATGCGCGAAAAGGCGAGGGCGTAATCGGCCTGGTCGTGGCGCGAAATGCCAGCCTCGTCCGGCAGGAGCGTGATCGTGGAGCCTTCCCATACGCTCCAGGCGCGCGCTGCTTCGACCCGTACGGCACGGTCTTCATGCGTCAGCCGGCGGCGATAGGCGGCAACGAAGTCGTCGCGCTCGTCTTCGGCAATGGGCGCGACGAATTTCTCCCAGCGATCGGGAAAGATCATCGAGGCGCCCTTCTGGTAGTACCAGTCGATCTCGCTCTTGCGCATGGTGAAGATGCCGCGCAGCACGAGTTCGGTAACGCGTTCGGGATGCGTCTCCGCGTAGGCGAGCGCAAGCGTCGAGCCCCAGGAGCCGCCGAAGACAAGCCACTCCTCCACGCCCATCACGGCGCGCAACCGCTCGATATCCTCCACGAGATGCCAGGTGGTGTTGGCTTCAAGCTCGGCATGGGGGCGCGAGCGCCCACAGCCGCGCTGGTCAAAGAGGAGAACGCGGTAGCGCTCCGGATCGAAGAGGCGCCGATGTGCGGGCGAGCAGCCACCGCCCGGCCCGCCATGCAGAAACACGGCCGGTTTGCCTTCGGGATTGCCGGAGATCTCCCAATAGACGGAATGCCCATCGCCGACGTCGAGCGTGCCCGACGCGTAAGGCGAGATCGGCGGATAGAGTGTTCTGAGCCCGCGCGGATCGTTCATCGCTTGATCTCCCAACTGGTCACGAGCTCGCCGCTTGCCGGATCGCGCTGATCCTTGAGCTGAATGCCCTTGGCTGCGAGGTCGTCACGGATTTCGTCGGCTTTCGCCCAGTTTTTGGCAGCTCTCGCAGCCGCCCGTGCGGCGATCCGCTCTGCGATTTCGTCTTCGCCGAGCGCCATCGTCTTCGGGCGCCAGCTCTTCCATTCGGTTTCGCTGAGCCGGCCGAGACCGAGGAGATTGAGGGCCGCCTTGAAACGCGCCTTCTCCTCGCCCTCGTGATCGTCGGCGACGCCCTCGCCGATGCGGTGGAGGAGGGCGATCGCCTCGGGCGTGTTGAGATCGTCCTTGAGGGCGGCGCCGACGGAGCCCTCGCCGTCGAGAAGCGCGTTCGGGCCGCCGGAATAGGCCTCGATGTCGCCCAGATACCCGTACCAGCGGTCGAGCGTGCGCTTGGCCGCCGAGAGCTTGTCGTGGGTGAAATCGAGCGGCGCGCGGTAATGCGTGGTCAGCATGGCCAGGCGGATCGCCTCGCCCGGCCATTCGCTGACGGCATCGCGGATGGTGATGAAATTGCCGAGAGATTTCGACATCTTCTCGCCTTCCACCTGCAGATAGCCGTTGTGCATCCAGAAGCGCGCCATCGCCGCGCTGCCATGGGCGCAGCGCGATTGCGCGATCTCGTTCTCATGATGCGGGAAGATGAGGTCGAGCCCGCCGCCATGGATGTCGAAGGTCGTGCCGAGATAGCGCGCCGACATGGCCGAGCACTCGATGTGCCAGCCGGGACGTCCGGGCCTCGCAACGCCGCCCGGGGAGGGCCAGGCGGGTTCCCCGTCGTCCGACGGCTTCCAGAGTACGAAGTCCATCGGGTCGCGCTTATAGGCTTCCACCTCGACGCGGGCGCCGGCCCGCATCTCGTCGAGGCGCCTGTTGGACAAGGCGCCGTAATCGGGCATCGATGACACGTCGAAGAGCACATGATCCTCGGCCACATAAGCGTGGCCTTTGGCGATGAGCTCGTCGATCATCGTCTTCATTTCTTCGATGTTTTCCGTCGCCCGCGGCTCGTGCGTCGGCGGCAGGGCGCCAAGGGCGGCCGCATCTTCGTGATACTGGCGCTCGGTGACTTCCGTCACCTTGCGGATCGCTTCGTTCAAGGGAAGCTCGCCATATTCGGCCGCAGCGCGCGCGATGATTTTGTCGTCGACATCGGTGATGTTGCGCACATAGGTGACGTGCTCGTCGCCATAGAGATGGCGCAGGAGCCGGAACAAGACGTCGAAGACGAGGAGGGGGCGCGCATTGCCGATATGGGCAAAGTCGTAGACCGTCGGCCCGCAGACATAGAGGCGTACATTGTCGGGATCGAGAGGATAGAAATCCTCTTTCCTGCGCGTCAGCGTGTTGTGCAGCTTGAGCCCGCGGAAGGCTTTGTCCTGTTCAGACTTGTCGCCGTCAGCCATGTCGTGTTCAGCCATGAGTATCCCGTCCGGCTGGCCGGGCGTTGCTCGTGGCGGAATTTTTTAGACGAGAACGGCCTGACCAGCGATTGTCGCTAGTCGATAATAATCCCGCAGATGCAGATTGCGCTAAAGAGCGCGCTGTCGCCGTTCATGGCTGCGCTTATCGCTAAGTGGGGCTTTCGGGTCAAGAGCGCAGGTTGAGGCAGAAGGTGCGCCGCTGCCCGAATATCTTTATCTTCCGCTTTCCAGCATTTTGACGCGATCGGCGAGGTCGCCAATCTTCGCTTCGATCCGGCTGAGAGACCCTTCGCTTCGATCCGGCTGAGAGACCCTTCGATTGATGTCTGAAGAGCTGCCGACGTTCCCCCGATCTCCATCTTGATCGACATTTCCAGATCGTCACGCAATTCCGCCTGACGACGCTCGACGCGGCGCGTGAATTCGCTTGTTTTGAGCGTCAGTGTACGAATGTCGGCCACTTCGTGCCGCAGATGCCTGGTCTCCTCGATCAGGTGGCCCACTTGGCTGGCTAGAAATTCGAGGCTGACAACAGTGTCCGGCATTGATCTTATCCGTCATCGCGGTGCCAGGATGATATCTTGACAGGATAGTACTGCAAATGAACGTCTCGCCAAATCCGTTTCGCGTCTGGCGCGAACCGATTAGCTTCGCGCGATGAACTGGACCGAGCCGATCGACATCTATTGCGAGCGCACCGACCCGAGTTTTTGGGCGGAGCCGCTCAACGCGGTCTCCAATATCGCGTTTTTGATCGCGGCCCTCTGGGCCTTCCGCCGCTGGCGGCACGCGGGCGGCGAGGACGGTCCGGCGCTCTTCTTGATTGTGCTCGTTGCGATCATCGGCATCGGCTCCTTCCTCTTCCACACCTTCGCCAATCGCTGGTCGGTGATGGCCGACGTCGTGCCGATCTCGGTCTTCATCTATGTCTATTTCGGTCTCGCTCTTCGCCGCTTTTTCGGGCTCTCCTGGCCATGGACGGGCGTGGGATTGATCGGCTTTGCCGCTTTCTCTTTCGGGGTGGAGCCGGTGTTGCGACCGTTATTCGGGAGCTCGGCCGGTTATGCGCCGGCGCTTCTGGCCATGCTCGGCGTCGGTCTTTTACTGAGGCGCGAAGGCCATCCTGCCGGAGGCGGGATCCTTGCGGCAGCCGGTGTTTTCGCGCTGTCGCTGAGCCTGCGGATGACCGATCTGCCGATTTGCGGCGCGCTGCCGATCGGAACGCATTATTTCTGGCATGTCTTCAACGCGGTGACGCTCGCCATTCTAGTGGCGGCGGCGATCCGCGCCGGACCGCGCTCGCAGCGCGCACGGTCAGAAACGCTTCATCGATCTGAATAGCAGCTGAACGGCCGGATCAGGCCGGGTTCAAAGCCGTCTTGGTACCTCTGGCTTCAACGCTGGAGGCAACGATGACGCGCATTCTTTTCTCACTCGCCTGTGTCGGCCTGATCTCGGCATCCGTGGTGACGGCGCAGGATATGCCATCGAAGCCCGACCGCTTCGGCGGTGCCGTCGGCTTCGTCCTGATCAGCTCGCTGCAACGTTGAGTGTGTATTGACATTGTAATGACATGAGCGCCAGGTAAGGCGACATGCGAGGCAAGCCGCGAGGGGCGATCGATGGCCGGTTCAAACGCAAAGGAAGGCGGGGATCGCAAGGCGCCCAGCAGCACGACGATCAACCTGCGCCTGCCCGTATCAGACAAGAGCCTGATCGACCGAGCGGCGGCAGCGAGCGGCAAGACACGCACGGAATTTCTTCTTGAGACGGCGCGGGCGCGGGCGATCGACGTCATTCTCGACAAGACCGTTTTTTCGCTCGATGCGGAAGCCTTCGACGCCTTTCGCGACGTCCTCGACAACCCGCCGCCAGCGAATGCCAGGCTGAAGGAACTGATGGCGCGCGCTGCGCCGTGGGATAAGTGAGAGGCCCCGATGGCGGAGAGGCCGTGCGCCCCCCGGCCGATCGCGGCAGACGATGAGGCGAACGACTTCGAGTGCGGCCGCTCCGAACTCGATTCCTGGCTGAAGAATGTCGCCCACCGCGCCGAAGGGCGCACCGCGCGGACTTATGTCGTCTGCCTCGAAAGCCGGACCATCGCCTATTACTGCCTCGCGGCCGGCGCGGTGACGCGGCAGGATCTGCCCTCCAAGCTCAGGCGCAACGCTCCGGAGCCGGTGCCGATGATGGTGCTCGGCCGGCTTGCCGTCGATCGGGGCTTCGCCGGCCGCGGCCTCGGCGGCGGCCTTTTGCGCGATGCCCTGCAGCGCACGCTGAGAGCGTCGTCGATCATCGGCTGCCGCGGCCTCGTGGTGCACGCTATCGACGTTGCGGCGGCGAGCTTCTACGCCCAGTACGGTTTCGTGGAATTTCCCGCCGCCTCTTTATCTCTCTACCTGCCGACCGAAACGATCCGAGCCGCTCTCTAGGTCTGCGGCCAAGAGGGGCTCAATCCTCCAGCCAGTCGCCGCATTTCGGGGCCGGGGAATTGCCCCAAGGCATGATCGGCACGGTGGAGGTGGAGTTCTTCGGCGAGCCTTCGACGATCTTGTCGGAATAGACGAGATAGACGAGCACGTTGCGTTTGGCGTCGCAGCCGCGGACGATGCGCATCTTCTTGAAGATCAGCGAGCGGCGCTGGCGAAACACCTCATCACCCTGCTCGAACTTCTCTTTGAACGTGATCGGTCCGACCTGTCGGCAGGCCAAAGACACGTCGGAGAGCTCTTCCACGACATTGAAGAGGCCGCCGATGCCGCCCTTTTCCGGGACGGTGTAGTGGCAGGCCACGCCCTCCACGGCCGGATCGTCGAGGCCGTAGGTTGCAAGCGTATGATCGGGCGTCAAAAGCTTGAAGACGGTCGACTTCCTGAAAATGAGGTCCGGTTCTTCAGCATTGGCGGCACTGAAGGTCGGGGCCGTCAGAGCGAGAGCGAAAAGGAAGACGAAAAGGGCGCGCATCAAAACCTCCGAAACGTGGCGGCGATTACATAGGAGCGGCACAGGCGGTTTACGAGGCGGTTTTGCGCGCACTAGGTAATGCGCTGTGGCGGCTAATGAAAACCCCCTTCCATGACGGAACCGGAAGCGTGTCGGCCGACGTTTTCAAAGACATGAAAGTCTTTGGGAGAGGCCGACAATGGCGGAAATACGCAGCCGTGATCTCCGTGGGCGCTGGCGTAGGGCTCTTTTCTGGCTCTTCATCGGCGGTCTCGTCGTTCTTGGCGCGGTGATGATGCTGCTCGATCCGCTGCTCGTCTTTGGCGATACGAGCACCAATCTCGGCATCAGCATCGTCGTCTTCGAGATCGCCCTGCTGGTCGCCGGGCTGAGCTGGCTGGCGCTTCTCGTCACCACAAGGCCGCGCCGCCCGCCGGAGGAATTCAGCCGGGATGACTGACCGGGGGACGAGACGCGGCGGGACAGTGCGCGGTTACATTCGGCGCACGGTCTCCGCGTGGGCCGCCTTGCGGTCGCCGTTTTCTGCCTCGCCGGCAAGCGCCGTGCGCAGGCTCGGCAGAATGTCTTCCACGCTCTCCGCCTCCAGGAAGCGGATGTCGGAGGTTTCCCGAATAAAGCCTTCGCCGCGCATGTGGTCGAGGAGGTTGATGAGGGGCTGCCAGAAGCCGCCGAGATTGGCCACGAGAACCGGCTTGTGGTGCTGGCCGAGCTGCGCCCAGGTCATCATCTCGACGACCTCTTCGAGCGTCCCGATGCCGCCGGGCAGGGCGACGAAGGCGTCGGCGCGCTCGAACATGGTGCGCTTGCGCTCGTGCATGTCCGTCGTGAGGATGAGTTCGGTCACGTCGGCGAAAAGCTGCTCCCGCTCCTCCAGAAACTGCGGAATGATGCCCGTGACGGCGCCTCCGCAATCGAGGACCGAGCGGGCCAGTGTGCCCATTAGTCCGACCGAGCCGCCCCCGTAGATGAGGCGGATGTTCTCTTCCGCCAGGATGCGCCCGAAGGTGCGTGCGGCCTCCGCATGGGAAGGGTCGCGGCCGGGGGCCGAGCCGCAATAAACGCAGACATTTTCAAGTTTGCTCATATGTCCCGCTTTGCACCGCCGGAGGAAACCGTCAAGCGCATCGCACGGCGGTTTGCGTTTCTGGCAAAACCATTAGCTTGGCAACTGGATTTAAGGATGCACGTGATCACGCGTCAGACACGTATGTGACCGGCTTCTTCTCGGAGAAGGAGCGGCAACGTCTTGTTGACCATAGCTTTCCTCCGTAAGGATAAGCTTCGCCAAAGTGCGCCGCGGGGGGCGGCTGTGCTTTTGTACGAAGCCGGGAACGCCGCCATGCCGTCACCGCATATCGTTCTTGCTGCCGTGCTTGCAGGGCTCATCGCGCTCGGCGCAGGGGCTTTGTTCGTGCATCAATCGCTCGAAGGCTCGCTCCCACGCGAGGCGGGGCAGGCGACAGACGTGGCCCGGCAGGACACCAACGAAGGTGCAGAGCGCCAAAATCCTCCGGGCGACAAGGCGGACAAAGAAAGCGCCGCGGCGCTGGCCGGGGAAGAGGAGGCGACGTCTCCCTCAGCGGTTTCGCCGCTTGGTCTGACCGGAAGCCTCTCGGGCAAAGCCTCCGAGACAGAAAACGGCATCGGCTTCGACGTGGTGCGTGTGGAGCCGACGGGCGAGGCGGTGATCGCCGGCCGCGCGCGTCCGAATGCACGCGTTGAAATCCTCTCAAACGGTAAGGTCGTTGCCTCTGCGAAAGCCAATGCAACGGGTTCCTTCGTCGCCATTCCGGAACAACCGCTCGCACCCGGCAGCCACGATCTCAGCCTTCGGGTGACGCAGGAAGGGGGCGCGTCCTCTGAAGAGGCGGACGAGCGCGTTGCGATCGTCGTGCCTGAGACATCGGATGGGGATGTGCTGGTCGTCGCCGAAGCGCCCGGCCGGGCGAGTGAAATTCTGGTCGCACCTCGCGCGGCGGGGGGCGAGGCGCCCGATGGAGACAGGCACATCGCATCCGGGTCTTCGGGTGGCGCCGACAACCCTGCGGCGCTTAGGCCTTCCGAGAGCGGAGATGCGGGCGCCCCAAAAGAGCACGGGCGTGACGGCACGGATGCACCCGCGGATGCGGAGCGCACGGCGCAGGATGCTGCCGGTGCGGTCGGCACGGATGCGCAGGAGCTTACGGTCGAGGCGGTCGAAACCGATTCCGGAACGATGTATGTGGCCGGCGCCGGCGAGCCCGGCACCACGGTGCGTGTCTATGTCGACAATGCGCCGCTCGCCGAGACGCAGGTGAACGAAGGCGGCCGCTGGGTGGTGCAGTCGCCGAAAGACCTGGCCGAAGGCGAGGTGGCTGTGCGCGCCGATCAGCTGGCCCCGTCCGGCTCAGATGTGACTGCGCGCTCCGAAGTGGCGTTCACGCGGACGCTCGAAGATGGCGCTTTGGTTCCGGCGGCCGGAACCGCGAGCGATGGATCTGTTGCCGTGGATGGCGAACTTGCTGCGCCGCGCTCCATCATCATCCGACGCGGCGACAATCTGTGGACGTTGTCGCGCCGCAATTACGGGCAGGGCATTCGCTACACGACGATCTATGCGGCGAACCAGGATCAGATCCGCAATCCCGATCTCATCTATCCAGGCCAGGTTTTCACCCTGCCGACGCGTGACAAGAGCTGGGACAAAGAGGCAGACGAGGCGGGCTAGTCCTCGGTCAAGACAAGATCGGAGCGCCGTTCGTTCCCGCCGTAGGACCGCTCGCAAACGCGCGGACACTTGTTGGACCTCGGCATGTTCCGGCCTATATGAGCCGTCCTCAGAACGAACGCCGCCCGCCGAACAGCAGCGGCCCAACCCGATCACACGATGTCAGACGCCAATACGCCAGCCGGCCAGCCGCGCATTTCGGCTGCTCGCGGCCATACCTTTCACACCCTGCGCAATCTCTGGCCCTATATGTGGCCGGCCGACCGGCCCGATCTGAAGAAGCGGGTGCTGTGGGCCGTGCTGGCGCTGCTTGCGGCCAAGATCATCACCGTCCTCGTGCCCTATACCTTCAAATGGGTGACGGATGCGCTGGCGGGCGAAGGCGGTGGCCCCGCTTATCTGCCCGCCTTCTTAGCGGCGCCGGTGATGCTCGTCGTCGCCTACAATTTCGGCCGCGTCCTGACGGTCGCCTTCAACCAGATGCGGGACGCCCTGTTTGCGCGCGTCGGGCAGCATGCGGTGCGCCAGCTCGCCTGGAAGACCTTTCGGCATCTGCATCAGCTCTCGCTGCGCTTTCATCTGGCGCGTCGCACCGGCGGCCTGTCGCGGGTGATCGAACGCGGCACCAAGGGGATCGAGACGATCGTGCGCTTCACGATCCTCAATTCTGTCCCGACGGTGATCGAGTTCGCGCTGACGGCCGCCGTGATCTGGTACAATTTCTCCTGGGTCTATGTGGCAATCATCGCCGTGACACTGTGGGCCTATGTGTTTTTCACGGTGCGGGCGAGCGACTGGCGCATCTCCATTCGCCGCGAGATGAACGATTCCGATACGGACGCCAATTCCAAGGCGATCGATTCGCTCCTCAACTTCGAGACCGTCAAATATTTCGGCAACGAGGCGATGGAGACGGAGCGTTTCGACGGCGCCATGAGCCGCTACGAAATGGCTGCGACCAAGACCTGGACGTCGCTCGCCTGGCTCAATTTCGGCCAGACGGTGATCTTTTCGATCGGGATGGCGGTCTCCATGATCCTGTCGGCGCGCGCCGTCATGGCGGGCACGCAGACGGTCGGCGACTTCGTCATGATCAACGCGTTGTTGATGCAGCTCTCCGTGCCGCTCAACTTTATCGGTTTTGTCTACCGTGAGATCAAGCAGGGGCTCGTCGACATCGAAGCGATGTTCCAGCTTCTCAATGTCGATCCGGAAATCCGCGACAAGAAGGACGCGCCGCCCCTTCGTGTGGAGGAGGGCGCGATCGCCTTCGAACACGTGTCTTTCGCCTACGACCCGGAACGCCCGATCCTCAAGAATGTCAGCTTCGAAGTGCCGGCCGGAGGCACACTTGCGATCGTTGGGCCGTCAGGCGCCGGCAAATCGACGATCTCTCGGCTCCTCTTCCGTTTCTACGACGTCACCGGCGGGCGCATCATGATCGACGGCCAGGATCTGCGCGATGTCGAGCAGGACAGCGTGCGCTCCGCGATCGGCATGGTCCCGCAGGACACGGTCCTCTTCAACGACACGATCGGCTACAACATCCGCTACGGGCGTTACGACGCTAGCCGCGACGAGGTGAAGGACGCCGCGCGCATGGCGCAGATTGCGGGCTTCATCGAGAGCCTACCGGAAGGATACGACACCCCCGTCGGTGAGCGCGGGCTGAAGCTCTCGGGCGGTGAGAAACAGCGCGTGGCGATCGCCCGCACCATCCTGAAAGGGCCGCCGATCCTCATTCTCGACGAGGCGACTTCGGCGCTCGATACGGCAACCGAGCAGGATATCCAGACGGCGCTCGACCGTGTCTCGCAGAACCGCACGACCCTGGTCATCGCGCATCGCCTGTCGACCGTCGTTTCCGCCGATCAGATTCTGGTGCTGCAGGCGGGCGAAGTGGTGGAGCGCGGCACCCATATCGAGCTCATGGAGCGCGGCGGCGTCTACGCCGATATGTGGGCGCGTCAACGCGAGGCCGACGAGGCGGCGGAGCGCCTGCGCGAGAGCGGCGTTGCGGAAGAGGACTATCTTCCCAGCCTGCGCACCGATCCGGAGGCCGACAGCCTGTGAGGTGTGGACAATCGGTCACCGCTACACACGACCGCATGGACAGCTTGCAGTGCGGGCTTAACCATCCGGCCCGAATGACGTAAGGGGGTGGCCATGGAAATTTGGCGGACTATCAAGAAGTCGATCCCGGCCGTGAATTCGGCGGGCTATCCGTTTATTGGCAGCGCGCTTGTCATCGCGATCGTTGCCGGCCTGATCTCGAGCTTCCTGTTCTGGGCCCTTCTCGGCCTGACGATCTGGCTGGTGATCTTCTTCCGCGATCCTGAGCGTGTGCCGCCCGACGGGGAGGGCCTCGTCCTGTCCCCCGCCGATGGTCGTATCGAACCAGTCACGCAGGCGGTCCCGCCGGCCGAGCTCGAAATGGGCACGGTTCCGATGACGCGGGTATCGGTGTTTCTCTCGATCTTCGATTGCCACGTGAACCGCACGCCGGTTTCCGGCAAGGTCACCCGCATCGCCTACAAGCCCGGCAAATTCGTCAACGCCGACCTCAACAAGTCGAGCGAAGAGAACGAGCGCAACTCGCTTCTCGTCGATGCCGGCGGCCAGGATGTCGGTGTGGTGCAGATCGCGGGCCTCATCGCCCGGCGCATCGTCTGCTGGACGAACGAAGGCGTGGTGCTCAAGGCGGGCGACCGCATCGGCATGATCCGCTTCGGCTCGCGCCTCGATGTGTACCTGCCGGCCGGTGCAGAAGTCGTCTGCAAGCCGGGTCAGCGGGCCATCGCCGGTGAGACGGTGATTGCGCGCCTCGGCACAGCGATTGCCCGCGCTCCGGTCGAGCCGGGTGTCGGCACAACGACGCCGCCGGCAGTATGAGGTTATTCCTGCCGGTCGACCCCGCCCGCCGCAGAAGGCGAAGGCGCCGGCTCAGGGCGCGCCCGGTCCCGTTCCGGGTCATGTTGCCCAGCATTGTCACGCTCCTCGCGCTTTGCGCGGGGTTGACGGCGATCAGGATGGGCGTCGAGGGCCGCTTTGAGCTGGCCATCGGCGCCATCATCCTGGCCGCCATTCTCGATGGGGTGGACGGTCGCGTGGCGCGGCTTTTGCGCTCGCAATCCGATTTCGGCTCGCAGCTCGATTCGCTCGCCGATTTCGTCAACTTCGGCGTCGCCCCGGCCATCATTCTCTATTCGTGGCGTATGGACGAGCTCGGTTCGCTCGGTTGGATCGCCGCACTGATCTTCGCCATTTGCGGGGCGCTGCGGTTGGCGCGCTTCAATGCGGCGCTCGTTGGAGAGCCGCCGCCCGCCTGGCATTCGGAGTTTTTTGTGGGCGTTCCGGCGCCCGCCGGCGCCGTCACGGTGCTCCTGCCTCTCACCTTGTGGAAGATTGGGATGCCGGTTCCGGACGGCGCGGCCATTCTGGTGGCCATCTATACGGTGGCGATCGGGCTTTTGATGGTGAGCCGCCTGCCGACGCTGTCCGGCAAAAAGATCGGCACGGCGATCCCGCGCGAATCCGTCCTGCCGGTTCTTGTCGTCAGCGTCTTCGTGATCGCCCTTCTGGTGAGCTACACGTGGTCCGTTCTGGCGATCGGCGCGATCCTCTATCTCGTGCATCTGCCCTTCGCCTGGGAGCGCTTCGAGCAGCGCCGCCGCGCCTTCAGCGGCCATCAGGGCCAAAACGGGTCTGCCGGGGGCGCTGAACGGCCGGCAGCGGGCGAGGGACAAAGCCCGAAAGACTAAGAAGTCGCCCGTGAGATCGCCGGCGAGCGATCTCCTGCGAGGCGGTCTGTTCGCAGCCCGTCTCTCTTGCGTCTTTGCGGACCGTCGCCTGGGTCCCTCGTAAAATCCTCGCCGTCTCTATCCGTTGTTCATTTCTCACTCTGCCGCGTCGGGAAGAGAATAGCTGCCCGTGTCGCCGGGTTTGCGCTTGCGCCTTGGCCGCGCCGGGGCGAGGGGAAGCTCTTCCTGCGCCGCCGGTGATCCCGTCTCATTCGCTTGATCCGTCTTGAACAAGCGGGCGAGATTGAGCGGCAGCGCAAGCAGCACCGGCACCAGGATCAAGGTCAGGACGGTTGAGAAGGCGAGGCCGGAGATGACGGCCGTCGACAATTGCACCCACCACACCGAGGTGATCGAGCCGACCGCAACGACGCGGTTGAAGAAGTCGAAATTCACCTGAGTCGCCATCGGAATGAGACCGGCGATGGTGGTGATGGTGGTGAGCAGGATCGGCCTCAGGCGCTGCGCCGCCGTCTTCAGGATGGCTTCTTGCGGTTCGACGCCGTCCGCTCGCATGCGGTTGTAGGTGTCGATCAAGACGATGGCGTTGTTCACCACGATGCCGGCGAGCGCCATGATGCCTGTGCCCGTCATGATGACGGAGAGTTTCTGCCCGGTGATGACCATGCCGATGAGGGCGCCCGCCGCCGCCAGAATGATGGTGAGAAGCGTGATCCCCGTCTGCCAGAACGAATTGAACTGGGTAATCAGGATGAGTGCCATCAGAAACAGCGAGGCGGCGAACGCCTTGCCGAGAAAGGCCTCGGCTTCCGCCTGATCCTCGTCGGCGCCGCGGAAGCGGAAATGCACGCCCTCCGGCCAGGATTGCCGGTCGAGCCAGGCCTGAATCTCTGCGACCTTGCCGTCGACCGTGGCCCCGCCCGTTTTGTCGACCGAGGCTTTTACGCTCATGGCGTAGAGCCCGTCCTTGCGGGTGATGGAAGAGACTTTCGGTTTCGCTTCCCGGGTGACGAAATTGGCGATCGGCACCTGGCCGTTTGTCGTTCTGAGGCGCAGCTGATCGAGCTGGTCGAGAGAGCGTTGTTCTTCCGGCAGCCGCACGCGGATATCGAGCTCGTCGTCGGCGTCATCTGGGCGATATTTGCCGATCAGGACGCCGTTGGTGACGAGCTGGATCATCGATCCGACGGAAGCGATGCCGGCGTTGAAGCGGCCGGCCTCTTCGCGGTCGATCGACAATTCCCATTCGATGCCTGGCAGGGGTGTGTCGTCCTCCACATCGAGGAGGCCGGGAAACCGATCGAACTCGGCACGCAGCTGCCGGGTCGCCGCCAGCACCTGATCATAGCTGTGGGCGGTGACTTCCAGTTTGATGTCCTTGCCGGTCGGCGGGCCGCCCTCAATGAGCCGCGGTTCGACCTTGATGCCCGGGATCGACGCGGTGCGCCGGCGCAGCTCCGCCTCCATTTCCTGCCAGGGGCGGCGCTTTGAGAAATCGAGAAGTTCGAGGTTGAGCTCCCCGATGAGGTCCTCCGGCTTGTCGCTCACCCCGTCGAGGCTCTCGCCGCCGCCGCCGCCGTTCGGATAGGCGTTGGTGACGACGCTTTCCACACCCGGCAGATCGAGCACGACGGCCTCGACTTGCGAGACGAGTGCCAGCGCCTCTTTGGCAGAGAGATTGCCGCGCCCGGAGACGAGAACTGTCGTGACGTCCGGCTCCTCGTCGACGAAGAATTCCACGCCCTGATTGTGGCGGGCAAAGCCGATGAAGATCGAAACGATCAGCCCGGCCATGACGAGGATGACGGCGACATTGCCGACGAGCGAGCCCGTCAGCCCGTGCAGGAAGCGCACATAGGCGCCGGTGAAGCCCGGGACTTTTTCCGGATCGAGGTCGGCTTCCGTCGAAAGATGGGCGGCTGTGCTCGGATGGGCATGTGAACGGCGAAAACGCACGATGCGGCGGGCAAGGCCGCGCGAGCTCCAGAAAACGAAACCACCGAGGAGGAGGGCGAACAGAGGGCCAAGTGCCGTCACGGCGATCTGCGGCATGCCGGAAAGAGCGGCTGCAAGCGGCTCCGATACGAGGAGAAGGGTGATGACGGCGGTGGCAAGAGCTGCGGTGAGGGCGAGCAGACCCGCAGCGCGCGGCGCCACCCAATCGGCGACGCCCGCCACAAAGCCGCCGGTCACCGGCAGGTAGATCATCGCCGTCACGAGCGAGGCGGACAGAACGATGATCACCATGATCGGCAGATAGCTCATGAACTCGCCGGAGACGCCGGGCCACAGAAGCATCGGCAGGAAGGCGGCGAGCGTCGTCGCGGTCGACGAGACGATCGGCCAGAACATGAGCTTGGCGGCCCGGATATAGGCCTCCTGCTTGTCCATGCCCTCCTCGATCTTCCGGTCGGCGTATTCGACGATGATGATCGCCCCGTCGACGAGCATGCCAACCGTGAGGACGAGGCCGAACATCACCATCATGTTCACCGTCATGCCGACGAGGCCGACGATGAGAAAGCCGATCATGAAGGAGGTCGGGATGGCGAGCCCGACAAGGAGCGCAGAGCGCAGGCCGAGCGTGGCGAGCACCACGATCATGACGAGCAGGATCGCCGTCATGATGGACGATTCCAGCGAGCCCAGCACTTCGTAGATGAAGCCCGATTGATCGAGCAGATAGTGGACCTGGACGCTCTTGGGCCAGTCTTTGGTCGCTTCGGCGACGACCTCTCGCACACTCTCGTTGTTCTCGATGACGTTGGTGCCGAGACGTTTGACGACGTTGATGGCGATCGCCGGCTCACCGTCGACACGCGTGAAATTGGTGGCGTCCTTGAAGGTGCGCTTGATCGTGGCGACGTCGCCCAGCGTGACGACGCCCTCGTCCTTCTGCTTGATCGGCAGCGAATAGACGTCGGCCGCCGTTTCGATCAATCCCGGCACTTTGACGGAGAAGCGCCCGCGGCCCGTGTCGAGGAAGCCCGCCGGGATCAGCTGGTTGTTGGCGCTGAGCGCGTTGAGAAGCTCTTCCTGGGTGATGTCGTAGGATTGCAGCTTCGCCATGTCGATGACGACTTCGAGCACTTCCTCGCGGTTGCCGTTGATGTCGGCGCGCAGAACCGTCGAAATGCTCTCGATCTCGTCTTGCAGATTTTCGGCGAGCTTGACGAGGGTTCGCTCGGGCACGTTGCCGGAGATCGCCACGGTGATCGTGGGAACGAGCGCGAAATTGGTCTCGACGATGAAAGGCTCTTCGGCTTCGGAAGGCAGGTCCGCCTGGGCCTGATCGACCTTGGCACGAATATCGGCGAGCGCTTCGTCCTTGTCGAAATCGACATTGAATTCCAGAATGACGGCGGCATGGCCTTCCGAGGCGATGGCCGTCAGCTCCTTGAGCCCGTCGAGGCCGCGCAATTGCTTTTCGAGCGGGCGCACCAGAAGTCGCTCGGCATCTTCCGGCGAGACGCCTTGCTGCACGACGGATACGTAGAAGACCGGAATGTCGATGTCGGGATTGGCATCCTTCGGCACCGCCTGATAGGCGGCGATGCCGGCAAGAAGCGACACGAGCATCAAGGTGAGGACGGTGCGCGGCCGCCTCAGGATGCCCTCCAGAAGCGAGATCATCGAATGGCCCCCGCGGCGCTGGCCGTGTCGGACGCTGCGGGCTTCATGGCCGCACTCTTCGGCCCCATCGCCTCCACCTTCTGCCCGCCGACGACATATTCCTGGCCGACCGTGATGATGTCGACTTCGTCGGGAAGGCCGCTCACCCACACGCCTTCATCTGCCGGAGCGATGATTTCGACAGGCAGGAAATGCACGACATTGTCGGCATCGACGGTTCGGACGCCGACTTCGCCGGCATCGTTCAAGGTGAGATAAGAAGGCGACAGGAGCTGTGCCCGGCCTTCGCCGAGCGGGATCGATGCGCGCGCCGTCAGCCCGTCGCGCACCGAACGATCGGCATTGGCCATCGTCATCTCGATGCGGAAGGTGCGCGTTTCCTCATCGGCGGACGGCGCGATGTAGCTGACTTTGCCCTGGCGGGTTTCGCCGGAGATAAGCGTGATGTCGGCCGTCTGCCCGACCTTCACATGGCCGATCTCCTGCTCGGCGACCTGGCCGATGACCTTCATCGGGTCGGCATCGATGATGGTGGCGCAGGTGCCGCCGAGGGCCACGACATCGCCGACATTGGCAATCGGGTCCTGGATGACACCGCCGATCGGCGCGCGCACTTCGGTGCGTTGCAGCTCCAGTTCGGCCTCTTCGACGCGTGCCTGGGCGGCGTCGACGGAGGCCTTGAGGGCCGGAATCTGGTTCTTCGCCGCATAGCCTTTGCCGGCCAGAGCCTGCTGCGCCTCGAGATCGACTTTCGCCTGTTCCAGTTGCGCGCGCGCCTGAGCGAGCTGGGCGCGTCGTGCTCCTCGTTCGATGACGCAAAGAAGATCGCCCGGCTTGACGCTCTTGCCCTTCTCGATGGGGCGCTCTTCGACGATGCCGCCGGTCTGGGCTTTCACCTCGACGAGGTGGTCGGCGGATGTGCGTCCGCGAATTTCAAGGCGCGACGTGCGCTCCTGGGCGACGTGCCGTTCCACCTGGACTTTGACGAGCTCGGATGCGCCCGCCTTTTCCCTCTCGGCGACGCTGTCGGGCGGATCTTTGGGTTCACCGCCGATGATGATCGTGCCGCTCAGCATGTAGGCCGAGATACCGACGGCGAGCGCGGTGGCGAGGACGTAGGAGAAGCGGATGTGCATTTATCTACTCCGCCGCAATGCGCGCGGCATGCCGCGAGGTGCCAGGTTGCGAGGGATCTGACGCGGTGCCGAGATCGGAACAGTTTTCAAGCTCGTCGCGATGGGCGTGCAGATAGCCGAGGGCGTGTTCCATGCAGTCGAGGCCGTAATCGATCGCCCATTGCGGGCCGCCTTTGTGATTGCCTTGCGCGATCTGGCGCAATTTCGCGATGTCGGCCTCGATCTGCTCGATGCGATGGTCGATTGCGCGGCGCATGACAGGCTTTGGGAGAATATCGGCGTGCATGACGACGAGAAGGAACTCCGAACGAAACACGTCGGGCGCAGGAAGGTCGAACAGGCTGTCGACGAAGTGGGCCCGTCCTGCATCCGTAATGGCATAGACCTTTCGTGACGGTTTCCCCGGCTCGTCCTCTTTGCGGCAGGTGACGAAGCCTTCGCGTTCCAGCCGGTCTAGCGCGGGATAGATCGAGCCGAAGCTCGCATCGACGAAATAGGCGTATTCCCCTTCCGTGGAGAGCTTCTTGATCTCGTAGCCTGTGGCTTCCCCAGCGAAGAGAATTGCCAGGCACAAAGTTCTCACGTTCACGGGCGACCTATTCTCGTTCGATACATGCTGGAGTGCGATATAATCGAACGGAAGACGGATACAAGCGCCATTTGATGGCGGCCAAGACCGGCAAGCCGATGGCGCTGGCGCGGCGGGATTCCACCAGGCGTTGCCTTGCCCCCAAAGACCTTCGGATGTCTGAGCGACGGTGTGGGCCTGAGCGACCGTGTGGGGAGGCCGGATGCGCCGCGACCACCTCTCCAGGAGGAGCCGGACATCCGCCAAAAAAATGCCGCCAGGGGGGATCTGGCGGCAAGGGGCTCGGAACAGATCGACGGGAGGAGGGATCGAATAGATCGAAGCTACCAACCAAAGATCGATTCCCTTATGCCAAAAAATGGCCGGAATTTCAACAAGGAGTTGTGTCTGGCTTTATTCCTCCCGAACTGCCGAGCCGCGTTTTAATTCAGTTTTTCGGCGGTACCCGCTCCTCAGCCGCCAAATCCGGTTGCCATTCAGGGCGCGATGCGATCCTTTCGGCCCCGTCCGGCGTCGCTGGAAGGAAAGAAGAAAACGGGAGGACGACATGCTTCGCGCTGTGTGTTTGGGGCTTGCTGTGGCGCTGGGGTTTTGCGCATCCGCCGCGGCCCAGGAGGTGACCCTCAAGATCCACCAATTCCTGCCGGCGCAGGCGGCGATCCCGGCCGACTTCATCAAGCCGTGGGCGGACAAAGTGACGAAGGAGTCGGGCGGCCGGATCGCCTTCGAGCTCTATCCGTCGATGCAGCTCGGCGGCAAACCTCCCGCCTTGATCGACCAGGCGCGCGATGGTGTCGTCGACATCATCTGGACCCTGTCCGGCTACACGCCCGGGCGCTTTCCGAAGACGGAGGCCTTCGAGCTCCCCTTCCTTCCGGTCGATGGTGAGACGACGTCCCGCGCCTTCTACGATTTCTACGAAAACCACCTTCAGGATGAGTACAAGGACTTCAAGGTCATCACCGTGCACGTGCACAGCCCCGGCCTCCTGCATCTCAAGGGGAAGGGCGTCCACAAGCTCGAGGACATGCAGGGGCTGAAACTGCGTGGGTCGACGCGCATGGTCACCAAGCTTTTGGAAACGTTGGGGTCCGTTCCTGTCGGCATGCCCGTCCCGGTGGTGCCGGAGGCGCTGGCGCGTGGCGTTTTGGACGGTGCGGCGCTTCCCTGGGAGGTGACGGGCCCGCTCAAGATCGCCGAGCTCGTCGACAGTCACACGACCTTTGCGGGCGACCGCGCGCTCTATACTGCGACCTGCGTCTTCCTCATGAACAAGGCGGCCTATGAGGCCCTGCCGGACGATCTGAAGAAGGTGATCGACGACAATTCGGGCCGTGAGACGGCTGCCTGGGCCGGGCGCGTCATGGACGAGGCCGACGGTCCCGGCCGCAAGGCGGCGGAGGAGGCGGGCAACGAAATCGTCGTCCTCGACGAGGCCGAAACCGAACGTTGGAAGACCAAAGCGAAGGACGTGGAGACGGCCTGGATTGCCGACATGACGCAGAAGGGTTTTGACGGCGAGTTGCTCGTGCAGGACGCGAAAGCGCTCGTTGAAAAATACGCCGACAAACAATGACGGCCGGTCTCTAGACCGCTCGCGGTCGAGGTCCGGCAACCGTGTTTTAGAGAGTTCTGCCGCAGCGAGACGATTTCTGCCGTGGCGTTTTCCAGCCTCCGGCGGTGCTTCACTTTGGTGTGATTATAAATTGGCGGCAGGCCAATGCAGCGATTACTGCATTTTCCTGCCGTCTCGAAAATATTGTCGTGAATGCCCTTGTTCGAGTAGCATGCGCTCAAGCACCGGTTGTCCCGCAGGAGGATCGCCGAATAATCGATGAGGGAGGCCCAGGATGCTGGGCATGGAGGCAGGTGCGCGCAAGCTGCGCGTTCTCGTGCTCGACGATGAGGCGATGATCGCCGGCACGATGAAACTCTTGTTGGAAGATGCGGGCCACGAAGTCGTCGGTCCCGCCGCCTCGCTCGACGATGCCATGCGCCTCGCCGATACCGAGACGATCGATGTCGCCATTCTCGATGCGAATGTTGAGCACAGGCTGAGCACCTCGGTCGCCGAGCGGTTGAGCGCCCGCCGCATCCCCTATTGCATCTGCTCTGGTGACGAATTGGACGATGTGCGCAGCGATTTCGGCGATGTCGACCATCTGTCCAAACCGTTTGGCGAGAACGACCTGTTGACGATCGTCGAGCAGCTGACGTCGACGACACGCCGATCCGCCATGTCGGCCTGAGCGGCGGTCTGAGCGGGCAGTCGCAGCATCGGTTCTGCAAGCGGAAGCGAGCGAGCCCGTTCCCCGCTGCGCGGCGCCTTCGCGGTCGGTGCCTTTAAGCGTACCCCTTAAAACGTGCGCATGCGGGACAAGAGCTGCTTCCTCCCGGCACCTTGAACCGGCGCCTGGGGGCTGTCATAGCCGGCGAGGGAGAAACGCCAGCAGAAAGAAGACGTGCCATGGAAGCCGCCGGGACGAGACGGGTTTTCGGGACGACGCCAGAGGGGCAGACCATCGAGGCGGTGACGATCGCCGCAGGCGAATTGTCGGCAGACATCATCACTTATGGCGCGATCCTGCGCGACCTCAGATTGCTGCACATGCCGCATCCCCTGGTCCTCGGCTTTTGCGATCTCGACGGCTATCTCGCCACGAATGCTTTCCTGGGCGCGACGGCGGGGCGCGTTGGCAACCGCATTGCAGGCGGACGTTTCATGCTCGACGGGCGCGAGATCGAACTCGACGTCAACGATCCGCCCAATCACCTGCATGGCGGCAAGGCGAGTTTCGGGCGTCGGCCCTGGCGCATCATGAGCCATGACGAGACGAGCGTCATTCTGGGCCTCGTCTCGCGCGCGGGGGAATCCGGTTATCCGGGAACGGTGGAGGTGACCTGCCGCTTTGAGCTTCTGCCGCCGGCGACGCTGCGCATCACCTATCTCGGCCGCACCGACGAGCCGACGCTTCTCAACCTTCTGCACCACTCCTATTTCAACCTCTCCGGCGCAGACGACATCCTCAATCACTCCCTGATGATCCCGGCTCAGGCCTATCTGCCGGCGAACGAAAACGAGATCCCGACGGGCGAGGTGCGAGGCGTCGAAGGCACGCCCTACGATTTCAGAAAGCGCGCGAAGATCGCCGACCGCCGCGGCCCGGAAAAGACGGTCTACGACGCCAATTTCTGCCTGGCCGAGTACCGCCACGAGGACCCGCGCCATGCCGCCAGCGTCTGGAACGACAATGGCGAGCTGGAAATGCAGGTGTGGACGACGGAGCCGGGCGTCCAGCTCTATGACGGCTACAAGCTCGATCTGCCGGTGAAGGGCCTCGAGGGCCGTCGTTACGCCGCGCATGCCGGGCTATGCCTGGAGCCGCAGCTCTGGCCGGACGCGCCGAACCATGAGGGTTTTCCGAGCGCCGTTTTGCGGCCGGGCGAGACCTATCGCCAGGTCACGGAATTCCACTTCCGCCACGACCCCGTTGCCGAATGAGCGCGCCTCAGGTCCGGTCGGGCCGATAAGGCGTGAGATCGATATTGGGGGTGTGGCCGGCGATGAGATCGGCGACGAGCCGTCCGGTCTTCGCCGAGCCCGTCAGTCCGAGATGGTGGTGGCCGAAGGCGGCATAGACGCCGCGCGCGGCCGGAAACTCGCCGATCAAGGGGATGGAATCGGCCGGCGCCGGGCGGTGGCCCATCCACTGCCCGCTCTCACGCCAGGGGAGATGCGGCAAAGCCGCCTTTCCAACCCGGCGGATGAAATCGAAAATCTTCTCGTCTGGCGGTGCCTCAAGTCCGCCGAATTCGACGACGCCTGCAAGCCGGATGCGCCCCGTCATCGGGGTCGCGACGAACTGGCCGGCGGCGATCATCACCGGGCCTTTAAGCGTCTCTTCTGGCGCTTCAATCTCGATGTGATAACCGCGTTCGCTTTCCATCGGCACGCGCATGCCGAGGGATTTGGCAAGCGGCCCGGACCAGATACCGGCCGCCAGCACGCAGGCATCGCAGGCGAGAGTTTCCCCTCCGGCACGCACGCCCGTGACGCGGCCGTTCTCGCGCACGATATCGGTGACCTCGGCCGTCACGATGCGGCCGCCCGATGCCGTGAAATGGGCCGCGAGTACCTCCACGTAACGGCCGGGATCGCGGATATAGCCATGGTCGGGAAAGGTGACGCCGAAAGTCATGTCGGCGGCGAGCATTGCCTCAAGGCGGTGAAGTTCGGCGTCGTTCAGCTCGCGCCAGGTAAAGCCGTGTTTGCGGCGCAGCCCGAAGCCGAACGAGGAGGCTTCGAAATCGCGCCGGTTCTTGTAAGCGTAGAGGTACTCGCACGGCACGACGAAACTCTCAGCCCCGGTTCCCTCGGCGAGCGCCTGATGCTGCTCCAGGCTGTCGGAGATGATCCCGGCAAGGGCTGCTGCGATCTCTTCGGTCTTCTGCCGCGTGCACATCCGAAGCGTATGGAGAAAGAAGGGCATGGCCTTCGGCAGATGTGGCCAGCGCAGAAAGACGGGCTCGTCCGGGCTCAAGATCATCCCGGGCATCTTCAGGGGCAGGCCCGGTTCCGTGACGGGCACGACGGCCGACGAGGCGAGGAGGCCCGCATTGCCGAAAGAGGCGCCGGCCCCGGGGCCTTCGCGGTCGATCAGGAGGACGTCGAGGCCGCGGCGTTGCAGCCAGATCGCGGCGGCGACACCCACCACGCCGGCTCCGACGACGATCGCACTCTTCTTTTCAGCCTGCATGTTTCCGTCTCGCATCCTCGCTTCCTTCTCCAGGCTCGCCTGATAGGGCTGGGCTGTGACGATTTCGGCGGTCATCCGCAAGCCAAGTTGTCTTCCATCCCGCGAGCCACCACATCCAGACGAAATTCCTTCGAGGAGAGAAGATGTCCACGCCCGTTACCGTCAATATTCCGCATAAGCTCGGCCGCGAAGAGGCCAAACGTCGCTTGGAAAAGGGCTTCGATCGCGTGCGCGACGATATGGGGATCGGCCGCGTCTTGCAGTTTGAGGAACGCTGGGAGGGCGAGAGGCTCTATTTCGATGCGGCGACGATGGGCCAGAAGATTTCCGGCCGCGTCGATGTCTTCGAAGAGGTGGTGCGCATCGAGGTCGATCTGCCCTGGTTCCTGGCGGCGATCGCCGACAAGGTGCAGGGCCGACTGAAGAAGACGGGCACGCTGCTTCTGGAAAAGAAATAGGCTCGCCTTTCCCGCGCGCTTGTCAGCTGGGTGCAGGATCCCTGCTGTCGTCTCAGACTTTAGTGTTGGCGAAGGCCTCGCTCACCCAATCGAGAAAGACGCGCAGGCGCGGTGCCATTTGACGGTTGTGCGGATAGAGGGCGGAGATCGGCGTTGACGAGGGCGGTGTCTCCGCCAGCACCTCGACGAGCCGTCCGGCGGCGAGATCCTCGGCGAAGCGATAGCGAGGCGCTTGAACCAGACCGAGGCCGAGGCGTGCAAGCTCCGCCATCGTATCGGAATTGTTGCAGGTCACGCGGGCGGGTAGCGCCTTGTGAACCAGCCTGCCGTCGACCATGAATTCGAGCGGCAGAATCTCACGCGTGCGGGACGAGACGAAGCCGATCATGAGATGGCCATCGAGCTGAGAGGGGGAGGGCGGTACGCCATGCCGCTCAAGATATCCGGGGCTCGCGACGGTGATCTCGTCGATCGTGGCGAGGCGTCGTGCGATCAGACCGCTGTCGGGCAGTTCGCCGGCCCGGATGGCGCAATCGACCCCCTCACGCACGAGATCGACAAGTCGGTCGCTTTGTCCAAGATGAATGTCGATCAGCGGATAGCGCGCAAGAAAGTCCGGAAGGCCTGGCAGGATGAAGGTCCGCGTGAGCCTTGGATGGGAATCGATGCGGAGCACACCGCGCGGCTTGGCATCGCGTAGGAGCCCCTCGGCCTCTTCGATGTCCGCCAGAATGGCAAGACAGCGGCGGTAGTAATCCTCTCCATCGAGCGTCGGCGCGACATGGCGTGTGCTGCGTTCAAGAAGACGCGTGCCAAGCGCAGCCTCAAGCTGCTTGATGGCGGAGGTCGCGGTTGAGCGCGGGAGTTCCAGATCGGCCGCTGCCGCGGTGAAGCTCCCGCGCTCCACCACGCGAACGAAGAGGCGCATGCTGTCGAGGCGGTCCATGCCTATTGTTCGCCACAGGTGAATTCTGATGGCAAGATAGAAGCGATTATTCCTGTCTTTGGGACGCTTATCTCCTTCCTGAGCAATGAGACGCGAAGGAGACAGCAATGACCGACGAAAAGCAGCGCGTTGCGATCGTGACCGGGGCCTCGAGAGGAATCGGCGCCGCGATCGTAGAGAGGCTTGCCTCCGACGGCATGGCCGTGATCGTGAACTACGCCCATAGCCGCGAGCCGGCGGAAAGGCTTGCCGCCGAGATCGAAAGAGCCGGAGGGAAGGCCCTTGCCGTCGAGGCGAATGTCGCATCCACCGATGGCGTTCCGCTGCTCTTCGATGCCGCTGAACGAACCTTCGGTGGGGTCGATATTCTCGTCAACAACGCCGGCATCATGGAGTTTGCGCCTCTTGCCGACGTCAGCGACGAAGCATTGGAACGCCAGATTGCAATCAATCTCGGCGGTGTCGTCAGAGGTATGCGGGAAGGCGCCCGGCGGCTCAGCGATGGCGGCCGGATCATCAGCTTCTCGTCGAGTGTCGTCGGCCTCTATCAGCCGAGCTACGGCATCTACGCGGCGACCAAGGCGGCGACGGAAGCGCTGACCCATATTCTCGCCAAGGAGCTCGGACAGCGGGCGATCACCGTGAATGCGGTGGCTCCGGGCCCCGTCGAGACGGAGCTTTTCACCAAGGGTAAGAGCAACGAGCAGATCGCGGTGATCTCGCGGATGAACCCGCTCGGCCGGCTCGGTCGGCCTCGGGATATCGCCGATGTCGTCGCCTTCCTCGCCGGGCCTGACAGCGGCTGGGTGAACGGCCAGGTGATCCGCGCCAATGGCGGTGTGATCTAGGTGGCGATTTTTCCGCCGCGATACCGCAGTCCCTTTCCCCGAAATCCAAACGCAACGGTGAAAACCATGCCTTTTGCCAATTACAAAGTCCCTCAAGCGGCTCTGACGCGCGCTCAGAAGGAAGAGCTCATCCACCGCACGACGGACCTTCTGGTCGAGTATTTTAGCGAGGCCGCCCGGCCCCATACGATGGTGTTGATCGAGGAAGTACCGGACGGTGGCTACGGCCGCGCCGACGTCGTCTTCACGGTCCCGGAGGAATACCGGGCAAGCGATGACTGATGCGAAGGCCGGGCCTCTACCTGTCAGGCATGCCCGGCCCTTCATTCGCGCAGACCAGCCATCGGTTGGAATTCCGGTCGATCGTTCCCAATTGCAGCCCGACACCGACAGGACGAACCCGAGGAGGTGAAGGGCCATGAAAGTCGCCGTCTTCAGCACGAAGAACTATGATCGAGACTTCTTCGAGAAAGCCGCCGAGGGGTCCGGCCACGAACTCCACTTCTTCGAGCCGCATCTGACGCGCGAGACGGCGCCTTTGGCGCGCGGGGCCGACGCCGTCTGCATCTTCGTCAACGACAGCGCCGATGCGGAGACGCTCGCCGCGGTGAAGGAGGAGGGCGTGCGCTTTGTCGCCCTGCGCTGCGCGGGTTTCAACAATGTCGATCTTGCCGCCGCGCACCGGCTCGGCATGTCGGTGGCGCGTGTGCCCGCCTATTCGCCGCATGCGGTCGCCGAATATACGATCGGCCTCATCCTGGCGCTCAATCGCAAGCTCTGCCGCGCCCATAATCGCGTGCGCGAGGGGAACTTCTCGCTCGAAGGCCTGCTCGGCTTCGATCTGAAAGGTAAGACGGCGGGCGTCGTCGGCACCGGCGCCATCGGTGCTGCCGTGGTCAAGATCCTCAAGGGTTTTGGCATGCACGTCCTGACCTACGATCTGAGGCAGAACCCCGACTGCGTGGCCGATGGCGCCCAATATGTCTCCGTGGACGAGCTCTTTGCGGCAAGCGATATCATCACCTTGCATTGTCCGCTGACGCCGGACACGCGCCATCTCGTCGATGCCGATCGCATCGCGTCCCTCAAGCCCGGGTGCATGCTGATCAATACCAGCCGTGGCGCGCTGGTCGATGCGCGCGCCGTGATCGACGGCTTGAAGAGCGGTCAGATCGGATCCCTCGGTCTCGATGTCTATGAAGAAGAGGCCGATCTGTTCTTTGAGGATCTCTCAAACTACATGCTGCAGGACGATGTCTTCGCAAGGCTTCTCACCTTCCCGAATGTCCTCATCACCGGCCACCAGGCGTTCTTCACCGAGGAGGCCTTGAGCGCCATCGCCGAGACGACGATCGCCAATCTCACTGGCTTCGAGAAGCAGGGGCGGCCTGAATTTGAGGTGTCCGTCGAGGCAATCCGGTAAGGCAGTTGTCGGCGGTCCGGTCCAGGCATGGACGATGGTCGCCTCTTGCAAAGTGCAATTGACTGGAGCATAGAGCGGCGAGGGTCCGCAGTTCACCCAGGCGTCACCGTCCCGCGAGGGAAGCTAAACCTGTCAGAGAATAAAGCTCGACACCAAGCCTCGTGCCGCGTCGCAAGCCGGTGACCCTCGACCTCCATTCTGGAACGGCACGCTTGAGGGTTGGTCATGTCCAGAACTCCCATTCCACTCGCCACACGCGATATGTCGACGTTTGCGAAGTCGCTTCGTCGACAGCTTGCCGATCATGAGGCTCCACCGAGCCATCTTGAGCTGCTCAATATGCTTGCCCGTTCGGCCGGGCATCGCAACTTTCAACACTTGCGGGCGAATATGCTCGGCCCGGAGGTGTCCGGCGATCAGTCGGCGCCTGGAGATCCGTCGGCAGATGATCTTGAGATAGATCGTGCGGCGGACAATCCGCCCGCTGACGAACGGCGATTGAAGCGCGTGCTGCGCCAGTTCGACCAGAATGCCGTGCTCGTGCGCTGGCCGAAGCGGCAAAGCGACCGCAACCTCTGCCTCTGGCTCATCTGGTCGCTCTTTCCGGCCGGCGAGAGCCTCACCGAAGCGGAGGTGAACGCGTTCCTGGTGGCGCGGCACGCCTTTGGCGACCCTGCGCTCTTGCGCCGTTCGCTCGTCGATCTCGGCCTTGTCTGGCGCACGCGCAACGGCAGTGAATATCGCCGCGTGGAGCTTGAACCTCCGGTGGAGGCGCTTGCCTTGATCGGTCGGCTCGGCATGCGACCCGAACCCGCGAGATCTCCACGGTGAAGCTAAGGCGGCAATCGCCCCTGGCTATCGCCCCCGGCGATTGCCGCCTTAGGTTGGGGTGAAGCGCGCCTTTGAGCGCGCACCCTTCCTGACTTCACATCCTCCGGGAGTTTTCATGAAAACCTTTCTCATCACTGGCGCCTCGACCGGCATCGGCGCAGCGACGGCGCGCGCGGCGGTTGAGGCCGGCTACAACGTGGCACTTGCCGCACGCTCCAAGGACAAGCTCGAAGGCCTCGTCGCCGAGCTCGGCAAGGAGCGGGCGCTTGCGGTTTCCTGCGATGTCACCAGCCTGGAAGACCAACAGGCGATGGTTGACAAGACGCTTCAAGCCTTCGGACGCATAGACGTCGTCTTCGCCAATGCGGGCGTCGGCTCCAAGGGCTCCGGCACGGAAGGCGGCGACCCGGACAATTTCCGCGAGATGATTTTGACCAACGTTCTGGGCGTTGTGCTCACCGCCAAGGTGACCTTGGCGGAGATCAAGAAGAACCGCGGCCATATCCTCATCACCGGTTCGCGCGCCGGCCGCATGACCATGCGCGGATCCGTCTACGGCGCCACCAAATGGGCGGTGACGGGCTATGGCCAGAACCTGCGCGAGGAGCTTGAAGGCACCGGTGCGCGCGTGACCTTGATCGAGCCCGGCATGGTCGACACCCCCTTCTTTGACGAGAGGAAGCCTGACGCCTTGAAAGCCGAAGATGTGGCGGCCGCGGTCATGTATGCGGTCTCGCAGCCCGAACACGTCAATGTCGGCGAGATCCTCGTCACCCCGGTGCGATAGGGCCGCTCCGAGCGCTTTCTTTAAGCCGGTTGCGTGGCCCGTTGTGAGCAGGCGGCGACCACGGTGACCATTGCGGCGAGCATTCCGAAGGCGATGGGGAGCCCGAAAGCCTTGCCGACGAAGCCGACGAGGGCGGGTCCGAGAAGCACGCCCGCATAGCCGAACATCGACATGGCGGCGATGGCGAGGCCCGCGGGCATCACCTTCTGGCGGCCGGCCTGGGTGAAGAGCAGCGGCACGATGTTGGCGGCCCCGAGGCCGACGAAGAGGAAGCCGATCAAAGACAAAGGCGCCGGCAGCAGAATGATCTTGAGGAGCCCGATCGTGGCGAGCGTTGCGCCGATAAGCAGCATGCTGCGCGCGCCCACGAGCCGCGTGAAACGGTCGCCGGTGAAGCGGCCGATCGTCATCGCACCGGCGAAAAGGGCATAACCGATCCCCGCCTGCGAGGCCGGAAAATCCTTGTTTTCGGTAAGAAAGACGGCACCCCAATCGAGCATCGCCCCTTCCGTCAGAAACATGACGAAGGCGAGAAGGCCGATCAGAAGGACGATGCCGCGCGGGCGCACGAACAAGGGCGTCTGATCCTCGGCGCGGGTACGCAGAAGCCGCGGAGAGGCGACGACGATCGCAAGTGCCAGAATGAAAGCGGCGGCGAGAGCTGCGACGGAGGGAGCAAGTCCGATCCACAAGGCGCCGGTCATGCCGGCCGCTCCGATCAGGCCGCCGACGCTGTAAAGCCCGTGGAAGTTCGACATGAGGGGAATGCCGGCGGCCTCCTGCACCTCGACGGCATGGACATTGGCGCCGACATCGACAGCGCCGATGGAGGCGCCGAAGGCGAAGAGCACGACGGCGATTGCCGCACTCGTCGGTGCGACGGCGAGAAGCGGCAGGGTGACGGCAAGCCCGAGCGAGCCGGCGAGAATGACCGCGCGCGCCCCGATCCGGCCAGACAAAGCGCCCGCCGCCGGCATGGTCACCACCGAGCCGACGCCGAGGCATAAGAGCAGCAGGCCAAGCCCGGCCTCGTCGACGCCAAGGCGCGTTTTCACATAGGGCACGAGCGGGGCCCAGCAGGCGGTGCCGAAGCCGGCGATGAAGAAAGAGAGCCGCGTCGCAAGGCGGGTGCCGGGCGTGTCGCCGGACGGAATGGATATGGTCATCGGGGAATGCTGCCGCAGGGGTGGGGGACCCTTGGCCGTCCTAACTTTCGCCCGACAGGCGGTCAATCGCAGGCGGGTCTTTCACGCCTTCAACACAAAACGGTGAAGACGGGCGCGCCTAGTCCTCCGCCGACACGGGCGGGGTGCAATAGGCGCCGTGCAGGGTCTCGATCACGACGAGAACCTCGGGCCTGGCAATGCGGTAAAAGACGTTCGTGCCTTTGCGCTTGGAGAGCACGAGGCCGTCCGCCCGCAGTCGCATAAGATGTTGTGACATAGGCACTTGGTCGATGCCGCCGAGCTCTTTGCGCAGCTGGCTGACCGATTTTTCTTCCCGCCCCAACGCACACAGAACGAGCAACCTCTGCGGATGCGAGAGGCTGCGCATGAGGTCGGCTGCGCGCTCTGATGCTGGGATCATGTCGTTTACATTCATCATCTTGAAATTAGAATGTTTGAATGTTAAACGCAAGACAGATGGGGCGGATGACACCGAAAAATCGGGAGCCGTCTCACCTCGCACCGGACCGCTTGGCGGCCGGTGGCGGTGGCCTTCAGGGCTTTGCCGCCTGCGAGGGAGCACAGGCCGCAGGGCCGGAGAGGGAGGGTTTAATGGCGAAGATTGTGGTGATGGGAGCCGGCCTCGGCGGCATCGTGATGGCCTACGAGATGAGGGCAAAGCTCAATCGGGAAGACGAACTGACCGTCGTGCATCTCGGCGGCACATATTCCTTCGTGCCGTCCAATCCGTGGGTGGCCGTCGGCTGGCGGCAGCCGTCCGAGATCACGGTGGAGGTGGGGCCGGTTCTGGCGCGCAAAGGGATCGGTTTTCGGCCGGAAGGTGCGCGCCGCGTCCACCCGCAAGAAAACCGTGTCGAGCTCAACGACGGGACGTTCCTCGATTACGATTACCTCATCATCGCCACCGGCCCGGATCTCGCCTTCGACGAAATCGAAGGAATGGGGCCTGAGGCGGGGACCCAATCGATCTGCCAGATCGAACATGCCGTCCAGGCGAAGGCGGCCTTCGACGAATTGGTGAAGAAGCCGGGCCCGGTCGTCGTCGGGGCCGTCCAGGGCGCCTCCTGTTTCGGTCCGGCTTACGAATTCGCCTTCGTGCTCGACACGGCGCTCCGCCGCGCCAAGAAGCGCGACCAGGTGCTGATGACCTTCGTCACGCCGGAACCCTATATCGGCCATCTCGGCCTTGATGGCGTCGGCGACACCAAGGGCCTTCTGGAGAGCGCGCTGCGTGAGCACCACATCAAGTGGATCACCAATGCGCGCACGGTGAAGGCGGAAGGTGGCACGATGGTCGTGGAGGAACTCCACGACGACGGCACCATGAAGGCGACGCACGAGCTGCCCTTCACCTTTTCCATGATGCTGCCGGCCTTCCGCGGCGTGCCCGCTGTCTACGGCATCGAAGGCCTCACCAATCCGCGCGGCTTCATCACCATCGACCGCCACCAGCGCAACGAGACCTATCCGAATGTCTTTGCGATCGGTGTGTGCGTGGCGATCCCGCCCGTCAGCAAGACGGCGTTGCCGGTGGGCGTGCCCAAGACCGGCTTCATGATCGAATCCATGGTGACGGCGACGGCGGAGAACATTTCCGCCCTCCTGAAAGGTCAGGAGCCGCATGCCATTGCCTCCTGGAATGCCGTCTGCCTTGCCGATTTCGGCGATGACGGCATCGCCTTCATCGCTCAACCCCAGATCCCGCCGCGCAATGTCAATTGGTCTTCGCAGGGGCGGTGGGTGCACGCCGCGAAGATCGGCTTCGAGCGCTACTTCCTGCGCAAGATCCGCCAGGGGCAGAGCGCGAGCTTCCTCGAAAACGTCGTGCTCGATGCTCTTGGCATCAAGAAACTCAAAGAAATCCACATGGAGGCCGCTGAATAGATCAGCGGCCCAACGAAGGAGAAAGTGAAATGACAGTCGACCGTGCCGTTCTCGCCTTTGCTGGCTGCGTGATCCTTTTGTCGCTGCTTCTGGGCTATGCGGCCTCGCCGTACTGGTACCTTCTGACGGCGTTCATCGGCCTCAACCTGCTGCAGGCATCCTTTACGGGCTTCTGCCCGGCCGCCTTCATCTTCAAGAAGATGGGCATGCAGCCGGGCGTCGCTTTCTCATAAGCCTTATTCAATCCTGCCGCCGGCTCAAGCCGGCGGCTTTAACCCTCCCTCTCTGAGACCGTCATGCTGAATGTTGCCCGGCAGAGTTCTGCTGCTGCGAAAGCCTTTGCCGCGATCGTCCTCGCTCTGATTGCCCTGCCCATGGCGGCCTCAGCTGCGGCCGCTGCCGAAATGAAGCTGGCTCCGCGTATCGTGCCGGAGACCAAGGCCGTGTTCGGCCAGGTCAAGAGCCGCGATGTCGTCGCGGCGCGGGCACGCATCGGTGGAACGATCGAGAAGATCTCCGTCGACGAAGGGAGTGAGGTCGAGAAGGGCGAGGTCATCGCCGTCATCATCGACGACAAGATCCCGATCCAGAAGAGGGCGGCCGACGCGAAGATCGAAGTCCTGCGCTCGCAGCTTGCCAACGCCAATACGGATCTGGAGCGCGCCCAACAATTGCGCACCACCGGTGCCGTTTCGCAATCGCGTCTCGATGAGGCGTCGACCCAGGTCCAGGTCTATACCAACCAGCTCGCGGCGGCCGAGGCTGAACGCGCCGTCATCGAACAGAATGCCCGCGAAGGCGAAGTGCTTGCTCCCGCCTCGGGGCGCGTGCTCGACGTGCCGGTGACGCCGGGTTCCGTCGTCATGGCCGGCGATCAGATCGCGACCGTCGCCGGCGGCGGCTATTTCCTGAGGTTGTCGTTGCCCGAACGCCACGCGGCGGAGATCTCCGAGGGCGACACGGTCAAGGTCGGCGATCGGGTGTTGAGCGCCGACGGGGCGGCCCGGAAAATCGAGCCGCGCATCGGCCGTCTCGTGAAAGTCTATCCGGAGATCGAGGACGGCAAGGTGAAGGCCGATGTCGAGGTTGACGGCCTCGGCAATTATTTCGTCGGCGAGCGTACGCTCGTCTGGATTCCGGTGGCGACGCGGGAGGTTCTCACCGTGCCGCGCCAGGCGGTGACGACCCGTCACGGGATCGATTACGTCACGCTTCAGACGAAAGAGGGGCCCGTCGAGGTCGCCGTGGTTCTCGGCCGGCGTTTTGCGCCGCAGGCGAAAGATGAGGCCGCCGATACGAGCGCCCCAGACGCGAACGCCGAAACGGTCGAAATCCTGAGCGGCCTCGAAGCGGGCGACCGGGTGGTCCTGCCATGAAGCTCGGCCTTGCCGGCGGCCTGACGAAATCCTTCATTTCATCGCCGCTCACACCGCTTCTGCTGCTCGCTTCCTTCGCGCTCGGCCTGGTGGCCCTCGTCACCCTGCCGCGCGAAGAGGAACCGCAGATTTCCGTGCCGATGGTCGACATCCATGTGCGGGCCGACGGGCTGAAGGCTGAAGACGCCGTCAAGCTCGTGACGGAGCCCTTGGAGACGATCGTCAAAAGCATCGACGGTGTCGAACACGTCTATTCGCAGACCGGTGACGACGCCGCCATGGTGACGGCGCGTTTTGAAGTCGGCACGTCTTCGGATGCGGCCATCCTGCGTGTTCACGAAAAAATCCGGGCCAATATGGACGAGATCCCGACCGGGATCCCCGAACCTTTGATCGTCGGCCGCGGCATCGACGATGTGGCGATCGTCGTCGTCACGCTCTCGCCCGAGCCCGATGCGGCCGGGCGCTGGTCGGAGAACGACCTGACCCGCATCGCGCGCGAATTGCAGGTGGAGATCGCCAAGCTTCCCGATATCGGCCTGACCTATATCGTCGGCGAACAGCCGGAAGAGATCCGCATCGAGCCGGATCCCGAAAAACTCTCGCTTTACGGCATCACGCTGGAACAGCTTTCCGGCAAGCTTCAAGGTGCCAACCGTTCCTTCGAGGCCGGAACCGTGCGTGCCGATGGCGGGCAGCGCGTTGTCGTCGGCGGCCAGACGCTGCAGACATTGCCGGAGATCGGCAATCTGCTTCTGACGGCGCGCGACGGCCGCCCCGTCTATGTGCGCGACGTCGCCGACATCACGCTCGCGACCGATCCGAACGAGACGCGTGTCGCCAATATTGCCAAGACCGATGCCGGTCTGACGCGCGTGCCGGCCGTGTCGCTCGCGATTGCCAAGCGCCACGGCACGAATGCCGTCGTCATCGCCGATGAGATCGTCCATCGTCTGCATCAGGTGAAGGGCGAAATCTTCCCCGAAGATATCGCCATGACGATCACCCGCAATTACGGGGAGACGGCGAACGAGAAGGCGAACGAGCTTCTCTTCCATCTGGGCCTGGCGACGATTTCGATCGTCGTTCTGGTGGCGATCGCGATCGGCTGGCGCGAGGCGATGGTGGTCGCGGTCGTCATCCCGACGACCATCCTTTTGACGCTCTTCGCCTCTCGCCTGATGGGTTACACGCTCAACCGCGTCAGTCTCTTCGCGCTGATTTTTTCCATCGGCATCCTGGTCGACGACGCGATCGTCGTCATCGAGAACATCGCCCGCCACTGGGCGATGCGCGACGGCCGGTCGAAACGTCAGGCCGCGATCGAAGCGGTGGCGGAGGTCGGCAATCCGACGATCGTGGCGACCTTGACGGTGGTGGCAGCCCTTCTGCCGATGCTCTTCGTGTCCGGCATGATGGGACCCTATATGAGCCCAATCCCGGCGAATGCGTCGGGTGCCATGCTCTTCTCGTTCTTCGTCGCGGTGACGCTGACACCCTGGCTGATGATGAAGCTCGGGCGCCGCGACGAGGGCGCGGCCAGCGCACATGCCGGCCATCAGATCGGTCTTCTCGGCCGCTTCTATATCGCCGTGGCGCGGCCGATCCTGGTGACCCGCGCGGGCGCTTGGGTCTTCCTGATTGTCGTCGGCATCGCCACGCTCGCCTCGCTGTCGCTCTTCTATACGAAGCATGTGACGGTGAAGCTCCTGCCGTTCGACAACAAGACCGAGCTTCAGGTCGTCGTCGATCTGCCGGAAGGATCGTCCGTCGAGGCGACCGATCGGGCGCTGCTGGAGATCGTCACGAGGCTTGCCGATATTCCGGAGGTGGTTTCCTTTCAGACCTATGCGGGGACGGCTGCCCCCTTCAATTTCAACGGGCTCGTGCGCCATTATTATATCCGCGCCAATCCCGAGCAGGGCGACGTGGAGGTCAATCTCCTTGGCAAGGATGAGCGTGACCGTTCGAGCCACGATATCGCGCTTGCCATGCGCGAGGCCCTTGTCGGTCTCGATCTGCCGCAAGGCACTGTGCTCAAAGTCGTCGAGCCGCCACCCGGGCCTCCGGTCCTGTCCACGCTTCTCGCCGAGATCTACGGGCCGGACGGCGAGACCCGTCGTGCGGTGGCACGAAAAGTCCGCCAGATTTTCGAGGACGTGCCCTTCATCGTCGATGTCGACGACAGCTTCGGCACTCCGGCCGAGCGCAGCCGCATCGCCATCGATCAGGACAATCTGGAATATTACCGGGTGGAGCAGGGCGACGTGTACGACACGATTAGCGCGCTCTATTCGGGCTCCACGCTCGGCTATTCGCATCGCGGCGGCGGGCGGCATCCGATCCCGATTGTCATGCGCCTGTCGAAGGGCGACAAGGTGCTCGATGAACGCGCCCTGTCGACGCCGGTGGCCGCCGATGCGCTCCCTGGCAACCGCTCGATCGTGGAACTCGGCGATGTGGTCAACGTCACCGAGGAGCAGGCCTCCTATCCGATCTTCCGCCACAATGGCCGCGCGGCGGTGATGGTGCAGGCGGAGCTTGCCGGCGAATATGAAGCCCCGATCTACGGCATGCTCGCCGTCGACAAGAAGATCGACGAGACCGATTGGGGTGATCTGCCGAAGCCGACGGTCAAGCTGCATGGTCAGCCGCAGGACGAAGCCCATCCGACGCTTCTATGGGACGGCGAATGGGAGGTGACCTGGGTGACCTTCCGCGACATGGGCGCAGCTTTCGGCGTCGCCATTCTGGGCATCTACATCCTGGTCGTGGCGCAGTTCGGATCCTTCAAGCTGCCGCTCGTCATCCTGACGCCGATCCCGTTGACCTTCATCGGCATTATGCTCGGCCACTGGCTCTTTCATGCGCCCTTCACGGCGACCTCGATGATCGGCTTCATCGCACTCGCCGGCATCATCGTCAGAAACTCGATCCTGCTCGCGGACTTCATCCGACACGCGCAGGCGGCAGACCCCGAACGGCCGCTTCTCGACGTGCTCCTGGAGGCCGGCGCGATCCGCTTCAAGCCGATCCTTCTGACGGCGCTCGCCGCCATGATCGGGGCCGCCGTGATCCTCGCCGATCCGATCTTCCAGGGGCTGGCGATCTCGCTTCTCTTCGGCCTCGCCTCCTCGACGGCGCTCACCGTTCTCGTCATTCCGGCGATCTATGTGGCACTCAAAGGCCACAAGCGTCGGCCGAGACGGGAGATTGCTTCACAGGACGCTTGAAGGATCTGAATCGGCGTGTGAAGCCCATGAATCGAATCCTGAGCCGCGTCTTTTAAGTCTCGGCAGGGATTCGGCTTTGGGCGCGCGGGCGAAAGGGACCGGGCGTTGCGAAGCACGCGACTGCCTGTTTGCGAGCATCTTTGGATGAGCGATCCCTGCCGGGCCGAAAGGTCATGTCGCAAATTGTTGACCTTTATAGTCAACTTATGTAGCGCGTGAGGTCAGCGGTCGGGGCCGAGCCTCGATCGGCGTGCGAGACGTTCTTGGAGAATTGCCGGTGTCGAAAACCACATGGTCGGGAACGAGGGTTGTGCTGGGTGCGGCTCTCATCTCTTTCGGGCTCGCCGGTTCGGCTTCCGCCGCCGACGGCAAGATCGGGGTCGAGCTCAACCGGTTGCAGCAGATGGACGCGACCTGCCGCCTGTCGCTCGTCTTCACCAACCGCCTCGACGTGACGATCGACCAGCTCGAACTGGAAACCGTGCTCTTCGATCCGGACGGGGGCGCCATGCGCTTTCTTGTCCTGAAATCGCAGCCGCTCATCCCCGGCAAGATCCGCGTCTCGCAATATGATCTCGCCGATACGCAATGCAGCGATGTCGGTTCGGTGCTGATCAACGACGTGGTCGGCTGCAAGGGGGAGGGGCTCGGACCGGCCACCTGCCTTGCCAAGCTGGCGCCGTCGAGCCGCACCGATGCCGCATTGATCCTGACTGTTTCCGATCAAGGCAAGACCGCCACGGATGGGGCGGAGGCAACACAGTGAATGCGATGACGAATCCCGCAGATTTCGAAGCCCCGATGCGCCTCGCTCAAGCGACCCCGGACGCTGCCTCGCCCGGTGCAACGGCGCCGTCCGATGCGACGCCCTCGATGGATGGGGCCACACCTCCAGCTGACGCCCCAGGCGCCGACGGGGCGGTATCCACTCCTGAAACTGCCTCTCCGGATATGCCGGCGCCAGATGCGGCCGCGCCGTCCGGAGCCCCGGATGGCACGGGGCCCGATGCGTTCGGCGCCGATCCTGGGACAGCGGCGGCGCCGATGGGCGCAGCTGATAACGCTCTAACGCCGGACATGACGGCCGCCGGCAGCCATCATTTCTTAGGCCTCGATTTCGACCGCGCGCTCGGGCTCCTCGATCTCGGCGGGCCGGTGGTGGCGATCCTGGTTGTCCTGTCGATCGTGGCGCTCGCCATCATCATTCGTAAGCTCTTCGACATTCTGCCGTTGGCCGGCGGCCGGCGCGGCCGTGTCGCCGGTGCCGTGCGCGACTGGCGGCAGGGCGAGCGGCGCGAGGCGCTCGCCAAGGTGCGGGACCTCAAGGGACCGACGGCGACGGTGGTCGCAACAGCGATGGCGCTCTCCATGAAGCGGGTTGCGCCCTCCGTCCTCCGCGAAGAGGTGGAGAGGGTGGCGAACGAGGAGCTCTACCGTCTGCGCCGGCATCTGCGCGGGCTTGAGGCGATCGCGCAGGTGGCGCCGCTTCTCGGTCTCTTCGGCACCATTCTCGGTATGATCGAGGCCTTTCAGACGCTGCAGGTGGCGGGTTCCAATGTCGATCCAGCGATGCTCGCCGGCGGCATTTGGGTGGCGCTTCTGACGACGGCGGTCGGCCTTGCCGTCGCCATTCCGTGCAACCTCGCCCTCCATTGGTTCGAAGGACGTATCGACCAGGAACGGCAGGCAATCGAGAACCTCGCCACCTCCGTACTGACGACGGCCGAGGCGCGTCTTCATCTGGGCGAACGGGCGGGTGAGGAAGAGGCACTCTCTGCGCATCTGACGGAGCCCGCTCATGCGCATTAGCGCCAGGGCGCCCCGCCACCGTGCCATGAGCATGACGCCGTTGATCGACGTCGTCTTTCTGCTGCTCCTGTTTTTCATGCTGGCCTCGACTTTTGCGCGCTTCGGCTCGGTCGATGTCACCCTAGCGCGTGAGACGGGCGCCTCGTCGCGCCAGGCGGCGCCGATGCGCAATGTTCTGATCTCGGTCCGCGAAGACGGCTTTTATGCCGTCGATGGGGCGCCGGTGGAGCTTGCAGCACTCGGTGGGCGGCTGAAGGACAAGGGCGGTGACGACGAAGCCCGGGTGATCGTGCGTGCCTCTTCCGGTGCCGTCGCGCAGGACATCGTTTCGGCCGTCGATGCGGCGCGCCGGGCGGCGATCGGCCCGGTCCTTCTGGTGCACTGAGCGGGGCGGCGATGCGGCTCACCCAACCACGCAAATCCGCGCCGGGCGATGACCTCGTCCCGCTCATCAATGTCGTCTTTCTGCTTCTGATCTTCTTCCTGCTCGCCGGGACGCTGATGCCGGCTCCCTCCGCTCCGGTGGACTACGTGAGGGCGGGTGCCGAGCCGGCGCCATCGATCCCGGCCAATGCCGTCTATGTCGATGCGGAGGGTCTCACCTATTTCGACGGCGAGCAGCTGACGGGCGAAGCCCTGCGCCGGCGTCTTGCGGCCGCTGAGCCCGGTGCCGGCAAAATTCCACTCGTGCTCGATCGCGGCGTGACCATGGAGCGATTGAAGCCTGTCTTCGATGATCTGACCGCCGCGGGACTTGCGAAGGTCGAACTGATGACGGTGCGAGGGAGCGCACGGTGACGAAGGACCGGGTGGCCTGGATCGTCGCGGCTGTTGTCGCCGTCGCACTGCATGCGGCGGTTCTGGTCACGTTTATGGCTTCGCCAGAATCCGCGCTCGATGGCGGCGCCGGCCAGCCCGAAGCCGTCGCCGGCATCGCCGAGGCGGACTTCTTCCAGATGATGAGCGATGTGAGCGCCAACGACGCGGAAAGCCCGAGCGACGTTGTCGAAACGGGCGAGCCGCTCGATCCGGTGGAGGAGACAGAGGTCGTCGAAGCCGTTGCGCCGGAAACGCTGGAGGAGGTCGTGCCGGAAGAGGTGCCGCCGTCTCAAGACGAGGAAACGGCCGAGCCGCCCGCGCCGGAGACCGTGGAACAGGTGCCTCCAGAACAGGTTTTGCCAAGCGAGCCCGATGAGGTCGCAGAGGCGCGCCCGGCGGAGGAAGTGGAGCCGGTCGAAGAGGTGCTGCAGCCGGTCGAGGAGGTGACGGAGATGTCTGCGCTGTCGCCGGAGCCCGAGGTGGCGATGCCGCAGGCGCGACCCGACGCCGTGCCGCAGGAGGTACTGGAAGCCTATCGCGCCGAAAAGCAGGCCGAGCGCGAAGCCGCCGAACGGCGTGAACGTGAGCGCGCCGAGGCGGCAGCCCGTCGCCGCGAGGAGGCGCAGGAGGCGGCGCGCCGGGACGCCGCTCGCAGCCGTCCAGCGCCGAGTGGCGGGGCCCGCGCCGGTGGCGGCGGCAGCCAGGCGCAGGGGCCGAGCCGACGCGCCGTGGCGACCTACAACAGCCGCATCTACGCCCATCTGGCGCGCTACAAGCGTTATCCTTCCGGCGGACGCAGCAACGGCACAGTGACCGTGCGCTTCACCATTTCCGCCTCGGGTGCGGCCGGAGGCGTGCGCCTCACGGGTTCTTCGGGCGATGCCGCGCTCGATCAGGCGGCCGTGGCCATGGTCACTCGTGCCTCGCCCTTCCCGCGCATCCCGCGCGAGTTCGGGCGCAGCTCCATGACCTTTACCGTTCCCGTCAGCTATACGCGCCGCTAAGGTCGTCCGAGTGCGGTCAAAGCTGGCGAGGTCCGAAAAGGGCTCGGCGCAGCTCCGATCCGCCTTATGTGGGCACGTAACGCGGCTGTGCCTGCGAAAACCGGGAGCGAGAAATGTCTGAAGAGCGCGTCTTTCCGTTCGGCGCCCCTTTCGCCATCGGGCGGGTGCCCGCAGCGGACGGCGCTGAGGAGAGCACGTCGTCGCAAGACCACGGGCGCAATCCGGGCATGCCGCTTAAGACCGACTGGTTCGAGGAGATGCGCATCAATGCCTCGGCCGTGGAGAGGCGAGCCGGGACCCTGGCGACGCGTCGCGGTCTGAAAAAGCAATGGCAGGCGGCATGGCTTTTGAAGGCGCTGATGTCGATCGATCTCACCACTTTGGCGGGCGACGACACGCCGGCGCGGGTACGGCGGCTCTGTGCCAAGGCACGGCGACCGCTCCGCACCGATCTCGTCGAGGCGCTCGGGCTTGCCGAAATGCCGAAGGTTGCTGCCGTCTGCGTTTACCCGACCATGGTCGGGCCGGCCGTGAAGGCGTTGGACGGCTCCGGCATTCCCGTCGCTTCCGTCGCCACGGGCTTTCCTGCCGGGCTGATGCCGCTGCCGCTCAGGCTTGAGGAAATCCGCTATGCCGTTTCACAGGGGGCGAGCGAGATCGATATCGTGATCACCCGCGCCCACGTCTTCGCGCAGGATTGGCAGGCGCTCTACGACGAGGTGGCGGCGATGCGCGAGGCCTCCGGCGCTGCCCATATGAAGGCGATCCTGGCGACCGGCGATCTGAAGACGTTTCAGAATGTCTACAGTGCGTCCATGGTGGCGATGATGGCCGGCGCCGATTTCATCAAAACCTCGACCGGCAAGGAGGACGTGAACGCCACCCTGCCGGTCTCGCTCGTCATGGTGCGTGCAATCCGCGATTACCTGGAGCGCACGGGGGTGAAGATCGGCTTCAAGCCGGCGGGCGGGCTGAAGACGGCGAAGGATGCGCTCGCCTGGCAGATCCTGATGAAGGAAGAACTCGGCCGGGACTGGTTGGAGCGTGATCTCTTCCGCATCGGCGCGAGCTCACTTCTGGGCGACATCGAACGGCACATCGAACAATTCCTCACCGGGCGCCCTTCGTCTGCGATGCGCCACGCGGTGGGATGAGGAGACGAGGATGGCAGCGGTGACCGACATCCTGGAGACGATGGATTACGGCCTGGCACGCGAGAGCGACGCGGCCGCGCGCGACTGGCTCGCTCGCCACGATGGCGCGTTTGGGTCGTTTATCGATGGCGGCTTCTCCGCATCCGCGGATCGCGAGTGCCTGGTCGTGAGCAATCCTGCGACGGGCGAGGTTTTGGCGCGGGTCGAGGCCGGAGGAGCGACGGAGATCGCAGCGGCGGTCGGCGCGGCCAAAACCGCCTTCGAGGCCTGGTCGGGGCTGCCTGGCCATCGGCGCGCCCGCCATCTCCATGCGCTGGCGCGTCGTCTTGAGAAGCGGGCGGGCTTCTTCGCCGTGCTCATCGCGATCGAGACGGGACGTCCGCTCCGCGACGGCCGCGATATCGATCTGCCGCTCGCGATCCAGCATTTCGATTATGCTGCAGGATGGGCGGAGCTCGTCGATAGTGAGTTTGCCGGTGACCGTCCTCTCGGCGTGTGTGCCGAGATCAGCAGCCGTGCCGGCGGGCTCGCGACGCTTGCTGGGAAAATCGCCTCGGCACTCGCCGCCGGCAACAGTGTTGTCGTTGTCCCGTCTGAGTGTGCGCCGCTCTCCGCGCTCGCCTTTGCCGAGGTCGTGGCGGAGGCCGGGTTGCCGGGCGGCGTCGTCAACATCGTCACGGGCGGTGAGGCGGCCGGCGAGGCACTGCTGGCCCACGAGGATGTCGCGCGGATCGGCTTCGTCGGGCCGGTGGCGCGTGGCCGCGAGATCCGCCAGGCCCTGGCCGGAACCGGCAAGGAACTCGCCCTCGACCTCGGTGCGACGACGCCATTCCTCGTCTGCGCGGATGCCGATCTCGATGCGGCCGTGGAAAGCCTCGTCGACGGGAGTTTTCTGAGCGAGGGACAGAGCTGCTGTGCCGGCATACGGCTCCTCGTCCAGGAAGGCGTGGCCGAGAGGCTTCACACAAAGCTGAAGCGGCGCATGGCGAAGCTGCAACTCGGTGATCCGCTGGAGACATCGACCGATTGCGGACCGCTCGCAGACGATGCTGATCTTGCGCGTCTCACGACGCTGGTGGAGACGGCGCGCACCGAAGGCGCAGATGTCTGGCAGGCGGACGCCGACATGCCGGGAGAGGGCCGCTTTTTCCCGCCGACGCTTGTGAGCGATGTGGCGCCCGCCATGGGCGTGGCGGACGCGGAGATCGCCGGTCCGCTCATCTGCTCCACGACCTTCCGCACGCCGGATGAGGCGCTGAAGCTTGCCAACCACTCTCGATATGGCCGTACCGCGGCGGTCTTCTCGGAGAATGTCGGCCTCGCGCTCGATATGGCGACCAAGCTTCAGGCGAGCCTCGTCTGGGTGAATGGGACGAACCTTTTCGATGCGGCGGTCGGTTTCGGTGGTGTGAAGGAAAGCGGCTTCGGTCGCGATGGCGGCCGCGAAGGGTTTGCGGGCTATTTGAAACCGGCATGGCCGAGAGGGAGCGTCCCCGCTGATTTGCCGAAGAGCGATTTGTCCGGGACTGCGAAAACCAACGATATCAACAGCGCTGTCGACGCCGCGGCCAAGGCTGGGGGCTGGGCGACGATGAGCGGCCATCAGCGGGCGCAGCGGCTCTATCGCCTTGCCGAAAAGCTGGAAACACGTGCGAGCGAGCTTGCGGCCCGTCTCGCCTCCGTGAGCGGCGGAAGCGCCGACGCCGCTGCCGAGGAGGTGGCGCTTTCGGCCGCGCGCATCGCCTATTACGCGGCGTGGGCCGACAAATTTGACGGTGCGGTGCATTCCACGCTGGCGCGCCATGTGACGATCGCCGTCCACGAGCCGGTCGGCGTGATGGGCATTTTGTGCCCGCCGCAGGCTCCGCTCTTAGGGCTCGTTTCGCTGGTGGCGCCGGCAATCGCCATGGGCAATCGTGTCGTCGTCGTTCCCTCGGCGGCGGCACCGCTCGCGGCGCTGGAGTTTTCGCAGATGCTTGATGCGAGCGGCGTGCCGGCAGGCGTCGTCAATGTCGTCGCCGGCGATCCTCTTGAGGTTTCGGCAACACTTGGCGGGCATGATGATGTCGCCGCGTGCTGGCATTTCGCAGGCCCGGACGGACTTGCCGATTGCGAGCGCGAGGCCGCGGGCAATCTCAAGTTAATCTGGTCCGTCGACGGTCGCCGGATCGACTGGCGCGATGCCGGTGAGGGGCAGGGACGCCACTATCTCGTCCATGCGACGCAGGTGAAAAATATCTGCGTGCCTTATGGGGCCTAGCCGCGGCACTTGAATCATTTTCTGAAGAAAGCACGACTCGCCCCACGATCTTGACTCAAGATGTGCAGATCTCCCGTTAACCTTCTGATAACCATGAGGTTCAATGGGCGACGTCGCCCGCCCGGCCATGCACGAGGTCGTGGATGAAGCCGAGCTTGCCGATGACCGTGGGCGAGAGCACGAACGGGTAGAGATCCTGCAGGCCCATTGCCCGGTTGAAGGCGTTGAGTGCCGCCGTGACGGCATGCCCCGCCTCCATGATCGTGGTGATGGCGACGTCGTCGGCGAAAACGTCGAAATCGACCGTGACCGACAGATGCCCGTCGGCATCGACTGAAGGCGCCGTCGAGATCCCCCAATGTGAGGCGGTTTCAACTGTGTCGACGAGATGGAAGTAATGCGCCCAGGTCTCCGCGAAATCCTCCCAGGGGTGAGCGCCGGCATAGGCGGAGACGAAATAATCCTGCCAGTCGGGACGAGGGCCCCGGGCGTAATGGATCTTGAGTGCTTGGCCGTAATCGGCGCGGTCGTCGCCGAAGATGGCGCGGCAGGCCTCCAAAGTATTGCCGTCTCGCACCAGTCGGTCCCAATACCAGTGCCCGACCTCGTGGCGGAAATGGCCGAGGAGCGTGCGATAGGGTTCTCCCATGACGACGCGGCGGCGTTCGCGCTCGGCATCGTCCGCTTCGGCAAGCGCGATGGTGATCTCGCCATTGTCGTGGCCGGTCATGACCGGCGCATCGGCATCTGGCGTGTCGGCGAGAAAAGCGAAGCCGAGACCTTCCGGATGCTCTGCGCGCGTCAAAAGCGGCAGGCGAAGCCGCATGGCCGTATAGATCATGCGGTGCTTGGCTGCCTCCATCCGTCGCCATAACGCGAGATTCTCCACCCTCGACAGATCGGGAACGGTGAGATTGTGGCGGCAGGCCGCGCAGAATGTCTCGCCGCTGTCGGCCGGGAGCAGCCAATTGCAGACGCCGAAAGCCGCGTTGGCGCAATATCTCCAGCGTCCCTCTGGCGCGCCGTCCCCGACCGCCTCGAAATCGCCGTCGCGATCTTCGAGCGCCAACATGGCGTTGGAATAAGGTTCGTAGCCGAGCGTGGAACGACAGCGCTCGCAGATCGTGTTCTCGAAAAAGAGGATCTGTGAACAGACGGGGCAGGAGAAGAGCTTCATCGTCAATGACCTGGATTGCGGGCGCGCGCGATCACCGCCGGATCGCAATCGACGCCCGGCTCGCTTTGAAGGCTGGTTCGCAATGAATGCCCGGCTCGCCATGAATGGATGAGCGCCGCTGTGGTTCCCGTCCGGCGGGTATGCAAGCCGCTCAGCGCCGGTGGGCGACCTTGCTCTCGCGGGCGAGGCCTACGAGGCTCGTGAGGATCTCCGGATCGTTGATGATGCGCGGCACCTTGTTCTGGCCGCCGAACCGGCCGCGGCGACGCATCCACTCCGCGAAGGTGCCGGGGGCAACGGCGATCACCTCCGGCGCGTCCATGCCGAAATCGCCCTGGCGGTGTGAATCGTAATCGTCGTTGTTCAGGATGAGCGTGTAGTCGAACTCGGCCGCAAAGCTCTCAAGCTCGGCTTCCGAAGGCTGCCGGCCGCGGAATTCGATGACGTAGACGTGGCGCCCGCGTGAGGCGTTGCCGCGTGAGGGAAAAACCGGACCGACGGAATAATCGCTGATCTGCAATCCGGCATTGGCCGCGGCACCGAGGAGTGCCTTGGCGATTTCTTCGGGCGTCAGATGCTCGCCGAAGGCCGACAGATACTCAGAGATGCGCCCCGTGACTTTGATGCGCGGCGGATCGAGCGAGACGAGGCGAACCGTATCGCCGAGGATGTAGGCCCAAAGTCCCGCATTGTTGGAAAGAACGAGCGCATAGTTGCGCCCGATCTCGGCGTTTCCGATCCAATGCCGTGTGGGATCGGGGCGCCCAAGCTCCTCCACCGGCACGAACTCGAAGAAGAGGCCGTTGTCGAGGAAGAGGCGGAGACCGTCCCCCGGGGCTTCGTCGGCAAGCGCGATAAAACCTTCGCTTGCCGGATAGACCTCGCGCAGCTCCGCATGGCTACCCTCCATCCATTCGGCAAAGGCTTCCCGGTAAGGGCCAAAATCCACGCCGCCATGGCTGACGAGCTCAAGGCCCGGATAGATGTCGACGAGCCGCCTCTTGCCCGTGATTTTGGCGAGTTCCTCAAAGAAGAGAAGCATCCAGCTCGGGATGCTGGCGATGCTACGGATTGGTTCCGACAGCGATGCGCGCGCCATCGCCTCGGCCTTGCGTGCCCAGTCGGTTTCGCGTGCCAACTCCGGATCGGGAAAGACGAAGCCTGCCAGAAGCGGCGGCACTTCGAGGCGGGCAATACCGGAGAGATCGCCGCTCACGACACCGCTGCCATGGTCTTTGAGGGCCGTCGTCCCGCCGAGCATGAAGTTCTTGCCAGCCATGACGCGGCTCTGCGGCCGATGAGCGACGTGGTGGACGAGGAGATCGACGGCGGCGCGGTTGTTGGAGCGCGCCATCTGCTGGCTGATTGGGATATATTTGACGCGCCCCGTCGACGTTCCGGACGTCACGGCGAGGTTTGCGATCTGGTCTGGCCAGGTCAGGCCTTTGAGAACGGGAAATGCCGCCTGCCAGTATTCGGTCCAGAAATCCTCATAGCGGCGGAGCGGCACGCGGGCCTGAAAATCTTCAACCGACCGGATCTCGTCAAAGCTGTGGGCCTGACCGAGACGTGTCTCGCGGGCATGGCGTGTGAGCGCGAGCAATTGCCGGCCCTGGACCTCGTCCGGATGTTGCCGCGAAAGCTGAGAAAGACGGTGGCGCGCATAGATGCGCAAAAGGGGAGTGGCGTCGAGCATTGCTGCGCGCTGCTTACAGCCGGCCGCCGCCCGAGGGTACCCGAAATTTGCTTGGGCGCGGCCTTCGCCAAGACATATACCCGCTTTCTCGTCTGCTCACCGGTCCTCGTCGGCTCACCGGTCGATGAGAGAAGTGGGCGCTGCTCCGCGGCGGGCACATCGCCGCCGCGGAACCGGATCATAGCCTATCTCAGGCTTATTTCGACCATTCGTCGAGGGACTCGATCTGGTCCTTCGTCATGTTGATGATGATCTTGTCGTTGTGGATGCGGGCGTCGGTGAGCGGGATGACGACATTGCGCTGGCCTATCCCGAGGAAGCCGCCGACATCCGTAACGACCGCCATGGAGGATCCGTCGCCGGAGGCGAGAATCTCATCCACGTCGCCGATCTCCTCGCCGTCCTGACCCACGATCTCCATGTCGTCGAGATCTCCGACCGTATAGGTCGGGGGATCGACCGGGATGTTGACGGCCATATCGTCGTCGTCGACCTCGACCCAGGCGCCTTGCGCAAACGCGAGGCCAGTCGCCAGCAAGAAGGCGGCAGAGGACATGGCGGCGAGTTTGATTCTCATGAATGCTTCTCCACGGGTGTCGGGCTTTGCCCTTCGAATGATACGGAGGACGAACGGTCGGGACGGGCTTTTGTTCAATGCCAGGAGCCCAGATTTCTGCGGCTGAGGGGCGCATCCAAGCCTTGGAGAGGATCAGCCTCTGCGCGTGAGGCGCGCATCCCCTCGCGCCAAAAGTGCGGCGTGGGCGCTCTTTCTTGATCAGCCTCAGGCAATTAGAAGGAGCGATGCGCTGCTGGTGGGCATCCCGCCGCAACCTCCTTCGCAGCCAGGCGGACAATCAATGGCAAATTCCATCTTCGGTGCGCTCGACACCACCATCTTTGAAACCATGTCGCGCATGGCCGCCGAGGCCGGCGCCATCAATCTCGGTCAGGGCTTCCCGGAAGGCCTCGAGCCGGAGGAGGTGGTCGAGGCCGCAATTGCCGCCCTGCGCTCAGGCCCGCACCAATATCCGCCGATGGCCGGCCTGCCGGCTCTGCGCCAGGCGGTGGCAGAAAATGCCAGGCGCTTTCTCGGCCTCGACGTCGACTGGGAAAAGGAGGTGCTCGTCACCTCCGGCGCGACCGAAGCTCTGGCGGATGCCTTCTTCGGTCTCCTGGAGCCGGGCGACGAGGTGATCGTCTTCGAGCCCGCCTATGACAGCTATCAGCCGATCATCCGCCGGGCCGGTGCGGTGCCCGTGCCGGTGCGCATCGCCCCGCCCGACTGGGGGGTGCCGTTTGAGCGCCTCGAAGCCGCGATCACGCCGAAGACGCGCGCCTTCATTCTCAACACGCCGTGGAATCCGATCGGGCGAATCCTGGACGATGAGGAATTGCGCTTCCTCGCCGATCTCATGCTGAAACACGATCTCGTGGCGATCTGCGACGAGGTCTACGAGCATCTCGTCTTCGACGGCCGGCAGCACCGCACGCTCTTTGCCCTGCCGGAGGTGCGCGACCGGGTGGTGCGCATCGGCTCCGCCGGCAAAACGTTTTCGGTCACGGGCTGGAAAGTCGGCTACATCACCGCCTGCGAGGCGCTGTTGAAGCCGATCATGCGGGCGCATCAATTCGTGACCTTCACGACGCCGCCGGCGCTGCAGGCCGCCGTTGCCTTCGGGCTCAATCTGCCGGACGCCTATTTCGACGGGCTGCGCGCCGAGCTTCAGGGGCGTCGTGATCTTCTGGTCGGTGGTCTGCGTGCCGCCGGTTTCGATGTCGAGAATGTCGAGGCGACCTATTTCGCCATCGCAGCGACCGGCGAGGCGAAGTCCGACGATGTCGCCTTCTGCCGGGCGATGACCTTTGAGGCGGGCGTGACCGCCGTGCCGCTCTCCGCCTTCTACGGCAAAGGCGATATGCGCTCGCACATCCGCTTCTGCTTCGCCAAGCGCGAGGAAACGTTGCGCGCGGCCGTCGAACGGATCGTCGCCTGGCGGGAGAAGCGGGAAAGGCTGGCCGCCGTCGGCTAGGTCATTTGCTGGTGTCGGCTCCGCGAATGGCGGCGGCGATGCGCATCGCCGCCACATGCTCCGTCACATCGTGAACGCGCACGATCGCAGCACCCGCCAGCGCCGCCACGACATTGGTGGCAAGCGTTCCGGCAAGCCGGTCGGTGTCGTCGGCACCGGCGATCTTGGCGATGAAAGATTTGCGCGAGGTGCCGGCGAGGAGCGGCAGACCCAGCGTCTCCAATTCGCCGAAACGCGCAAGAAGCTGAAGGTTCTGCTCCGGCGATTTGCCGAAGCCGAAGCCCGGATCGAGGACGATCCTGTCTTCGGCAACGCCTGCCTTGCGTGCCACGTCCAGGGCGCGCCGGAAGAAGGCGATGCAGCCTGCGACCGGATCGATCTCCATTGGCTTGGCAGAGCCGAAGACGCCCTGATTGTGCATGGCAATGACGCCGGCACCGCTGCGTGCGGCGACCGCCGCCATCTCCGGATCGCCGAGAAGGCCGCGCACATCGTTGAGAATTTGCGCGCCGACCGAAATTGCGGCCCTGGCGACTTCGGCCTTCATGGTGTCGACGGAAACGAGGATGCCGTTTGCGGTCAGCGCCTCGATCACGGGGAGGATGCGCCGGATCTCTTCGTCCGCCGCGACCGGTTCAGCATTGGCGCGGGTCGATTCTCCACCCACGTCGAGGATCACGGCGCCTTCGTCATGAAGTCTCAGTCCGTGCTCGATCGCGGCTTCGGTGCGAAAGAATTGCCCGCCGTCGGAGAAGGAATCGGGCGTCACGTTGACGATGCCCATGACGATCGGCACCCGCGCATCCCCCGCCTCGCGCCAGGATCTGAGGAGGTTTGCAAAGCCGTCCCCGACGCCATGGTCGAGAGGTTGGGCGCGTGCGGACGAGGCAGAGTGTGTCATTTGTGCGATGGTACACGCCGGCGACGGGCACACAAGACATCGAGTCGCGAGTATTGACGATCCCCGGCCGGCGAATGTCTGCCAACGCGCTTCTCCCGACTGGGCGGCGGTTCAGGGAAGCCGCGTCCCCCAGAAGAAATTCTCGTTGGCAAGGATACGTGCGGCCGCGCCGGTGGGAAAAATCCTCGGGTTGATCGTATCGCCGGCGGCAAGCTTGAGGAGGGCGCTCACCTGCACCTGAGTTTCTCCGGAGACAAAGGTGGCATCGCCCGTCGTGCCGATCGTGTCGGCGGCCGGTGACGTGCCGTTGACGGAGAGCCCGACCTGCAGTTTCGAGGGTGTGCCCGCGCCCGCCTCGAAGGTGCCTGCGAGCCCGAACAGATAGATCCCGTCGCTTGGGGCCGTGAAGGTCAGGACGTTGCTCGCGACGGAGGCGGCGAGCTGATCGTTGTGACGGAAATTGTTGAAGAACATGTCCCGCCAGGCGCCCGCCGCATAATTCTGCCCGTAGTTCAGGTAGGCGCTGAAACGGGCATTCGCCGGCATGGTGACGGCGCCGCTTGCGCGATCGACGACGAAGCCGGTGCGGTAGCTCGACCCGTCAAGCGAGACTTTGAGTGTGAGATCGTCTGTGCCCAAAAGCCCGAAGAGCGCCCGTGCCGAATAATCGCTCTGGAAGGTGAAGCCGGCGTCGCTTCCCGCGGTCGCCTTGTTGAGGGCGACGCGCATGTCGCCGCTGCCCGGGGTCACGTCGTCGTGGCTGAAGAGAATGGCGTCGGATTTGACGGCGAGGCGGTTGCTGATCTCCGAACCCGTATTGATGCCGAGAGAGGGCAGGCTGTCGGGCGGGTTGGCCGTGAACGCCACCCATGCAACGCCATCGAAGACGAGCGGCAGCATCTCGTTGATCGAAAGAGCGAGGAAACCGGGCCTGGGCGTATAGAATGTCCACGCGCCATCCTGGAACGCGGCGATTTCGTTGTCGTGGCCCGACCAGGTGCCTTCGGCTCCTGCCGCCACGATATAGCGGGCGCCCGGCAACGGATCGGCCGGCGGGGCCGTGAGATCCCCGCGGGTTACGGCGAGCTGTACCAGCGCATCGAGCATCCTGAGCGCTTCGTTGTGTGTGACATGCTTCTGTGCTTGTGCGGAAAGGATCGTCGGAAGAGAGAGATTTTCTGTGTCCATCGTCGCCATCCCTGGGTTGGCCTGAGCCCGAAGGACGTCCAAGCTAATCGCGGCGGATGCGACGGGGATAATTGGAGAAACTCGGAGCGCGGTGGGACTTCTCTGACGATGAGGATGCGATGAAGCTGAACGAGCCAGAGCATGCGGCACCGGATGATGCCGTGGCGCGCCGGGATGTCGAACCGGTGATCTGCTATCCGACGGCGACTTTACCGGCCGTCGATCTCACGGCCTATCGCGCGGCGCGGGACGGCTGGAGAAAAATTGCAGAAACGCTGGTGCCGCCGCGCGATGCCCGCACATTCCGCGTGCCGGCCGGGCATTTCTTTCGCATCGTTTCGGTCGAGGGCCCGCAGGTCGGCGATCTCAACCTCTGGCACGAAGCGGATCTCACCGAGCGCTTCTATTCCGGCAAGACGCGCGCGCTCCACGGCACGCATTTGTCGACCGGCGATCGGCTTTGGTCCTGCCTGCCGTTTCTGCGGCCGATGGCGACGATCACCGACGACACGCTCGACTGGTATGGCTTCGACCGCTTCGGCGGGTCCGTCCATGATGTCATCGGCACGCGCTGTGACCCTTATACCAACCGGCTTTTGTCCGGCGGCGACTATCATTTCTGCTGCCATTCCAATCTCATCCGTGCACTCGCGCAAGCGGCCGGAATCGGAATGGATGAGGCGGAGCGGCATGTGCATGACGTCCTCAATGTCTTCATGTGCACGGGCTTCACGCGCGACACCGGGCAGTATTTCATGAAGGCGACGCCGGTGCGGCCTGGCGATTATCTGGAATTCTTCGCCGAGATCGACCTGCTTGGGGCGCTTTCCGCCTGCCCGGGTGGCGATTGTGCAAGCGAGCATTCAAGCGATGCCGCGACCTGCCATCCGCTTCTTGTTGAAGTCTACGCGCCCGCGAACAAGCCGCATGGATGGCGGCCGGCCGAGCCGAACGCCTACAGCCGACGCCACGGCATGTGAGGGGTTGCCGCCTCACAAGCTCCCGGGCGTATGCGTCTGAAGCGAGCGGCGCAGCGTCTGCACGAATTCGATGGCGAGCTTGGAGCGGATGCGGTGCCTCGGCCACAGCGTCCAGACGTTGAGATAGACCGGCGGCGTGAGCGGCCGCGCAACGACCGCGTCGCCGAAAGCGAGCGGGGTGAACGGATCGACGATGGTCGTGCCGAGCCCATTGGCGACGAAGGCGCAGGCGCTGTCGGAATGGCGCGTTTCGATCTGGTCGTGACGCCCGACGCCGAGATCTGAAAACATCTTTTCGATCGCGAGGCGCTCCGGATCGAAAGCGTCGAGCGAGATGAAGGGCTCGTTGCGCAGATCGTAGAGACGAATGCGCTCCGCAGAGGCGAGGCGATGGCCGGCCGGCAGCACACAGACGCGCTCGAGGCGGTGGAGATGTTCCGTTTCGATCGCGGCATCGTCGGATTGCAGGATCGAGATGCCCACATCGATTTGCTGTGCCGCGGCCGCGAGAATGACCTGCCGCGAAGCGGTCCCCTGCAGGGAGAGTTTCACGCCCCCGCGATCATGCAGGAAGCTCGACAGGACTCTCGGCAGATAGCGGGAGGCGAGCGCCGGAAAGGAGGCGATCGCCAGATGGCCCGCCACCCGGTCGCGGATATTCGATGAGGCGCGCTTGATCTCGTCGATGCCGACAAAGACGCGCTCGGTGGTCTGATGCAGCTGCCGGGCTTCCGGTGTCGGCGTGATACGCCCGGCGCTGCGGGTGAACAGGGGATAGCCGCAGGAAGCTTCCAGGGCGGCGATCGTCTTCGTGACGCCAGGTTGTGAGATGTTGAGCGCCGCCGCAGCCCCGGTCATCGAACCAGCCTCGATCACCGCACGGAAGACCTCGATCTGCCGAAAGTTCATGAATGCATCCAATAACTACAGGTTATCGGAGCATGGCAAGACGATATTTGCAAGCTGCCCAAACACTATTTCAGGATGGAATTACGCTAATAATGAGGAGCAAAGACGCTCCCATGACGATGTGAGAGGCGATAACCGGAAAATGACGGAAAGCAGCTGGACCGAAGTGGAAATCCTAGAGCGCCTGCGCAATGTGGAGTCGGGCGCAGTCACCGACGCACTCGTTCGTCTCGGCCTGAGCGGCTGGATGGACGGCGTCCTCCCGCTCGGCGAAGCGAACCGACTGGTCGGGCGTGCCCGCACCGTCAAATACGCTCCGAAGACCGGCGCGGCCAAAGCCAAAACGAATATCTATTCCGCCATCCGCAGCACGCCTGAGGGGCGTATTCTCGTGCTCGATACAGGATGTGCCAACACCTGGATCCTCGGCGAGAACGTGGCTCATGCAGCCTTCTTCCAGGGGCTTGGCGGCATCGTTTCCGATTCTCTGGCGCGTGACGCGAGCCTCATCCGGGAAATGGACTTCCCCGTCTTCACGCGCGGCATCTCGGCCCGCCCCCCGGCAATCGTCCTCGTCGATGTCGATGTGCCGGTGGAATGCGCCGGCACCCGCGTCTGCCCCGGTGATTATCTCGTCGCCGATGCCGACGGTGTCGTCGTCATTCCGCAGGATTTCATCGACGCCGTTCTCGTCGAGATCGAGGATATCGAACAGCTCGAGCGCGATCAGGAAGCTGCGCTCGCCTCCCAAGCCCCGCTGGAAGTGATCGAAGATCTCCTCCGGCGCAAAAAGATCCGCAAAAGCGGTCGTCCCTGAGCATATTCAAGAGGAAAGGAACTCTTATGCACCTCAAGTCCAGTCTGGCGGCCTTGGCCCTCGCGGCCTCCTCGCTCGCCATTTTTGCCTCTCCCTCCTACGCGGAATATCCTGAGAAGCCGGTCGAGATGATCGTGCCTTACGGTGCGGGCGGCAGCACCGATGTTCTCGCGCGTCTCGTCGCCGAATATGGCGAGAAGTATCTGGGCCAGCCGATGGTGGTCGTGAACCGCCCGGGCGCCGGCGGCCAGATCGGCTTTGCGGCGATCGCCAGCGCCAAGCCCGACGGCTACACGATCGGCTGGATCAATTCGGGCATTCTGACGAGCCCGATCGTGCGTCCTGACGTGACCTTCAACATCGACACCTTCGATTACGTCGCCAATATCGTGACCGATCCGGGTGTGCTTGCGGTGGCCGGCACCTCAGATTACGCCTCTCTCGAGGATTTCCTTGCAGCCGCGAAGGAAAAGACGCTCACCGTCAGCCACGAAGGCGTCGGCGGTGGCGATCATCTGGCGGTTCTGCAGCTGGAAAGTGAAGCCGACGTCGAATTCAATCTGGTTGCCTTCAACGGCGATGCCGAGGCCAAAGCCGCGCTTATGGGCGGCCATATCGATGCCATCGAAGGCAACGTCTCAGAGCAGGTGGAACTCGTCGAGGACGGTCAGCTGAAGCCGCTCGTTGTGTGGGATTCCAAGCGCAATGCGGATCTGCCGGACACCCCGACCGGCAAGGAACTCGGCTACAACATCGTCGCTTCCTCCTCGCGTGGCCTCGGCGGACCGAAGGGCATGGACGAGGATGCGCTCTCCAAGCTTCGCAATGCGATGGTGAAGGTGACCGAAGATCCGGACTTCCAGGCTGACCTGAAGAAGCTCAACATGCCTCTCGACGTCCTCGTGGGTGACGATTATCGCGCCTTCATGCAGGAGCAGGACGAGGGCTATAAGAAGCTCTGGGCCGAAAGCCCGTGGCAGTAAGCTCCTGGCGATTTCAGGCGCAATGAAACGCGATACATGGATAGCGATCGCCGTCATGGCGGTCGCAGCCTTCGCCGCCTGGGACGTCTACGGCCTCAAGCGAGGCGCCGCGCTCTTTCCTTTGTTGATGAGCTCTGCGCTCTTTCTCGGCGGTGCCGTTCTCTTCGTGTCGAGCCTGCGTACGCGCAAGGCGCAAGACGAGGTCGCACAGGAAGGCTCTGAAACCGACGAAGCACCGAAGCGGATCTGGTTGCCGCTCGTGGAAGTGGTTGTCCTGACGGCGCTTTTCGCCTTGGCGATGCCGTGGATCGGCTTCTATCCGGCGACCTTTCTCTATCTCGCCGTCTTCTTCGCGCTTCGTTCGGAGTTGAGCCGACCGGCAGGACTTGCCGTGGCCGTTGCCATGACCGGGCTGATCTACGTCATCTTCTCGCTGCTTCTTGCGGTTCCGACGCCGGTCGGGCCGCTCGCCCCTTATCTTTAATCCCCTGATCCCGACGGAACTGAGCGTATGGAAGCGATCCTCGCGGCAGCCGCCAATATTTTTGAGCCCTCGACCCTGCTCGTCTTAGGGATCGGCACCGTGGTCGGGCTGTTCGTAGGTGCGTTGCCGGGCCTGTCCTCAACGATGGGCGTTGCGCTCTGCATTCCCATCACCTTCGGCATGGACCCGGCGAACGCGCTCGTGCTCCTCGGAGCGATCTATACGAGCTCGGTTTTCGGCGGGTCGATCACCGCGATTTTGTTGCGAACGCCCGGCACCGACGCTTCTATCGCCACGACCTTCGATGGTTATCCGATGGCTCAACGCGGGGAGGGGGCGCAGGCGATCGGTATGGCGCTGGTTGCCTCCCTCGTCGGCGGCGTATTCTCCGTCTGCGTCCTCCTCTTCGTCGCCCCGCCTCTGTCGCGTCTGGCGCTCCTCTTCGGTCCGCAGGAATACGTCTATCTGACGATCTTCGGGATGATCTCGATCCTGGGCGTCTCGGGCGGCAACCCCACGAAGGCCTTCATCAGCGCCGCTTTGGGGCTGTTGCTGGCGACGGTCGGCTTCGATCTCTTTACCGGATATCCGCGGCTCACCTTCGGCCAGGACGAACTCTTCGAAGGCGTGCCGCTGCTTCCGGCCTTGATCGGCATCTTCTCCGTCTCGCAGGCGATCTCGCTGTGCACGGGCGAGGCCGATATCGGCGCCGGCAATATGATCAAGACGAAGGGCCGGACTTTGCCCGCCTGGTCGGTGATCCGACGCTGCGGGCGCACGCTCTTCAAATCCTCTCTCATTGGCTCCGCCATCGGCATTCTCCCGGGAGCGGGCACCAGCGTCGCCGCCTTCATCAGCTACGACGAGGCGCGCCGGCGCTCCAAGACGCCGGAAGCCTTCGGCAAGGGTGAAATCGAGGGCGTCGCCGCACCCGAGGCGGCCAACAACGCCGTCACCGGCGGTTCGCTCGTGCCGGCGCTGACGCTCGGCATCCCGGGCAACGCCGTCACCGCGGTCTTCCTCGGCGGATTGACCATTCATGGTCTCGTGCCGGGGCCGAGGCTTTTCACCGATCACGCGGAGATCGTCTACACGCTGATCTTGTCGCTCTTCCTGGCGAACCTCGCCTTCGCGGCGTTGGGCTTGTTCGCAGCACCCTGGGTGGCGCGCGTCGTCAAAGTGCCGAGCGCCGTCCTCGGACCGACGATCATCGTCTTCAGCGTCATCGGCTCCTACGCGCTGCGCAACAGTCTCTTCGATGTCTGGCTGGTGCTTGGTTTCGGCGTTCTCGGTTACTTCATGGAACGCTGGCGCATTCCCGGTGCGCCGCTCGTCATCGCGCTCGTGCTCGGTCCGATCCTGGAAACCAATCTCCGCCGTTCGCTGCAGATCTCCGGCGGCGACTGGATGATCTTTTTCACGAGCCCGCTCTCCTACGCGATCATGGCGCTGATCGTTTTGACGCTCGCCTATCCGATCTTCGCGCGCAGGCAGCAAAAAAAGCGCGAGCAAGACGCGAGCTAGCGCTCTCCCCGTCGCCTTTCTTCTTCAAGCATCCAGAGAGAATCCATGAACAAGATTTCTTCTCGTATGGCAGCTGTTCTGCCTTCGGCGAGCAGCGCCGCCTCCGCCCGTGCGCGTGAGCTCAAGGCAGCCGGCCGCGACATCATCAATCTCTCGGTGGGCGAGCCGGATTTCGATACGCCCGCGCATATCGTCCGCGCCGCCAGCGAGGCGATGGCCTCCGGCAAGACGCGTTACACGAATGTCGATGGCACGCCGGAACTGAAGGCCGCCGTCATCCGCAAGTTCAAGGACGAGAATGGCCTCGACTTTGCGGCCAATCAGATCGTCGTCGGGACCGGCGCCAAGCAAGTGATCTTCAACGTGCTTCTGGCGACCCTCGATGCCGGCGACGAGGTCATCATCCCGGCGCCGCATTGGGTCTCCTATCCCGACATGGTGCGGATCGCAGAAGGCACGCCCGTGGTCGTCGAATGTCGGGCAGAAGACGGCTTCAAGCTGTCGGCTGCGACGCTCAAGGCCGCGATCACCGAGAAGACCCGCTGGCTCGTTCTCAACTCGCCCTGCAACCCGACCGGCGCGGTCTATGGCGAGGCCGATCTCCGTGCACTCGCCGATGTGCTTCTCGACCATCCCCATGTCGGCGTTTTGAGCGACGACATCTACGAGCACATCGTTTTTGGCGAGACCTCGTTCCGTTCGATTGCGGCGGTGGAGCCGCGGCTTCTGGAGCGCACGGTCGCCGTCAACGGCGTGTCCAAGGCCTATTGCATGACCGGCTGGCGGCTCGGTTATGGCGGCGGCCCGGCCGAGGTGATGCGCGAAGTGCGCAAGCTGCAATCGCAAAGCACCTCCTGCGCCTCTTCGATCAGCCAGGCTGGAGCGCTCGCGGCACTCGAAGGCCCGCAAGATCATCTTGAGAGTCACCGTGCCGTCTATCGCCGTCGCCGCGACCTCGTTCTGCCGAAACTGGTCGAAGCCGGGCTCGCCTGCGAGGCACCGGAGGGGGCGTTTTATATCCTCGCCGGCTGCCAGAAATTCCTCGGCATGACGTCACCCGCCGGCACGAAGATCGAGACCGATGCCGACTTCACCCGCGTCATCCTGGAAGAGGGTGAGGTGGCAATGGTTCCGGGCACCGCTTTCGGCGCGCCGGGTTATGTGCGGCTGAGCTTTGCCGTCGATGACGACAGGCTGACGGAAGCGGCAAACCGCATCGCCCGCACCTGCGCGGCGCTGCACGCCTGAGACACGGTCCGGCGAGATTTGTCGGAGGGGCGTCCCCGAAGGCCCCTCCGATGTGATCGAAGAGGTTGGCGCGGGTTGGTTCGTCGAGACGAGCGGTGTTGCCCCCACAGACGCCCTGTCTCGACATGACCCGCGCCGACGCCGCCCTCATCGAGGAGGCGTCAGCTGTCGGCTTTCGTTTCCCCCGCACCCATCCGCTCCTGACGAGCTGCCCAGATCGGGGCGCCTTGGACATGAGACGTCCCCGGATTGAAGGGCGACGCTAAGACCGGCTGAATGCGATGAGCGGCCGTGTTATCCCTCGTGGGACAAACATATGCGGCAAGCGCAATCCGGTCCGTCACTTCGTAATCGGATCCGCAGCAAGACGGATCGGCTCCCGCTTCCCGTCAACGATGGAGGCGTCATGCCTACGCATAATCTTCGACTGGGCCAGGTCCGCCGGCGCGGCGCGCATCTGGCTTGCGCCATGTTGGCGGTCGCAGGCCTCAGCGGCACCGCGCAGGCGCAATCGGCGGAGGCGACGGTGGAGTTCCTGCTGGCCGGTGTGCGGCCGGGCGGGGAGACGAAGCGCGTCGTCGACGAGGACGACGCTGTGCGCACCGTCACGCCGACGACCAAGGAAGGTGTCTGGCGCTTCGAATACTCACGCTCTTTTGGCGACAAGACCTATACGATGTCGCTCGATTACGAGCTCAAGCAGGTCACGGCCTGCCGCTACGACCTCAAGATCCGTGGCAACGACACCGTCGTGACGATGAAGTATGATTTTTCCGGCGCGCACGATCTTGAGATACGCCATGATCAGAACCCGACGCCGCCGGGTATGATCTCAATCGATGTCGTCGGCGCGGATGTTGAGCGCTGCGAGCCGCAGAAGGGGCATGCCTGCGAGCATTTCGACGGCAACCGCTTCGGTTATGTCGCGGCAAGCGAAGACGAGATCCGGCAGGCCTTCGCGCATTTCCAGGAGAATTACTGCCCGAAAAGCCCGTTCTAGAAACCGCCCGCGCCCCGTCCTGCAACAGCAGCGCGAGCGGGTTTTTGAACGAGCTGCCTACGCAGGCGATTCAGGCAGCCATGCCTTGAACGATCTCGACGAAAGCCTCGGCGGCCTGCTTCACGCCGGCGCGTGTCACGTCGAGATGCGTGACGACACGCATGCGGCGCGGATCTTCGACGCCGATGCGGATTCCATGCTCCTTCAGCCGCGCCGCAATGTCGGCGGCGTCGAGCCGCGCACCGAGCTCCAGGAACAGGATATTGGTGACGACATTTTCCGGCGAGACGGTCACGCCATCGAGACCGCGCACGATGTCGGCGAAGAGCCGGGCATTGGCGTGGTCCTCGGCGAGGCGCTCGATATTGTGGTCGAGAGCGTAGAGCCCGGCAGCGGCGAGGATTCCGGACTGGCGCATGGCACCGCCCAGACGGTGCTTCCAATGCCAGGCTTCGGCGATGAAGTCTTTCGAGCCGGCAAGGACGCCGCCCACCGGGCAGCCGAGGCCCTTGGAAAGATCGACCCAGGCGCTGTCGAAGCCGGCGGTGAAGGCTTTCGCAGGTGTGTTGGCGGCGACGACGGCGTTGAAGAGGCGCGCACCGTCCATATGGACGGCAAGCGAGTGTTCGCGAGCGAGTGCGACGATGGCGGCAAGTTCTTCGACCGGCCAGATCGCACCGCCGCCCCGGTTCGTCGTCTGCTCGACTGCGACAACCCGGCTGCGCGGACGGCGCATACGCGGTGTCCGAATATGCGCCGCCACTGCAGCAGCGTCGAAGATGCCGTTCGGCGTGGCGATGGTGTGGAATTGCGCGCCAGCAAGCGCAGAAGCCCCGGCTCCTTCGGAGCCGAAGACATGGGCGCTGTCAGCCGCGATGATCTCGTCGCCCGGCCGGCAATGCACGAGGAAGGCGATCTGGTTGCACATTGTCCCCGACGGCAGAAAGAGCGCGTCGTCCATGCCGAGAAGGTCGGCGATCCGTTCGCAAAGCTGCAGAACCGTCGGGTCTTCGCCACGCTGTTCGTCGCCCGTTTCGGCCGTCATCATCCGAGCGAGCATGTCGCGGCTCGGGCGGGTGGCGGTGTCGGAGACGAGGTCGATGTCGATCGCGGAGGTCGCAGAAGTCATTGTCCGGCTTTACTCAAATGGTGCTGGAGGCGGTCGAACAGACGCGCGACGTCCTCCTCGTTGTTGTAGAAATGCGCGGCGGCGCGCAGATGCCCGTCTTTCGCGGCAACGCGGATGCCATCCTCGGCAAGCTCCGCCTCCACCCGTTCGGCTGAAACGCCGCCAAGATCGAGGCTTACGATCCCGGCGCGTTCGTCCCACGCCCGGGGCGTGCGCACTTTGACGCCGATGCGGTCGGCCCCCTCGATGATGAGGTCGGTGAGCGCGTGCACCCGTTCTTCGATCGCATGGAGGCCGATGGCGGCGATGAATTCCGCCGAGCGACGCTGAATGGCGAGCCCGAGAAAGTTCGGATTGCCATATTCGAAACGGTGCGCATCCGGCGCATAGACGGGATCGGCAACCGTTCGGTCGAGCGTGTCGAAAGAGTATTTCGCGGCAAAGGGCGGCTGGAAACGGTTGAGCGCCCGCGGCGCGACATACATGAGCCCGGCACCGGTGACGCTCATTTGTGCCTTGTGACCGCCGGCGGCGACGACATCGGCGCCGAAATCGTCGAGCCGTCGGTCGAGGACGCCGAGCCCCTGGATCGCATCGACGACAAAAAGGATGTCCTGCGCCCGGCAGAATGCCGACAAGGCGTCGAGATCGGCGCGCTGGCCGAGACCGTAGGCGACCCAGGCAACCGAAAGGATCCGGGTGCGTGCATCGACGGCGGCCGTGAGCGCTTCCGTCGTCACCATTCCGGAGGGGTCGGCGGGGACGACGCGCACTTCGATGCCGCGATGTGCGAGCGGGCGCCACGGAAAGGTGTTGTTCTCGTGTTCCGCCTCGGAGATGACGAGATTGTCGCCGTCGCGCCAGTCGAAGCCCTGCGCCACGATATTGATCGCTTCGGAGGTGTTCTTGACGAGCGCAATCGTCTCAGGGGCGGCACCGAAAGTCGTGGCGACCTGGCGGCGCGTCGCCTCCACACCCTCCATGGAAAAGGAATGACGGCCGGCCTCGGAGGACGCGATGTCGGCGAACCATTCATAAGCAGCCTCTTCGGCCAAAGCCGGCAGCAGCGCTTTGCGGGCGATATCGAGGTAGGCGATCTTCTCGGTCGCCGGGAAGAGTCCGCGGATTTTCCGCCAGTTCGGCGTGCCGTCGGCAAGAAAAAGGGGCGAGGGGTGTTCGCCGACGAGGCCGGCTTCGGCTTTCGGATCGTTCATTGAGGTCCTAGGTCGCGTGGGAGATCTGGCCGAGGAAACCGCGGGCGCGGTCAGTGGCGGGGGCGGAGAAAAAGGTCTCTGGCGGGGCAGCTTCGACGATCTCGCCCTGATCCATGAAGACGACAAGATCGGAGACGCGACGCGCAAAGCCCATCTCGTGCGTGACGACGATCATCGACTGGCCGGATTGCGCGAGCTCCTCCATGACGCCGAGCACCTCGTGCACCATTTCAGGGTCGAGCGCCGATGTCGGCTCGTCGAAGAGCATCACTTCCGGCTCCAGCATGAGGGCACGGGCGATCGCCACGCGCTGACGCTGGCCGCCGGACAGTTGACCAGGATATTTCCATGTCTGCGAGGTGAGCTGGACGCGCTCGAGCAGCCCTTTGGCTCGCTCCGTCGCCGCATCTTCCGGCTCGCCGCGCGCATAGATCGCGCCGAGCGTGAGATTGTCCATGACAGAGAGGTGGGGAAACAGATTGAAGTTCTGGAACACCATGCCGGTGTGGCTGCGCACCTCTGCGAGCCGTTCCTGTGTGCCGTCGAGCGTCGCCCCGCAAACGGTGAGTGTGCCTTCCTGAAAGCCCTCGAGCCCGTTGATGCAGCGGATCAGTGTCGATTTGCCGGAACCTGACGGCCCACACAAGACGATGCGCTCTCCGGCCGCGAGCCCGAGCGAGACATCGCGCAGCACGTGGTGCTTGCCGAACCATTTGTTGACCGCCTGCATGCTGACGACGAAGTCTTTTTGAGCCGTCATCGTTAGCGCTCCACCTTGCGGCCACGTCTGGCGTTGGCCTGTTCCAAAGACCGGCCGTAAAGCGACATGCCGGAGCAGATGAGGAAGTAGAGCAGGAAGACGAAGAGATAGCCTTCGAGCCCGTAGCGCACCCAGTTCGGATCTTGCAGGGCGGCCTTGGTTGCGCCGAGCACGTCGAAGAGGCCGAGGATGGAGAAGAAGGTCGTGTTCTTGAAGGCGCGGATGATGTCGTTGAAGAGCGCGGGAATGGAGATCGCGAGCGCCTGCGGCAGCACGATTTTGCGCATGCGTTGCCAGTAGCTGAGGCCGAGCGCCTTGGCGGCTTCCTCCTGTCCGTCCGGCAGCGCCTGCAGGCCGCCGCGCACCACCTCTGCGGCATAGGCCGCGAAGAAGATGATCATGCCGATCTCAGCCCGCACCAGCTTATCGACATTGAGCTGATCGGGCAGAAAGAGCGGCAGGATGAGTGCCGCGAAGAAGAGGACGACGAGAAGCGGAATGCCGCGCACGCATTCGATGGTGGCGACCGACAGGAAGCGGATGGCAGGCAGCTGCGAGCGACGTCCGAGTGCGAGCAGGATGGCAAGCGGCAGACCGCCGGCGACGGTGCCGCCGAAGATGAGGAAGGTGAGGGGAAGCCCGCCCCAAAGATCCGTTCCGACATGCGGCATGCCGAAGATGCCGCCCTGCAGGAGGGCGATCGTGGCGATGAAGACGATGAGCCAGCCGATAAGGCGCAGCGAGACGGCGAAGAGGTTGGTGGCCGTCAAGACACCCCAGACGAGCCAGAGGGCGATGATGGCGCCGCCCCGCCATTGCTCCTGGTATGGGAAGGCGCCGAAGAGCATGACACGGTATTTTTCGGCAATCACCGCCCAGCAGGCCCCGGCCGCATCCCGGCAGGCGGCGCCCTCCGGCGCATACCAGACGGCGTCCCAGATGGCCCAGCGGAAGAGGCCTGCAAGCGCCCAGACGGTGATCGCGGCAAGCACGATCGTAACGATGCTCATCAAGGGCGTTGCGAAATAACGCTTGTGCAGGCGGGCGAGAAAGCCCGTGCTGCCGAGGGGCGGCAGACGTGCCGGCGCGCCGCCGATTGTTGCGTAGGATGCTGGTGCTTCCGTCATCTCAGCGCTCCGGTATCTGCACGAAGCCGTTGACGAAGTTCGCGACCGCACCGATCGCCAGCGACAAGGCGAGATAAACGGCCGCCATGATGCACAGGACCTCGATGGTGCGGCCGGAATAGGTGAGCATGGTGTTGGAGACGGAGAAGAGATCCGGGTAGCCGACGGCCACGCCGAGCGAGGAGTTCTTCAAGAGGCTCACATATTGTGCTGCGAGCGGCGGGATGATGACGCGCAGCGCCTGTGGCGCCACCACGCGGCGATAAAGGTCGATGCGGGTGAGGCCGATGGCGTTGGCCGCCTCGATCTGCCCGGAATCGACGCTGAGAAGGCCGCCGCGGACGATCTCGGCGATGAAGGCCGCGATATAGAAGGAGAGGCCGAAATAGATGGCGAGGAACTCCGGCGACAGCGTTATGCCGCCGGCGAAATTGAATCCCTTCAGTTCCGGGATCGACCAGGTGAGCGGCATGCCGAAGGCGAGCCAGACGAGGAGCGCCGGAACGAAGATGGTGGCGAGAAGGACCGGCTTTGCGGACTTCCATTTTTGCCCGGTGCGCCTGCGGCGACGGTCGGCGAGATGCGCCACCCACCAGGCGAGAGCACAGCCGGCGAGGAAGGCGGCGGCAACTGCGGTGAACGCCGTCATGTTCTCCGGCGCCGGAATGGTCAGCCCCCGGTTGGAGGCAAAGACGAAGTCGAAGAAGGACCAGGACAGGCGCGCCGCCGGAAACAACGTAAAGAAGGTGTACCAGAAGACGATCTGGACGAGCTGCGGCGTGTTGCGGAAGGCGTAGACATAGGCGCGGGCAAGGCTGCTTGCGAGCGCGTTGGGCGAAAGCCGTGCGAAGCCCACGATCGCGCCGATGATGCTGGCCGTGACAATGCTGACGGCGGACAGCAACACCGTGTTGCCGAGGCCGACGGCGAAGGCCTTCAAATAGGTGTCACCGGAGGTGAAGCTAAAGAAGGCTTCGCCGAGGGCGAATTGCGTCTCGTCGAAGAGAAAGCCGAGACCAGAGGTCATGCCACGGTCGATCAGCGCCTGACGCGCGTTGAGCACGAGCCAGATGCCGAGCGCGGCAAGCGCGGCGAGAAGCAGTGCCTGCCAGGCGATGGCGCGAGAGCGCGGCTGGCGCCAGAAAGGCACCGCGCTCTCTCCATTTGTCGAGGGGGTGTGGGTCATGACCTCGGTCGCATCGATCTCACGAGTGAGCTCAACTGTTCTCAGAGCGGCGGCGAGTAAATGAGGCCGCCGTCGGTGTAGAGGGCGTTGAGGCCGCGATCGAGCTTCAAGGGAGAGCCCTTGCCGACGTTGCGGTCGAAGACTTCGCCGTAATTGCCGACCTGCTTGATGACCTTGTAGGCCCAGTCCGGATCGAGCCCGAGCCCGTCGCCGCCGGCCTTGTCGACGCCCAACAGCCTGCGCACGGCCGCGTCGTCGCTGCTTTCCTTCACCTCATCGACGTTTTCGGAGGTGACGCCGCTCTCTTCGGCCTGGAAGAGCGTGAAGACGGTCCACTGCACGATGTCGCGCCATTGCGGATCGTCCTGCCGCACGACCGGTCCCATCGGGTCCTTGCCGAAGAGCTCGGGCAGGATGACGTAATCGTCCGGATTGGGGGCGACGGCAGCACGCGTCGAAGACAGGCCGGAGGAGGACTGCACGGCAACGTCGCAGCGTCCGCCGAAGAAGGCCGTGTTGATTTCCTTCTGGTCCTCGATCACCACGAGTTGCAGGGAGATGCCGTACTTCTTCTGAATGTCGGAGACGACGCGCTCGGAAGTGGAGCCGGGGCGCACGCACACGCTCGCTCCGTCGAGTTCGGCAACGCTGGTGACGCCGAGCTCCTTCGGCACCATCAGGCCCTGGCCGTCGTAGAAAGTCGGCGAGACGAAATCGAGGCCGAGATCGGTGTCGCGGCCGCGCGTCCAGGTGGTGTTGGCGACGGTAACGTCGACTTCGCCGGTCTGCAGGGCGGTGAGACGCGTCTGATTGTTGGTCTTGAGCAGCTTGACCTTGCTCGCATCGCCGAGGGTGGCGGCGGCGATGGCGCGGCAGGTGTCGACGTCGAGGCCCTGCCAGGCGCCCTGGCTGTCGACGGAGGAAAAGCCCGGCCGGCTGCCGTTGACGGCGCAGGTGACGACGCCGGCCGCTTTCACGTCGTCGAGGGTGCCGGCGATGGCCGGCGTCTGAAAGCCGGCCGCGGAGATCGCGCCGACGAGAAGCCCGCCGGCAAATAGGTGCTTCATCATATGTTCTCTGTGCCTCTTGTCTTGTCTTTGGTTTTGTCTGTTCCGGGTGCCCGATCGAGCTCCAATCTGATCTCGAGGCCGCGCTTCAGATGTCTGCGCATCAGTTCGGCGGCTTTCTCGGGCTGGCGGTCCACGATCGCTTCGAAGATCGTGATGTGCTCGACCAGGATTTCCTGGACGAGAGCGTGTGCGAAGTACCGCGGCAGGTGGAATGCCAGGCGGAATCGCATGCGCATCAGGCGCACCATCTCGGCAAGAGGGGCGCTGGCGGAAGATTGGATGAGCGCGTCGTGAAAGTCGGTGCCGACGTCGTCGATCTCGCGGGAGGTGAAGGCGGAGGGATCGCGCGCCATGATGCGCATCTTCTCTCCGCATGCGCTCAAAGCGAGGCTCGGTCCTCGTTCGGCAGCCCGGCGCGCGGCCAGACATTCGAGCGCCTCGCGCAGCTCGTAGATGTCGCTGATGTCGCCCGCTGAGAGCTTCCGGATGAAGGTTCCGCGCGCCGGCTTAACCTCCACGACGCCTTCCTGCTCGAGCTGGCGCAACGCGTCGCGCACCGGCATGCGCCCGATGCCGAGCTGCTGGGCGAGCTTACGCTCCGACAAGGGATGATCCGTCTCGAAGCTGCCCCCGAAGATCAAATCGACGAGGCGGCTATAGGCGCGGTCACGCTCGAACTCGAAGGAAACTGCCATAAGGATCAGACTGGCTGACTGGTATACCAGTTGCAAGCCTAAAAATTCGGCGCGGCGCAATTCTGGCCTGAACCTCTTCGCGCTTGTGGAATTTGCTGTCTCGCGAGGTGCACGAAGATGACGGCAACGTCGTCTGTTCATGCGGATGCCGCGAGAGCGACCGGCGAGGCCGCAAACCTGGATGCTGGCCCTGAGTTTATCCTTTTGCGCTCAGGCCGTTGCCGAGCCGGGCGGGGATGCTTATTAGCTGGGACGGTCCGCCTTTCGCGGATCCATGCCGTGGCGCGACGGGCCGATCCGGCCTCGCACAATGCTGTCGTGCCTCCGGCCTCACAAGGCCAGAAGGAATACCAAAAACCAATGCCCTCTTATCGCTCACGCACAACCACCCATGGACGAAACATGGCCGGCGCGCGCGGCCTTTGGCGCGCCACCGGCATGAAGGACAATGATTTCGGCAAGCCGATTATTGCCGTCGTGAATTCTTTCACGCAGTTCGTACCGGGCCATGTGCACCTCAAAGATCTCGGCCAGCTCGTGGCCCGCGAGATCGAAGCGGCGGGGGGCGTCGCCAAGGAATTCAACACCATCGCCGTCGATGACGGCATCGCCATGGGCCATGACGGCATGCTCTATTCGCTGCCGTCGCGTGAGCTCATCGCGGATGCCGTGGAATACATGGTCAATGCGCATTGCGCCGATGCGATGGTGTGCATCTCCAATTGCGACAAGATCACTCCCGGCATGCTGATGGCGTCCATGCGCCTCAACATTCCGACCGTCTTCGTCTCCGGCGGCCCGATGGAAGCCGGCAAGGTGGTGCTCGACGGCAAGTCGCAATCGCTCGATCTGATCGATGCGATGGTGGCGGCGGCCGACGACCGCGTCAGCGAAGAGGACGTGCAGGTCATTGAACGCTCTGCTTGCCCGACCTGCGGATCATGCTCGGGCATGTTCACGGCCAATTCCATGAACTGCCTGACAGAAGCGCTCGGCCTCTCCTTGCCCGGCAACGGCACGACGCTTGCGACCCATGCCGACCGCCGCAGGCTCTTCGTCGAGGCGGGACATCTGATCGTCGATCTCGCCCAGCGCTGCTACGAGCAGGACGACGAGAACGTCCTGCCGCGCAAGATCGCCACCAAGGCGTCGTTCGAGAACGCCATGGCGCTCGACATCGCCATGGGCGGCTCCACCAACACCGTCCTCCACATCCTGGCGGCCGCTCAGGAAGGCGAGGTCGACTTCACCATGGACGACATCGACCGCCTGTCGCGGCATGTCCCGGTCCTGTGCAAGGTGGCGCCGGCCAAGAACGACGTGCATGTGGAAGATGTGCACCGCGCTGGCGGCATCATGGCGATCCTGGGCGAACTCGACCGTGCGGGTCTGATCAACCGCGACGTGGCGACCGTCCATGCCGAGACGCTCGGCGATGCGATCGAGCGCTGGGACGTGCGCCGCGCGGCCTCCGAGACGGTCACGGAATTCTTCCGTGCCGCGCCGGGCGGTGTGCCGAGCCAGGAAGCCTTCAGCCAGGATAATCGCTGGCGCGAGCTCGACCTCGATCGCGAAGCGGGCGTCATCCGCGATGCCGAGCATCCGTTCTCCAAGGATGGCGGACTTGCCGTTCTGAAGGGCAACATCGCGCTCAACGGCTGCATCGTGAAAACGGCGGGCGTCGACGACTCGATCCTGAAATTCTCAGGCCCTGCGCGGGTCTTCGAAAGCCAGGACGAGAGCGTGCATGCGATTCTGTCGAACAAGGTTGCCGCCGGCGACGTCGTGGTGATCCGCTACGAGGGACCGCGCGGGGGCCCCGGCATGCAGGAGATGCTCTATCCGACGAGCTATCTGAAGTCGAAAGGCCTCGGCAAAGCTTGCGCGCTTGTCACCGATGGGCGTTTCTCCGGCGGTACGTCGGGTCTCTCGATCGGCCATGCCTCGCCGGAAGCGGCCGAGGGCGGGGCGATCGGACTCGTGCGCGACGGCGACATGATCGAGATCGACATTCCGAACCGCACCATCAACCTTCTGGTGGACGATGCGGAGCTCGCAAGCCGGCGCGCCGAGCAGGATAAAGCTGGGTGGAAGCCGGCGAAACCGCGCAAGCGCCAGGTGACGACGGCACTCAAGGCCTATGCGGCGCTGACGACGAGCGCCGACAAGGGCGCCGTTCGCCGCGTTCCGGAATGATCTGAGACATTTCCGGCGGCTTTTGCGTCTCCCGTGAGGCGTGAAAGCCGCCGGAGCTTATTGCGCTCGGCAGGGCTTAGCCGAGTTTCTCGGGCTCGGTCGAGGCTCCCGAAACTTGGCCGCGCGACCGGCCGGACAGCGTCGTCGCCAGAAAAACCGCGACGAAACAGGCGGCGAGCAGGAGCACGATCGTCGGCGCCGGCGCGCTGTCGATGAAAAAGCTCGCATAGACGCCAAGGAACGCGCAGGCGAGCGACAGCGTCACCGCCACCAGCATCATCGCCCCGAAACGGCGCGTTACCAGGAAGGCGATCGCGCCGGGCGCGATCAGGAGCGCGATCGTCAGAATGATGCCGGTTGCCTTGAGCGCACCGACGATCGTCAACGACAGGATGGCGAGAAGCCCGTAATGCATCACCCGCACGGGTAGCCCGATGGCACGCGCATGCTGCGGATCGAAGGCATGCAGGAGAAGGTCGCGCCATTTGGCGGCGATGATGGCGACGGTGAGGATAGCGATCGCAGCACTCTGCCAAAGATCGAAAGGCAGCACGCCCAGGATGTTGCCGAAGAGGATATGGTCGAGATGCACTTCGGTCTGGATCTTCGTGTAGAGGACGAGGCCAAAGCCGAACATGCCTGAGAACACGATGCCCATGATCGTATCCTGTTTGATGCGGGAATTCTGGCTGAGATAGCCGGTTGCGATGGCGCAGGTCATGCCCGCGGCGAAGGCGCCCACGACGAGCGGCAGCCCGACGAGATAGGCGATCACCACGCCCGGAAAAATCGCATGCGAGATGGCGTCGCCCATCAGCGACCAGCCTTTTAGGACCAGAAAGCACGACAAAAGCGCCGAGGGGATGGCGACGAGAACCGCAATCAGCATCGCCTCACGCATGAAGGGCAGGGTGAAGGGAAGCATCGCCTGATCAAAGAAGCTCATGACAGATCCCCCGTCGAAAACTGGGGCATCGGCTGCGCCTCGTCCTGCCGCTCTCCGTCCTGCAGCGCCTCACGGGCGCGGCGCCTGGCGGCGAGAAGCCCATGCTTGGGCGCCACGACGAAGGCGACGAGGAAGATCAGCGTCTGCAGGACGATGATGATGCCGCCGGTGGCCCCGTTCAGAAAATAGCTCGCATAGGCGCCGACGAAGCTCGTTGTCGCCCCGATGACCACGCTGAGAACGATGAGGCGGGGGAACCTGTCGGTCAAAAGATAGGCTGTGGCGCCCGGCGTCACCACCATGGCGATGACCAGGAATGCGCCGACCGTCTGCAGCGCGGCGACGGTGGAAGCGCTCAGCAGCGTAAAGAAGACGAGCCGCATCAGACCGGGATTGATGCCGATCGAGCGGGCATGGTTCTCGTCGAAGAACACCACCATCAAATCCTTCCACTTGGCGATGAGGATGGTGAGCGAGACCGCGGCGATGATGACGAGCTGCATCGTGTCGGCCGGCGTGATCGCCAGAATGTTGCCGAGCACGATCGTCTGGATGTCGACGGCGGCGGGCGACAGCGACACCATGAAGAGCCCGAGCCCGAAGAAGGACGTGAAGATGAGGCCGATGATGGCGTCTTCGCGCAGCTTGGTGCGGTGGTTGAGGAAGAGCATGGCGCCGGCGGCAAGCCCGCCGGAAAGAAAGGCGCCGAAGGAAAAGGGCAGGCCCAGCATATAGGCGCCCGCGACGCCCGGCACGATGGAATGGGAGAGTGCATCGCCGATGAGCGACCAGCCTTTCAGCATCAGATAGGCGGAGAGGAAGGCGCAGGTGGCGCCGACGAGCGCGCTCACCCACATGGCGTTGACCATGTATTGATAGGCAAACGGTTCCAGAAGCTGGCTCATGACCGCTCCGCATCCTTCTCCGGCGAGGTGGTTTCGTCGCGCTCGCCATAGACAAGGAAGGGTTTTTCGTCGTCGGAGATCATCCCGATCGGCCGCCCCTGATCGGTGGCGGCAAGATCGAAATGGCGCAGAACGCCGCCGAAGGTGCGTTCCAGATTGGCACGCGTGAAGATTTCGTCCGTCGGCCCCGAGGCGAGCACCGTGCCTTTGACGAGAACGGCCCGATCGCAAAACTCCGGCACAGAGCCGAGATCATGCGTTGAGACGAGCATCACCCGTCCCTCGTCGCGCAGGTCGCGCAGGAGCGCGATAATCGCATCCTCGGTTTTGACGTCGACGCCCGTAAACGGCTCGTCGAGGAGAATGACGCGTCCATCCTGGGCGAGTGCGCGGGCGAGAAACACCCGTTTGCGCTGACCACCGGAGAGCTCGCCGATCTGGCGTTTGCGGAAATCGCTCATGCCAACGCGCTCAAGCGCCTCCGCGACCGCGGCATGATCGGCGCGCTTCGGCTGCCGCAGGAAGTTCATGCGCCCGTAGCGGCCCATCATGACGACGTCTTCCACGAGGACAGGGAAATTCCAGTCCACTTCCTCGCTCTGCGGTACATAGGCGACGAGGTTCCTTTTGAGCGCCGCCTCGACACTGCCGCCAAGCACGGAAATCGAGCCGCCGGCGACCGGCACGAAGCCCATGATCGCCTTGAAGAGCGTGGACTTGCCGCTGCCGTTGACGCCGACGAGCGCCGTGATCGTCCCGGTCGGTATCTCGAAGCTCGCGTCGCGCAGCGCCGTATGGCCGTTGCGATAGGTGACGGTGGCGTGGCGGACTGCGATGCCGGGCACGTGGTCCGGCATCGAGTCTGGCAAGACGTTTTCAGAAGACATCATCATGGCACGAGGCATTGAGCAATGGTGTCGGACGTCACCCGGAGGAGATCAATATAGGTCGGCACCGGGCCGTCTTCTGCGCTTAAAGAATCAACGTAAAGAACTCCCCCATATTTTGCGCCCGTTTCTCTCGCCACCTGTTGTGCTGGCTTGGCGGAGACGGTGCTTTCGCTGAAGACGCAAGGGATGTCGTGCGCGTTGACGGCGTCGATGACGGCGCGCACTTGCTGCGGGGTGCCCTGCTGATCGGCGTTGATCGGCCAGAGATAGAGTTCTTTGAGACCGAAATCGCGGGCGAGATAGCTGAACGCGCCCTCACTGGTGACGAGCCAGCGCTTGTCCTCCGGGATCTTCTCAAGCTCCGCCTGGATCGGCGCGATCGCGTCCTGGATCTTCTGTTTGTAGGCTTCGGCATTCGCCTCATAGGTGGCGGCATTGTCGGGATCCGCGGCGATGAAGGCGTCGCGGATATTGTCGACATAGATGAGGGCGCTCGTCGGCGACATCCAGGCATGCGGGTTCGGCTTGCCGTTGTAAGGGCCTTGCGAAATGCTCATCGGTTCTACGCCGTCGGAGACGACGACGTTGGTGACGTCGCCGAGATTGGCGAGGAAGCGTTCGAACCAGACTTCGAGATTGAGACCGTTCCAGAGGACGAGCTGCGCATTGCGCCCGCGCATAAGATCGCGCGGCGTCGGCTGGTAATTGTGGATCTCCGCTCCGGGCTTGGTAATCGATTCAACATTTGCCGCCTCGCCGGCGACGTTCTGAGCCATGTCGGCGATGACCGTGAAGGTGGTGACAGCTTTCAGCTTGTCCGCTGCTACGGCCTGTTGGGCGCCGGCCCAGAGGAAAGACAGCGCGCTCAACGCGGCAAGCAATCGACGTTTCGTCAAGTTGTTCTCCATCAAGCGATGCGGTCGCGCCGCAGGGTGCCTCTTTCACATGCCAGCCTTCTTTTTTAGATGCAAGTGCAAATCATTTGCAAAAATATGCTGCTTTCGTCCAATGACCTCGCGTCGAGGCGGGAGGAAGTCGCGGATGAAATCTGCATGGGACGCTGGCGTCGGCAGGCGCTGCGGCCTTTGCAGCCGTCCCGTCAGGCGCTAGAGGGGGACAATGGGTGAAGCCAAGAAACGCCGCGATTACGAGAAAGAGCTGCGCGATGCGGGAATCCGGATCACGCGGGCGCGCAAGACGATCTTGAAGATCCTGGAGGAGGGAGAAAAGCACCCCGACGCGATGGAGATATTCCGACGCGCCTCAGAGATCGACGCCACTGTCTCGCTCTCCACCGTCTACCGGACGATGAAAATTCTTGAGGATCGCGGCGCCATCCAACGGCATGTTTTCGAGGGCGGGCCGTCGCGCTTCGAGCCGGCCGGTGGCACGCATCACGACCACCTGATCGATACGGATACGGGCGAGGTGGTGGAGTTCCGCTCCGATAAAATCGAGGCTCTGCAGGAAGAGATTGCCCGCTCGCTCGGTTACGAGATCGTCTCGCACCGGCTTGAGCTTTATGTACGCAAGATCGGCCGGCGCCGCGGCTGAGGCTTAGCGCGTAGCGGGTTGTTCCGACGAGAGAAACTGGAACGCCGTCTCCATATCCTGCGAGAGCGGCCGGTCGTCGGAATAGAAGGCAATCAAGCTACGCAGTTGGGCGAAAAGCCTGTCGGTTGCGGGCGCACGTGCCTCGGTCTGAAAGGCGTAGGCCTGGCCGGCAGCAAGCCATTCGATCGCAAGGAGGCGGGTGGCGTTCTCGACGATCGCAAGCGCTTTCAGTGCGGCCGGCGTCGGATGCGCCAGATGATCTTCCTGCAATGCCGAAGTGATGCCGCCGTCGAGACTTGCCGGCGCGGCGAGGCGGCGGTTTTCGTTGACGAGCGAGACGGCCGCATATTGCGCGATCATGAAGCCGGATGCTGCGCCGCCTTCTGCCGCGAGAAAGGCCGGAAGCCCGCTCACCATTGGATTGAGAAGCCGGTCGAGACGTCGCTCCGACATCGCCGCCACTTCGGCAATCGCCGTCGCCAGGCCGTCGAGGGCAAGCGCCAGTCCCGCCCCGACGGCATGGGCCTGCGAATGCACGTGAGGTGCCTCGGGCGTGCCGGTGACGAGCGGATTGTCGGTGACGGAGGCGAGCTCGCGGTCGACGGTGGCGGCTGCGTCTGCAAGGAGGTCGCGGGCGGCCCCATGCACATGCGGCACGGCGCGCAGCGACAGGGCATCCTGCGTGCGCTTGCCGATGGCGGCGGCGACGATGCTGCTGCCTTCAAGGTAGTGCCGCAGGCGGGCGCCGACCTGTTGCAGGCCGTCGGAGCGGCGCAGCGCCAGCGCCTCGGGCGCGAAAGCGGCCGGGTTGGTGCCAAGATTTTCCATCGTCATGGCGGCGATTGCATCCGCCCAGGCGAGAAGCCGGTCCGCACGCGCAAGCGCGAGGCAGGCAAGACCCGTGGCGCAGGGCGTGCCGTTGACGAGCGACAGTCCCTCCTTCGCCTGGAGCCGGAGCGGTTCAAGCCCGGCTCGTGCCAACGCCTCGGCCGCGGAGAGGATGCGGTCGCCGTCCCGCACCGAACCGACCCCTACGAGCACGAGCGCGATATGCGCCATATGGCTCAGATAGCCGACGGAGCCGCGCGCCGGCACGAGAGGCGTGAGCCCGGCATTCAACAGCGCAGCGAGGCCTTGCGGGATCTCGCGGCGAACGCCGGAATGGCCGTGCGCGTAATTGTTGATCGCCGCTGCCATGATCGCGCGTGTCTCGGCAACCGGAAGCGGCGCGCCGACGCCGGTGGCATGGCTCATCAGGATGTTGTGCGAGAGCTGCTGTTGCAGCGGCCGCTCGACCACGACATCGCAGAGCGCGCCGACGCCGGTGTTGACGCCGTAGGCCCGGATGCCGCGCTCGACGATCGCTTGCACGATGGCGGCGGCGTTGTCGATGCGCGTGAGCGCGGCGGGCGTGAGATCGAGAGGGGACCCCTCCGCGACCTCGACAATCTCTCTCCATGCGAGGGAGCCATCGAGCGACACGCGACGCATTCCGTCTCTCCGGGGCTTCAACCTCTGAAGCCGGTGATGAACTGGTTGAAACGCTCCGAAGAGGATTCGGTGAAGATTTCTTCCGGCCGCCCTTCGGCCTCCACCTGGCCCTGATGCAGGAAGATCACCTTGTCGGAGACGTTGCGGGCAAACGACATTTCGTGGGTGACGACGAGCATGGTGCGGCCTTCATCGGCAAGGCTGCGCATCACCTTCAGGACTTCGCCGACGAGCTCCGGATCGAGCGCCGAGGTCGGTTCGTCGAAGAGCAAAGCCTTCGGTCGCATGGCGAGCGCACGCGCGATCGCGGCGCGCTGCTGCTGGCCGCCGGAAAGATGCGCGGGATAGTAATCGCGGCGTTCCGCGAGCCCGACTTTTTCAAGCAGCGCTTCCGCTTCCGCGATCGCTTCCGCTTTCGGCCGCTTCTGCACATGCACCGGGCCTTCGATCAGGTTCTGCAAAACCGTCATGTGGGACCAAAGATTGAAGCTCTGGAAGACCATGGCGAGCTCGGCGCGAATGCGGTCGACCTGGCAGCGATCCTTCGGCATCAGCCGGCCCTGGCGGTCGCGACGCATGTTGATCGTTTCGCCGGCGACCGTGATCTCACCTTCATCCGGTGTCTCGAGAAGGTTGATGCATCTGAGAAAAGTGCTCTTGCCCGAGCCTGACGCGCCGAGGATCGAGATGACATCCCCGTCCTGCGCTTCGAGCGAGATCCCTTTCAGGACTTCGAGGTTGGCGAAGGATTTGTGGATGTTCTTGACCGAGATGGCCGGGACCGGGGCTTCAGTCATGGGGGGTCTCCAGCGATGTCACCGTGCGGCCTTCACCGGAGATGCGCGGCCGCTCACGGAGATGCGGCGACAACCGGTGCTCCAAAAGGGCGATCAGGCGGACGATGATGAAATTGATGACGAGATAGATGAGCGTCGCGACCAGGAAGACTTCCATGGTGCGGTAGGTCTGGGAGATGAGCCGCTGCGCCGTGCCGGTGACTTCCCAGACAGTGACGAGCGAGGCGAGTGCCGTCGACTTCACCATCAGGATGATTTCCGTCGAATAGGCGGGCAGCATGGCGCGCAAAGTGATCGGGGCGATGATCCGGCGCACGAGCAGGAAGCCCGACATGCCGACCGAACGCGCCGCCTCGATCTCGCGCGGTGGCACCGCCTGCAGCCCGCCGCGAATGATTTCCGCCTGATAGCCGGCCGTGCAGAAGGCGAGAGCGAGAACGGCGCACCAATAGGGTTCGCGCAGCACCGGCCAGGCGAAGCTGTCGCGAATGACCGCGAACTGGCCGAGCCCATAATAGATGAGGAACATCTGAATGAGCAGCGGCGAGCCGCGAAAGATGAAGACATAGACGCGCGAGAAGGCCGACAGGATGGGCCCGCCGGCCGTGCGCATGACGACGAGGACGACGGCAAGGGCTGCACCGAGGACGACGGAGGCGCCAAAGAGCGCCAAAGTCGTCGGCACCGCCTTGACCAGCGTGACGAAGGTGGAGGCGAGGAACTCGAAATCCATCGGCTCAGCTCCGCCCGAGGCCGTGCGAGAAGCTGACGGCGACGCGTCGCTCGGCTGCTGCGAAAAGCTGGCCGGAGATCGTGGTGAGCACCAGATAGAGGATGCCGCCGACGATGAAGAAGAGGAAATATTGGCGCGTGGAGCCCGCGGCGAGCTGCGATGTGCGCATGAGTTCGGCGAGGCCCGTGACCGATATCAGGGCCGAATCCTTAAGGCTCAGCTGCCAGACATTGCCGAGGCCCGGCAGCGAGAAGCGCAGGATCTGCGGGATGATGATACGGCGAAAGCGCAGGACCCGGCCCATTCCGATGGAGCGTGCTGCCTCGATCTCACCCTTGGCGATGGCATGAAAGGCGCCGCGATAGACCTCCGCCTGATAGGCACCTGAGATCATGCCGACGGCAAGCGCGCCGGCGAGAAACGAGGGCAGGCCGAGAAAGCCCTCGTATTCGAAGAGACGGCCGACGGCGCTCACCGCCTGTGAGCCGCCGAAATAGACGAGATAGATGACGAGGAGTTCCGGCGCTCCGCGAAGGATCGTCGTATAGGCATCGCCGAGTACGCGGGCGACGCGCGAGGAGGAGAGCTTGGCCGCCGCCACGCCTGCTCCAAAAACGGCGCCTATGGCGAGCGAGGCGGCCGTGACCGACAGGGTCATCAACGTCGCCCACAACAGAAGGCCGCCGCGGCCGTTGGGTCCGAATCCGATCAGGTCGATCCAGGACATCGCGTCTCTCTTGTTGCTGCTGCGGCGGTGCGCACCGCCGGTCGGCGCGAGGCGCCGCCGGGTGAGATGGAGCCTGTGGCAGGCGGGCGAGCTTGTGGTCGTCCGCCTGCCGCGAACCGCATGCCGGCCAGGGAGGCGTGCCCGGGTGCGGAAGCCTTTCGGGCATCCTCAACTTCAGGTGCGCCGGGCCGGCATCGCTTGACTTAGGGCGTGACGTCGACCTTCAGCCACTTCTCGCTGAGCGTCTTGACGGTGCCGTCGGCGATCGCAGCCTTGATGGCCTCGTCGAACTTCGCCTTGAGGTCGGTGTCGGACTTGCGCAGGCCGAGCCCTTCGCCTTCGCCCCAGATCTGACCGCCGATCTCCGGGCCGGTGAAGGCGAGATTGTTGTTCTCGGAAGCTTCGAAAGTGCCGAGCAGATAGGTGGCATCCTCAAAGCCGGCATCGATGCGGCCGACCGACAAATCGAGGTCGCGCTCGGCGGCGGTCTTGTATTCCTTGATCGTCGCCACGTCGCCGAAGTTCTCGTAGACGAAATTGGCATAGACCGTGGAGCTCTGGATGCCGATTGTCTTGCCCTTCATCGCCTCACGCAAAGGCGCGATCGCGTCAGCCTGGTCGCGCACGTCTTTCAGCTTGATGACCGTGCCGGTGCCCGGCAGATCGGCGAGACCGCTATCCTTCGGGGCGGCGAAGACGGCGGGCGTTGCCGCATAGGGAACGGTGAAGTCGATCACCTTCTGGCGCTCCGGCGTGATCGACAAAGCGTCCATGATGACGTCAAACTTGCCGGCATTGAGGGCGGTGATCATGCCGTCCCAATCCTGCGAGATCATCGTGCACTCAAGATCGGCATGCTCGCACAGGACCTTGAGGAGATCGGGCTCGAAGCCGACGATCTGGCCGCTCGCATCGGTGAGGTTCCACGGCGCATAGCCGCCCTCGAGCGCTACGGTGACCTTCTTCCAATCCTTCGCCGAAGCGACGCCCGGTACCAGAACGACCGCCGCGAGCGCGCCGGCCAGCGCAATCTTCTTGAAACTCATCCCGTTCTCCTCTGTGCGGAGCGTATCCGCCCCCTTTGCTGACGCACACCCCGGAGAGCTGTATGTGCCGTGGTTCGAAACCGCGAAGACAGCGTCCTCGCAGGCCGGGCGAGGGACGAAAAAGGCTGCGAAACCGGCCTGTTCGCCCTTGCCGCGCTTTTCGATTGCCATCGCGGCTCGCAGCGCTCTAGCTTGTACATACAAGTGACTGTATCCAAAATCGCAACGCTCGCAAGCCGAAATCCGACATCAAATTGTGCACAGGCGAAAAGGGCCTAAGAAATGGGCATCGAAGCCGGCAGGATCAGTGATGGCGCTGAGACGCCCCGTTATGCCGCGGTAAAGCGCATGATTGTCGAGCGGATCGCCGCGGGCGACTGGCCGCCGCGTCATCGGGTGCCGTCGGAAAACGAGCTCTCCGCCAAGCTTGGCCTGAGCCGCATGACCGTGAACCGGGCGTTGCGCGAACTCGCGGGCGAGGGGGTGCTGACGCGGGTGAAAGGGCTCGGCACCTTCGTCTCGGAGGGCAAGGGACAGACCTCCGTCTTCGCCGTGCGCAACATCGCCGACGAGATTGCCGAACGCGGCCACAACTATGCCGCCCAGGTCGTTCTGCTCGAGACGCTGGAGGCGAGCCGGGAGATTGCCGAGGATCTCGCAGTCGAGCCTGGCATCTCGGTGTTCCACAGCCTGGTCGTCCATCGCGAGGATGGAATCCCGGTCCAGCTCGAAGACCGGCTGGTCAATCCGAGGCTGGCGCCGGACTATCTCATGCAGGATTTCACCGCCCGCACGCCCAACGACTATCTGAACGCTGTCATTGCGTGGACGGAGGCGGAGCATACCGTCGAGGCCGTCCTGCCGGCGGCGTGGGAGGCGCGACTTCTGGCGATCGGGCGTGCCGATCCGTGCCTGTCGATCCGCCGCCGCACATTTGCGGGGGAGAAGGTCGTCACCGCAGTCAGGCTCGTCGTTCCGGGCGGCCGCTACAAGATCAAAAGCCGGCATCAGGCCAATGCCGTTTGAGTTTTCCTTCCGTCTGAGGCATGGCCTCGCCCTCTATCCGGGGCAGGGCGGTGCCGTCTGGTGCCAACCCTAAAGAGGAGAGTTTTATGGGACCGCAGGTCGATCCGGTCGTCTCCGATCGGGCATTTCCTGAAAAGGCCGATGTCGTCGTCATCGGCGGCGGCATCATCGGTGTCAGTTCGGCCCTGTTCATGGCCGAGCGCGGCATGGATGTCGTGGTGGTCGAAAAGGGCCACATCGCCGGCGAACAATCGAGCCGCAACTGGGGCTGGGTGCGCCAGCTCTATCGCGATCCACGCGAATTCGATCTGATCCGCGAGGCGCTCGGTCTGTGGCGGGGGCTCGATCAGCGCATCGGCGGCGAGACCGGCTTCACCCAATGCGGCATTCTCTATGGCGCGCGCAACGACAAGGACGTGGAAGCCTATCGCGCCTGGGCTGAAAAGGCGGCCGCTTCCGGCATCGCGACGGAGCTTCTTTCCGGCAGCGAGATGGAGAAACACCTGCCGGGCGATCGCGACCTGCCGAAGGCCATCCTTCTGTGTCCGGGCGACGGGCGTGCCGAGCCGCAGAAGGCGGCGCCCGCAATTGCACTCGGTGCCCGGGCCCGCGGCGCCCGCATCTTCACCGATTGCGCCGCGCGCGGGATCGAGACGGCAGGAGGCGAGGTCGCCGGCGTCGTCACGGAGCGCGGCCGCATCGCGACAAAGAACGTCGTCGTCGCGGGCGGTGCCTGGAGCCGGCGCATCCTGAGTGATCTCGATGTCGTCCTGCCGCAGCTCAAGGTGCGGGCGAGCGTTGCCCGCACCTCGCCGGTTGAGGGTGGGCCGGAGGTCTCCATCTGGGACGACGTTCTGGGTCTCAGGAAGCGCGCCGATGGCGGCTACACACTGGCGAACGGGCTTTCCAACGCGGCACCTCTGACGCCCGACAGTTTCCGCTTCTTCTTCGATTTCCTGCCGGTTCTCGCCATGGATTGGCGCCATGTCGGCCTGCGTCTCGACGAGCGCTTCTTCAGCGAATGGCGCGAGCGCAAGCCGGTGCCCTACGATCAGCCGTCGCCTTATGAGGCTTGCCGCGTCCTCGATCCGAAGCCGGACCTTGGCTATGTGCGCAAGTGTTTTGAGGAAGCGAAACGGCGTTTCCCGGTCTTCAACGATGCGCGCCTCGTGCAGACCTGGGCGGGCTTCATCGATACGACGCCGGACGTCGTGCCGGTGATCTCGCCGGTCGAAAGCTGCTCGGGCCTCATCGTCGCCACGGGATTTTCGGGCCACGGTTTCGGCATCGGTCCGGGGGCGGGGCATCTCGTCGCCGATCTCGTGACTGGCGAAAAGCCGATCGCCGATCCGCATGCCTTCCGCCTGTCGCGCTTCAGCGATGGCAGCCGCCCGAGGCCGATGACGAATCTGTAGGGTTATCGTATCCCGATAGGAGGATCCGGCCGTCATGCGCGCTCGTTTGGCAGCGGGATCTTGCGTCTCAGTTCCATTTTTGGGCGCTTTTGGACGGCGTCGTCTTGGTCACGAGTGCCGCCACGATCTCGAAAAGTCCGACGGCGATGAGCGGCACCCAAACCTCACTGGCAAAGCCGAATAGGAAGGGGGAACTCGCAAGGAGCGCGCCTCCTGGCCAGCGAGGGACGGAGAAAAGCGGGCCGGGGCGAAGCGCCACGGCTCGCTCTCCTATTCGCGCGCCTCAGGAGGAGGCGCTGTCCATCCAGGCTTTGTGGCGGCGCTCGTCCTCTAGGCCGCGCTCGAAGATCGGGCGTGCTTCGGGTGGAACTGCGGAATTTCCCGCGCCGCTGGAATAGGCGGCGATCGTATCGCTTTCGTTGCTGCTCATCGCTTTTAGGATGGTGCTGTCGCCCGCGATGGCTGCCATTTTGACTTTCCCCGTCGTCAGCATCTCCTTCATGTCGCCTTCCGCAGGCACTTCTGCGCCATGCTGGGCCGCAAGGTCGCGCAGCTCTGACAGGTGCCGGTGATGATCGCTGCGAAACTCCTCGATCTGGCGCTTGAGTTCAGGGTTTTCCAGCCGCTCGATCGTAGCGTCGTAGGCGGCGATTGCGTCCCGTTCCAAATAGACGAAATTGGTGATCAGCGTCTTGATATCGCCTTCGCTGCCGACTGTCGTTGCCATGGATTCGTCTCCGTTGTTGTTCGCGTGCTGGCAACACGGGGAGGGCAAGCCTGTTCCAAAAAAAATTCGACTTATATTTAGTCGGCGTATACTTGTCTTATTTTATATTATGAAGATGCAGATAGAACACTCATGGGGTTGTTTCTGGGCTGAATGAAAAGCTTGCGGAAGCGTGGCGGCCGCAACTGCAACGACCGCCGTCTTCTAAGCTTCGTGTGGTTCAGATGGCTTCGCCCGCGGCGTTGCGACCGGCGATGCGTCCGAAGGCAAGGATCTCGGCGATATTGCCGCCACCTGCAGGATAGCGTTCGCCGTACATTGAGCCGAGTTCGCCCGCTTTGTAGAGCTTTGGGATCGGCTTGCCGAAGGCGTCGATCACCCGACCCTTCGGGTCATAGCGCGGGCCGCCCGTCGAGGCTGCCTTTCTCGATGCCCTGCACCCGCAAAAGGGCATCACCTGCGAAAACTGCCATGGCGCGCAGGCGCCTACCTCGCCGGCGACGGATGCCGCCTGTCTCGCCTGCCACGGCAGTTACGCAGACCTTGCGGTCCGAAGGAATGTCACCCAATCCGCACGCCTCACATTTGGGCGAGATCGACTGCACGGAGTGCCACAAGGCGCATTCCCCCTCGACGCTCTTTTGCAGTGTCTGCCATCAATTCCCAACCCTCTTCATGCCGTCGGCAAACACGGATTGATGCCGCCCTCCGGGCGCGACAATGCCGGACTTGCGGTTCCAGTGGAGGATCGCCTAGGACACACTTCGCGGTCGGAGGGCTGAGGCCCTACTTGTACTTTGCTGAGGGATGCCAAAAGCAGCCGCGACTTTGAAGTCCGCAAAGAAGTGAGTTCTGAAAGCAGCTTCGTTGCAGAGTTCCTGGTAAGAGCCTATGGGTCCTACAGAATCATCTTATGAGTTCTGGTGGAGAATTTCCCATCGCCAACACATTTGAAGCTGCTGTCGACCCCGCGCCGGATGGTATTTCTCAACGACGGGAGATGTTTACTCCGTGCGGGGACGGACGCGATCGCTCTTGTCTGGTAAGCGTTGTGGTCGTTGCCAGTGCGTTTGCGCCTCATAAGCAACAACTTCTGTCCATCGCGTCATTCTTACGCAGTCGCTACGCTTTTTTCGAGATTTTGCTCATCGCACCGGCATCGGGTGAGACGGTCGATGATCTCGTCGCCGACATTGCTCGTGTCACACCGCAGATCCGTCTGCTTCAGATCGATGGTGCCAATGATTTCGACCGGCTGGCCATCCATGGTTATCAGGAATGCATCGGTGACATCGTCGTGCTGACATCGGCCGACGAGCTGCCCTTCATTGACCTCGCCACCTTGATTGAACCGATGCAGAGGGGAGAAAATCTCGTCCGACTTCGGCGCAAGTCCGGCTCCCTGTTCGAGAAAACGAGCTCGCTTATAATCCGCTCGGTCACTGGCTTCGAGGTCGATACACGCTTCTACCGCACCCTTGCCCTCAGCCGACAATTGCTGAGCGAACTCCTCGCATATCCGGAGGAAATCCAGCTCTTCCGTTTCAAGGCACATCACCTTTTCGGTCGCCAGCGTGTGATTAAGACCGATGCTGCCCCTGTGCGAGGAGGCTTCAGGCGTCTATTGCGCCGCATCGATCTGGTGGCGCGGTTGGTTGCCACCTCTGCGCCCCGGCTTTTACGGTTTGGGAGTGCTGTTTGTACGCTGTTTGCAATCGCTGCCCTGGCTTCGCTTCTCTACGTTTTCGCCATCTGGCTGATGAAGAGCGATGTGGCGGAAGGCTGGACGACGATGACAACGATGCTGGGTGCCTGGATGTTCGTTCAGCTTGCGGCTACGGCGATCTTGTGCCTCGGTCTTTCCCGCCTCCTGGATCGACAGGAACGCTCGCGTGCCCCTCGGCTCCTCAACGAGATGACGGTCAGCGACCTGTTCGGAAATGCCAGCGTGCTCAATGTGGAGGTATCGGAGCCGCATTCGGAGACCAAGCGGTGAAAGCCTTCCCCAGCCTGATGCGCGCAAGGCGGTCATCTTCTCCGGAGGAACTGTCATATTGAAGGTTGTGTGCTAGCGAGGCCGCTGGCCGCCCTGAGAGGATAAATGTCTGACGAGCCGAATTCCGAACGCGCTGTCCCAAGTTACGAATCCTATATTTTTCGCGACCGGGCGACCCGCTATTGCACCGTCATCCCGGTTATCAATGAAGGTGAGAGGATCGTGTCGCAGCTCACCCGCATGCGGGAGCTTGCGATCGATCAGCTGACCGACATTGTCATTGCTGACGGCGGCTCGACGGATGGCTCGATGGAGACAGAACGCCTGCAGGCTTTGGGTGTTCGAGCGCTGCTCGTCAAAAACGACAAGGGAAAGCTCTCTGCCCAGCTGCGCATGGGCTACGCCTTTGCCTTGGATGAAGGATATGACGGCATCGTCACCATCGACGGCAATGGCAAGGATTCCGTCGAATCGATACCGCTTTTTGTCGAGGCGCTTGATGACGGGATCGATTACGCTCAGGCCTCGCGGTTCATCGAGGGTGGCAAGGCATTGAACACGCCGCCGATCCGCACGGCCGCCATTCGGCTTGTCCATGCCCCTCTTTTGAGTCTAGCCGCGCGGCGTCGCTTCACCGACACCACACAAGGTTTCCGTGCTTACAGCCGGCGCTATCTCGAACATCCGGACGTGCGGCCCTTTCGAACCTGCTTCGATACCTATGAGCTGCTCGCCTATTTGACCGTGCGCGCCTCGCAGCTCGGACTGAAGACGCGGGAGATCCCAACAACCCGAAGCTATCCGGCAAACGAGCCTGTGCCGACGAAGTTAACCGCACACGGCAATGCTGACTTGATGAGGATCCTCTTCCGCACCCTGGCGGGCCGCTACAACCCGTAACGGAACGATGCAAATCCTGCCCACGCCCTCCAGGACCGCTTACGACGTCATCATCATTGGCGCTGGCTTCTACGGTCTGGCGCTTGCCGCGCATCTCGGGAAAGCCGGTCGGAGCGTTCTCGTTTGCGAAATCGCAGAAGAGGCGATGGGACGCGCTTCGAAGGTCAACCAGGCGCGGGTGCATGCGGGTTTTCACTATCCTCGCAGTTTTCCCACGGCCTTGCGTTCGTGCCACAACTTCGACCCTTTCGTTGACGAGTTCCGCCCAGCTATCGTTTCCGACTTTCAGATGCTTTACGCGATCGCGCGGTATCGCACGCGTGTGAATGCGCGTCGCTTCCATGGCATGTTCGAAGCGATGGGGGCTCCGTTAAGGCCGGCATCAGCTGCTCATCGGGCGCTCTTCTCCAACGATCTCGTGGAGGATGTTTTTGCCTGCACCGAATACGCTTTTGACTATTCGGTGCTGCGCGAACTTCTCTTCTCCCGTCTCCGACCCTTTTCTGTCGATCTCGTTTTTCGCACCGAGGTGGCGCAGGTAGCTCCTGGAAAAGGTGAGGGCATCCTCGTGACGCTGGGCGATGGGCGGATTGTTGAAGCGGGTCAGGTCTTCAATATCACCTATTCGCAAATCAATGGGGTTCTGAGGTCGAGCGGTCTCAAGCCATTGCCGTTGAAGCACGAGCTTGTCGAGATCGCCATCATCGATCCGCCGGCGGAACTGGGCGGTCTTGCGGTGACCGTCATGGACGGTGCTTTCTTCTCCTCCATGCCGTTTCCTGCGGCCAACGCCTATTCGCTCACCCATGTCCGCTACACCCCGCATTTCGGTTGGACTGACGACAACGCAGGAGAGGGCGCATATCAAATGGCCCAGCGGCTGCCACACGAGACGCGTTGGCGCCATATGATCAATGACGCCCGCCGTTATATGCCGGCCTTTGGCGAGGCGCGCTGGCGTACTTCCCTTTTCGACGTGAAGACGGTGCCGGTGAAAAACGAAGCAGACGACGGGCGTCCGATTCTCTTGCACGCCCATTCCGAGGTGCCGGGACTCTGGTCTGTTCTTGGCAGCAAGATTGACAATATCTACGATCTCTACGATGCGGTCGGGTGAAGAGGGGCGGGGAGTGTCTCACATCCACACGCGCCTCGCCCAATTGCTCTCGGCTTCGTTCCTGCGTTTCTTCGCGGCAAGCCTTGCTGGCCTTGTCTTTGATGTCGCGCTTGCGGCAACACTCAATCGGCTAGTCGGCCTTGCTTTGATCACCTCGGCGGCTGTCTCTCTCGTGACGGCGGCAGCCCTCATGTATCTGGTGCATGAGTTCTGGACCTTCCGCTCCAGTGAGAGACGGTTTTCCTTCGCTCGAATGGCCGGAACGGTGATTTCGGCGCTCGTCGCCTTGGCGGTGCGTTCCGGAATCCTTTATGCCACCTCTCGGCTTGCAGGACTTGGCGATAACTGGGTGCTCTTCCAGCTGCTTCTGGCGACCGGCACATCGTTCATCGTCAATTATGTCATTGTGCGGCGCGTCGTCGGGGGTGGGGTCAACCGCTCTGCGTCGGACACCCAACCACCCAGAGAGGATGACCCATGCGCCGTGCGCTGATCGGCTACACTGGTTTTGTCGGCTCGAACTTGAAGACGGCCGGCGGTTTTACGGACTTCTACAATTCCCGCAATTTTCGTGACATGGCCGGCGAGAGCTATGACGAAGTCGTGTGCGCTGGCGTCTCGGCCGTCAAATGGCTTGCCAACAAGGAGCCCGAGCGCGACTGGCAGGAGATTTCGGCGTTGCTCGATGTGCTTTCGCGGGTCACAGCACGGCGTTTCACCTTGATCTCTACCATCGACGTTTATCCTGATCCGTCGCAGCCTGATGACGAGACGACGATGCTGCCATACGAGGATGGCCAGCCCTATGGTCGTCATCGGCTGAAGATCGAGCGTTTCGTGGAGGAGCGTTTCGATGAGGCTTTCGTGCTCCGGCTGCCGGCCCTCTTCGGCCCGGGTTTGAAGAAGAACGTCATCTTCGATCTTCTGACGGAAAATCAGACTGAGAAGATCAATCCGGCTACGGTCTTCCAGTGGTATCCCGTTCGTCGCCTTGCTGCAGATCTGGCGGCGGCGCAAAGCGCGGATTTGAAGCTCGTCAATCTTTTTCCGGAGCCTCTGGCGACGCGGCGTCTTCTTGAGCTTTTCCCGGGCGCACAGGTCGCTCCGGCGAGTGATCCGGCACCCCATTACGCCCTGCAGACGCGGTATGCTGCGCTCTTTGGCGGCGTCGGGCATTACATCATGACCGCCGAAGAGGTGCTGAACGAGCTTTCGGACTTCGTTGCGGCTGCGCGTGCGAACCCGGAGCGTATGCTCGCAGGAACCCGGGGGCAGGCGCGATGAAGATGGAGCGGCGTTCGATTTCGAACATCGCCTGGCCGATCCAGGAGGACATCGCCGCTTTGGACCTTGCTGCCGAGCTCGGCTTCGACGGCGTCGAGCTTGCTCCCGCCAAGGCGCTGGGTCCTTTGGACGCCGTCGAGCTTGGCGACGTGCGCCGATACCGAGACGGTCTTGCTGCACGCGGCCTGTCGATCCCGGCGCTTCAGGGCATCCTGTTCGGTGCCGACGATGTTCATCTGTTTGCTAGCGATGAAGCGCGCCTCCGCCTTGCACAGCGGCTGGATCGGGTGGCGGAGCTCGCAGCGGAATTGGGGGCAGGGGCCTGTGTCTTCGGCGCCCCGAAATTGCGTGATCCGGGTGATCTCGATGCCGGCGAAGCATGGGCGAGGGCAGTGGAATTTTTCGCCGATATCGCACCACGCTTCGCCTCTCGCGGAACCAGCCTGTGTTTCGAGGCGAACCCGCCGATGTACGATTGCCGCTTCGTCACGACGACGGAAGAGGCGATGCGGCTGGTGAAGGCAGTTGGGGAGCCGGGATTCGCTCTTCAGCTCGATTTCGGGACGGTGTTCGCGAACGGTGAGACGGCTGAAACCGTGGAAAGCGCGGGGCGCATGGCTTGCCATTGCCATGTGAGCGAGCCCGGTTTGGTGCCGCTTGGTGCAGGCGAAGCGAAAAGCAGCTCGGTAGACCACGCGATGACAGGGGCGGCGCTCGTCGCCTCTGGTTATGAGGGCTGGATCTCGGTCGAGATGCGGGCGGTCGAGGATTGGCGCGGTGCCATGCGTCGAGCGTCAGCGTTCATAGAAAATTACTATTCATCGACTTCGCGGGGCCAAGATGGTGTCTCTACCTTCTGAGCGACTGATATCATTCTCATTGCCCAATCCGGCTAGTGTTTATCTTTTGCTGGCCGTTCCATATTTGATTTCCCTCGTTTTAATAATTCCTCCATTCCAGATACCCGATGAAGGTCATCATTATCTGCGCTCTGTTTCGATTTCAGAAGGAAGGTTGCTTCCGTCTAACGACGGGCAGGAAGGAACTGGAGGGGCTGTCGATGTATCCGCAGTAGAGTTTGTAAAAAGTTTTAGGTATCTTTTTTTCAATCCTAATAAAAAAGTAACGCGCGACAAGCTCGATCAAGCCCGTATGTACGATTTTAAGGGCCCTTCGGCGCCTACCTGGTTCTCCGCGGCCACTCTCTATCCTCCCTATGCCTACGCTGCGCCTTCGGCCGTCCTCGCGGCCGCGAGAGCTGTCGGGCTTTCACAACTTGATGGTTTCCGTTTGGCTCGCCTTGCCAATGGTCTGTTGGTTCTCGTTGCGGCTTCCATCGCGATTGCCTTGACTCCGCGCGGTAAATGGTTCCTCGTCGCTCTCTGCCTGTTGCCTATGTTCATGGCGCAAGCTGCTGGGATTAGCAGCGACGGCGCAGTCTTCGCAATTTCCCTTGTAGTTGTAGCTATGCTTGCCCGAGCAGCCGCATCTTCTTTCTTACGGCCGGGGACCCTGATGGCGATGGCAGGATTGGTGGCTTTGGTTGCCGCCATTCGCATCCCGATGATCGCTCTCGCTCTCCCTCTAGGCGTCGTTGGATGGTGTCGGCTGCCGATGTCGGGGTGGGGTCGCGGATGGACTACGGGGTTGGCCGTCGCTGTTGCCTTCTTGCCTCCACTTCTGTGGACCGCGGTCGCGGTCTCCGGACAAGTTGATCCGCGCTTGCTGAAGTCGGGAGCGGATGCGGGCATGCAGGTCCAGTATGTGTTGGCGAACCTGGCCCTCCTACCAAGTATAGCATGGAAAACGCTTGCAGCTCATGGAGCCGGTTATCTTTTTCAGTTCGTGGGTGTTCTTGGCTGGCTGGACACGCCAATTGACCCGCTTTTTGGTTTTTCGTTTTATGGCTTTTCTGCGTTCGTTCTGGTTGCTGTTTTGGCGATTGATATCTCGAGACGCACTCACGACGGCACATTGTTTTCTGTAGCTATGGCCGGTGCGGCAATTCTGTCCTCGGCCCTGATCTTCGCATCCCTTTACGTCGGGTGGACGCCGGTTGGCTACCCATTGGTTGAGGGCGTCCAAGGACGTTATTTTCTGCCGATCGCGGCTGTTTTTGGGGTGGCCGTTGCGGGACAAAACTGGCCTCCGTCCGAGAGACGCGATGCGGTTGCAGCAGGACTGATCGCGTTGTTCTACACGCTATCGCTGCCATGGGTGATGTGGACTCTTGTAAAGAGATATTATCTTTCGTAAATTAATTATATTAAATTGAAATATCAGGTAAATCTAATGTCATCCGTTTTGATGCGGGTGATATTTGTCCCTCTCCGGTTAGGTGGCGCGTTCGCCCCGTGGCCACGGCAGTTTGTGTCGCCGAGACTTAGATCGCGGAATTTGGTTCGGCTCAGGCCCATTTCGCCGCTGGGTCTCAAGGCCGTCACAAGATTTCATCGACTGCGGGTCTCGTCCACAAGGAGGCATTCCCGCTAGGACATAGCAATCGCCGGGTCTCACAAGGATGCCCTTCAGCACTGGTAAGCCTCCGGCGGCGGAGCTAAAATTTCGGCCTCTGGATCTGGTCGTGTGATGTTTGATGGAACACGCAGGCGCACTGGTCGCGGAAGCGTCGCCTGGGGCAGCCGGTTCTTGGCGAGTTCACGACGCCTCTTCTCGATCAGTGTGCGCACTCTCCTGAGAATGCGTGCGTCGAGTACGGCGCTTCGCCCAATCGCCTCTTGACAGAGCTGCTCTTAGGGTCTGGAGCCAAACGATGGACGTGCTGAATCGTGCTCACGCTCAGAAGCCCTCCGGTTGAGGATGGGAGCGGGCAGAGATCTCTGTGAACAGATCCGTGTGAACCGGCTTTTCGGCTCAGAATCACGCAAGAATATCAAACACCGAGGGGGTGGAACCTCGTCGCCGAAGCGAACGAGCTCGTTGTCGGTCATGCTTGTCTCCAGGTTCAAACGGAGCTGCGATGCCCTCATTCGCGTTCAGACGAATCTTTGGAGGGCATAGATGAGGAGAAGAGTTGCATGAATGCAAAGATCGCAGTGATTCCAGTATTCATGTTGATCGCAGGGATGGGCATCGCGAATGCTGCGCCAAAGCAGGATCTGGTCGACTTTTTTGTCGAACAGGGCTGCGCGATCGGACCTTTAACGAGGGCCGTCGCCCGAAGCGCTGGCTTTTCCAACGCGGATATCGACGCTCTGGTCGCGGAAGCCGATGACACTGCCGAGACCATTCGGACCGGAGATTGGATCGTCCTTCCGACAAGCCTTTGCCGCATTTCGCCTCCCGATGTCAGAAGCGAAATCCGTCTCGATGATCCCGAGGTGCAGGCGGTGACGACATCTATCGACGCCTATGCTGAATACGACGAGATCGGCTGTTTTTTAAGTGGGCAGGAGATCACCGAGCGCGTTCAAGAGACGCGAGGATGGGGGCAGGAGAAAGCGTTTCGTGAGTATCTGCGGTTCCTTGCGGAAAATCTTCGCAGCCACGACATTACCTTTTATAGCGATGATATGCTCAAAACGCCTCCCGGATTCCAGGTTCTGACGGGCGATTGCGCCGATGTGCCGAATATCGAAGACATTCGGCGATCGCAGGTGCTTCGTGACCAGGAGTTCGACACGCTTGTGCGCGCCGATTCCCGGGAAGTCGTATGCCTTCGCGATGACGCCCCCAGTTACCGCTTCATGGAGCTTGCGGAGAAACTTACGGGTGGCGAGAACAGCAATGTCTTTATGTCCTTCGAGGTGAAGCTGATGGCCCTCGGCGGCGGCTGGTTCGTGGGAACCAGCGCCACACAAAAAGGCGCGCCCCGGCCTCCGCTTTGCCGGTTCGAGTAACCGATGCCGAGAGAGGGGAACAGGGACGGACGCCGTTGGCTTTTTCAGCTCTAAGTCTGCTGATAAACGGCGACGACTTCATCGAAGCGGCGCTTTTTAAGATCGCTGCGGCGGATCAGGAAGTAGACCGTTCCCTCGGTGAATCTTGCCTGCATCCAATCGGCGACGTCGAGCTGCAGCAGAAGTGTCCAGGTCTCGGCTTCCGCCTTGATGCGGGGAAGGTTTTCGCGCCAAAGCTCCGGCGGCAGATGCTGGACCGCGAACTCTGAAACCACGGCCGCATCGAGGCGGGGATCATCCTGTTCCGGTTCGGGGCTGCCGAGCAATTGCTGACGTCGCCAGTGCTCCTCCGTGTACATGTCGTGGTATTCCACCAAGGCCGCTTCATAGTCCTCCCGGAAACGTTCGCTCTCGTCCCCGGAGGCGTCCCACCGCAATTCGGGGAGCCCTTCGGCGTCAAGTGACGCTGGGTGCGGGAGGCGCCAGGTCGCGGCCAGCTTCATCTCGCGTTGCGGCGCGGCGTAGACCGTGCCTTCCGCATCGTCGTGCCTTATGTCCGCAAGCGCGTCGAGCTCCGCTTGCGCAGCCTCGGCGAGGTCGAAAGGCATGCGAGCCTGCGAGAGGTTTGAAGTTGGCGAGGTGTCCCAGATGACGCGAGCGGCGCGCGTGCCCGTGTCCCACGGCCCCGTCACATGGTCGTAGAAGAAGAGAAGCCGCCCCTCAGGCGGAAGGATCTCCGCCACCTCGCCCAGCGCTTCCGCCTCCTGCAGGTCCATCTGCGCGATGAACGCGTAGGGCAGGCCGCGCTCCATATGGGCGCGCATCTCGCGGCCCATATCGGCATTCGCGCGCGCGGCAATCTCCTGCGGATCGCTCGGCATCGGCGGCCGAGGCCAGACGAAGGCTTCCGGCACGTCGGGCACGCCGCCGATATGGGTGCCGCCGACGCGCCTTGTCCCGGCGTCTGCAGGCTTGAACACGATGGCAGGCGCCAACGCCTCTACCACGCGCTCCAGCCGGGGCGGGTCGAACCAGTTCGCAAGTGCCGACGTCGCTTCGGCCAATCCGTCGAACAAAGCTTGTCTCCTCATCGTTGATGACAATGGTGGCCGTTTCCGGTCGACATGACGTGCCGCTTTTGGTCAGCGAATGCTGTACCTCTCTTAGGGCGCTCGCTCGATCTCACTGTGTTAATCGCGCAACACCTAGCGACTGTCATAGTTGCGATAGATTATTTCAAATCGACGAAATATATTAAGTCGTTCAGTGGGCTGGGAATTTTGGGTACTTTTTTATTTTCCTATTGCTTATTAGATAATTGCCTAGATGCCAGAATAACGTTGTCTTCATAGAAGCGCCTCGCTATGCCTCCCTTAGATTTGCTGGGGGGCGATTGAATGTACCGAGGTGCCGCCACTTTGGTGGTCTTACTTTCGTTGGCGGGATGCGGGTCTTCGTATTTGCCATCGGGCGGACCGAAGAGCGGGGCGATTCGAAACACCACGATTTCGCCGTCCGGTCAGCCTGTTCCGGTCGTCGATCTTTCTGTCGCCGCCTATTATATGGAGCCTCAGCAGTCCGGACTGGATGAGAGCGCAGAGCTCCGGGGCGCCCCGCGCGGCGATCTCTCGCGCCTTGGCCGGGTTGGTTACAATTCTGCCCGACTGCGTCCGGGCGACGTGATCGAGGTCACCATCTTCGACACCGGTGAAGAGGGGTTGTTCGCCTCGACTGCGAGCAAATCGCTGGCACTTGGTCAGTTCACGGTCGATTCCTCCGGCTTTGTGACTCTGCCCTTCGTTGGGCGCCAACGTGTGGTCGAGTCTACGCCCGCCGCGCTGCAGGACCAGATCGTCAATGGTTTGCGTGGGTCGGCGGTCAATCCTCAGGCCGTGGTCAACGTCATCGAAAAGCCTGGAGCGGTTGTTACAGTCGATGGAGCGGTGCGTTCGCCCGGACGCTTCCCCATTTCAGGGGGAGTGTCGGTGCTGGACGCCATTGCCCTGGCCGGTGGAGCGCAATCGAAGCCACAGGAAACCACGGTCACGGTCGAACGGAAGGGACACCGCGCGTCGGCCACTCTGGACCGCGTGCTCGCTTCAGCATCGCAGAACATTCCGCTCGCACCCGGAGATCGCATTTTTCTCGGTGAGGACGACGAAGCGGCTAAGACCTCTTACACGACCTACGGCGCGTTCAAGAGCGCGGGCGAATTTCCCTTCGAGCCCGGAACGTTGACGCTCGACAAGGCGATCGGCCGGGCAGGTGGATTGCGTGACGATCAGGCCGATCCGTTGAATGTCTATCTTTTCCGCACCCAGAAGGTTCCTGCCGTCGCCGCGGCAGCAAGTGCCGGCAAGGCCCCGGGAGCGCCAGCGCCGATGGTGCTGCGGCCGATCATTGTCAGGGTGAACATGAAGGACCCGGCGAGCTTCATCCAGATGCAAAGCTTCAAGATGCGTGACGGCGACATACTCTATGCCACCAATGCGAAGTCGGTGGATTGGGCGAAGTATCTGAACTTCCTCAAATCGTCGCCGCCCCCATTGCCGGCTGCGCCTGCGCCGAGCGCGTCTTCTTAGGGCAAAGCTCTTACGTCGGTTCGGCGTCGATCACGATCGCCGTCACATTGTCGGAGACCTGAGCAAGGAGCGCGTCCTGAACGAGAAGGTCCACGGCGCGCGGCCTTTCTTCACGAAGCAAGATCTCGGCGATCGCCCGTTCGGGGAGGGCCCGCACCAGAGGGGCAGAACACAGGAGAAACCGGTCATGCGGCTGCAGCCCGTCGCTGAACGCATCCAGAAGCACTGACGTTTCCAGACCGCCGACGGAACGCGAGAGGCGTCGACGTATGCCGACCTCCACGTGATCCCGCGTCAAGCCACGCATCATGCCGTCCCGCAAAAGGTAGCAGCGAGCGTCGCCCGACCACAGGACCGTGAAGCGCCCCGCAGCTTGGGCGAGCAACACCACGCTAGCGCCACCGGACGCGCTGTCGGGCGCAGCAACGCCTCCCTGTCGCGGTTGTGCAGCCCGGATCAGCGCGTGCACCCGTCCCAGCTTGCCTTTGATATCGGCGACAAGCTGCTCCAACCTCTCATGCTGCGGGACTTCGTTGAGCGCTCGGGCTACGGCCTGCGCGGCCCTCAGCGCGGCACCGTCGTGGCCAATGCCGTCGATCACAGCCAAGATCGAGGGATGGTCGCGCTGTACGGCGGCATCCGCATGAAGAGGAGCGCGCAGCCCTGAATGTTCGCCAAGAGCCGACACCAATCGCAGTGGCGGACCGACCGCCTCGATCGGGTTAAGCTCGCTGCTGATCTTTCCTGAGTTGGCAACCCTCTGCTGTTCTAAAGCTTCATCCGGTTCGTCGGCGGCAGGCGGGGGACCTTGACCGACGGAGGTTTGCAAGCTCCTCGGCCGCCAGACATGCTCTAGCGGCGTCGATTGGTTCGGGGCAAGGGGAGGGCTAGGAGACAGAAGGTTGAGAAAGGCGGCCGGTGTCGGGAGTCCTTCGGCGGTAAATCCGATTGGCCAATCGTGCGGTCCACGTTCTGTCCACCATTCTGAGATCGAGACCAAAGGGGGGGAGCCGTGGCCGACGGCAATCGGCGGGCGCAGGCGGCGGAGCTTATCGCGAAAGATGATGAGATCGAAATCCGGCTGAAGGGCCGTTTCGGCCATCGCTTCCAAGGCGGTGAACCAGGTTCTGTCCTCGGCGACACGCTGCGGGTCCGTGGCCGTGTCGAGACGGGCCGCAGCAATGAGAGGAAAGCAGCGCCCGATGCGGTCGCGGCTCGGCAGCAAGACGCCGGCCATGCCATGCGGACCACAAAGTCCGGCTGTCAGTGTGAAGCGCCAGGGCGGCGCGGCGAGAAAGCTGTCCCGCCAAGCGTCGCCAAGCGCCTGACGACTGGCGACCAAACCTTGCTGCAACCAAGCGCTGAATGCCTCGAGAAAGCGGGAGTCGAGGTCGGCCGAGACGAAGTCGCCATGCGTCGGCACCTTGCCGAAGAATCCAGGATGAGCCGCTTCGACAGGCTGTTCTGCCCTGCGCCCCCTCCGGCCGATCATCCTCCGCCTCCCTCGTCCGGATCACGAGGAAGGGCATGGGGACCAAATATACGGTCGCTGTCGACGGTTGCTAGAATTGCGACGGGCATTGGAATTCGCTCAGAGCGGGCAGCTGAAAAGGATTGAGAACGGACCCGAACTGGACGTCGAAGACCGCCTGGCGTGGGCCATCGTTGAAGCGCACCTGCATTAAATCATCGCGATGAGAAACGATCGTCGCCTCATCGAAGATCCGGAAGGGCGACCAGTCTCCAGTGCGCGTCATCGCTTGGCTGATGTCTCCGGGCTGGAATGCAATGCGCGACTGATTGTCGGCCTCTCTTGACGGCCAACGGATCGTCTTCCCGATCTTTGGTCCGTGATAATAGACGACACGCTCATTCTCGATCTCCAGCAGGACCGCGTTGGCGTTTTCCGAGAGCGAGACGGGTTCCACGTTGATCGCCACAGACGGCTCGTCGCTGTTGGGCGGAAAGAACGCGCGGCGGATCTTGTGAGCGTGCTCAAATTGCGTGATCGCCTGCGCTTCCAGACCATCGGCACCGAAGGTCCCGCGCCACGTCCAAGGGCTCGCGGAGGTATCGACGAAGGGCGCGAGCCGCTCTTCGAAGAACGTCGCGAAAAGCCCTTGCGGTCCGAACAGTCGGGTAAAGTCGGCGAGCGACACATCGTTCGGCGAATCGCGGTTGAAGGGATAGCGATTGGTCACGGCGGCCGCGCACAGATTTGCTCCGCTGCTCGCCCAGGCTTCTCGGGCGCTCGTTCGAGCCGTTTTAACCGCCAGTGCGCTGATATCGGCGGAGAGACCTGCCATCCAAGTGGCAACCGGCTCGGGCAACCGTCGGGCGGTCTGCAGCAAGTCCTGGTTCGCCTTGGTAAGTTCGCCCTCCGCATTGAAAACCTCGGCCACGGCCGCTGTCGACGTCGATGCGCGGGAGAGCTGCTGATAAATCGTGTCGATCAAAGGCCGGAGCGCGGCGATCTGCGACTGTCTCTCCCCTGCGTCGGCAGAGGTCGAGGTTGTGCCGACGTTCGGACCGTCGGCTTGTTCCGGCACTTCCAAGGCTGCGCGCAATGGTCCGTATGGATCTGGCGCATTGGCGAGCGCAAGTGGAGAGGCCGAGCTGGAGGCCGCAACCGCTTCAGCGGTCTCGCCGATTTCGGTGGTCTTGCCTTCTGCAGCGATTGGTCGAAGGTCGGTCGCCTTGGCAACGGCTTGAGCCAGGGACTCAATTGGGCCGGGGTCGGTCGTCAGGAGCCGCGTGGTTTCTGTCTCTTCTGCCAATGTCTGACCGGGGCGCACTCTGATGTCGCTGAGAAGCTCGGACCAGCGCTGCCGAAATGTATCGAAGTAGATGTCGAGTGCTGCGTTCGACACGGCATCGATCGTCGTCGGCTGGACGGTCGACGAAGAACCGCGGACCCAGGTTTCGCTCAAGGCTTCGCTGGCCGCCTCGCCGAGGAATGGCAACACGGCCATTCGGTAGCCGTTACCGGTATAAAGTCCGTCGATACCTGCGCGCAGGCTGTCGCCTGAAGCTCGCTCAAAAGCTCGCTCGCCGACGGGGCCCAAGGCATCGGCAGGCACAAAAGAAGCGAGAGTGCGTGCTGCGGGCTTCGCCGCGAGAATATCGAAGGCCCGCTGCGCATAGCTGCGGTCTGCGATCTTGGACCGCGCCTCGGCAATCAGTCGGGTGTCCAGAGTGAGCGGTGGCAAAGTCCCCGTCGCCATGGCGCGTGTATGCGCGGCCAGAGCCTCGCGCACGCCTGCTCGCCCCTCCTCGGGATAGAGTTCGTAGAATAGCCGCTTCGACTGCGAGACGACGTAGTCGGGATCGAGACTGCCGAGGCCGCCCAGCATCCCATAGAGCTTGAGTGCATCGAAAAGCGCGGCGGGATCATCGCTTTCGCGCAGCGTGGTCTGAAGCTGCACCAACAGGCGCGGCAACAGAAGTGCGTTGAGAGCTCTCTGATAAGCCGCACGTCGGCGGCTTTCGATCTTAGGCCGCTGGTCGAGCCCAAAGCTGGCCGGCCAAACGCTGGTACGCTCGAAGCTGTCGGTGATGGCGGAAAGACTGTTAAGGGCGGGTAGGACGCGCAGGAAGTCCGCATCGTCGACATTTCGAACGGGTATGCCTTTGACTGCGTCCTGGTAGGCGTCAATCCGTTCTTCAGCCTGGGCGAGGGCCGCCGTGTTCCGAAAATAGGTAAGCGTCCAGCTTGTGAGCACGAAAGCCAGAAGGACGGCGGCTGCGCCGTAGGCTATCCGGCGCAACATGCGCTGGCGTGACGACAGACGCCGATCGCGATTGACGAGTGATGCCTCGCCGAAAATGACGTCTTTGAAAAGCCGGGTAAGAAAATAGCTGCGCCGCATCCGAGGGATCGGCTGGGCGGACGATCCCCGTTCGCCTTCCGACACCTGAGTTCCCGATGCGAGATAGACGCCGCGCACCAATGGCGCTTCCACCAGCTTCGAGCCCGAGCAGAGTTCGACAAGAATCTCGTGCACCGTATCCTTCAGTGCCGACAATTCGGCTGGAAAGCGAAAGATGCGACCGCGCACCGCGACATCGGGCTCCTGCTGCAGGCGCTCGATCAACATGGATCCGACGCGCTCCTGCAGGAGCGAGAATTCTTCGAGAAAGCGCTCGGGCAGGTCTTTGGCCTTATCGCTGTCGGCCAGGTCGAAGGTCATGCCCCAGACCTGTTCCCGGTCGGACCGGTTGAAGCCGTCGAAGAACTCGATAAAGCCGGTCAGAAGATCAGCTTTGGTCAAGACCAGATAGGCCGGTATGCGAGCCTTCAGCACCTCGTCCATCTCATTGAGGCGCTTTCGGATGGCGCGAACTTCCTCCAGCCGTGCTTCGGGAGGGCGGTCAACGAGGTCGGCGATCGACAAGGTGATCAACACGCCGTTCACTGGCTGTGAGCGGCGATATCTCCGCAGGAGATTGAGGAAACCGTCCCACCCTGCTTTGGCCGCGCCGGACAGATCGTCCTGCGTTGTATAGCGGCCAGCGGTGTCGACGAGGATCGCCTCCTCGCAGAACCACCAATTGCAGCTTCGCGTGCCGGCTATGCCGCGTGTGCCTTCCCCTTCGGCCATGCCAACCGGGAAGGTCAGGCCGGAATGAGTGATGGCTGTGGTCTTGCCGGAGCCCGGCGCACCGAAAAGCACATACCAGGGCAATTCGTAGATATAGCCGAAGCGTTTGCGCGATACGCGGCGCAAGAGAGCCAGGGCCTGCCGGAGCTGACTGCGTATTTCATCTACCTCGGCGGTCCGCTCGCCCTCGGCGAGCGCCTCGGCATCCTGTTCGATGCCTTCGACCAGCTCATTGTCGCGCCGCCGCGAGCGGAAAAATGAGACGCCGAGATAGAGCAGCCAGACGGCGAGCACGGCCGCGATGGCAATGATGCGATTGCCCGCACTCGCCAGCGGTTGGAAATCGCCGAATTTGAGGAGATAGCCGTAGAACCAGATGACGAACCCGATCGCGACGACCCAGATGACCGAAAGGAATCGGCGGCCGATGAAGCCGGAATAGGCGTCGACGTAGGAGCGGATCGTGTAAAAGTAGCTCAGCGGGTTCATTGGGTCTTGTCTCCGCCTTCAAGAGCGGCCGGAGCCGGCACTTCGGGCTGGTCGGAGGGGGCGATCGGTGGCGCGCCTTCCTGCGCCGGCGTGCCCGAAGACGTCTGGTTGAGCCGGGCCGCCGCGTCGGTCATGACGAGGATCTCGGTTCGCCGGTTCATTTCGCGCCCCTCAGGTGTGTCGTTGCTGGCGAGCGGATCGCTGTCGGCACGTCCCTCTGTGGTGATGGCGTCCGGCCCGGTGTAGAGAGCGAGAATGTCGCCGACAGCTTTCGCGCGTGCCTCCGACAAATCCCAATTTGAGGGGAACTGAACCGTGCGGATCGGCACGTCATCGGTGTACCCGACGACGATGGCTTTGAATCCCTCCGATGACAGCGCGCCGCCGATACGCTCGATGAGGCCGCGAAAATCGGGGTTCACGTCGGCGCTGCCCGTCTCGAACAAGCCTGAATTGGCGATGCGCACGCGCAGTCGGCCGTTCGCGTCCGATAGTGTCACGAGGCCAGCGTCGACCTCGGGCTGTAGAAAGGCCAAGAGATTGTCGAGGCGGGTCGGCTCTTCTGGGGGCTCCGGCTGCTCGACCACGGCCGTGCGCGTAACCGGTTCCTCCTTCGCTGGTGGCTCCTTATCCACCTCCGGCGGCATCTCGGGCTCGCTCCGATAAGCTATGGCGGCGAGGCTCGGCGCTTCGCTCGGCGGCAGATCAGCCAGGCGACGTGCCGTCACGTCGGAATCCTGGTTCAGCCAGAGAGTGAACAGAAAATAACTTAGCCCGAGCGCCAGAACGAGACATGCCAGCAGTGTCCAAAGCACCGTAGCTGTGCGCAAAGGCTTGTGACGAGCCACCACCCCGCGCCAATGAGGCGAGAGTTCGCGCTCGAAGACACCGTACTGGCCGAGAAGCGTTCGGTAGAGGCTTTCGCGGATGCGCTCCAGCTCCAGCGTGCCTCGCGGCGAAACCCGCGTGCGGCCCTCGAAGGCGAGCGACAGACAGAGATAGATAAGGAGAAGCAGATCCTTGTTGGCGCCGGGGCTTTGATGAAAGTGGTCGAGCAGATCGAAGACGCGGTCCCCACCGGTGACGTCCATGTGAAAGGTCGAGACGAGGCCGGACCGGGCCCAGCCCATCCGCTCGCTCCACGGCTTCGACAGGATCACGTCATCGATTGTGGCACATACGACGTAATGGGCGGCGCGCGCCCGTTCTGGACTGATGCGGGCGCTGGCCAGATCGCGTTCGTAACGTCGCACGGCATCGATCACTGCCCCGCGCATCTCGTCCATGTCCGGGGCTTTGGTACGCTGGCGGAGCTCGTGAGCGAGATTGAGAAGCGGAGCGGCCGACGCGACGAGAACCGGCACCTCTTCGCCGCCGAAACGGAAGTCGCGCATAATGGCGGCCGCCGACCAGCCCGTGGCCGGTCTAGGCTCGACAGACGCTCCTGCCTCCTTGCCAGATGCCAGGATGTCATCGAACGCCATGTCATCCTGCGTTCCGGTGCGGCTCGGTTCGGCGTTGGCGTCGTTCGGATCGCCTGGAGAGGGAAGGTCGCTCATTCGCGTAGCGCCCACAGTTCCATTTCAAGGTTGGGGAAGTCTCCCGCCAGGTGCAGCGCAATGGCGGCTGACGTGTCGAGCTGGCGCCATAGCGGCGAGCCGGTGTCGAGTTCGAAATAGACCCGACCGGAGCGGTAAGGCAGTTGTCGTGGCAGCACCGGCAGCGGACGGACTGGGATGCCGGGTAGAGCCACGTTGACGAGTTCGACGATGCGCTCGACCGGGCCGACCTTGATCTGCGCGGGCAGCTTCCGGCGGATCTCCTCGCCCGGCATGTCGGCGCCGACCACCAGGACAAAGCCCGCACTGGCCAGAAGCGACCGGTCCGGGATCGTTCCAACCCGAACGCCATGCCGACGCTCGACCAGATCGATGGCGACGGCCGTCTGTTCCAGCACGGCAGAGAGCGATGTGCGCAGATCATCGAAGACGGCGGCAAACGTCGCCTTGAGGTCATCGTGGCGATAGGGCGGAAAATCGGCGGCGCGTTTCTCCTCTGTGGTGAAGGTGGCGAGTTCACCGGCCAGCCCGATGCAGAATTCGTAGAACACGAGAGGATGGAGGCGGGTCGCATTCGCCGCGATGTGGGCTAGCAACGGATCTGCGCGATTGAGAATCTGCAGAAGAAAAAAGTCGCCGACTTCGGCCGTGCCCCGGATCGTTGGATCACCGATGCGGTCCGCGATGGCCTCGGCGCGATGGCGCACGATGCCGAGAAGTTCGCGGATGAGTTCAGCGAGGCGTGGTTCGGCCGCGCAGTTCAGGCATGGGGCCAGATATTCGGGATCGAGGATGATGGCCCGGTCGGAACGAACCTCGACGACACGGGCCAATCCGATGAGATCGTAACCAGCCAATTCGTCGCCGGTCTTCAGGAAACGCAGGTTCAGTCGGGAGATATCGATCGGCGCAATGAAGTCGGTATCGAGATTTGCATCGGGCGCGTCGAAGTTCGAAGCGGCGAGTCTGACGCCGGCGCGCGCGTCGCCGGCTTCTATGACCGAATAAGCGCGGCCGGGGCGCCGTCCGGGCAGCGCCAGATAGATGATTTCCTGCTTTGCCGTTTCCTCAAGCGCGATCGGCGGAGGCAAATCGGCGTCGCCCGGTGCCTCGAACGGAGTGCCGTCGGGCAAAATGCCTCGGATGCGGGACAAGGCGAATTGGCCGACGGCGAGCGCGCCTTGATCTATTTCGATCTCGGAGATGCCCCAGGGATAGGCGACCGTTTCCTGACTGGAGGTGCGCACGAGGCGCTCCGTCCAGCGGTCGGCCTGCTGGAAGTGTTGTACGCGAAGGAACATGCCCTCGCTCCACGCGACACGGTTTTCGTCCTTCATTGGCTTCGCTTCAACCTGTCTTCGACGCTACTGGCGGTATCGATGTCTTCATCGCCTGCGATGAGAGACTTTAGAAATTCTTGGACCGAAAGATCGCGGCCATCCCGCCGGAACTGCGCACGATAGGCGCGCCAGTAGTCGCGGCGTGGCCATGGCAGAACTGTGCCCGCGCCGGCATCCACCCGGGCTTCGAGCGCTCGGGGCTCCAGTTTCGGTCCGAGCTCGCGCAGCAATCGCTCCATCTCATCGCGGAGTTTGGTCTGGCGCTGTGTCAGAGCCGCGATGCGAGAGCCGATGTCTGCCTGTCTGCGGAGCGGTCCGGCGTTGGCATGACCGGTCTCGATGCCGAATAGACGGCAGACTTCATCGAGCGAATCCTCGCAGTCGCGCAGGAGAGTCAGCACGTTAGGTCCGACATCGGGCCCGCCAATATGTCCGCTGGCGCGCGGCGGCTCGGCCGTTTGCCCCGTCTGTCCGAGCTGCGTCGGCTGATCGGGGTGTTCGGCCGGGATTGATCCAGCCTTTCGGGGAGGCCCGAGGATATCTGCAATAGCCCGGTCTGTAGGGTCCGGGGCGGGCTGCCCCGCTGAAGCCACCGGCGTCACATCCGGCGATCTCTCGGGCTCAAGCCCGGCCGGGTCGCTTTCGGCTAACGGCGCGTGTTGCTCGACTTCATGATCCGGCCCTGACGTCGAAAGCGCCGTGTTCTCGGACGTCGGTGCGGTTGGCGTCTCCGTCCGGCTCGCCGGCGTCGAAACGCCATCCGTATCCCCCGCCTCCGGTCGAGGGGGCGCCAGGGCATCGAAGGCGTCGTCAGGAATACCGGCAGTCGGGTCGGGTGCACGCCGGCGCCGCCGCGCGCCCATGCGCGGAACCGCTGTGCTTAGGGCGGGCCGGTGCTCGATATTGCTGGCATACTCGCCGCCAGCGTCGGCATTCCAGTCGTTGGGCAGGAGCGGGTGCGTTGCGTCTGTTTCGGGTGGTCCGCCCCAGCCGATCTCAACCTGTCGGGAGGAGGGGACTGAGAAGGTGTCTCGCCTATCGGGTGCATTATTGCGGCTACGGTTCGAGGGCTCGCCGTCATCCCAAGATGCGGCGCCGCCGAGACCACTTCCCCGCTGGCGACCCGGCGCGACATCGGCCAGGATCGCGGAAATGGTCGGCGCCTCGTCGCTGAGACGTAAGTTGGCGTCGGGGTCATCCAGATCAGGCTCGGCTTCTCCGTAGAGTGCCACCTCGAAGACAAGTGCGCCGAACGCAATGACGGAACCGGATGCGAGGCGCGCCGTCTCGCCCTGGCGCAACAGGTTGCTGTCGACGCGGATGCCATGAGCGCTGCGATCCTCGACCACGAAGGATGAGCGATCGCGGCTGATGATGCAGTGAAAATCGGAGAGTGTGCCGTCCTGATCCTCGATGACCCAATCGCAGTCTGGATTGCCGCCGAGGCTGCGATGACCGCGTTCGAACGACCAGGGCCGACGCGGGGCTCGAAGCTGCGGTCCTCCGGTCTGTCGCAGCTCAAGCCGCATGCGAGGCTCCTCTCTCACCGGCCTCCGCCGTGTAGAAAGCCTCGTCGCTGTCTCGCCCTGCCGGGGCAACGCGTGCCCAGCTGTTCCAGCCGAGCCGCGGCTGGGCGGCGTCCGCGCCGCCCAATTGGCAAAATGGGACCTGCTCCTTTTTGAGGATCACCTGAACGTCGAAGGTCAGCCCGATTCCGACGAAGAGTCGCGTCAGCGCGACCAACTCGGCGGCTGCGGCGCTCCCCGGTGCAAACGCGCAATAATCGCGATAGTCCAGCGGCCCGAGCACGATCCGAAACCCGCTGGAACGGTCTCTCACGGCAGTGCCGGCCATCGTGTTGACGCCAAGGCGAGCGGTCGGCCCAATTGCGGTGCGGTCGTGCTCGGCAACCGTCAGCCAACGTGGGCGGAACTGCTCTATCTTCACCGGGACGCCCGTAAAGTCGGCGAGCATTGCTCTCAAATTGGAAGCGTTGCGGGTGCGCTGCGCAAAGAAACCGGCAAAGCGGAGGATCACGTCGGTATCGACGCCACTCGTCTCCTTGAGACCGCGCGTCCCGAAGCCGGTCAGCGAGAACAGCGCTGTCAGGAACGCGTTACCGGCAACACGCCCACGCCAGCGCAGCCGTCTGGCGAGGCGGTACTTCTCCGCTGCCGCAAAGAAAAGTGCTGCCCATCGGGCGCCGAAGATGTCAAAAAACGCAAGCAATGCGTGCGAGCGGTTGCGTTCTTCGCGCATCACCGCTTCGTCATACGAAGGCGGCAACACACCAAGCGGGCCGATCAGGCCCGACACCGGTGTCGTGGCGGCAATCGTGCCGTTGCGGCCTTGTTCAAGCACAACCGGCACCGGAGTCGGAGCCACGCCAAAGGGCGAGGTGATGGAAACCTCGTCTTCCTCTGCCGCCAGACGGAACGCTGTCGAGGGCTCGAACAGGCCGGGCTCCTCGACCAGGCGCTGGCGCAGGCGTGACAGGTCGTCCACCTGCTCCGTCCCTTCAGGCGTCACGATGCTGCTCTCTTGCACGGCGCTCATATGAGCGGCCTTTCCGCGGCGCGGGCAGGGAACCGGGCAACCGGTCGCGATTGGCCCCTCAGGTGAACGGTGAGTCGGCTGTAGCTGTTGATGGCGGTGTAAAGGCCGAAGAAGTCGTCGAGAACGGCGGCGAACAGATAGGCCGAGGGACGGTCGATCATTGCAGGGTCGAAGGTCAGATCGATTTCTGTGCCTGGAACCATGCCGCCGCCGGCGATCCGTGCCGTCGCACTCCGCACCTCGATGCCGGAGATCGAATCGATGATTTGACGTGTTTCCGGAGTGTCGCGGAACGCATATAGCTTCAAAACATCTTTCAGTGCGCCGCCACCGCGATCGGCCAGAGACAGATGGTTCAACAGGAGATGGGAGGCGAGCCGCCAGTTGCGCCCATCGGTGTCAGTTAGCCGAACCGAGGGCGTCGGCGGCAACAATGCCTCCACGGCACCGACGCCGTCGGTGCTATCCACCAACTCAAGGCGAGGATGTCCGCCGCCGAAAGGCAGGTGCTCGGGTAGATCCCGGTTGAGGCACAGGGTTTCCACACTCGCCACGGCGTCGAGCGGCCCGGTCATTCGCCTGGCTTCGTCGACAAAGGAGATGTCGACGTCGCTGGTACGATCCTCTTCGTCGAAGCGGCGGGTGATCTGCCAGAAGACCGGCGGACCGGAGGTGCGCATGCGTCCGAAAAAGGGCTGGATTCGGTGGCTGGCGCCGCTCCGCTCGTTGATGCTTACGCTATCGATCGATTGGATCTCGCGGGTCTTCTGACGGCGCGAATCCGGCAAGAGACGATATTCGGTGCGGGTGCCATCGAGCGTGATCGGCTCACAGCTCTGCCGAAACAGATTGACCACAGGCGACGCGTTGAGAACAAAATCACGGGCGGAGACCGACTGCTCCAGCGCGCTATTCGTCTGATCGAGATAGACGAAGATCTCGACGGCATCGCCGGTCCAGTCCCCGATCCCATGAACATCGAGGAACAGGAATTTCTGCGGCAGGGCGAAGAATTCGGTGAGCAGCCGGTATCCGACGAAACTTGAGGCCGGATAGGGCAGCATTCCTTCGCCCTCGCCAAAGCCAATGGGGCTGAGGTTCGACGCCGGCAAAAGTATCGGCTCTGTATCTCCCGAATGTCGGGCGAGCGCTATTCCCAGCGTGTGGTTCATCAGAAGTTCGGCGAGGGCGCTTGCTTGACGCCAAGGGGCAGCCAGGAACAGGCGGAGCCGGTCGAGGCCTAGACCGGCAATACCGCCTTGGCCGCTGCGAGCGCGCAGCGACAGTCGAAGACAGGAGGCCGCCCCGTGATGGGGAGCCGGCGCATCCAATGGCTGGCCAGCGAGGCTCGCGGCAGTGAGTTTGATCGGCGCGACGGGAACATCCTGCGTGGTGCGGAAGCGGCAGCTCTCTCCGCCCACGGGTTCCGCGCGGATCTCCGAATGGCGCGGGATCAGCCGCACGTTCGCCAGATTTGCATCCGGCTCGAAACGCACCACGGACATGGAGGGAATGGGTGCGAGGTAGTGCGGATAGAGAGTTTCGAGCAGTCCGTCGGTCAGCTCAGGAAACTCGTCGTCGAGCTTCTGGCGCACGCGTGCCGCCGAATAGGCGAAACTCTGAACCAGTCGTTCCACATGAGGATCGTCGGCGACCTCTCCTGTCAGTCGCAGGCGCCCGGCCACTTTCGGAAACGCCGCAGCAAAGCGGGAGGCACGCTGGCGCAGCGCGTCGAGTTCCTCGTTATAACGTGCGAAAAAACCGTCAGTCACCGGGCGCCTCGAGCTCGATGCGGTTGGTGGAGGGGTCGACCATCGATTCCAGGCGGATCGGCGGCATTGCCTCGTTCACCCGGAAGTGAGCTTGAATGCGCATCCGCAACGCGCGGTCGCCGTCGCCGCGACCCTTGAGAACGGTGACCTGGACGTTGGACAGCCGCGTCTCGAAGAGTTCGATGCGCCGTTCGATCGCCCGTGCGAAACGCGCTTTGGCGGCGGGCGAGCCGAGGCTGGCCCCGACGAAACCTTCGATGCCGAAGGAGGTGAGTGCGCTGTCCAGATGCGGTTGACCGGGAGGCGGCGAAACCGGGGGCTGGCGTGTATTGAGCAACGCCTCCAGATCGCGGCGTATCGCCTCGCGCAAGCGACGCACTTCGTCCACCGGCCGTAATGGTTGGTCTTCGTCGCGATCCGGCTCGGCATCGAGCAGACGGTCGAGCAGCGGCTGCGAGATGCTGCCGCGACCAGGCACAAAACGGTCGAGAGGGTCAGCCATAGCTTGCCTCCGCCGCGCCTGTATCACCTGCAGCCTGACCGAGGCTTTCGATCTCGCGCGCGGCCATGAGCGCATCGCCTGCAAGGAAGCAGCGCTGGCCACGCCCGACAATGATTCCGCTCGGACATTCGTCCCACGCGGTCTCCCAACCGAGCCGCAGAGCTGGTCCGGCATCCGCGCCATGATAAATGATCGGCAGAAGAATTGGTCCGGCACTGCCATCGGTGAGGCCGAGTTCTGCCGGACGGAAGGCGAGATCTCGCGGCCGCGTCATCGGCGCCACCGAAAGTGTCTGGATTCGCTCAAAGTCGATCCACAGATAGGCGCCGCCGGACGTCAGAACCTCCAGGGCGTGGGGAATGCGGTCGTCGCAATCCCGGAAATCCTGGACAGCTGTTCCGTTGACCGTCATCGCTTGGGAGCCGCGAGCCGTCTCCAGGGCTTCCAGCGTGGCCAAGGCCGTATCCCGATCGGCCTCACGATGGGCGATCGAGAGCTTCAGCGCGAGTTGGTCGCGCTCGCTTGGTCCGCCCGGAAAATCAGGCACGGCCCCGGTTTCGAAAAAAGCGTCGCGCGCAGCCATGGCGCGTAACTCGGCCCTGAGCCGGCCTAGGCCTACCGCTTCTTCCGGATCTAGGGACGTGGCCAGAGCGCATTGTTTGTCGGCGCGTTCATAGGCGCCGGCCAGAATGAGAAGATCGATGAAGAGTCCGCGTGTCTTTCGGTCTTGTGGAGTTTCGCGGACTGCTGCACCCGCATGCTCTATCGCCTCTTCGAGAGCATTTTTATCGAGATAGTCAGCGATTGTGTCGGCGATCATCATGCGAAGATCCTTTCCTCGGGACCCGCCTCGCCGCGTTGAGGTCGGGCGGTCTCGGCCTCTGTCTCGGCGACGAGGTGGAAGCTCGTGGTGACGTCGTCGAGTTGGAAATGTGGCTGCAGACGCACGGTGCAGATGTAGCTGCCCGGCTTGCCCGGAAGATTGCCGACCTCGATGCCGGCAGAGCGTAGAGGAAAGCGTGTGCGCAGTTCGCTGCTGGCGTCGTCGTTGCCGAGCGTATAGCCGGCCAACCAGTCCGCCAGTCGGCGTTGGATTGTCGGCGCATCGGACAGGCGGCCGATCTCGTCGCGCAGGATCACTTTCAGATAATGCGAAAAGCGCGAGGCGCAGAGCACATATTGCAGCATTGCGGCCAACCGCGCGTTTTGGCGTACGCTCTCGCTGGAATGGTGCGGTGGTGCGTGCAGTGATTGATTGGAGTTGAATACGATGCCGGACGACAGATAGATCGTCTCGATTGGCACGATGCCGAGATCGGACAATTGCTGTGCTTGTCGGACGGTGATGCGCGCCTCGACCGGCGGCTGGGCGGAGAGACCGCCGCTTTCTGTGGCAAAGTCGTATGGCTGAAGCTCGGCTGCGCCAAGCATGCCGCCATCGATCCGGTCCTGGCTGACGCCCCGCAGATCTGCGAACCAGCCGGTTTCGATAAAAGTTCGGATCACGACCATTGCAAAGGCGAAGGCGCCGTTGCCCCAGAGAAGCGTTGACGCGTCGGCCGCAATGGTCTCGCGAAATGGAAAGCCGTCGTCGCGGTGGCGAGCGTAGGCACGATGTGGCGAACGCAGAAGGATCCGCGGAGCCACTAGCCCGAGAAAACGCGCATCGTCATGTGCTCTCAGCGTGTTCCAACGGATCATCGAAGGGTCACTCTGCGCCTGCGCCAGATTCTGCACGCGATTGAGATCGCGAAAATGGCCGAGGCCGGCCGCATTTGGTGAAGCGCCGGCCACGACTGGACAGAACGCCGCCGCGGCGACGCTGGCGATGGCGGTCAGCATCCCGATCGGGTCGCCTTCTTCACCACTGTCTCCCGGCGAAATCATGTATTCGGCGATGAGAAGGCCGAACGGCTCGCCCCCCGGCATACCGAACTCCCGGCTGTAGACGAGCTCGAAGAGATGGCTCTGGTCAAAATCGCCCGCCCGCTCCAGGCTGCGCGCCAGCTCTCGGCGGCTTGCCGAGATGATGCGCACCTTGACCTCCTCGCTGCGCGCCGCCGTGCGCACGACGAGGGCCAGACCACGCCAGCGCGCCTCCATCTCCATGAACCTTGGATGATGGAGAATGGCGTTCACTTGGCGTTCGAGCGCAATGTCGATGCGCGCGATCAGCCGAACGACCTCGTTGCGCCATTCCGAATTGCCAGTCGTATCCATGTCGCCCCCCGCGACTGGCCGGACCGGCGCCAAGAAGGCCGGTCCAAGTCGAGCCTCTAACCCTTCGATGGAATACGCGCGACCATGCGCAACGACGTGGTCAGCTCTTCGAGCTGCAGCCATGGCCGAAGATGGGCGATTGCGTTGTAGGAGCCTGGCCGTCCCGGGACTTCGCGAACTTCTACCCTGGCTTCGCGCAGGGGGTAGCTTGCGCGCGACTCCTCGCCGGCTTCCTCGTTGGCGTTCACATAATTTGAAATCCAGCGATTCAGCCAGTTCTCGACATCATCGGCTTCCATGAACGAGCCGATTTTGTCGCGTCCCATCACCTTCAGGTAATGGGCAAAGCGCGAGGTCGCCATCATGTAGGGAAGCCGTGCCGAGATCGCTGCGTTGGCCGTGGCGCTGGGCAGGTCGTAGATCTTCGGCTTGTGGGCGGTCTGCGCGCCGAAGAAGACCGCATAATCGGTGTTCTTGTAGTGCGACAGCGGCAGAAAACCGAGCTTACCGAGCTCCGCCTCGCGACGGTCGGTAATCCCAACTTCGGTCGGGCATTTCAAATCCATATCGCCGTCGTCGCTGGCGAAAACGTGTGTCGGCAAGTTTTCCACCTTGCCGCCGTTCTCGGCACCGCGGATTGCCGTGCACCAGCCGCTTCTTGCGAAGGCGTCGGTGAGCCGTGTGCCCATGACATAAGAGGCGTTCATCCAACAATAATGCTCGTGCGGGAGTTCTGCGCCCTTCGCGCCGTCGGTCTCGTCGAAAGCGAATTCGTCGATGCGCACCGTCTCGGGGCTATAGGGCATTCGGGCGAGAACCCGAGGCATGGCGAGTGCCACAAAGCGAGAATCGTCGCTTTCGCGGAAGGAGCGCCATTTCGTGTATTCCACGGTCTCGAAGATCTTCTCGAGGTCTCGTGGACGAGCCAGCTCCCGGAAATCGTTGAAGCCCATCATCTTCGGGCTGGCGCCGGCGATGAAAGGCGCGAACGATGCTGCCGAGATTGCCGAGATGCCCTGTAGGAGCTGCACGTCCTCGAATGAATTGTCGAATTCGTAGTCGCCGACGAGTGCGCCCATGGGCTCGCCGCCGGGCGTGCCGAACTCATCTTCGTAGATCGACTTGAATAGCAGCGACTGATCGAATTCCACGGCCTTGTCGAGGTCGCGGGTCAGATCCCGTTTGGTCGCGTTGAGTACGCGGATCTTGAGATTGGCGCTGGTCTCGGAGTTTTTGACCAAATAGTGAAGGCCACGCCATGTCCCCTCGAGCTTGCTGAACTCAGGCGTGTGCATGATGGCAGCGAGCTGACGCGAAATGACGTGGTCGATCTCGGCGATCGCCTTGTTCAGTGTGACGGTGAGGTTGCGGTCGTAGACAACTGTTCCCTTGAGCGCCTGATCTGTCAGGGTACGCAAGAGGTTTTCGGCACGGTCGGGCGTCGTTTGCCGGGTGGCGGAGACGACCTTGGCAAGAAGATTTTCCTCCTCGACCGCGACCTCTGCCTTCGGCTCAAGTTGCGTTTCCTGGCTCATGTCAGGTCTCCCTCGACTCTATTCGGGCTCACGACTGGTCGCCTCGGTCCGTCGGCGCGTGGACAGTTCGCCGACAAGCTTGTCGAGGTCGCCCTTGTTCTGCAGAACGTCCTCCAGAAGCCGCTCCAGATCTTCAGAGCGATCGGCCTTGCTCATCAGGTCGCGCAATTCGTTGCGAGCATCGAGCAAAGCCTTCAGTGCAGGTACTTGATTGACGACGGCGCCTGGCTCGAAGTCGGCAAGACTATCGAAGCGCAGCGACACCTGCATGTCGGTGCCGTCGTCCGCCAACGTGTTCTCGACCGAGAGGTTGAGGCCTGGCGTCATGCGCCGCATCACCTCATCGAAATTGTCGCGATCGATCTGCACGAACTTGCGCTCGCCGAACGGCTTTAGAGGTTCGGTCGGATCGCCGGAAAAGTCCCCGAGGACACCCACGACGAAGGGGAGCTCCTTGACCACCATCGCGCCTTCGGTTTCCACCTCGTATTTGATGTGGACCCTCGGCTTGCGGACCCTTTCCAGTTTCTGGTGGACGCTTTCCATTGGTTCGCTCCTTCAAGCAATTGACGGACGTTGCGACGACATGCTCGCCATGGTCACGATGCGGCCTCGCCGTTTTCGGCCCCAGCTTTAGGTGGCTGGATGCCGGCGGCCGTAAGCACCTGCTTGCGAGTTGCCGGATCGGGCAAAAGCTCGCCGAGCAGATCGACGAAATCCATCCGCCCGCGGCGCACCAGCGTTTCAATCGAAGCCGCAATGGGCGAATGGGGTTCGCTCCTGCGGAAATACCGAGCGATCAGCCCAAGCGCCTCAAACGCATCATCGCGCGATCCGATGACCAGAGACCCGATCCTGGGTGCTGACAGTTCGACAGCGCCCTCGGTTTCATCCGCGCCGTTGCCGGGCGTGCGCTGCGAGATTTCTTCTTTTGCCTTGGAAAAGGGGCGTGCGCCGGTCTCGTCGGCCGCTGCCGCGCTATCGTCTTTGAGGTTAGCGAGGACACGAATAGCAGCGGCTGCCTCGGCGAGGACAGTGCGCGTGTTGGAACTCGCTGGAGCGCCGGCGCCGCACCGCTCATCGACGACCGCCACCAGTTCGTTGAACGCGGTCAGGCATTCCATCGCCTCCTGATGGCGGGTGGCCATCGCGCCGGTTCCGGCTTCGCTGACCGCTTCTTCCAGCGCCTCCTTCCGGTCGGCGTTGTCGTCGCGTTGCGACAATTGGTAATCCCACAGGCTGTGCTCGCCGAAATGCGCTCCTGGGACCAGAGGGGTGAGGCGGACAGGCTGAATGAGGCTGCCCTCGCCACCGATGCCGTTCAAGCCGGCCAACGGAGCCACCTTGTCCTCCAAGTCGCCATCGCCGACCGAGTGCAGATGATCCCATTGGTCCGTGACGAGCGCTGTCATGGCCGTGAAGACGTCGCGCAGCCCCGCGAAGCCCTCCAGCCGCAATTGAGCCTCGGCGAGCCAAGCGAGGATTTCGAGGTCCTTCGCGCGGTTGATCAGGATGTCGTTTGCGAGCTCATGAACCTCGCGCCATTTCTGAGATAGCCGGATGGGCTCGCCGGGAGCGATCGAACGCTCTTCGCTGCGAGCGGCGTTCCGGCTGTCCTTGATCCGGTAATAGAGCTCCCGTGTCTCCGGAGAGCTGCGTGGATTCCCACCGCATGGCGTCCGTGAATCGAACGTGGCCGTGATGGCAGGAATGTCCAAATGCACGATACAACCTCGGATTACAGCGCAACCTAATCGACGAGGCCGTCAAAGAGCGACCCTTCTGAAACATGGGCCCCTACGCGGCGAAAACGTCGCTGCGCAGAAGCTCAGGAAAGATTGTTTTATCGCCAATATCTCGTCAGTAAAGACGGCTTTCGCAAAAAAAAATATCTTGGAGTTTTTTAATTCTGCCATATTCTTGAAATGGGCTGCCCGCGATGATAGCGGCCTGACTGGTGGGCGAGTGATTTATCCATGTCGCGGATCAGCATAGATAAAATTATAGAGAATTTAGATTCGGTTTGCCGGGCAGCTCTGGAGAGAGCTGCTGTAATTGCGGCCGGATCATCTAATGTGACGGTGGACATCCCCCACTGGCTTTCCGCGCTTCTCGATGAGCGGGAGGTGCAGGAACTGCTTGATCGTAATCGCGTTTCAGTTGAATCGGCACGGCGCGAATTGACGTTCGCGCTCGATGATTTGCCCCGAGCCGACGGACAATCGCTGACGCTTTCGCCGAACCTCATCCTTTGGGCGCGGGAAGCCTTCACGCTCGCCAATCTGCAATATGGTCGATCCCGAATTTCGTCGGGTGATTTGCTCGCGGCACTCCTGGATGAGCCGACGTTGCGGGCGATTCTGCGAGGCGCCGCACCGTCCCTGAGGGCTCTGTCGAGTGAGGCGCTGGACGCTGAACTTTTGGCGGCGGGAGGCGATCAGGAAGACGCGCGCGTGCTGCCGTTGGCCGCCGGAGCCGGTAAGGGCGACGATTTTCTGGCTCTGTACACTCAGGATCTGACGGTGGCGGCACGCGAGGGGCAGATCGACCCGGTGATTGGACGTGAGCGCGAGCTGCGGCAGGTGGTCGACGTCCTGATGCGCAGGCGTCAGAACAACCCGATTCTTGTCGGCGAGGCGGGTGTCGGCAAGACCGCGATCGCTGAAGCGCTGGCGCTCGAGATCGTCTCTGGTGCGCTACCGGAACAGCTGGCCGGCGTCCGTCTCCTGTCTCTCGACCTCGGCCTCTTGCAGGCCGGCGCCGGAATCAAAGGCGAGTTTGAGAGGCGGCTGCGCGGTGTGATCGATGCCGTGAAGGCGAGCCCCGAGCCGATCATTCTGTTCATAGACGAAGCGCACATGCTGATGGGGGCGGGGGCTCAGGCTGGCCAGGGCGATGCGGCCAATCTGTTGAAGCCTGCGCTGGCGCGAGGCGAGTTGCGCACGCTCGCAGCGACCACTTTCTCCGAGTACAAGCGCTATATCGAAAAGGATGCGGCTCTGACCCGCCGCTTTCAGGCCGTCAAGGTGGACGAGCCAGACGAAAGCCGCGCCGTCGCCATGCTGCGCGGCATCGCCGATCGGTTCGAAGCGCACCATGGGGTGGTCATCCGCCATAGCGCGCTGGCCGCCGCCGTCTCGTTGTCCGCGCGCTACATTCCCGACCGGCAATTGCCGGACAAGGCGATCAGCCTCATCGACACGGCGGCCGCGAGCGTCGCGCTCAGCCGCCATGGCTTGCCAGATTCAATCCGCGCGGCGCAGGCTGAGAAACAGCGTCTCGATGCCGAACATCGGTGGCTTTCGCGCGAACCGGCGAACACCGAGGCAAGCGAGCGGCTCGCCGCCATTCTGGCGCGGCAGGGCGAGCTTGAAGAGACGATCGCCGATGTCGAGCGGCGCTATGAGACCCAGCGCCGGCTCGCCGACGATGCCGATCGGATCGAGGCGCTGCTTGCTCGCTCCGAGCCGGGCCGGGAGAGCGGCTCGAACGACGAATCCTCACCCCGCCATGCACGGGAAAATGATGATGCAATCGTGGCCTTGCCTCTGGATGGCGAGCAGGATCGGGGTGCGCTTCAGGACGCGCTCGCCGAGGCCGAGCGGAGGATGAAGGAGGAGGCCGGAGCCGACCCCTTGGTGCCACGTGTCGTCGACGGCGACACCGTCGCCGCCGTTGTCGCCCGCTGGACCGGTATCCCGGTGGGCAAGCTGTTGGCCGATGACATCGCTACGGTCAGGTCGCTGGACGAGCGTTTGAAGGAGCGCATCATCGGCCAGGATCCGGCCCTTGAGCGGATCTCAGCCTCAATGCGCTCTGCCCGTGCCGGATTGTCGGATCCGCGTCGCCCGCCCGCTGTGTTCCTCCTCGTCGGTTTGTCCGGCACCGGCAAGACCGAGACGGCGCTGGCTCTGGCCGATCTTCTTTACGGCGGGCCACAGCACATGACGACGATCAACATGTCGGAGTTCAAGGAGGAGCATAAGGTCTCGATGCTTCTCGGCTCGCCTCCCGGTTATGTCGGTTACGGCGAAGGCGGCGTACTGACGGAGGCCGTGCGTCGCCGCCCCTACGGGGTTCTCCTCCTCGACGAGATCGACAAGGCCCATCCGGGCGTCCAGGACATTTTCTTCCAGGTCTTCGACAAGGGAATGCTGCGCGACGGCGAAGGTCGGGATGTCGATTTCAAGCACACGACCATCCTGATGACCGCGAACAGTGGCGCGGAACTCCTAGCGCAGCTTGCCGAAGATCCAGACACAATGCCGGCCGGAGATGCGCTCGAAGCGCTCATTGCCGAGGAATTGAAGAGGCATTTCAAACCGGCATTCCTCGGCCGCACCACCATTTTGCCCTATCGGCCGCTGGATGAGGCGGCGCTCGCCAAGATCGTGGCGCTGCAGCTGGAGAAGATCCGCGAGCGCGTCGCTGAGCGCTACGGCGCCGAGCTCGCGCTGAGCGATGCGGCCCGCGATCGGTTGGTGTCGGTCGCGCGCGCCAGCGAAATGGGAGCGCGCGTGATCGAGGCGATGATCGGCCGGGATCTGCTGCCGCAGATTTCGAGCCTCTTTCTGCAGTCGACGCTTGAAGGTCGACGCGTTTGTCGGGTGAGCGTCGGCTACGACGAGATCGCAGGCTTCGGCGTCGAGCCGACTTATGGCGAGCCAGAGCAAGAATTCGGCGGTTCAAAAGACGAGCCGTCGGATCGCGTGATGCCCGGCACCGCCTTGCGCGGACCGGACGCCGCGAAACGCCGTCAGGCATCCGCGTCCTGACAATTTTTTCGTCCCAACGAGGATAACAGGAGAGTAAGACGTCATGCCCATCTATCTCCAAATCGACGGTATCCAAGGCGATGCGACTCACGAGCAGCACCGCAAGTGGATGGATATCGAGGCGATCCACTGGAACGTGTCGCGCAATATGAATACGTCGGCCGGCTCGGCTGCGAACCGCGAAGCCTCCGAGCCAACCGTTTCGGAAGTCGTTTTGACCAAGGTGAGCGATTCCTCGGCGACCAAGTTGTTTCAGGAGGCCTGTTCCGGGTCCACCGGCAAGAGGGCGACGATCCACATGGTGACGACGGGTAATCCTGGAAACACCTATCTCGAATACACGCTCACCAACACGCTGATCGCGAATTATTCGATCGATTCCTCGGGCGATCGCCCGGTGGAGACGATCAAGCTGAACTTCACCAAGATGGAAGTGAAGTACACGCCCTATGACGAGAACCAGACGCCGCAATCGCCGATGATCGCCTCCTACGATCTGGCGACGACGAAGGCGGCGTAACGTCTGCCTCAACCGATCTCCGGCCGCCGGCATGAGGCTGGCGGCCGGCTACCTGCCCGCGGACGCACAGCGCGCGGGCGATATCCCGTTGATCGCAGGGAGGCCATTCGCGATGGCGCTTGATGATATCCAAAAGGTGTCGCCGACCGCGCAGCACCTCATCGTCGAATACACGTCGACGGAAAGTGTGGCCAATATGGCCGGTCCCAGCCTCAAGACGCGCGGCATCACCGTCGCCAAGACGCTGCATGTGCAGATCATGCGCTACGTCTACACGCTGGTCGAAGCCGAGGACGTCTATTTCGAGGGCCGCCGGCTCGATCATATGCCGGGCATCCGTGAATTCGTCACCGAATGGCTGAAGCCCGGCGAGCAGATCACCAGCCGTCCGAACGGCAATTATTCGGTGCTGCACGCCTATACGGGCAAGAAGAACGTCGTCGTGGCCATCGCCATGCAGAAGAAGCTCGTCGACTTCGCCACCCCTTTCGTCGATCTCGTCGGCGACGATCCGGCGCCCGATAAGGTGCTTTACGGCAACCCGATGGTGCCGTTCGTCCAGCGCGGCGACCTGCCGCCGCTCGCCGCCGCCTATTACAACACGCGCACGCGCCGCTTTGAGGTGATCGAGAGCCCGGAGCGGGCGCGTCTGCTGCCGGAGTTCCTGCGTCGCTTCGGCAATCGCGAGGCCTTGGTCGGCTGATTGGCTGGCTCGCAGAGCGGGCAACGGCCTGCGCCAACTGGCCCGCGCTAACTGGAGAAAGTGATGGACGACCTGACGGATACGATCGAGACGGGTTCGGCTTCGGATTTCATCCAGGCCGGGCGTGTTCTGAAGGTGGTCTCGCCCCTGGGCGAGGATGTGCTTCTGCCGGAACGCGCGACGATCGTCGAAGGGGTGAACGAGCTCTTTTCCATCGAGCTGGTGGTCAGGGCCAAGCGCGAGGCGGTCGAGCCGGGCGAACTGATCGGGCGGCGGATCGACGTGCTGGTGGAGATCCAGCAGGGTGCCGGCGAGGAGGGCGGCGGCTTCGGCGGCGGGGGCGGCGAGGATTCCAAGATCCGCCGTCCCTTCAACGCGCTCGTCACCGATCTCGACGAGGGGCCGATGGTGACGCGCGGCGTGCGCTCCTACACGCTGACGCTGCGTCCCGAAATGTGGCTTCTGTCGCGGCGTTCCGACTGCCGCATCTTTCTCGACAAGACGGCGATGGAGGTCTGCGAGCTCCTGTTTGCCGAGCACGGCCTGACGGCGCCGGATTTTTCCGGGGTGATCCTCAATCCGCCGGCGCAGCATTATTCGGTGCAATGGAACGAGACGGACCTCGCCTATGTGCTGCGCCGCTTCGAAGAGGATGGCCTGTTCTACTGGTTCGAGCACGAGGAGGGCCGGCACAAGCTGATGGTGGGCGACCACCAGAGCGCCTGGTCGAAGCCGTCAGCGGCGGCTGAGGGCGAGGCGGCGATGCGCATCGCGCAAGGATCATCCGACCGCAATCGCATCGACGCATGGCGGCGGCGCTATTCCTATGTGTCGGGCAAACGCTCCGGCGCAGACTGGAACTTCGAGACGCCGAACACGGTGCCCTCGGCCGAGACGCCCTCGCTCGTCGAGCTGCCGGAGAATGCCAAACGCGAGCTTTATGAGTATCCGGCGCGCGCCATGGATGTGGCCGCGCATGAGCGCATGGAAAAGCTCCGTATGCAGGCGTCGGAGGCCGATCACGACCG
>NZ_FMVW01000011.1 GCF_900102695.1 Afifella marina DSM 2698
CCACGCCCGATCTCGGTTACTCGATGATTTCGGAGACGATGCCGGCGCCGACGGTGCGGCCGCCTTCACGGATGGCGAAGCGCAGCTTCTCTTCCATCGCGATCGGCACGATCAGCGTGACGTCCATCGTCACATTGTCGCCCGGCATCACCATCTCGGTGCCCTCGGGCAGCGTCACGACACCCGTCACGTCCGTCGTCCGGAAGTAGAACTGAGGACGGTAGTTGGTGAAGAACGGCGTGTGCCGGCCACCCTCTTCCTTCGTCAGAATGTACGCTTCCGCCTTGAACTTCGTGTGCGGCGTCACCGAACCCGGCTTGCACAGGATCTGCCCGCGCTCCACGCCCTCGCGGTCGATGCCGCGAAGAAGTGCGCCGATGTTGTCGCCCGCCTGGCCGCTGTCCAGCAGCTTGCGGAACATCTCAACGCCCGTCACCGTCGTCTTGCGGGTGTCGCGGATGCCGACGATCTCGACTTCCTCACCCACCTTGATCTGGCCGCGTTCCACACGACCCGTCACAACCGTGCCGCGCCCGGAGATTGAGAACACGTCCTCGATCGGCATCAGGAACGGCTGGTCGATCGGACGCTCCGGCGTCGGGATATATTCGTCGACAGCCGCCATCAGAGCGCGGATCGAATCCTCGCCAAGCGCCTTGTCGCCGTCCTCGAGCGCCACAAGCGCCGAGCCCTTGATCACCGGAATGTCGTCGCCCGGGAATTCGTAGGACGACAGAAGCTCGCGAACCTCGAGCTCGACGAGCTCAAGAAGCTCCTCGTCGTCGACCTGGTCGACCTTGTTCATGTAAACGACAAGCGCCGGAACACCGACCTGACGGGCGAGCAAAATGTGCTCACGCGTCTGCGGCATCGGACCGTCGGCCGCAGACACCACCAGGATCGCGCCGTCCATCTGCGCCGCGCCCGTGATCATGTTCTTCACATAGTCGGCGTGACCCGGGCAGTCGACATGCGCGTAGTGACGGTTCTCCGTCTCGTACTCCACATGCGCCGTCGAGATTGTGATGCCGCGCGCCTTCTCTTCCGGCGCCGCATCAATCTGGTCGTAGGCCCGATATTCGCCAAAGAACTTCGTGATCGCTGCCGTCAGCGTCGTCTTGCCATGGTCGACGTGACCGATCGTCCCGATGTTCGCATGCGGCTTCGTGCGCGAAAATTTCTCTTTTGCCATTTCCCTCTACCAAGGCTGAGTTCGACGGGGATTTTCGGCGCGCCTAGTACGATGGTCCGCGCGATGGTGCAAGAGGCCGTGCGTCACATGCACGCGACAAAGATGATCCCCGCAAAGCGCTGCAAAGATCGCGCGTCAGGCTGTCGGCGAGGTCATATGGCAGAGCCCCAAAGTGACGCACCCATCGATGTGCGGCGCACAAGCGGATCTGGCTTCGGCTCTTGTCGAAATCTGGAGCGGGTAGCGGGAATCGAACCCGCATATTCAGCTTGGAAGGCTGCTGCTCTACCATTGAGCTATACCCGCACAGCGTTTCGCGGGCCGCTGGTGGAGGGGGTTGGATTCGAACCAACGTAGGCATAGCCAACGGGTTTACAGCCCGTCCCCTTTAGCCACTCGGGCACCCCTCCGGTGCGGCCGTCGAAACGACTGGCGAAAGCGAGGTCTCGGTTGGAGAACCGAAACCGTCGGTGGCGGCGTATATGCAGGTGGCGCCCCGGCCTGTCAACGCCCGCAGCACGAAAGCTCACCGTTGCCATTCCCTGAAGTTCGGTGCGAAGGGAGAAGCCGGTAAATTGAGCAAGCAAGCCATGTCCAACGATACGAATATGAGAAGGTGCCGCCGCCCAGGCGAGAAGGGCGGACGGCCCAGCCGGCGAAGCCCGCGCACGCCCCCGGCCGATTCGCCTTCGGTCATCTACGGGTTTCACGCCGTCAGCGAAGCCTTGAAGAATCCGAAGAGAAACATCCATCGGCTTGTCGCAACGGCCAATGCGCTCAACCGGCTGAAAGGGCTCGTGCCCGACATGGAATGGCCGGAACCCTCCTCCACCCGCGAGATGGATAAACTCCTCGGCGCCGACACGGTGCATCAAGGAGTCGCGCTTTTCTGCGATCCCCTCCCCGAGCCGGAACTCTCCGATTGCATCGGCGCGGAGATGATCGTCGCGCTCGATCAGGTGACGGACCCGCACAATGTCGGCGCGGTTCTTCGCTCTGCGGCCGCCTTCGGAGCGACTTTTCTGATCATGACGGCGCGCCATTCACCGCCCGAGACCGGCGTTCTTGCGAAGACCGCTTCCGGCGCGCTGGAACATGTCGAAATCGTTCGGGTGAGAAACCTCTCCAACGCTTTGGAGGAACTGCGCGACGCAGGTTTCCATCTTCTGGGGCTCGATGGAGAGGCCACGGACGCGCTTGGCGATACGCCCTTGCAGAAACCAGCCGTGCTCGTGCTCGGCGCCGAAGGCAAAGGCCTGCGTGAAAAAACTGCTGCGACATGCGATCGGCTCGTGCGGCTTCCCACACGCCCGCCGATCGCAAGTCTCAACGTCTCCAACGCAGCCGCTATCGCGCTTTATGAAGCAAGCCGCCCCCAACGCGGCTGACTTTCCTTAGCGGCCTCGCATCAGCCGCCTTGCCTCAGCGGCAGAGGCGGCGCGGGCCGTTATAGGGCTGGAACGTGCCGCTGCGCGGATCGAAGCTGCGATACTTCGAGGCGCAATAGGCGTACCATTCGCGCGACCAAGGGGCAGGCCGTGCTCCGGCATAGGCGGGAGGGGCCGCATAATAGCGCGGCTGGGCCATGGCGCTGCCGAGCGCGAGCCCGAGGCCCAGGCCGGCGACACCCGCGCCAATGCCGTTCCTGTGACGATGCCGGTAATGATGCCGCCCGTAGCGATAATGCCCTCCGCGGTAGTGATGCCGCCCGCGGTAATGATGACCGCGATATCGGTGACCCCGATAATGACGGCTCGGGACTCGCGGCCCGATGCGGTGCCCGCCCCGCCAGTGCCGATCCTGCACCTTAATCAGAGGGGCTTCGACGCCACTCGCCGGCGAAGCCTGCGGTGCCCGAGGCATCGCTGCCATTGTCGGGGAAAGAGATGCAATCACCATCGATAGCCCTGCCGCGATCGCGATTGCTGCCCGAGTAGACCTGGATTGCATGACGAAAATCTCCTGAGGGCCGCACCACAAGATTCTCGTGCAGCCAACCATTCTTAGAATGCTAACAAATTAAGCAGCCGCATGTTCCCTGCTGAAAAGGTTCGATCACGTGTCTTTTACCGAGAGGCTTGCGAACATCATTGATTCTCGCCTCTTCCGTCGCCGTCATCGCGACGCGCCCTTCCGCCACTGAGGGGCATTAAGGAGGATCCCACGGTGTCGCTGGCGCTACATCGTTCTCCTAAAATAAGATCGTCGTGGCAGGCTTGCGAGCGCACCGACGAAGCTGTTGCGCCTGCCAGACGGAGCGGTTAGGGAATATCCGCTCCAAGCGGCTTCGAATGGCCGAATTTGGAGCCCTGAAGGCGCACGGAAGACACAGGCGGATCCCGCCGTCCCGCGCCATGCCGGCTTAGCTCAGTTGGTAGAGCATCTGATTTGTAATCAGGGGGTCGGGGGTTCGAGTCCCTCAGCCGGCACCATTGTCACCTTGAAAAGACTGCGCCTTTTTCGACTCGTCGCGTGCCGCGTAACGACTGGGCGACGCGCGCTTGTCCGGCCGCACGACGCCTCTCAACTCAGGCAGAACGCCGGCCGCGCCGTTGAGGCGCGGCCTTTTGTCTGGCGACCGGGACTGCGCCGCAGCCCAGCCCCGAGGAATCGAGCGCCAAGTTGGATCCCCACCTTTCCGTTAAGATTGCAACGCCAGGAAAGGGTCGCCAAGAGACGCTTGAAGGCGGCTCAAAGATGTCGGCGGCACCCGGACGACGCCTTCATCGACCGGGTCGCTGCCTCAGCCAGCCACCTTGTCAATGAGCCGCCGGACATCTTCCGCACTCGGCTTGCGCGGATTGCCGGACGTGCAGAAATCCGCCAGCGCGGAAGCAACCAGCGCATCCTTGGACTGCGCCAGCACATCCATGTCAGCACCCAAAGCCTTGAGGGTCAGCGGAACTCCGAAGCGCTTGTTCAGTCCCACGATCGCGTCGATCAAATTCTGCGTGCCCTTTAGCGCCGTCTCGCCTCCAAGGTCGAGGAGCCGGGCCAAACGCGCGTAGCGCTCCGCCGCGGGCTCCGGCGAGTTCTTGTCGAGGCCGGCATTGAACCCGATCACATAAGGCAGGAGCATGGCGTTGATGCGCCCGTGAGGAATATGCAGGCGGCCTCCGATGGCATGCGCCAGCCCGTGGTTGAGACCGAGCCCGGCCGAGTTGAAGGCCATGCCGGCCATGCACGAGGCGTTGTGCATCGCGATCCGGCCCTCGACGTTTTGGCCATCGTCGAAAACCACCGGAAGGTTCTTGAAGGTCAGGCTGACGGCCTTCTCCGCAAGAGCATCGGAGAAATCGGTCGCACAATTGGCGACATAAGCCTCCAGCGCATGGGTGAGCACGTCCATGCCGGTGTCCGCCGTGATCTGGGGCGGCACGGTGCGCACGAATTCCGGCTCCAGGAGCGCGATATCCGGAATCAGCTCGTCGGAGACGAGCGGGAACTTCGTGCCCTTCTCCGGATCAGAAATCACCGAATAAGCCGTCACCTCGGAGCCGGTACCGCTCGTCGTCGGAATGGCGATGAAGGTGATACGGCTCCGGCTGTTCATCTCCCGCAGGATAGCCAGAATCGCTTTCGCCGCATCGATGGCCGAGCCGCCGCCGAGCCCGATGATGATTGTCGGGCGAAAGGCGGAAAGCTCCCTTGCGCCTTCCTTGACGCTGGCAATGGGCGGGTCGGGGGTGACTTTGTCGTAGATCGTGACGGCGCTGTCGGAGAGGTATTGGCGCACCCGGTCCGCCACGCCGAGCTTTACCATGAGCGCGTCGGTGACGATACCGACCCGCTCGCGGTGAAACTCACGAAGCCGCTCGAGGGTACCCACCCCAGAGACAACCTCTGTCTTGAGTGAAAACGTATGCATGGCGCTCATCGTCTTGGCCTCCTTTAGCCGAAGAGCTCCCCCGCATTTTTAGGTCCGGCGTTGCCCGGAGCTGAAAACCGGTCCCTTCGCGCCATCGCATCAAGCCCCAAGCGACATCGCATCCAGTTTCGGATCAGTGCGCCATCATCTGGAGTGTCCTCACGCTCCCGTCTAGCGATGAGGGGTAGTATGTCGGCCAATCGGCCCGCCTTTGGCGCGCGCCGCAGGGTGGCTCCTGGTCACGATTGCCTGATCGGTCCAGGCCGAATCGACCGGACAATCACGGAAGCGCGCGGTCTCGGGCGCTTTGTCGCGGCTTTCGACGCCTCAAATGGCCCGCATGCGCGCTGTCTGCAGCCGCCGCGCATCGTGCCCGCACGCACGTCCGCGGCATTATGCCCCTGTGTTTCCTCGTCTTTTTGAGACTTCCCCCCTCACCGTTGGTGACGAGAATATCCGTCTCAGCCGATCCCGGGCCGCACGTCGACAATCGAGAGCCCACGCAGAACAACCCCTGATTGACGGGTCGCAAAACCCGGCTCCCGGAACCGGATGGAACTGAAAGCGCTACCACGGGTCATTTCACTGTCACCCAGTCCAATGCCACCGAAGAAATCGGAAGGTGCAACCCATGGCGCAATCCCGAAGCGGAACGGGCGCCCAACTTGAACGAAAGCCAGTAACGGCCCGGCTTCATTTACGAGAGGCCCTGGCGGAATCGCCCCCAATGTTCTGAGTTTTGACTCGAAAAGAGCGCGATATCGCATTGTCTTATAAAGCGAACCGTCCTCTTCCATATTGAGCGCTGCCAAGAACCAGCCCCGGCAAGCATCCCTCACTCCTCCGGGCGCAGGAAGCGGTAGCCGACCCCGGGCTCGTTCAGGATATAGCGAGGGCTCGCAGGGTCATCGCCGAGTTTCTGGCGCAGACGTCCGACGAAGACGCGCAGATACTGGACGTCTTCGGCATTCGCAGGCCCCCAGACGCTCGTCAAGATCTGCCGGTGGGTGAGGATGCGGCCGGCATTGCGCATCAGGTAGGCGAGAAGCTCGAATTCTTTCGGCGTCAGCTTGAGCTTCTCCGCCGCGAGCGACACTTCGTGGCGGGCGAGATCGAGCTTCAGATCCCCGACGACGATCTCGGCGCTGTCCTCGCCCGCTTTTCTCGCAGGACGCAGAAGAACCCTCACGCGAGCCAGAAACTCCGGGATCCCGAATGGCTTGACCACATAATCGTTGGCTCCCGCATCGAGGGCCGCGACCTTCTCGTCCTCGCCTTCCCTGACGGACAGCACGAGGATCGGCAGGTTCGACCATTCGCGAAGCCGCGTGATCACCTCCTTGCCGTCGATGTCGGGCAGACCGAGATCGAGAATGACGAGGTCGGGTTCCCTCAGGGCGACGGCCTCCACGCCCTTGCGGCCATTCTCCGCCTCGAAAACCTCAAAACCGTGCGCTCCGAGCGCCACCCGGAGGAACTTCCGGATCTGCGGCTCGTCGTCGATGATCAGGATACGTGTGGCGCTCATGGCTCTGGCGTCGCCTTCTTCGGCACTTCGGGAGCAAGAGGAAGCTTCACGTTTATGACGGTTCCGCGGCCTCCCGAGCCCACGCCGATGGTGATCTCGCCGCCATGCGCCTCCACGATGCCCTTGCAGATGGCGAGCCCGAGGCCGGTGCCCGCTCTCTGCGCGTCACCGGCACGCACGCGATAAAACATGTCGAACACACGGGCCCGGTCCTCGACCGGGATGCCGGGGCCCTCGTCACGCACCGACAGATGAAGCTGCCCGGCCTCGACGCGGCCCGAAACGGTGATCTCGGTGCCGGCCTCGGCGTATTTCGCGGCATTGTCGAGGAGATTCGCGATGACCTGCTCCAAAAGCACCGGATCCCCAGCAGCCAGGGGCAAGTCACGCGGCAGATCGATGGCGAGCGTGTGTGACGCCAGGCGTCGACGGAGCTGACGAACGGCGCGGCCCACCACCTCCCGCATGTCGACCCAGTCGCGCCGGACCTGCAATGCGCCATAGCCGAGACGCGTCATGTCGAGCAGGTTTTGGATATAGCGGTTGAGCCGCTCGCCCTCGTCGCGAATGGTCTCGGCCATCGCCACGCGACCGGAGGGACCAAGCGCTTCATCGGCCTCCAGGAGACCTGACGCGGCTCCGATGATGGAAACGAGCGGCGTGCGCAGGTCATGGCTGACGGACGACAGAAGCGCCGCGCGCAGCCGCTCCGTCTCGGAGAGAAGGCGCGTCTCCTCCATGTCGGCCGCCAGACGGGTGCGCTCGACGGCGATCGCCACCTGATCGACGAGCGCTTCCAGAAGGCGACGCTCGTCGGGGGCGAGAGGCTGCGAGCGCGCAAAGCTGACGCCGAGGAGCCCTTCCCTGCCATGCGCCGTCTTGAGCGGCAGGAACAGCCACGAGGAAGCCGGCAGTGTCGGCGAGCCCCAGCCGGCGATTTCTCCGTGCTCCCAGGCCCATTCAGCCGCGCCGCGATCCTTCGCCTCGAGCTGGTCTTCGGGTGGATAGCCGCCGAGGATGGTCAGCTGCCCGTCCGGGCCGGGCCCGAGGATGAGCGAGGAGCAGTTCAGCGTCGAGGCGACGTGGTGGACGGCCGCCCACACGACGTCGTCGAGCGAAGCTGCACTCGCAATCTTGCGGCTGAAATCGTAGAGCGCCGCCGTACGCCGGGCGATGTTGCGCTGTGCCTTCACCTGCGCGCGCAACCGCGCGGCCAGATTGCCGGTCGCGATCGCCACGGCGAGATAGAGGAAAAGGGTGCGGACCACCGTCTCACTGTGGACGCTGAACGTATAATACGGCTCGGTCAGAAAGTAGTTGTAGGCGAGGAAGGACAGGACGCTCGCATAGACCGAGGGCCAGAGGCCGTAACGCGTGGCGATGGCGATCACCGAAGCGAGATAGAGAAGCGACAGGCTCTCCACCGGCAGAGCCCGATGAACCGCGGCCCCGATCGCACTGCTCGCGAGAACGGCGAGGGTCGCCACCCCATAGGCTTCCGCCTCCCAGGTTGGAAAGAGATGCGGCGCCCTCACCTTGTCGCGACGCGTTCGCGTAGCGTCCGAGGCAATCACCGTGACCTCGAAATCCCTCGCAGCGCGTATAATCTCGTTCGCCACGTTCTCGCGAAAGAACCGTGCGGAAAAGGTGCGCATGCGCGGGCGGCCGACGACGATGCGGCTGACATTGCGCGAGCGTGCGAAAGCGAGAATCTCCTGCGCGATACGCGATTCCGCGTTGAGCGAGGCGACTTCGCCGCCAAGGGTCTCTGCGAGCCTCAAAGTCTCGGCGATCTGGTCCTTTGCGGCCTCCGGCAGGCTCTCCGAGGCGGGGGTGACGACGTTCACGGCGATCCAAGGGAAGCGGCCACGATCGGCGGCACGTTTCGCGGCACGCACGAGCGCTCCGGCGACCGGCGATTCGTTGACGCAAACGAGGATTCGCTCCTGCGTCGGCCACGGGCCCGGGATCGCGTGGCTCTTCATATGCGCCATCATCTGCGCATCGACGCGGTCGGCCGCGACGCGCATGGCGAGCTCGCGCAGAGCCGTCAGGTTGCCCTTGGAGAAGAAGTTCTGGATGGCCCGTGCAATCTGGTCCTGGACGTAGACCTTCCCCTCGCGCAACCTCTCGATCAGCTCGTCGGGAGGCAGATCGATCAGCTCGATCTCATCCGCCAATTCGACGACGCGGTCTGGAACCGTCTCGCGCACACGCACGCCGGAGATGCGCGCGACGACATCGTTGAGGCTCTCCAGATGCTGGATGTTGAGCGTCGTATAGACGTCGATGCCCGCGCCGATCAGTTCCTCCACATCCTGCCAGCGCTTCGGATGTCGGCTTTCGGGAACGTTGGTGTGGGCAAGCTCGTCGACGAGGACGAGGCCCGGCCGGCGCTTTAGGATCGCATCGACGTCCATCTCGGAGAGAAACCGGCCGCGATAGAGGACGCGCCGTCTCGGGATGGTTTCAAGCCGAGCTGCGAGGCGTTCCGTCTCGGCACGGCCATGCGTCTCGACGACGCCGACGGCAACGTCGAGACCCGCGGTGCGGCGCTCGCGCGCCGCCTCGAGCATGGAATAGGTCTTGCCGACGCCGGGCGCCGCACCGAGGAAAATCTTGAGCCGCCCCCTGCCTTCCCGCGACGCTTCCGCGAGAAGAGCCTCGGGCTCGGGACGGTTATCCGGCTCGTTCATTGTGTCCTGCTGCTCGCCCCTTCCGCCACCGGCACACCGTTATTCCCGGCCGGACGAAGCTCGTCGAGCGCCAGGTTGAGCGCAAGAACATTCACCCGTGTCTCACCGAAAAGTCCGAGGCTGCGCCCCTCGATATGACGCCTGACCAGGTCGCGCATCTGCTGCAGGGGAATATCTCGCGCCTTGGCGACGCGCGGCGCCTGAAAGAAAGCCGCTTCCGGAGAGATGTGCGGATCGAGACCGCTGCCGGATGCGGTGACGAGATCGACGGGCACGCGCGCACCGCCGGCTTCCCGGCTGAGCCTTTCCGCCTCGCTCGAAACCCGCTCGAAGAGGGCAGCGCTGGTGGGGCCGAGATTGCTGCCTCCGGACGCGCCGGCATCGACGTCACCGGCAGACGGCCGTGGATGGAAATAACCCGGAGCCGAAAATGTCTGGGCGACCAGACGCGATCCCACAACCTTTCCGTTGCGCTCGACGAGGCTGCCGGCGGCCTCGGCCGGAAACAAGGCCTGAGCAAGACCGGTCATGGCGAGCGGATAGCAAAGGCCGAGAAGCACGGTCATGAGGACCGAAAGAATGATGGCAGGACGAAGCTGGTCGATCATGGCTTTGCTCAGACGATTGCGATGGAGGTGATGAGAAGGTCGATGGCCTTGATGCCGATGAAGGGCACGATGAGCCCCCCGAGGCCGTAGATGAGAAGATTGCGCCGCAAGAGGCTCGCGGCCGTCGCCGGCGCATAGCGCACGCCCTTCAAGGCGAGCGGAATGAGCGCGATGATGACGAGCGCGTTGAAGATCACCGCCGAGAGGATGGCGCTTGCCGGGCTTTCCAACCGCATGACGTTGAGCGCTGCGAGACCGGGGTAAGCGGCCACGAAGATCGCCGGCAGGATCGCGAAATATTTCGCCACGTCATTTGCGATCGAGAAGGTGGTGAGCGACCCTCGGCTGATCAGGAGTTGCTTGCCCACCAGCACGATCTCGATGAGTTTCGTCGGATCGCTGTCGAGATCGATGAGATTGCCGGCCTCCTTGGCGGCGGGTGTCCCGGAATTCATGGCGACGCCGACATCCGCCTGCGCCAGCGCCGGCGCATCGTTAGACCCGTCGCCGCACATGGCGACGAGTTTGCCCCCCGCCTGCTCGGCACGAATGAGTTCGAGCTTCTTCTCCGGCGTCGCTTCCGCCAGAAAATCGTCGACGCCGGCTTCGGCAGCGATCGCGGCCGCCGTCAGCGGGTTGTCGCCCGTGACCATGACGGTGCGCACACCCATGCGCCGAAGCTCGGCAAAACGCTCGCGGATACCGGGCTTCACCACGTCCTTCAGATGCACGACGCCGATCGGCTTGCGGTCGGCGGCGACGACGAGCGGTGTGCCGCCGGAGCGCGCGATACGTTCGATAAGGCGCGAAAGCTCCGGCGTCGCGGCCTTGTCGCACCAGGCGAGGATCGCGTCGCTCGCCCCTTTGCGGATTTCGCGTCCGTCTTTCAGGTCCGCCCCTGAGATCCGGGTCTGTGCACTGAACGGAATGGTCGTGACCACGCGGTCGTCGTGATCGATCTGCCGGCCGAGGCGTTTGCGGGCAAGGTCGACGATCGATTTTCCTTCCGGCGTCTCGTCTGCCGCCGAAGCGAGATGGGCAAGCTCGGCAAGCTGCCGTTCATCGGTGCCTGCAACCGGCAGAAAATCGTCGGCCATCCGGTTGCCGAAGGTGATCGTTCCGGTCTTGTCGAGGAGAAGCGTGTCGACATCGCCTGCCGCCTCTACGGCCCGGCCAGACTTGGCGATAACGTTCGCCTTCACCAACCGGTCCATGCCGGCAATCCCGATCGCGGAGAGAAGACCTCCGATCGTCGTCGGGATGAGGGTGACGAGAAGCGCGATCAGGAAGGCCACGGGAACCGTCGCGCCAGAATAAAGCAGGAAGGGCTCGAGCGTCGCGGTGACGATCAGGAAAATGATGGTCATCCCGGCAAGCAGGATGCCGAGCGCCACCTCGTTCGGCGTCTTCTGCCGCTCCGCGCCCTCCACGAGCGCGATCATGCGGTCGAGGAAGGTTTCGCCTGGCTTCGACGTGACCTTGACCTTCAGCCAGTCGGAGACGAGGCGAGTGCCACCGGTGACGGCGGAGCGATCACCCCCCGCCTCGCGAATGACGGGGGCGGATTCGCCGGTGATCGCCGATTCATCGACCGAGGCGATGCCATCGACGATCTCGCCATCCGCCGGGACGATGTCTCCGACTTCGACGAGAACGAGATCGCCGGGTTTCAGCGTGTGGCTCGAAACCGTCCGCGTCTCCGTCGCATCGAGCGCTGCGAGAAGCTTCGCAGGCGTTTCGGTCTGCGTCGCCCGCAGCGTGTCCGCCCGCGCCTTGCCACGACCTTCCGCCATCGCTTCGGCAAACGTCGCGAAATAGACCGTGAACCAGAGCCAGGCTGCGATCTGGCCCACCACCGCCGTCTCGCCGGCGCCGCTCACGAGGCCGCGCAGGAAAAGGAGCGTGGAGAGCGCCGCCGCCACCTCCGTGACGAAGATGACGGGGTTTTTCATCAGATGACGCGGGTCGAGCTTGACGAGCGCGACGCGCAACGCCGGCCCCGTCACCTGCATGTCGAAGAGGGAAATGTCGGGCTTTCTGCGCATGGCGCCTGGCTTTCTGACAGGATGCTGGTGGAGAGCCGCCGTGTCGGCGCTCAGGAGATTGCCGCGGGTTGCGGCAGGCAATGGAGCTCGCGGCATCAGAATGTCTCCCCGGCGAGCATCGCCGTGTGTTCGGCAATCGGCCCGAGGGCGAGCGCCGGAAAGAAGGTGAGCCCGCCGAGGATCAAGACGACCGCGACGAGAAGTGTGACGAAGAGAGGACCGTCCGTCGGGAATGTGCCGGCCGACGGCGCGACCTTCTTTTTTGCCGCCAGCGAGCCAGCGATCGCCAGCATCGGCACGATGAAGACGTAACGGCCGAGGAGCATGGCAATGCCAAGGAGCGTGTCGTGGAAGGGCGTGGCGGCGCCGAAGCCCGCAAAGGCGGAGCCATTGTTCCCCGTCGCCGAGGAATAGGCGTAAAGGATTTCCGACAGCCCATGCGGGCCTTTGTCCTGGAGCGAGGCGAGCGCCACCGGGAGAGTGGCGGCCGCGGCGCCGAAGACGAGGACGCCGAGCGGCATCACCAGGAAGGCGATGACGGCGAGCTTCACCTCTTTCGTCTCGATCTTGCGTCCGAGATATTCAGGCGTTCTCCCGACCATCAATCCGGCCAGGAATACCGTCAGCACGACGAAGGCGAGCATGCCGTAGAAGCCGGAGCCGACGCCGCCGAAGACCACCTCACCGACCTGCATGAGCAGCATCGGCGCGAGCGCTCCGAGCGGCGTGAAGCTGTCGTGCATGGAATTGACGGAGCCGTTGGAGGCGGCAGTCGTCGCCGTCGCCCAGAGCGCTGATTCGCCAACGCCGAAGCGGACTTCTTTGCCCTCCATATTGCCGGCGGCCTGCTCGACGGGAAGGTTCGCGAAGAGCGCGTTGCCTTCGCTCTCCGCCCCATAGGTGAGCGCCAGCGCACCGAGGAAGAGGATGCCCATGGCGGCGAAGATCGCCACGCCCTGGCGCATATCGCGCACCAAGCGACCGAACATGAAGGTGAAGGCCGCCGGGATGAGAAGGATTGCGGCCATCTCGGCGAAGTTCGAAAGCGGCGTCGGGTTTTCGTAAGGCACTGCGGAATTGGCGTTGAAGAAGCCGCCGCCATTGGTCCCGAGCTGCTTGATGGCGATCTGCGCTGCCGCGGGCCCCTGCGCGATCGTCTGTCGTGCGCCTTCGAGCGTCGTGGCATCCACATAGGCGGACAGGTTTTGCGGCACGCCCTGCCAGACGAGGAAGAGCGTCAAGAGGATCGAGAGCGGCAAGAGCAGGTAGAGGACTGCCCGGGTGAGATCGACCCAGAAATTGCCGAGATTGCGCGCATCCGAGCCATCGGAAGCGCGACCGGCAAAGCCTCGGATCACGGCAGCGCCGACCGCGATGCCGGTCGCGGCCGAGACGAAGTTCTGCACCGTCAGACCCACCATCTGGCTGAGATACGAAAGCGTCGTCTCGCCCCCATAGGCCTGCCAGTTGGTGTTGGTGACGAAGCTGACCGCCGTATTGAACGCGAGATCGGGCGCAAGGCCCCCAAAGCCTTGCGGGTTGAGCGGCAGGTGTCCCTGCAGCCGCAGGATTGCATAGAGGATCAGCCAGCCGACGGCGTTGAATGCGAGGCAGGCGGCCGCGTAGCGCGCCCAATTCTGACCCGCCTCGGGATCGATGCCACCGGCGCGGTAGAAGAGCCGCTCGATCGGGCCGAGGACCGGCGTCAGGAGGGTTCGTTCTCCCGAAAAGAGCCGCGCCATGAAGAGGCCGAGCGGCCAGGCGAGCGCCGTGACCGCAACGCAGTAGACGATGAAGAGAAGGATGTCGGAAGACATAGCCGCGCCTCAAAGCTTTTCAGGGTTGAGGAGCGCCCAGACCAGATAGCCGAGAAGCGCGAGCGCCACGACGGCGCCGAGAACAAGGTCGAAGGCCATCGCTCAGAGCCTCTCGATGATGCGCAGCGAAAGCGCCGCGGCAGCGAAAAAGCCAAGGGCGAGGCCGACAAAAAAGACGTCGAGCATGTCATCTCCATCATCCGGAACGTGACCGGAAGATGGGCGCGGAGGCCATAAACGGGCCATTCGCGTTTTTGGCGGATCGCATCAACGAGGCATAAATGAAGGAGGCGACATCGGGCCTCCCTCACACGACCACGACGTCACACAGAGTCCCCAAGGGCAGACCATGGGCCATTAGCGGGTGAAGCGCCCTGCCCGTCCTCTGCCGCAATGCTTGGATGAACGTTTCGACCGAAGTCATTGAGACGATTCCGGACTTCGCAGTCGGAACGTCTCGCTGGAGCCTAACGCGACGCGGGCTCCGTTTCCGAGGCCGGGCTCCCGTCCTCTGCCTTTCGGTCCGGCTCGTGCCATTTCTGAGCGAGGCCAGAAAGGTCATCGAACGTGTTGGACGTATCCGACACCGTGCGGCCCATCCCGCATCCGCCAAGCGTTCCAAGAACGGCGAAAAGACCAAGCGCCAGGGCAGCTTGCGTCACGACCTTCGAGGTGAGGTTCGAAGAGGACGTGTCCTTTCGACGGTGAATGACGCGCATCGTTCTTCCCCTCGTCACGGCAGCTCGTTTGAAATCAGTCGCTCGACCGCACGAGCCAGGACCCGACAGCCGAGGACAATATCCTCTTCCGCTGTATCTTCGTCGATATCATGGCTGCGTCCACCGATGCTGGGGACGAAAAACATCGCCGCCGGCATCGTCTGGCCGATAATCATGCAATCGTGACCGGCTCCGCTCGCAAGCTGCATCGGCTGTTCGCCAAGATCTGCGGCCGCTTCGGCGAGTTCCTCCGCAAGCTTCGAATTGGTCGTCGTCGGAGGGACTCGCGTGGTCACATCGACGGAGACAGCAAGCCCGGTCTCGCGCTGAAGTCCCGCCGCCTTGTCGTGCACCGCCGATTCCATCCGCTCCAGCCGCCCCAGGTCGCCATCGCGGAACTCGAGCGCGAGTTCGGCCCGAGACGGCACGACGTTCGGTGCGCCCGGCTTCAAGGTCGCACTGCCGATATTCCACACGGTCTCTGCTCCGGAGAGCTCCGAAAAGGCCGAATCCACCCAGGACGCGAAAGCGAAGATCGCGCGACCCGCATCGCGGCGCATCGTCATTGGCGTCGTTCCGGCGTGATCCGCACGCCCCTCCGCCTTGATGCTCATTCGCCGCGTCCCGGCAAAACCGGTCACGACCCCGATCTTCCGCCCGGCGGCAAGAAGCCGTGGGCCCTGCTCGATGTGACCCTCAAGAAAACCAACGAGACGATGCCTGTCGGCGACGATCGGATCACCCGAAAAACCCGCAGAGGCGATGGCGGAGGTGAGCGCTTCGCCATCCGATCGGTGCGCATGCCCAACGTCGCCCTCCGACAGGAGTCCGGCGAGGCTCTTGGAGCCCAGGAGCGGCAGATAGGTGCCCTCCTCATCCTGGAAGGCGACGACGTCGACACCGATAGGAACGCCCGTGCCGCTCTCACGAAATGCCCGCGCGACTTCGAGTGCGTAGATGACGCCCATGGCACCGTCGAGCCAGCCGCCGCGCGGCACCGTGTCGGAATGCGAACCGATCAGCAGCGCCCGATCGACATCCGGCCACGCCCCGTAGACATTGCCTAACCGATCCTGCTTCACGAGGAGGCCGATTTCGCCCAGTCTCTCTTTGAGCCAGTCCCGCGAGGCGACATCGGCCGGCGAAAAAGCGACCCGATCGACCCCGGTCTTGTACTTTCCGAATTCGGCCAGGCGCCGCAAATCCGCAATCAGCCGTTCATTTTTGATCTCAACCACAGCCGGCTCTTCATTCTGGCGCGGACGAAGCCAGAGCGATCGATGCGCCGCCCCGACTGCCGCGAACAATTGAAGGCTCCTTCATGGCGCGGATCGCAACCGTCGTCGAGCGCCGAAGGCACGACCACGTGCAGGAACGCCGCCGACGGCGGCGGAGTGCGCCAACCGCGATGCAGAAGACTCAGGAAGGATCGTCGCCGAAATACTGCGTGCGCAAACGTTCCACCAGCTCGCTCTCTTCGGCCCAGATGACCTCGACAGTCAAATCCCGCGTCAGACCGGAATTGCGACTGACGCCGAAACCATATTTGTCCGGCTCGAAGATCGGACCGACGACGTCCATCGGCTCGTCCTGATGCGTGTGGGCGTAATATTCCAGGACGGGCGCATCGGCGATGATGGCATCGATATCGCCGTCGAGAAGACCGGCCACAGCCCCGTCGAGATCATTGTAGGCCCGCGTCTCGAGAATGGCCTCCTGGGCGAAAGCCTCCGACACGCCGCCCTTGAACACCCCGACGGTCTTTCCCGGCAGATCGGCAAGACTGTCGATCTGGCTGTTGATCGAAATCGCCGTCATGACGCTCGTCACCGTAGACGTCAGATAAGCAACGACAGCGACACCGCAGACGAGCCAGAGGGCTGCCCAGACCCGGCCGACCCAGCCGAACAGGTTCTTGCGGATCGGAGCGCGGCCGGACGTCGCCACCGACATGACCGAGTAAAATCCCTCGGCAAGCGCATCGGGCCAAGCCTTAGGAAACTCCGGATCGAAGCGGCGATAGTAGATGGTGCTTAGGACCGTCGCCACGAGAATGACGAAGGCGAGCCAAAGATAGGCTCTCAGAAAGCCGCTATCCCTCAACCCCGAAACAACTTCGCCGAAACCTACACCGGCATCTTCGTTGATCATGATCCGAAGGCCCGCGTCGAACCAGGGATAGGTGAAGTCGATCCGGTGAGCACGCTTTTCGGTGATGGAGAGATTGGTGACCGCAACGTCGATCTCGCCAGAGGCGGTCGCGTCGAGAAGTGCCGCAATGGTCGGATAGGGCTGGTAGTGTGTTTTGAAGTTCAGCCGGCCGGCAATCGACTCCCAGAGATCAATCGCCATGCCCTCGTAGCGGTTGTCCTTTTCCATGACGAAGGGCGGGCTCATGTATAGCCCGACATCGACCGCACGCGGCGATGCTCGATCCTGCGTCTGTTCGTCAATTGCCGCCGGTTCGCCGTCAAAAGTCTGGGCAAACGCTTCGCCCACAGTGCTCATGAGAACGAGAACGAGCAAAAGCATCACGAGATGAGAAAGCGCCGTCGACCGCCTCTCGAAAACAGAAAGAATTGATGACTTCACTGACTTTGTCCCCCGGCGGCCTTCTTTGGTTTTTCGATTTTTCCGGGCACATCTTCGTCAAGATGTCTTAGCCGTCGCCTAACACGACCTCGGAACGCCGACTTACCGATCCGCAACCCTCGTTATCCCCCACGCGAAATCGGTTTTCCGCAGGCGCGAACCTCGACCGCTCTCACGCGTTCAATGGCCGGGGACGAAAGCAAATTCACAGCGACGAGAGATCGAGACGAAAGGGGCGAGATGTCCGAGACTTTGTGGTGGCAGCATGGAACGATCTACCAAATCTATCCGCGGTCTTTTCAAGATTCCAACGGCGACGGCATCGGTGACCTCGAAGGCATCCGCCAGCGCCTCCCCTATCTCACCTGGCTCGGTGTCGACGCAGTCTGGATCTCGCCCTTCTATCCGTCTCCCATGGCCGATTTCGGCTATGACGTTGCCGATTATTGCGACGTCGATCCGATCTTCGGGACGCTGGAGGATATCGACCGGCTGAGCGCCGACATCCACAAAGCGGGCATGAAGCTCATCCTGGACTTCGTGCCGAACCACACATCGGACCGGCATCCCTGGTTCCAGGAAAGCCGCATCTCGCGCGATAGCCCGAAACGGGACTGGTACATCTGGCGCGATCCCGCACCGGATGGCGGCCCACCCAACAACTGGATCTCCAATTTCGGCGGCAGCGCCTGGCAGTTCGACGAAGCGACCGGGCAGTATTACTACCATGCCTTCCTGAAGGAGCAGCCGGACCTCAACTGGCGAAACCCGGAAGTGCGGTGGGCCATGCACGATGCGCTGCGCTTCTGGCTCGACCGAGGCGTCGATGGCTTCCGCGTGGACGTGATCTGGCATCTGATCAAAGATGCGGAGCTGCGCGACAACCCGATCAACCCGGCTTATGAGCCGCATCAGCGCGAACTCAACCGTCTGCTCGAGGTTCATTCCTGCGACCAGCCGGAAGTGCACGAAGTGATCGCTGAAATGCGCGCCGTGCTGGAGGAATACGACGAGCGCGTTTTGATCGGCGAGATCTATCTGCCGATCGAGCGGTTGATGGCCTATTACGGCAACGACCTCAAAGGCGCGCATCTCCCATTCAATTTCCAGCTGCTGCAATCGGCCTGGGATGCCCGCCACATCGACAATCTCATCCGGGAATACGAGGCAGCGCTTCCCGAAGGCGGTTGGCCGAATTGGGTGCTCGGAAACCACGACCAGGCGCGCATCGCCGACCGTCTCGGTCCAGCCCAGGCGCGGGTCGCGGCCTTGCTGCTTCTCACCCTCCGAGGCACCCCGACGCTCTATTACGGCGACGAGATCGGCATGGTGCAGGTTCCGATCCCTCCCGAGCGCGTCCAGGATCCGTGGGAGAAGAACGAGCCCGGGCTCGGCTTCAACCGCGATCCGGCCCGCACGCCCATGCAATGGGATGACAGCGACCATGTCGGCTTTTCGAATGCCGAGCCCTGGCTGCCGGTGGATCACCGGGCGCCCGAGCGCAACGTCGCCACGCAGAAGCAGGATCATTCCTCGCTTCTCTCCCTCTACCAGCGATTGTTGGAACTGAGGCGCGAGCGAAAGGCTCTTTCCATCGGACGCTACGTATCGGTGACGGCGGACGGAGACATCCTCGCCTTCCGCCGCGAGAGCGACGGCGAAAACTTGCTCATCGCTCTCAACCTCGGTGGCACCGCGCATCGGCTGATGCTGGACGAGGGAACGACTGGCCGGGTTCTGCTTTCCTGCCTGGGAAGAAATGAAGGCGCAGAGATCTCCGGCTCTGTCGAGATCCCTGCAAACGAAGGCCTCATCATCGAACTCGCCGACTGACCTCCCCTCAGGCAGGAGCCCACGCAATGCTCGATCTCTGGTACAAGAACGCCGTCATCTATTGCCTCGATGTCGACGCCTACATGGACGGCAATGGCGACGGCGTCGGCGATTTCCGGGGGCTTGCCGATCGCCTCGACCACATCGAAGCGCTCGGAGCCACCTGCATCTGGCTCCTGCCGTTCTACCCATCGCCCAACCGCGACAACGGCTACGACATTTCCGATTTCTATAATGTCGATCCGCGTCTTGGCACGCTCGGTGATTTCGTCGCCTTCACACGGGCGGCAGCAGACAGAGGTCTGCGTGTTCTCGTCGACCTCGTCGTCAACCACACCTCGACGGACCATCCCTGGTTCCAGTCCGCCCGCTCCGACCCCAACTCGCCATATCGCGATTGGTATGTGTGGTCGGAGGAAAAGCCGGAAAACATCCACGACGGCATCGTCTTTCCCGGCGTGCAGGAGGCGATCTGGACCTACGACAGACAAGCGAAGGCGTGGTACCTGCATCGCTTCTACAAACACCAGGCCGACCTCAACATCGCCAACCCGGAGGTGCGCGAAGAGATCGACAAGATCATGGGCTTCTGGCTGCAGCTCGGCGTCTCCGGCTTCCGCATCGATGCCGTGCCCTTCCTGATCGAATATCTCGGCCTCGATCACGCACCGGCCCGGAACCCGGCCGAATACCTCTCAGACATGCGGCGCTTTCTCTCCTGGCGGAAAGCCGAATCCGTGCTTCTGGCGGAAGCCAACGTCAGCATGAAAGAGGTGACGGGCTATTTCGGCGAAGACGGCAACCGCATGCACATGGTCTTCAACTTCATGCTGAACCAGCACATGTTTCTGGCCTTCACGCGCCGCGATGCCGAGCCGATCCGTCGCATCATGTCGATCATGCCGGACCTGCCCATCGAAGGTCAGTGGGGTTCTTTTCTCAGAAATCATGACGAGGTCGATCTCGGCCGCCTGTCATCGCAAGAGCGCCAGGAGGTCTTCGACGCCATGGCGCCGGACCCCGGAATGATCGTCTATGACCGAGGCATCCGTCGCCGCCTTGCACCGATGCTCGAGGGCGATGTGCGCCGCCTCAAGCTTGCCTACGCCCTCATGTTCGCGCTGCCCGGAACACCCGTCATCTGGTACGGCGAGGAAATCGGCATGGGCGACGACCAGAGCCTTGAGGAGCGCAATTCCGTGCGCACGCCGCTGCAATGGTCGGACCGCAAGAATGGCGGCTTTTCATCAGCCGACCCCGACGATCTCGTCCGCCCCGTCCTGAACGACGGCCCCTTCGCCTACGACAAGGTCAACGTCGCCGACGCCATGCACGACCCGGATTCGCTGCTCTCCTTCGTGCGCGAGCTCGTACGCATTCGCCGTTCTCTGCCCGAGATCGGTTGGGGAAAATGGACGGTTCTCGCCGGCGATACGCGGATCCTCGCAATGCGTTGCGAATGGAAGGGGAACGTCACCCTCACCTATCACAACCTCTCCGAAGACGATGTCGAGGTGACACTCGAACCCGCGCAGGAAAGCGACACAGAGGAGACCGCCTACACCTCCGTTCTTTTCGGACAGGGGGTGCCCCCTCAAAATTTGAAGCCTGGCAAGAGCCTAACGCTCGCGCCCTACGGCTTCGCCTGGCTGCGGCCGGACCAGGAGCGACGCTGACGGCAAGCGGCAAACGCTCCCGGACGGCGGCACGACGTCCCGCACAAAGTTTGTGTTTTTTTAACCACGTTTCCCCTTGCCCAGCCCGCTGGCGCTCGGGACACCAGCTCCAGCTCAGGTAGCTATCCCATCAGATCTCGATTCAAAGAGGTTTCGACATGGGAGCTATCCGCAAGGCGAAAGCGCTTTCCACCCACGTATTGTGGGTGATGAGCCTGTTCGCCCTCCTGGCTGTTGGGGGAATGTTGTTCGTTGTCCTGCAAGCGCTCGTGGGGACGGACCATGTCTCCATCGAAAGACAGCAGCAGCTCGTGCGCCATGCCATGGAGGCTCAGGAGGCACGTGTCTCCAAGGAGCAAAAGAGCATCACATGGTGGGATGAAGCCGTAGAGGCGGTCAACGCCCGAGATATGCCATGGATTCACGAGAATCTCGGCGAATGGATGTATCAATTTTTCGGCCACGACCGCACCCTTGTCATCGCCGCTGACGACCGCGCGATCTACGCCATGGAAGAAGGCCGGGCCGCAGACCTGGGGACCGCCGCAGAGGTGCTGCCCATCGCGGCACCCGAACTGGCAAGACTTCACCGTCGTTTCGCGGAAGTCGAGGGACGCGACGCAGTCGTCGAGCGCAGCGTCAAAATGATCGGCGGACGGCCCGCGATCATCAGCCTCCTCCCGCTCCTGGCTTACTCGGAAGAGCTGCGTGTGCGGCCAGGCGAGGAACACGTGCTCGTCAGCGTGCAGTTCGTCGACCATGCCTTCCTCGATCACATACGTGACGGCTATCTCCTGCCCAAGGCGCGCATCCAGGAGACCGAGGCGACGGGGTTCGACGAAACCTCTCTCCCGGTTCTGGACGGCAACGGCAACGCCCTCGCTTATCTCGCATGGAAACCCGACCTTCCCGGCCGCGAAATCCTCAACCAGGTGCTCCCGACGGCGGTGATCGCGGGTCTTGCGATGCTTGCACTCATCGCCTTCTATGCCCGCAGCATCTACCGCAGCTCGGCCGAGATCGAGGCTGGGCGACTTCGCGCGCTCCATCTCGCATCGCACGACGGCCTCACAGGCCTGCCGAATCGCTCAGGCGTGATCCAACGTCTGGAGCGCATCCTGCCTCGGGCAGGAGAAGAGAGCATTGTGCTCCTTTTCGCCGATCTCGACCGCTTCAAGGAAGTGAACGACACCTACGGGCATCCGGCGGGCGACGATGTCATCCGGCAGTTCGCGGCCCGCGTCACCTGCTTGCTCGGCGAAAACGACATGCTCGGGCGTCTCGGTGGCGACGAATTCGCCATTCTCCTTCGCAATCTCGACACGCGAGACGATATCTCGGTGATCTGCGAGCGCATCCTCTCATGCGCCAGCGAACCTTTCTCAATCGAAGAAGGCACGGCCCATGTCGGTGTTTCGATCGGCTACACGTTTCTTCATCCCGACATGCCCCGAAGCGAGTCTCTGAGGCGCGCCGACATCGCCCTTTATGCGGCCAAGCGCGAAGGCCGCGATCGCTTCGTCGCCTTCTCACAGGAGATGGACGCAGCCCTGCGCGCCCGCCATCTCATCGAAGAAGAACTCGCAGCGACGCTGGCGCGAGGCGGTCGCGATCTCGTCCTTCACTATCAGCCGCAGGTGTCAGGGCGCGACGGCGAAATTCGCGGGGTGGAGGCGCTCCTGCGTTGGCGCCATCCGCGGCTCGGCTTCCTTCTGCCCGGCGCCTTCATCCGCCTCGCTGAAGACACGCGCCTCGTGGCCAAGCTCGACGAGTGGGTTCTACGTCACGCCTGCCGTCAGGCACGGGAATGGCCGGACTTGACCGTTGCGGTAAACATATCGCCCTGCTCTTTCGAACGGCACGGGCTTGCCGGGCGCCTGCTCCGGATCATGCACGAGGAACGGGTAAATCCGAGCCAGGTCGAGATCGAAATCACGGAGAGCGTCCTCCTGAAGGAAGGCAAAAATGCCGCGGAGGAGCTGCAGCAGCTGCGAAGCCACGGCGTACAGGTCGCGCTCGACGATTTCGGCACAGGCTATTCGAGCCTCAACCGGCTCAGAATGCTGAAGGTCGACAAGGTGAAGATCGACCGCTCCTTCGTGCAACCGATCGGCGAAACGGCCGATTCAACCGCGATCGTCGACGCGATCGTCGAACTCGGCCACGCGCTCGGACTTCTGGTGACGGCCGAGGGCGTCGAAACCGAGCGGCAGCGCGAATATCTGCGTTTCATCGGCTGCGACGAAATCCAGGGCTTCCTGTTTTCCGGGCCAGTCCCGCCAGAAGCGATCAACGAAATGCTGATTGAAGAAAGGCAGCGCGGCGCAGCCTGATTGCGCATACGGGCCCTCAAAGCGCCAATATGTGCCGGATATCGGCTGCACAGTCGCAAACCCTTCTGCCCGCGGTTTCGACGACCAGAACGGGCCGTGTCCAGGGCCGATAATCCCGCGCCACAACTTCCTGCCAGCCAGGTCCTCTGCCGCCGTCCGCCTCAATTATCCGGGCTTCGACCCGATGGCGGTGCGCATCACGGTCCGTGCAGATGACTTCCAACTCCAGAAGCTCTGCGTCGGCCGTAAGCGCGACGTCGCGCCACGCATCGCGGGTCAGCATCCACGGATTGACGCAATCGGCAATGACGCGATGGCCCAAAGCGAGATTGTCCGCAGCGACGGCATAGGCCGCGCGGTAGCTGGCATCCTTCATATCGCCATCCACGACGCCGGAGGAGCGCAGGGCGCTCTCGATGGAATCGATACGAAGCCAGATGGCGCCGATCTCAGCGGCAAGCAGGCGCGCGATGCTCGACTTACCAACGCCGGGGAGACCGGAGAGAGACACGAGGAAGCCGCGCTTCGCGTGATGGCTCACGCCGTCTCCGCCTGCGCCCATTCGAGATAGGGTGTGTTCACCCGCACCGCGGCAAGCGTCAGGATGGCCGGAACGTCATAAGGGTGCCGCGCCTCGATGAGGCGACGCAGATCCGCCTCCCTCTCGGGCGGTGTCTTCAGGATCAGAACCGTCTCCTCCTCGTCCTCGATGGCGCCCTGCCAGCGATAGACGGAGACCATTGTCGGAAGGATATTGGCGCAGGCTGCCAGCCTTTCGGAAACCGCGGCTGCGGCGAGTTCTTTGGCGGTCTCCATGCCCGGGCAGGGAATATAGAGAAGCACCAACTGCCCCGTCTCCTGCGGCCCGTCTGCGCTGCGCTTTTGTGCCTCTTCGTCGTTCATGCTCGTTCGCCTTTGATTTCCGTATCCGCAGAGCTCACCCGGGGTCCGCCCACAACTACAGCTTTGCCGAAGCGGCCGGCTCCGTGCTAGGCGAAACGTGACCCGAACCTGGGCTCGCCACAACCGCCGCTACCGACACGCCCTCATGACGATCGTATCGCCGATCAAGAAGATCGCCATCATGTCTTCCGATTCGCCCGAGGCGTTGGGGGCGGCAGACCTTCTGCGAGAAACCTATGGCGAGGTGCCGCCCAACGATGCCGATGTCGTGGTGGCTCTCGGCGGCGACGGGCTGATGCTGCAGGCGCTGCACGCGCACATGGATTCGGGCAAGCCGATCTACGGCATGAACCGCGGCTCCGTCGGCTTCCTCATGAACGAATTCCGGCCGGAAGGTCTGATGGAACGCATTTCGGAAGCGAAGGTCGAGCCGGTCCATCCTCTGCGCATGAGCGTTCTCACCGCAGACGGCGAGACGATCATGGCGCACGCCGTCAATGAAGTGGCGCTCTTCCGCCAATCCTATCAGGCTGCAAAGCTGAAGATCACGATCGACGGCCATGTCCGCCTCGAAGAGCTCATCTGCGACGGCATCCTGCTTGCGACACCGGCAGGCTCGACGGCCTACAATCTCTCCGCCCACGGGCCCATCATCCCGATCAACGCGCCCTTATTGGCCTTGACCCCGATCAGCCCGTTTCGGCCGCGTCGCTGGCGCGGCGCCCTGCTACCCGATCGGGCCGAAGTGACGCTCGAAGTGCTGGAGACCGATAAGCGGCCGGTCAATGCGGTCGCAGACCATACGGAATTCAAGAGCGTGCGTCAGGTTTCGATCGTCGAAGACAAGACGGTGACCGGCTTTATCATGTTCGACCCGGATCACGGCTGGGACGAACGCATCCTGGCCGAGCAGTTCCGCTACTGACGATCAGGCGGCCGCCTTGATCTGAAGGGCGTAACCGCGCGCAGCATCACGCTTTGCATCCATCGCAAGACGCCGCAGCAGAGCGAGAAGATCGTCGAGCTCGCCCGTCGGCCGGGCTCCATAACGCAGGAGAACGGCATCGATCAGCCTGGTAGCGCGCCGATAATCATGACCCGACCCAGCCTCGCAATCGAGGTCGCGCAGGACCTCCACGACGGTCACGATGACAGGCACGGCGCTCTCGGGCAGTCCGGCCTTTCGAAGAAGTGCGCCGAGCCCGGAGGAGCGCCCGGCGGCCACGAGGGCGGAAACCCGCCGCCGCGGCATATCGGCAAGCGCGGCGATCGCTTGCTCGAAAAAATCGATCTGTCCGCAGACCGCCGCGCGCACGAGGAGCACGGGCGTCAGCTGATCCGAATCGAGAAGTCGGTTGACGAGTTGCACGAGCCCCGCCGGTCCGGCGTCTTCCGCCAAGACGAGCGCCGACCGTTCGAGCGTTTCGTCTGCAACCGCACGCGCCTGCATCGGGGAGAGCCAGCCTTTCGCCGAGACAAAGGCGCAGAGGCTGTCAGCGAGATCTTCCAGAAGGACCTGGCGCACGCTGACAGGCAGATCGCTGCGCGCCAAGAGCATTTCGCGCAGCTCCGCCTCGTGGCCATAGCGCGCGACGATCCGGTCGAGGGAGAAACGCGCCACGCAGGCCCCATCGTTGCAAAGGAGATCCATCACAGCGTCCAGGCACCCGACTTCTGCGACCGCGGCCGCAAGCGCGCGCGACACGGTTCTGCGACGCGCGATCGCCGCCTGCACTTCCGGCTCGCGTGTCGCCACGAGATCGACGAGTTCGCTGTCGAGGAGAAGCGGCGAATGTTCGACCACGATCGTCGCCACTTCAAAATGATCTGCCGAAAGCGCGAGAATGACATGGTGCGGCGCCATCTCGCTGTCTGCGAGCTGTTCCGCGAGCGCCAGACGCACAAGACGATTCCGATCGTCGAGCAGAATGGTCATGGCCGCTTCGAGGCCGTCATGCTCCTCCGGCGACAATTCGGAGGTGAGAAAAGCACGTGCGAGCGCACGCGCGGCTTCCACACGTCGCCTCGGTGCGGCACTTTCGATCCAGGTCAAAAACCGTTCGACGATCATCAGGACACTCTCCTCGACAGGGATCGTGCACGGGGATGATTAATGATCGGTTCACCATAGCGTCGGCCTTGGCGCAGCGCCCTCCTCAGTCCCCAACTATGGCCCCAACCATGGGTGAAAAATGATGCGCTCCTACCTTCTCGTACCTGCAGACAGCGAGCGGAAGCTCGCAAGAGCGCTGACGAGCGGCGCCGACGCGCTCATTCTCGATCTCGCCGATTCGGTCGCGTCGCGGGACAAGGGCAAGGCTCGAAAGCTGGCGACAGACTTTTTGCTCAGGCACCGCGGCCTCCTGCGCCCTCGCCTCTTCGTGCGTATCGACGCTCTCGCAAGCCCCTTGAGCGACGGCGACCTCGACCACGTCATGACCGGAGCGCCGGCGGGCATCGTGCTGTCGGCCGCGGGAGGAAACGACGATGTCGTGCTCCTCGGTGCCCGCATCGCAGTCCGCGAAGCGCTTCACGGCCTTCCAGACGGCAGCACGCGAATTCTCGCAATCGCCGGCGATCGGCCCGATTCCGTCTTGGCCCTCGGAAGCTATGCCGGCGACGTTCCGCGCCTTTGCGGCCTTGCCTGGTGTGGCAGTCGACCGCCGGCGGGAATCGGACGCCAGGGCGCAGGAAACGAGGACGGCGACTTGGGAAACCCGGCCGCGCTTGTGCGCAATCTGTGCCTTTTTGCGGCCGGCGCAGCGCATGTCGATGGCATCGATCGACCCTATCAGGACTTTGCCGACTCAGATGGGCTTGCCGCCGAAGCGGCGAAGGCTGCCAGGGACGGCTTTACGGGCAAGATCGCCATCCATCCCTCACAGGTGGAGGCGATCAATGGTGCGTTTACGCCGAGCCCCGACGAGATCGTGGTGGCCGAGTCCCTCATTGCCGCGTTCCGAGAGGCCAGAAATCCGGGCGTACTCGCGATTGAGGGGCGCGCCTGCGATCAGAGCGATCTGAGACGGGCGGAACGCCTTGTCGCGCGCGCCGCTCAGATCGCTCAAACCGATCAGGCCGTCAGCCCGTCACCTTCGGATCCTTGGGGCGAATGATCTCGAAGACGCCGTCGACCACCGCATAGTCGAAATAGCCGCAGCGCGCGATCGTTCGGGCTGCTGCCATATCGAAGCGGTCGTCGCGGATGAAGCGGTCATCGACATAGATCGAGACGACTTCTCCGAAAACGACGATGTTGCCGGACCATTGCCCGTCGAGACCGGCGAGCCGATCCGCCTTGAGAAGCCGGCATTCGAGCGCCGTCGGAGCGTCGCGAACGCGCGGCGGTTTGACGACGGCACTCTCCGCCATGGCAAGGCCCGCCTCCTCCGCCTCGCTGACCCCGCGTGGATAGGCGGCAGAGGTCGTATTCATCTCTTCGCGGAGATCGAACGTCGTGAGATTGCACACGAACTCGCCGGTCGCCTCGATGTTCTTCACGCTGTCCTTCTCGCCGAAGGACGAGAACATCACGATATGAGGATCGTTGGAGACGGCGTTGAAAAAGGAATAGGGCGCAAGATTGAGACGCCCGTCCGGATCGAGGCTCGAAATCCAGCCGATCGGACGAGGCGCGACAATGGCCTTGAACGGATCATGTGCGAGGCCGTGGTCCCGCAGGCGCGGCGTATAACGCATCTGCAATCCTCAGTTGGAAAAGAAAGTGGTGAGCGCGGAGATATCCGGCCGGTCGCGTTCCGGCGTGTCCAGGCTCGCCGTCCCGATATGGATGAATCCGGCAAGCTTCTCGTTCTCGCCGACGCCGAGCGCGCGGAGCGCCGCCGGATCGAAGGCGAACCATTGCGTGAGCCACTGGGCGGCGAAGCCGTGACCCGCGGCTGCGTGCAGGAGGTTCATGCAAACGGCGCCCGCCGTCAGCTCCTGCTCCCAGACCGGCACTTTCGCATGCGCAGCCGCTGTCGAGACAACGCCGATGACGAGCGGCGCAATCGCAAACTGGGTGGCCTTTCCCGCTTTGCGCTCGGCCTCGGGGTCACCGCTCTTAAGAACCAAAACCTTCAGCGTTTCCGCCAAACGTTGCCGGTCTTCGCGGCTGTAGATAATGTAGCGCCAGGGTGCGAGCTTGCCGTGGTCGGGCACACGCGCCCCGATGGTCAGAATATCGGATAACGTATCTGGATCCGGTCCCGGATCGCCAAGCTGGACGGAGGGTGTGCTCCGACGTTTGCGCAGATGGTCGAGGAGGTCGTGCATCGTCGCCTGTGTCATTTTGCCTTTGCGCCGAACGGTTTCCATCATGCCTCCGGCCGTTTCAACCTTGAAATCGACATGGTTCGCCGCTTACGACCAGAGAGAACCTTCAACAGCATGAGCCGATGATCCGCTTCACCCCGGTTATTGTCCTAGCTTTCGCGACCGTGGCGACCGCCTTCGGCGGAACGCTCGTAACCGCACCGGCCTATGCTCAAGACGGCCTGGGCGGTGGCGGAGCGGGCTTCTTCGGACCCGGCGCCTCAGATCTCGGCCCGGGCGCCCCTCCGCTAGGGGATGAGCCAAGGAGCTTCTTTCGCAAGGATGGACCTCCGCCTCCCCAACAGGAAGATCCGCCCCACAAGCTCGACTTCGTCGCGCCTTCGAGCGAGTTCAATCTTCCCGGACCGGAAGAAACCATCATCTTTCCGAACAACCCGGATGGCGATGCAAAGGGATTGCTGCTCGGTGGCAACGTCCTCACGTTGAATGCGCGTCTGACAGATGATGGCCCCGACCTCAGCCAGGGTCTGACCTGGCGAATCTTCGGCACCACGCCGAGCGAAGACGGCAGCCTGCCGCTGATCGCGACCTCATCCGGCGGGACGGCCAGGCTCACCCTCCCCGATGGCGCCTATTATGTGCATGCCGCCTTCGGCCGTGCGGGTGCCACCCAGCGCATCGAATTGAACGGCGTTCCGGAAACCGAGGATCTCGTTCTGGAGGCAGGAGGGCTTCGGCTTTCGGCCGTCGTCGGTGACGACTTCCCCGTCGACGCGGACAAGGTCACCTTCGAGATCTTCTATGAGGCGGAAAACGACAAGCGCGAGCTCGTCACGCCCAACGCGGAAGCCGATCACATCGTGCGTCTGCATGCCGGCACCTACAGCGTCGTCAGCCGGTACGGCACACTCAACGCCATCGTGCGTGCGGAAATCGAGGTGAAACCCGGCGAGCTGACGGAAGCCGTCATCCACCATGCCGGTGCCGAGGTGACGCTCAAGCTCGTGGAACAGGAAGGCGGCGAAGCGCTCGCCAACACACGCTGGACGGTGCTGACGCAGGGCGGCGACACGATTCACGAATCGGTCGGCGCCTTTCCCCACATCATCCTTGCGGAAGGCACCTACACCGCAGTCGCGCGCCACGACGACACGACCTATGCCCGTGATTTCGAGATCAAGGCGGGGATGAACCGTGACGTCGAAGTCCGGCTGACCGACCTCGTCCGCCCGGAAGGAATGCGCCTGGCTCGCTAGAGCCAGGCACTTGAGCCTTATGCCGCGGCGGCCTGGGCTTCGCCGGCCGGGCGAAGGTCTGGCGGCGTCGCCTCTTCTTTGAGGCGACGGAGCGCTTCGTCGAGCGGCAGCGTCATCTGATCCTTCTGACCCAGACGGCGCAGAGAAATCGTTCCCTCTTCCGCTTCGCGGCGGCCGACGACGAGCATCGCCGGCACCTTGCCGACCGAATGCTCGCGGACCTTGTAATTGATCTTCTCGTTTCGGAGATCGGCAACGGTGCGAAGGCCCGCAGCCTTCAGCTTCTCCTCGACCTCGCGCGCATAATCATCGGCTTCCGAAACGATCGTCGCGACGACCGCCTGCACCGGCGCAAGCCACAGCGGCAGGCGCCCGGCATAATGCTCCAGAACGATGCCGATGAAGCGCTCGAAGGTGCCGAAGACGGCACGATGCAGCATCACCGGCCGATGGCGCTCGCCATCCTCTCCGACATAGGACGCGTCAAGCCGCTCCGGCAGCACGTAATCGAGCTGATAGGTGCCGCACTGCCAGGTTCGGCCGATCGCATCGGTCAGGTGGAACTCGAGCTTCGGGCCGTAGAACGCTCCCTCGCCTTCGGCGATCTCGAACTCCACGCCGGCCGCCGTCAGAGCATCCGCAAGGGACTTCTCGGCGCGATCCCAAGTCGCATCGTCGCCGGCACGGGTCTCCGGCCGGGTCGCGAGCTTATAGCGGATATTGGTGAGGCCCATATCGGTATAGACGCGGGCAAACAGCTTCAGGAAGCGCTCGGTTTCGCTCACCACCTGATCGTCCGTGCAGAAGATGTGCGCATCATCCTGCGTCATCTGCCGCACGCGCATCAGCCCATGAAGCGCGCCATGCGCTTCGTTGCGATGGCAGCAGCCGAATTCGGCCATGCGGATCGGCAGGTCGCGATAGGATTTGATCCCGTGCTTGAAGATCTGCACATGCGCCGGACAGTTCATGGGCTTGAGCGCCAGCCAGGTATCGACCTCGTCGGAGAGAACCGGCCCATCTTCTTCCGTATTCGGGGTCTGATCGGGAACCACAAACATGTTTTCGCGGAATTTCGACCAGTGCCCGGATTTCTCCCAGAAACTCGAATCGAGGAGCTGCGGGGTTTTCACCTCGACATAGCCATCCTCATCGAGGCGCCGGCGAATGTAGTCCTCCAGGACCCGCCACACAGCATAGCCCTTGGGATGCCAGAAGACCGACCCCTGCGCCTCTTCCTGCAGATGAAACAGGTTCATCTCGCGCCCGAGACGGCGGTGGTCGCGCTTTTCCGCCTCCTCGATCATGGTGAGATAGGCGTCGAGCTCTTTCTTGGAGGTCCAGGCGGTGCCGTAGATGCGCTGCAGCTGCTGGCGGCTGGAATCACCGCGCCAGTAAGCGCCGGCCAGTTTCGTCAGCTTGAAGGCGTCCCCGATGCGGCCGGTCGAATCCATATGCGGCCCACGGCACAGGTCAAACCAGTCGCCCTGGCGATAGATCTTGACGTTGTCACCCTCGGGAATCGCGTCGACGAGCTCGACTTTGAACTGCTCGCCCATTTCGCCGAAGACCCGCTTCGCCTCGTCGCGATCCCACACCTCTTTCGTGAAGGGGTGGTTGCGCGCGATGATCTCGCGCATCTTCGCTTCGATGGCAGTGAAGTCCTCGGTCGAAAACGGCTCCTGGCGGAAGAAATCGTAATAGAAGCCGTCCTCGATCACAGGCCCGATAGTGACCTGCGTGCCAGGGAAAAGCTCCTGAACGGCCTCCGCGAGGACATGCGCGCAATCGTGACGAATGAGAGAAAGCGCCTCCGGATCCTCGCGCGTGACAATCTTCACCGTAGCGCCTTCCGGCAGCTTGTCGGCGAGATCGGCGAGCTGACCGTCGACTTCGACGGCAACGGCTTTCTTCGCCAAAGATTTGGAGATCGACGCAGCGAGATCGGCACCGCTCGCCCCTTCGGGCAAGCTGCGCTCCTGGCCGTCGGGAAGTCTAATCCGGCTCATGACAGCAAAGTCCGGGCCCATCGGCCCGCTCCATAGTTCAATCCGAAAAGCGTTCGGTGATGTGTCGGCCCGTCCATAGGCCGTAACGCCACGGCGTATACCAGCGGGCATTGTCGGGCAAGCGGGCTGGCACCGGGTCGAGCCCATTGCTGCCGAAAGGATGACACCGCGAGAAGCGGGCAAGCCCCATCCACAGCCCAGGCCAGGCGCCGAAGGTACGAATCGCCTCGCTCGTATAGTCCGAACAACTCGGCAGATGCCGGCAGGTGCGGCCCATGACCGAGGAAAGCGAAAGCTGATAAATCCTGATCAGTCCGAGGAGACCACTGGCGACGGGCGAGAAACGCCGCGGCTTCAGCCGACCGCCTTCTGATCCTTCAGCCCTCTCCATAGCGTCACGCGGCCTGACCGGCGCCGGCCGCTTCACGGCCCTCTCCGCTCCCGAACGAGGACGGGTCTTCGTGACCCGCAGCCTCGATCTGATCGAGGGCATCGACGACGGCGTCGAATGTCAGCATCGTCGAAGCATGCCGCGCCTTATAATCGCGCACCGGCTCCAGAAAACGGAGATCGGCCCAGCGTCCTTGCGGCGACGGCCCGTTTTCCTTGAGCATGGCGCGCATCTCCTCACGCACCTGCCGCAGCTCGTCGGGCGTCGAACCGATCACCGTTCGAGCCATGATGGAGGAAGAGGCCTGGCCGAGCGCGCAGGCCTTCACTTCGTGCGCGAAATCCGCGATCCGCCCATCCTGCAGCTTCAGGTCGACGGTGACCGTCGAGCCGCACAAGCGCGAATGCGCCTTGGCGCTTGCGTCGGGGTCGGCAAGCCTGCCGATCCGGGGAATGTTCCCTGCGAATTCCAGAATTCTGGCGTTATAGACGTCGTCGATCATAGCTCACTCCGCTCGGGGGGTGGCCGAGCTTGGGCAAAATCATTACTTCGCCTTATATAGGTTCGACAGGCCGGCGTCACACCTCCACCCGAGAGCGGCCGGCACGTCTCGAAAGGACGCAAGATGGACAGCACGTTGAAGCTCTTCTCCTCGGCCGCGGTGGCGGGTCGAAAGCCAAGCCGCGAGGAGGCAGAAGCTGCCGTGCGAACGCTGATCGCCTGGCTCGGGGATGACCCCGACCGCGAGGGTCTGCGTGACACGCCGCGGCGCGTGGTTTCGGCTTATGAGGAGCTCTACGCCGGCTACCCTCAGGATCCGGGGACGTTGCTCGCACGCACCTTCAAGGATGTGGGCGGCTATCACGACATGGTGCTGGTTCGCGATATCGCCTTCTACTCGCATTGCGAGCATCACATGCTGCCGTTTTTCGGGCATGTGCATATCGCTTATTATCCGAACGACGGCGTCGTCGGCCTGTCGAAGATGGCCCGCGTCGTGGAAGCCTATGCGCGCCGCCTGCAAACGCAGGAGACGATGACGGCTCAGATCACCGATGCGCTCGAAAACGCGCTGAGCCCGCGTGGCGTCGCGGTGATGGTGGAAGCTGAGCATATGTGCATGTCGATGCGTGGCGTGCAGAAGCAGGGCTCGTCGACCATGACGTCGCGCTTCACCGGCCTCTTCCATGACGAGGCCGCCGAACGCGAAAAATTCCTCAACCTCGTGCGTCCGACAGGCCGCTGATCAAGAGACGACGATGTCGATGAGGAACGATCAGGCAACGGCCTCTTCGGAGGCCGCCATCGAAGAGACGCGGGATTTCCGGCCCCGCTTCAACGAAGCGGGCCTCCTGCCCTGCATCACCCAGGATGCCGAAAGCGGCGACGTCCTGATGATGGCGTGGATGAACCGCGAGGCTGTCGATCTCACGCTCGCTACGGGTGAGGTGCACTATTTCAGCCGCTCTCGGAACTCCTTGTGGAAGAAGGGCGAGACATCCGGCGCCATCCAGAAGCTGATCGAGCTTCGGATCGACTGCGACCAGGATTGTCTTCTCGCACGCGTCGCGGTCGCAGATCGTGCCAGGACCTGCCACACCGGCCGCGGGGATTGCTTTTACCGCATCGCGGAGGCAACGCCCGACGGGCTCCGCCTCCGCATGCGCGATTAGGCGTTCCGATCAGCCCTGCGTCACGTATTCCCGGATCGCCTCGGCCTCGTTCTGCACCTCGGCGATCCGCCGTTTGACCACATCACCGATCGACACGATCCCGACGAGTTTGCCGTCCTCCTCGACAGGCAGATGGCGAAACCTTTCGTTGGTCATCATCTCCATGAGGTCGTCGGTCGTATGATGCATGCGGCAGATACGCACGCGCGCCGTCATGAAATTCGCTACCGGCTGGCTGAGCGCACCCGTTCCCTCGCGTGCGACGGCGGAAACGATGTCGCGCTCCGACAAAATACCTTTGATGGCCGCTCCCTCGGTCACGACGACCGCGCCGATACGATGTTCTGACAACATGACTGCGACTTCGTGCAGGCTCATCTGTGGCCTGCACGTCACGACGTCATTGCCTTTGCTCTCCAGCAATTGCCGTACATGCATGTGTAGTCCTCCCCGAATGCGGACATTTGCCCGAATGCGGACATTTGCTTGGTCCGCTTATCAGTATCCTAGGGCGAGACGGCACAAGTTTGAACTCTTCTGAGATTGAGTTTTCTCGAAGAACCAAGACCCCAGAGATCGCCGAGAGCCTATGAACGGGCTTCGTGTCCAACCGGGTCGAACAAGGGAAAAAGAAGAAGGCCTGCGAGAAATCCGCCGATATGGGCCTGCCAGGCGATCGCGCCTCCCACACCAGGGAGCATCTGTCCGCCGACACCAAACAAGAGATTGATGCCGAACCACATCAAAATGAAAAAGGCGGAGTAGGGATTGAGCAGGCTCGCTCTCAGCCCCGGATCCGGCACGAGGTAGGCGTTCGGATGGGTGCCGCCGCCCGCCAGAGGCCCACCCGGCGCGAACGCGAACCGTGCGGCCGCCGCCGTAATGCCAGAGACGCCGGCAGAGGCTCCGATGACGAGGGTCTCGTTCCCTGGCATTGCCAGAAACTGCGCGAGCGCACCCGCGGCGATCGTCACCAGCAGCAAGAGGAGGAAGCGAGAGGTCCCGAAACGCCGCGCCACGGCACTCCCGAAGCTCAGCATCCAAAGAACGTTCACCCCAAGATGCAGCCAGTCGGCATGCAGCAGCGCATAAGTGAGAGGCGTCCAGAAGCAGGCGGCGATCCCTCCAGGAAGGAATTCGGCCGCCCCCGTGTAGCGTGCCGGCACGAAGCCAAACGTCATGAGCACCTCGACGTCGCTCTGGTAAGGCAACAGGGCGCGTATGACGTGCACGACGATCAGCACACCGACAGTCCATACGAGGACCGTCGGCAGGTTGAACATTCTCTCTCGTTCTCGTTCTGGCATGGGACGGGTCGCTTCTTCGGAGAAAGGCGAAAAGTGGAGCATCCGGGGGATGACGCCCCACCCCTTCGCAAGCACTGAGCGTCCGGGCAAGGAAAAGGCTTGGAAAAACACTGTTTATTTCTGCCACACACGCTTACAGATGGTTAACTTGCACTATGATAGTTTTGCCACAGGCTCCTGGCTTCACGAGCAATGACCATCGCTCCCACAGACACTGATGCACCCAAAGATACGGTGGAAATCACCGTGGAGGACCTCGAAGGCAATCGTCGTCAGCACGAGCGCGTCGAGGTCAACCTGCTCGGACGCTGCATGTTTGCGGATCAGCGAGAGAACCCTTGCGAGATGCGCAACGTGTCCGCCGGTGGGGCCGCGATCATCAGCCCCGCCAGAGGCAACGTCGGCGAGAAGATCATCATCTATGCCGAGCAAATCGGACGCATCGAAGGCATCATCACGCGTCACACGCAAAATGGCTTCGCCATCACGATCACGGCTTCGGCACGCAAACGGGAAAAGCTCGCCAACACCCTCGCGTGGCTCGGACGCCGCGACGTGCTCAAGCTCCGCGATGACCGCCGCTCCGTGCGGCGGGTACCGGCCACCACGGAAACGCGGGTGACGCTGCCGGGTGGCAAGCAGATCGACTGCAAGATCATCGATATGTCGAAGACCGGCGCCGCGCTCGCCATTTCGGAGCGCCCGCCGATTGGCTCACGCGTGAACCTCGGCAGGCTGGGCGGCCGCGTCGTGCGCCATTTCAGCGACGGCGTCGCCATCGAATTTATGCGCATCATGTCGGAAGAAGAGATCGAGCAGATTATCGAGGAAGAGTTCTTCACCGACGGGAGTCTATGACGCCGCTCTTTGCCGGGCTCCGCAACAACATCTTTTTAACCAGACCGACATTCGACTCTGATGTAAAAGCACTTCAACTTGCCGACAATTTCAGGAAAACTTCCTGATTTCAACCAAATGGTAGGCAGCGTAAAGAAGAGCTTGCCGAAAGTGTGAAACTCCGAAAGAACCGCTTAGCCCGCGCATAAGCCGCCGGCGATACGGTCTCTCAAAACGAGGGATCGCGATATGCGGTTGAACAGAGTGACCGGAACAATGCTTGGGGCAGCTTTTGCCCTCGCCGTTTTTGTGGCGGCACCGGCGGAGGTCCAGGCTCAACAAAAAAGCTCCGGTCTTGGCATCAGGATCACGGGCAGCATCAGCGCACCGGTCATGCGCACGGGCCGTTATGCATCGCCGCCGATTGGACATCGTGCGTTCTGCAAATCGTTTCCGGGCGAATGCGTGGTTCATGGCGGCCGCTCGCCCTTACCGTTGACGCCCTCGCGCTGGCAGGATCTGGTACGGGTCAACAATTACGTCAACGATACTGTCAAGGCAGTGACGGACGAAGAATATTATGGGCAGGAAGAAGTCTGGACACTTCCGCAAGGCTACGGCGATTGCGAGGATTACGTCCTTTTAAAGCGCAAACAGCTCGTCGCACGCGGCTGGCCCACCTCCGACCTCCTGGTCGCCGTGGTTTTCGACGAAGTTGGCGCCGGCCATGCCGTGCTCGTGGTGCGCACCGATCGCGGCGACTACGTGCTCGACAACAAGGTCTCCGATATCCGCCTGTGGAGCGAAACCGGCTACCGCTACGTGAAACGGCAGGACATCGCGGATCCGAAGAAATGGGTCGCCATCGACGATTCCCGCTGGCAGCCGCTCGACGCCACAGGTCGCGTGCGCTGAATCTGATCTAGCCAGCTCGCCTCCAAACTCTCCGGTTTCCAACCAGGCTCAGCGGCCGGTCCCTCAAGGAACCGCCCGGCGCTTTATCGAGCTAGGATAGCCGGGCTCCGGACTGAAGCGCTCTATATTTCGCCAAGAGATTCCCGAAAGCGTCGACCGTTGTCGACATATCTCGCGGCCGATTCCCGCAGGCCTTCCTGCGCAGCCTCATCGAGCATGCGCACCACTTTCCCGGGAGAGCCGACGACGAGAGAATAATCCGGGATCTCCTTGCCCTCGGTGATGAGGGCACCCGCGCCGATCAGACAGAAGCGGCCGATCTTCGCGCCGTTCAGAACGATCGCGCCCATCCCGACGAGTGAGAAATCCCCGATCGTGCAGCCATGCAGGATGGCGCGGTGGCCGATCGTGCAATCGCTGCCGATCGTGCAGGCAAACCCAGGATCGGTATGGATGACGCTGAGATCCTGGACGTTGGAGCGTGGGCCGACGGTGATCGGCTCGTTGTCGCCCCGCAAAACGGCGCCGAACCAGATGCTCGCGTCGTCACCCAGGCGCACGTCGCCGATCACGCTTGCGCAGGGCGCGATCCAGTAGGCGCCGCTCTCGGGCAGGTCAGGCTTCCGTTCTTTCAGACAATAAATGCTCATGTGCGGGCAGCCACCAGGAAACTGAGAAACATCGTGCCCGAACATGCGCTCCCCAGACCCGCCACGGCAAGCCCGAGGGCCACGATCTTTGGCGCAGCTTCCCTGCGACGCAAGGCGCCAAAGCACATCAAGGTGCACGTCGCGGTCGCTGGAAAGCTAACGTAACCGTCTCGGATGGGCCCAACGAGATACGGGCGGCCGCTCGCCGCGACCGCCCGCATTTTCACGTCATGTTCGTCTGCGGCGGCCGTCAGGCGCGCAGGTCGAAATCCAGGATCGCCATCGAGAAGTTGTAGGAGAGATCCTCATCCTCATCGTCCCGGAAGATGAGGCCGACGAATTCCTCGCCGACGAACACCTCCGCCGAATCGTCCTTCCGCGGCCGAGCCTTCACCTGGATCTTCTCGTTGTCGAAAAGCCTCTGCAGGTAGGCCTGGAGTTTTTTCAGTTCGTCGATGCTCAACGCGACACCCTTTAACTTGGTTTGGCCCGTCCTGACATAACGAGGGGCCGATCTCAACCGGCTCAGCCGGAAACGTCGTCGCTGCCCTGCTCCGCCTCGCGCAGGAGCTGATCCATGGAACGACCGGGTTCATCGCGGCCCGCTTTTCCAACGATTCGCGCCGGCACGCCCGCAACCGTCACCATCGGCGGCACCGGTTTCAACACGACCGACCCGGCCGCCACACGCGAGCAATGCCCGATTTCGATATTGCCGAGAACCTCGGCGCCGGCGCCGATGAGGACGCCGTGACGAATCTTGGGATGACGGTCCCCACAGGATTTTCCAGTCCCACCGAGTGTCACGTTCTGGAGGATCGAGACATCGTCTTCGATCACGGCAGTGGAGCCGATCACGATACCAGTCGCGTGATCGATGAAGATCCCCCGTCCGAGAGGCACGGCCGGATGAATATCAACCTGGAAAACTTCCGAAGCCCGGCTTTGCAGGTAGAGCGCGTAATCCTTGTGACCTTGCTGCCAAAGCCAATGCGCCAGCCGGTGCGACTGGATCGCGTGGAAACCTTTGAAATAGAGCACCGGCTCAATCAGCCGTTCACATGCCGGATCGCGGTCATAAACGGCCATCAGATCGATGCGCAGAACCTCCGACAGTTCCGGCTGATCCTCATACATCTCACCGAAAGACCGGATAATTTGTCCTGTCGAAATGCCGGGATGGCGCAGCCTGTCACCGACACGATGGGCGACCGCATCCTCCAGCCGCGGATAGTTCAAGATCGTCGAATAGATGAAGGCGGCCAGCACGGTCTCGCGGGCGACAATGTCTTCGGCTTCGCGGCGAAGCTGAGCCCAGACCGGATCGACCGTTTCGGCTCCCGAGCTCAGGCGGGTTTGTTCGACAGCCATATCGGCTCCTCTCGCTACGTCACGATCCGGTTGTCCGGCGCCCGGATATCTGGTGCGGCGCGCTCAGTTTGCCAGAGAGATCATGCAGGCTCTCTCTGCCGTCACCACCGCTCCCGCGGGCCACGCACCGTGTTATATAGCTTCCAATGAAAATCAGCATATGCTGGCCCGACCCGGGGTCAACAGCTCCCTGACATGATCGGCGCCGGTTCGCACCGTTTGCCCACCACTCTCGGACGCCGCTAGGCCACTTTGCGAAGGCTCTCCAGGAACTCCAAGACCGCCGCCTTGGTCGCCTTGTCCCCAACCGCGCGCATGTGGTCACGCCGCGGGATGATCGCCGTCTCGGCGCCGGGGATGAGTTTTGCCAGCGCTTCCGGATCGCCGGCCACCTCATCCTCAGACCCCACAACGATGAGCACAGGCATGGTGAGCTTGCCAAGCATGTCGGGAGTAAGGTTTTCGCGGCCGGCCTCCATACAGGCGGCAAGCGCCAGGAGATCCGACCCGGTCTGTTCGGCGAAGACACGAAATCCTTTTGCGGTTTCGCCAACGACTTCTTCCATGGAGGCAGCACGCATGCCGGCTGCAACGTCATCGGCCTCGCCGAATCCCTGGACGAGCTGATCTCCGAGCCCGCCGATGATGAGGGCTTCGACCTTCTGAGGCGCTCCGACGGCAAGGTGCGTCGCGATCCGCGCGCCCATCGAATAGCCCATCATGAGGGCGCGTTCGATGCCGAGATGATCGAGAAGCTCCAGCATGTCCCGTCCCATCCGCTCCATGCCGTAGGCATCGGCCGAATGCGGCGCGTCGGACCAGCCATGCCCGCGATTGTCAGGCGCAATCACGCGATATCCGGCCTCATTGAAGGCCTGCACCCAGCCGGTGGACTGCCAGTTGACCCGATGGCTCGAAGCGAAGCCATGGATAAGGAGGAGTGGTTCGCCCTCTCCCTGGTCGAGATAGGCGATGGCAAGGCCGTCTGACGTTTCAAAGGAGGGCATGAGATTGATGGACGTGTGAATGGATCATGCCGCCGCTTAGCCCCTCATGCTGCGGACGGTCAACGCGAAGCACAAGCGGACATCTCGACGAGCCGGCATTTTGGCGTTGGCCCGCCGCCCTTGCACGCCTATGTTCCGCAAACCGACAACAACGCACAGGACGAGTGACGATGGCGGAGAACGTGGTTCCGCATTTTCATAATACCGGCGGAGTGGAGGCGATTTCTGTGGGCGCCAGCGAGTTCATGTGCATCGGCGCGCTGCCCTCGTTCGACCATCCGCACGTTTTCCTCGACATGGGCGACGAGCACGAAATCATCTGCCCGTACTGCTCGACCCTCTACAAGCTCGATCGTTCGCTCAGCCCCAAGCAGGCGCGGCCGGCCGAAGCCGTTTACCAGGAATGAGGCTGCAGGGGAGCATGGGCACCCGCCCCTGCCCTTCCTTATAAGATGCGTGTCGCCGTCATCGGAGCCGGCATCTCCGGCCTGACTTTCGCGCTTTCGCTGGCACGCAAGGGCTTCGAGCTCGATCTCTTCGAGCGTGCCGAAACGTTGGAAGAAGTGGGCGCCGGCATCCAATTGTCGCCCAACGCCTCTCGCCTTCTCCTCGCGCTCGGCCTGGGGGAGGAATTGAGGAGATGCGTCGTTGCGCCCGATAAGCTGCAGATCGGCAACGGTCAGCGCCTCAACCTTCTGGCGGCCCTGCCCTTGGGAGAATGGGCGCAGGCGCGCTACGGCGCGCCTTATTGGCTCGTTCATCGCGCCGACCTGCAGGACGTTTTGCTGAAGGCGGTTCGCAAAGAGGCCTCGGTGCGCCTTCATCTCGGCGCAGGTGTGGAGGCTTTTGACGCGCAAGAAAGCGGTGTCGCCTTCGAGGCTGCAGGTAAGGAAAATCACGCCGATCTCGTCGTCGGTGCAGATGGCCTTCGCTCGGTAGTTCGCCGAAAGCTCGTCTCAGGGGCTGAGCCCTCCCCCTCGACACATGTCGCCTGGCGCGTGAGCATCGACGTCGCGGCCGCACCCGACTGGCTCGACACGAGCTGCACCACGTTATGGATGGGCCCCGGCTGGCACGTCGTTCACTATCCGATCAGGCGGGGCGAGCGCCTCAACATCGTGGCAATCGAGCCGCAAAAAGCGACCGGACCATCGGGCCCTGTACTCTTTCATGCGGCATCCGAAATCGCCACGTTCTTCGCCTCTGAAACCCTGCGCGAGAAATGGCTGCCCTGGCCGCTCCAAACCGTCGACCCGAGCCTTGCCTGGGCAAAAGGTCGTGCCGTTCTCCTCGGCGACGCCGCCCATGCCATGCTGCCGACGGCCGCCCAGGGAGGCGCGATGGGGATCGAGGATGCAGCGACGCTTTCCGCCGAGCTCGCGCGCGACGGAGCGCTGGCTGGGCAACTCGCCCGTTACGAGCTCGCGCGCAAGCCACGCGTCCGTAAGGTTGTATCCATGGCGGAGAGCAATCTCCAGATTTACACCATGCCCAGTCTCGTCGCGGGCCTCAGGAACACTGCGCTTCTGGCACTTCCCGGCGAAGTTTTGATGCGCCGCCAGGATTGGCTATATTCTTTTACCGCCTAAGCATTTCGGCGAGTTATACATCTCCGCAATCGGAACCCGATCGACCACTTAACGTTGTCGGGTGGTAACGGCCGCGCGAACGGCTTCCACACACATCCGCGCGGCCTCAATAGCATCCGAGATGCAAGGAGATTACTATATGATCCGCACATTGATGGCGAGTACGGCGATTGCCGCACTGTTGACCACCGGCGCGATCGCCCAGACGCAGCCGGCCAATCAGAACGAGACCACGCAGGCTCAGTCGACCACCGAGGGCGTCAAGACGCAGCAGAAGCAGGGCGAAGATCTCGCCTCCTCGTGGATGGGCCAGACCGTCTACTCCTCGGCCGGATCGGACGCTGAAGAAGTCGGCGACATCGACGATCTTCTCGTCGACGAGAACGGCAATATCACCGCGGCCATTATCGGCGTCGGCGGCTTTCTCGGCCTGGGCGAAAAAGAAGTCGCCCTCGACTACGATCAGTTTCAGGTGACACAGGACCAGAACGGCGAAATGCGCCTGGTCGTGGATGCCACCGAAGAAGAGCTGAAGAACGCTCCTGAATTCCAGGAGAATGACAATCAGCGCAGCTACGCGAAGATGCAGAAAGACGGTGGCACCGACAGCGCGAGCTCCACGGATGCCTCGTCGACGACCGCCTCTTCGGCTGGCGCTGCAAGCGGGTCCATGACCAAGGATCAATCGCAGCAGGCCGCCTCCAGCACCACGACCACGAACGACAGCGCCACAAATAACAGCGCCACAAATAACAGCGCGATGAGCGGCCAGGATCGGCAGACGGCGTTTGCTCAGCCGGAGCAGGGCGAAACGCGCCTGAGCGACTGGATTGGTCGAGAAGTGTACTCGTCCGCGAGCGGACAGGGCGCAATGGGCGCAGGTTCAACCGACAGCGATGCTCGCCAGCGCCAGCAGCAGGCTCTGCAGAACAACACTGACAGCGGTCAGGCGAGCGGTGCTATGGGCGAGCGCGACACCATGGCGAGCGGCGAACCCGTCACCGACATGCAGGATCGCGTGAAGACCGACGCCTCCGGCCAGACGACGGCCATGGGCACGAGCGAAACGGCGTCCGGCGACAGCACTGATCAGCAGATGGCGACGAATCGTCCGGCTTCGGCAACAGGCGATGCAGCGACGGGCAGCAATGCTGGCCAAAACGAAACACTCGCTGCAAATCCGAACGATCAGCAGCAGAGCGTGGGTGAGATCAACGACGTCATTCTTGCCGACAACGGCAAGATCGATTCGATCGTGATCGACGTCGGCGGGTTCCTCGGCGTAGGCGAGAAGCCTGTGGCCGTCAAATTCGACCAGGTCGAGATGACCCAGGCCTCGAACGAGAATGAGCCTCGCCTCACAATCCCGATGACGCGCGCCGATCTGGAGAACGCGCCGAAGTGGGATATGTCCGACCAGGAAGGCAATGTCGCCAGCAACACCAGCGACATGAATGGCGATACGACGGGCTCGCAGACCGCTCAGAACAGCCAGTCAGACACCACCAAGTCGGGCATGAAGGAAAGTGCTGGCGCAGGCTCCATGACCACCGCTTCGCGTGATCAGAGCGACATGGGCTCCAGCAAGTCCACTCCGGGCGGTGCACAGCCCAGCGGAATGAGCGCTGAGGACATCATGGGCGCGACCGTCTATGGCAGCAATGATGAGAGCGTCGGTGATATCGACGACGTGATCGTCGGCCAGAATGGCGATGTCCGTGCCGTGATCATTGATGTTGGCGGCTTCCTGGGTATCGGCGAGAAGCCGGTGGCGGTCGAGTACGATACGCTCAACGTCCAGAAGGACGCGAACGGCGAAACCCGCTATTCGATCAACGCCACCCAGAATCAGCTGGAAGATGCGCCGGAATACGAAGACGCGCAGTAAGCTCCCAGCGTTCACTCAGACAGATGCGACCCGTCGGCTCCGGCCGGCGGGTTTTTCTTTGTCGGACTGCCGAGGGGCAGCTCAGCCCCTTCCCTCTCCAGAGAGTATGGGGGGAGCCTGAGCGGTATTTGGGAGAACGCTCCCGACATCGACTGAGCGGCCGCGCGGCCTTCACCGGTCATAACGGCGAGGTGATGCAGCGCGACAGAGGAGATCGCGGGTTGGTGCGGGCGGCGGGACTCGAACCCGCATGGTTTTCCAACCGAGGGATTTTAAGTCCCTTGCGTCTACCTGTTCCGCCACGCCCGCGTGCGGCTCTTTGCCTAGCCGCGCTTATGACAGCCGGCAAGAGGCGTATCTCACCAGCGCCAGAAGGCCGGGTCGAAAAGCACCAAGACCGTAAAGAGCTCCAGCCGCCCAAGCACCATCGCAAAGGTCAGTGCGATCTTGGCGGCATCGGGAAGCGAAGAGAAATTGCCGGCCGGGCCCACGATCTCGCCAAGTCCAGGACCGACATTGCCGACCGCGGTCACAGCCGAGGAAATGGCGGTGATGAAATCGAGACCGAGCGCCGCCAGGATCATCGTGATGATCACCGTGGTTCCGACATAAAGTGTCAGGAAGGCCAGAACCGAAGGCGGAACATCGGCCGGGATACGACGACCGGCATAACGCAGGGGATCGACGCGCGAAGGATGGGCGAGAAGCCTGATCTGGCGGCGAATGATCTCCCAAAGGATGACGAGACGGTAGATCTTGATGCCGCCGGCCGTGGAGCCGGTGCAGCCCCCCACATAGGTGAGCACGAAAAAGAGTCCGACCGAAAAGGTGCCGAGCTGCGTGTAGTCGAGCGAGGCATAGCCGGTGGTCGTCACCACGGAAACGACGTTGAAGGTGGAGTGGCGCAGCGCCTGGCCGAACGTGAACTCGCCCGTCAGCGTCAGCTGGACGGCAAGACCCGTACACACGATCAGCAGGAGACCGACGAGCGCAAGCACCTGCGGATCGCGCACGATCTCGTAAGGACGACCACGCAACGCGCCGATATAGGCGACGAACGGCATGGCCCCCGCCAGCATGAAGAAGCTTCCGGTCCAAAGAAGCTCCGGATTGTCGCCGAAATAGCCGAAGGATGCGTCGTGGGTCGAAAATCCGCCGGTCGAAAGCGTCGTCATCGCATGGCAGATCGCATCGAAGAAGGTCATGCCGCCGGCCGCATAGGCGAGCGCGCAGAGGAGCGTCAGCCCGACATAAATTCCGCCGATCCAGGCGGCGAGATCGAACGACTTCGCCAGCACCTTCTCCGAGCGATCGGAGCTCTCGGCATGGAACAGCTGCATACCGCCGACCTTCAGGAACGGCAGCATGATGATAGCCATGACGACGATGCCGACGCCGCCGATCCATTGCAGGAGCGAGCGCCAGAGATGGATGCCGGGCGGCAGGCTGTCGAGGCCTGTGAGGACGGTGGAACCCGTCGTCGTCATGCCGGAGACCGTCTCGAAGAACGCATCGGCATAATCGACATCGAGGCCAAGGAACGGCAGGGCCGCAAAACCCGGCAGCACGAACCACAGAACGGTGGTGAGAATGAAGGCCTGCTTGAGATTGAGGCCGAGCGGCTCTTCCTCGCGCCCCGCAATGGCGAAGACCGCGCCGACGAGCGCCGTCACCACGCCTGAGAGCGCAAACACCATCCAATCCGGATTGCCGGCCGAAAGATCGACGAGGGCCGGCAGAATCATCACCACGCCGAGCGCCACCAGAAGGAGGCCGGTTATCGCCAGGATAGGTTGATACCGAAGCAAGGTGTCGCCTGCGCCTGTGGCGTCAGCTGGGTGCGCCGGAAATCGGCGGCTGGAAGCTCAGCCCCAGATCCCACGGGAAATAAATCCAGGTATCCTGGGACACTTCCGTAACGAACGTATCGACCAGCGGGCGCCCTTTGGGTTTTGCATAGACCGTAGCGAAATGCGCATCCGGTAACATTTCTCGCACGATGGCGGCCGTCTTTCCGGTATCGACGAGGTCGTCGACGATCAGAACGCCCTTGCCGCCGGCGCCACCGAGATGGCGCACCTGTTCCGAAATCGGCTTCAGGACCTCGGTCGTGCCCTGCGTCTTGTAGTCGTGATAGGACGCGACGCAGACTGTCTCGATCAGCCGGATTTCAAGTTCGCGCGACACCACGGCCGCCGGCACGAGTCCGCCGCGCGTGATGCACACGATCGCCTCGAAGGGGCCAGCGCCGGCGAGCCGCCAGGTCAGCGCCCGCGCGTCGCGATGAAACTGCTCCCAGGAAACCGGGAAGGCCTTTTCTTGCACCATATCTCTCTCGTTCTTTCCGGCCTCTTATCCGCTTTGCAGGCGGCTTTCCACGGCCTCGGCCGCCTTTTTTAGCGCGTCGGCATCGCGCGAGCGGATCACGATGCGGGTCGTGAAGCGGCTCCCGTCCTGGTAGGGGTAGGATCCGAAACGCACCTCAGGGTGCTCGTCCTGAAGATCGGAGAGCCAATCTGCGATCTCTCCTTCCCCGCGTCCTGCCTCGATCGTCACAGACATGATCTTCGCGGCATGCGGCAATGTGGGCGCAAGTGCCGCAAGCATCGCCTCCATCACGGCCGGCACGCCCGCCATCACATAGACGTTGCCGATCTTGAAGCCGGGCGCGCCCGAGACCGCATTGGCGATGAGGTCGGCGCCTTCCGGTGTTCGCGCCATTCGAAGACGCGCCTCGTTGAGCTCCCAGCCGCGCGCCTCGGCCCGCTCCCGCAAGATCCGAACCGCCTCGGGATGATGAATGAGCGGACGATCGAACGCGCTTGCAACTGCATCGGCGGTGATATCGTCGTGCGTCGGCCCGATACCGCCGGAGGTGAAGACGATGTCGTACGCTGCCGACAGCGCCTGCAGCGCCGCAACGATCGCGTGCTTCTGATCGCCGACGATCCGCACTTCCTCCAGGTCGATACCGAGGTCGGTGCAGAAATCGGCGAGCGTGCCGATGTTCTTGTCCTTGGTGCGGCCCGACAGGATCTCGTCGCCGATCACCAGCATGGCTGCCCGGGGTGCAGCCCCGGTCGGATGTGCGGTATTCGCTTCGATCTCGCTCATTGAGACTGAGTGCCCTTTGTCGTAGCTGCCGGCAAGTCCAATCTGGCTTGCCGCCGGCCCCTTCCCCATATGGAAGCCGAAATGCTCCATCGCCCCTTTAAAAGGGGCGCCTCAATCGGCTAGCTTGTCGCCGAATAAGGACGGTTCCATCCTATGCAGAACGCACTTTCAGGCCAGCGCGAAAAGGCCTCCATCCATACCTACGGCGAGGAAGGTTTTGTCGGCATGCGCCGGGCCGGTCAGCTCGTCGCGACTTGCCTCGATGAATTGACCGAGCGCGTCAAACCGGGCGTCACCACTCAAGAGCTCGACGATTTCGTTTACGATTTCGCGCTTCAGCATGATGCGCTTCCGGCAACGCTCAATTATCGCGGCTACCGCAAGGCCTCGTGCATCTCGCTCAATCACGTGGTCTGCCACGGCATTCCCAACGACAAGCCGCTGAAAGAGGGCGACATCGCCAATATCGATGTCACCTTCATCCTTGATGGTTGGCATGGCGATTCAAGCCGCATGTATGCGGTCGGCCAGATCAAGCGGGCGGCTGAACGGCTGATGGAGGTCACCTATGAGTGTCTCATGCGCGGGATCGACGCCGTCAAACCCGGGGCGACGCTCGGCGATATCGGTCACGCCATCCAAAGCTACGCGGAAGCCGAGCGCTGTTCGGTCGTGCGCGATTTCTGCGGCCACGGCGTCGGGCTGGCCTTCCACGAACCGCCGAACATCCTGCATTACGGGCGTCCCGGCGAGGGGCTAGCGCTCGAACCTGGGATGATCTTCACGATCGAGCCGATGATCAATCTCGGCCGCCCGCACGTCAAACTCTTGAACGACGGTTGGACGGCTGTCACCCGTGACAGGTCTCTCACCGCACAATACGAGCATTCCGTCGGGGTAACTGAGGACGGGGTGGAAATCTTCACACTGTCGCCGGCCGGCTACGGCCGGCCCTGAGACGTCCGTGGGCTTTGATTTCGAAGAGGCCGGCCCTGCCCGGATCCATTATCACGGCCACCGAGACCGTCTGCGCAGCCGTTTTCGCGAGGCAGGAGCCGACGCGCTGGCGGATTACGAGCTTTTGGAGCTTGCTCTCTTTAGCGCCCTGCCCCGGCGCGACACGAAGCCGATCGCCAAGGCTCTGCTCGCCACCTTCGGTTCGCTCGGCGAAGTTCTGGCCGCGTCGCCGACACGCCTGAAGGAAATCGACGGCGTCGGCGACGCCGTCATCCTGCAGCTGAAATTGATGCGCGCCTTCGCCGAACGTCTTGGTCGTCACGAAGTCAGAAGCCGTCAGGTTCTGGGCTCCTGGTCGACGCTTCTCGACTATTGCCGCACGGCAATGGCGTTTGAGGATCGCGAGCAGTTCCGCATCCTCTTCCTCGACAAGAAGAACGCACTCATCGCCGACGAGGTGCAGCAGAGGGGCACGGTCGATCACACCCCGGTCTATCCCCGCGAAGTGATGCGCCGCGCTCTCGAACTCTCGGCGACCGCCCTCATTCTGGTCCACAATCATCCGTCCGGCGACCCCTCACCCTCTCGGGCCGACATTCAGATGACGAAGACGCTCATCGACGTCGGCAAGCCTTTGGGGGTGACTGTGCACGATCACATCATCATCGGCCGTGACGGCCATGCGAGCTTTCGCGGCATGGGGCTGATGTAGCGGCGGCTTGCGCCGTGCTCACAAAATCCCGTTCGCACGCTGCAATTCGCGCACATAGTCGGCGATCTTACCCACCTCGGCCTGAGACAGGCCTTCCACCGGCGCCATGTCGCCGAAGCCCCAATGATGCGCGCTCACGCCCCGAGCAACCGCGAGCTGGAACGCCTGATCGCTGTGATGTTCAGGCGCGTAGACCGCATGCACGAGCGGCGGGCCGGCTTCCGTCCCGGCGGCACTCTCGCCATGACAGGCGACGCAGTTCTCTTCAAAGAGCGCCCTGCCCGTCTGAGCGTCGGACGAAAGCTCCGGCACTTTGACCTCCGCGACCTGGACATCGCGGTTGCCCGGCACGAACGCCCGGATGACGAGGAAAGCGGCGATCGCAAACGCCAGGACGACGAAAGAGATCGCCTTCGACGTCACGTCCTGTCCCCGGCCAGATCCTTGAGGATCGGGCAATCCGGACGATGGTCGCCATGGCAGGCCTCGACGAGGCTCGACAGTGTGTCGTGCATCGCCTGAAGTTCGGCAATCTTGCGCTCGATCTCACTGATATGGCGGATCGCGATCGCCTTCACATCGCCACTCGCCCGGCAGCGATCTCCGTAAAGAGACAGGAGCTGACGGCATTCCTCGATGGAAAACCCCAGCGAGCGTGCTCGCGCCAAGAATTGCAGATTGTGGACGTGGGTATCGGAATAGTCGCGGTAATTGTTGCCGCGCCTGTCCGGCTGTACGAGACCGATATCCTCGTAATAGCGGATGGTTTTTGGGGGCAGGCCGGAGGCCTGCGCCGCATCGCCGATATTCATGCGCCAACTCCCACGATTTCCCGCTGGATAAGGGTTCCAGCTACTGGAAAGTCAAGGGAAGGCCGAGCGCCCGATTCCTCGTCGGGCTTTTAATTGAGCCGCCCTTCGAAGGCCGCGAGACGCCATTCCGACGGCTTGATCAGACGCTCATGCGCAATTTCCACGGAATGGATGGCCGCATCGATCTCGCGTCGCCAATAATCGAGGAAGCGTTCCAATCGCGGATGGTCAGGCGCTAAGTCGTAGAATTGCCAGACGAAGCTTTGAATGAGCTTCGGACGCTCCGGCATGTAGTAGAAAACACTGGCGGTCGTCAGGCCATAACCGGCGAGCTGGCGGCCGAGATCACTCTCCTCGCTGTTCTGCTGCATGCTCTCCTCCTGGGTCAGGAGGTGCAATGATTGCGTCTCAGAGATTAAAAGTCTACTAGCCCTTGGTCGAAATCATACGCTTGAACAATGACTTAGCAGCCTTCACTTAAGAGTGCTGCCAGACTTCGTCTCATCCTCGGGCGCCTGGATCGAGGCGATATAGCCGAGGATGTCGTCGATATCGGCGGGCGGCCAGCGGAACTCCGGCATGGCCGGATGGCCGGTCACGATGCCCTCCGCGAGCGCTTCCCATAAGGTGTCGATCGGATAGCGCTCGGACAGGTCGCGAAAGGCTGGTGCGGGCGGCATCGAGCTCGTGCCCGTCAATCCGACGGCGTGACAGCGGGCGCAATATTCCTCCGCCAACGCTTCGCCGCGGGCGATGTTCTGGCCCGCAGCGCCCTGCGCGGTTGCCAGCAAAAGCATGCCCGCAAATGCGATCGATCCCCTCATGAGCACAGGATAGCCGCAGCTCCGACCCGCGCCATGACCAGGATCAACCCCCGCGCGCCGGATCGATCACGCCGCCGGCGGCCTGAAGCGCCTCGGGCGTGTCGACGTCGAGCCGCGCAGCCGCGCCGATCTCGACCTCAAAGACGTCGTCGGGATAAAGCCCGATCACATGCCGGCCGCCGGTATCACCACTCACTTGCAGGAGCTCGCCAAAATAGCGGCGCGCCCACAGAACCGGATTGCCGCGTTTTCCCGAGGCGGTCGCAAGCACGATGCTGCGGCCCGCTTCGGGCTCGAAGGCGGCGAGCATCTGGCCAAGCGCCTCACGGGTCAGGCCCGGCATATCGGCAAGCACGATGAGCGCGCCCGACACGTCTTCGGGTAAGGCGCGCAACCCCACCCGCAGAGAGCTCGCAAGGCCTTCGGCAAAATCCGGATTGTGGACGGGGCGCGCTCCGCTTCCTTGAAGCGCCTCTTCAACCGCCTCACGCATATGGCCGGTCACCACCACGACCTCCGAGACACCGGAGGCTGCGACCGTCTCCACCGTGCGACGCACGAGCGGCACCCCATCGAATCGGGCAAGAAGCTTGTTCGGCCCGCCCATACGCCGCGAACGGCCGGCCGCCAGCACGATGGCGGCGACACCGCCTTGACCCTCGGACGGCTGGCGAGGCTGCGGCCGCGACACGATCTCAGACAACAGACCCCCGACCCCCATACCCATGATGTCTTCAGGCTTGACCTCAAGTCCGGCCAGGAAACGATTCAGCACGAAGTCGAATCCGTTCTCCTTCGGGCTGCGGGCGCAGCCGGGAGCCCCGATCACCGGGCGGCCGCCGAGCTCGCCCATGAGGAGAAGATTGCCGGGATCAACCGGCATTCCGAAATGCAGAACGCGACCGCCGGCCATGCGGAGCGCGGCCGGGATAATGTCGTTCTGATCGGTGATCGCGGACGCCCCGAAAACGACGATGATATCCGCACCTTCCGATGCCGGCTCCCTCAATGCCTCCGCCAACGCCTGGGTCGCATGCGCGACGCGCGTCTCGTCGGTGAAGCTGGCACCGGCTTTCTCGAGCCGGGCTTCGAGCACCCGTCGCGTCTTGTCGAGCATCTTCGCCTGCGTCGATGGCAGGCATGTCGCCACGAGACTGACCCGGCAAGGGCGGAACGCCGCCACCGACAGGGGCGGCTCATGGCTCTCAAGAAGCCTCTCGGCCGTTGCGAGAACCTCCTCGGAAAGTGCAAACGGGATGATCTTCACCGTCGCGACCATACGGCCCGCTTCCACCGCTTCGAACGGCGCGAGCGTCGCCACCGTCAGCCCTGGATCGATCCGGTTGAGCGCGTTGATCAGGTCTTTGCCGACTCTAAAGACTCCAGATACTTCGGCGTGAAGGTTGCAGCGCCCTGTGAACGGCGCCTCGATGCGGAGATGGCCGCCGGAAATCGCGCGGGCGATGCGTTCGGCGGCCTGATCTTCATGGATATCGCCGGCATCCAGCCGCGCGGCAACGATGTCCGACACTCCGGCAGCTTCAAGCCGTGCAACGTCCTCTGCACTCAGCCGCGCGCCCTTCTTCAGCGAGAGGTCGCCTACCCGGATCTTATGGGCCAGGATCGCACCTTCGGCCTCCACGATCGCGATCGAACCGAACTTCAAGCGGCCTCTCGCGCCGCCGACGGGCCCTTGCGGAGCGTCGCGATCACTTCCGCCAGAACGGCGACGGCGATTTCAGCAGGCGAAGCCGCGGCGATGTCGAGACCGATCGGAGCATGAATGCGCTCGACATCGGACGCACCGACGCCTGCCTCCAGAAGCCGCTCCACGCGCTTGCCATGCGTCTTCCGGCTGCCGAGAGCCCCGACATAGAAGCAGCCGGCGGCAAGCGCCTCCCGGAGCGGGAAATCGTCGATCTTCGGATCATGGGTGAGCGCCGCGACCGCCGTATAGGCGTCAAACGGGATATTTTTGAGCGCCTCTTCAGGCCATTCGGCAATGAGCGAAACATCCGGAAACCGCTCTTGCGTCGCAAAGGCCGTGCGCGGATCAATGATCGTGACGTCGAGACCGGCAAGTTTCGCCATCGGCGCCAGCGCCTGACTGATATGCACCGCACCGATCACGACGAGCCGCGGCGGCGGCACCGCGACCGTCAGAAAGGTGTGCCCATCCTCCAGCATCCCGGAGCGGCCGGAGCGAAGGCGCCGTGAAATCTCCTCGGCGAGCGGATCTCCCGCAGCCTCGCTCTCTTTGACGAGACGTGCCTCGCCGCTTGCCGTATCGGTGATGAGGATGGCGGCGCGGCGGGCGGCGCGCTCTTCGTTGAGCGCCTTGAGAAGCGACAGCTCCATCATGCCACCGGTTCGACGAAGACCCGGATCCGGCCCCCGCAGGAAAGGCCGACCCGCCAGGCCGTCTCGTCGGCGACACCGAACTCGAGCATTTTCGTGGCCCCGGTCTCGAGAAGCTCCAGCGCTTCGCCGACGACGGCGCCTTCGACACAGCCTCCCGAGACTGAGCCTTCGAAATTGCCCTCTTCGTCGATGACGAGGTGGCTGCCGACAGGCCGCGGCGCCGACCCCCAGGTCTCGACGACGGTTGCGAGCGCCACCTTCCGCCCTGCCTCGCGCCAGGCTTCAGCGGTGGCCAGCGCGTCGCGTTCCAACATCTCTGCCATGGTCCTCTCCCTCAGGCGGCCCGTCTCAATGCCGGGCGCGGCCTCTTGGCCGGTGTCGACAAGGCCTTCACCAGATCCTCGATTGCTTCCAACGAATGCACCGGCCGAAAGTCATCGACATGGGGCAGGATCGCGCGAATGCCACGAGCCTTGGCTTCGAAATGCTCAAAACGCAGGAGCGGATTGAGCCAGATCAGGCGACGGCAGGAGCGGCCGAGCCTCGCAGCCTCTGCCGCGAGATCCGCCCCCTCCTCGCGCTCCAACCCATCGGTGATGAGAAGCACGGTCGCGCCCTGCCCGAGCACCCGCCGCGACCAGTCGCGGTTGAAGACATGCAGCGCATCGGCGATGCGAGTGCCGCCCGACCAGTCGACAACCGCCTCGGAACAGCCCGCAAGCGCCTCGTCCGGATCCTTGTAGCGCAGCTGCCGCGTCACGTTGCTGAGCCGCGTGCCGAAGAGGAACGAATAGACCTTTCGGCGCGCCGACAGCGCATGCAGGAAATGCAGCATCACGCGGGAATATTCGCTCATCGAGCCGGAAATGTCGGCAAGCGCCACGAGCGGGGGCTCCTGCACTTTGCGCTTGCGCGCCTGCGGCAGGATCAGATCGCCGGCCGAACGCATGGTGGCACGGACCGTGCGGCGCGGATCGACCTTGCCCCGTGTCGCAGCAACAAGCCGCCGGGTCACGATCTGATCGTGGGGAAACTGCAGAGAGGCGAGCGCACGCATCGCGGAGGCGATCTCCTCGGCGCTCATCTGCGCGAAATCCTTGCGGCGCAAAATCTCCTTCTCGCTCACCGTCATGCGTGCATCGATCTCGATTTCGGGAAAGACCTCTTCCTCGCGGCGCTCTTTCAGCGCCTGCATCGCCTCCTCGACGCGCTGCTGCCCAGGCTTCGGCTTTTCGGTCTCCGCGGGCCGTGGCGGGGCCACCGGCGACAAGAGCTCGAGCATCTTCTCCACGAGCCCGCGCTCGCGCCAGAACAGCTCGAACGCTTCATGGAAGACCAGGCGATCGGCACGCTTGTTCACGAAAACCGCATGCAGGGTCCAATAAAAGTCGTCGCGCGAAGAAATGCCCGCCACCTCGACCGCACGGATCGCATCGACGACCGCGGCGGGGCCGACCGGCAGGCCCGCGCGTCGCAGCGCCCGGGCAAAATAGACGATGTTGTCGGCGATTTTGCCGCCTGTCTCCGCCACGGCGCTACCCGTCCCTCATTCGGCAGCCGCCAGCTCGGCCCGCGCCTCGTCCAGAAGCTGCTTAGAACGGCTTCCCTCGATCCGGCCGATATCGTCCTGGTATTTGAGAAGCACGCCGAGCGTGTCGGAAATCGCCTCCGGATCGAGCGCCACCATATCGAGCTCGGTGAGCGCACTCGCCCAATCGAGCGTCTCCGCAACGCCCGGCTTCTTGAACAGATCTTCCCGGCGCAGCCGCTGAACGAAGCCGACGACCTCGCGGGCAAGCCGCTCGCGAACGCCCGGCACGCGCTCGTTGACGATACGCAGTTCCCGCTCGGCGTCCGGATAATCCACCCAATGATAGAGGCAGCGCCGCTTCAAAGCGTCGTGGATCTCACGTGTGCGGTTGGTGGTAACGACGACGACCGGCGGTTCGGGCGCGCGGATCGTCCCGATCTCTGGGATCGTGACCTGATTGTCGGACAGAACTTCCAGGAGAAAGGCTTCGAATGCCTCGTCGGCACGGTCGAGTTCGTCGATGAGAAAAATCGGCGGCCCGTTCAGATCCGGCTCCAACGCCTGCAGGACCGGGCGCTTGATGAGAAACCGCTCGGAGAACACATCCTCCGCAAGCATGCGGCGGTCGCTGTCGCCGGCGGCCTCGGCTAGCCTGATCTCGATCATCTGCGCGGTGTAATTCCACTCGTAGACGGCGCTCGCGACGTCGAGGCCTTCATAGCATTGCAGCCGGATCAGGCGGCGATCGAGCGTCTGCGACAAGACCTTGGCGATTTCGGTTTTGCCGACGCCAGCCTCGCCCTCCAGGAAAAGCGGACGGCCCATCTTGAGAGACAGGAAGAGGACGGTCGCGAGGGAACGGTCAGCGACATATCCGGCACCGTTCAAAAGCTGGAGCGTCTCGTCGATCGATTGCGGCAATGGTCGGACGGACATGGGGCTCCCTTTAGCTTGGGCTCTAGCTATCAGTATAGATCAAGCCGCTCCCCAGACCATCCGCCTGATGAAAACGCCCTCCGCGCCTTTCCTCTGCCGCAGGCGAAGCCTAAGTCTGCGACCGGCCCGAGCGACGAGAGGAATCGTTTCACCGGCGGCTGAAAGCGGAATCAAACTCTCAGACCTGCCCGCCAAACCCCTCTTGTTCCACGACAATCGCGCAAAGGAGAATCCGAATGCCGTTTTGGGAGTTAAGCGATGGAGCCCGCATCTGGTATGAGGAAGCCGGCAACCGCTCGGCGCCGCCCCTCGTCTTTTCCAATTCGCTCGGCACCAATCTCGCCATGTGGGACGCCCAGGTCGACGAGGCGGAAGGCGATTTTCGGGTCATCCGCTACGACCAGCGTGGCCACGGCCGCTCACCCGTGCCGGCAGAAGCCTTCTCGATGGAGCGCCTCGGCCAGGATGTGGTCGAGCTCTTGGACTCGTTGAAGATCGACAAGACCGATTTCTGCGGCCTCTCCATGGGCGGCATGACCGGCATCGTCCTGGCGCGCGATCACCCGGCGCGATTCGGCAAACTCGCTTTGTGCAACACCTCCGCCCACATGCCGCCGGCCGACCTCTGGAACGAGCGCATCAAGGCCGTCACTGACAACGGAATGGAAGCCCTGGTCGACGGCGTCACCGAACGCTGGTTCACAGCCACCTTTCGCCGCGACAATCCGGAGGAAGTGGAGCGCATCGCAGAGCAGATCCGGGCGACCGAACCTGATGGCTATGCCGCCTGCTGCGCCGCGATCCGCGACATGGATCTGCGTCCCACCCTGTCCGCGATCAAGGCGGACGTTCTCATCCTCATCGGCGACAGCGACCCGTCGACACCTCCTCAGGACGGCGAACTTATTGCCGACAACATCGCAGGTGCTCGCAAGGAGATCGTGCATGCAGCGCATTTGTCGGCCGTCGAAGCGCCGGCGGAATTTAACCGCGCTGTCTTCTCGTATCTGCGCGGAAACTGATCGAAGGCCTCCACGAATGCCGGGGCTCGCGACCTCGGGGCTTGCGAAAACCGCAGGCCCCGTACTGCACAAAGGACCAGCCCGGAATATTCACCGACCGCCTTCCCGGGCTCTATGGCCGATCGGCAACACCGTTTCGTGAACTGCACCTCGGCAGGCTCGTTCAATTGACGCCTGATCCTGCGGGGAAGATAGCTGCCCTCGATTGCGAAGTTCGCGGAAGCTCGAGGTGATTTGGATGCGTGGTCTTGGAACAGCCGTTTTCGGCATGGTCGTCCTTGCAGGCCCCGCTCTCGCCGCCGATCTTCCAGAAGCGCCCGCACCCTATGTTCCGGTCACATCTCCAGTGTCCGTGTCGCAATGGGAGGGTTTCTACACCGGCATGCATTTCGGTTGGTCGTCGGACAATATCGACGGTCGGACCCCCGCCGGCACCGACTTCTCCATGAGCGACCATGGCGGTTTTTCCGGCGGCGGACTGCGCGGCTACAACTGGCTCTTCGGCAATGTCGTCCTCGGCCTGGAAGGTGACATCACCATCCACGAGACCAAGACGGAAAATGCGTCCGTCTCCATTGGCAGCGATTACATCTGGGATGCCGGCGTCTATGGACGCCTCGGCTATACGTGGGGCCGCTTCATGCCGTACGTCATGGCCGGCGGCCGCGTGGCCGAGATCCATGGCCATTCGCTCGCGCCGATGACCCAGGGCGACGTGACCCGCCATCTCGGCTGGTCGGTCGGCGCCGGTCTCGAAGTCGCGGTCTTTTACCCGATCCGCCTGCGCGCCGAATACCTCTACACGAAATTCGGCGCCGAGGATTACGTCTTCAGCGGCGGCTCGACGGAGTTCGAGCCGGAGGCCCAGCAGTTTCGTGGCGCCATCATCTTCGCTCTCGGCAACGGCTTTAAGGACTATCCCGAAAGCTTCCTGACGAGCGCAGGCAACACCTGGTCGGGCTTTTACGGCGGCGCGATGATCAGCGCCGCGATGCTCCAGGACGACGCGGAGATTGCCGGCCTCGGCAGCGACGACGCGAGCGACACAAGCCTCGGCACCGGCATGTTCCTCGGAGCAAACTACCAGTTCGGCAATGTCGTCACTGGCTTCGATGCCGATCTCAGCCTGCGCCAGGGCGAATCCAGCGCAACGATTGCTGGCGTGACCCTCGACAAGGAGCCGATGTGGGATGCGCATGTGCGCGGCCGTATCGGCTATGCCTGGGACCGGTACCTGCCCTACATCGCCGGCGGCTTCGCCATCACGCAGGTCCACTTCCAGCAGGACGGCACCTCTTCGCTCAATGTCGAGCCGGCGAAAGGCTGGACGATCGGCGCGGGCGTCGATGTTGCGATTACCGATCACGTGTTTGGGCGGCTCGAGTATCTCCACGACGAATTCGAAGACGTGACCGGCGACATCCTCGCAGGAGCGGCGAGCTTCGAACCCTCTGTAGACACGGTTCGCGCCGGTATCGCCGTTCGTCTTCCATAATCTGAATATTTCAGACTTTCGTCGAAACCGTCACACCGTCCACAGCCACATATTGTGCACAGTGTGACGGCTTGCTAAACGATTGACCTCTTTGGCGTTCGAGTGTTCCGCACTCGATCGTGTGCCGATAATAAAATAATGGCCATAAGAGGGGTACAATTAAAGAACGATGGAATATTTCGTTCAGCAGCTGATCAACGGCGTCACGCTCGGTTCGATCTACGGCCTTATCGCCATCGGCTATACGATGGTCTACGGCATCATCGGCATGATCAATTTCGCCCATGGCGATATTTTTATGGTGAGCGCATTTATCGCTCTCACCGTTTTCTTGATTATGCTAGCAATCGGAGTGACGGCTCTGCCGCTCATCCTGCTTGCAGTCCTCATCATCTCGATGATCTTCACCTCGGTATGGGGATGGACGGTCGAGCGCATGGCCTACCGGCCGCTTCGCGGCTCCTTCCGCCTGGCGCCGCTCATCACGGCCATCGGCATGTCGATCACGCTGCAGAACTTCGTGCAGCTGACGCAGGGCGCGCGCGTCAAGCCGCTGCCGCCGCAGATCACCGGCGGCATCACCCTGATGCAAGGCGATGCGGAGACCGGCAGCATCGTGGTGCAGCTCTCCTACATGCAGATCATCATCATCGTCACGACCGTCGTTCTGATGGCAGGCTTCTCGATGCTGATCTCCAAGACCTCGCTCGGACGCGCTCAGCGGGCCTGCGAGCAGGATGCCAAGATGGCGTCGCTGCTCGGCGTCAACGTTGACCGGACGATCTCTTTGACCTTCGTCATGGGCGCCGCCCTTGCGGCCGTCGCGGGCGTCATGTTCCTGCTCTACTACGGCGTGATCGACTTCTACATCGGCTTCATCGCCGGCGTGAAAGCCTTCACAGCGGCCGTTCTGGGCGGCATCGGCTCTCTGCCCGGCGCCATGCTCGGAGGCCTCGCCATCGGTCTCATCGAGACCTTCTGGTCGGGGTACTTCTCAGTCGAGTACAAAGACGTGGCGGCGTTCTCGATCCTGGCGATCACGCTCATCTTCCTGCCCTCCGGGCTCCTCGGCAAACCGGAAGTCGAGAAAGTCTGACATGTCCAACATAAACCAGGCAGGCAGCGCCGACGAACAGCAGGCGCCAGGCGCCTTGGTGGAGTGGGAACAGCGCGTCGCCGGCTATGCCGGTGAGCCCCCCTTCGTCGAAGAACCGCAGCGTCTTTCCGCAATCGCCGCTGCCCTGAAGGATGCCGCCATCGCCGCCGCGATCGCAGCAGCTCTCTTCCTCTTTTTCATCGGCTTCCGCACCGACATCGCGATCGGTGGACTGGACCTGACCACCCGCTGGCAAGCCTTTGGCACCGCCATCGTCGTCGTCTTCGTCGGTCGCCTCCTGTTTCGCATCCTGCTATGGCGGCCGGCCACCAAGGCCGGAACGAGGCCGCTTCTTCTGCGTGCCTTCGGCTCCGGCGAAGGCACGCCCTTATCTGAGCATTTCGCCCGCCATTCGAAGTCGGTCGGCGTCGTGGCGCTGGTGGCGGCGGTCCTCTACCCGGTCATCATCCTCGCGCTCTTCCCGATGAAGGATAAGCAATTCATCGATCTGGGCGTGCTCGTTCTCACCTACATCATGCTCGGCTGGGGGCTGAACATCGTGGTGGGCCTCGCCGGCCTCCTCGATCTCGGTTACGTCGCCTTCTACGCGGTGGGCGCCTATTCCTTCGCTCTCTTCGCCCAGTTCTTTGAGGTCGGCTTCTGGTTCGCCCTGCCGATCGCGGGCATCCTGGCGGCCTGCTGGGGCCTCATTCTCGGCTTCCCGGTGCTGCGGCTCAGAGGCGATTATCTCGCCATCGTCACACTCGCTTTCGGTGAGATCATCCGCGTCGTGCTGTTGAACTGGTACACCTTCACCGGCGGGCCGAATGGCATTTCCGGCATTCCCGATCCGACATTCTTCGGCCTGGAATTCGCCCGCGGCGACGACAACCTGCCCGGCCTTCTCGGGATCGGCTACGATTCCGCCTACAAGCAGGCCTACTTCTTCTACATCATTCTGGCGCTTGCCATGATCACCAACCTGGTGACGCTCAGGCTTCGCAAACTCCCGCTGGGGCGTGCCTGGGAAGCGTTGCGCGAAGATGAGATCGCCTGCCGCTCGCTCGGCATCAACACCACCAATACGAAGCTGACGGCCTTCGCCATCGGCGCCATGTTCGGTGGCTTCGCCGGCGCCTTCTTCGCCACGCGTCAGGGCTTCATCTCGCCGGAAAGCTTCACCTTCATGGAATCGGCACTGATCCTCGCGATCGTCGTGCTGGGCGGCCTCGGTTCGCAGATGGGCGTCGTCATCGCCTCCATCGTCATGATCGGCGGCTTCGAGCTCTTCCGTGACTTCGCAGAATACCGCATGCTGATCTTCGGTCTTCTGATGGTGATCATCATGGTCTGGCGTCCCCGCGGCCTCATCGCCACGCGCGAGCCATCCGCCATTTTGAAGGAACGTCAGACGATCAGCGCCGATATGGTCGCTCAAGGTGAGGGCCACTGATGTCTGCAAGCATCAAAGACAATGTCAGCGAGCCGGGACGCTGGGACGAAAGCCCGGTCCTCACGGTCGAAAACCTGACCATGCGTTTCGGCGGCCTGGTGGCCGTCGACGATCTCTCCTTCAATGTCGGTCGGGGAGATATCACCGCCCTCATCGGACCGAACGGTGCCGGCAAGACCACGGTCTTCAACTGCGTCACCGGCTTTTACAAGCCGACCGAAGGGCGCATCATCATGCGCCACGGCAGCGCCATCTCCGACGCGGAGGTCCGCAAGCTGACGGAGAGCGGCGAGCAATCGATGAGCACCGCCGAGGGAGCGATCTTCCTGCTGGAGCGGATGCCCGATTTCTGCATCTCACGGGATGCAAAGGTCGCCCGCACCTTCCAGAACATCCGCCTCTTCGGGGGCATGACGGTTCTGGAAAATCTTCTCGTCGCCCAGCACAACGCGCTGATGGCCGCGTCGGGATTCACCATCGGCGGGATCTTCAACCTGCCGGGGTTCCGCAAGGCAAGGCAGAAGTCGATCGACAAGGCCGTCTATTGGCTGGAGCACATTCGTCTCAAGGAGCGGGCCGACGAGCCTGCGGCCGCCCTGCCCTATGGCGACCAGCGCCGGCTCGAGATCGCCCGTGCGATGTGCACCGACCCGCAGCTTCTCTGCCTCGACGAACCGGCCGCGGGACTGAACCCGCGTGAATCGAGTGAGCTCAACGAACTTCTTCAGTTCATTCGCTCGGAAGCCGGCACGTCGGTTCTCCTCATCGAACACGATATGGGCGTGGTGATGGAGATCTCCGACCATGTCGTCGTGCTCGATTACGGCGAGAAGATTTCCGACGGCTCGGCCGATTACGTCAGGAACGATCCCTCGGTGATCGCCGCCTATCTCGGCGTCGAGGACGAGGAGGTCGCAGAGGCTGAAGCCGAAGCGGCAGCCGCCGCGGCAGCCGCCGCGGCAGCCGCTTCGGCGGCCGGCCAGACGATGTCTGGCGGCGAGCCCGCAGGCGAGCAGGAGACGAAGCCATGACGGCCCAAAATCCGCTTCTCGCCGTTGAAGGCGTCGAGACCTATTACGGCAACATCATCGCCTTACGCGGCGTCGATATCGCGGTTTTCGAAGGCGAGATCGTCACGCTGATCGGTGCCAACGGCGCCGGCAAGTCCACCTTGATGATGACGATCTGCGGCAACCCGCAGGCTCGCAAGGGGCGCATCGTCTATGATGGCGAGGACATCACCCACCTGCCGACGCATGACATCATGCAGCGCTCCATCGCACAATCTCCGGAAGGTCGTCGCATCTTCCCGCGCATGACGGTGATGGAAAATCTGCAGATGGGCGCTCTCGTCACCGACGGTGCGAGCTTCGATGCCGATCTTCAGCGGGTGTTCGATCTTTTCCCGCGCCTAAAAGAGCGTCAGCATCAGCGCGGGGGAACGCTGTCCGGTGGCGAACAGCAGATGCTCGCGATCGGCCGCGCCTTGATGAGCCGGCCTCGCCTGCTGCTTCTCGACGAACCCTCCCTCGGCCTCGCGCCGATGGTGGTCAAACAGATCTTCGAAGTCATCAAAGATCTGAACCGAGAAGAGGGCCTGACCGTGTTCCTCGTCGAGCAGAACGCGTTTCACGCGCTCCGCCTCGCCCATCGCGGCTATGTCATGGTCAACGGACAGATCACGATGTCGGGCACGGGGGCAGAGCTTCTGGCACGGCCTGAAGTTCGTGCGGCCTATCTCGAGGGCGGCAGAAAAGAGGCGGCCGAATGAACCTGATCTGGGAAGTTTCGCTTACGGAATTTGCGCTCGTCACGCTCGTGCTCGGCGGGCTTGCGGCCTGGATGACGGGGCGCGCCGTCGCGCTCACCTGGGGCTCCTGGCAGCGTCTCGCCATCTACATTGCGCTTCTGTCTCTGGCAGTACGCTTCATCCATTACAGCCTGTTCGGCGGCACGTTTCTCTTGCCGCCCGCAGGCTTTGCGACGGCTCTTCACTATTATGTCGTCGACTTCATCGCATTGATGCTGATTGCAGCCGCGGCCCGGCAGATGAATCGCTCGCACCAGATGAGCGAGCAGTATAGTTTCCTTTACGACCGTTCAGGGCCTTTTGGCTGGAGACGCAAGGTCTAGGCCTGGAGCCGGATGCCGGCAAAAGCCGTACCATCGGGAAGGAAAATGGGCTTAGATCGAGACAATTGAGGCTCGCCTCAATCACCCGCACGCGCACCGCGGGTCTTTTAGATCATGGTGCCATCTAAGAAAGAGGGAGAATCCATTGAAAAAAGCATTGTTGGCAGGCGTCGCTTTGAGCTTCGCAATGACGGGTGCGGCATGGGCCGACATCACGATCGCCACGGTCGGGCCGATGACCGGCCAGTACGCCTCTTTCGGCGAGCAGATGAAGGCTGGCGCCCAGCAGGCGGTGGAAGATATCAACGAGAAGGGCGGCGTCCTCGGCGAGAAACTCGTTCTTGAAATCGGCGACGACGCCTGCGACCCGAAGCAGGCTGTGGCTGTCGCCAACCAGATGGCCGGCAAGGGCGTCGTCTTCGTCGCGGGCCATTTCTGCTCGGGCTCGTCGATCCCGGCGTCCGCAGTCTACGCGGAAGAAGGCATCGTCCAGATCTCGCCGGCTTCGACCAATCCGACGTTCACCGACGAGCGCCCGAACCCGGACGGCGGCACCTACCGTGTCTGCGGCCGTGACGACCAGCAGGGCAAGGTCGCCGGCGAATTCATCGCCGAGCACTACCCGGACAAGAAGGTCGCCGTCATCCACGACAAGACGGCCTACGGCAAGGGCCTCGCCGACGAGACCAAGGCGGCGATGGAAGCGGCCGGCAAGAAGGCCGACATGTACGAAGCCTACACGGCCGGTGAAAAGGACTACACCGCCCTCGTTTCCAAGCTGAAGCAGGAAGGCATCGGCGTCCTCTATGTCGGCGGCTATCACACCGAAGCCGGCCTGATGGCACGCCAGATGAAGGATCAGGGCATGGATGTGCAGCTGATCTCGGGCGACGCTCTCGTCACCGACGAATACTGGGCCATCACCGGCGATGCCGGCGAAGGCACGATGATGACCTTCTCGCCGGACCCGCGGAAGAGCGAAACGGCCGCCCCGATCGTGAAGAAGCTGGAAGATGCCGGCAAGCCGACCGAAGGCTACGTCCTCTACACTTACGCCGCGATTCAGGCCTGGGCTCAGGCCACGGAAACAGCCGGCGCGCCCGATTACGACGAAGTCAACGAAGCTTTGAACAACGGCACCTTCGACACGGTGCTGGGTGAACTCTCCTTCGACGACAAGGGCGACGTGTCGCTGCCCGGCTACGTCTTCTACGAATGGCACGACGGCAGCTACGATTATCTCAACGCTGGCGACGAAAAAGCCACCGAAGAGAAGAAATCGTAAGCGCGTTAACCCGCTTTTTCGATCGGCCCCGGCGGCAACTCCGCCGGGGCTTTTCTTTTGCCTGCCGCTGCGTTTTGATCCGGCATGAATCGTTATCCGGTACCCTTTTCTGGAATGCCCGCAGGTCTGCGCGTTGGCCACGCTTCAGATGAAACTCTGAAATCGGGCGTCACCGTCCTCCTGCCGGATGAACCCGCGGTGATAAGCGCGCATATCGGCGGCGGCGCGCCTGGAACGCGCGAGCTCGGCCTTGCAGAGCCGGAAGCGAGCGTCGCAAAAGTCGACGCGATCGTCCTGTCGGGCGGCTCCGCCTTCGGGCTTGCGGCGGCCGACGGCGCCATGTCCTTTCTCGCGGAAAACGGTCGCGGCTTCGAGGTGGCGGGGCTTCGCGTGCCGATCGTTCCGACGGCCATTTTGTTCGATCTCGTCAACGGCGGGAACAAGAGCTTTCTTCCCGCAAACGGACGAGCCGCCGCCGCCAATCCCTACCCCGAATTGGCCTATCGCGCCTGCGCCTCCGCCCTGGAAACGACGCCAGGGGGAGCGGTGGAGGTGGGGACTCTCGGAGCCGGCACGGGTGCGACGACCGCCAACCTCAAAGGTGGATTTGGCCATGCCGGCGAGCGACTCCCCTCGGGAGCCACCATCGCCGCCTTCGTCGCGGTCAATGCCGTGGGTGCCGTGACTTTCGGCGACGGCCCTCATTTCCGTGCAGCCCCTTTCGAGGTCGACCACGAATTCGGCGGTCTCGGTCTTCCCGCCACGGCCAGTCCGGAGACGGCCGCGCGCATCACGAAATTCGATCCGGCACCCGGCGCCAATACGACGATTGCCGTCATTGCGACCGATCAGCCGTTGACGAAGGCTGAGGGGAAGCGCCTTGCTATCGTCGCACATGACGGGTTTGCTCTGTCGATCTATCCGGCTCACACACCCTTCGACGGCGACACGGTCTTCGCATTGTCCACAGGCAAAGCTGAAACAGGTCCGAACATGGAGCCCCTTTCCATGATGCTGGAGCTCTGCGCAGCTGCCCCGGCGGTTCTGGCACGGGCCGTTGCTCGCGCCGTCTATTGGGCGACAGATACGCAAAGCGATCGTCTCCCGACCTGGAAAGGGCGTTTTGGCGATACGGCTTGAGCGGCCGGAGACCTGAAAATTAGCTTCCGCGGCGGGAGGAGAAAGTAACGTGCAGAGGCCCCAGGAGATTGAACTTGACCCAGGCGAGATCCGCATTCTGCGGATCATGCAGCGCGACGCGTCCCTGTCGGTGGCAGATATCGCGCGCGAAGCGGGGATGAGCCAGACGCCGGCCTGGCGGCGCATCAAGCGACTGAAAGAGGAAGGCATCATCCGCGCCGTGGTGGCGCTGGTCGAACGCAACGCGGTCGGGCTCGATTTCGTCGCTTACGCCTTCGTCAAGCTCGGCGTGCCGAGCCGGCAGAATATGGAGAAATTCGACAAGCTGGTGAATTCCTGGCCGGAAGTGCTCGTCTGCGAGCGAGTGACGGGCGCGGTCGACTATCTCCTCAAGATCGTCACCAACGACATCCACACCTATGACTGGTTCCTGCGCTCCAAGCTCCTCGACAACGAACTCGTCACGGATGTCCAGTCGCGCATCGTCGTCGCCACGGTGAAAGACACCCCGTCCCTGCCGATCAGGGAGGCGTGATTCTCGTCGGGAGGTGCGGCTCGGCAATGAGAGCCGCGTTTCTTCTGAGAAGCCGACAACCGAGGCGTTCAGACCTCCGCCCCACAGCCGCATTCTTCCCCGAGGAGGCGGACGAGGCTCTTGCCAGGCGACCACTCGATTGCCATCCAGCCGGCTTCACGCGCCGCTTCGACATTTGCGCGCATATCATCGACGAGAACGGTGTTGCGAGCGACCGATCCGCTCTGCTTCAGAGCGCCGTCGAAAAAGGCACGGTCGGGCTTTCTGACACCAAGAGCGGCCGAATAGACGATCCCATCCACATGTTCGCCAAGGCGAAGGCGCTCCATCAGGTAGCGCGCCCGCATATGCTCCTGGTTTGTCGCAAGAAACACGCTCATGCCGTGACGACGCAGATTGTCCGCCTCCGACAAGAGCGCCTCGTCCAGCAGACTGTCATGCGCAAACCAGTAATCGACGAAGTCTTGCGGTGCTAGCCACGGCGCCACGGGCGGCAGACACCTCTCCAGCACGTCAAGAAGCTGTTTCTTGCCGACGATGACATCGGCCCAGTGAGGCTCGAAAAAGCAGGTCTCCAGGATATCAGACGTCACACCGAGATCGCGTTCAACGTTCTCGACCCAGGAACCGCCCTTCGTATTTCCGTGGACCAGAACACCATCGACGTCGAGCATGAGACACGGCTTCACACTTGTTCTCCTTCACGCAGCCGCTCCGCTGCCACACTTTCGCGTCTACCATCTCATGCCGCTCCCGCAAGAATCGCAGCTTTCATTTCCCGTGCAGGCGCATCGTCGCAGGTCATCCGCCCGCCTTCATCGCTGTTGCAAGGTCGCGAGCGCCACCAAGTCATCACCCTCCCGTTGCCCCCGCTCCCTAGCGCCATTAAACGGAAGGGCAACTGGAGGAGCTTTCCTATGATTCCGCGCTATGCACGCCCCGAAATGGTGGCGATATGGTCGCCCGAGACGAAATTCCGCATCTGGTTCGAGATCGAGGCACATGCCCTCTCCGCCATGGCCGAGATGGGACGCGTGCCCAAGGAGGCCGCGGAAAAAGTCTGGGAAAAGGGCGGCGCCGCCACCTTCGATGTGGAACGCATCGACGAAATCGAGCGCGAGGTGAAGCACGACGTCATCGCCTTCCTCACGCATCTTTCGGAGATCGTCGGGCCGGAAGCGCGTTTCGTCCATCAGGGGATGACGTCGTCCGACGTCCTCGACACCTGTCTCTCAGTGCAGCTCGCGCGTGCGGCGGATCTCCTGCTCGCGGATCTCGACCGTCTGCTCGAGGCGCTGAAGACCCGCGCCTACGAGCACAAAGACACGCCGACGATCGGCCGCTCGCACGGCATTCATGCCGAGCCGACGACCTTTGGGCTGAAGCTCGCGCAGGCCTATGCGGAGTTTGCCCGCAACCGCGAGCGCCTCGTCGCAGCACGCGCGGAAATCGCAACCTGCGCCATCTCCGGCGCCGTCGGCACTTTTGCCAACATCGACCCGAAGGTGGAAGAATACGTCGCCGAGAAAATGGGGCTGAAGCCGGAGCCGGTCTCCACGCAGGTGATCCCGCGCGACCGCCACGCAGCCTTCTTCGCCACGCTTGCCGTCATCGCCTCCTCGATGGAGAGGCTCGCCACCGAAATCCGCCATCTGCAGCGCACCGAGGTGCTGGAGGCGGAGGAGTATTTCTCGCCGGGCCAGAAGGGCTCTTCGGCGATGCCGCACAAGCGCAATCCGGTCCTCTCGGAAAATCTCACGGGGCTCGCCCGCATGGTGCGCTCCTACGCTTTGCCGGCCATGGAAAACGTGGCGCTCTGGCACGAGCGCGATATCTCCCATTCCTCGGTCGAGCGCATGATCGGACCCGACGCCACGATCACGCTCGATTTCGCTCTCGCCCGCCTCGCTGGGACCATCGAGAAGCTCGTCGTCTATCCCGAGCGCATGCAGCAGAATCTCGACAAGCTCGCCGGCCTGCACAATTCGCAGCGGGTGATGCTTGCCCTCACCCAGGCCGGCATGTCGCGAGAGGATTCCTACCGCCTCGTCCAGAAGCACGCCATGAAGACATGGGAGCGCGGCGCCGACTTCTTGTCGGAGTTGAAGGCCGACCCGGAGGTGACTCAAAAGATTCCGGTTTCGGAGCTCGAGGCGATGTTCGATCTTGGCTACCACACCAAGCATGTCGACACGATCTTCGCGCGCGTCTTCGGCGCAAGCTGAACTGCGCATCGCCCTCCCACAGCCTCACCAAGTACCGAGCGTATGAAAGCCCGCGAAGCCGATATTTTGATCCATCCCGGCCTCTACGGTCCGAAGCCCGACAATTGGTATGCGCGTTGGGCAAGACAGATCGGGACGGCGGAGATGATCGAGCAGGACTGGTCGCGACCCGACCGGTCCGATTGGACGGCCAATCTGATCGCCGCGGTGAAGCTCGCCAAGCGACCGGTCGTGCTCGTCGGCCATTCCGCCGGCGCGCTCACCATCGTTCATGCGGCCGCACATCTCGCTGGCACGGCGGTGCGTGCGGCCTTCCTCGTGACCCCGCCCGACTTCGATCTCTGCGGCGACGAGCTGCCGGAGGGGCGCACGTTTCTCCCGGTTCCGAGAGAGCCGATGCCCTTCCCCACCCTGGTCGTGGCAAGCCGCAATGATCCTTATTGCGCCTTTGAGACGTCGGAGGATTGGGCCGCTGCCTGGGGTGCTCTTTTCATCGATGGTGGCGTGTCCGGCCACATGAACTCAGAGTCCGGTCACGGGCCCTGGCCGGAAGGCCTGATGATCTTCGCCCGCATGATGGGACAGCTCTGACGAGCTGGCCAGTCGCAAAAACCGCGCCCGGTCATTCTCTGGCAACCTGAAACGGCGAAGCTCTGCAGACGAACGAAGCTGCGCCATCAAGGGAGGCCGACATGCCCCTTCATCACCAGAAGCCTCGGCGCAAGGTCTCCTTGCCAGAGATCGACGACATCTACGCCTCGGCGGATTCAATCCGCGAGCTCCCGCAGATGCGGCTGCCCGAAGGCGAACACGATCCCCGCCACATCTACGCGGCGATCCATGACGAGCTCATGCTCGACGGCAATTCACGCCAGAATCTTGCAACCTTCTGCACCACCTGGATGGAGCCTGAAGTCGCCCGGCTGATGGCTGAAACGGCCGACAAGAACATCATCGACAAGGACGAATATCCGCAGACGGCCGAAATCGAAGGCCGCTGCGTCCGCATGCTGGCCGATCTCTGGAACGCCCCGGACGGCGCCGCCGTCGGCTGCTCGACCACAGGTTCGAGCGAGGCGGCGATGCTCGCCGGCATGGCGATGAAATGGCGCTGGCGTGAAAGGCGCCGGCAGGCCGGTCAGTCGACGGACCGACCCAACCTCGTCACCGGACCGGTGCAGGTCTGCTGGCACAAATTCGCCCGCTACTGGGATGTTGAGCTGCGCGAGATCCCGATGCAGGGCGACCGCCTCATCCTCTCCCCCGACGAGGTGATCAAGCGCTGCGACGAGAACACGATCGGCGTCGTTCCGACCCTCGGCGTCACCTTCACAGGCCAGTATGAGGATGTCGTCGGCGTCTGTGCGGCACTCGACGCGTTGGAAGACGAAAACGGGCTCGATATCCCCGTGCACGTCGATGCGGCAAGCGGCGGCTTCCTCGCCCCCTTCATGGTGCCGGGCCTCGCCTGGGACTTCCGCCTTGCACGCGTGAAATCGATCAACGCCTCCGGCCATAAATTCGGGCTCTCCCCGCTCGGCGTCGGCTGGGCTCTGTGGCGCACGGCAGAAGACCTGCCGGAAGATCTCGTCTTCCGGGTCAACTATCTCGGCGGCGATATGCCCACCTTCGCCCTCAACTTCTCCAGGCCCGGCGGTGAGGTCATCTGCCAGTATTACAATTTCCTGCGTCTCGGACGTGAAGGATACCGTCGCGTGCAAGAGGCATGTTACGCCAATGCCGCAGCCCTCGCCGAGGCCATTGCGGGCTTCGGCCTCTTCGACATGATCCACAAGGGCGGCACCGACGGCATCCCGGCCGTCTCCTGGTCGATGAAGAAGGACATCAATCCAGGCTTCACGCTCTTCGATCTCGCCGATCGCCTGCGCACGCGCGGCTGGCAGGTGCCGGCCTATTCCATGCCGCCCGAGCGCGAAGACCTCGCTGTGCAGCGCATTCTCGTCCGGCATGGCTTCAGCGCCGATCTCGGCAAACTCCTCCTCCGCGATATCAAAGACGCGCTGGCATTCTTCCAGAAGCATCCGGTTGGCGCCCCGATGACCGCAGCCGAGGCCGGTGGTTTCGATCACAGCGGCCGCGCGATTTCTTAAGCCGCGAAATTATTTTCACACACCACATCAATTCAGGCGTCACACGCCTGTAATCACCGCCCGATTAATTCTGAAATCCGGCGACAAGTTGTGACGAATATTGAGGATTTCTCCTTCCAAACGGTCGCCGGAAAGGCAGAGCGATCGGATGGCGACAGAGACCCAGACAGGCGAGCCGCAGACGCGATTGCGCGACGAGCTTTCCTGGCTCAGCACCGTCTTCCTCGTCCTTCTCGTCGGCGTAACCGGGTATTTTCTCTTCTGGGCGACCGGCTATACGGACGGCCATCGCAGCACCGTTCTCGTGGCAGCCACACTCTTCGGCGTTTTCATGGCCTTCAATATTGGCGGCAATGACGTCGCCAATTCGTTCGGCACCAGCGTCGGCGCCGGAACTTTGACCATCCGCCAGGCGCTTGCCGTCGCCGCGATCTTTGAAGTCAGCGGTGCGGTCATTGCCGGCGGCGCCGTCACCGACACCATCCGCGACGGCATTGTCGAACTTGGCAATCTCGACGTCGCACCGTCGGATTTCGTCTTCATCATGATGTCGGCGCTGATCGCCGCCGCACTCTGGCTGCTCTTCGCCACCACGCGCGGATTTCCCGTTTCGACGACACATTCGATCGTGGGCGCGATCGTCGGCAGTTCGATCACGCTCGGCATCCTGATGAGCGGGCCCGAGGCCGCCTTCTCTCTCGTCCAATGGACGAAGGTCGGCCAGATCGTGATCTCCTGGGTGCTCTCACCGCTTCTCGGCGGCGCAGTGGCCTATCTGCTCTTCTGGCAGATCAAGAAACGCATCCTGTCCTTCAACGACACGATGACCGCCAAGCTCGATCAGATCCGCCAGGCGAAAATCGACCACAACAAGAAGCACAAGGAAGCCTTCGAACGCCTGTCGGAGATCCAGCAGCTCTCCTACACCCACGCCCTGACGCGCGACATGAATGTGGCCGCCGACAAGGATCTGGGGCCGGAGAACCTCGAGACCGATTATTACCGCGAGCTGCAGCGCATTGAGGAGCGGCGCGAACAGCTCCGGCCCCACCGCGCGCTCGAAAACCTCGTCCCGCCGATCGCATCGTTCGGCGCCATGGTGATCGCTGCCGTGCTTCTCCTGAAAGGGCTGGAGAACCTGCATCTCGGCCTCAGCCTCGTCGAAGATCTCCTGATCATCGCAATGGCCGGGATCGCCGTGTGGATGGCCGTCTTCGTCGTCGCCAAACTCCTGAAAAGTCAGCCGCTCGGGCGCGCGACCTTTCTTTTGTTCAGTTGGATGCAGGTCTTCACCGCCGCCGGCTTCGCCTTCAGCCACGGTTCCAACGACATCGCCAACGCCATTGGTCCCTTCGCCGCGATCCTTGACGTTTTGCGCAGCGGCTCGATCGAGCAGAATGTGCCAGTGCCGACGGTTGCCATGATCACGTTCGGCGTCGCCCTTGTGGCTGGCCTCTGGTTCATCGGCAAACATGTCATCCAAACGGTCGGGCACAATCTGACGACGATGCATCCGGCCTCCGGCTTTTCAGCCGAGCTGTCCGCGTCCGCAGTCGTCCTGCTCGCCTCGATCTTCGGCCTGCCGGTGTCGAGCACGCATATTCTGATCGGCTCGGTCTTGGGGATCGGCCTCGTCAACCGTCAGACGAACTGGAAACTCATGCGGCCGATCGCCTTTGCCTGGGTCGTGACCCTGCCGGCGGCTGCAATCCTCTCGGCGATCGGCTTCGTCATCCTGCGTCAGGTTCTTTAGGCAGGCGCGACCGCGAGGCGGAGCCGGCCCAAAAGTGCGTGAGAGTGTCTAGTGGCGAGAGCCGGAGTGGCGAGGGCGGGCGGCTTTATTCCGCCTTCGCACGCTCCAAAAGGCTCGTGGCCCCCAAAACCAGGCTTTCCGTGTCGGACCCGGTCGCCACAAGCCCATACCCCATCTGGCGGTAGCGCCCGACAAGACCGGGATCGGCGGCATAGAGGGCGGCGAGCTTGCCGCTCTTCTTCGCGGCCGATGCGATCGCCTCGATTGCCGGCATCATCTCTTCGAGGCGGGGATCGACCTTCGCCCCTTCGCTCCAGGCGATCGAGAAATCCGCCGGTCCGACGAAAACGCCGTCGATCCCGTCAACGTCCAGAATGTCGTTGAGGCGGTCGAAGGCCTTGCGGGTTTCGATCATGGCGAAAGAGAGCGTCTCGCGATCCGCTGTCCGCATGAACGTCGACACGTCCCCATGCCTCGAAAGCTGCATGGCGCGATGTGGCCCCCAGGAGCGTTCGCCGAGCGGAGGAAACTTGGTCGCCGCCGCAAAGGCACGCGCATCATCGACATCGTTGATCATCGGCGCGATCACCGCCGCAGCCCCCATATCGAGCGCGCGGCTCGCCATGTCGAAGCGGCCGACCGGGATGCGGACGATCGCAGGCTTGCCGGCGAGAGCCACCCCGGCGATTCCTCGCAGCACGCTCTCGGTCGAGTGAAACCCGTGCTGCATATCGAGCGTGACCGCATCGAAGCCGAGCCTTGCGAGCATCTCGGCCACGAGCGGATCAGGAAGGCCAGACCAGGCGGAAACGAGTTTCTCGCCCGCCCGCAGTCGTCCCGCGAGCGTTGGCTGCCCCCTGGCGTTATCGTCCTCGCTCAGCGTGTTGCCTCGATCTGCTCAGCCGCTTCCACCAGAAAACGGCGCATCAGCTGACGCAGCTCTTCATCGGAGCAGGCCACACCGCCCACCTCCAAATCGGCTTTCACCTTGCGGAAGACATCTTCTTCACCAGGTTCGGCGAAATCTGCCCTCACCACCTCGCGAGCGTAAGTCTCCTTATCTTCGCCACTTTTTCCGAGCTTTTCGGCAGCCCAGAGGCCCAGAAGACGGTTACGCCGCGCGATCGACTTGAACTTCAGCTCTTCGTCATACGCGAACTTGTTCTCATAGGCATTTTCGCGATCGTCGAATGTTGTCATAGCCGCTCACTCCCTCCCACGACTACGGCTCTGTTAGCGGGAGAGGATGCGCTCCGCAATGCCGCCAACCGCCGCCTCCAACACGACATTGTGCTTCTTCGAGCTTTCGGCTAGGTTCCGACAGCAAATGGCGGATCGCCGCTTCGGAGCCGACACTCGCCAGCCCATCTTTCCTCATCATGATCGTTAGACTGAAACCAATGAACCGTCGTCGCCGCATCTACGAAGGCAAGGCCAAGATCCTCTACGAGGGGCCGGAGCCGGGAACGCTCATTCAGCATTTCAAGGATGACGCGACCGCGTTCAACGCCAAGAAACATCAAATTGTCGATGGAAAGGGCGTCCTGAACAACCGCATCTCGGAGTATATCTTCAACAACCTCAATGACATGGGCATCCCGACCCATTTCATTCGGCGCCTCAACATGCGTGAGCAGTTGATTCGCGAGGTGGAGATCATCCCGCTCGAGGTCGTTGTCCGGAACGTCGCCGCAGGCTCGCTTTCGAAGCGGCTCGGCATCGACGAAGGCACGCCGCTGCCGCGCTCGATCATCGAATTCTACTATAAGAACGATGAGCTCGACGATCCGATGGTGTCGGAAGAACACATCACGGCCTTCGGCTGGGCAACGCCCCAGGAGATGGACGACATCATGTCGCTCGCGATTCGCGTGAACGACTTCCTGTCCGGCCTATTCCTCGGCGTCGGCATCCGCCTCGTCGATTTCAAGATGGAATGCGGCCGCCTTTTCGAGAACGACATGATGCGCATCGTCGTCGCCGATGAGATCTCGCCGGATTCCTGCCGTCTGTGGGACATGACCTCCAACGAGAAGCTCGACAAGGACCGTTTCCGCCGCGATCTCGGCGGCCTCCTCGAGGCTTATCAGGAAGTCGCCCGCCGGCTCGGCCTGTTGAACTCCAACGAGCGTGTCACCGGCACGGGCCCAGTCCTGGTTCAGTAGGCTCGGCACCGTCCGTGGTCCTCAAAAAGACATGTTGATCGCGCGGCGCGCGGGCTCGCCCCGGCGCCGCGTTTTTGTTTATTCAGACGGAGCCGGCGCAGTCGGCAGCACCGCAGCATAGAGGGGCCGCCCGGACGAGCCGGCGCGGAAGATGGCATGAAAGCCCGCATTTTCGTGACGCTGAAGGACGGCGTGTTGGACCCGCAGGGCCAGGCCATTCAGGGCGCGCTCGGCGCTCTCGGTTTCTCCGGTGTCGAATCGGTGCGCCAGGGCAAGGTGATCGACATCGAACTCGCCCCGGAGGACGCCTCCGAAAAGCGCATCCGCGAGATGTGCGAGACGCTTCTCGCCAACACCGTGATCGAAAACTACCGCATCGAGATGCTGTGACGGCAGCGTAGCGGCGGCGACACGCCGCGGACGCCGTCACACGCCTGCCAGGTTGAGCTGAGACAGAGTGGGCGCCCGATCAGGAGTTGTCCGATGACCTGCCTCATCCCTTACGAACCGCTCAACGCTCTCAAGCCCATCGCCGAGAATGTGTGGATCGTCGACGGGCCGGAGATCGCCATGGGCTACGTGGTCGGCACGTTGCCGTTCACGACCCGCATGACCGTGATCCGCCTCGCCGACGGCGCTCTTCTCCTGCACTCCCCGACCCCGCTCAGCGAAGATCTCGTCGAGGCGCTTGCGGCGCTCGGAGAGGTCCGCATTCTCGTTGCCCCGAACCGTCTGCATTTTTGGTGGATCGGCGAGTGGAAGGCCCGCTTCCCGAACGCGATCGCCTATGCCGCTCCCGGCGTACGCGAGGCCGCAAAAGACCGCTTTTCAGGCTTCGATGCGGAACTCTGCGATGAAGCCCCGGCGGCGTGGGCCGGCGAAGTCGAGCTGTTTCCGCTCGTCGGCAGCTACATGACCGAGCTCGAGCTTTTCCATGTTCCGTCAAAAACGCTCGTGCTGACCGACATGATCGAGAACTTCGAGCGCGACCGCGTCACCTGCCGCCACATGCCGCCGCTTTTGAAGATTGGCGGTGTGCTGGATCCGAACGGTTCGACGCCACGCGACGTTCGCCTCACCTTTCTCGGCCACAAAAAGAAGCTACGCCAGACCGTGAAAGAAATGCTGGAGCGCAAACCGGAACGGGTTCTTATCGCCCATGGCCGATGCTATCTAGCGAATGCGGAGGCGGAGCTTCGTCGCGCCTTTCGCTGGCTTCTCTGACAAATCGGACACACGCATGAAGGCCGCCATCATCCAGTTTCCCGGCACCAATCGCGAAGGCGACATGGCGGCGGCGCTCCGTCTCGTCTCCGGACGCGATGCCGACATCGTTTGGCACGGCGAGACGAGCCTGCCCGCGGGCGTCGACCTGATCGTGCTCCCCGGCGGCTTCTCGTTTGGCGATTACCTGCGCTCCGGTGCGATCGCCGCCCATTCTCCGGTGATGCGCGATGTGGCCAAGCGCGCCGAGGACGGCGTCATGGTGCTCGGCGTCTGCAACGGATTTCAGGCCCTGTGCGAGGCTGGCCTTCTGCCCGGCGCCTTGATGCGCAACGCTTCGCTCAAATTCGTTTGCCGCGAGGTCAAGCTCAAGGTGACGAACACGGCAACGCCTTTCACGAGCCTCTATCGCTCCGGCCAGGTGATCCGCTGCCCCGTCGCCCATGCCGACGGAAACTATTTCGCCGACGCTGAGACCCTCGACCAACTCGAAGCCGAGGATCGGGTCGTGTTCCGTTACGCCGACGGCACCAATCCCAACGGCTCGCAGCGCGACATTGCCGGCATCACCAATGAGCGCCGCAACGTGCTCGGCATGATGCCGCACCCGGAAGATCTCGTGGAAGCCGCACATGGCGGCGACGACGGGCTCGCCCTTTTCAAGGGCCTCGTGGAAGGCCTGCAGGAGAAGGCCGCTTGAGCGGCACATCCGGCCGCAAGGCTCGGCCAATCCGCTCCCCATTGCGCGGATTTGCCGGCATCGCCATCGCGACACTCGTCGCGGCCGGCTGCACCCAGGCTCAAAAAGACTATCTGAGCTATTCGGCCAGCGATCGGCCGCTCGATGCATCGACGCGCATCGCCCGCGCCATGGGGCAATGCTGGTTCGCGGGCGATGCGACCTTCGCCTCCTATATCTACGCGCCGGAACTCAACTCCTATTCCGGGCAGCCGCGCATTCTCATCCTGCCGAAGAACGAGCCCGGCGGATTGCCGCGGCTCGTCGTCCAGGCGCAGGAGGACGGCCGCGGCGCCGAAGTTAAACTCTTCGGTCCGCTTCTCGCCACAGAGGCAGCCCCGCGGATACGGGCCGATATCGCCCGCTGGTCCGCCGGCTCCAGCGCCTGCACGGCTTGATTCGACATCTCAATCGAAGCGCAGAAGCGTCTCTAAAGACTCTGGATTTCCTCTCAAGAAGGAGCGTGCGCGCCGCCTAGCGGCGGCGCACCTGCCAGGGCGCACGGTCTAGACGTCCCAGGGACGGCGAATCCCCTCGCGATACGCATCGGCCCGTGAGACACCGATATCCTTCAGCTGGTCGTCGGTAAGAGACAAGAGCGCCCGTCTGGTGCGCCGCCTCTCCATCGTCAGCGCGAGCCGCGTCGACAGGCGCACCACAAGAACGCGCATGCCGACCTGCGCCTGCTGAAAGCGGGAAAGCCTGACAGCGGAAAATGTAGCAATTGAACCCATCGTTCGTCTCCATTGATACGACTTGCGACAGGCAATGTTCTGATTGACCCCGCTGAATGGTGCAATATATAATATTGACACCATGACAAGTTGGTTTCCCGATCTCTCGACCGGCCAGGGGCCGCTTTATGTCCGCCTCGCCGATCAGCTTGAGCGTGCAATCGACGCGGGTCAGCTTCCCGCGGGCACGAGGCTGCCGCCGCAACGCAATCTGGCTTTCGATATCGGTGTAACCATCGGCACCGTGAGCCGCGCCTATTCCCTCGCCCGGGAGCGAGGCCTGGTCTCTGGCGAAGTCGGTCGTGGCACCTATGTGCAGGCCGCGCATGCACGCCAGGCTCCCCTACCCGCCACGATCACCTATGCCACCGGCGATCGGCCGGGGCCGGAAGGTGCCCTCAGGTTTGACACGACGGCGGCGCCGGAGAACGGAGCGGCGGCCGTGATGGCACGGCTGACGGGTGAAATATGCCGAGAATACCCGGACGCCGTCTCCAACTACATTCGGGATGTGCCGCAGCGATGGGCAGAGGCGGGGGCCCGCTGGCTGAAGCGGAACGACTGGGAGCCGTCTCCCGAAGACGTCGTCCCGACCTTCGGCGCCCATGCCGCCATCATGACCGTCGTCGCTGCGGTGACGTCGCCCGGCGACCGCATCGCCTTTGAGCCCCTCACTTACGCCTCGATCGCCCGCAGCATAGCGCTCCTCGGTCGACGTCCCGTCCAGGTGGCGGCCGACCGCGAAGGCCCGATAGCGGAAGATTTCGAGCGCCTCTGCGCACAGCAGCACCCAAAGATCCTGTTCGTCATGCCAGCCTTGCAGAACCCCACACTCGCCGTGATGGGCGAGACACGGCGGCGGGAGATCGCCGACATCGCCTATCGCCATCAGACTTACATCATCGAAGACGGCGTTTATGGGGTTCTTTCGCGCAAAGGACCACCACCGATTGGATCGATTGCACCCGAGCGGGTCTTCTATGTGAGCAGCCTGTCGAAAGCCGTGGCGGCCGGCCTGCGCGGCGGCTTCGTCGCCTGCCCGCCGCATTTCGCCAATCGCATCAACATCGCCCATAAGATGCTGACGGGCGGAAAGCCTTTCTTGATGGCCGAGCTCGTCGCGCGGCTGATCGCCTCCGGCGCGGCTTTCGAGTTGATGGCGAAGACCCAGGCGGAAATCGCACGGCGTGTCGGCCTGGCGCGCGAGATTTTTTCAGGTCTCGACGTCTATCTGGACGACGTGTCCCCGTTCCTCTGGCTCAATCTTCCGGAGCCTTGGCTTTCCGGCACGTTCAAGAATGCCGCACTCGGCGAGAACATCCGCATCGACGAAGAGGACGAGTACAAGCCGGTGCGCTCCGACACCTCCTTCCATGGTGTCCGCGTCGGCTTCACGACGGTGCCAGATATCGACCGCACGGCCGAAGGCTTCCGCACGCTCCGCCGCCTTCTGGATCAGGGCCCGGCCGCCTACGACAGCTACAATTGAACGGCGCCCCTACCCCACGTCACGTCCGGTCAGGCATAGCCAATCCAGCCGCGCCAGGTGAAGGCGGCGAAAAACAGACTGACATCCTGGAACCCGGCCGCACTGAGAATGGCGGCATCCTTGTCAGGGTTGAAAAGGTCGAGACTGGCCGCCACCGCTGCACGAGCGTTTTCAGCATCGCCTGGATCAGCCCCCGAGGCTTTTGCATAGGCCGCGTAACGCGCCAGCCAGTGATCCCTCTCGCCTTCGCCCTGCGGGAAGCTCGAATGTGCGACAACCAGCGGCGCACCGGGCCGCAGACGTCGGCGGATCGCCTCCGCGGTTTGCTGGCGCTCCCGAGCATCGAGAAAATGCAAGGTCAAAAGGCAGGTCGCGCCATCGAAAGGACCCTCTGGCGCATCTCCGATCGTGCCAGTCACAAATTCGACCCGGGACGCGAGGGCACCCAGCGTTCTTTCGGCGAGATCCAGCATTTGCTGTGCCGGGTCGATGCCCACGAAGCTCCAGTCGGGATATGCCTTCGCCAGCGCCCTCGTCTCCAGGCCACCGCCGGCGCCGAGGACGAGGATCTTGCCCCCTTCCCTGACGCGCTCGGCAAGGAGGATGCCCGCCATCCGGTGTAACGCATCGAGAGCCGGCACGAAGCGCCGCACGCCTTCCTCGTATCGGGCTATCGCCTGCGGATCGGAGAACCGCTCGAGGAATTGCTTCGGACCCGTCTCAGACGGCATGGCACACCTCCGCGTCCCTTTTGTCCTTCGGGAGGCCGGCATGGAATTCGGCTGAAAGCATCGCGAGCGTCACCGCATCAAGGCGAGCGAGGATGAGAGCCTCGGCTTCGCTCAGGGTCTGATCGAGGGCTGCATTGACCGCCCTCTCCACGAGGCACGTCGATTCGTCGTTTCGGTTGCCCATGGCGAAGAACGACGGGCGCCCAAGAGCTTCGTAGACGTCGCGCAGCGAGATCTCCTCGAGCTGGCGGGCGAGCTCCCAGCCGCCGCGATGGCCCTTCGTGGAGCTCACGTAACCCTGCTCGCGAAGTCCCGCCATCACGCGCCGAACGACCACCGGGTTGGTCGACATCGCTTTTGCCAGCACCTCGGAGGTGACCGGCCCTTCGTGCTCCGCCATGTGCAGGAGCACATGCAAAACGCTCGACAATCTGCTATCCAATATCATGTAACTTCTAAAATTACATAATTGACGTGATGTCAAGATGACCGCCCATCTCCGGAAATCGTGACAACGGTGCTGCCGCCGCCCCGACCGTCAGCATCGGGGCCGTCTGCATGGGGATTTTTCGTAAGGAAGGGTGTGTCGCGCGCCGTCACGCGCTAAGACACGGCGGCCAGAAGCATCAGGCAGAGACATGCATCCACAGAACGCGCCCGAGATCACCGAAGACCTTATTGCCGCCCACGGGCTCAAGCCCGACGAATACGAGCGGATCCTGGAGCTGATCGGGCGCACGCCGACGATCACCGAGCTCGGCATCTTCTCGGCCATGTGGAACGAGCATTGTTCCTACAAGAGCTCGAAGAAGTGGCTGAAGACGCTGCCGACGAGCGGGCCGCAGGTCGTCTGCGGCCCTGGCGAGAATGCCGGCATCGTCGATATCGGCGATGGTCTCGTCGCCGTCTTCAAGATGGAAAGCCACAACCACCCCTCTTACATCGAGCCCTATCAGGGGGCTGCGACCGGCGTGGGTGGCATCCTGCGCGACGTCTTCACCATGGGCGCACGGCCCGTGGCGGCGATGAACGCGCTGCGCTTTGGCGAGCCGGACCATGAAAAGACGCGCCACGTCGTGGCGGGCGTCGTCGCGGGCGTCGGCGGCTACGGCAATTCCTTCGGCGTGCCGACGGTCGGCGGCGAGGTGAATTTTCATCCCCGCTACAACGGCAATTGCCTCGTCAACGCCTTCGCCCTCGGCATCGCCAAGAAAGACGCGATCTTTTACTCCAAGGCGGAAGGTGTCGGGCTTCCCGTCGTCTATCTCGGCGCCAAGACCGGACGCGACGGCGTCGGCGGCGCCTCGATGGCATCCGCCGAATTCGGCGAAGAGACGCAATCGAAGCGCCCGACCGTTCAGGTCGGCGATCCCTTCACCGAGAAACGTCTTCTGGAAGCGTGCCTGGAATTGATGACGACGGGCGCGGTCGTTGCCATCCAGGATATGGGTGCCGCCGGCCTCACCTGTTCCGCCGTAGAAATGGGCGCGAAGGGCGATCTGGGCATCCGTCTCGACCTCGACAAGGTGCCGACCCGCGAACGCGCCATGACGGCCTATGAGATGATGCTGTCGGAAAGCCAGGAGCGCATGCTGATGGTGCTGCGCCCCGACAAGCGCGAGGCAGCCGAGGCGGTCTTCAAGAAATGGGGCCTCGACTTTGCCGAGGTGGGCGAGACGACCGACGATCTGCGTTTCCGTGTATCGCGCTATGGCGAGGAAGTGGCGGACCTGCCGATCAAGGATCTGGGCGACGAAGCTCCGGAATACGACCGCCCCTGGGTGGAGCCGGCCAAAGCCGCGCCGCTCGACCTCGCCTCCCTTCCCGCTCCCGGCGATCTCGGCCTCGCCCTCATCCAAATGATGGGCACGCCGGATCTCTCATCGAAACGCTGGGTGTTTGAACAATACGATCACCTCGTCCAGGGCAACACTGTCGTGCGTCCGGGCGGCGACGCTGCCGTCGTACGCATCGATCGAAGCTTCGGCGCCAAGGGCGACAAGGCGCTCGCCCTCTCCTCCGACGTGACGCCGCGCTATGTGGAAGCCGACCCCTTCGAGGGCGGCAAGCAGGCGGTTGCCGAATGCTGGCGCAACATCACGGCTGTCGGCGCGACGCCTCTCGCCGTCACCGACAATCTGAATTTCGGCAATCCGGAAAAGCCGGAGATCATGGGCGTCTTCGTGAAGGCGCTGCAGGGGCTGGGCGAGGCCTGCAAGGCGCTTTCCTTCCCGATCGTCTCCGGCAATGTCTCGCTCTACAACGAAACCTCCGGCCAGGCGATCCTGCCGACGCCGACGATTGCCGGCATCGGCCTTCTCGATGACTGGAAGAAGGCCGCCACCATCGCCTTCAAGCAAGAGGGGGATGCCATCCTCCTCATCGGGGCGGAGACCGAAAGCTGGGGCTCAGAACTCGGACAGTCCGTCTATCTGCGAGAAATCTTCGGCCGCGAGGAAGGTGCTCCGCCGCGCGTTGATCTCGCCAGGGAGATGAAGCACGGCGACTTCGTCCGTGGTCTCATTCACGAGGGCCGCGTCACCGCCGTGCATGATTGCTCCGATGGCGGGCTTGCCGTGGCGCTTGCCGAAATGGCACTCGCCGGCAATCTCGGTGCCGAGATCGAGGAAACGCCAGGGCGTGCCGACAGCACTCTCTTCGGAGAAGATCAGGCTCGCTATGTGGTGACGCTTGAGCCGCAAGAGGCGGAGAGAGTTCTACAGGCGGCTGCGGAGGCGGGCGTGCCGGCCGTTCAAATCGGCAAAGTGGCGGGCGATGCGCTGACGTTCCGCAATGCGGGATCGGCCGCCCTCGCCGCACTTCGAGAAGCCTTCGAAGGCTGGTTTCCCAAATACATGGCGGGGGCCTGAGCGGCCATCCCCATGCGAAAAGCGAGATTGACCTTTCAGGGTCGCCGGATTGACCTTTCAGGGTCGATTGACCACATTCGGCGCATACGCACGAGGAGCAACCAAGAATGCCGATGAATGCAGGGGAGATCGAGCGTCTGATACGCGAAGCGTTTCCCGATGCGAGCGTGACGATCAGGGATCTTGCCGGCGACGGCGACCATTTCGCCGCAGAGGTTGTGTCCGAAAGCTTTCGCGGCAAGAGCCGCGTGCAGCAGCATCAGATGGTCTATGAGGCGCTCAAGGGAGATATGGGCGGCAAGTTGCACGCCCTCGCCCTGCAGACCAGCATCCCGGAATAACCGACGAGACTGCGCGGCCGAGCCCGCAGTCTGGAGGAGCAGCGATCATGTCAGCGATCAACGAATGGATCGATAGCCAGGTAAAGTCCAACGATGTCGTCTTGTTCATGAAAGGCACTCCGACCTTTCCGCAATGCGGCTTCTCGGGCCAGACCGTGCAGATCCTCGACTATCTCGGCGTCGCCTATCAGGGCATCAATGTCCTGGAATCCGACGATCTGCGCCAGGGGATCAAGGACTACACCAACTGGCCGACCATCCCGCAGCTTTACGTGAAGGGTGAGTTCGTCGGCGGTGCCGATATCATCCGCGAGATGTTCCAGGCGGGCGAACTGCAGAGCCTTATGGAAGAAAAAGGCGTCGCCAAAGCGGCGTAAGGGCGAGCGGAGCTCGCGCTCGCGCGTCTTCCATCACCGCTCAGCGATGCCTGACGGGAGCTGCGGCTGAACGAGCAAGGCTCCTGATCTCGGGCAGACCGGGCTGCGGATAATCCTTTTTGCAAAGACCGAGCCGGCCGAAAGCCGGCTCTTTCATTTTGAGGCGCCCCGCTTCCCGGCGGAGCGAATGGGCATTCTGCTTGCCCCGTGACCTTGCAGGGGTCCGCCGCGGGCCCTAGAACCCGGTCTCCCAACAATTCTGCCGCACTCGTTCCGCGCGGGACCGTGTCCTGCCCCGGGAGACCGTTTCAATGCCATCCGCCACACCGGCCGCCTCTCGGCTGACAATCCCCTATGTCGAGTTCGTCGCCCTCGCCGCCTCGATGATGGCGCTCAATGCGATGGCGATCGACATCATTTTGCCGGCCCTCGACAACATCGCAGGCAGTTTTTCGATCGAGGATCAGAATGCCCGGCAATTCGTCGTCACGGCCTTCGTGGTGGGCTTTGGCATCGCCCAGCTCGCCTTCGGGCCATTGGCGGACCGCTTCGGCCGCCGTCCGGTCCTGCTCGCTGGCCTCGTGATTTATGTCGCCGGGGGAACTGCCTCGGCACTCGCGCCGGATTTCGGCATTCTTCTCGCCTGCCGGGCGTTGCAGGGCGTGGGCGCGGCCGCGACCCGCGTCGTCGCAATCTCAGTCGTCCGCGACACGTTCGGTGGACGGCAGATGGCGAGCCTCATGTCCCTTGTCATGATGGTCTTCATGGCCGTGCCGATCTTTGCGCCGACCCTGGGCCAACTCGTGCTCTTCGTCGCAAGCTGGCACTGGATCTTGTTCTTCACGGCCATCTTCGGCGCCATCGTGCTATTATGGTCCGGAACGCGCCTGCCCGAAACGCTCGCCGAGGAGAACCGCCGCCCCCTCAACGGACGCAAGGTCATCGAGGCGTTCCGCATCGTGCTCACCAACCGGCAGGCCTTCGGCTACGCGTTTGCGACCGCTCTCGCCTTCGGCGGGCTGTTCTCCTACCTCAATTCCTCGCAGCAGATCTTCGTCGAGGTCTTTGGTCTAGGCCCCTGGTTTCCCGTTGCTTTCTCCGGCAGTGCGGTTCTGATCGCCGGCGCTTCTTTCGCCAATTCCCGCCTTGTCGGCCGCTTCGGCATGCGTCGTCTCGCTCACACGGCGCTGATCAGTTTCTGCGTCTTGAGCTTCGTGACGGCGATCCTGTCGCTCGTCTATTCTGGCCCCATGCCGTTCTGGCTGTTCTTCCCGCTGATCAGCGCAGCCTTCTTTTTCTTCGGCTTCGTCGGCACCAATTTCAACGCGCTCGCCATGGAGCCACTCGGCCATGTCGCCGGAACGGCCTCCTCCGTGCTCGGCTTCATGCAAACTTTCGGCGGGGGCTTTTTCGGGGCGTTCGTGGGCTACCTCTACGACGGCAGCGTCACGCCCTTCGCCTCCGGTCTCGCCATCCTGTCAGGCTTGGCGATCTGTACCGTCCTCATCGCCGAACACGGCGTCCTGTTTCGCCAGCGCTATTCGTAACCGCTCATCGGAACGAAAAGACGCGCAGAACCGCGCGGGCCTGAGGGCAAGAAGCGCCGCTCACCTATAAAGCCGCAAAATCGAAGCGGGCCGGATCGTGCAAATGCGAGGGACGCACATGCCCGAGCGCTCGCAGCATGTTCGCCTTGGTACCGGGCCGCTCGCGCTCCCATTCGGACAAGATGTCTTTCACCCGCTGGCGCTCCAGCCCGTCCTGCGATCCGCAGAGATTGCACGGGATGATCGGAGCTTGAAGGCCCGCAGCGAAACGCTCCAGGTCGGCCTCCGCAGAGCGAATGAGAGGCCGCAAGAGCAGGAGATCGCCCGCATCGTTCTTAAGCTTCGGCGGCATGGACGAAAGCCGGCCGCCGTTCAGCATGTTCATGACGAAAGTCTCGAGTGCATCTTCCCGGTGATGGCCGAGAACGACCGCCTGGCAGCCTTCCTCGCGCGCGACCCGGTAAAGATGACCGCGTCTGAGGCGTGAGCACAGCGCACACATCGTCTGTCCCGGCGCGATCTTCTCCGTCACGACCGAATAGGTGTCGCGGCGTTCGATGCGATACGGGATCTCGTTCCGCTTGAAATAGTCGGGCAGGATGTCCGCGGGAAAGTCCGGCTGGGCCTGATCGAGATTGCAGGCGAGCAGATCGACCGGCAAGAGGCCCCGCCATTTGAGATCGAGAAGCACGGCAAGGAGCGCGTGCGAATCCTTGCCGCCGGACAGGCAGACGAGCCACCGGGCGCCCTCTTCGACCATCCCGTAGGTCGACAACGTCTCGCGCACTTCCCGCAGGAGCCTTTTGCGCAGCTTCTTGAAGGCGACACTGCCCGGCGCATTGCGGAACAGCGGATGTGTCGCCTCTAAGGCTTCGTCGGGCTCGGGCTGAGGCACAGCCCCGTCCAGCACGTCGTCGATGTCGTCCAGAACTTCGCTCATCGCCCGCACCTTCACCGAAGCCGCCCGCTCGCTCAAGCCCATGGATACAAAAAAGGCCGCCCCTTCGGAGCGGCCTTCAGACTGCTGACAAAGCCCTGGCGTGAGCCGGGGCTTTTTGATTCAGTGGGCCATGTTGAAGAGCCCGGCCCCTGAGCAGACTGCGATCGAGATGGTGACACTCGATCAATTGGTTCCCAAGGATCACCTGCTTCGCAAGATCGACGCGGTGATCGACTTCTCGTTCATCCATGACCGGGTTGCGGGGCTCTACTGTCCGGATAATGGCCGCCCGGCGCTCGATCCGACCTTGATGTTCAAGGCGCTGTTCCTGGGCTATCTCTTCGGCATCCGCTCTGAGCGCCAGTTGGTGCGCGAGATCGAGGTGAATGTCGCCTATCGCTGGTTCCTGCGGCTGAAGCTGACCGATG
>NZ_FMVW01000012.1 GCF_900102695.1 Afifella marina DSM 2698
GAAGGTCAGAGGTTCAAATCCTCTCCCCGCAACCATATCAAAACAATCCCCCAAAGCCCCGCACACCAAGCGGGGCTTTTGCGCGTTCTGGGGCCCAAAAAGCGGCGCCCCGACAACGCAACAAAATACCCCGCCGGCCCGACCGCTATCCCCGATCCCGCCGCGGCCAGCGCGCAGGCCGCGATTCCGGCCCGTCAGGCATCGCGGTGGTCTGCCAGCGGGATTGACCCGGGAGGCGCCGCCCTTCTACACTTTCTGATCGCGAATATCGACGAAGTGAGACTTCAGAAAATGTGAAGGGACGGATCCCGCCGGGCCGAGCCTGTGCAAGGTTTTGCTTCGGGACTCGCGACGCGCCTGGCGGGAAGCGACAGGTGATGGGGCCGGCTTTCAAGCGCCGCTCGCGCGCTGAGGGGGAGGCGGAGCGTGGGGCTGCGTCGGGACCTGCCTTGAGCATTGGCTCAACGTAAGACGATGGATGGGTCGTGATGACGACGAAGCTGCGCCGATGTCTTTCCTTGGCCATTGCTGCTGCGGCGGCCATTGCGGCCGCGGCGCTGAGTTTCTCGGTCAGCGCCTTTGCAGAGTCAGGCGAGAGTGTCGTCGAAAGGTACTTTTTCGACAAGATTCCGCCGAGCGGGGCGTTGATCTTCCAGCAGCGCGACGGCCTTGAAGGAACGGCTCTCAGCCTTGCGACGGAGAGCCCCTACACGCATGTCGGGATCATCCGGATGACCGGTGGAGGCCCTTATGTCATGCAATCCTCGCCGGAGACGCTGGGCGTCGACGAAATGCCTCTGGAGGACTTCATAGAGGCGGGCGTCGATCAGAAATTTGCGATCTATGTGACGAAGAAAGATTATCGGCCGGCCGGACAGCTGAACAGTCCCGCCTCGCTCGCGGCCTATGATTATTACTACTTCCCGTACGATGACTTCTATCGGCCGGATTCGGAGGCGATTTACAGCGCGGAGCTGATTTTCAAGATCTTCCGGGATATCGGTCATCCGATCGGACATCTGCGCAAGATCGCGGATCTGAACTTCGACACGGAGGCGGGGCGCCGGTTTCTCCTGAACGACTGGCGTGCGCGCCCCGAATGCCAATCGGGAGGCATGTCCCGGCAAGCGTGCTGGGACCGCATCCAAGCCGAGGCGATCGTCACGCCGAAGGATCTGGCCGAAGACGGGAAGCTGAAACTCTATATGACGACTTTTTAGACGCCGGCGGAACGGGGGAACCCGGGGACGAGAGCCGGGGCGCGGTCTCCGATCCGGGTGCGCGGAGACACGACGGGCATCAGAGGTTTCGGTGGTGGAGCGACCTGGGGCGTTTCACGGCTCGGAGGTGCTCTCCGAAGGCGCGATGTGGCCATCGGCAGCCCAAAACGCCCGGGCGTCCGTTCCGATTGCGCCCAATGACGGATCTTCGAGGGCCGGCATCGGATCGGAGCTTCGCCTTCAGGCGTCAGGGGCGAAGGCCCCCGGAGGCATTCTGAGAGCCTGCGGTCTCAGCTCGTTCCATGCTCTTGCGCAAGTGCGGTTTTCAAAGCCTCGATCGTGACGCGGATCCTTTCCACGGCCTTCATGTCGGAGTGAACCACCAGCCAGATGTCGCGCCGGAAGACAGGTCCATCGTCGCTCACGGCGACAAGCATCCCGTCTTGTTCGGCCATGAAGTCTGGCAAGATCGCAATGCCGGCGCCCGCCTTTGCTGCTGCGAGCTGGATTTCCGCAGTGCTGGCGGTGAAGGCGATGGGTCTGCCTGCTGCGATTTCCCGAAGTCTCACCTCTTGCGGCGCGGTCGCCATGGACCCGTCATAGCCGATGAATGTCCGGTCAGGCTCCGGCGTCTCGTCCAGATAGGACCGGCTCGCATAGAGACGAAACGTCATCACCCCGAGTTTCGTGATCGTAAATTCGCCCGTTTCGGGGCGGCTCAGCCGGACGGCGATATCGGCCTCGCGTCTTTCCAGGGCGGAACTCCGAAACTCGCCGAGGAGCCTTATCTCCAGCTTGGGATGGCGTTTTCGCAAGGCTGCGAGCGGCGCGGCGAGCCGAGCGGTCGCGTAAGCCGGCGGTGCGCTGATGACGACTTCTCCGCTCAGTTCGGCGCGTGCTCCGGCCGCCGCGCGCGCAATCGCTTCGGCGCCCGATTCCATGGTCCGGGCGATGGCCGCGATCCGCTCGCCGTCCGGCGTCAGTGTCAGACGCCGGCCGCGCCGGTCGACCAGCTTGACCTGAAGATGCGCCTCGAGCGCGGCGATCCGGCGGGCGACCGTTGCATGCTCCACCCCGAGGACGCGCGCAGCGCCTGCGAGACTGCCATGGGTGGCAAAAACCGAATAATGGCGCAGGTTCTCCCAATCCATATGTCAATATATTCACAGGCCGGGTGCAGAAAAAGGGAATTTTCTCACGCCGTGTGAGCCGTCATCCTCGTGCCGAACAGATGGAGGCCCAGATGGTGGATATTGAGGTTCGGATCGTAGCACCCGGCGAGCCGGAGATGCTTCAGGTGGTGGAGGCGGAGCCCAGGGCGCCGGGTCCCGGCGAGATTCGGCTGCGCCAGCATGCCATTGGCGTCAGTTTCATCGATATCTATCACCGCCGGGGACTTTACCCGTTGCCGGCGCCGGGGATTCCCGGTGTCGAGGGTGCCGGGATCGTCGAGGCCATCGGGCCCGATGTCGAGGGACTTCGGGTCGGCGACCGCGTGGTCTATGCCGGCGTTCCCGGCGGCTACGCTTCAACGCGGCTCGTGCCCGCCTGGCGGGCCGTTCGGCTGCCGCCGGAGGTCCCTTTCGAGATTGCCGCGGCGTCGATGCTGCGTGGCCTGACCGCGCATATGTTGCTTACGGTCAGTCATCCGGTGCGGGACGGATCAGTCCTGCTCGTTCATGCCGCCGCCGGCGGGCTCGGTGTGATGCTCACCCGCTGGGCCAAAACGCTCGGGGCCGTGGTGATCGGCACCGTCAGTACTGAAGAGAAGGCGGCTTTCGCCACAACCAATGGTGTCGATCACGTCATCGTCGGACGCACCGCCGATGTGGTGCGCGAAGTTCTGAACCTGACAGGTGGACAAGGCGCCGATTTCGCGATCGATGGCATCGGTGGGGACATGCTGCGGCAATCGCTGCGGAGCGTGCGCCCCTTCGGTGCCGTCGCCAGCATCGGCTGGGTGGCGGGTCCGGTGCCTCCGATTGGGATCGATGAACTGGGAACGGCGACATTGGCGAAACCCAGCGTCATGGCCTATGCGGCCGATCAGGCGCGCTATCCGGAAGCCGCGAAGGCGGTCATCGCGGCGTTTGGATCTGGGATCACCGCCGAGATCGGCGGGCAGTACCGGCTGAACGAGGCCGCGAAAGCGCATGCTGAACTCGAGGCCGGCCGCACGACGGGCAGCCTGGTTCTTCTGCCGTGAGGGGCGTCTTGTCGGTCATCGGGCCCGCGACGGCGCGACGTTGACGGGCAGAGCGCCGGATATCATCCCTCCGCGGAAAGGAGGGCAAAACCGACGGATGCCACCAGCATGACCGCAAAGACGACATTCACGGCGCGTCCGATTGCCGGGTCTGTCAGCATACGTGAGAAGATCGCACCAAAGGCGAGCCAGGCCGTGTTGACGATCACGATGACGAGCGCGAGTGCGGCGAGCTTGCAGACGGCATCGGCCGTGAGATCGTCCGCAATGACGGTGTGTCCCGCATAGACGGCTCCGATCGCGGCAAAAGCCTTCGGATTTGCGATCGCCAGACTGAAGCCTGGCACGAAGGCCGGCGCCTCCTCCGCGCGCGGCGCGAGCGGGCCGACGGGGGCCGTCGCGATTTTCCAGGCGAGATAGAGGATGTAGATCCCGGCGAGGATCGTCAGTGCGGTGAGGAAGACCGGCTGGGCCAGGATCAGGGTGGTCACGCCCGTCGCGATCATCACAAGGACGCCGGTCGTGCCCACGATGATGCCGACAAGGTAGCCGAGGCTGGCGCGAAAGCCGAAGGCCATGCCGAGCCCGGCAAGGCTCATCGTGGCGGGTCCGGGACTTCCCATGAGCGGAAGCGCCGCAAGCCAGAGCAGAACAAGGTCATTCGCCATAGGCGAGGCCGATGCGGGGAGCCGCACGCTCCTGAACGAGAAGATGTGCGACGGCCGAGAGGACGCCAAGGCCGATCGCAAGATACCAGATCTGATCGTAACTTCCGTAGCGGTCGAAGAACAGGCCGCCGAGCCAGACCCCGGCAAAGCCGCCGAGCTGGTGGCTCAGGAACACGAAGCCGAACAGGGTTCCCATCGCGCGCGGGCCGAACATGGTCAAAACCAGTGCGCTCGTCAGCGGCACGGTCGACAGCCAGAGCCCGCCCATGACGAGCGCGAAGATCAAGACCGAAGCGGGCGTCACCGGCAGCGAGATGAAGATCAGGATGGCGAGCGCCCGGAGCGCGTAAATCGCGGCCAGCACATAGGGTTTCGGAAATCGGGTGCCGAGATGCGAGGCGAAGAGCGTGCCGAAGATGTTGGCGAAGCCGGCAAGGGCAAGCGCCTGGAGGCCGAGCGCCCGCAGCTCGGCTGCAGAGGCTGTCGAGACGCAGAAATTCTGCACGTAGTTCGGAAGGTGGGCGGTGATGAAGGCGAGATGGAAGCCGCAGACGAAGAAGCCGGCGCTGAGCAACGTATAGCTCGAATGTCCGAATGCCTTTCGGACGGTCTGCGTGATCGAAGCGCTGTCGGCATCGTCGATCCTCGGACTGCCGTCGGCGACGTGTGCACGAAGAAACGGGATGCACAGGGCCATGGGGGCGAGGGCGAAGGTGACGACGACCAGCGTCATTCGCCAGTCGAGCCATTCGATCAGCCAGGAGACGAGAAGCGGCAGGACGACCTGTCCGGTCGACCCCATGGCGGAGGTGATGCCGAGATAGCGGCCGCGTTTTTCGACCGGCGCCGCCCGTCCGACGACGGCGAGGACGACCCCGAACGCCGTGCCGGAAATCCCCATGCCGACGAGGAGGCCGGCGCCCAGATGCTGCGCCAGCGGCGTGGTGCCGACGACGGTCACCAGCATCCCGGCGACATAGCAGAGAAAGCCGAGCCACAGGGCGCGCCGGTCCCCGAACTTGTCGGCGATGATCCCGAAGCCCGGCTGCGCCAGGCCCCAGACGAGGTTCTGAATGGCGATCGACAGCGAGAAGACTTCGATGCTGCCACCGAACAGGTCGCTCGACAGGGGCTCGATGATGCCGCCGAAGACCGACCGCACGCCGAAAGCCAAGGCGAGGACGACGCTGCCGGCGAGCACGATGATCAAGCTGCCGCGATTTTCATTGCCCCGATTGTCACGGGCGCGATTGTCACGGGCGATCGTCGTTCCATTTGCGGTCATCTCGCGTCCGCCTTCCCTTTGTCGAACCGCGGGTGTGCAGGTTGATCCGCATATCGGGATTGACGGGAAAGCTAGCAGCGCCCTACACTTTTGAATAACGAATATTCATGAACTGCGGATTTTGACTTCGTGAAGTATGTTAGGTCTTCCAGGTCGGCGCCAGGCGGTTGGGAAAAGCGACGTCCTGAGGGGGAGCGCCTTCACCGGAAAGCGATGCGGCAGAGGCTTCACCCGATACGAAAGACCCGGACGCTCCCGGTCATGAATGGTCGTTCTGCTGCAGGGTGAGGTCGGCGGCGAGACGGGCAATCCTGGCGACATCGAGACTGAGGGCAAGTCCGGCGCCGTCCAGTTCGTCGAGGCGAAACCATCGCGCCTCAAGGGCGTCATCGCCGGCGACCGGTTCTCCGGCAAGGTGTTCGCAGAGGACTGCGATCAGCACGAAATGCCGGCGAAGCCGACCGTTGTCGTCGTGGTCGAAGGCATCGACCGCGGTGAAGACCTGACGCGCCTGCCCAGAAATCCCCGTTTCCTCAAAGAGTTCGCGGACGGCGGCGGCCTCGATCGGCTCTCCGGCTTTGATCTTGCCGCCCGGAAAGCCCCAACGGCCGGCATCCGGCGGATTTGCCCGACGGACCAGAAGAATCCGTCCTTCGTGGAAGACGGCGGCGATCGTGGCGGCGATGGGGAGAGCCCCGGACGTGTGCTGTGTCGTTGGAGGCATAAGATCTCTCGATCGAGGCGGGCAGAGGCAGCGAGACGGTGAGACCTCTCCCTTCGCCGGCATGATCCTTGGTGCGAGACGTCGATGCATCCGATCCGATGAGGCAGCACCAAACTCATCGGATCGCGGGTCTCAGGGCGCGACGCGGTCGATCGTTTCCCGGCGCAGCGCCTCGCAGAGATCGTGCGCGGCGGGCGTCGCGTTTTGCGACCTGAGCAGCCTCAGTTCGATCGCAGGCAGGCTCGGCAATCCGAGACCGTCGTCGGCACACACAATGTCGCCCGGCAGACCATGTGCGGTTCTGACCGCGATGCCGAGCTTCGAGCGCAGCGCACCCCAGATCCCGGGCAGGCTCGGTGTCGTCACCGACACGCGCCAGCGCCTGTCTGTCTTATCGAGCGCGGCGAGCGTCGCCTGCCGAAAGAGGCAGGGATGATCGAACATCACCAGCGGAATCCTGTCGGGCACCGCCTGGTCGGCCAGAGCTTCGTGCATGAGCCATCGCATCGGCAGGTTGCAGAGATGCTCTCCATCGCCGCCGGCGCCTTCCGGGAAAAAGACGATTGCTCCATCGAGACGTCCGGCCCGGATTTCGTCACTCAGAGAATGGTTCGGACCGGCGCGGACCTCCACATGCGCTTCGCGATGATCCGCCGCGAACGAGGAGAGCGTCGCCGGCATGACATCGTCGAAGAAATCCTGCGGCAGACCCAGGCGGACGGTCTCCGAGGTCACGGCCGCCCCCAATGTGCGCGCGGCTTCGTCATTGAGGGCGATGATCTGGCGGGCGTAGGCGGCGAGAGCTTCGCCGGCTTCGGTCGGAACCAGGCCTCTCCCCTTTCGGACGAAGAGCTGGGTGCCGGCCTGTTGCTCCAGCTTTTTGAGCTGCATGCTGATCGCCGATTGCGACCGTCCGAGCTCGACCGCCGCCCGCGCGAAACTGCGCAACTCGATGCCGGCCACCACGGCGCGCAAAGCCTCGATATCGAAGGCAGGGTTCACTTCTCGATTCCTGAATTGGACGTTTGAATATATTCGTTATTCAAAAGCGTAAGGTGTTGTCGGCTTCAACGTCAATCCCGATGGGCGGGAATTGCGCCTGCGCGGTCGCCCGGCAACCCTCAACAGCCTCGCAAGATGCGGCGGCTTTCTGCGGTCAGAACAGATCTCGATCCCAACCATCCGGTCGGCGAGGCCGGTGGCGTCTCCACGAAATCTCCACCGTTTCTCGACCGGGTGTCGAAGGGCGCATGCCAGTGAGGGGACCGGACCCCGAGACGGATATGTTGCATGTCGCCCCGCCTTTCGATCATCGCCTTTGGCCTTTGCGCCGCCGGGCTGTCGTTGTTTCTGGTGCTTCGAGGCGAGGCGGGTTCGACGCTCGAAAGTGCATCCTCTGAGGCGCAGGGTCCGACGCAGGTCACCACGATGACGCTTGCGCCGGAGCGCGTCGTCTTGATCGACGAATTGCCCGGGCGCGTGGCCGCCTATCGCAGGGTCGAGATCCGGCCTCAGGTCGGCGGGATCATCAAGAAACGGTTTGCGGAAGGCGGGACGCAGGTCGAGGCGGGCGACATCCTGTTTGAAATCGATCCGGCCCTGCTTCTTGCCGATCGCGAAACCGCGCGAGCCGGCGTGACGCGTGCCGAAGGGGCGTTGGAGCATGCGCAGCGCGGCCTGAAACGCGCCGAAAAGCTCGTGGCGAGCAAAGCGACGAGCCGCAAGGATTACGAAGACGCCCTCAACGAGCTGACCATGGCGCAGGCCAATCTCGCCGAGGCGCGCGCGGTCTTTCACCGGCGCCAGCTCGACCTCGATTTTGCCACCATAAGATCGCCGATCAAAGGCTATGTCGGGCGCACGCTCGCCGATGAGGGGGCTCTCGCATCGACTTCCAGTCAGACGGAACTCGCCGTGGTGCAGGAACTGGACCGCGTCTATGTCGATCTGCGCGTGCCGGCAACCAAGCTCGACGGATTGCAAAGGGCAGCGAGGCAGGGGCTCGGGCCGGTCGAGATCCTCGATGCGGAGGGCAGGCCGCATCCCCGTCCCGGCAAGCTCGTTTTGTCGGACGTGACGGTGGATACGGGAACCGGCAACACGACGGTCCGCGTCGAGGTGGAGAACCCCGGCTTGCGGCTCCTGCCTGGAATGTACGTTCGAGCAAGACTGCCGCGCGGGCTCCTGCCCGATGCGTTGCTGGTGCCGGAAGATGCCGTCGTGCGCAACGGTGCCGGCGAGGCGCAGATCGTGGTCGTCGCGGACGACGGGCGGGCGGAACGGCGCGATGTGGTCCTGGGCGACGCCATCGGCCGGCGTCTCGTCGTCACGTCCGGGCTGAAGGCCGGAGAAGCCATCGTCGTTCGCGGGCAGGACCGCGTGCAGGACGGGATGAGCGTGAAAAGGGTCGCCGCCACGCAAGCCGTCTCGCCGGCCACCGGCAAGCTCTAGAGATCAGATCCCATGCCACAGTTTTTCATCGACCGCCCGGTCTTTGCCTGGGTGATTGCGATCTTCATCGCGCTCGCCGGAATTGTCGCCATTCCGCAGCTGCCGGTGGCCCGGTTTCCCGTCATCGCGCCGCCGAGCATCAGCATATTCGCGACCTATACCGGCGCGACGGTGAAGACCGTCAACGACAGCGTGGTGACGCCCATCGAGAAGGAGCTCTCGAGCGTCAAGAACGTGCTCTATTACGAATCGAGTGCCGACTCGACGGGTGGTGCCAATATCACGGTGACGTTCAAACCCGGAACCAATCCGGAATTGGCACAAGTGGACGTTCAGAACCGTCTGAAGGACGCCGAACCCCGCCTTCCGGAGGCCGTCCGGCGCGCTGGCATCAGCGTCGAGGCGGCAGAAACCGGCTTTCTCATGGTCATCACACTGAAGTCTCGCAGTGGCGACACCGAAGAGCTGGCCCTCGGCGACTATCTGACCCGCAATATCAGCGAAGAATTGAAGCGCGTGCCGGGCGTCGGCCGTGTGCAGCAATTCGGCTCCGAACGCGCCATGCGCGTCTGGGTCGATCCGGCGAAGCTGGCTGCCTACGACCTCACCATGGCCGACGTCACGGAGGCCATCAGGCGCGAAAACGCACAAGTTTCTCCCGGCCGGGTCGGGGACGAGCCGACAGTACCGGGGACGAAGATCTCGACGCCGCTAACGGTGCATGGCCAGCTGACCACGCCGGAGGAGTTCGCCGCGATCCCGCTCAGGGCACAACTCGACGGCTCGCGTCTTCTCCTGTCGGATGTCGCGCGGGTGGAACTCGGCGCTCAGACCCTTGCCTTCAGTGTCAGCAGCAATGGCAAGCCCGCGGCTGCCGCCGCGATCCAGATGGCGCCCGGCGCCAACGCCGTCAGCACCGCCGCCGCCATCGAAAAGCGCCTGGCCGAGTTGCAGCTCGCGATGCCCCGGGATATGGCGGTCACGATCTCCTACAACACCGCGCCATTCGTAAAAGTGTCGATCAGCAAAGTCGTCCAGACGCTGGTCGAGGCGATGGTGCTGGTCTTCCTGGTCATTCTGCTGTTCCTACAGAAGATCCGCTATACGCTGATCCCGACCATCGTCGCGCCCATCGCGCTTCTGGGCACCTTCGCGGTGATGATGGTGGTGGGCTATTCGATCAACGTCTTGACCATGTTCGGCATGGTGCTCGCCATCGGCATCATCGTCGACGATGCCATCGTCGTCGTGGAAAATGTCGAGCGGATCATGTCCCGGCAGGGCCTCTCGCCGAGGGACGCCACCCGTCAGGCGATGCGCGAGATTTCAGGCGCCATCGTCGGGATCACGCTGGTTCTGGCTGCCGTCTTCATTCCGATGGGGATGGCCGGCGGTTCCGTCGGTGCGATCTATCGCCAGTTCACCGTATCGATGGCGGTATCGATCCTGTTCTCCGCCTTCCTCGCGCTGACACTGACACCGGCTCTCTGCGCGACGATTTTGAGGCCTTCGAACACGCATGCGAGAGCCGGGTTTTTTGGCTGGTTCAACAGAAAGTTCGATGCGCTGAGCGCCGGCTACACCGGTGTCGTCGGCTGGATGCTGCGGCGGGGCGGGCGGATGCTGGTCGTCTATGCCGTGCTGCTGGTGGCGCTCGGCATCGGCTATGCGCGGGTGCCGACGTCGTTCGTGCCGGAAGAGGATCAGGGAAACTTCATGGCGATGTTCGAGCTGCCGGCCGGGGCCACGGCCGAGCGCACGCGCGAGATCGTCGCAACCTATGAGGCTCACACCGCGTCCCGTCCCGATATCGTCGAGAGCATCGTCATTCTGGGCTTCGGCTTTTCCGGCTCCGGTCCCAACGCGGCGCAAGCCTTCACCAGCATGAAGGATTGGAGCGAGCGCAAGACCACGGTGAACGAAGAGATCGCGGCAGCCGAGGCGGCGATGGCGGATATTCCCGAAGGCACGGCGATGATCATGAAGCCGCCGGCCATCGAATCTCTCGGCACCACATCCGGCTTCGCTCTCAGGCTCGAGGATCGGGCCAATTCCGGTCCGGCAGCGCTGAAGGCGGCCGAAAACCAGCTGATCGCGCTCGCATCCGAGAGCAGGCTCTTGACCGGCGTGATGACGGAGGGTCTGCCCGACGGCCAGAGCATCGCGCTCAAGATCGATCGTCAGAAGGCGCTGGCGCTCGGCGTTTCCTTCTCGGCGATCAGCGATATGATTTCGACCGCGATCGGATCGAACTACGTCAACGACTTTCCGAACAAAGGCCGGCTTCAGCAGGTGGTGGTGCAGGCCGATGCGCCGGCCCGGATGCATGTCGAGGATGTCCTGCGTCTTCAGGTCCGCAACATCGAGGGCGGCATGGTGACGTTGTCTGAAGTCGTCGAACCCTTATGGGAGACATCACCCCTGCAATTGGAGCGCTACAACGGCTATCCGGCGGCGCGCATCTCAGGTTCGGCCGCGCCAGGGGTGTCGAGCGGCGCGGCGATGGCCGAGATGGAGCGCCTGGCGCAACGTCTGCCAAAAGGCTTCGCGCTCGAATGGACCGGGCAATCGCTGCAGGAAAGACAATCCGCAGCGCAGGCCCCCATGCTCCTGGGCGCCTCGATGCTGGTCGTATTCCTCGTGCTCGCGGCCCTCTACGAAAGCTGGTCGATCCCGCTGGCGGTCATGCTGGTGGTGCCCCTCGGCGTCCTGGGCGCGGTCGTGGCCGTGCTGGCGCGCGGGATGGAGAATGACGTGTTCTTCAAGGTGGGGCTGATCACCATCATCGGGCTTTCCGCCAAGAATGCCATTCTCTTGGTCGAGTACGCCCGACATCTCAGGAATGACGGAATGAGCCTCTATCGGGCGCTGCTGCGGGCATCCCGGTTGCGGCTTCGGCCGATCGTGATGACCTCGCTCGCCTTCATCCTGGGCGTCGTACCGTTAATGATCGCACAGGGCGCGGGGTCCGAAATCCAGAATGCCATCGGGACCGGCGTGTTCGGCGGAATGCTTTCCACGACGGTGCTGGCGGTGTTCTTCGTGCCCGTGCTCTACGTTGCCGTCAGCAAGCTGAGCATGCCGAAATCGTGGCGAAAAACCTGAAACAGTGGGTCTCAAACGAGTGAAGATGCAGGTGCAGTGTGTCGGGAATTGAAGAATGGCCATCAACAACGCGTTGATTCTGATCGTCGAAGACGAGCCCGAGATTGCCGACATCATCGCGGCCTACATGTCGCGCGAGGGTTTTCGGACCATCACCGCGGGCGATGGGCGTGTCGGGCTCGAGCATCATCTGCGCCTGCGGCCCGATCTTGTGGTCCTCGACATCAAGCTGCCGGGACAGGACGGTTATGAGGTGCTGGCGGCGATCCGCCGGCGCGGCGATACGCCGGTGATCATGGTCACGGCGCTGGCCGAGGATCTTGACAAGCTTCAGGCGCTGCGCATCGGTGCCGACGATTATGTCGTCAAACCGTTCAACCCGCTCGAGGTCGTGGCCCGCGCCAAGGCCGTGCTGCGGAGAACCATGGGGCGCGGCAGCGAGCAGGTGCTGCGCGTCGGGCCGCTGAGCGTGGACCCACAGGCTTATCGCGTCGAGGTGGAAAGCCCGACGGGCGCAGTGGCGCTCGAGCTGACGCGCACCGAGTTTCGTATTCTCGCACATATGGCCGCGAGCCTGGGCAAGGTGTTCGAGCGCTCCGAACTGGTCGATGCCTGCCTGCCGGAAGGGGAGGCGCTCGACCGGACGGTGGACAGCCATGTCAGCAATTTGCGCCGCAAATTGGCGGCGGTCGGGGCCGACGGGTTGCTTACGGGTGTGCGTGGCGTGGGTTACCGGCTGGACAGCCCCCATGGCTAGAAACCTGAATTCCCTGATCGTCCGCGCGATGATCGCGTTGACCCTGCTTGCCTTCGCCGTCGTCTATTTCGGGCTGACCGCGTATTTTTTCTTCATCTACGAATGGCTCTATCCGGAGTTCACCGAAGACGATTTTCTGCGCACCGGCGACGTCGTCACGTTGGGCCTGCTTCTGGGAATCGGCATATCGACCGTCTCATTGCTCGGCTGGATCCTTGCGCGGCGGATCGTGGAACCGTTGAAATCGGTTGCCGGGGCTGCGCGCCGGGTCGCGGAGGGGGATTTCTCCGCACGCGCCTCCCTGCGCCGGGGCAATTTCGGCGAGGCGGGCGATCTGGTCGACGACTTCAACCAGATGGCGGAACGGCTGCAGCGGGCCGAGGCCGAGCTGCAATATTCGAATTCGGCAATCGCGCATGAATTGCGCACGCCTTTAACCATCCTGCGCGGGCGATTGCAGGGCCTCCTGGATGGCGCCTTCGCCCCCAGCGCCGAACTCTATGGAAGGCTCATCGAGCATGTGGACGATCTGTCGGCGATCGTAGAGGAATTGCGGACCTTGGCGCTGAGCAATGCGGGTCAGCTCGATCTGCAATCTTCGCGTCTCGATCTGGCGGTGGAGGCCGAGGCGGCGCTGACCTCGCTTGAGGACCAGCTCGGCGAGGCCGGGATCGCAACGAGCTTGGATCTGAGGAGCGCCGTCACGAGCGGCGATCGCTCGCGCCTGCGACAGGCCTTCGTGGCACTTCTCGAGAATTGCTGCCGGTACGCACCGCATAGCACCGTCAATGTCGAGACCGGGGTCGCGGGGCAGCAGGTCTTCTTCCGCTGCACCGACACCGGGCCGGGCCTCTCCGACGAGGCCCGGCTGCGCGCTTTCGAGCGGTTCTGGCGTGCCGACGAATCGCGAGGGCGGAGTGGCGGCGGCTCAGGCCTGGGCCTGCCCATCGTCAAGGCGATCGCGCAGGCGCATGGCGGCGATGCCGTGATCCTTGCGTCGGACGGCCCTGGCCTTGCCGTCGAAATCCGGCTGCCGGTGGAGCGCCTGGGAACGCGGATCGACCGGCGGCCGTGACCCGCATCGGAGAGGGATGCGCTCTCTGGCCGTTCGCTCTCATGCCCTCGTTCAGGTGCGACGTACCTTGAAAACCGAGGCTTTTTCGGGCGTCGCTCGTTTCATGCAGATCGTGGCTGCGATGAAGAGCGCGGCGCTTGCGATCAGGAGCGGCGCGTCGAAGGACTGGCTCTGCCGATAGAGCGCATTGGTGACGAGAGGCCCGACGATCTGGCCGACGCCGTAGGAGGCCGTCATCACTGCCAGGATGTTGACGCGGGCTTTGGCTGCGATCTTGCGGGCGGCGGGCATGGCGATGGTCACCGTCCCCATAAAGGTTCCGCCGACGAGAAGCGCGCTTGCGAGAGAGGCCGCCGGCATGTGGATGACGGGCAGGCCGACGCCGACGGCCTGGAGCAGCAGGTTGACGACAAGGCTCTTTGCGGTTCCGAGCCGCCGATGAAGGACGTGCCAGAAAAAGCAGGACGGCACGGCGCCGAGCCCGAACACGGCCCAGATATGCAGCGGGTTGAGGTCCGCAAACGAGGTGCGCACGAGGAGCGGCAGGTAGGTCGCGGTGATGATGTAGCCGAAACCCGCGAGGCCGTAGACGAGAACGAGGCGGCCCGCTCCGAACGGGGCGGAGGCCTCGCCGTCAGCTTCATGCGGCAGGGTTGGAGCCGGGGCGCCGTCGACGCGGGCCTGCAGGATGATCGTGAGGATCGTGAGTGCCAGTGCCGCGGCCGCGAGAACGAGCCAGATGGCAGGACTTGGCAGGGTGAGGAGATCGCCCGCGGCGACGAGTTCGGCGGAGACGAGGATGCCGAGGCCAACGCCGGCAAAGAGGGCCGGGGCGCCGTCGTGATGGCCGCGTTCATGGATCAGCCAATGCGAGGCGGCAACCATGGCGACGGCGCTGAAGATGCCGGCGAAACCGCGCACGACGACGATGAGCCATTCCGGCAGCGGCAGGCCGAGCGCTGCGAGCGCGGCGACCGTCGCGATGGCGGAAAAGGCACAGAGCTTGCGGCCGGCTGCGCCCGTCACGAGGCCCAAGAGCAGCGCGCCGATGAGATAACCGGCATAATTGGCGGATGCGGCGTAGGAGCCGCCCTCGACGGAGATCTGGCCGCTTTTCACCATCAAGGGATAGAGGCCGGTGAAGGCGAAGCGGCCAAAACCCATGCCGATGACGAGGATGAGGGCGGCGGCGATCCCCGCCAGCCGTTCATTGCGCGACATCTCACGGCACGGCATCTCAGTGCGGGGCATCTCATTGCGGGGCATCGGGGCTCTCGGCGATGTCCGAGAAAGCACGAAGCGTCTTCCGAAATTGCAGGACAGCCGGGGTCTTAAAGCCCGGCCTTTCGGCGAGACAGGTCTCGATCGTCATCAACGGCTTGATCGTGAAGCGGCCCGCTTCGGGTACGAGATCGAGAACGCTGCGCGGCAGCAACGAGAAGCAGGTTCCTGCCGCGGTCAGGGCGATCATGGCGTGATAGGACCTGACCTCCTGAAACTGGAGCCGGGCGGATCTGGTGCCGCCATCCGTCACCCATTCCTCGGCGAGAAAGCGATAGGTGCAGCCGGGCGCAAATGCGGCAAGCGCGCGGGGCTTGATCTCCTCGGCGCGTTCGATTTCCGGATGCCCGGGCGGCAGCAGGAGGACGAGCTCTTCGCGGAAGAGCGGCGTCGTCGCCACCTCGTCGGCTCCAAACCACGCTGCGCCGGGCGGCAGGGCGATCAAGGCGCAGTCGATCCGGTGCGTGAGCAGGGCGTCGACGAGCTGACGGGTCGGCGCAGTCGACAGATCGATCGTCACTTCCGGCCATTTCGCGTTGAACTCGGCCAGGGGCAGAGGCAGGCGGGCGGCGACCGTCGATTCCATGGAGCCGACGCGCAGAGTGCCGGCGGGTTCCTTCGGATTGACGAGCTGTTGCGCTTCCTCGGCAAGATTGAGGATGCGGTCGGCATAGTCGAGATACGCCACGCCTTCGGCCGTGAGCGTCATGGCCTTCCTGTCGCGCTGAAACAGCGGCACGCCGATTTCCGCCTCGAGTTGCTGAATGCGCGTGGTGACGTTCGATGGCACGCGCCCGAGCAATTGAGCGGCGCGGGTGATGCTCTGCTCCCGGGCCACCGTGCGGAAGATGGCGAGCGATGCCAGATCCACGAAAATTCCCCAATGCGAAATATAGCGGCCAGGTTGTTCATATAAAAAGAATAAGAGTCAACGGCTTTTTCCGTCCGAAGAACGTTTCTGGCCCGTGCTGGGTATGCGAGACGGTCTGCTAGGGTGTCCGGAAAGATACGGACGCCGCAGGAACGGAATGGATCATCTCGACAGGATCAGCATGGCCGAGGCGCGCCGCATTGCGCTTGCGGCACAGGGTTTTGGTGTCGCCCGTCCGGCCAATCCGAGCTCGGCGAACCTGCGCCGGGTCCTCGACCGGGTTCAGCTTCACCAGATCGACAGCGTCAATGTTCTGGTGCGGGCGCATTATCTCCCGGCTTTTTCCCGGGTCGGCGCCTATGACCGTGATCTTCTCGACAGGCTCGCCTGGGGGCCGAAGCGGCAGCGCAAATTGTTCGAATACTGGGCGCACGAAGCCTCGCTCGTGCCGTTCGAGGTCCAGCCTTTGCTACGCTGGCGCATGGCGCAGGCCGACCGCGGCGAGGCGGGCTGGACGTCGATGCGCCGATTTGCACGCGAGCATCGGGCGGAGGCCATGGCGGTGCTTCAGCGAATCCGTGAGGAGGGGCCGCTTTCCGTCTCCGATTTCGAGGCACACAAGGGCCGTCCGGGCTGGTGGGAATGGAGCGGCACCAAGCGGGCGCTCGAATGGCTGTTCTGGGCCGGTCATCTGACGACGGCGACGCGGCGGGGAAATTTCCAGCGGGTCTACGACCTTCCCGAGCGCGTTTTACCCGCCTCTGTCCTCGATCAGCCGACGCCTTCTGAGGCGGATGCCCATCGCGCCTTGATCGAGCGTGCCGCACGGGCGCACGGCATCGCGACGGATCGCGAATTGCGGGATTATTTCCGGCAACCGCCGGGGCCGGCACAAGAGGCGATATCCTCGCTTGCCGAGGACGGGGTTCTTTTGCCTGTGAGCGTGCCGGGCTGGCGGCACGCCTGGCTCCATCGCGAGGCCCGCCGTCCGCGCCGGATCAATGCGACGGCGCTTCTCGCCCCATTCGATCCGCTGGTCTGGGAAAGAGACCGCGCCGAGCGTCTGTTCGGCTTCCGCTACCGCATCGAGATCTATGTCCCGGCGGACAAGCGGCAGTACGGCTATTACGTGCTGCCGTTCCTGTTCGGCGACAATCTGGTGGCCCGCGTCGATCTCAAGGCGGACCGACCGAACGCACGGCTTCTCGTGCAGGCGGTGCATTTCGAGGCGGATGCGCCGGACGAAAGCCGCGAGGCGCTCCTTGAGGAACTCGAAAGAATGGCGGCGTGGCTCGGGCTCGAGGAGGTGTCGTTGCCGTCCGGATGGTCGTGACGGCAGGGTGCCGGAATGGGGCCCGGCACTCTCCCTTGCGTATCAGAGCCCGGCCTTCCTCTCCCATTCCTTGCGCAGGATCGCGTATTGCATGGTGTTTTCGAAGACCGGATTGCCGGCCTCGTCCTTCATGAACGAGACGTATTCGATGAAGAGGCCCTCCCGGCGCATGCCGAGCCGCTCGCAGAGGTGCTGCGAGGGATAATTGGTGTCCTCCACATAGGCGTAGAGACGGCGCGCGCCTTTTGTCGTGAAGAGATGCGCGAAGAGGCCGCGGGCGGCCTCCGTGGCAAATCCCGCGCCGGAGAAAGCCTTGTTGAAGTTCCAGCCAAGCGCATAGGTGTCGTCGCCTTCGAGCACGGCGAAGAGATCGCCGATCATCTCGCCCGTGTCGCGCAGGCAGACGGCGACATCGCTGTCGCTTTCGGCGCGTCTTTTCACCTCTTCTTCGGCCGCCGCGAGATCGGCAAGCCGCATGGAGAAAAAGCAGCTCACGGCCGGTTCCTTCAAATAGGCGAAGAGCCCCGGGGCATCGCGCGTCTCGAAGCGCCTGAGGATCAGCCGGTCCGTCTCGATAGGCTCCATTCGTCTCTCTCTGCTTGGTTGGCTCTGTGCCGCGATGAAAGCGAGGCGTGGCGCGCGATCATGTCAGCGGTGCGGCAGCTCGATCGGTCGGGACGTCCGGTCGCAAGGAAGTTTGCCGGTGCGGCGGCGCGTCAGATGTCGATGCGGTTCAGATCCGCGTCGAGGGCGAGGATTTCATCGACGGTGCGGCCGGGCTCGACCGCCGGGGGGATGAGCCCGATGGCAGCGTTCGGGATGTCGGTTGCCATGGCGACGGCCTCTTCGAGGGGGAGGCCGACATGCAAGACTGTGTTCCTGAGGCAGGTGAGAAGGTCGACATGGGCGCCGGCAAGGGCGCTAGCCGCATTCACGAGGGCGCCGTCGCACACGCGAATTTCCTCGCCATAGAGCTCGAAATGGTCGGGCCCGCCGACCGTCGCCATGGCGTCGGAGACGAGGAAGGTCCGATTTTTGAGCGGGCGGGCGCGGCAGGCGATCGCGACCATCGGCCAGGAAACATGGTGGCCGTCGACAATGATGCCGGCATAGGCGCTGCTTGCGAGCGCCGTGCCGAGGATGCCGGGAGCACGCGAGGTCATCGGCGGCATGGCGTTGTAAAGATGCGTGAAGCAGGAAATGCCGGCGGCAAGGCCCGCCTCCGTCTCCGCGGCGTCGGCGGCGCTGTGGCCGGCTGAAACGACGACCCCCATCTCCGCGATCTCACGGATGAGGTTCGGCGGGACGATCTCGGGCGCAAGCGTCAACATGACCGGGATGCCCGCCGCGCGAAGACGCTCCAAGATCGCCAAGGTGGCGCGATCCATCGGCCGCATATGGGTGGCGTCGTGGGTGCCTTTGCGCTCCGGGTTGAGATGCGGGCCTTCCAGATGCACGCCGAGGAGACCCGGCATGCCCCAGGCCTCGATGATCGCCTCGGCGGTCGCCCGCATGCGTTCAGCCGTGGTGGTGATGAGGGTCGGAAGGAGGAAGCCGGTGCCGAGGCGGCGCTGGGCGGCGACGATCGTTTCGATCGCGGCGGGGCTCGCATCGGAATTGAGCATGACGCCGCCGCTGCCATTGACCTGAAGATCGGTGAGGGCGGGGATGAGGAGATGCGGCGCGAGATCGGGCGCCTCATGCGGGCCAAGTGGCCGGATGCGGGCGATCGCACCCGCCTCGATCTCCACGGCAAGGCCGGTCTCAAAGCGGCCATCCATCCAAAGACGGGTCGGGGCGATCAGGCGGGTCACGGAATGAGATCCTCTGAGAAAGACCTGGATACGAGCAGTCTGCGGGAGACGCGGCGGCTCAAAAAGACTGAGCGCTGCAGCGCCGCTTCGCGGTCCGAGCGCGAACAGGCTCGGAGATACGCGCGCGGGCCGATAGCGGCAAGAGCGAGAGGCGGGGAACGCCGCCGGCGAACGCTGCCCGATCCGAGATGCAGGCCGCCCGACGCGCCTCCTTTTAGGGGCGGGCACGCGATTGCGGTTGCCAATTGCCGCAAGGCGTGGTTCAAGGGCGTGATGACCCCGCGCGTAGAGGCGTTCGTCGCCGTCGGTGGTCACAAGCAACTTTCCGTATCGATCGTTGCCCCGAAGACGCCCGTTGAGGCGTAAGCTCCCGGCAGCTGATCTACGCAGGCTTCCAAAACCAAGTGACACAGCTCGCGCCGGCCGTCTCAGGCTGGCCGCGACGAGAAAGCTCATATTGACACTTTTCAATGAACTCGGCCTTGCCGAGCCGATCCTTCGTGCCGTTGCCGCCGAAGGCTATACCAATCCGACTCCGATTCAGGAGCAGGTCATCCCGACCATGCTTGCCGGCCGCGATCTTCTCGGTACGGCGCAGACGGGGACCGGCAAGACGGCGTCCTTCGTGCTGCCGCTTCTCGACAAGCTCAGCCGCACCATGGTGCCGGCCGCACCGCGCACATGCCATGCCCTCATCGTCGTGCCGACGCGCGAGCTTGCCCAGCAGGTCGCCGACAGCGTGCGCAATTATGGGCGCTTTGTGAACATGTCCTCGGCGGTCGTCATCGGCGGCGCCCGTCCCGGGCCGCAGGTGAAGGCGCTGTCGCGCGGCGTCGATTTCATCATCGCAACGCCCGGGCGGCTTCTCGACCATATGCAGACCGGTGCCGTCCGCCTCGACCAGACCGATGTCGTCGTGCTCGACGAGGCCGACCAGATGCTCGATCTCGGCTTCATGCCGGCGATCCGCAAGATCCTGGCGAAGATGCCGCGCGAGCGCCAGACGGTGCTCCTGTCGGCGACGATGCCGCCGGCGATCCGCAAGCTTGCCGGCGATTTTCTCCGCCAGCCGGCGGAAATCTCCGTCGCTCCGGTGTCTCGTCCGATCGAGCAGATCGCGCAAAGCGTCATCAACGTGGCAAGCGCCGGCAAGCGCGACATGCTCGTCGATATCCTGGGCGCAGCCGACATGGAGCGTGCGATCGTCTTCACGCGCACCAAGCGCGGTGCCGACAAGGTGAGCCAGCATCTCGACAAGGCGGGCCTGCGTTCTGCGGCGATCCATGGCAACAAGAGCCAGAATCAGCGTGAGAAAGCGCTCGGCGCCTTCCGCAACGGCCGTGTGGCCGTTCTGGTCGCGACCGATATCGCAGCGCGCGGCATCGATATCGACGACGTCTCGCATGTCGTCAATTTCGAGCTGCCGAACGTGCCGGAAGCGTATGTGCACCGCATCGGGCGTACGGCACGTGCCGGCAAGAGCGGCATCGCGATCTCGCTGTGCGATCATTCCGAGCGCGGGCTCTTGCGCGATATCGAGAAGCTGATCGGCAAGAGGATCGACGCGCATGGCGCGACACCTCGGCGCGAAGGTGGCGAGGTGGTTGCGATGCGCGCGGAGGCCGTCGGCGAAGCCGATGAGGCTCAGGCCCAAAACGGGCGCCAGCAGGCGGGCGAGCGGCGCGACGAAAGATCACGCCAGCCCGGCAAGCGCAATTCGCCTTCCTGCAATCGCAGGCGCTCGGGCAAACCGGCCGCCTTCGAGGCGCGCAGCGAGGGCCGCAGTGAAGGCCGTAGTGAAGGCCGCAATGGCGAGACCCAGAAAGAGGGCCGCAATCGTCGGCCCGAGGGCGCGGAAGCAGGCCGTTCGGCAAAGCGTGCGGACGCCGGAGCGTCCAAGAACCGCAAGGGTGGCCGCGATGGTCGGCGCGACGGTGGCCGCGGAAACGAGGGCGCCCAGGCCGGTCTGGAACGGATGCTGCGCAAGAGCGGCAAGTCGAACGCCGGCGCCGGCGACAAGCGGGTCGCCGCGTACTGAACGTCGTCACACCGATTGATTTTAAGAGGCCGGCCGCCCTTGTGCGGTCGGCCTTTTTTTATTCCGCAGGACGCCGTTCGGCGCCGTCTGTTGCCCGCATAGGCAAGCCATGCCGGACATAGCAGCCAGCACCGCACGGCATTGACAATTGTGACCATTAGCCGGCAGATGGGGGCGTCAATGGTTTCCGGACGCAAAGCGACCGGATTAAAAGGGAACACGGTGAGGCGTACCCAGCAGGGACCAAAACCGTGGCTGCCCCCGCAACTGTGAGCGGCGAGCAGGGCTTCAAGATGTCACTGGCGCATGGGCGCTGGGAAGACGAAGCCATGCTGTGACCCGCAAGCCAGGAGACCTGCCGCTGACGCGCGACGCCGGGCGACCGGTGCCGCACCGCAACGGACGCCGGGGTGAGCGTCTGGCGGTGGAACGGCGCCAGGAATCCTTTTTGCGCCCAATCCTCGCCAAAACCCCGATCGTCCTTTCCGCATCGCTGTCGCGGTTCGTCCGCAACAGTCATTGGAGAGACGATACGAATGAAACTTCGTAAGTTTGCCTGTGCCGCCCTCACATCGGCGGCCTTCCTTCTTCCCGCAGCAGCCGAAGCGCATTTTCAGCTGATCTACACGCCCGAGGTGAACCTCGCCGAGCCGGGCGACGTGCCGCTGAAGCTCATCTTCTGGCACCCGTTCGAGAACGGCCATGTCATGGATATGGGTGCGCCGGAAGAGTTCTACGCCCTCTTCCGCGGCAAGAAGATCGACCTCAAGGACAGCCTCAAGCCGATCACCTTCGCGGGGCTCGAAAACAGCGCGCAGGCCTTCGATGCCACGCTGCCGGCCAAGCGGGCCGGAGATTACACCCTCGTCGTCGTGCCTCAGCCCTATTACGAGGAGAGCGAGGACGTCTACATCCAGCAGATCGCCACGGCCTATCTGAACCGGGCGCAATTGCCGACCGATTGGGCCGAGCCCAAAGGGCTTGCGACGGAAATCGTGCCGCTCGATCGCCCGACCAACATTCTTGCCGGCTCCACCTTCACGGGCCGGGTTTTGTCGGAAGGCAAGCCGGTCGCGGGGGCCGAGATCGAGGTCGAATACATGGCGGCCGAGCCCTCCATGGCCGACAACAAGCCCTCCGAACCCAAAGCCTCGCCGATGCCGGGCGGCGCCGTCATCGCGACGAGCGATGAGAACGGCTACTTCACCTTCGGCGTCCCCAAGGCCGGGTTCTGGGGCTTTGCCGCGCTCGGTACGGGCCCGAAGACGGAGTTCGAGGGCAAAGAGCTCTCGCAGGACGCCGTCATCTGGGTGCGCGCCTACGACGTCGAGTGACGGCAGGAGGGATCGATGCATATTGTCGACGGTGCTCTCGCCAATGACGTCGTCATCGGGGGAACGGTGCTCGCAGTCGGGGGCATCGCTCTCGGCCTCAAATCGCTGACGGCGGAAAAGATGCCGGCTGCCGGCGTGTTGAGCGCCACATTCTTCGTGGCCTCGCTCATCCATGTCCCGATCGGTCCCTCCAGCGTGCATCTCATCATGAACGGTCTGGCCGGGCTGGTGCTCGGCTGGGCCGCCTTTCCGGCGCTGTTCGTCGGGCTTCTCCTGCAAGCGGTGTTTTTCGGCTTCGGAGGGCTCACGGTGCTCGGGGTCAATACCCTCAACATCGCTCTGCCGGCGGTGATCGTCTATTATCTGTGCCGGCGCGGGGTCGCCTCCAACTCGCTGACAACCGCCGCGATTTCAGGCGCCATCGGCGGGGGGCTCGCGATCGCGCTGACGACGGCCTTCGTCGCGATCGCTCTGGCGCTGTCCGGCGACGAATTCATCCCGGCCGCCAAGCTCGTCTTCTTCGCCCATATCCCGATCATGATCATCGAAGCCCTGGTAACGGGAGCGGCCGTGGTTCTCGCCCGCCGCGTCAAGCCGGAGCTTTTCGCAACCTTCAACCGATCCACCACCGAGGAGGTCGCGTTATGAGAAAGCTCTGCGCAGCCCTCGTTTTTCTGGCTTTTCTGCCCGCACCGCAGGCTCTCGCCCACAAGGTCATCGCCTCCGTCTATGCGTCCGGCGATGTGGTGGAAGGCGAAATCGGGTTTTCCAACGGCGACATGGCGAGCGATGCGACGGTCGAGGTTTTCGACGACGACGGCAACAAGCTCGGCGAGACCGTAACCGACGAGACCGGCGCCTTCACCTACAAACCCGAAAAGGCGGTGCCGCTCGTCTTCAAGGCAAATCTCGGCGCGGGCCATGTCGCACAAGTGCGGATGTCGGCGGAGGAGCTGCCGGAGATCGGCGGAGCCGAGGCGACGTCGCCGGCGCTTGTCGCGGCCGAAGCCGCGGCCGGTGCCGCGGAGCCTGCGTCTTCCGCTGCGGCGGCGCCAGGGGCTTCCGCCGGAAGCTCCGGCGTCGATCTCGCCGCGCTTCTTGAAGCGCAGCACAAGATGATCACCGAGGCGGTGCAGAAGCAGGTGATCCCGCTCAGGCGCGATATCGACGCCTATAAGGAGAAGCACGACATGCAGAGCATTCTCGGCGGGATCGGCTATATCTTCGGCATCTTCGGCGTCGCCTTCTATATCGCCGCCCGGCGCAAAATGACGGCGGCCTGACGATGAGCCACGTTCTCTCCGCCGGACGGCGCGCGCTCACCGATACGGGCGAGGCCCGGGGCACGCTGATCGATGGCATCGACGTGCGCACCCGCATCGTGGTTGCTGTCGCCTTCGCCATCGTGATGGTGAGCCTGCAGGATCTCGCCGTGCTGACGACGGGGCTTTTGGCCGCGTTCTTTCTGATGCTGTCGGCGCGGCTGCCTGTTGCGCGGACGCTCAAACGCATGGCGATGATGGACAGCTTCATCATCTTCCTCATCGCCATGCTGCCCTTCACCGTGCCGGGCGATGCGATGTTCACCGTCTTCGGGTTTCCTGCCAGTTGGCAGGGGCTGCGGCAGGCGGCAGAGATCGCGCTGACGGCGAATGCCGTCATCCTGGCCTTGATGGCGCTCGTCGGCTCCACCGAGCCGGTGACGCTCGGCCATGCGCTCAGGCGTTTGATGGTGCCGGAAAAGCTCATCTACCTGCTGATGTTCACCGTGCGCTATGTCGACGTGCTGCAGCAGGAATATCAGCGCCTGCGCATGGCGATGAAGGCGCGCGGATTTCGCCCCTCGAACAACCGGCACACCTATCGCTCCGTCGGCTATCTCGTCGGGATGATGCTGGTGCGGGCGATCGAGCGGTCGGAGCGCATTCTCGGCGCCATGAAATGCCGGGGATTCACGGGCCGGATGCCGCTGTTCGACACGCTCGCCTTCACCTACCGCGATGCCGTTTTCGCGACGGGCGTGACGGTCTTCCTCGCCTGTCTCATCGGCGCGCAGGCGATCCGCTGAGGCCATGACGCATGTCTGAACTCATCGCTCTTTCAGATATCCATTTCGCCTATCCTTCGGGGCCGCCGGTCCTCAAGGGCGTCGATATGTGTCTGATGCCGGGCGAGAGGCTGTGCATCGGCGGGCATAACGGTGCGGGCAAGTCGACGCTTCTGCACATCATCGTCGGCCTGTTGCGGCCATCGCGCGGCCGCATCACCGCCTTTGGAGCTCCGCGGCGCGAGGAGAAGGATTTCCACGAGGTGCGCTGTCGCGCGGGCTTCGTCTTCCAGGATCCCGACGATCAGCTCTTCTGCCCGACGGTCGCGGAAGATATCGCCTTCGGGCCGCTCAATCTCGGCAAGAGCCGCGATGAGGCGATGGCGATCGTCGATGAGGTTTTGGAGCGGCTCGACCTCGTCAGTTTCCGCGACCGCATCACCCACAAGCTCTCCGGTGGCGAGAAGCGCCTCGTCACGCTCGCCGCCGTTCTGGCGATGGAGCCGGAGGTTCTGCTTCTCGACGAGCCGACCAACGCGCTCGACGTCGACAACAAGGCGCGGCTGAAAGAGATTCTCCTGTCGCTGCCGCAGGCGATGATCCTCGTCTCGCACGACCACCGTTTCCGCGGCGATGTCTCGACCCGCACCGTCGTCATGTCGCATGGCCGGCTGGTGGAGCGGGACATGCATTGCACGGCAACGGACGAGACCGGCTAGGCTTCAGGACCGGCTGGCTCGACCGTTCGGTTGCCGGCGTCCAAAACTCCTCACGCTTTCAGCCTCTTAAGCGGAAATTCCATTCCATTTGCCGGCTCACGAGCGCGGCAAACGGCGCTGAGATTTTCGATTGTCCTATCCCCTCCCGGAGGATAGGATCATTTGCATGAAGCACGGTTCTCACGGCGACGTCGTCAAGCGGCTGAAACGGGCCGAGGGGCATCTCAGGCATACGATCGAGATGATCGAGGAGGGCCGTCCCTGTCCGGACGTCGCCCAGCAGCTCCACGCCGTCTCCAAGGCGATCGAGCAGGCGAAGCGCCTCTATATCCACGACCACATCGACCACTGCCTCGACGGCAGCATCGAAGACGGGGCGGACCGCGCGAGCCTGGTCGAAGAGTTCAAGGAAATCTCGAAGTACCTGTGAGGGGATCGCCATGGATATGAGCGGGATGATCGCCGCGGGCGGCAGCAATCCGGTCCTTCTCGCGGCCATGGCGCTCGTTCTCGGCGCGCTGCACGGGTTGGAGCCCGGGCATTCGAAGACGATGATCGCCGCTTATATCGTCGCGATCCGCGGCACGGTGGGGCAGGCGGCCCTTCTCGGCATCGCGGCGGCGCTGTCGCATTCGCTCATCGTCTGGGTTCTGGCGATCCTCGGCATGCGCTTCGGGTCCGAGTTGATCGGCGAGAAGACAGAACCCTTCTTCGTGATGATTTCGGGCGCGATCATCCTGGCGATCGCGATGTGGATGTTATGGCAGACGCAACGATCGGCCAGGACGGCCAGAACACATCCGCATGGGGCGCATGATCACGGGCATGACCACGTGCGTGGGCACGATCACGGGCATGAACATGGGCACGATCACGGGCATGGGCACGAGCACCCGCATCCGTACGATCACGCGCACGCTCATGATCACCCGCATGAGCACGATCATGCGGGGCTCGATGCGCATGCCGCCGCGCATGCGCGCGATCTCGAAACGCGGATCGGGGCGGGCAAGACCTCGACCTGGCAGACGATCCTGTTCGGGCTTTCCGGCGGGCTCATTCCGTGCGCCGCGGCGATCACCGTGCTGCTTCTCTGCCTCCAGATCGGAAAATTCTGGCTCGGCATCACGCTGGTGGCGGCTTTCAGCACCGGTCTCGCCTTGATGCTCGTCGCCGTCGGGGCCGTCGCCGCGCTCGGCATCGGCTTCATCTCCGCACGCTCGTCGCGCTTCGACGCGGTGATGGCGAAGGCGCCCTACCTTTCGGCGATGCTGGTGGCCGCGATCGGCGTCTTCATGATCGTCTCCGGCTGGAGCCATGCCGACATGCACCTCCTCTGAGGGCATCTCCGGTTCAGGCAAGCCTCGCTTGCGACGATTTCTCTGAGAAAATTTTCCGTCTTCGTCATCCGCGATCTCAATCGCGCACGATCTTGTGCTACGCGGCAGGCGTGGGAGGGCGCCTTCGGATCAATCCGCCGCGTGGCGGACACAGGAGACGAAATGACGGACAGAAACGATCCGGTCGTGATGCGCCACAGAAATTTGGAAAAGATCGCCATGACGGCGTTGGCTGTCGGGCGGACGCTCGTCGAAACCGGGGCGAAGACCGATGTCGTGCGCCAGGGCATGACGATGGTCGCCGAAGGGCTCGGCGCGGATCAGATCCACGCCCGCATCGGCTTTGCCTCGCTGTCGCTGACGGTGACGAGCGGCGACAACACCATCACCCGCATGCGCACGGTCGGGGCCCATGGCGTCAATCTGCGCCTGAACCACGGCGTGCGCCGGCTGTGCACGCGGGTGAAGCATCATGACATGACGGTCGCCTCGACCATCGAGGCGCTGACGCATCTCATCACCAAGACGCCGCGCCATCCCTGGTATCTGGTGGCGCTCGCCGTCGGGCTCGCCTGCGCCTCCTTCGGACGGCTTTTGGGCATCGACTGGTCGGCGTTCATGCCGGTTCTCGTCGGCGGAGCGCTCGGCCAGGCCGTGCGGCATTTCCTGCTCAAGGCGCACACGAATCCCTTCGTAGTTGCCGCGATCGTCGCCTGCGTCGCCGCCGCCACCGCCGGGTTCGGCTCGGAGCTTTTGGAAAGCCCGATGTTGCAGACGGCGATGTTCTCCTCCGTGCTTCTCCTCGTGCCGGGCGTGCCCGTGCTCAATGCGCAGACGGACATCATGGAGGGCTATCCGACGATGGGCAGTGCACGCGCCATGACGGTGTTGATGATCCTCGTCTTCATCACCGTCGGTGTGTGGGCCGCGCAAATGGCGCTGGGCGTCGGCGGGCCGAAGGCGGCGCCGATCATGCACGGCGTGCTTCATCAGGCCTTCTTCGGGGCGGTGGCGGCCTTCGGCTTCGGCATTCTCTTCAATTTCGGCTGGCGCACGCTGTTCTGGGCGGCGCTTGCCGGTGGGCTGGCGCTCAGCGTGCGCACAGTCGGGCTGGAGCTCGGCTGGAGCCTCGCCGCCGCCTCCTTCATGGCGGCCGGGGCCGTCGGCATCGCGGTTCGGCTTCTCAATCTGCTGCCGGAGCGGTTCGAGCCGGCCGGGAACGTTCTGGCGGTCGCCGGCTGCATCCCGATGGTGCCGGGAAGTGCCGCATCGCAGGGGATCATGGGACTGATGGAATTGACGGCGCAGGCGCCGGTCGATGCCCATGCGACGCTGCTCTTCACGGTGGAATACACCTTGCGCGCCGTCTTCACGATGGGCGCGATCGGAGCCGGTCTCACCATCGTGACCTCGGTGCTGCGGCGGCCCGATTTTCCGGCCTGGAGCGAGAAAGTCGGCCTCGGCGCACGGTGAGGGGAATAAGAGCGGGCGGTGCCGGGGGTTGGCTGCGGCGGAAATTGGTTTAGGTCGGTGAGTGACGGCGGCCGGAAGCGGTCGCCGCCCGCTCAGCCTCATACCTTTCTCGCGCTCTTTCCGGTGCCCCAGGGCGCCTTCTCTTTCCGGTGCTCATGCTTTCCAGACATATTCAATTGTTTCGCGCCGAGCCGCGCATTCTCGCTTTCGGGGCCTCCTCGGCCTTTCTGTCGAGCCCGGGGCAGACCTTCTTCATCGCGCTCTTCGTGGCGCCGATCGCGGCGAGCCTCAGCTATTCGAGCGCCGAGATGGGCGGGATTTATCTCGCCGCGACGCTGACGTCTGCGAGCCTTTTGCCGGCGGTCGGGCATTGGATCGACCGGGTCGATCTCCGGCTTTACGTGACGATCGTGCTCGCCGGTCTCGCCGCCGCCTGCCTCTCCGCATCGATGGTCGAAAACGGCCTCATGCTCTTTGCCTCTTTCCTGTTTTTGCGGATGTGCGGGCAGGGGCTGATGACGCATATCCAGGCGACATCGGTGGCGCGCTATTTCGTCAATCGCCGCGGATTGGCGCTGTCGATCACGGCGATGGGCCTGCCGCTCGCGATCGCCGTCACACCCAATCTCGCCGCCTTTCTGATCAGCGAAATCGGCTGGCGTGCCGCCTATGCGAGCGTCGGTGTCTTCCTCATCGCCGTTGCCCTGCCATGGCTTTTGTGGCTGACGCGCCATCAATCACGGTTCACGACGCCGCTCGCCCGTGCGGCGGGGGCGTCCGCACCAAGGGTTCTCGACGGGCTCAAGATCGTCGCCACGACGCGCTATTTCTGGCTGGCGCTGCCGATCCTCATCTACATGCCGTTCACGGCGACGGCGCTTACCTTCCACATCGTGCCGATCGGCGAGGCGCAGGGATGGCCGGGCGGATTGATCGCGACCGGCTTCACCCTCATGGCGGTGGGCGATCTTTGCGGGCTCATCGTCTCCGGTTTCATCGTCGACCGGCTGACGGCGCGGCGCATGGTGCCGTTGATGAATTTGCCGCTGTTCGTCGGGATCGCCGTGATGGGATCGTCGTCGAGCACGCTTGCGCTCATCACCTTCTTCATCTGTCTCGGCTTGTCGTCAGGCCTCGTGCAGACGACCTTCGGCTCCGTCTGGGCGGAGGTCTATGGCATCGCCCGGCTCGGAACGGTGCGGAGTTTTGCGGCCATGCTGATGGTGGCAGGAACGGCTGCGGGGCCCGCCGTGCTCGGCCTGGCGCTCGACAGCGGCCTGTCGATTGCGACGATCGCGACGGGGTTCGTCGCGCTTGGCCTTGCCGCGGCCTTGCTGGCGGCTTTCGGCGTGTCGCAGAAAGTGGCGCTGCCGGCCGAGGACATCGTCTGAGGCGGGGTCGCAACACACGATCCAGGAACCCTGGGGGGAAGCATGGACGATCTCAATCCCATACAGATCGCCGAATTGCGTCGGCGCATCGAAGATGAACTCGCCGAGCTTAAGGCGCTGTCGGAGGCCGGTTCGGAGGGAAGCCGGCCTGTCGAACTCGACCAGCAGAGCGTCGGGCGGATTTCGCGCATGGATGCGATGCAGGTGCAGGCGATGGCGCTTGCCTCCCAGAAACGCAGGACGGCCCGCATCGACGGGCTGAAGAGCGCGCTCGGACGGTTGTCTGAGGGAGAATACGGCTATTGCGCGAGCTGCGAGGAGCCGATCGCTTTCGGCCGTCTGAAGGCCGATCCGATGGCGCGGCTCTGTCTTGCCTGCGCGCGGCTCGGAGAAACGTGAAAACGGCGAAAAACATGAAAACGGCGCCCCGGCAAGGCCGGGGCGCCGCAACGCTCGTCAAGCGATGTCGGCGGGGCGGGGGGCACGTTTGCTGCCGCCGATCATAGCTTTGACGAGGTTCTCCTTGTGGCGGTAGCTCCCGAGGAGCACGCCGACGACATGCGCGAGCACCATGACCAGCATGATGTTGGCGACGGCTTCATGGGTCTCTTCCACCCAGTCCACGCCCCAATAGGCATCGAGCGTCATCATCCAGCCGGTGACGGCGGTCGCGGCCATGGCGAGGATGAGAGCGAGGACCATCCAGGCGCCGAGCGGGTTGTGGCCGATGTAGCGGGGCTCATCGCCACGCACTGCCGCCTTGAGGTAGCGGGTGATATTGCCGGGCGAGCGGACGAACTGGCCGAAGCGGGCATATTTGGGGCCGACGAGACCCCAAAGGACGCGGAAGGCGACGAGGGCGCCGGCCGCATATCCCGCCCATTCATGCACCGACATCACGTCGTCGCCGGTGAGCCAGGCGATCGTGAAGCTCGCCACCAGGCTCCAGTGAAAGAGCCTGACGAGGGGGTCCCAGACCTTGATCGTCGGTGCGTCCATCTCAGTCGCGGTCCCCACGGCCCTGGCGCACCATCTTGAGGGTCTTCGGGTCGAAATAGGCTTCGACGCGCTTGCCCTGATCGTCGATCGCATAGGCTTCGTAGCAGCCGTCTTCGGTCTTGATCTGGCGGACTTCCCAACCCTTGGTCTCAAGCTGCTGCTGCAGCGCTTCGCGCGGCTGCCTCTCGGCCATCGGGGCGTTGCAGCGCGCGTCGTCGCTTGCAAAAGCGGTGCCGGCGGTCATCGCACCGAGCGTCAGAACGGTTGCGGTGATAAGCTTCTTCATCTTGCTCTCCAGTCGGATCGGCCTGTTCGCATCGGCCATGGGAGCAAGATGGGGGCGGTGCCTGAAGCCAGCCTGAAGCACGATTTTCTGGGCTTCAGGCTGGCTTCAGGTTCCCCCCGTATCGGGGGAAGTTTCGCGCATAAAGTTCGGGGGCGGCGATGCGGGTTCTGCTCGTGGAAGACGATCGGCTTCTCGGCGATGCCGTGCATGAACATATTGCCGATGAGGGACATGCGATTGACTGGGTCGAGGCGATTGCGGATGCGGAAGCGGCGATCCATTCGACGCCTTACGATCTCGTGCTTCTCGATTTGATGCTGCCGGACGGGCCGGGGCTCGGATTGCTGCGTCGGCTGCGCAGCGGCGGAGACGTGACGCCCGTCATCATCTTGACGGCGCGCGACCAGATCTCCGACCGGATCGCCGGGCTCAATTCCGGCGCCGACGATTATCTCGTCAAACCCTTCAATCTGTCGGAGCTGTCGGCGCGGCTTGCGGCCGTGTCGCGGCGCTATGCCGGCAATCCCAATCCGCTCGTCACGCTCGGCGACATCGAATTCGATCTCGCCGGCCGCTCCGTCTATCGCGGCGGGCGCCCGGTGGAGGTGACGGCGCGCGAATGGGCGCTGCTTGAAGGCCTTCTCCAGCATCCCGGGACGCTTCTGTCGAAGACGCAGCTCGAAGAGCGGCTTTATCCCTTCGGGGCGGAGGTGGAGAGCACCACGATCGAGGTGCATATCAGCCGCCTGCGCAAAAAGCTCGGCCATGACGTGATCGAGACCGTGCGCGGCATGGGCTACCGGCTGAAACGATGATGTGGCGGATCTGGACGGGTGCGCCGAGCCTGCAGCGCCGCCTGAGCCTCGGTCTGGCGATCGGGGTCACGGCGATGTGGCTGGCGGCAGCTATCGCGGCCGGTCTCGTGATCCGCGAAGAGCTGGACGAGGCCTATGACAGCGCGCTGCAGGAGACCGCGCAGCGGCTGTTGCCTCTCGCCGTCCTCGATATCGTGGAAAGAAGCGACGGTGCGGGCGGACGCCGGGTCACGCCGATCGGCGAGCACAAGGAGTTTCTGACCTATCTCGTGCGCGATCCGAAGGGCCGTATCCTGATGCGCTCGCACGATGCCGTCCCGTCCGATTTCCCCGACACGCCGGCGCACGGTTTCCGCACCACGAAGACGCATCGCATCTATGGCGAGAAGGCGGTGAGCGGCACGATCATCATGGAGGTCGCCGAAACGCTCGAGCATCGCCGCGAGGCGGCGATCGAGGCCGCCGGGACGCTGTTCCTGCCGCTCATCGGGCTCGTCCCGGCAAGTCTTTTTGGGGTGTGGTGGTTCGTGCGGGTCAGCATTCGGCCGATCCGGTCGTTTCGCGGTGCCATCGAAGCGCGCGGGGAAGGTGACCTGTCGCCGATCGCGGCCGCGGGCTTGCCGGCGGAGATCGAGCCGATCGCCGATGCCGTCAACCGGCTGATGGAGCGGCTGCGGCGGGCGCTCGAAGCGGAACGGAGTTTCACGGCGAACAGCGCCCATGAATTGCGCACGCCGATCGCCGCGGCTCTCGCCCACACACAGCGGCTCATCGCCGTCAGCAAGGACGAGGCGGTGCGCGAGCGCGGCCACCAGATCGAGGAGGGGCTGACACGGCTCGCATCCCTGTCGGAGAAGCTGATGCAGCTGGCGCGCGCCGAAGGCGCCGGGCTGATCGCCGAGGCGGAGCAGGATCTGACGACGGTTCTGGAACACCTCATCGAGGAATTCCGCCGTGCCGAGCCGGAGAACGCCGATCTCAGGCTCGTCGCGAACGGGCGGCTCGTCTCGCATATGGATGCCGACGCGTTTGCGATCTTGATGCGCAATCTCATCGAGAACGCGCTGAAGCATGGCGATCAGGAGGGGGCGATCGACATCGACGTTCGAAGCGACAATGTCGTGCGGGTCGTCAATGGCGGGCCCATCGTCGGGCCCGACGAGCTGAAACGTCTGCGCGGGCGCTTCGAGCGCGGGGCGACGCGCGCCAAGGGCGCCGGGTTAGGCCTCGCCATCGCGCAGGCGATCGCGGCGGGTTCGGGCGCTGTGCTTACGCTTTCCTCGCCGGCCACGGGGCGCGCGGACGGGTTCGAGGCGGAGCTTCGGTTGCCGGAGTAGAGAGCCGCTCGGCTCTCAGCTGGTCTTTCTCAAAGAGCGGATCTGGTCGAGGCCGGTGAGGCCGAGTTTCGGCCACATCTCATCGACGCGCGCCTTCACCTCCGGTGACATGTCGAGAACCGTGCCCCATTCGCGGTGCGTTTCAGCGCCGATCTTATTGGTCGCATCGATGCCGAGCTTGCCGCCGAGACCGAATTCCGGCGAGGCGAAATCGAGATAGTCGATGGGGGTCGATTCCAGCTGCACGAGGTCGCGAGAGGGATCCATGCGCGTCGACAGAGCCCACAGGACGTCGGCGCCGTTGTGCACGTCGATGTCGTCGTCGACGACGACGATGCCCTTGGTGTAGCTGAACTGCGGCAGCATCCCCCACATGCCCATCATGACGCGCCTGGCCTGGCCCGGATAGCGCTTCTTGATGGAGACGATGGCGAGCCGGTAGGAGCAGGCGTCCGGCGGCAGCCAGACGTCGGAGATTTCCGGCATCTGCTGAATGATGAGCGGCTTGGCGAGATAGTTGAGCGCCTCGCCCATGACCGAGGGCTCGTCCGGGGGGCGGCCGGTGAAGGTCGAAAGATACAAGGGATCTCGGCGATGGGTGATCGCCGTCACCCGCATCACCGGGAAGGGCTCGACGGCGTTGTAATAGCCGGTGTGGTCGCCGTAAGGCCCTTCGGGCGCCGTCTCCTCCGCCGACACATAGCCCTCGATGACGATCTCCGCCTCCGCGGGAACCGGGAGCGGGACCGTGAGCCCCTGCACGACCTTCGGCCTTTCGCCCCGGATGAGACCGGCGAAATCGAGCTCCGACAGAGTTTCGGGGATGGGCATCACCGCCGAGAGGAGAGTGGCGGGATCGGCGCCGATGACGATCGCCACCGGCATGTCCTTGCCCTGTTTCGCCCAGGCGCGGTGATGGGCGGCGCCGCCGCGATGGGCGAGCCAGCGAGTGATGAGATGGGTGTCGTCGAGCACCTGCAGCCGGTAGACACCGACATTGAGCGGCCCGTTGTCGGGCGGGCGGGTGATGACGAGAGGCCAGGAGATAAGCGGGGCCGGCTCGCCGGGCCAGCAGGTCTGGATCGGCAGGCGGGAAAGTTTTGCGTCCGCCCCGCGCAGCACTTCCGCCTGGCAGGGGGCGTTGCGCACATTGTCGGGGCGCGTGTTGAGCGCCGCCTTCAGCATCGGCAGATGCGCGATCGCATCGCGCAGGCCGCTCGGCGGCTGCGGCGAGCGCAGTGACGCCATCATCTCACCGAGCTCCCCGAGGCGTTCCTTCTTGACGCCGAAGCCGGCGGCGACGCGTTCGACCGTGCCGAACAGATTGACGACGACCGGCATCGGGGCCGGCTCGCCGGACGCAACGCGCGCATTGTCGAGCTGCAGTGTCGGTCCGCCCGCCTGCAAGACGCGGCGGTGGATCTCCGTGACTTCGTGCACCATGGAAACCGGCGCCGAAATGTGCCGGAAGTCTCCCGCACCTTCGAGATGCCTCAGGAAGTCTCGCAGATTGCGGAAATGTGGCAGGTCTCGAAAGGTCACCGGCGCCTCCTCTGTGGCTCGATGCGGCAGGGGCAGGGCGGCTGCTTTGAGCTAGATCAAGGACGTTCCCGTTTGTTTGTCGCTGGATTGGACGGTGATGCAAACTTCCCCCAATATCGTCGCAGTGCCGGCGCCCGTGCGCCTGCTCATGCGTCCTTTGCCGCTTCTGCCGTTGCGGCTCATGCTGGAAAGACTGGTTTCCGGGCTGATTCGTCGTCGCCCGGGGCTGTTTCTGCGGCTCGATCATCATGCCGAAAAGGTGTTCCTGATCGACCCGACGGATCTGCCTTTCGTCTTTCGTCTGAAGCCCGATCCGGAGCATCCGAGCGTGGAGCCGCTGCGGCGTGAACGGGCAGGCGCCTGGGACGGCCGAATCGCCGGCCCGCTCGGCGCGCTGATGGGCATGATCCACGGCACCTTCGACGGCGATGCGCTGTTCTTCTCGCGCGACATCATCATCGAGGGCGACACGGAGGCGGTGCTGGCGCTGCGCAATGCGCTCGACGACGCCGAGATCGATTTGATGGAGGAGGCGGCGATCGCCTTCGGGCCGTTCCGCCCCGCGATCGAGCCGTTCTTGCGCAACGTGACACCCGTTGCCGCCCGCATCACCGGACTTCCCCTTTCCCGCAGCGATGAGAACGAGGTCTTTACGTGAAACCGCTCGAACTCGTCTGCCCGGCCGGTACTCCGGCCGCGCTTCGCGCCGCCGTCGAGGCGGGCGCCGATACCGTCTATTGCGGCTTCCGCGACGAAACCAATGCGCGCAACTTCCCCGGCCTGAATTTCTCGCGGGCCGAGATGGAAGAATCGATCGATTATGCGCATCGGCGCGGCTCCAAGGTTCTCGTCGCCATCAACACCTTTCCCCGCGCCGGCGCGCCCGAACTCTGGCGGGCGGCCGTTGACGATGCGGCCCGGTTCGGCGCCGACGCGGTGATCCTTGCCGATGTCGGGTTGCTCGATTACGCCGCCAACCACCAGCCGGGGCTGCGCCGGCATCTTTCGGTGCAGGCGGCCGCCGCCAATCCCGACGCGATCAATTTCTATGCCGAGACTTTTGGTGTACGGCGCGTGGTGCTGCCGCGCGTTTTGACCGTGCAGGAGATCGCCGCGATCAACCGCGAGATCGAATGCGAGACGGAGGTGTTCGTCTTCGGCGGGCTGTGCGTGATGGCGGAGGGGCGCTGCGCGCTGTCCGCCTATGCGACCGGGCGCTCGCCGAACATGAACGGCGCCTGTTCGCCCGCAAGCCACGTGCATTACAAGGAAGAGGGCAGCGAGCTCGTCTGCGGGCTCGGCGATTTCACCATCAACCGGGTGAAGAAGGACGCGCCGGCGCCTTATCCGACATTGTGCAAAGGCTGCTTCCAGGCCGGCGATTATCAGGGGCATGTGTTCGAGGATCCGGCAAGCCTCGATGCGGCGACGCTGATCACCGAATTCGCCTCCGCCGGCGTGACGGCGCTCAAGATCGAGGGCCGGCAGCGCAGCCGCTCCTATACGAAGACCGTGGTGCACACCTTCCGCAAGGCGGTGGAGGCGCAGGCCAAGGGCCTGCCGATCATGGCGAACGAACTCCAGCGGCTGACGGAGGGACAGACGACGACCTCCGGCGCTTACAGCAAGACCTGGCGCTGAGCGCCGGTCTCACAAAACGATAAGAGGTGTAACCGTGGCCGGACAAGCATTGCTCAAGCTCGGACCCGTCCTGTTCAACTGGCCGGTGGAGAAATGGGCGGATTTTTACGCCCGCATCGCCGACGAGGCGCCGGTCGACCGCGTCTGTCTCGGCGAAGTCGTCTGCTCCAAACGGCTGCCGTTCTACAACGACGTCATCAGCGAAGCGGTGGAGCGGCTGGAGGCGGCCGGCAAGGAAGTCGTCCTGTCGTCGCTCGCGCTCATCACGCTGCCGCGCGAACGCAAGGCCGGCGCCGGGCTCGCCAAGGACGAGGAGCATGTGATCGAGGTCAACGACCTCACCATGCTGCGCTATCTGGAGCCGGGGCGGAAGATCGCCGTCGGTCCGCTGGTGAACGTCTACAATGAAGGCACGCTGTCCTGGCTCGCCGGCCGCGGGGCCAAGCATGTGTGCCTGCCGCCGGAACTGCCGATCGCCTCGGTGGAGAGCCTGGCGAAGGCGGGTTCTGCCCTCGATCTCGATACGGAAGTGTGGGCTTTCGGGCGCGTGCCGCTCGCCATTTCCGGGCGCTGCTATCACGCGCGCATCCACAAAGTCTCGAAGGATTCCTGCCAGTTCGTCTGTGGTCTCGATGCCGACGGGCTGCCGGTGAAGACGCTCGACGGCGGGGATTTCCTTGCCATCAACGGCGTGCAGACGCTGTCGTTCGCCTATGGCAGCGCGCTTGGCGAGCTCGACATCCTGATGCAGGCCGGCGTCAATTCCTTCCGCCTGTCGCCGCATGATTGCGACATGGTGGCGGTGGCGGAGCTCTACCGCCAGCGCCTCGACCGCAAGATCTCGGGAGACGAGGCGCAGGCGAAGCTCGCCGAGCTGTTGCCGGAGGCGGAATTCGCCAATGGATTCCTGTTCGGCGATTACGGCGCGGAAATGGTGAAAAAGGCCGAGCGTCAGGTCGCCTGACGCATCAAAGAGCTTTTCGGCCGGCTGCCTTTTATGCGCAGGCGGCCGATTTCGCGCGGCGTCTCTCGCGCTCGTGCCAGAGATCGTAGATCATCTGGGCGCGCAGCCAGAACTCCGGCTCATTGTTTGCCGCTTCCGCAAGCCCGAGCGCCGTGCGTGCCGTGATCGGTGCGTCGCCGCGCAGAATCCGGTGCAGCATCTCGCGGGAAATGCCGGCGATGCGCGCGACGTCGACGACCTTGAGATTGCGCCGCTCCATCACCCAAATGCGGTAAAGCTCGCCCGGATGCATCGGCGTGACGTCGTCTGCCGAACGGTAATCGGCAAGAATGTCCTCGACGTCCTGCGCCGAGATCTCGTTCAGATCGGCTTCTCGGGCAGGGCTGATGTCGGTCTCGGCATTCATTTGAGGTCTCCGCATACGAACTCGGCATTCTCGATGTAGGGATCGTTCCATCTGAAACGCAGAGAAGCGTTGTTTCCCACTCTCACGTAATAACCGTCCGCCTGGTCTTTGATCGGTTGGGCATCCAAGGTCGCAAGCGAGCCCCTTTGCAGGAGGATGTTGATTGCGACTTCAAGCTCGATGTCGACGCAGCCGTGGCAACGACTGCATGCCGCTCGCCAAGTGCCAAAGTCCGGAACTTGTCTCAACTTCACGATATCAACGTCCTGGCTGGTGTGTCAACTAATGGTTGACAGAGTGGTTCCGTCCGACATCTCAATGGTGGTCTCGCCGAACCGCTCTGATGGTTCGCATCTCTGCGAGCAGCCTCTCGATCTCAGCACGTTTCGGCCTGATTCCGTGGCGCAGATCGGCGCGTAACGCGAGATTGAGGACGAGTGCGGCGAGTATCGGCAGGAAGCCCGAGACACAGATCCCAAACGCAAGAAGATTGGGAATCTCAAACCGGGCAAAGAACGCCGCAACAATCAGAAGCGCCACATATAGGCCGACCGTGACGACGCATGCCGCAGCGACGGTTTCGTCCTTGTCCCGAAAGCGACCGACCCGGTCTTGCAGAAGGCCGGTCGCATCATTGATCCGGGCGCCGATGTCCAGTGACCGCGGAGAAATGCTCTCCCATATGAGGGAAAGTTCCCGCAGCGCATCTTCTTCGTGGCGGACTGCAGGCGTGCGGATCTCGTGCAGACCCAGATAAATCGTGTTCATCGCAGCGGCCAATTGGATGACCGACTGCATATCGCTCCATTGCAACGCCGCCCCCGCAGTTGAATATTTGACTTTACTGCGAGAGGGCGCGTTTCGGCAAATGCTGTTGCCTACCAGGTGGCGGAGGCCTGCATGGTGGGGGTGCCGTCTGCGGCGACCCAGAGGGAGAGACCGTCGTCCTTTTCCGTGGCGTTGAGCGTGGCCGGAACGCCGTCGAAGAACGGTGTGACACCGCGGAAATCGAAGGTTTTCGGAAGCTCGCCTTTGAGCTCGGCGGCGTAATGCAGGAGCCATGTCGCCTGCATGGGGCCATGGACGACGAGGCCCGGATAGCCTTCCTCTTCTATGCAGTAGCGGCGATCGTAATGGATGCGGTGGCCGTTGAAGGTGAGCGCCGAATAGCGGAAGAGGCGCACCGCATCGGCGGTGACCGGTTTTTGCTGCTCCGCCTGCAGGGCCTCACGCGAGGGTTCTGCCGCAGCCTGCTCGGGGCGGGGTGATGCGGCCTGGTTCTTCGAGGCGGCCTCGCGATAAACGAGATCCTGGCGCTCGCGGATGGCGAGGCCGCGGCTTGTCGAGATCTCGTGGTCGACGGTCACGAAGCAGAGCTCGCCGGTGCGGCCTTCCTTGCGTACGACGTCGCGCACCAGAGAGCGGCGCTCGACCTCGTCGCCGACGCGGATCGGACCTTCCAATTCGAGGCGACCACCAGCCCACATGCGGCGCGGCAATGGCACGGGCGGTAGAAAGCCCCCGCGACTTGGATGTCCGTCCGGACCAAGTCCGGACATCGGCACGGTGGCCGGCGCGAGGCACCAGTGAATTGCGGCGGGGGCCTCATCGCCTGTTTTCGGCGTGCCGGGCTCGACATCCATCGTGGCGCGGAAGGCGGCGACGAGATGCGGGGTGACGACGTCGCGCACCGTCTCGCTGCGGCCGATCCATTCGCGAAGATGCTCAAGATCGAGCGTTCCTGCGGCAGTCGATGGGGGCATGAGAGGACCTTTCAGGCGTTTCCTTTTTATGATGACGCTGTCTAGCCGAAAGGGGACGCGAGCTGAACGGCCTTGGCGATTTATTCTGCGTTCGCCCTTCACCTTAAGATTCAATCCGCCAATGGTCGCAGGCGGTAATCACTCAGGAATATTGATCCAGTCATTCAGCCGCAGTAAAAGGCTTATTGCGGCGGGACATAGAAATACAAAAACGCTCCAGGGGGATATGACCTTCCTTCCAAAGAGCCGGCACGCGTCAGCGGCTCCCGCATTCTATGGAGCAGGGCGAGTGCGGGCCCGCTTCACCGCGACATTTCATCGATCGGGATCCTGCGCGATCTTTCGTGCCGTAACTGTCTCAAAAGAGGCAAACGAATCAGTTGCGCGACCGTGGCGACATCTCCGTCGTGATGCGGGGGGGGCGTCATGCTGACGAAGATCGTCTCCGACGTGGAGTCTTCGACGCCGTTGCGTGCGCGCCTGACGGAGCGGCTGCGCGAGGCCATTGCCTCGGGCGAGCTGCCGCCGGGAACGCCGCTGCGCGAGCGCCATCTTTGCCAGGCTCTCGGGATCAGCCGGACGTCGCTGCGCGAGGCGCTGCGCGCGCTCGAGAGCGAGGGGCTTGCCGTCTCTGTGCCGCACAAGGGCGCGATCGTGGCGCCCTGCGGACGGAAGGAAGCCGAAGACATTTACGCGACCCGGGCGGTTCTCGAAGGATTGCTCGCGGCGCAATTCGCCGAGAAAGCGAGCAAAACCGCCCGCGTCGAGCTCCGCCACATCGCCGACGAGCTTGCCGAGATCGAGCCGCCGCTCGACGGGCCGCGGTTCTTCGAAATCGCCGGCCGTTTCGGTGCGACCATCATGGAGGGGGCGGGCAATCGGCTTGCTGCCAGCGCGCTGAGTTCGATCTATCTGCGGCAGCGGCAATTGCGGGCCGCCGGCGTTGGCGGCGAACGCTATATGGAAGAATGTCTGAGGGGGATGGCGGAAATTTCGTCGGCGATCGGCCGGCGCGACGCAATGGCCGCCGAGGCCGCCTGTCACCGCCATTGCGCCAATCTTCTGAGGATCGCCCTTTCCTGCCTTGCGGAGAAGAGCGGCAGCCGCTCCGCCTCGTCCGACGCGCGGAAGCTCTCCGCCGGGCCACGCAATGATGCGGCAGAAGCTGACGATGCAGACAGAGAAAGCCTGCCTGCCGGTCATTCCGATGTGGATGAAATCGCCTGAGCTGTGATCACGCTGGCGGCGGAAAATCCGCCGCTCAGGTCGAGCTGGTGCGGTGCATGCCCTCTTTGGCCGGCTGATAGCGCGGATTGAGGGTCGAGGCGCGGGCGAAGGAGTTGAACGCCTTCTTGCGGTCGCCGAGGGCCTCCAGCGCCAGTCCCTGATTCGTCCAGGCGATGTAGGAATTGCGATCGCGCTTCACGGCTTCATCGAAATCGTCGAGCGCCGTCTTGAAATCGCCGATGGCCATGTAGCTCTGGCCGCGGCCATTGAAGGGCTCGGAGGCGAGCGGGGAAAGCCCGATCGCCTTGGTGAAGGATTCGATCGCGGCCGTATGGTTGCCCGACGCCTGGTAGGCGAGGCCCTGATTGTGGAAGGCCTGCGGATCCGTCGGATCGAGGCGCACGGCCGTGCTGTAATCCGACAAGGCCTCGTTGAGGCGGCCCTGCTGGCGATAGATCGTCCCGCGCCCGACATAGGCCGTGGCGTAGTTCGGGTCGGCCTGGATCGCCCGGCTGTAATCGTTGAACGCCTCTTGGGTATCCCCGCGCAGGCGGTGGATGAGACCCCGATTGGCATAGGCCGGCGCAAAATTCGGGTCGAGCTGCAAAGCGGTGTTGAAGTCATCCAACGCCCGCTTGTATTCGCCCGCCTTGCCGTACGCTGCGCCGCGCACATTGTAAGCCGCCGGATCGCGCGGATTGCGCTCGATGACCGAAGTCAAAGATCCGATGTTGGCTTCCGACCCCGTATCGGGATCGACCGACATGTTCGACAGCCCGTTATTGCCGAGCGACTGACAGCCGGCCACGGCCAGTGCAAGAGCACCGGCGGCCAGCCAAGAACGCAAAGAGGATGCTTTCGCCATAGAAGCGGTGTTCCTCAAGTCGCGAGCCCAATGGGATAAGGGCAAATAGGGGCGGATGTGTCGAATAGAAGCTTAGCGGCCGCGCCGCTTGCCCGGAATAAGGCCTTCGCGCTGTGCCCGCTTGCGAGCCAGCTTGCGCGCCCGGCGGATCGCCTCGGCCTTCTCGCGCGCCTTTTTCTCTGACGGCTTTTCGTAGAAATTACGCAGCTTCATTTCACGGAAGATGCCTTCACGCTGCATCTTCTTCTTCAGCGCTTTCAGCGCCTGATCGACATTGTTGTCTCTGACGACGACTTGCACGTTGATCCCGTTCCTTTCGTCTCTTTCACTTGCCACAGAAACCCGCGGCGGAAGTATCGGGCAGGTGACAGACCGCGTCCGCCGCCGCATACGCCCAAAGAATAACAGTTGGAGTGCCCGCTGCCGCCGTACGACCGGGCGGAGGCGATATAGCTCTATTCGCCTGGCTTGTCCACAGCAGCTCCCGTTTCCTCGGAAGGCTGCGTCACTTTCTGCGGAGACCCCGAAGGCAACCGGTCAGGCTGCTTGGCTTCGGGGCCGTCACTCCCGCTTGGAGAACCGGTCGCCGCGGCGTCAGGTTCCATTTTTCTTTGTGCCGCCGGCCTTTGCGATGGGCCTTGGCGGTGAGCCGCGTCGGTTCCGGTGGTGGCGGAGGCGGGCTGCGGGGTCGGCACGCCCGGCCATGCGGCCACCCGGGCATCGGCTTCCTTGCGGATGCCGGAGGGGAGGCCCATCAGCCAGCCTTCCATGAACGGCTCCTTGAGGCCGTGTGAACGGGCGATGAGATACCAGCGCGCGGCTTCGACCTCGTCCTTTTCCACGCCGAGCCCGTCCTTGAGGAGCTTGGCGTAACGCAATTCGCCCACCGGATTGTCGGCAAGAGCGGCCTGGCGAAACCATTGCGCCGCCGTCTTCTCGTCTTTCCGCAAGCCCTCGCCGTTGAAAAGCATGATGGCGTATTCGATCTGCGAGGGAATATGGCCGTTGCGGGCCGCGGTCGCATACCAGCGGGCGGCTTCGGCCGGGTTGCCGACGACGCCCACACCCTCGCGGTAGAGGCCGGCCAATGCGTATTGCGCATCGCTGTCGCCGGCGCGTGCGGCATTGCGCAAATGCGCCGCCGCGAGCATCGGGTTCTTCTCGACGCCCTTGCCCTGCAAGAGGAGATAGGCGAGTTCGCGCTCGGCGACCGGCTGTCCGAGATCTGCCGCGCGCTGGAAATACTCGGCCGCCTTGGCATCGTCCTGGTCGACACCGCGGCCGTCGAGATAAAGCCGGCCGAGCGCGTAGAGCGCTTCACGGTCGCCGGCCTTTGCCGCAAGTTCGTACCAGCCCGCGGCTTCCTTGTAGTCCGTCTTGACGCCGAGACCGCGCGACAGGAGCTCGCCGAGAAGCGTCTGGGCCGCCGTTCTGCCGGCTTCCGCCTGCTGCAGGGCGATCGCGAAGGCGGTCAGAAAATGACCGCGCTGGAACGCGCCATAGGCCCGGTCGACATTGCTGTCGGGAACGAGGCCGGCATCCTTCAAAGACTGGTCGATGCGGTTTTCGAGCTGCCGGCTGTCGATCTCTTCGGAGGGGATCTGCGCGCCGAGGCCATCGACCGTCGCGGTTCCGGGCGCTTTCGGGGGAATGGGCGATGGCAGCGTTGCTTTGGGGTGTCCTGGTGCCTGCCCGCCCATCGCATCGGGCGGTGTCAGAGGCGTCCCGCTTTGGGCGAACGCAGACGATGCAAGGCCGGTCGAAAGGAGCGTTGCGGCAACGACAAAAGCAGGGGCGGAGAGAGGCTTCATGCGGCGACCGGTCGCTGCATGACGATGTCGGAGACGCGCCGCATGGCCTCCGCCGGACCTTCCGGCGCTTCCCAAACGGCGCGGCGAAGGGCGACGAATTCCGCCCCCGTCGCCACGGCCTCCGGCAGGGTCTCAAGGCTCGCGCCGGCCATGATCACGGCCGGGACCTCCATCATGCTCGCCCACCATTCGGCAAGGGCGAGCGCCTTCGGATGCGGCTCGTCGTGGCTGTCGCCGTCGGGTTCGCCGAAGAAGAGATAATCGACGTCGAGTTCGCCGGCGAGCATGGCGATGTCGCGCGTCTTGAGCTTGCCCGCCCCGACGATGCGCTGCGGGCGAAAGTTTTCCGCGGCCATGACGAGGTTCTGGTGGCCGTTGGCGATATGCACGCCGTCGGCCCCCACATGCCCTGCCGCGCGGGTGAAATTCTCAAGGAGCGCTGCGGCGCCTGCCGCCTGGATCACCGGGACGAGGCGGCGGGCGCGGGCTTCCGTCTCGCTCTCGCTCGGCGAGGCGGTGATGAGGACGGCCGCCACGGGTGCGACGGAAAGGGCGGTTTCGAGCGCCTCGACGTCCTTGGTTTCGTCCCCGTAAGACGGCGCGATCAAAAAGATCTGCGGAGGGAGCGCTTCGTCTTCCGTGGGCCGGGGGCTCATCTGATCGGCATCGGTTTTCTGGTTCATCGTCCTGGCACATAAACGAAAGGAGGCGTCTCCGCCTCCTCAACGTCGCAAATTCGGCGATTGTTTGAGAGAGGCCTCAGGCGGCCTTCTTCTCCTCGGTTTCGCTCCACCGGCCCGTCGCCGCAAGCGAATTCATGCGCGCCCGGTGGTTGAAGGCCCGCTGACCGGCGGCTTCGTTCTCCATCTTGCCGCCCCAGGCGTTGAGCGCCGCCGTCTGCAGGGCGCGGCCATAGGAGTAGGTGAGCTTCCAGGGAAGCTGCCCCATGGCGTTCATGGCGGAGAGATGCGCCGTCGCCTGTTCGTCCGACTGGCCGCCGGAGAGGAAGGCGATACCCGGAACGGCCGGCGGCACGCAGGATTTGAGGCAACGCAGCGTCTTCTCCGCGACCTCTTCGACACTCGCCTTCTGACCCGAATGGTCGCCCGGGACGATCATGTTCGGTTTCAAGATCATGCCTTCCAGCATGACATTGGCGTCGTAGAGCTCGGTGAAGACCGTCTTCAAGGTCCACTCCGTGACCTCGTAGCAGCGGTCGATGTCGTGTTTGGCGCGCTCGCCATCCATCAGCACTTCCGGCTCGACGATCGGGAGGATGCCGTTTTCCTGGCAGAGTGCGGCATAGCGGGCGAGCGCATGGGCGTTCGCCTTGACGCAGTTCCAGGACGGCAGCGGGCCGTCGATGGTGATGACGGCGCGCCATTTGGCGAAACGCGCGCCGAGTTCGTAATATTCCTTGAGGCGGCCGCGCAGACCCGTGAGGCCTTCCGTGACCTTCTCGCCCGGCGAGAGCGCCATGTCCTTGGCGCCCTGATCGACCTTGATGCCGGGCACCGCGCCCGCATCCTGAATGATCTTGGAAAACGGCGTGCCGTCGCGCGCCGCCTGACGGAGGGTTTCGTCGAAGAGAATGACGCCGGAAATGTAGTCCTTCATCGCGTCGGCGCGGAACAGCATTTCGCGGTAGTCGCGACGCGATTCCTCCGTCGAGGTGAGGCTGATCGTATCGAAGCGCTTCTTGATGGTGCCGGTGCTTTCGTCGGCCGCAAGGATGCCCTTGCCTTCCGCCACCATCTTGTTGGCGATGTCTTCGAGGCGTTCCGTCATTCAATCCTCCGTTCCAAGTGCCCGCAGGATGCAGGCCGGTGTGGCCAATGTTGGGCCGATCAGGCCTTCTTCAAGGCCGTAACACCCGGCAGCTCCTTGCCTTCCATCCATTCCAGGAAGGCCCCGCCGGCAGTGGAGACGTAGGAAAAATCGTCCGCGACGCCCGCCTGATGCAGGGCGGAGACGGTGTCGCCGCCGCCGGCGACCGAGACGAGCGAGCCGGCCTTGGTGGCCTCCGCGGCATGACGGGCGCAGGCGACCGTCGCCTTGTCGAAGGGCTTCGTCTCGAAAGCGCCGAGCGGGCCGTTCCAGACGAGGGTTTCGGCCTTGTCGATCCATTCGTTGACGGCGGCGATGCTCTCAGGGCCGACGTCGAGGATCATGCCGTCGTCCGGCACCTTGTCGAGGGGAAGCGTTTCGCAGGCCGCGTTCTCCTTGAATTCCTTGGCGACCACGACGTCCTGCGGCAGCACGATGGCGCAGGCGGAGGAGGCGGCTTCCGTCATGATGCGGCGAGCGGTTTCGGCGAGGTCCGCCTCGCACAGCGACTTGCCGATGGCGACGCCCTTGGCATGCAGAAACGTGTTCGCCATGCCGCCGCCGATGACGAGGGCGTCCACCTTCTTCACGAGATTGGCGAGAAGATCGATCTTGGTCGACACCTTGGCGCCGCCGACGATGGCGAGGACCGGACGCTTGGGCCGGCCGAGCGCCTTCTCAAGAGCCTCCAGCTCCTCCTGCATGGCGCGGCCCGCATAGGCCGGCATGTGGTGGGCGAGGCCTTCGGTGGAGGCATGGGCGCGGTGGGCGGCGGAGAAAGCGTCGTTGACGTAGATGTCGCCGTTCTTGGCGAGCTCGGCGGTGAAGTCGGCGTCGTTCTTTTCCTCGCCGGCATAGAAGCGGGTGTTTTCCAGAAGAACGATGCCGCCATTGCCGAGGCTGTCGATGGCGTGGGCCGCCTTGTCGCCGATGCAATCCTCGCAGAATTCCACGGGCTTGCCGATCACTTCGGCCACGTCGCCGGCGATCTGGCCGAGCGACATTTCCGGCACGGGCTTGCCTTTCGGCCGGCCGAAATGGGCGAGGAGGGCGACGCGCGCGCCCTTGTCGGAGAGCTCGCGAATGGTGCCCGCCACCCGCTCGATGCGGGTGCGGTCGGTGACGCGCCCGTCATGGACCGGAACGTTGAGATCGACACGCAGCAGGACGCGCTTGCCGGTGATGTCACCGGCGTCGTCGAGTGTGCGGAAACTGGCCATTAATTTTCCCCCATCGCATGAATATTCGCCCGGGAACATACAGGCAGAACGGGCGAAGGCAAGCGGCGCTCAGGCTTCCTCGGCGGGGGCTGCGCGCGTCGGACGCGGCTCCTTCTGCAGGCTGTCGAGATGGGCTCTCCTGCGCGACTTTCCCTCGTCCTTGCCCCGGCGAAAGGGTGTGGTGAGCCAGTGCCAGATGCCGCCCACGCTCAATATGGTCACGATGCTCTCTGAAGGCTTCGGCGGGTCGAGGGACACGCCGACAGAGGTGATGCGCCCCTGCGGATCAGCGTCGCGGACGATGAGCTCGATGTCGCCGAGAACGACGCGGTCGCCATATTCGGGGCTGCCGCCGACCCGCGCCGTGATGAGTTCCGCGATCGTCCAATCTGCCTCTTCGGCGGCAAGCTCCAGCTCATAGGCCTCCGCCAATTCGCGCACCGGGCGCTGCGGATCGAGGGTGAAATCGCCGAAGAATTCGACGTCTTGCGGATCGAGCTCGGCGCGGCTTGCGAAAAGCCGGTCGAGAAGATGCGGAAAGGCGCCCGGAATGACGATGTAGACGTAATCGCCAGGTTGCAGCCGGCCAGCATCCTGGAAGGAGAGCGAGCGGCCGTCGCGCAGCACCAGAGAGGGGCGCGCCCAGCGCGGAATGCGCTCGCCGCGCGCCACCGGGCTGTCGGCGATGACACGGTAGGTCAAAAGCTCATGATGGCGCGTGCCCGGCAGATCGAGCGTGATCTTTTCCATCGGGCCGAGGCGTGGCGGCAGGACGAGACCGAGGCGGCGCGCGACCTTGCCGACCGTCCAGCCCTGTACGATGAGCGAGACGAGCACGATGATGAAGGCGAAGTTGAAGAGGGCGCGGCCGTTCGGGATCTCCGAGATGAGCGGCGTGATCGCGAGCAGGATGGAGACGGCGCCACGCAGGCCGACCCAGGAGACGAAGGCCGTCTCAGCACGCGGGAAGCGAAAGGGGATGAGACACAGGGCGACGGCGAGCGGGCGGCCGATGAAGATCAGAAAGAGCCCGATGGCGATCGCGTCGCCGATGATGATCGGAAATTGCGACGGGGTGGCGAAGAGCCCGAGGACCAGAAACATGATGATCTGGGCAAGCCAGGTCATGCCATCCTGGAAGCGCAGGAGGCTTGCGGCAGCACGCAGCCGCGCATTGCCGGCGATCAGCCCGGCGATATAGACGGCAAGAAAGCCGGAGCCGCCGATCGCGCCGGCGGCCGCGAAGACCATCAGGGACAGCGCCAGAACGAAGATCGGCATCAGCCCGCGGTCGAGGTCGAGCTTTTCAACGAGCCACAGGATGAGCCGCCCGCCGACGAGGCCGCCGGCGACGCCGAGCCCCATCTGCACGAGAAAGCCGGTGAGGACGTCGCCCGCGAGCTGTTGCGGCTTGATCGCTTCGCCGGTGGCGAGAACCGAGACGAGCGTCAACGTCAGGAAGATGGCGATCGGGTCGTTGGAACCGGATTCGACTTCGAGCGTGGAGCGCACGCGGTCGCGGATCGAGATGTTGCCGACGCGCAGCAGAAAGAAGACGGCCGCCGCATCGGTGGAGGCGACGATGGACCCGAGAAGGAAGGATTCCAGCCAGGAGAAATCGGTCAGGTAATGCGTGCACAGCCCGACGAGGCCTGCCGTCAGCACGACGCCGAAAGTGGCGAGCGACAAGGCCGGCAGCGCCGCCTGCTTGAAGGCGGCGACGGGCGTTCGGAAGCCTGAATCGAACAAGACGACGGCAAGCGCCAGCGAGCCGACGAAATAAGCCAGCGGTGCATTATCGAAATCGAGGCCGAGCCCGTCCGTGCCGGCGGCGAGGCCGATCAGGAGAAAGATGAGCAGGAGGGGAGCGCCGAAGCGGAAGGCGATGAGGCTCGAAAAGGCCGCGACCAGCACGAGTGCCGTGCCGATGAGGATGACGAGATAGATACCCTGCTCGTAGATGCCGCCCTCCCTGCCATTGCGCGCCGTGAACCGATACGGCCGATGCACCCTATCCCTTGTTGCGGGAGGGTGTGGCAAAGGCAAGGCCTTGTGGTGTTCACTCTTTACGAAATGTCGACGGGAATGCGCCGGAACAAGGTCGGGTAGTCGAGAACGAGGCCGTCCTCATCGACGGGAAGTTCGACCGTGAAGGAGCGGTCGGCGGCTTCGTAGCGATAGAGCGATCCCGCCGTCAGGCAGGTGTAGATCTGGTGATCGCGCACTGGCTTGAACGTGTCGAAGGGCACGTAGGCCATGGTGAGGCTGCCGGAGCATGCGCCTTCTGCGAGCTTCAGGCGGCGGATCGGCAGGGTGTTGGTGAAGGCGGAGCCGGCGAGATCGACGTCGATGGCGCCGTCGAGACATTCGAGCGGGCGTCCGCCGGCCTCGTGCCAATGGCCTTCGCCATCGGAATGGATGTCGATGCTGCGTCCGGAAGTTGCCTTCAGGATCAGCGAGCGCGTGCGCCACGCATCATCGCAGCTGAGGCGGTAGAAGACGCCGTAAGGAATTCCGCCGCGGTCTCCGATGACGGTGCCACGGATCAGAAATCCGGTCGGGGCCGGCCCCAAGCTCACATGCTCAAGGCCGATCCCCTGTTCGGGTTGCCAGCGCGCGGCGCGCGCCGGCAAAGAGCGGAAGCCGCCCATCGCGAAGCTTGGCTTAGATGGTCTTCGCCATGGCAACCGCTGTGTCGTTCATGCGGTTGGAGAAGCCCCATTCGTTGTCGTACCAGGACATGACCCGGCACAGCGAGCCGTCCATGACCTTCGTCTGGTCCATGTGGAAGACGGAGGAATGGCTGTCGTGGTTGAAGTCGGAGGAGACGAGCTTCTCGTCCGTGTAGCCGAGGATGCCCTTGAGGTCGCCATCGGCGGCGGCGCGGATTGCCTCCTGGATCTCTTCCACCGACGTGGAGCGCGACGGCACGAACTTGAAGTCGACGACCGAGACGTTCGGGGTCGGCACGCGGATCGCGACGCCGTCGAGCTTGCCGTTGAGCTCCGGCAGGACGAGGCCGACGGCCTTGGCCGCGCCCGTCGAGGTCGGGATCATGGAAAGAGCCGCGGCACGGCCGCGATAGAGATCCTTGTGCAGCGTGTCGAGCGTCGGCTGATCACCCGTGTACGAGTGGATCGTCGTCATGAAGCCCTTGTCGATGCCGATGGCGTTGTTGATCACATAGGCGACCGGGGCGAGGCAGTTCGTCGTGCACGAGGCGTTGGAGACGACGACGTGGTCGGAGGTCAGCTTGTCGTCATTGACGCCGTAGACCACGGTCAGATCGGCTCCGGCGGACGGCGCGGAGACGAGGATGCGCTTGGCGCCGCCTTCAAGATGCAGCGCCGCCTTTTCGCGGGCGGTGAAGATGCCGGTGCATTCCATCACGATGTCGACGCCGAGCTCGCCATGCGGGAGCTTCGTCGGATCGCGCTCGGCCGTGACCTTGATCGGACCGCGGCCGACGTCGATGGTGTCGCCGGAGACCTTCACTTCGCCCGGGAAGCGGCCATGGACGCTGTCGTAGCGCATCAAATGGGCGTTGGTTTCGACCGGGCCAAGGTCGTTGATGGCCACGACCTCGATGTCGGTGCGGCCAGATTCGATGATGGAGCGCAGAACATTGCGCCCGATGCGGCCAAATCCGTTGATGGCAACCTTAACCATTTGCGTCTCCTAATCCGTCTCTTTTGGTTCAAGCCGGGCAAGTGCCTTTTCGCAGATCGCCTCAGCCGTAATCCCGAAATGCCGATATAGCTCCTCGTAGGGACCGCTCGCGCCGAAGCCCGTCATGCCGACGAAAAGTCCGTGTTCGCCGATGATCGCGTCCCAACCCTGGCGAATGGCGGCCTCGACGCCAATACGCAAGGGGGCGGTCCCGATTATTTCCTGGCGATAGACATCGCTTTGCTGCGCAAAGAGATCGAAGGAAGGGATCGAGACGACACGCGTCGGATGGCCCCGCTCGTCAAGCAGATCCTTGGCCGCAACCGCGATCGCGACTTCCGAACCCGTGGCGAAAAGGCTCACCTCGGCGTCGCCGCTGCAATCTGCGATGACATAGGCGCCGCGGCGGCAGAGATTGTCTTCCTCATACTCGCCGCGCATGGGCGTAAGGTTCTGTCGCGTCAAAACGATGACGCTCGGCCCGGTCGACGTGGCGAGCGCAAGCTGCCAGCATTCGGCCGTCTCCACGGCATCGGCCGGACGCAGGACCGTCAGGTTCGGGATCGCCCGCAGCGCCGCCAGATGTTCGACCGGCTGATGGGTGGGGCCATCTTCGCCGAGACCGATGGAATCGTGCGTCATGACGAAGATGACGCGCTGACGCATCAAAGCGGCGAGGCGGATGGCCGGCCGGCAATAATCGGAGAAGGTCAGGAAGGTCCCGGAGAAGGGGATCAGCCCCTTGTGGAGCGCCATGCCGTTCATGGCCGCCGCCATACCGTGCTCGCGGATACCCCAATGAATGAAGCTGCCGGAGAAATCGCCCGGTGCCACCGCCTTCATCTCGCTGGTGCGGGTGTTGTTGGAGCCGGTCAGATCGCCCGAACCGCCGATCATTTCGGGGACGACGGGAACGATGCATTCCAGCACGGCTTGCGAGGCCTTGCGGCTTGCGAGCGTCGGCGGCTCGGCTGCGTATTCCCGCTTCAGCTCGGCAATGGCGCGATCGAGCCGCGGCGGAAGGTCGCCGGCCATGGTGCGGGCGAATTCGCCGCGCAATTCCGCGTCGAGCCCCTCGAAGCGCTCCTGCCAGGCTTTGCGGCGCGGACGGGCCCTGAGGCCGGTGATGCGCCAGGCGTCGAGAATGTCGGCGGGGATATGGAAGGGCTCATAGGGCCAGTCGAGCCGCTCGCGCGCCTCCTGCACTTCCTTTTCGCCGAGCGGGCTGCCATGGGCCGCCGATTTGCCGGCCTTGTTGGGGGCGCCGAAGCCGATGGTGGTGCGTGCCGCAATCAGGGTCGGCCGATCCGATTGCCGCGCATCCGTCAACGCGCGGTCGATCTGTTCGGGGTCGTGGCCGTCGATGCGCACGGCGTTCCAGCCCGAGGCCTCCACACGCGCCACCTGATCGGTGGAATCCGACAGCGAGATGTCGCCGTCGATGGTGATGTGGTTGTCGTCGAAGATGACGATGAGGCGGCTGAGCTTCAGATGGCCGGCGAGTGCGATGGCTTCCTGGCTGATGCCTTCCATGAGGTCGCCATCGGAGCACAGGACGTAGGTGTGATGATCGATGATGCCGTCGCCGAAACGCGCATTCAGCATGCGCTCGGCGAGGGCCATGCCGACGGCATTGGCGATGCCCTGACCGAGCGGGCCGGTGGTCGTCTCGATGCCCGGCGCTTCGCCGACCTCCGGATGGCCGGCCGTTTTGGAGCCGAGCTGGCGGAAGTTCTTCAGCTCCTCGATCGTCATCTCGTCGTAGCCGAGAAGATAGAGGAGGGAATAAAGCAGCATCGAGCCGTGCCCGGCCGACAGCACGAAACGGTCGCGGTCGGGCCAGTTCGGATCGGTGGGATCGAACTTCAAATGTCGGGTAAACAGGACGGTGGCAATATCGGCCGCGCCCATCGGCAGGCCGGGATGCCCCGATTTTGCAGCCTCCACCGCGTCCATGGCGAGCGCCCGGATCGCATTGGCCATGGATGCGTGCTTTTCGGCCTCTGGCATGGGAAACTTCCGAGATGGTGCCGGACATCAGGCCGTTCAGGCGCTGACCCGCGCTTCTTATCGTCCGGCGGGCGCCGCGAGACATACACGGCTCTCAATGCGAGTCAACGCCACAGCCACGAAGCAGCTGCGTAGGAAGCATCTTGGGCAGTTGACTGCTCTTTCAAGCGCTGCATAACCTCTTCGCCCCAATCCGTTGATTTTTGACGGCTCGGGGGTGAACCTTTGGCTCAAAGACGTGCATAGTGTGCTGCCATGGATCCTGCTTCCCCAGCCAATTCGACGCCCGGCCATGCGCCGAGCCGTTTCGCGCAAGCGACAGAGCTTCTCGAGAAAGCTCTGAGCGAGCTCGAGCTTGCGGTGGAGCGCAGCGAATCGCGCGGCGGCCATCACGAAACGCTCGTGCAGCAGCTTCACGATTCCGAACAGGACAGGGCGCGGCTCGCCGAGGCGCTGGATGCGGCCGGTGACCGCTCGTCCAAGTTGGAGCGGGCCAATCACGAAGTGGGCCAGCGTCTCGACCGTGCCATCGCTCAGCTGAAATCGGCTCTCGGAGAGGATTTCTGACATCATGGCGACCGTAACGGTCAGCATCGGCGGGCGGCGTTTCCGGCTCGCATGCGAGGATGGCGAGGAAGAGCACGTCATGGAGCTCGGCGAGCGGTTGGATCAGACCGTCACCGAGTTGCGCAGCAATGTCGGCGAGATCGGCGATCAGCGCCTGACCGTCATGGCGGCGATGCTGATGACCGACCGTCTGAGCGAGGCGGAAGGTCGCATCGCCGGGCTTGAAAGCGAAATCTCCGAACTGCGCGAAAGCCGCAACGAGGCCCTCGACCGCTTCGAGGCGCTGGAGAGCGAGGCGAGCGACGCGATGGAGCGAGCCGGCCGGCGCATTGCGCGGCTCGCGCGGGCGCTGCGCGGCGGCTCAACGAGCAGTAGCTCATCCGGCGGCGAAGAGGAGTGACGTGGCGCAGGCGAGCCTGATGCTGCGCGTTCCTGCTTGATCCAAGATCCGTTCTTTTATCTGGTGGCGGTTCCGGCCGTCATCATGATCGGGCTTTCCAAGGGCGGCATCGGCGGTGCCGGGGCGATGCTCGGCGTGCCGCTCGTCACCCTTGCCATCGATCCGGTGCGCGCGGCGGCCATCCTCTTGCCGATCCTCGTCGCCATGGATCTCGTCAGTCTCTACGCCTGGCGCGGGGTCTATCAGACGAAGAGCCTTGCCATTCTGCTGCCGGGCGCCGCCCTTGGTGTCGGCATCGGCTGGGTGCTCGCCGGCTCGATCGGCGAAGAGGAGATCCGCCTCATCGTCGGCGGGATCGGGCTCGTCTTCTCTCTCGATCATTATCTCGGGCATTATTTCGGCGGGGAAGCGAAGCGGGCGCCGCGCCCGCATCAGCCGGCGAAGGGGATGATCTGGGGTACCGTCGCGGGCTTCACGAGCTTCGTCGCGCATGCCGGCGGGCCGCCATTTCAGATGTATATGCTGCCGCTGCGGCTGCCGCCGCCGGTCTATGCGGGCACGTCCGTGATCTTCTTTGCGGTCGTCAACGCGCTCAAGCTGTTGCCGTATTTCATGCTCGGACAGTTCTCGGCGGCGAACCTTCAAACCTCCCTGGTTTTGATGCCGCTGGTGCCGGTCGCGACATTGACCGGCGTCTGGCTGGTGAAGGCGGTGTCGCCGAAGTTCTTCTATGCGCTGAGTTATGCGCTGGTGCTTCTGGTCTCCCTCAAGCTCATCTTCGATGCCGGTATGGCGCTGATGGCCTGAGAGGGCGTCCCGGAACGACGACCTCAAAACAGCGCGTCGGCGAAGAGTTTGACGGTGATGACGGCGAGGATCGCGAGGATCAGCCGGTCGAAACTGCCGGGCTTCATGTCGCGGCCGAGCCATTGGCCGAGGCGCATGCCGAGAAACACCGGCACGAGGGCCGCGATGCTGAGCATGAGGCGCTGCCAGGTGAGGATGCCGGCAAGCGCGAGCGATGGGAGCTGCGCGACGGCAAAGCTCGTGAAAAGAACCGAGACCGCGAAGACGAATTTCGGACGCTCCAGACGCAGGGCGTTCATGAAGGTGACGCTGACCGGAGCGGAGATGCCGGTCGCGCCCTGAAGGGTTCCGGCCAAAAAACCGATGGCCGGGGCGATCGCCGTGGCACGGGCCATTGCGAGCTTCACCTGGGGGTGCAGGAGGCGGAGCGCGATATAGGCGAGCATGACGAGCGCGAGCCCGAGCGAGAGAAAGCGGGCAGGCAGGCTCGTCAGAAGAAGGGTGCCGGCGGCAATGCCGATCAGGCTCATCACCACAAGTCGCGGGAGAAAGGGCAGGTCGGCGCTATGGGCGCGGAACCTCCAGACCTGCGAAAGGTTGGCCGTCAGGATCGGGATGGTCAGGATGGCGATCGCGTAAGGAACGTCGAGAAAAGCCGCAATGCCCGGTATCGCCACGAGCGGCAGTCCCATGCCGGCAACGCCTTTGATGGTGCCGCCCGCAGCGAGGCAGAAGAAGATGACAAGAAGTTCGTTCAACGTGGGTCGCTCGTGATGAGTTGTCTCTGGCCTGTCGAATAGGCCGAAGAGGCGACCGTTGTCGCTCCACTTGTGTCGCGGGCGGTCGGCAAAGCGGGATATCTTGGAAGTGTTGCCGGCCGGGATATGGTCTGACAAAATGGAGCGAGCTTAGCGGTTTTTTCATCCTCCCGTCCGATCGTTAGCATGAGAGCATCCGACAGCCAGGATGATGGAGCACGGTTCACACATATATATCGACCGCCGCGCCGAGCCGGATATCTATATCTCGCTGGTCAATTCCCTCTACAGCTCCATGCGATCTCTCGTCGCAGGGGCGATCGGAGGGACGGCGGCCGTCCTTGTCACGGCGATCCAGATCGACGGGTTGCCTCTCTATGTGTGCGCCGCGCTCATTGCCGTTGTCGGCTTCCTTCGCGTGGCCGTCGCCTTTGCCTTCCGCCGACGTGGCGGCGACAAGCTGCCGGTGGAGCGGCCGGTGCTGTGGGACGTGCTCTACGGCATCGGGGCGTGCGCGTTCTCCTTCCTCCTCGGCGTCTGGTGCTACATCTGTCTGACGTTCTATGACGATGTGACCGCGCAGCTCGTCGCCGTCTCGGTGACGATCGGTTATTCCGCCGGCATCGCCGGACGCAATGCGGGCCGTCCGCAACTCGTCTCTCTGCAAATCCTATTTGCCTGTCTGCCGCTCGTCACCGGTTTCGTGGTGCAGGGCGAGCCGCCTTATCTGGCGCTCGGGATGCTTCTCGCTTTCTTCTTCTGGAGCATGCGCGGCGTTTCGATTTCCATCAGCGAGACGCTGCTTGCGGCATTGCGGGCCGAAAAGGTGATGACGCTGCTTGCGGGGCGTCTGGAAGCGGCGCTGTCCAGCATGTCGCATGGCGTGCTGATGATCGATGCGGAGCAGAAGCTGCGGGTTCACAATCAAAGGGCGCTCAGTCTTCTCGGTCTTTCACCTGAATCGATCCGGCATGGCATGCCGATCAGCGAGCTTGTCCAGGCCTGCGTGCGCGAAGGCGTCTTCTCGCGTTCGGAGCTGAAGCGTTTGCAGGAGCAGTTCACGGTCGGGCGAACGCTGCAGATCGTCACCAACGACCGGCGCACCATTTCTCTTACCAGCGAGCCGGCGAAGGACGGCGGTTTTGTCATCGTCGCGGAGGATGTGACGGAGCGCAAACGCACCGAAGCGCGCATCTCCTACATGGCCCATCACGACGAGGTGACGGGGCTGCCCAATCGCGTGCGCCTGAAAGAGGAGCTGGAGCAGTTCCTGCGCAAGAGCGCCGAGGAAAACTCGGCCTTTGCCGTCTTCTGCGTCGATCTCGATCACTTCAAGAGCGTCAACGATACGCTCGGCCACCCGGTCGGCGACAGCCTTCTGCGCGCCACGGCGCGGCGGCTTGCCTCCATGACGCGCAAGAGCGACCTTCTCGCCCGCTTCGGCGGCGACGAATTCGTGCTTCTCGCCTCAGGCGTCACCGACGCCGAACAGGCGGAGCAATTCGCAACGCGGGTCATCACGGCGTTGTCGCGTCCTTATGCGCTCAACGGGCACAGCATCGTTGCCGGCGCGAGCGTCGGTGTCGCCTTCGCGCCCAAGGACGGCTCGAATGCCGACGCCCTCATCAAGAATGCCGACATGGCGCTCTACCGCGCCAAGGCGAACGGGCGCGGCACGTTCTGCGTCTTCGAGCCGGAAATGGATGTGCGCGCGCAGGAGCGCCGCTCGCTCGAAATGGAATTGCGTAGCGCCTTCGCCAACGAGGAGCTGGAGCTCTACTATCAGCCGCTCCTCAATGTGCGCAGCCGGACGATCTCCACCTGCGAGGCGCTTTTGCGCTGGCCGCGCGCGGGGCGGGGGATCGTGTCGCCCGGCGAGTTCATCCCGCTCGCCGAGGAGATGGGGCTGATCGTGGAGATCGGCGACTGGACGCTGGTGCAGGCCTGCCGCCAGGCGGTGCAATGGCCGCAGCAAATCCGTGTCGCCGTCAACGTCTCGCCGATGCATTTTCGCCGCGGCGACATCGTCCGCTCCGTCGAGGCGGCGCTCAAGGATTCCGGGCTGCCGGCCGACCGGCTGGAGATCGAGGTTACGGAATCGGTGCTCTTGGAGCAGACGGAGCGCACGCGTCATGCGCTCGGCGAGCTCGCCGAGATGGGGATCCGCATCTCGCTCGACGATTTCGGCACCGGCTATTCGAGCCTCGCCTATTTGCAGAACTATCCGTTCCACAAGGTCAAGATCGACCGCTCCTTCCTCTCCGGGCTCGATGATGATCCGCAGCGTTTGATCATGTTGCGCGGCGTGGCGCGGCTTTCCGCCGAGCTCGGGCTTGCCGTGACGCTCGAAGGCGTCGAGCGGGACGATCAGCTCGCCATCGTCATGGCGGACGGATACGTCGACGAGGTGCAGGGGTTCCTGATCAGCTGCCCGGTGCCGGCTGAGAAGCTTGGCCGGCTTTTTGCATCGCGGAAAGAGAAGCAGGCGGCGGCCTAGACCTAGCCACCCCCGGCGGCACTGGACCCAGGAAATCTCAGTCAAATCGCCATTTTGCGGTGCAGCACGGGTTTTCAATTCACAAGTTAAATGTTAACCTTAACAAAGTGCTACTGGCTTGCCGGTACCCTAAAGTTTATATTAACGTCATGAAGAATTTTGTAATAAGTGTCAGTGTTCCTCTGCGGCGGGGGGTGGAATATGGCCAGACTTGAAGCGGCGGCGTGCGACGTGCGCAGCGAAGATATTGTCAGTAACGAGCTGAGGGCGCGTACATCGGGTGCGGTCGGCGTCGCGATGCCGGCGAAAGGCTCCGTTGGAAGTGTTCGGGCCGCGATTTCCGAGGTCGCGGAGGACGTGCGGGAGGTCGTTCTTTCTTACGAGGCCGAGAATGCGACTTTGTGGTCGACCATGGTGCCGCCCGGACGGCCGTGCTTTACGCGCCGGCTGGTGAGCGAATACATTCACCTGTTCCAGTCGCTGAATGCCCGCTTCGCAGATGCGGAATCGCTCGCTCTCAAATACATCGTCTATCAATCCGGCACGCCGTCGATCTTCAGCCTCGGCGGCGATCTCGACCTCTTCTCGCGGTTGATCCGGGCGCGGGACGAGGAGGGGCTGCGCGATTATGCGCATGCCTGCGCCAAGATGACCTACCTCAATTCCATCAGCGCCGATCTGCCGATCGTGACGATCGCGCTGGTGCAGGGACAGGCGCTCGGGGGCGGGCTGGAATCGGCGCTGTCGTGCAATCTCATCATCGCCGAGAAGAGCGCGACTTTCGGGCTGCCCGAGGTGCTTTTCAATCTCTTCCCCGGAATGGGCGCCTATTCCTATCTGAGCCGCAAGGTGTCGAGCCGGATCGCGGAAAAGCTGATGCTGTCCGGGCGCACCTATTCGGCGGACGAGATGCTGGAGGCAGGCGTCATCGACGAGGTGGTGGAGGACGGCACCGGTGAAAAGGCCGTGCGCGACCTGATCGAGCGCTCGCAGCGACGCCACAATGCGCAGGTCGGCGTCTATCGCACGCGCCGCCGCGTCATGCCGCTCAGCTACGAGGAATTGCGCGACGTCACGGATATTTGGGTCGAATGCGCGCTCGGCATCACAGATCTCGATCTGCGCAAGATGGAGAAGCTGGTGAAAGCCCAGGACCGGCTCAAGGGCGCCGTGGCCATGCCGGCCGCCGCGCATTCATGAGGATGATCCATGCCTCTTGCTGAATTGAGACTGACGCGCGGGGCGCTGTCGGACGCAAAACTCGACATTCTGGCGCGCGATCTGACGGCGATTTTGCTCGAACACCAGGGGGCGCGGCCGGGCAGTGCCGTGGCGCGCTCGATCACGCGTTTGGAGGTGACGGAGTTCGAGCCGCGCCGCACCTATGTCGGCGGCAATCTCTCCAACGCGCCCTGTTACCGGCTCTCCTACACGGTGCCGCTCGGCGCCCTGAACGAGGAGAAGAAGCGCTCGCTCGTGGAAAAATCGACGAACGCGATCCTGGCCGCGGAAGGCACGCCTTTCACCGAGGACGACGCCTACCGCGTCTGGTGTCTGATCGACGAGGTGCCAGACGGCAATTGGGCGAGCGCCGGCAAGGTCTGGCGCTGGCGCGACATCATGCGCTGGGTCGCCAGGCGCGAGATCGCGGCGCGGCGACAGGAGCGCGAGGCCGGTGACGGGCAGCTGCCGGAGCGGGAACGCAAGACGGGAAGAGCCGGGATCGCTGCGTGATCTTCGGAGCTCGAAGCTGACGAAGCCCGGCTCGGCGCGCACGAAATGTGCGCGCGAGGCTCAAGAGGCGAAGGCTGCGCCGCCTGAGGCGACGCAGATTGATACCGAGGGGGCCTCGCGTCTGCGCCGTTTCGGTCGCAACGGACGTCGTGAGGCTGCTGGGCGGGAGGCCGCCTTTGATCCCTGCATCGCCCCTTTCTGCGTCTGTCGTGCCCGGGACAGCCGGTCGTGCCACCGGGGGCTCCCGCCGCAAGTTCGTCCCGCCGCAAGTTCGTCTCAAGGCGAGATTTGCCGCTGCGAGATTGCCTGAAGCGGGCCCGGACCGGGCCCGGAGCGGGTTGGTCCCCAAAGCGAGACAGGTTGTCGACAATAAAGGGGAAGAGAAAGGGAAGGCGGGCGGCCGAAGACGTTCGGAACGTCCGGGTCAAGAGGGGCGCTGGAATGGTCGGGACGACCTTGCGCCCCGCGGGCCGTTTTCAGTCCTTCCGGCCGGCCCTCAGGCCGCGAGCCGGAAGGACCGGACAAGCGTTCGAAAGGGGCTTTAGAGAGCGCCTTCCTGCTGGCCTTTCAGACGCGCAATCTCGTCCTTGAGTTGCAGCTTGCGCCGCTTCAGCTCAGCGACTTCAAGATCGTCGCTGGCCGGGTGGGCCATGGCTGCCTCGATCTCTTTTTCGAGAGCCTCATGGCGCCGCTCGAGCTCGGCAAGGCGCGCTTCAAGGGGCATTTGCGTCTCCATCTATGGTGGGGGATTTAAAGTGTGACATAGCTTCACCGCCCTGTCTAACGGAGCGGCAGGGTCCGTTAATATCTGCTGATCATTTGATCACGCATTTTTTTGGCTTCAAGCTGCGGCTTTTCGAACCGTACGCTGGCATCCGCGGCCGATAGGCTGCATGAGACAATTCCTCGTGATAGATTGCCGCCCCTGGAGGTGATGATGGATGGTAGCGACAACGTCGTGGAGCTGACGCAGAAGGAGATCAGGGCGGAGCTTGCTCTCTTGCGTCAGGAACACCGCGATCTCGATCATGCCATCGAAGCCCTTCATACGGCCTCGCCGCAGCCCGATTACCTGCAATTGCAGCGCCTGAAGCGCAAGAAGCTCTCCTTGAAGGACCGTATCCTCGCGCTCGAAGACAGGCTTCTGCCGGATATCATCGCTTAAAGCCTGCTGAAGCGCGGTGTCTTTGCGGCAGGTTCGAAAGCCCCACGCGCGCAGTCTTTGCCTGATATTTGAGCCGATCAGTTGTCTTGCGGGAGGCTCCGGCATTCGTTAATCCGGCGTCTTTCCGGTTTTCTTTCTCTGCCAACGCGGACATTTTCGCCTTGACCGCATCATCTTCCGTTCCCGTCGCGCTCGTCATGGGCAGTCGCTCCGACTGGGCCACCATGCAGCGCGCGGCCGAAAAGCTCGACGAGCTCGCCATCGGCTACGAGGCACGCATCGTCTCCGCGCACCGCACCCCCGAGCGGCTTTACGACTTTGCCAAAGGGGCCGAAATGAACGGCTTCAAGGTGATCATCGCGGGGGCCGGTGGGGCGGCGCATCTGCCTGGCATGGTCGCCTCCTTGACGCGCCTGCCGGTGCTCGGTGTGCCGGTGCAATCGCGCGCTTTGTCGGGGCAGGATTCGCTTTATTCGATCGTGCAGATGCCGGCCGGTATTCCGGTGGCGACCTTCGCGATCGGCGAGGCCGGCGCGGCCAATGCCGCGCTTTTCGCCGCCTCCATCCTGTCGCTCGGCGATGCGGCTCTGGCGGAGCGGCTCGCAACCTTCAGGCTGCGGCAGAGCGATGCCGTCGGCGAGGATCCGCGCGATGACAGCTGAGCGCACAGGGGCGCTCGCCCCGGGCGCCACCATCGGCATTCTGGGCGGGGGCCAGCTCGGCCGCATGCTGGCGGTCGCCGCCGCGCAGCTGGGCTTCTCCACGCATGTCTTCTGCCCGGATCCCGACAGTCCGGCGTTTGACGTCTCGGCACATTACACGGTCGCCCCCTACGACGATCCGCGCGCTCTGGAAGCCTTTGCGGCCGATGTCGACGTCGTCACCTACGAGTTTGAGAATATCGCGGTCGACGCCGCTGAGCTGCTTGCGGCGACCTGTCCGGTGCGGCCTGGACCGCGTGCGCTCGAAGTGGCGCAGGACCGGCTCAACGAGAAGAGCTTTCTGACGGGCGCCGGCGTGCCGGTCGGCCCCTATGCGGCGATCGACGATCTCGACGGGCTCAAAGCCGCGCTTCAACATCTGAAGACGCCGGCAATCTTGAAGACGCGCCGCTTCGGCTATGACGGCAAGGGGCAGGTGCGCATCGACGACGCGAACGATGCCGAGGCGGCCTATGCGGCAATCGCACGCGCGCCGGCGGTCCTGGAAGCCTTCGTGCCGTTTTCGCGCGAAGTCTCGGTGATTGCGGTGCGTGGCGCAAACGGCGAGACGGCGGTCTACGACGTGCCGGAAAACGTCCACCGCAACCATATCCTCCACACCTCCACCGTGCCGGCCAATCTCGCGCTTGCGACGCGGCAGAAGGCGGCGGAAATCGCCGCCACGATCGTGAGGGAACTCGATTATATCGGCGTGATCGGCGTGGAACTCTTCGTCATCGAAACGGGGGGCGGCGAGCTGCTCCTCGTCAACGAGATCGCGCCGCGGGTGCACAATTCCGGCCATTGGACGCGCGATGCCTGCGTCTGCTCGCAATTTGAAAATCATATCCGGGCGATTGCCGGCTGGCCGCTCGGGTCCGTCTCCCGCCACAGCGACGCGGTGATGACCAATCTGATCGGCGAAGAGGCCGAGGATTGGCAGGCGCTTGCGGGCGAGAACAATTGCTGCGTGACGCTTTACGGCAAGCGCGAAATCCGGCCGGGGCGTAAGATGGGGCATGTGACGCGGCTGCAGCCGCTTACCAAGGCGCCTTGCTAAGCCCCGCAAAGTGTGGTGCAAGGCCGCCGATCTCTCGACAGGATTAGCGATGAAAATCAGCGGTAACGACATCCGCCCGGGCAATGTCATCGAATATGACGGCACGCTCTGGGTGGCGGTGAAAACCAATAAGGTGAAACCCGGCAAGGGGCCGGCCTACAACCAGGTCGAACTCAAGAACCTGATCGACGGGCGCAAGCTCAACAATCGCTTCGGTTCCGACGAAAAGGTCGAGCGCGCCCGCATCGAAACCAAGGACTTCCAGTTTCTCTACAAGGATGGAGACGTGCTGGTGTTCATGGATTCCGAGAGCTACGAGCAGATCAATCTCGCCGAGGAATTCGTCGGAGAGCGCGCCGCCTTTCTGCAGGACGGCATGACGGTGACCCTCGAAATGCATGAGGAGAAGCCGATCGGTATCGCGCTTCCGGACCAGGTGGTGCTCGCCATCACGGAGACCGAGCCGACCATCAAAGGCCAGACGGCCGCTTCCTCCTACAAGCCGGCGATGCTGGAAAACGGTGTGCGCGTGATGGTGCCGCCCTTCATCACGGCCGGTGAGAGGATCGTCGTCGACACCAACGAGATCGCTTACATCAAGCGGGCCGAGTAGGTACGGCTCACACGACATGGCAAGATCGGCAATTCTCAATGTGATGGTGCGCGCCGCCACCAAAGCGGGGCGCGTGCTCGCCCGCGACTTCGGCGAGGTCGAGCATCTCCAGGTGTCGCGCAAGGGGCCGGCGGATTTCGTCAGCGCCGCCGACCGGCGCGCGGAGGAAATCATCCGCGAGGAGCTCGAGCGTGCGCGGCCCGGCTATTCCTTCCTGATGGAGGAATCGGGCGAGAAGATCGGCGAGGATCCCCAGCACCGCTGGATCGTCGATCCCCTCGACGGCACCACGAACTTCCTGCACGGCATTCCGATGTTCGCCGTCTCGATCGCGCTGGAGCGCCAGGGGCGGCTGACGGCGGGGGTCATCTACAATCCTGTCACGGACGAGCTCTATACCGCGGAGCGTGGTTCAGGAGCCTTCTTCAACGATCGACGCCTGCGCGTCGCCCAGCGCCGCATCTTTGCGGAGACGGTCATCGCGACCGGCATTCCGCATTTCGGCCGCGGCGAGCACGGGCCGTATCTGCGCCAGATCGCGGCGGTCATGGCGGAGGCAGCCGGTATCCGGCGGTTCGGCGCGGCCGCGCTCGATCTCGCCTGGGTCGCATCCGGCCGCTTCGACGGCTTCTGGGAGAGCCATCTGTCGCCCTGGGATATGGCGGCGGGCATTCTCCTCATCCGCGAGGCGGGCGGTTTCGTCACCGACATCAAGGGCGGTGATGCGATGCTCACCTCCGGCACCATCGTTGCCGGCAACGAGGCCGTGCACCAGCATCTCGCCGGATTGCTCAAGGGCGCTGGCGGATAAATCGCCGGAATCGGCCGCGACTGTTTCGTCCTTCCGGCAAATCACGCTAGATTGGACCAAAGCGCGGCCGAACCCTGGATAATATGGCGAAAGAATACGATCCCTACCGGCTCTCTTCGCCCCGAATCTTTCTGGTTCGGATGCTCATCTTTCTGGTGATCGCGGCTTTCGTGCCGCTCATCCTGTATCGCCAGATCGCCGTCGGTTTCATGTCCAATCCGGGCCTCAACGGGCTCATCATCGGCGTTCTTCTGATCGGCGTGCTGCTCGCCTTCCGCAGCGTCGTCATGCTGATGCCGGAAGTTCATTGGGTGAATTCCTTCCGCCGGCAGGAAGTCGGCGTTTCCGATGCTTCACCGCGGCTTCTCGCGCCGATGGCGACGCTTCTGCGTGACCGGCGCGAGGCGATGCTGTCGACCTCCACCTGGCGTTCGATCCTCGATTCCATCGCCACGCGCCTCGATGAAAACCGCGAAATCCTGCGCTACCTGACGGGGCTTCTCGTCTTTCTCGGCCTTCTCGGCACGTTCTGGGGGCTGTTGCGCACCGTCGGCTCGGTCAGCGAGACGATCCAGTCGCTCAGGGTCGATTCCGGCGAGGCGGGGGTCATCTTCGAGGATTTGAAGGCCGGGCTCGAAGCGCCGCTTTCCGGCATGGGCATCGCCTTTTCGTCCTCGCTTTTCGGTCTCGCCTCCTCGCTCGTTCTCGGCTTTCTCGATCTGCAGGCCGGGCAGGCGCAGAACCGTTTCTATACCGAGCTCGAAGACTGGCTCTCGACGATGACGGACCTTGAGGATTTCGACCTCGAGGATGCCGAGACCGGCAGTACCGTGCAGGAGATCCGCCTCGCGGTGGAACGCCTGTCGCGCAATATGGAGGGCGGGGGACGGCCTTCGATCGCGGCGATGGCCAATCTCGCCGAAGGCATCCAGGGCCTCGTCCAGCATATGCGCAACGAGCAGCAGATGGTGCGCGACTGGATGGAGGGGCAGGCCGAACAGCGCGAATATCTGCAAAACACGCTCGATGCCATTGCCGAGCGCCTCGGCCATGACGGGGCCGAGGCCAAGACGCGGCGGATGCGCGAGGAAGACAAGCCTTATCCGCAGCGTATGCCGGGCCTGACGGAAACCGGCAGGGAGCGCTGATCCATGGCGCTCGCGCGCGCACGGCGCATGCAGCGCACGGATTACTGGCCGGGCTTCGTCGACGCCATGGCGACGCTGTTGCTCGTCTTCGTCTTCCTGCTCACCGTCTTCTTCATCGCGCAATTCTTCCTCTCCCAGGAGATTTCCGGGCGCGACGAGGTGTTGAACCGCCTCAATGCGCAGATCGCCGAATTGACCGAGCTTCTGGCGCTCGAGCGCACCGACAATCGCGACATGACGGAGACGATCGCCTCGCTGCAGGCGAGCCTTTCGACCGCCGAAGGCGAGCGCGACAGGCTTCAGGGGCTGTTGTCGTCCTCATCGGGTGCCGCCGGCGAGGCGGAGGAGCGCATCTCCGGGCTCACGAGCAAACTCGCCGACGAAAAAGAGGTGAGTCAGCGCGCTCTGGCGCAGGTCGAGCTTCTCAATCAGCAGCTTTCCGCGCTTCGCCGGCAGATCGCGGCGCTGGAAGACGCGCTCGAAGCATCCGAAACGCGCGACCGGCAGAGCCAGACCAAGATCGCCGATCTCGGCCGACGGCTCAACGTGGCGCTCGCCCAGCGGGTGCAGGAGCTGTCGCGCTATCGCTCCGACTTTTTCGGGCGGCTGCGCGAAATCCTTGCCGGGCGCTCCGACATCGAAGTGGTGGGTGACCGCTTCGTCTTGCCCGCCTCCGTGCTCTTCCCGACGGGCACGGACGAGATCACCGATTCCTTCAAGCCCGATCTCAACGAGCTCGCCGACGCCATCAAGGAGCTGGAAGCGGAGATCCCGAAGGAGATCAACTGGGTGATCCGCGTCGACGGCCACACCGACAAACGCCCGGTCTCGGGTACCGGACGTTTCCAGTCGAACTGGGATCTTTCGGCGGCACGCGCGATCGCGGTCGTACGCTATCTGATCGACCAGGGGGTGGAGCCGCAACATCTCGTCGCCGCCGGATTTGGCGAATACCAGCCGCTCGACGAGGGCGATACGGAAGCCGCCTATCGCAGAAACCGGCGGATCGAGTTGAAGCTGACGGAGCGGTGAGGGAAGGCCGCGCCCTCAGTGAGCTTCGTTACTGCTCTCCGGTCGATAAGGCCTCTTCGATCGCTGCCAACACGATCTCAACGTCTTTGTCCGTCGGCTCGGCCTCGACGTCTCCATGCACGATACGGTTGCGAAGACCGATGAGCCTGCGCAGGTTTTCTTCCGTCCTCTGCGAAATATGCCCCTCCATGGTGAGCGATTGCACCACGGTTCCGGGTGTGCGCGGCTTGCCGTTATGGATTGTGCCAAGGGCGTTCAAAGTGGCTTCGAGCAAAGACCACGCCATGACAAACGCAGCGCGTGTGTCTCCCGTTGAAACGAGCTCGCGTGCTTCATCTAGGCGCTTGCGGATGGTTTCGGGCGACGCGGTGCGGACGTGAAGCGGCGGCTTTTCACCCATCGAGAGGATCGCTAGCGTCCAGTCGGGATGCCCGTCGAACAAGCGACTGATCCTCTGCAGGGAGACTTTGTGCGACGGCTCGTGGCGCTTGACTTCGATTGCGAGGTTAATGCCGGGCTTCTTTGCCAAGGCGTCCGGTGCATAATCGCCCAAGAAAGTGGGTAACTGCGAGCGGTCGGGTCCGATTGTGAACGTGAAGCCTTCGGCTTCATAGCGGGGCCTTACGCTTTCGAGGAAGGCGATTGCCTCCTGCTGCGGTGAGGCGTGAGCCGCCGTACTCATTGAAACCTCCTCCAGTGCAGATCATCCTCAACGCGTATGTAGATGACCGGAGGCTCCATATCCAATGCGAAGGCAAGTTGTTCGGTTGGTGCCACGCATTGCCAGTCTTCCTCTGGTTCGAACTTCTGTGCCGCTATCCGTTCGACAGAGCGGTCATCCAGATAAGAGACGCCTTTCATCGCGTCGACGATCGGCTTGACGATATTGTCGATATCGCCCTCCATCGGATCGCTCGGAAAGTAATAGATCGTTACAGCGAGAGGACGATCGTCGAGCAACGCGGCTTGGTATACTTGCTCTCTCCGAGACAGCGTCGCGTCTCTCACCCGCTGTTTCCAGGCTTCACGGTGTGCCGAACTCTTCGACTGAAGCGAGATCGGCGTGCCGCGCAGCACCACTTCGATTGGGTAGAGGCTTTCTTCGTCCGCCATCCGGGCAGCTCAGTCATTCTCAATCGTGGATTGAATAGACTATTCGATGCTGTCTCGGGAGGCGATGCGCTCATACACTTACGACGGCGGCAATGGTGACGCAGGAGACGAGTTCGAACCCACCGCGCGCTCGAAGAGATGCCAGGTGGCGTGGCCCAAGACCGGCAGGACGATAAAGAGCCCGAGGAAGGTCGGCGCGAGGGCCAGGAGGGTGAGCGCGCCGACGATGACGCCCCAGGCGAGCATCGGCCCCGGATTCTTGCGCACCGCCTTGAAGCTCACGATCATCGCCGAGACGAAGTCGAGCTCCCGGTCGAGGAGGAGCGGCATGGCGATCACCGTCGATGAGAAGAGGACGAGGGCCAGGAAAGCGCCGACGGCTGTGCCGACGAGGAGAAAGCCCAGCCCTTCCGGCGTCGTGGTGACGACGTTGAAAAAGTCGGCAAGGCTCGAAAAACTCTTGAAGCCAAGGAAGAGCGCCAAAAGCAGACGCACCTGATAGATCCAGACCCAGAAGATGAAGAGGATGACGAAGGCCATCCAGCTCATCTGCCGCTGGCGCTGGCGGGAGACGGTCGTCAGCACGCGCCGCCATCCCGGCCTCTCGCCGCGGGCGCGGCAGCGGCTCACCTCGTAGAGCCCGGCGGCCACGAAAGGACCCAGCAAGGGGAAGCCGACGCCGAAAGGCAGGATCATCCACGGCATGTCGAGAGCGATGAGGAGGCCGAGGACGACGAAGCCGCCGGCCACGAAGATCGCCGCGAAAAACAGGCCGTAGAGGGGCTCGGCGAGGAAATCCGCAAACCCGTCTTTGAGCGCGGCCTTGAGATCGCCGAAGCCGATCTCGCGGACATCCGGCATGCGTGGCACCTCGGCCGCACGCGGCTCTCCCGTCATCGTCACAGCGCCCCTCCCAGGACATTATGGATTGTCGCAGCGGCCGTTCCGGCTCGTCTTACTAAAAATCTAGAGCGGTTCTCGTTTTGACGGAAGCTCTTGTCGCGAATGGTGGATGGACGGGGGCGGAGGAGAGGCCTGCCGCGGCGCGAAGGCACCCCGTTTTGAAATTCGACTCTTTCGAAATTTAATTATTGCATTTCAAAGTCAGATTTTTTAGCTGTGCCCGTGATCTTCCAAAGGACGGGTATGCTCGCTTCCTTCCTCATCATGCTGCGCGAGGGCCTCGAAGCCGCTCTGGTGACCGGCATCATCGCGACCTATCTGCGCCAGACGGGGCGTTCGGCATGGATGCCGCTTGTCTGGGTCGGGATTTTTCTCGCCGTCGCGCTGTCGCTTTTCGTCGGTGCCGCCCTGCAATGGGTGAGCGCGGAATTCCCGCAGAAATATCAGGAACTGTTCGAGGCCTGCGTCGGCCTCGTCGCCGTCGTCATCCTGACCTCGATGGTCTTCTGGATGCGCAAGGCCGCGCGCTCCATCAAGGCGGAACTGCACGATTCCATCGATGCGGCGCTGTCCGCGCCCAAGGGTGCGGCCTGGGCGCTGATCGGCCTGGTCTTCTTCGCGGTGGCGCGGGAAGGCCTTGAATCGATCTTCTTTCTTCTCGCGATCTTTCAGCAGAGTTCCGGCCCTGGCGTGCCGCTTGCTGCCCTTGCCGGCGTGCTTGTTTCCGTCGCCGCGGGCTTTGCCATCTACGCGGGCGGGCTCCGCCTCAATCTCCGCCGCTTCTTCCGCTGGACGGGCGTCTTCATCCTCTTCGTCGCCGCCGGCATCCTGGCGAGCGCGCTCGGCAATCTGCACGAGGCGGGGCTGTGGAACGGGCTGCAGACGCCAGCCTACGATCTCAGCCGCGTTCTGCCGGTCTCCAGCGTCGTCGGCACCATCCTTTCCGGCATCCTCGGCTACCAGGAGAGCCCGAGCGTCGGGGAAATCCTTCTCTACGTCATCTTCCTCGGCGTGAGCCTTTTCTTCTTCCTGAAGCCTCCACGGCCAGGGAAGGAGGCGAGCGTCTACGCGCCGAGCCCAGCCACGGAGCGTCCCAATGCCGGCGCCTGAGCCCCAGCCCAAAACGCCTCGTTCGGGGCTCATGACCCTTGCCATCGCCGGTGCGGCGCTTCTCGCCATCGCCGGTGGCGCGGCCTTCTATTATGCGAGCCAGCATGCCGCGGGGCAGGCAGACACGACCGATCAGTTCCGCGTCGCCGTCAGCGCCACGGCCTGCGAGCCCAACGAGATCACAGTGCCCGGCGGCAAGCGCTCGTTTGAGATCGTCAACACGTCGGAACGGCCGATCGAATGGGAGATTCTGGACGGCGTCATGGTGGTGGCGGAGCGCGAGAACATCGCGCCGGGCTTCAAACAGACGCTGACGGCGCAGCTTCGCCCGGGTGATTATGAGATCACCTGCGGCCTTCTCTCCAATCCGCGCGGCATTCTGCATGTGACGGAATCGGAAGAGGCAAGAACTGCGGCGAGCACGGTCGGCCTTAGAAACTTCCTGGGGCCCCTGTCGGAATATAAGGTCTATCTCGTGCAGCAGGGGATGGCCGCCGTTGCCGCCAGCGAAGAGCTCGCTGCGGCGATCAAGGCCGGCAATCTTCCCAAGGCGCAGGAGCTTTGGGTGGCAGCCCGGCTTCCCTATAAGCGCGTGGAACCGGTCGCCTACCGCCTGTCGGATCTTGAAAACGCCATCGATCCGGTCGCGGATTATCTGGAAAAGCGCGAGGCCGACCCGGCTTTCACCGGCTTCCACCGTCTCGAATACGGGCTTTTCTTGCAAGAGACGACGGAGGGGCTCGCGCCCGTCGCGGACGAACTCGTCGCCGATATGAGCGAGCTCAAATCGCGGCTCGGCAAGCTCAAGCTCGATCCGGCGCTTTTGATGGCGATCCCGGGCGACATGGCGCGGCAGCTGTCGGACGGAAAGATCAAGGCCGGCGAGGACCATTACGCCCACACCGATCTTGACGATTTCGCCGCGAATTTCGAGGGCATCGCCAAGATCACGCGGCTTCTGCAGGTCGTCGTGGAGCCGGTCGATCCGGCTCTCGAGAAGGAGATCGAGACGAAGTTGACGGCGGTGGAGACGAAGCTTTCGGAGCTCTCCGGGCCTGAAGGCTACCCGTCCTATGAGAGCGTCGACGAGGCTGAGCGCGCTTCCCTTTCTAAGGCTTTCCAGGAGCTCGCCGACGTCCTCGACCGGCTCGACCAGGTGATCGGAGTGAGCTGATGACAGACAAAACCAAAGACAACGGCAATCATTCCGGCTTCGGCTGCCCCTTCACAAGCCGCCGTCAGGTGCTTTTCGGCCTCGGAGGCGCGGGCAGTGCGCTTGCCTTCGGAGCCTTCCCGGCACGAGCCGAAGAGGGGGACGGCCATCAGGTTACCGACGCGCCGACGGGGCTCAACAGCACGTTGGAAAGAGTGCCGTTCTACGGAAAGCATCAGGCAGGGATCGTCACGCCGCGGCCGGCAACCGGCATCATGGCCGCCTTCGACGTCGTCGCGCGCACGCCGGAGGATCTGGAGACGATGCTGCGCAAGCTGACGGAGCGCATCGTCTTTCTGACGCAGGGCGGCGAGGTGCCCGAGCTCGATCCGAAGCTGCCGCCGCCGGATTCCGGGATTCTGGGCCCGGTCGTCGCGCCGGACAATCTGACCATCACCGTCGGGCTCGGCGCCTCTTTGTTTGAACGGCGGGAGTTTTTGACGCCCCTGAAGCCGCGGACGCTTCAGCGGATGACGCAATTTCCGAACGACGCGCTCGATGCAGAGCGCTGTCACGGGGATCTCTCGCTGCAGTTCTGCGCCAATCTTCAGGACACCAACATCCACGCGCTGCGCGACATCGTGAAGAACCTGCCGGAATATCTGGTGCTGCGCTGGATGCAGGAAGGCGATGTTCCGGTCATTCCGCCAAAGCCCGACGGGGAGACGGAAAGCGCACGCAATTTCCTCGGCTTTCGCGACGGTTCCGCCAACCCGGATTCCAACGATGGCATTCTCATGCAGAAGGTCGTGTGGGTCGGCGAGGGCGACGGTGAGCCGCAATGGGCGCATGGCGGCACCTATCAGGCGGTGCGCATCATCCGCAATTTCGTCGAGCGCTGGGACCGCACCCCACTCAAAGAGCAGGAAGAGATCTTCGGGCGTAAGAAGGACAGCGGCGCGCCCTTCGGCGGGACGCGCGAAAGCGATGTGCCGGATTATACGCGCGATCCGCAGGGCGAGCTGACGCCGCTCGATGCCCATATTCGGCTTGCCAATCCGCGCACGCCGGAGGCCGACGACAATCTCATCCTGAGGCGGCCGTTCAATTATTCGAACGGCGTCACGAAGTCCGGCCAGCTCGACCAGGGGCTCCTTTTCATCGCCTATCAGGCGGATCTGGAGAAGGGCTTCATCGCCGTTCAGACGAAGCTCAATGGCGAGCCGCTGGAGGAATACATCAAGCCCGTCGGCGGCGGATATTTCTTCGTCCTGCCTGGGGTCTCGGGCCCCGACCGCTATCTCGGACAGGACCTCATCGAAGCGGTTTCAACCGCCGATACGCCGATCTGAACCGGCCGCCATCTCAATCGACCTAGGGAAAGGAAAGATACCCTTATGAACTTCACCCGACATCTGCGCGCAGGCGCCCTGGCATTCGCCCTCAGCACCACGGCTCTCACCGGGGCCATGGCGCAAGACGCCTCGCTCGACCTCGTTGAGCCGCTCGCCCAATACAAGATCTACGTGGCCGAAAACACCGCAGAGCTGGTGAAGGATACTGAGGCCTTCGTCAAAGCGATCAAGGACGGCGATGTGGAGAAGGCGAAGGAGCTCTTCGCCCCGACGCGCACCAGCTACGAGGCCGTGGAGCCGATCGCCGAGCTCTTCTCCGATCTCGATGTCTCGATCGACGCCCGTGCCGACGATTACGAAAAGGGCGAAGAGGATCCGACCTTCACCGGCTTCCACCGCCTCGAATACGGGCTGTGGGAAGAGGGCTCGACGGAAGGGCTCGACGAATATGCCGATCAGCTGATGGAAGACGTGAAGGAGCTCAACAGCCGCATCAACGAACTCACCTTCCCGCCGGAAACGGTCGTCGGCGGTGCGGCGGCGCTCATGGAAGAGGTTGCCGCGACAAAAATCTCGGGCGAGGAAGACCGCTACAGCCGCACCGATCTGTGGGATTTCAAGGCGAATTTCGACGGGGCCTACAAGATCTTCGATCTCTTGAAGCCGGTCCTGGAAGAGAAGGATTCCGAGGAGTTCCTGAAGACGGTGCAGGGCAATTTCGACGACGTCTATGAGGTGCTCGAAGAGTACGAGACCGACGAGGGCGGCTACGTCTCCTACACGAAGCTCAGCGACGAAGATCGCAATCTCCTCTCCACCAAGGTGAATACGCTGGCGGAAGACCTTTCCACGCTGCGCGGCAAGCTCGGCCTCGGCTGAGCTCTCTGCGGAGAGTGGGAAAGGCCGTCTTCTCCGACGGCCGCTCACGACACGCGTGAAACAGGAAGCCCCGCTGCGGTTGGTCCGCAGCGGGGCTTTTTTCGATCGATGTCTCGGATGGATATCGCGAGAAGCGGCTTAGGCGCCTGCCTATTCGGCGGCGGCAGATTCCGGCTCGCGGCCGCCGTCATTGAACTGCAGCTCGGCGAGGCGCGCATAAAGGCCGCTCTTGGCAATGAGCGTCTGATGCGTGCCTTCCTCGACCAGCGCGCCATTCTCCATCACGAGGATGCGGTCGGCATTGCGCACGGTCGCCAGCCTGTGGGCGATGACGAGGCTGGTGCGATCCTTCATCAGCGTTTCGAGCGCGGCTTGAACGGCGACCTCGCTTTCCGCGTCGAGCGAACTCGTCGCCTCGTCGAGGAGGAGGATGGGCGCATCCTTCAACAGCGCGCGGGCGATCGCGATGCGCTGCTTCTGGCCGCCCGAAAGCGTGATGCCGCGCTCGCCGAGCACCGTGTCGTAGCCTTCCGGCAGGGCGCGGATGAATTCGTCGGCATGGGCGGCCTTGGCCGCCGCCTCGACGGCTTCGCGGCTTGCGGTTTCGTTGCCGAAGCGGATGTTGTCGAAGGCTGTGGCCGCGAAGATCGCCACGTCCTGCGGAACGAGCGCGATGCGGCGGCGCACCTCTTCCGGGTCGGCCTCTGTGATGGGAACGCCATCGACCATGACGGAGCCCGTCTGCGGGTCATAAAAGCGCATGAGGAGCGCGAAGACCGTCGATTTGCCGGCACCCGAAGGCCCGACGATCGCCACCCGTTCGCCCGCTTTTATGTCGAAGGCGACGTTGTGGAGAACCGGACCTGAGCCTTGCGGATAGGCGAAGGAGACGTCGTCGAAGTGCACCTCGCCGCGCGCCGGGGTCGGCAGGGCCACAGGATTTTGCGGCTTCTTGATTTCCGGCTCCGTCTCCAGAAGCTCGACGATCCGCTCCGTGGCGCCGGCGGCCTGGCTGATCTCGCCCCAGACCTGGCCGATTTCGCCGAGGCCTGCGGCCGCAAACACCGAGTAAAGCACGAACTGGCTGAGGCGACCGCCCGTCATGGTGCCGTCGACGACCGCCTGCGCGCCCCACCAGAGGACGATGACCACGCTCGCGAAGACGATGAAGATGGCGAAGGCGGTAAGGGCCGCGCGCGCCGCCGTGGCGCTGCGGGCGGCCTGGAAGGCATCCTCGATGCGCACGCCGAAATAGCGCCGCGCCGGGGTCTCCTGATTGAAGGCCTGAACCGTGCGCACGCCGGAAATCGCTTCCGAGGCATAAGCGGAAGCTTCCGCCAGGCGATCCTGGGCAAACCGCGAGCGCTGACGCACGCGCCGCCCGAACCACAGGATCGGCACGACGATGAATGGGATCGCAGCAAGAACCAGCGCCGACAGGCCCGGGCTCGTCACCACCATCATCACGACCGAGCCGAGAAACATCATGATGTTTCTGAGCGCGACTGAGGCGGCGAAGCTAATCGCGGCCCGGATCTGGGTCGTGTCGGCGGTGAGGCGGGAGAGGATCTCGCCGGAGCGCGCCGTGTCGTAGAAGCCTGCCGAAAGCTGCATCATCCGCGTGAAGAGACCGTCGCGTAGATCTGCGACAATGCGCTCACCGAGCGTCGTGACGAGATAAAAGCGGGCGGCGCTCGCACCCGCCAGGACCGCCACCACCACCAGCAGCATGGTGAAGTAACTGTCGATGAAGCCGACGTTATCGGCGGAGAAGCCGAAATCGACGACGCGCCTCACCGCCATCGGGATGGCGAGCGTTGCCAGTGTCGCAAGGATCAGCGCCGCAAGCGTTGCTGCGACGCGTCCGCGATATCTGGCGAAATAGGGAACGAGCGCCTTGAGAGGGCGCAACGACGAGCGGCCGGCCTTGCGGGGCCTTTTAGAAGAGCGATCGGTCATTTGTTTTTGCAGGGAGCACGATTGGACATGTGGTGCAAGGGTTGCCGCACGGACTTGATAGCGCATCCCGGCTTCTGTATATCGCCTGCGACAATTGCCTTTCTGCGCGGCGACAGCCGTGGCGTGACGATGGGCGCAGCGACGAAGGGCACGGGCCTTGGGCGAGAGCGCCGAAGGCAGGCGGGCCGCTCCAACCGACGAGACGAGACATGAAGAAAGACATCCATCCGGATTATCATCCGGTCAAGGTCGTGATGACCGACGGCACGGAATACTGGACCCGTTCGACCTATGGCGAGGACGGTGCCTCGCTGCAGCTCGACATCGATCCGTCGACGCATCCGGCATGGACCGGCGGCGGCCAGCACCTCATCGACCGCGGCGGTCGCCTGTCGCGCTTCAAGAACAAGTACGCCGGCTTCCTCGGCTAAGTCGCGTTGGCCGCTCCTCTGGGGGCGGCAAGACACGGCAGCCGGACAACGCCGCCTGCGTTCGTCGAATGCCAGAATCGAAAAGGCCGCTCCGAAGGGGCGGCCTTCAGACTGCTGACGAACCCCGTCATTTTTGGCGGGGTTTGTTTTTTGTGGTGATGCGGATCGCTGCTCGATTTTGTCTGTCTACGTCGAAGC
>NZ_FMVW01000022.1 GCF_900102695.1 Afifella marina DSM 2698
GAAGGTCAGAGGTTCAAATCCTCTCCCCGCAACCATATCAAAACAATCCCCCAAAGCCCCGCACACCAAGCGGGGCTTTTGCGCGTTCTGGGGCCTGCCCTAACGTGCCGGTGGCAGATCGGCCCATCCGTCTCGGTCGGGCGGCGCTCTCCGTCGGTTGCGATAGGGCGGGAGCGACGTGGCTATTTAAGGCTGCTTACACCGGCATGGATGTTATTTAAGCCAAGTCATGATTGCATAAATAGCTTCGCGCTACCAGGATGCGCCATGACCGATTCCGATTCTGATCCGCGCCTCGGCCGATATGTCGCAACGCCTGTCGCGGGCGAAAACGTCCGCGCCTTCGTTCCGCCACCTCTGCCGCCGAAGCCGCCGATCGATGTCCTGGTCCTTCTCGATCGCCTGAGTCTTGCCGAGCGCGCGCTCGGGCGGTTGGACGGCATCACCATGCTGCTGCCCCGCCAGGAGCTCTTTCTCTATATGTATGTGCGCAAGGAGGCGGTGCTCTCGTCGCAGATCGAGGGGACGCAATCCACGCTGAGCGACCTTCTGCGCTTTGAGACCGAAGCTCAGGCGGGAGAGCCGATCGACGACATCCGCGAAGTCTCGAACTACGTCGATGCGATGATGTACGGGCTGGAACGGCTTGCCGAGCTTCCCTTGTCGTTGCGCCTCATCCGCGAGATGCATGGCCGGCTTTTGAAAAGCGGCCGCGGCGGCACGAAAGATCCGGGCGAATTCCGCCGCTCTCAGAACTGGATCGGAGGCTCGCGCCCCGGGAACGCGCTCTATGTGCCGCCGCCGGTCACCGAACTCGATGCCTGCCTCGAGGCGCTGGAGCACTTCATCCACGAAGACGAATCGCGTTTGCCGGCCCTGATCAAGGCCGGTCTGCTGCATGTCCAGTTCGAGACGATCCACCCGTTTCTCGACGGCAACGGCCGCATCGGCCGCCTTTTGGTGACGCTGTATCTTTGCGTCAACGGGGTGCTGCGCAAGCCGCTGCTCTATCTCAGCCTCTACCTGAAGACGCACCGGGCCGATTATTACCGCCTGCTTCAGGAGGTGCGCGAGCATGGCGCATGGGAGGCCTGGCTCGACTTCTTCCTCGCGGGCGTGGCCGAAACGGCGAACCAGGCCTTCGAGGCGGCCACCCGGATTGTCGACCTCTTCAAGGAAGACCGCGAGCGAATCACGAACGAAAGCGACCGTGCCGGCTCGGCGCTGCGGATCCACGAGCTTTTTCAGCAGAACCCCTTCCTGAGCTCCAACCAGCTCGTCGAGAAAACCGGCTTGTCGGCGCCGACAGTCAATGCGGCCCTGGCCGAACTGGAGAAGATGGGCATCCTTGAGGAGATCACCGGGCGCAAGCGGGGGCGGGTGTTCAGCTACCGGCGCTATCTCGCCATCCTCTCTGAGGGGACGGATCCCTTGCCTGCCGGCAGTTGACGGTTCTGCCGCAACAATTCGCTGTCCCCGGCGTAGACCGGCTTCGGCTGAAGAGTTTTGAGGGGAAGTTTCGGGAGTGCGTCGGGCGTGTCTGCGGCATTTCCGCTCGCGGGAAGAGTGGTCCGTGCGGCCGGGAGCGGGTGTTCGACACACGCGACGCCATGCCGTCGCCGTCATCTCGGTCGTCAGTCGGCGAACCGGCCGGGGGCGAGCAATTGCGGCCGGGAGCGCGTGATTCGCTTGGCCTGCCGGCTCGTTTGCCGGGAGCGAGCCGGGCTGTCGGTGTTGTTGCCGGGGATCTTTGCTGGTCACGCGGAGGGGAATGGGCGGTTTTTCACCCGTTGCAGAGCGCGCGAACAGCGCACGCCGAGGGGATTCCCGAATCGGTGATCAGCATGACGCCAAGGCTCTCATCGCCGCTGCGGCAGCCGATCGGCTGCAGGCGATCGCGGGAGCCCATCCGAGCGGCAAGGCCAGTGTCGAGGGCGAGCGAGCGCAAAAGGTCGTCGTGGCGTCTTCGGGTGCCGATTTCCACGAAGAGCTGACGTGCTGTCGCTGCGAATAATCCCGGTCATCGCTTCCCAGAGCCGCTTGCGCCGGGCCCGTCTTTGCAAGACGTTGGCCAGAACGCGCAATGCCGGGAGCTGCAGCATGGAGACATTCACCGGGGAGACATTCGCCGGGGAGACATTCGCCGGCGGCTGCCTGTGCGGGGAGGTGCGCTTCGTCGCGACGGGGCGGCCCTACCGCGTCGGGCTCTGCCATTGCCTCGATTGCCGCAAGCATCACGGGGCGCTGTTTCATGCCTCGGCGATCTTTCCTGACAATGCGGTGACAGTCACCGGCGCGCCCTCCGATTATCGCGGGCGGTATTTTTGTGGGCGCTGCGGCTCCTCGGTGTTTGCCCGCAGTGACGACGAGGTGGAGGTCTATCTCGGGGCGCTCGATCAGCCGGATCAGTTCAAGCCGACCTATGAAAGCTGGACCGTGCGCCGGGAATCCTGGCTTCCGGCGTTTCCGGTGCGCCACCGCTATACGCAGGACCGGGATCCTTCGGACCGCTTTGAGGAGTGAGACGGGCGGGGGAGGCGCGAAATCGCGGAAAACCGGGGCCGGACGAACGCGATGTCGAATTTCGAAATGAGTCTGTTGACAGGCCGGAGCGGTCTGAATATATACCGCAACACCGGCGGCGAGGAGCACTGCTCTTCGGAGCTTGACGCTTCATCGCTGGTTTCCATTCTTATCCAGGGCGTA
>NZ_FMVW01000015.1 GCF_900102695.1 Afifella marina DSM 2698
ATGGCAAAAGAGAAATTTTCGCGCACGAAGCCGCATGCGAACATCGGGACGATCGGTCACGTCGACCATGGCAAGACGACGCTGACGGCAGCGATCACGAAGTTCTTTGGCGAATATCGGGCCTACGACCAGATTGATGCGGCGCCGGAAGAGAAGGCGCGCGGCATCACAATCTCGACGGCGCATGTGGAGTACGAGACGGAGAACCGTCACTACGCGCATGTCGACTGCCCGGGTCACGCCGACTATGTGAAGAACATGATCACGGGCGCGGCGCAGATGGACGGCGCGATCCTGGTGGTGTCTGCGGCCGACGGTCCGATGCCGCAGACGCGTGAGCACATTTTGCTCGCCCGTCAGGTCGGTGTTCCGGCGCTTGTCGTTTACATGAACAAGGTCGACCAGGTCGACGACGAGGAGCTTCTTGAGCTCGTCGAGCTCGAGGTTCGCGAGCTTCTGTCGTCCTACGAATTCCCGGGCGACGACATTCCGGTGATCAAGGGCTCGGCGCTTGTGGCGCTCGAGGACGGCGACAAGGCGCTTGGCGAGGATTCGATCCGCGCTCTGATGGCGGCTGTCGACGAATATATCCCGACGCCGGAGCGTCCGATCGACCAGCCGTTCCTGATGCCGATCGAGGACGTGTTCTCAATCTCCGGGCGCGGCACGGTTGTGACGGGTCGTGTGGAACGCGGCCAGATCAAGGTGGGTGAGGAAGTCGAGATCGTCGGCATCCGCGACACCCGCAAGACGACGGTGACGGGCGTTGAGATGTTCCGCAAGCTGCTGGACAGCGGCCAGGCGGGCGACAACATCGGCGCACTTCTTCGCGGCATCGACCGCGAGGGCGTGGAGCGCGGGCAGATCCTGTGCAAGCCGGGTTCGGTGACGCCGCACACGAAGTTCAAGGCGGAAGCGTACATTCTGACGAAGGAAGAGGGTGGCCGGCACACGCCGTTCTTCACCAACTACCGTCCTCAGTTCTACTTCCGGACGACGGACGTGACGGGTGTCGTGACGCTGCCCGAGGGCACCGAGATGGTGATGCCGGGCGACAATGTGACGATGGACGTCACGCTGATCGTGCCGATCGCGATGGAAGAGAAGCTGCGCTTCGCCATCCGTGAAGGCGGCCGCACCGTCGGCGCCGGCATCGTCTCCGAAATCATCGAGTAACCGAGATCGGGCGTGGCTTGTTCGCACCCGCGGACACCACGCCCCGTCTGTGAGGCAATGAAATGAACGGACAGAACATCCGGATCCGGCTTAAGGCCTTCGATCACCGCGTTCTCGATACGTCGACGGCGGAAATCGTCTCGACGGCAAAGAGGACCGGGGCGCAGGTCCGCGGGCCGATCCCGCTGCCGACCCGGATTGAGAAGTTCACGGTGAACCGGTCGCCGCATGTCGACAAGAAAAGCCGCGAGCAGTTTGAAATCCGCACGCACAAGCGCCTGCTCGACATCCTCGATCCCACACCGCAGACGGTCGATGCTTTGATGAAGCTCGACCTCGCGGCGGGCGTCGACGTCGAGATCAAGCTCTAGCGGATACCTGACGAAGGGAAGACCAGGATGCGTTCTGGCGTCATCGCAAAAAAACTCGGCATGACCCGAGTCTACACGGAAGCCGGCGAGCAGGTGCCGGTCACCGTTTTGAGACTCGACAATTGCCAGGTCGTCGCTCAGCGCACAGCGGAGAAGGACGGCTACACGGCCGTGCAGCTCGGTGTCGGGCGCGCCAAGCCGAAGAATACCGTGAAGGCCATGCGCGGCCATTTCGCGAAGGCCGAAGTCGAGCCTAAGCGTAAGGTCGCTGAATTTCGCGTGAGCCCGGAAAACATGATCGAAGTCGGGGCCGAGATTACGGCCGAGCATTTTCTGCCCGGTCAGTATGTCGACGTCACTGGCACCTCGATCGGTAAGGGTTTCGCCGGTGCCATGAAGCGGCACAATTTCGGTGGTCTGCGTGCGACCCACGGCGTGTCCGTGTCGCACCGCTCCCATGGTTCGACGGGTAACCGCCAGGATCCGGGCAAGGTCTTCAAGAACAAGAAGATGGCCGGCCATATGGGCGATACGCGGGTGACGACGCAGAATCTGCAGATCGTCCGCACCGACGCCGAGAAGGGTTTGCTTCTCGTGCGCGGCGCCGTTCCTGGTGCCAAGGGCGGCTGGCTCTTGGTTCGCGACGCGATCAAGAAGGCGGCGCCTGAGGGTGTCCCGACGCCGGCCGCGCTGCGCAAGGATGGTGGCGCTGCTGCAACGCCCGAGACCGCCGAAGGGGGCGCAGAATAATGGAACTTCAAGTCACCACGCTCGCCGGTGAATCTGCCGGGCAGGTGTCGGTATCGGATGAGGTCTTTGGCCTGGAGCCGCGGCAGGATCTTCTGCAGCGCATGATCCGTTACCAGCTCCTGAAGCGTCAGGCGGGAACGCACAAGGCGAAGGATCGCGGCGAAGTCTCGATGACGACCGCCAAGATGTATCGCCAGAAGGGCACTGGTCGGGCCCGTCACGGTTCGAAGAAGCCGGGCGTTTTCCGGGGCGGCGGCAAGTCACACGGTCCGGTTGCTCGCAGCCACGCGATCGAACTGCCGAAGAAGGTTCGCGCTCTTGCTCTGAAGCACGCTCTGTCTGTGCGGGCTCGGACGGAAACGCTGATCGTCATCGACGATGCCAAGGCGGGCGAAGCGAAGACCAAGGGTCTTGCCGCTCAGTTTGCCGGGCTCGGGCTCAACAGCGTCCTCATCGTGGACGGTGCGCAGCTCGACGACAACTTCGCCAAGGCGGCGCGCAATCTGCGCAATGTCGATGTGCTGCCTGTGCAGGGCATCAACGTCTACGACATTTTGCGGCGCGAGAAGCTGGTTTTGACGAAGTCGGCGATCGAGGCGCTGGAGGAGCGGTTCAAATGACCAGCCTCAAACACTACGACACAATCCTGTCGCCGGTGATCACGGAAAAGTCGACCTTTGCGTCTGAGAACAATCAGGTCGTCTTCAAAGTGAAGAAGGATGCCACGAAGCCGGAAATCCGCGCTGCCGTGGAGGAGCTCTTCAAGGTCAAAGTGACCGCGGTGAACACGCTGCTGCGCAAGGGCAAAACCAAGCGCTTCCGTGGCATCAAGGGCCGGCAGGGCGATTTCAAAAAAGCGATCGTGACCCTTCAGGAAGGGCACTCGATCGACGTGACGACGGGTCTTTAAGCGATGGCTTTGAAAACCTTCAATCCGCGTACGCCGGGCCAGCGTCAGCTGGTCATCGTCGACCGCTCGGGCCTCTGGAGTGGCAAGCCCGAGAAGAGCTTGACGGAAGGTCTGACAAAGTCGGGCGGACGCAACAATCTCGGTCGGGTGACAGCGCGTCGGCGTGGCGGTGGTCACAAGCGCAGCTATCGCATCATCGATTTCAAGCGTCGGAAGTTCGACGTGCCGGCAACGGTGGAGCGCCTCGAATACGATCCCAACAGGTCGGCATTCATCGCTCTGGTGCGTTACGAGGATGGCGAACTGTCGTACATCCTGGCGCCGCAGCGCGTTGCCGAGGGCGACGTCATCGTTTCGGGTCAGTCGAATGTCGACGTGAAGCCGGGCAACGCAATGCCTCTGCGGGCGATGCCGGTCGGCACGATCGTGCATAACGTCGAGCTGAAGCCGGGCCGTGGCGGCCAGATGGCACGCTCGGCGGGCGCCTACGCGCAGATCGTCGGACGTGACCAGGGCTATACGGTTCTGCGTCTTGGTTCTGGCGAGCAGCGTCTGGTTCAGGGTGTGTGCATGGCGACAGTCGGCGCCGTTTCCAACCCGGATCATTCCAATGTGAGCCTCGGCAAAGCCGGTCGGTCGCGTTGGCTCGGTCGTCGGCCGAGTGTTCGTGGTGTGGCGATGAACCCGATCGACCACCCGCACGGCGGTGGTGAAGGACGCACTTCGGGCGGCCGTCACCCGGTGACCCCCTGGGGCAAGCCGACAAAGGGCAAGCGCACGCGGTCCAATAAGGCATCGCAGAAATACATCGTCCGCTCTCGCCACGCCCGCAAGAAATAACGGGCCGGCACAGGCAGGATCAGGAGTTCAATCGAAGTGGCACGTTCAGTCTGGAAAGGTCCGTTCTTTGACGGCTTCCTCCTCAAGAAGGCGGAGAAGGCCCGCGAGTCCGGCCGCAAGGAAGTGATCAAGATCTGGAGCCGTCGCTCCACCATTCTCCCGCAGTTCGTCGGGCTCACTTTCGGCGTCCATAACGGGCACAAGCATATCCCTGTGCTCGTGACGGAAGACATGATCGGGCACAAGTTCGGCGAATTCGCTCCGACCCGCACCTATTACGGTCATGCGGCGGACAAGAAGGCGAAGAGGAAGTAACCATGGGTAAGCCCAAGCGTGAGCGGGCGCTCGGCGACAACGAGGCCAAGGCGGTTGCGCGTATGATGCGCATTTCGCCGCAAAAGCTGAACCTGGTTGCCGGCCTCATCCGTGGCAAGAAGGTGTCGACGGCGATTGCCGATCTCACCTTCTCGCGCAAACGCATCGCCATCCAGGTGAAGAAAACCTTGGAGAGCGCGGTTGCGAATGCGGAGAACAATCACGACTTGGACGTCGACAACCTGGTCGTCGCGGAAGCTCACGTCGGCAAAGCGCTCGTGATGAAGCGCTTTTCGCCGAGGGCGCGCGGCCGGGTCGGACGGATCACCAAGCCGTTTTCCAATCTCACCATCGTCGTGCGCGAAGTCGAGGACGCGGCCTAAGCGCCGAGGAGTAAGGTATGGGACAGAAAGTCAATCCGATCGGCCTCAGGCTCGGCATCAACAAGACCTGGGATTCCCGCTGGTTCGCCAGTGACGCGGAATACGGGCCCTTGTTGCACGAGGATCTCAGGATCCGCCGCGCTCTGATGGAAGATCTCAAGCAGGCCGCGGTGTCGCGCATCGTGATCGAACGTCCGCACAAGAAGTGCCGCGTGACGATCCAGACTGCGCGTCCGGGTATCGTGATCGGCAAAAAGGGCGCCGACATCGAAAAGCTGCGCCGTAAGGTGGCGCGGATGACGGACTCGGAAGTGCACATCAACATCGTTGAAGTGCGCAAGCCTGAGACGGATGCCGCTTTGATCGCTCAGTCGATCGCGCAGCAGCTGGAGCGTCGCGTGGCGTTCCGCCGGGCGATGAAGCGGTCGGTTCAGTCGGCGATGCGTCTTGGCGCGCAGGGCATCCGGATCGCATGCGGCGGCCGTCTCGGCGGTGCGGAAATCGCGCGAGCTGAATGGTACCGCGAAGGTCGCGTCCCGCTGCACACGCTGCGCGCGGACATCGATTTCGGGACGGCCACGGCGCATACCGCCTACGGCACGATCGGCATCAAGGTGTGGGTGTTCAAGGGCGAGATCCTCGAGCACGACCCGTTTGCATCCGAGAAGCGGCTGCTTGAAGGGCCTGAAGCTTCGCGCCGTGGCGCGTCGGCCTAAGAAGTCGCGGCTGATCGGACAAGGGAATTGAGAGAAGAACATGCTGCAACCCAAACGCACCAAGTTCCGCAAGGCGCATAAGGGCCGCATCCACGGAGCGGCGAAGGGCGGGACGGATCTGAACTTCGGCTCTTTCGGCCTTAAGGCGATGGAACCGGAGCGGATTACCGCCAGGCAAATCGAAGCGGCCCGCCGGGCGATCACGCGTCATATGAAGCGTGCCGGCCGTGTGTGGATCCGTATTTTCCCGGACGTGCCGGTGTCGTCGAAGCCGACCGAAGTGCGTATGGGTAAGGGCAAGGGCTCGCCGGAATACTGGGCGTGCCGCGTTCATCCGGGCCGCGTAATGTTTGAGATCGACGGTGTCGGCGAGGCGACTGCGCGCGAGGCGCTGCGTCTCGGAGCTGCGAAGCTGCCGGTGAAGACGCGCGTCGTCACCCGGATCGGCGAGTGAGGAAAAGGCCATGAAGGCGACCGAACTTCATACCAAATCGGTGGACGAGCTTAACGACGAGCTCGGCCGCTTGAAGAAGGAGCAGCTCAATCTGCGCTTCCAGCAGGCATCCGGCCAGCTGGAGAAGACCGCCCGCATCCGCGAGGTCCGCCGCACGATTGCGCGTATCAAAACCATTGCGGCGCAGAAGCATGCTGCCGCGGCGAAGGCTTGAGGAGCGAAGAATGCCGAAACGCGTGTTGCAAGGCACGGTGGTAAGCGACATCTCCGACAAGACGGTTACCGTCGACGTCGAGCGCCGCTTTACACATCCGCTCCTGAAGAAGACGGTCCGTCGGACGAAGAAGTATCAGGCGCATGACCCGAACAACGAGTTCAAGGTCGGCGACGTGATCTTCATCCAGGAGACCCGTCCGATTTCGAAGAACAAGTGCTGGCTGGCGATCGGCCGCGAAGCACCGACCGAATAGCGCACAGAAACAACTGTCGGAACAGCTGTTCCGGATGAAGAACAAGAAGGACGTCGGGCCATGATCCAGATGCAGACCAACCTCGATGTGGCGGACAATTCCGGCGCGCGCCGCGTGCAGTGCATCAAGGTGCTCGGCGGCTCGAAGAGAAAATACGCCCATGTCGGCGACATCATCGTCGTCTCCGTCAAGGAAGCCATTCCGCGTGGACGCGTGAAGAAGGGCGACGTGATGAAGGCGGTCGTGGTGCGCACCGCGAAGGACATTCGTCGTGCGGACGGCAGCGTCATCCGCTTTGACAAGAATGCGGCCGTGCTGGTGAACAACCAGAAAGAGCCGGTCGGCACGCGTATCTTCGGCCCGGTTCCGCGCGAGCTGCGCGCGAAGAACCACATGAAGATCATCTCGCTGGCACCGGAAGTGCTGTGAAAAGGGTTTGTTGATGGCCGCGAAGATCAAAAAGGGTGATCGGGTCATCGTTCTTGCCGGCAAGGATAAGGGCCGGAAGGGCGAAGTGATCCGGGTAATCCCGAAAGAGAACCGGGCGCTGGTGCGCGGGGTGAATATGATCACCCGTCATCAGCGTCAGACCGCGAGCGAAGAGGGCGGCATTGTGCGCAAGGAAGCGCCGGTGCATCTGTCCAATCTCGCGCTCGAAGACAAAGAGACGGGCGGCCCGACGCGGGTTGGCTTCCGGGTTCTGGAAGACGGCCGTAAGGTCCGCTACGCCAAGCGCTCAGGAGAAACGATCGATGGCTGAGGCTGCTTTCGATATCGACAGCTACTCGCCCCGGCTGCAGGCACATTACCGCGATGTGGTCGTGCCGAAGCTGAAGGAAGAGTTCGGCTACGCGAACCCGATGGTGGTGCCGCGGCTGGACAAGGTCGTCCTCAATATGGGCGTCGGCGAAGCGGTCTCGGACTCCAAGAAGGTTCAGTCGGCGGCGGAGGATCTCGCTCTGATCGCCGGTCAGAAGCCGGTCATCACGCGGGCACGCAAGTCGATCGCGACGTTCAAGCTGCGCGAAGGCATGCCGGTCGGCGTCAAGGTGACGCTGCGCCGCGAGCGGATGTTCGAGTTTCTCGATCGTCTCATCAACGTGGCTCTGCCGCGCGTGCGTGACTTTCGTGGCCTCAATCCGAAGAGCTTCGACGGGCGCGGCAATTACGCGCTCGGCATCAAAGAGCACATCGTCTTCCCGGAAGTGAACTACGACAAGGTCGATCAGATCTGGGGCATGGACATCATCGTCTGCACGACTGCGCAGACGGACGATGAGGGGCGGGCGCTCCTCAGGGAATTCAACTTTCCCTTCCGGCAGTAGTAGGCACAGCCTGCTAGACGCGGTTAGGGCGTGAAGAGGTAAGTATGGCGAAGAAGAGCGCAATCGAGAAGAACCGGCACCGCATGAAGCTCGTGAAGCAGTATGCGGCGAAGCGGGAGGCGTTGAAGGCGCTGGCGGCGGATGAATCGCTGTCGGACCAGGAGCGTTTCGCTGCCCGGCTTAAGCTTGCGAAGCTGCCGCGGAACTCGGCGCCGAGCCGGGTGCGGAACCGTTGCGAAGTGACGGGTCGTCCGCGTGCGTTCTATCGCAAGCTTCAGATGAGCCGTATTGCCCTTCGCGAGTTGGGCAACGAGGGCAAGATCCCCGGCCTCGTCAAGTCGAGCTGGTAGGAGCGATATCATGCTTATCAATGATCCTCTCGGCGATATGCTGACCCGTATCCGCAATGCGCAGGGGCGCCGGCGGACCTCGGTCAGCTCTCCGTCCTCGAAGCTCAGGATGCGTGTGCTCGACGTGTTGCAGGCGGAAGGTTACATCCGCGGCTATTCGGAAGTCGATCACGCCAACGGTATTTCGGAGCTCGAGATCGAGCTGAAGTACAACGAGGGCGAGCCGGTCATCCGCGAGATTCAGCGCGTCTCCACGCCGGGGCGGCGGGTCTACGCGTCTGTGAAATCGATCCCGACCGTTCATAAGGGCTTGGGCGTTTCGATCCTCTCCACGCCGAAGGGCGTCATGGCGGATTATGACGCACGCGAGCAGAATGTGGGCGGCGAGGTTCTGTGCCGCGTCTTCTAGGCGGGCTGAAGAAGCGAGTAAGAGATCATGTCGCGAATTGGCAAGAAGCCCGTCTCGATCCCGTCCGGTGTGACGGCGTCGGTTGACGGCCACACGGTCAAAGCGAAGGGCCCGAAGGGCGAGCTTTCCGTGGTTCTCGTCGACGACGTCGATGTCGCCATGGACGATGACGGCATCAAGGTCGATCCGGTCAACAAGTCGAAAAAGGCCCGCTCAGCTTGGGGAATGTCCCGCACCTTGGTGCAGAACATCGTTACCGGTGTGAGCCAGGGCTTTGAGAAGCGTCTGGAGATCAACGGCGTTGGCTATCGTGCGCAGGCCCAGGGCCAGGCGCTGAGCCTTTCGCTCGGTTATAGCCACGACGTCACCTATCCGGTGCCGGAAGGTATCCAGATTCAGACGCCGCGTCCGACGGAAATCGTCATCAGCGGTATCGACAAGCAGCAGGTCGGCCAGGTGGCCGCAGAGATCCGCGATTGGCGCCCGCCTGAGCCCTACAAGGGCAAGGGTGTCAAATACGCAGAGGAACGTATCTTCCGTAAGGAAGGTAAGAAGAAGTAACGGAGCGCAACGATGGGAACCTCAACGACGCGTCAACGGATGCGTACCGAGCGCCGCAAGGGCCGGGTGCGGGCGGCGCTGAAGCGGGTTGCTTACGGGCGGCCGCGGCTTTCCGTGTTCCGTTCTTCGCAGCATATCTATGTGCAGATTATCGACGACACGCAGGGGCGGACTTTGATTTCCGCTTCGACCGTGGAGAAGGATCTGCGTGAGACGCTGAAGAGCGGCGCGAATGTCCAGGCCGCGACTGCCGTTGGCAAGCTCTTGGCAGAGCGTGCGAAGGCAGCCGGTATCGAGAAGGTGCAGTTTGACCGCGGAAGCTATATCTATCATGGGCGAATCAAGGCCCTGGCAGATGCTGCTCGCGAGGTCGGGCTGGACTTTTAGGAATATGAGACAGGTCGTCGGGCCGACCCGGCAGTCGAGCAAACAGACGGACGAAGGTTAAAATGGCGCAAAGAGAACGTTCACAGCGCGGTGGCGGCGGACGCCGGGAGCGCGAGGAGAAGGTCGACAGCGAATTCGTCGACAAGCTCGTGCATATCAACCGCGTCGCCAAGGTCGTGAAGGGCGGTCGGCGCTTTGGTTTCGCCGCGCTCGTCGTGGTTGGCGATCAGCGCGGTCGGGTTGGCTTCGGTCACGGTAAGGCACGCGAAGTTCCGGAAGCGATCCGCAAGGCCACGGAAGCGGCCAAGCGGTCGATGATCCGGGTTCCGCTGCGCGAAGGCCGGACGTTGCATCACGACATTCACGGCCGCCACGGCGCAGGACGTGTCCTGATGCGTGCGGCTCCGGCCGGTACCGGCATCATCGCCGGCGGCCCGATGCGTGCGGTCTTCGAGACGCTCGGCGTGCACGATGTCGTTGCGAAGTCGCTCGGCACGTCCAACCCGTACAACATGGTGCGGGCGACGTTCGAGGCCTTGAAGAAGCAGGACAGCCCGCGCTCAGTCGCGGCACGTCGGGGCATCAAAGTGTCGACGCTGCAGGCTCGTCGCCAGCACGAAGTCGGCAGTGAGGCGCAGGGAGCCTGATCATGGCTGAGAAGACCATCACTGTGGAGCAGACCGGCAGCCCGCTGCGCCGTCCTGGCGTGCAGCGGCAGACGCTGATCGGGCTCGGACTCAACAAACAGCGCCGTCGGTCCGTTCTGCCTGACAATCCGGCAACCCGCGGCATGATTGCCAAGGTTCAGCATCTCGTTCGCGTCGTCGACGAGAACTGACACAACGATTTTGAATCGGGGCTTAAACCCAATGAAACTCAACGAACTTTCCGATAATCCGGGAGCCGTCAAAGAGCGCAAGCGCGTTGGACGCGGCATCGGGTCGGGCCTCGGCAAGACCGGCGGCCGCGGCGTGAAGGGTCAGACCTCGCGTTCGGGCGTCGCAATCAAGGGCTTCGAGGGCGGCCAGATGCCGCTGCATCGTCGTCTGCCGAAGCGGGGCTTCACCAACATCTTCGCCAAAGACTTCACGGAAGTGAATGTCGGGCGTCTGCAGCAGGCGGTGGATGCCGGCAAGCTCGACGCCAAGGCCGATGTGGATGCGGCCGCTCTCAAGGCAGCCGGTGTCATCCGCCGGACGAAGGACGGCGTGCGTATCCTCGGTGACGGCGAGCTCACGGCGAAGTTGACCCTCAAGGTCGCCGGCGCATCGCGCGCGGCCGTCGAGGCTGTGGAGAAGGCTAGCGGTTCGGTTACGATCATCGAGCCGGTCCCGGCCAAATCCCAATCCGGCAAGAGCGAAGACGCCTCCGCCTAAGCGAAGACGGCTCCCTGCCTAAACCGCATTCGGAGTTCCAATGGCTTCTGCAGCCGAACAGCTTGCCGCCAATTTGAACTTCGGCGCCTTTTCGAAGGCGACGGAGCTCAAAAAGCGGATCTGGTTCACGCTCGGTGCGCTGCTCGTTTATCGGCTCGGCACGTATATCCCGCTGCCGGGTATCAACATCGAAGCCCTGCAGCAGGCGTTCGAGCAGCAGTCGCAGGGTATCCTGGGCGTCTTCAACATGTTTGCCGGCGGTGCCGTCGGCCGCATGGCGATCTTCGCGCTCGGGATCATGCCCTATATCTCGGCGTCGATCATCATTCAGTTGATGACGACGGTCATCCCGACGCTCGAAGCGCTGAAGAAGGAAGGCGAGCAGGGCCGCAAGGTCATCAACCAGTACACGCGGTATCTGACCGTTGTGCTGGCTGCGTTCCAATCCTACGGCATCGCTGTCGGGCTTGAGGGCTCCTCAAGCGGTATCGTCGCGGATCCGGGTTGGTTCTTCCGCTTTACGGCCGTCGTGACGCTGACCGGCGGCACGATGTTCCTGATGTGGCTTGGTGAGCAGATCACCTCGCGCGGCATCGGCAACGGCATTTCGCTCATCATCTTCTCCGGCATCGTCGCCAATCTGCCCAACGCTTTGGCGGGAACGCTCGAACTGGGGCGTCAGGGCGCCTTGTCGACGCCGGTGATTTTGACCGTGATGGTTCTCGTCGTCACCGTGATCGCCTTCATCGTCTTCGTGGAGCGTGCCCAGCGGCGGCTCATCATCCAGTATCCCAAGCGTCAAATGGGCAACCGGATGTTCCAGGGCGACACCTCGCATCTGCCGCTGAAGCTCAACACCTCGGGCGTCATCCCGCCGATCTTCGCGTCATCGCTTCTGCTTCTGCCGATCACGGTCGCGAATTTCTCCGCCGGGCAGGGGCCCGCCTGGCTTGCTCAGGTGACGGCGATGCTCGGCCGTGGGCAGCCATTGCATATGGCGATCTACGCGGCGTTGATCATCTTCTTCGCCTTCTTCTACACGGCGATCGTGTTCAATCCGAAAGACACGGCCGACCAGTTGAAGAAGCATGGCGGCTTCATTCCGGGCATTCGCCCAGGTGAGCGCACGGCGGAATATATCGACTACGTGCTGACGCGGATCACGGTCGCGGGCGCTGCCTACCTCGTCATTGTGTGTCTTCTTCCTGAATTTCTGATCGCAGAGCTGTCTGTGCCTTTCTATTTCGGCGGCACGTCGCTCCTCATCGTTGTTAGTGTGACTATGGATACTGTTTCACAGGTGCAGGGCCATTTGCTCGCGCACCAGTACGAAGGGCTGGTCAAGAAATCGAAGCTGCGCGGGAGCCGGCGTCGATGAGACTGATCATTCTGGGACCCCCCGGAGCCGGGAAGGGCACCCAGGCCCAAAGGCTTGTGGAGAAGCACGGCCTCGTGCAGCTTTCGACCGGTGATATGCTCCGCGGTGCCGCGGCTGCTGGCACCGATGTCGGTCTCAAGGCGAAGGCCATCATGGACAGCGGCAATCTCGTCCCGGACGAGGTCGTCATCAACATCGTGTCTGAGCGGCTCGACGAGCCGGACGTTCAGAAGGGCTTCGTCCTTGACGGATTTCCGCGGACGTTGCCGCAAGCGGACGCACTTGAAGTGCTGCTTTCGGAAAAGGGCATGCCGCTCGACGGTGTCGTGCTTTTGACCGTCGAAGACGATGCTCTGGTTCAGCGGGTCGCAGGTCGGTATTCCTGCGCCAAATGCGGCGAGATCTATCACGACGAGACGAAGAAGCCGGCGAAAGAAGGCGTCTGCGACGTTTGCGGTTCAACCGAATTCCGCCGGCGCGACGATGACAATCCGGAAACGATTCGCCGGCGGCTTTCGGCCTATTATCGCGATACGGCACCCCTCGTTGGCTATTACTGGGCGAAGGGAAAGCTTCGTCAGGTCGACGGGATGGCGTCCGCAAGGGACGTTGCAGGTGCAATTGAAGACGTTATGGGCGATTTGAAGGGCTGATCTTCTGTCGATGCGGTTGACGGGCGGCCGCGTAAGGACTATCTCCGGCGCAATCCTGAAGTGCGGATAACGGCGCCGAAGCTCGGATGAAGCTTGGGGCGTCGTTTTTTGGCGTTTCGTCCCGAATAGGTGAAGCCGGGGCGCGCCGCTGATGCGGACTGCGCCAGACAAAGAGGAGAAAGACGTGGCACGTATTGCTGGCGTCAACATTCCGACCAACAAGCGCGTCGTGATCGCGCTGCAGGCCATCCATGGAATTGGACCGGCCATGGCGCGTGAAATCGCTGAGAAGGCGAACATCGATCTGTCGCGTCGTGTCAACGAGCTGTCGGATGCGGAGATCTTGCAGATCCGCGAGGCGATCGACCGCGATTATATCGTCGAGGGCGATCTGCGTCGTGAGGTGGCAATGAACATCAAGCGGCTGATGGATCTCGGCTGCTATCGCGGCCTGCGCCATCGGCGCGGGCTGCCGGTGCGCGGACAGCGCACCCATACCAATGCCCGGACCCGCAAGGGACCGGCCAAGGCAATCGCCGGCAAGAAGAAATAACGCCAAGGAAGGCCTGACTTAGATGGCGAAAGATACCACCAGGGTGCGTCGGCGCGAGCGGAAGAACATTACGTCGGGCATCGCCCACGTGAATTCGACGTTCAACAACACGATGATCACCATCACGGATGTGCAGGGCAACGCGATTTCGTGGTCCTCTGCCGGCGCGATGGGCTTCAAAGGATCGCGCAAGTCGACGCCCTATGCCGCTCAGATCGCGGCTGAGACTGCTGCCCAGAAGGCGCAGGAGCACGGCATGCGTACGCTCGAGGTCGAGGTTTCCGGACCTGGTTCGGGCCGTGAATCGGCTCTGCGCGCGCTTCAGGCTGCGGGCTTCACCATTACCTCGATCCGTGACGTGACGCCGATCCCCCACAACGGCTGCCGGCCCCCGAAGCGGCGCCGCGTCTGATCTCGCATTTGAGGTGTATGCGGCTCGCAAACGCGAGTCGCATCTGCATGCGAGAGCACAAAACGAAAGGTTCGTCCCCGTGGTGATACAAAAGAACTGGCAGGATCTCATTAAGCCGAACAAGCTTGATGTGAAGCACGGGTCCGATGCGAGCCGCATCGCTACCGTCGTCGCAGAACCGCTTGAGCGCGGCTTCGGCCTGACGCTCGGCAATGCGCTGCGCCGCGTGCTGTTGTCCTCGCTGCAGGGAGCGGCTGTGACCAGCCTGCAGATCGACGGCGTTCTGCACGAATTCTCCTCCATCGCCGGCGTTCGGGAAGATGTCACCGACATCGTCCTCAACGTGAAGGAAATCGCCATCAAGATGGAGAGCGAAGGCCCGAAGCGGCTGACGCTCAGAAAGTCCGGCCCGGGCGTGGTCCTGGCTGGCGACATCCAGACGGTTGGCGATATCGAAGTGCTCAACCCGGAACACGTTCTGTGCACGCTCGACGAGGGCGCGGACATTCGCATGGAGCTGACGGTCGATACCGGCAAGGGTTACGTGCCTGCGGATCGCAACCGCCCGGAAGACGCGCCGATCGGCCTCATTCCGGTCGACAGCCTCTATTCGCCGGTCAAAAAGGTTTCCTACCGCGTCGAGAATACGCGTGAGGGCCAGGTGCTCGATTACGACAAGCTGACCTTGTCGCTCGAGACCGACGGTTCGGTTTCGCCGGATGACGCCGTTGCCTACGCGGCCCGGATCCTGCAGGACCAGCTTTCGATCTTCGTCAACTTCGACGAGCCGAAGAAGGAAGAGGTTCACGAGGCAACTCCGGAGCTCGCTTTCAACCCGGCGCTTCTGAAGAAGGTGGACGAGCTGGAGCTTTCGGTTCGCTCGGCCAACTGCTTGAAGAACGACAATATCGTCTATATCGGCGACCTCATTCAGAAGACCGAGGCGGAGATGCTGCGCACGCCGAACTTCGGCCGCAAGTCGCTGAACGAGATCAAGGAGGTTCTTGCCTCCATGGGCCTGCATCTCGGTATGGAAGTGGCCAATTGGCCGCCCGACAATATCGACGATCTCGCCAAACGCTTCGAAGACCAATACTAAGCTTTGATGAACAGCGGCGGGAGCCGTCGTTCGAATGAGGAGACAGGGCCATGCGCCACAGAAAGACCGGCCGTAAGCTGAATCGGACGTCGAGCCATCGTCAGGCAATGTTTGCCAATATGGCGGCGGCGCTCATTCGCCACGAGCAGATCGTGACAACCCTGCCGAAAGCGAAAGAGCTCCGGCCGTTCGTGGAGAAGCTCGTCACGCTCGGAAAGCGGGGCGACCTGCATGCGCGTCGGATCGCGATGTCGCGTCTGCGCGATGAAGAGATGGTCAAGAAGCTTTTCGAGACGATCGGCCCGCGCTACGGCGAGCGGAATGGCGGTTACACCCGCGTGCTCAAGGCCGGCTTCCGGTATGGTGACAGCGCGCCGGTCGGCGTGATCGAGTTCGTCGATCGCGATGAGGACGCGCGTGGCGCCGAGGATCGGGCTCGCATGGAAGCGGCCGAGGTCGCGGAAGCCGCAGCGTAAGGCTTGTCGGCCTTCATGGATTGCGAAAAGGGGCCCTCGTGGCCCCTTTTTTGTTGGTGCGGTCGGGATGCGGCGGGATCATTGCCCGCACGACATAGAATTTCCGGATTTAACCGGTTCCTGGCTCAGTCTTTTCAAGCGTGAACGACCAAGGTCCGCTCCGGGGCCGCTCGCGCATTCCCTCTGCCATATTGGAGGCTCTCGTGACGTCGTTTCGTCAGTTTCGCCTTGCCTGCTGTCTTCTGCTCGCCTCTGCCAGTGTTTCGAGCGGCGTCCTCGTCGGCGTCCCGCTGGCGCATGCCCAGGACGTGCCGCAAAGCCGCGAAGAGATTTCTCTCTCCTTTGCGCCGATCGTGAAGCAAGCTGCTCCTGCGGTCGTCAACGTCTATGCGAAGCAGATCGTGCGCACGGCGCCGTCGCCGTTCGCGGACGATCCCTTCTTCCGGCATTTTTTCGGTGATGGTGGCTTCGGTTCGCCTTTGGGCGTGCCGCGGGAACGGGCGCGCAATTCGCTCGGCTCCGGCGTCATCGTGGATGCATCCGGCCTCGTCGTCACGAACTATCACGTCATCCGCGGTGCTGATGAGGTGAAGGTGGCCTTGTCGGATGGGCGCGAGTTCGAAGCCGAAATTCTGCTGCGCGACGAGCAGAGCGATCTCGCAATCCTGAAGATCTCGGACGGCAACGCAGACTTCCCGACGCTTTCCTTCGCCGATTCGGACGATCTCGAGGTCGGCGATCTCGTGCTCGCGATCGGCAACCCTTTCGGTGTCGGACAGACGGTGACAAGTGGCATCGTTTCGGCGGTGGCACGCACCGAGGTCGGCATCTCCGACATGGCGTTCTTCATTCAGACCGATGCGGCGATCAATCCGGGCAATTCCGGTGGTGCGTTGATCGATGTGAAGGGGCGGCTTGTCGGGATCAATTCGGCGATCTTTTCGCGTTCCGGGGGCTCGAACGGGATCGGCTTTGCGATTCCCTCGAACATGGCGCAGGCTGTTGCCGCTCAGGCGCTCGCCGGCGGGACGGAAGTCGTGCGGCCATGGATCGGGGCGACCTTCCAGAAGGTGACGCCGGATATTGCCCGCTCGCTCGATCTGCCGCGGCCGCAGGGCGCGCTCGTCGTCAAGGTGTTCGAGGGCTCTCCCGCCGAAAAGGCCGGTCTTGCGGTCGGCGATCTCGTGCTGGCTGCCGACGATTACGAGGTGGCCAATCCGCGCTCGCTTGAATACCGGCTGACAATCAAGGGAATCGGCGAGACGGAAAAGCTTGTCGTCCTGCGCGATGGGGCAGAGAAGACGCTGACTGTCTCGTTGGAATCGGCGCCGGAGACGGTGCGGGCCGACGAGCAGCTTCTCGATGGCTATTCCCCCCTGACCGGGGCCACGGTTGCCAATCTCTCCCCGAGGCTTGCAGAGAGACTGCGGCTGCCGAGCGATCAAGAGGGCGTTGCGGTCACAAAGGTGGAGCCGCGTTCACCCGCCGCGCAGCTCGGACTGCAGCCTGGTGATATTGTCGTCGCTCTGCAGGGGCACGCGGTTGCGTCGTCTCGCGACCTGAAGCGTATGACGAGCCAGAAGCAGCGGTTGTGGCGGATTACGGTCAATCGCGGCGGTCGGCTCTCGCGGCTCGTCATAGGTGGATGAGGGGCAATTGTCGGATAACCTCTTTACAGCAGCCGGATTGGAAAAGAGCGCGCCGCAGCCGCTGCCTGACCGGCTGCGGCCGAAGAAGCTCGCTGATGTGGTGGGCCAGCCGCATCTGACGGGTGAGGACGGCACGCTCACCCGCATGCTTCGGACACGCTCTCTCGGCTCTCTGGTCTTCTGGGGGCCACCTGGGACGGGCAAGACCACGGTCGCACGGCTTCTGGCTCGCGAGACGGACCTTTATTTCCAGCAGCTGTCGGCGATCTTTTCCGGCGTTGCCGATCTCAAGAAGCATTTCGAGGCGGCGCGCGGGCGCCGGCAGACGGGGCAGGGGACGCTTCTCTTCGTCGACGAAATCCATCGCTTCAATCGTGCGCAGCAGGATAGCTTTCTTCCCGTGATGGAGGATGGGACGGTGACGCTCGTCGGGGCGACCACCGAAAACCCGTCTTTCGAGCTCAACGCGGCGCTTCTGTCGCGCGCCGCCGTTTTGGTGTTTCGCCCGCTCGATTCCGACGCGCTCGGCAAGCTTGTCGAACGCGCCGAAAAAGAGGAAGGGCGGAGGCTGCCGCTCGATGAAGAGGCACGCGGCGTTCTTCTGCGTATGGCCGACGGTGACGGACGGGCCGTACTCGCGCTTGCCGAAGAGGTCTGGCGCGCGGCGGGAAAGGACGAGACCTTTGATGCGAAGCGCCTGCAGAAGGTTCTGCAGCGGCGGGCGCCGATCTACGACAAGAGCCAGGACGGCCATTACAATCTGATTTCGGCGCTGCACAAATCCGTGCGCGGTTCCGACCCGCAGGCGGCTCTCTACTATCTCGGGCGCATGCTCGATGCGGGCGAAGACCCGATGTATCTGGCGCGGCGGGTCATCCGCATGGCGGTGGAGGATATCGGTCTCGCGGATCCGCAGGGCCTCGTGCAGGCGAATGCCGCCAAAGAGGCCTACCATATGCTGGGCTCGCCCGAAGGCGAGCTCGCCATTGCCCAGGCCGTCGTCTATCTCGCAACGGCGCCGAAATCGAACGCCCTCTACAAGGCGTATGGCGCTGCGCGCCGGACGGCCAAGGAGGCCGGCTCACTCCAACCGCCGAAGCACATTCTCAATGCCCCGACGAAGCTCATGCAGGCGGAAGGGTATGGGGCCGGCTACGCCTATGATCATGCGCAGGAAGAAGCGTTCTCGGGACAGAATTATTTCCCCGACGAGCTCGAGCGCCAGGACTTCTACGTGCCGACAGGCCGGGGGTTCGAAGCGGAGCTGAAGAGGCACCTCGATCATTGGGACAGGCTGCGGCGCGAGCGTACCAAAGACGAAGACGAGACCTGATTGACCGAGCGGGTGACGCCAAATGGCGTCGCCTTCGTGCCCGGACGTGTGTTTTCCGGCTTGGGTTGGGCATTCGCTTAAAAGAATCGACAGGTTCAACTGCGGAGGCTTCGAGACGCATGGCCGCGCTCATTCGCGACTGCGACCTTTGCCGTCAAGCCCCTGAGGCGGCAAAGAAATCCCTCTGAACCTGCGCGTCCTCTCGGAAGGGCGTTAGGACGGGCCGAACGCAATTGTCACCAGAAAAAGGTTCTGAGGTGGCAAAAATCTGACGTGCTCTTCCTTGACCCTGCGTCGCCGCCTTCTACCTCCTTTTGGGCTTCATAAAGATGTGCGACGGATCCCGCCTCAGAGCGGTGCTTTCGTTCGTCCAACAGACAAACGAGGAGCCATATGAGCGAACAGACGGCGGATCAAACAGGCGATGCGACCGAGGACATACCGACCGACTACGAAGTCGGTCAGGATAATATCCAGGTCTTCGGCCTCGATTTTCATAACCCCGTATTCATCGTGTCAGGGCTGACGATCATTCTGTTCGTTGCTCTCTCCCTTATCTTTCAACAGGGGGCGGAGAGTTTCTTCACCTGGCTGCGCCCGTTCCTGACGTCGAACCTCGACTGGCTCTTCCTGATAGCCGGAAACGCGTTCGTCCTCTTTTCCCTGTTTTTGATCGTCTCGCCTTTCGGGAAAATTCGGCTGGGCGGTCCTGATGCCAGACCGGAGTACAATTACGCGGGTTGGTTCGCCATGCTCTTCGCCGCGGGCATGGGCATCGGGCTCATGTTCTACGGCGTTTCGGAGCCTCTGACCCATTATAACGCTTCCGTCGCAGCGGACGCCGGGCAAGCCGGGAGCGATGCGCCTTTGATGGGCGCGCCTGGCGATCCAGAAGCGGCGAGGCGGCTCGCAATGGCGGCCACGATCTTCCACTGGGGCCTGCATCCCTGGGCGATCTATGCCGTCGTCGCGCTCGCGCTTGCGCTTTTCAGCTACAACAAGGGCCTGCCTTTAACCATCCGCTCCGCCTTTTACCCGATCTTCGGTGAGGCCGTGTGGGGCTGGCTCGGCCATGTCATCGATACGCTCGCCGTCTTTGCCACGCTGTTCGGACTGGCGACATCGCTCGGTTTCGGTGCGGAACAGGCGCTCGCGGGTCTCAACCACATCTTCGGCATTCCGGATACCGACCCGTGGAAAGTGGGGCTGATCGTAGCGATCACCGGCTGCGCACTCACCTCGGTCGTCGCCGGCCTCGACGCGGGCGTGAAGCGGCTGAGCGAGATCAATATGATCCTGGCCTTCCTGCTGCTCGTCTTTGTGGTGGCGGTAGGGCCGACGCTTGCGATCGTCTCAGGCTTTTTTGAGAACATCGTCGCCTATGCACGCGACATCATTCCGCTGTCGAACCCGATCGGCCGCAACGATGACAGTTTCCGCAACGGCTGGACGACATTCTACTGGGCCTGGTGGATTTCCTGGTCGCCCTTCGTCGGCATGTTCATTGCGCGCGTTTCGTATGGGCGCACGGTGCGTGAGTTCATGATCTGCGTCCTCATCATCCCGACGATCGTCAGCATCTTCTGGATGACGGCTTTTGGCGGGACGGCGATCTCGCAGCTGATGAATGGCTATGAAGGGGCCGTCAGTGCCGAGCTGCCTGTGAAGCTCTTCCTGATGCTGGAGCATCTGCCGCTCGCTTCGATCACGTCGTTCATCGGCATCGTCCTGGTGATTGTCTTCTTCGTCACCTCGTCGGATTCCGGCTCGCTGGTGATCGATACGATTACGGCCGGCGGCAAGGTCGACGCCCCGGTGGCGCAGCGTGTCTTCTGGGCGACCTTCGAAGGGCTGGTGGCCATTGCGCTCCTTCTCGGGGGCGGGCTCAAAGCCCTGCAATCGGCCGCTGTCGCCACGGGCTTTCCCTTTGCGCTCATCCTGCTCCTGATGATCTGGTGCATCTATCAGGGCTTGAAGGGCGAGCAGCGGGCGCTGGTCGAAGCGCAGGAGGCAGAGGCGACGGCCTGATCCGTCAAAACCTCTTTTCTGAAGAAGGGCGCGGTGACCCCGCGCCCTCAGACTGCTGACAAAGCCCTGGCGTGAGCCGGGGCTTTTTGATTCAGTGGGCCATGTTGAAGAGCCCGGCCCCTGAGCAGACTGCGATCGAGATGGTGACACTCGATCAATTGGTTCCCAAGGATCACCTGCTTCGCAAGATCGACGCGGTGATCGACTTCTCGTTCATCCATGACCGGGTTGCGGGGCTCTACTGTCCGGATAATGGCCGCCCGGCGCTCGATCCGACCTTGATGTTCAAGGCGCTGTTCCTGGGCTATCTCTTCGGCATCCGCTCTGAGCGCCAGTTGGTGCGCGAGATCGAGGTGAATGTCGCCTATCGCTGGTTCCT
>NZ_FMVW01000023.1 GCF_900102695.1 Afifella marina DSM 2698
GGGGCGCAGGTGGGCATCGTCGCGGGCCCGGAAGGCGAGGAGATCCACTGCGACCAGTACGGCCGGGTGAAACTGTGGTTCCCCTGGGACCGGCGGGCGAAGAAGGACGGATCGGATACCTGCTGGGTGCGCGTCTCGCAAAGCTGGGCCGGCGGCACCTGGGGCGGCCAGATCATCCCGCGCATCGGCATGGAGGCGATGGTCTCCTACATCGACGGCGACCCCGACCGACCGCTGATTACTGGGCTTGTGCCGAACCCGCAGCAGGCCGTGCCCTACGAACTGCCCGCGAATAAGACTAAGAGCGTGTTCCGAACCAATACGCACAAATCGGAATATAAAGGATTCAACGAAATCAATTTTGAAGATGAAGTGGGCAGAGAAGAGTTGTATATGCATGCGCAAAAGGATATGAATATACACGTTATGAATAATGAGGGAAAGAGAGTAGAAAATAATAGTTCTGTATTGTACGGAAATAACAATTCTGTCGAAGTCTCGAATAATAGTTATTTATCTATAGGTGGAGGCTATACGATCTCTGTAGGACGAAGCGGGCTGCGGTCCCTTGCTAGCTACGGGGTTGGAGGGCTAGCGTGGCCACTAAAAGCCATGTCGTATTCTCTATGCGGAGATTTAATTGACCACATTGGAGATGGAAATTTTAGCATGAACATCGAAGGGTCTGAAATTACACTCGTCGGCCGATCCTCGATGGAAAATATTGCGGGTAATAAAAATATAAATACGGGGGGGGCATTTCGACGTAAATACAAATTCATCAATAGAAATGACATCATATCAGGACATGTTCTTTTCTGCAGGACATACGGTGACGGTACATTCTGGATCATGCTTTGAGGTGCACGTTGGAGACTCATTCATTACGCTGAACAGCGATGGGTCTATAGAAATAAAATGTAAAAAATTGAATATTGAGTCGTCGGATAATGTGCAAATTAATTCAAAGAAAATTGAGCTAAACTAATGACGAGCGAAATTGAAAAACATGCTGATGATGTCGCGAACATATTGGGGCACATCCCAAAGGAGAGTTACGAAAATAATCCAGCGGCGGCGCTAGAGATTATGAGTCATACAATTGCGCTAACAAGGATTCCGTTACAGGTTGATCGGCGTAAATATGCAAATGAGATTTTAAGGAATCTCGGAGCAAATTTTTATTATAGTTATAATGAACCCTTCAGGGCAAGAATATCCACGCTTATAGGTGGATTTCAAGCATTACCGCATTTTAACGATTTTGGGTACTTAAAGTTGAGCAATGAAGAGCTGGTTAGAGAATACATTCTTGTCAGAAGAGTATTGTACGGTATGTCGTTAGCTGGCATAGGGAGCGGAACCGCAAAAGCAAAGCAGGTAGTTAAAGACGCGGCGAGCGAGGCAGGAAAGCCGATAAAGGAGGCCATTCGAAATAGAAGAATGCCAGACGGCAGTGATATTTTGAGAGGTGCTAGAAAAGGGGCTGGCGCGCTACCAAAGTCACCTGTCCGGGCGTTAGTCTGGGTTGTCGGAATTGGCGCATATAGCGATTTGTCGGATTATAAAATCAAATTATCTAATGAAATTCGGCGCCGATGGAAAAATAAAGAGATTAAGCGTGAGTTATATGAAAAGGCATTTGGGTCTATATTGTATGGTGTAGAAGAATATATGCCGATTTTGCCAAGCACGGAGGACAGCGATAATAGCGTGCCTGAGCAGTACGAGAGTCCTGAACATTATTTTAGAGATAGGTTCTACTTAAAATGAGGCGTACTATGGTTAAAATAATAATGAGCGGGATGATAAACGTAATTATAGTATGGATATACCTATATTTTTTTAAAGAGAAGGTGACTGATGTATTTGCCGACGGCGCATCTCCAGCCGTTGCTCTTTTGATAAATATCGTGGCGGCAGCTATATTAACGGTCATATTATTTACGTGTATATATGTGATATACTGGGTTTTATATATGGTTTTTGCTTATATAAAGAGAATTTATTAGTAAAACATAGATAGTTTAATTCATGTTACTGAGTTAAAATTCAATATTTCTGATATATAAGTTAATGTTGTAGTGACTTCTTAGGTGGGGTGAGCATTTTGGTGCGGCAGGAGTGTTGCGCGGTCTTAAAGGTGGCTAATTGCGCCGGGATCAGTGTAGTGGCCTCAAATTCGCCGACGGAGTACGCCTAACTCATGCCCAAAGCGCACCGAAGAGACGACATCGGCTCCGGCCACGCCTGTCACTTTCCGCCCTCTGCCGCCACGGGCGGCAGCCCCGATGTCTTCGTCAACGGCAAGCCGTTGATGCGGGTCGGCGACAGCTATGAACCGCATGCCTGTTCGCCCTGTCCCAAGCCCTCGCACGGCCGCAAACTGGCGGAAGGATCAGCGACGGTGTTCGTCAACGGCCAGGCCGCCGGGCGCATCGGCGACGCCATCGATTGTGGCGGCGCCGCTGAGACGGGCTCGCCGGATGTCGAGATTGGTGGCTGACAAACCGAGCAAACCTCGTCCTTCTTGACTGGAGACCGCCCGGGAGAGCCCTAACAAGGCCGGCACAAGCTGATGGTGGGCGACCACCAGAGCGCCTGGTCGAAGCCGTCAGCGGCGGCTGAGGGCGAGGCGGCGATGCGCATCGCGCAAGG
>NZ_FMVW01000016.1 GCF_900102695.1 Afifella marina DSM 2698
CTTCGACGTAGACAGACAAAATCGAGCAGCGATCCGCATCACCACAAAAAACAAACCCCGCCAAAAATGACGGGGTTCGTCAGCAGTCTGAAGGCGGCTCACCACATGAGCCGCCCTTCCTGTCAAATTGACCTGCGCCGTCAGTTCCAGCGCTTCAGAACGACGCTGGCGTTCACGCCGCCAAAGCCGAAGCCGTTCGACATCGCGACATCGATCTTCTTCTCGCGGGCTTCCGGCCCGATGAGATCGAGGCCCTCTGCGCCTTCCATCGGATTTTCCAGATTGAGCGTCGGCGGCAGAATACCGTCGCGCAACGCCAGAATGGTGAAGACCGCTTCAAGTCCGCCGGCCGCGCCGAGAAGATGCCCCGTCGCCGATTTGGTCGAGGAAATCGCGACCTTGTGGTCGCCGAAGACGGACCTGACACCGGCAAGCTCACCGGCGTCGCCGACGGGCGTCGACGTCGCATGCGCGTTGAGATAGCCGACGGCAGAAGGTTCAAGGCCAGCCTGCCGAAGCGCGATGGCCATGGCGCGACGGTTTCCGGCCCCATCTTCCGGACCCGCCGTCAGATGATAGGCATCCGCAGTGGTCCCATATCCGAGGACTTCCGCGATCGGGCTCGCGCCGCGTGCCTCAGCATGTTCAAGGGTCTCCAGCACCAGCATGGCCGCCCCCTCGCCCATCACGAAGCCATCGTGATCGCGATCGAACGGTCGTGAGGCCTTTTCCGGCGTCTCGTTGAAATGCGTGGAAAGCGCGCGCGCCGCAGCAAAACCGCCGAGGCTGACGCGATCGATGCAGGCCTCCGCCCCGCCGGCCAGAATCACATCCGCCTCGCCGTCCCGGATCAGCCGTGCGGCATCCCCGATCGCCTGCACACTGGCCGCGCAGGCCGTGACCGGCGCGCCGATCGGCCCACGAAACTGGTGGCGGATCGACACCTGGCCAGCCGCGAGATTGACCAGAAATGACGGAACGAGAAACGGCGAAAGACGCCGCGCACCGCGGGCGGTGGTGAGGTCCGCAGCGGCACGCATCGCCGGAAAGCCGCCAACGCCCGAGCCGATAACGGTGCCGGTGCGCTCGCGCTCGCCTTCATCCTCGGGATGCCAGTCAGCCTGCCCGAGCGCCTCTTCCGCCGCCACCATCGCCATTTGGATGAAACGGTCCATCTTCTTGAGGTCTTTTTCGGGCACCACGCGCGTGGGCTCGAAGCCGCCGTCCGCATCATCTGAAACGGAGGGAACGACACCGCCGATCTTGGACGGGATATCCGGGACGACGTCGTCGGGGAGTGCGCGGATACCAGAGCGGGCTTCGACCAACCGGCTCCAGACGAGGTCCACACCGCAGCCGAGCGGCGAGACGACGCCGAGCCCTGTCACGACCACACGCTTGTTCGGGTTCATGGAAACATCCTGACGTTCACATTCTCAGAAAGACGATTCGGCGCAACCTGCACTCCGGAGCCGCATGTGCAAGGCGGCATGACGCGCATTGCGCAGATCGAATAGCCCGACCTGGCATCGCCGACCGCCCTAATCTGATGTCGTTCACAGGAGCCTACAAGCGCCACGCAGAGATCGGGCTCTCCACCTCGGAGAACACGGCGTATCGCCGGCGCATGGGCAACGAGCCACATGGTTCTTCTGTCACATAGTCGTACAAACTTGACCGCAATCAGCGGGCCATGCAATCGGACGCTGAGTGTCGGCACTGCCTGACGCCAATGATGAAAATGAGTTCTGGGGGAGTGGATGACGACGACGCCCGCCTTTGAGCCAAATGCGCCGACGCCCGGCACAGGCACATCCTGGCGCGAGCGGCTATGGCCGCGCGGCGGGAGCGGATCAGGCGAGAACCTGCGGCTCCTGGCCCTGATCATCCTCGCCTACATCGTCATCGTGACGTTTCAGTCGCCGGATTTCCTGTCGCTTGCATCTCTGTTCGATCTGATCCGCACGGGCTCCGCCCTCACCATCGTCGCGCTCGGGGTCCTCGTCGTCATGGTCACGGGCGGGATCGACGTGTCCTTCCTCGCTAACGCGATTCTATCGGCCTGGATCGCCACCGCATTGTCCAACGCTCTCGGGATCGACAGTCTCGCTTTCGCGCTCACGATCGCCATCGGCATCGGCACCTTCGTCGGCCTCGTCAACGGCCTGATCATCTATCTGTTTTCGCTGCCGACCCTGATCACCACGCTCGCCATGCAGGGCGTTCTGCAAGGCGTGCTCATGGTGTTCCTCGGCGCCCGACCGATCACCGCGGGCTTCATGCCCTCCTCGCTGCGCGATTTCGGCACCTCAGTCCTGTTTGAGATCCCGGCCGGCCCCGGCTTCACCGGGCTTTCGGTCTTCGCAATTCCCCTCGTGATCGTGATCGTGCTGACCTGGTATCTTCTCAACCGGACGCCGATCGGACGGGCGAGTTATGCTCTCGGCTCCAATCCCCTCGGCGCCGTGCGCTCCGGCGTCGAAGTCTTGAAGATCAACCTCGTCGTCTACGGCTATGCCGGCGCGCTTTCGGGCCTCACCGGCCTCATGATGGTGTCGGAAATCCGCCTCGTGAATCCGGTCTCGCTCGTCGGCAACGAGCTCATCGTGCTCGCGGCCGTCGTCATCGGAGGCGCGAAGCTGACAGGCGGCACAGGCTCTGTCGGCGGCGTCGTCCTCGGCATGGCGCTGATCACGCTCTTGAGCAACACGCTGGTGACCCTTGGGCTCTCCGCCTCGTGGAACCGCTTCTTCATTGGCGCGGCCATGGTGGCCATCGCGGCCATCTCTCATTACCGGGCGAAGCAGCGCAATCTGAAGCTCCTCAACTTCCAGGATGTGTGAGCACGGCCATGGCTGATACAACGCCTTCTCACGTCGCACCGTCGAGCAAACGGCCAGGATGGCAGGCTCGCCTCAACGAAGAATTCCTGGCCGAAGTCGTTCTCTACGGCATCGCCGCGATCGTGCTCGCTCTGATCGCCCTGCGCCTTGGCGGAGCGTTCTTCAATTCCACAAACCTCGTCTCGGTTCTCGAGCAGGTACCGGAATTCGCCCTCTTCTCACTCGCCATGGCCATTGCCATGATCACCGGCGGCATCGATCTCTCCGTGATTGCCGTCGCCGACCTGTCGGCGATCTTCGCGGCCTACATCATGACCAATCCGAGCATCGTCGACGTGCTCGGGCCCGGCGGCGCGATCGCGCTCGCCACCATCGTGGCGCTCGGAGCCTCCGCTCTGATGGGGCTCTTCAATGGCATCATCATCGCCCGTTTCGGCGTCCCGGCGCTGGTGACGACGCTTGGCACGATGCTGCTCTATTTCGGCCTCGCATCGGGGCTGACGGGCGGCGTCGGTATCACCGGCATGCCTTCGGCGTTCACCGACATCTTGACGCTGAAGCTCGGGCCGATCCCCGTGTCCTTCTGCGGATTGGCGGTGCTGTTCGTCCTCGCCTCCTTCTACATCCGCAATTCGCTCTTTGGAAAAACCCTCTATCTCTACGGCGACAACAAGGTCGCGGCCCTCTTCACGGGCCTGCCGATCAACCGCGCCATCATCATTTCCTATGCGCTTTCCGGCCTCCTCGCCGGGGCTGCCGGCCTCATCATGCTGGCACGCTTCAATTCCATGAAGGTCGGATTCGGCGACACGTTTCTGCTCCAGGCGATCCTGGTGGCGGTGCTTGCCGGCATGGATCCCTATGGCGGTCGCGGGCGGCTTCTCAACGTGCTCGCCGCCGTCCTGCTTTTGCAATGCGTGGAGAACGCCTTCACCATCGAAGGGCTCTCGCCCTACGCCAAGAAGATGATCTGGGGCGGTCTTCTCCTCATCTTCATGGCGCTGAACTTCTTCGTGCGCAGGATCGTGAGGCGCTCGCTGACGCGCGCCGCGCTCCGCGCTGGCTGATCAGGAGACGACAATGGAAACGATCACAAGCGGCTTCGAACGGGCCGTCGACGAGCTGGGCCAGGTGGCGAAGCGCCTGGATGAAGCCGAAATCAGCGCCTTCATGGACGCGATCATCAAGGCAAAGCGGGTCTTTCTGATCGGCGTCGGGCGCGAAGGCCTGTCGACCCGCGCCTTCACCATGCGCCTCATGCATCTCGGCAAGGAAGCGCATTGGATTTGGGACGACACGACGCCTTCGATCGGCCCGGGTGATCTGCTGATCGCCACCTCAGGCAGCGGCTCGATCGGCCATATCGATTATGTTCACGACCAGGCCGTCGCAGCCGGCGCCGCCACCATCGTCGTCACCGGAGATCCGAGCGGTACGACGGCGCAGAAGGCGAAACAGCGCCTGTTCCTGCCGGCCGCCGTCTTCAAGGGCAAGGCCGACGTGGTGCCGTCCACGCAGCCGATGGGCAATCTCTTCGAGCAGGCTCTGCTCATTCTCTTCGACCAGATCGTGATCGCGCTCGCCGAGCGCATGCAGGTCGACCGCGAAACCATGGTCGGGCGTCACCGCAACGTCGAATGACGTTGCGGCTTTTCCCAGACGCCTCAGCTCACATTGAAATCGAAGCCGACAGGACGCTCAGTCGTCCTGTCGGATGGTTGCAGCAATGCGACCCGACGTGATCTCCGGCCCCGAGAATTCCTCCACGATCCGTCCCGTGCGGAAAACAAGCACGCGACTGCAGCTCATGGCGAGTTCGTCGAGATCGTCGGAAATCATGATCACGCCGCAGCCCTCGCGCGCCAGCGTCTGCACGATCTCATGGATCTCGGCCTTGGAGCCGACATCGATGCCGGCCGTCGGATTGTCGAGGATCAAGATCTTCGGCTCGGTCGCCAGCCATTTGGCGAGCACCACCTTTTGCTGATTGCCGCCCGAGAGGCTCTGCACGGGTTCTGAAGCCGATGGGGTTTTCACCCGCACCTTCGTCACCCATTCGTCGCCAATCGTCGCTTCCTTGTCGCTCGAAATGAGCGACAGCGCGCCCTTGATGCGCTCATAGATCGACGAAGCGATGTTCATGCGGATCGGCTTGCGGCCGAAGAGCCCCTGGCTCGCCCGATCTTCCGAGACGAGCACGATCCCGGCGCGCACGGCATCCTGCGGCGAGGTGATGCGCAATTCCGCACCGTCGACGAGCACACGGCCGGACTTCGCCGGATTGAGACCGAAGAGCGAAAGCGCGGTCTCCGTGCGACCGGAACCGGTCAGGCCGGCAAAGCCCAAAACCTCGCCCGCCCGCAGCGCGAAAGACAAATCGCGGTACTGGCCATCGCGCTGAAGATCCCGGACTTCGAGGAGGACAGGCGCATCCGCCTTCACCTCGTCGCTCTTTCCGGCGACGACGCGCACTCCCGTCATCAGGAAACCGAGCTCGCTGACGTCGATATCGGCGGGTGCGTATTCGCCCACTTCCTTCCCGTCACGGAGCACGTAGATGCGGTCTGCGATCTCAAACACCTCGTCGAGTTTGTGGCTGACGAAGATCACGGAAATTCCGCGTTCCTTGAGACGCCGCACCATGGTCAGCAATTGCTCGACGTCGCGCGCCGGCAGCGCGCTCGTCGGCTCATCCATGATGAGCAGCCGGCATTCCTGCGTCAGGGCCCGTGCGATCGCCGTCGTTTGCTTCGCGCCGAAGGAAAGATCACCAAGCCTTGCATCGAGCGGCAGCTTCGCCCCGAGGGAGGCAAGCGCGTCTTCCGCCGTCTTTCGGCACGCCTTCCAATCGAGCCACAATCCCTTGCGATGCTGGATCTCGTGGAATGCGATGTTCTCCGCGACCGTCAGGTCGGGAAAGATCGCCAGATCCTGATAGATGATCTGGATGCCGAGACGCATCGCCTGCGACGGGCTCAAGCGCTTATAGGCATGGCCATCGAAGACGATATTGCCGGAATCCGGCTCCTCGGCACCGCAGATGCACTTCATGAGCGTCGACTTGCCGGAGCCGTTCGTACCGGCGATGCACAACACCTCGCCGGCCGCAATCGACAGGTCGACATGATCGAGGGCCTGGGTCGCGATATATCGCTTGCTCAGGCCCTCCAAGCGGATCAGTTCAGCCATGATCGCTGAGCATCCCCTGGGTCAGAACTTGTAGTCCTTCCAGTTCTCTGCGGTCAGGATCAGTGTCGCATCGCCATAGACGACGCCATCCTCGATGGTGACGCTGTCGTAGCCCGGCCGCTTCAGATCCATGCCCGCCTCGACGGTTTCGCCGTTCAGAAGCTTGTAGGCCACAAAGGCGGATGCGTAACCGGCATCGGCAGGACGCCAGCACAGCGCCACATTCTGATAGCCGTCCTCGAGATAGGGACCATTGATGCTCGGAAGGCCGAGGCCGACCACGGCAATGTCCTTACGGCGCAGCTTCTCGACCGCGAGGGCCGCCATCGACGTGCCCGACACGGAGCAGCCGACGATACCCTTGAGGTCCGGGTAGCGCTTCAGCACCTCGTTGACCTTGTCGAGCGCGGTCTTCTCGTCGTTGTTGTCCTCGATCGGCTCGGACAGGACGAATTCCATCTCCGGGTAATCGGCCTTGATGTGCTCCATGCCGGCATTGAACCACTGCATGTGCGTTTCCATCGTCAGCGCACCGACGATCGCAACAAACTTGCCTTCGCCATTCATGGCCTTGGCGAGCTTGTCGAACATGAGGGCGCCGAAATCCTCGTTCTTGAAGGCTTCGACATCGTAATCGGCCGTGCCCGCAAGGCTCTTCGCCTCATGGCTGACGATGACGATACCCGCGTCCTTGGCTTTCTGCAGCACCGGCTCCATGGACTTCGGATCGTTGGGGACGACGAGGATGGCGTCGACATTCTTGGCGATCAGGCTTTCGACCATCTGCGCCTGCTTGGCGGGGTCTCCGGTCTCGGGTGCGATCTGATAGGCGTTGACGCCGAAATCCTTGGCGAAATCCTCAACGCCCGTGCGCATGTCATCGAACCAGGAGATACCCTCCTGCTTGGCGCACATGACGATCTCGAACTTCTTGGGCTGAGCCCAGACTTTCGACGCTCCCGGAAGCGCGGCGCCTGCCGTCAGAAGGGCGGCAGAACCGAGCAATCTTCTTCTTGTAATCACTGTTGGTCTCCTTTGTCTCCGAGGAGGAGAGCACGCTGCGCCTGCCCTTTTAATTGCACATTGATTTGCATCAAGGACAATTTTGAGCCCGATCGTCGCGCAGAAGCGGCAGTCTGGCGGCAGGAAAACGCATGCGGACGACACCCGATGTGCGAGACTTCTCTGCCAGACGAGCCGTCACACGCGGCCGGCGCAATCGAATGGAAACCCGCACCCGGCTCGCGCCGCACCGGGCACAGCAAAGCTCGCTCACACGATGAAGGCGGCCTCTCCCGGCTTTTCGTCGAGAAGCCGTTTGAGGCGCAAAAGCCCGTCTTCCACCCGCGCCTGAGACGCCTCATGGCTCAGGCAGAGACGAACCGCAGACGGCACGACAGCGGGATCGACGCAAAAAGACCGTGCGGAGCGCAGGGCGACACCTTCACGCTGCGCCGCCGCTTCGAAGGCATCGGGCCGCCATCCCTCCGGCAGATGCAGCCAGATATGAAAGCCCGCCGGATCGGCGACAACGCGGCTCCCTTTCAACGTCTCACGTGCCAAGGCCTGCCGCCCCTCGGCGATCTGGCGCTTCTCCTCGTTGAGGCGCTCCGCTGTCCCGTCCTCGATCCAGCGCGTCGCGATCTCCGCCATGAGCGGCGGCGGCATCCACGAGGAGAGCGCGACGCCCGCCCGCAAAGCTTTTTCATGGCGCACCGGCGCGCTCAGATAGCCGACGCGCAGACCCGGCGCGAGGCTCTTTGACGTACTCGCCACATAGATTGTCTGCTCGGGCAGATAGGTGCCGAGCGGCGCAGGCCGCGAGCGCGGCAGAAAGCCGAAGACATCGTCTTCCAGAATGTCGATGCCATGACGCTCGGCGACTTCGGCGACGGCCCGTCGGCGCGCCTCAGACATCGTCGCCGTCGTCGGCGTGTGCAGCGTCGGCATGGTGTAGAGGAGCCGGGCGGCCGTCGCCTTGCATTGCTCCTCGAGAGATTGAGGCAAGAGCCCCTCCTCATCCATGGCGACGGGAAAGACCTTGAGACCGAGACGCTCAGCCGCCGCCAGAACCGGGGCATAGGAGAGAGCCTCCGCTAGGATCGCATCGCCAGGCCGCGCCAACGCCAGAAGCGCCACGAAGAGCCCCTGCTGCGAGCCGTTGGTGAGCACGATCGCCCGCCCCTGACGGGAAAGCCCGAGCGTTTCGATCCATGCGCCGGCTGCCTCTGCATGCCGCTCCGCCGTTCGTCCCGGCCAGTGATCGAGAAAAGCCGCGAGCCCCGGCTCGCCCGAGATTGCGCGCAGCGTCTCTGCAAGCTGTCTCTCGGCCCCGCCGAGCGGCGGCAGATTGTTGGCGAAATCGATCGCGTCGCCTGCGGGCCGCGCGAGACCCGTATTCCATGCGCCGCTTGCTGCAGCGGTGACCGCTTTCGCATCGCGCACATAGGTGCCGCGGCCAACGCTGCCTTCCAGGAAGCCGCGACGCACCGCCTCGCCATAGCCGCGCGTCACCGTCGAGAGCGACAAGCCGAGCCGCCAGGCGAGATCGCGCTGCGGCGGCAGCCGCTCGCCGGCACTCAAATCCCCTTCGGAGATCGCCGTGCCGATCGCCTCGGCAAGCGCCGCGTAGGCCGGGCCGGAAAAACGGGAAAAATCGGGGATCCACATTGCCATCAATACAATAATCCGATTGCATTCATTATTGCACGAGACATACCAATGCAATCACGAGTATCTTCTCATGGAACGGTGATGTCCCCGTCGCAGCCCGCCGGCATTCTCTATGCCCTTTGTTGCCTCGCCATCCTATCGGCAATGCCGCTCATCGCCGATGCCCGCCCCGAGGGATCGAGCGGCCTCGCCTTCGCCATCTGGCTCACCTTCTGGCAGCTTGTCGCGGGTCTTCCGCTCTTTGTCGTCGAGCTCCGGCGCGGGGTGTCCGCGGGCCCGGCGGCAAAGCGGCCTTCCGTCCGAACGCTCGCCATCGCGCTCTTGACCGGAGCGATGTTCGCTGTGGCGACCTACATGTATGTGGTGGCGGCCAAGAAGGCCGGGCCCGTCAGCATGGTGATCGCACTGCAGGCCTATCCGCTCTTCGCCATCCTTCTGGAGGCGGTTCTTCTCGGCAAACGCAAGAGCACCACCGAGCTCGGCTTCACCGCACTCCTCCTCGCGGCTTTGGTCTATCTCACCACCGGCGGCACGTTTCGCGTGGCGGACATCTCCTGGTGGTCGGCCTATACCCTCGGCATACCGGCATTGTGGGCCATCGCCCATGTGCTCTTGCGCCAGGTTCTGACGACGACGTCGATCACGCCAAACCAGGTGACCGTCACCCGCCTTATCGTCTCCGGCATCGTGCTTCTCGCCCTTCAGGCACTCATCGGCGAACCGGGCGCCCTGTTGCAGGGATTCACCGATCCGACCTTCCAAAAGGCTGCGATCCTTCTTGGCGTCGCCTACTATCTGGAGCTCGTCCTGTGGTTCAACGCCATCCGTCATATCGACGTCTCCGTCGCGAGCTCGATCACGGTGCCGACCCCTGCCGTCACCATGCTCATCACAGTGGTCGTGCTCGGCGGGCACGTGGAGACGTTTCAGATCCTGGCGATGGTCGTCATCTGCGTGGCGCTATACGGGCTCCTCTTCGCCGGCCGTCATGCGCGCCGCGCGCCCTCACCCGGGTGACGGTCTCCGACAACAGCGGAGACAGCAACACTGTGCGGACCAGCGCCTGATCCCAACGTGGCGCCGGCCATGCCATCAGGCGTTGGTGGCTCGCCTTGCGGCTTTGTGGCAAGGACGGCGAATGGCAACGCTCCCCTCCTCTCTGACCAACACGCCCGCGGAGATGGTGCGCGGCATCATGATCTTCGTCGCCGGCGGCATGATCATCCCGACGATGGATGCCTTAAGTAAGCTCCTCATCACGGAGCATGGACTGTCGGCAGGCGAAGTCGGGGCCGTTCGTCTCTTTCTCCAGGGCGCGCTGATCTTGCCGCTTCTCCTGCATTGGGAAGGGACCGCCGCTCTGCGCATCCCGCATCTCGGGCTCAATCTCCTGCGGGGCGCCTGCCTCGGTTTCGGCAGCCTCGCCTTCTTCGCCGCCCTGCGTTTCCTGCCGCTCGCCGACGCGATTGCGATCTTCATGATCGAGCCGATGATCGTCACCCTGCTCTCCGGCTTATTCCTCGGCGAAAAGGTGGGATGGCGGAGGATCGTGGCGGTTCTGGTCGGATTTGCCGGCGCGCTCATCATCATCCAGCCGAGCTACGCGGTCTTCGGATTGCCCGCTCTCTTGCCGGCACTGACGGCCTTCATCGTCGGGATCTATTTCATCTTGAGCCGCCACGTTGCGCGCGGAGCAAGCGCCTTCGCGATGCAGTTTTATGCAGCTCTCGGCGGCTTTGTGGTCATCGTCGCCGCGATGATCGTCTGCCGTCCTCTCGGCTTCGACGATCTTGCCTTCTCGTGGCCGGCAAGCACCCTTGCCTGGGTTCTGTTGCTGGCGACAGGCGTCATCGGAACCTTCGCCCATCTTCTCTTTAACCGGGCCTATCAGCTCGCCCCGGCCTCGGTCCTCGCCCCTTTCGGCTATACCGAGATCGTCTCTGCGGTGGCTCTCGGCCTCCTGGTCTTCGGGGACCTCCCGGATGCCCCGAAATGGGCCGGGATGGCGATCGTCGTCGGCTCCGGCATTTTCATCTATCTGCGCGAGCATCGCATCGCCCGTACGACGGCAAAGCCGCCGGTCACGCACTGAGGCGGCCGGCGGCTTGAGAGGCTCAGGCGACAAACGCCCAGGTGACCGAACGGTCAGAGCGGGATGTTGTCGTGCTTCTTCCAGGGATTGGCGAGTTCCTTGCGGCGCAAGAGCCGGAAGGCGCGGGCAACCCGCCGTCTGGTCGATTGCGGCATGATCACGTCGTCGATGTAGCCCCGCTCCGCCGCCACAAACGGATTGAGGAAATGATCCTCATAGGTCTTGGCGTGCTCGGCGATCTTTTCCGGGTTGTCGATATCCTTGCGGAAGATGATCTCCACCGCACCCTTGGCGCCCATGACGGCAATCTGTGCCGTCGGCCAAGCGTAGTTGATATCCCCGCGCAAATGCTTTGAGGCCATGACGTCGTAAGCGCCGCCAAAGGCCTTGCGCGTGATCACGGTCACTTTCGGCACCGTCGCCTCGGCATAGGCAAAGAGGAGCTTGGCGCCGTGTTTGATGAGGCCGCCATATTCCTGCGACGTGCCGGGCAGGAAACCCGGAACATCGACGAAGGTGAGGATCGGGATGCCGAAGCAATCGCAGAAGCGCACGAAGCGTGCCGCCTTCCGTGAGGCATCCGAATCGAGCACGCCGGCCAGAACCATCGGCTGGTTCGCCACCACACCGACTGTACGCCCCTCGATGCGGCCAAAGCCGGTGAGGATGTTCTTGGCATGGTCGGGCTGAATTTCGAAGAAAGCCCCCTCGTCGACGGTCTTCAGAATGGCTTCCTTGATGTCGTAGGGCGTGGTCGCCGAATCCGGCACCAGCGTATCGAGAGATTTCTCCTGCCGATCCCAAGGATCGTGGACCGGGATTTCCGGCAGGTCGGCCTTGTTGTTGAGGGGGAGGTAATCGTAGAGGCGACGGATCTCCAAGAGCGCCTCGACGTCGTTTTCAAAGCCGCCGTCCGCCACGGACGACTTCACGCAATGCACCGACGCGCCGCCGAGCTCTTCCGCCGTCACCGTCTCGTTGGTCACGGTCTTCACCACGTCCGGGCCCGTCACGAACATGTACGACGTGCCGCGCACCATGAAGATGAAATCGGTCATCGCCGGCGAATAGACGTCGCCGCCCGCACAGGGGCCCATGATCACCGAGATCTGTGGAATGACGCCGGAGGCAAGAACGTTGCGCTGGAAAATCTCGGCGTAGCCGCCGAGCGCTGCGACACCCTCCTGGATGCGCGCGCCGCCGGCATCGAAAAGTCCGATGATCGGCGTGCCGTTCCTGAGCGCCATGTCCTGGACTTTGCAGATCTTCTCCGCATGTGCCTCGGAAAGCGAACCGCCGAAGACGGTGAAGTCCTTGGCAAAAACGTAGACGGGGCGGCCGTTGATCGTTCCCCATCCGGTGACAACGCCATCGCCCGCGATCTTCTGCTCTTCCATACCGAAAGCCGAAGAGCGGTGCTCGACGAACATGTCGAACTCTTCGAACGAGCTGTCATCGAGAAGCACCACCAGGCGCTCGCGCGCCGTCAGCTTGCCCTTGGCATGCTGGCCCTCAATACGCTTCTCGCCGCCGCCCGCGCGCGCATTGGCACGCCGTTTTTCCAACTCCACCAGAACGTCACGCATTCTACCCCCCAATCAGATTGATCTTGTTCCCATGGCCATTAGCCGGTTTAGAATCTCGTCTTCATATAACGGCCTACGCCAATCGGCGGCATTTGTTGAGAGAGATCGGATGCGAATCTGGCGTTGATGTGAAGAGGCATGACCGCTTCGTGACATTGCGGGCCGGCGAGGACGCTATATTCATGGGGATCACGAAGGGAATGCATCAATGCCAGAGCCGGCCGAGCCGCAAACGGAAATCGTCTACCGGCACAGATGGACAACGCGCATATGGCACTGGCTGAACGCGTTCTGCCTCTTCTTCCTGCTCGCAAGCGGTCTGCAGATCTTCAACGCCCATCCCGCGCTCTATCTTGGCAGCCAGTCGAACTTTTCCGATTCCCTCATCTCCATGACCGCCATGCGCACGGGTGACGGCAGTTTGAGAGGAGTGACGGAAATCGGCAGCATGGACTTCGACACGACGGGCTTTCTGGGCGCCTCCCGCGAAGGCAGCGGAGCGCTTGTCGCCCGCGGTTTTCCCGCCTGGGCAACCATCCCGAGCTACCGCGATCTTGCCACCGGCCGGGTCGTGCACTTCTTTTTCGCCTGGGTGCTGGTCGCAAGCGGCCTCGCCTATGTCTGCGTTAGCCTTTTCAATGGCCATTTCCGCCGCGATCTCATCCCCCGCCGCGGCGAGCTTCGCACCGTGCCACGCGCGATCGGCGATCACCTCCGCTTCCGCTTCGGACGGGAGGCGCATTACAACATTCTGCAAAAACTCTCATACCTCGTCGTCATCCTCGGTCTCATACCAACGATGGTCGCCACCGGTCTTGCCATGTCGCCGGGGATGGATGCCGCATTACCCTGGCTTCTCGACATTTTCGGCGGGCGTCAGTCGGCACGCACGCTGCATTTCATGACGATGAGCCTGCTCGTCCTCTTCTTCGTCGTCCACATCGTCATGGTTCTCGCGGCAGGTCCGATTAACGAGATGCGCGCCATCATCACCGGACGGTACCGCGTGCGGCACGAGGCAAACGAGGAGATCTCATGACCATCACCCTGACGCGTCGCGGCCTCATCCGGGCCGCTGCCATCGGCGGTGGAGCAGCGCTGTTGTCCGGTTGCGACCGCATCGTCCAGAATCCGATGGCACGTGCGTTTTTTGAGCGGGCCGAGGATTTGACGATGGCCGCACAGCGCAGCCTTCTCGATCGCGAGGCTCTGGCGCGGGAATACTCCGAAAGCGAGATCATCCAGCCGCAGCGTCCGAACGGGTCGATCAGTCCGCGCGATCCCGATTATCGGACGATGGCGGCAAATGGCTTCGCCGATTGGCGTCTTTCCGTCACCGGCCTCGTCGAGCGGCCGCAATCCCTATCTCTCGACGAGCTGCGCACCATGCCGGCGCGCACGCAGATCACGCGGCATGACTGCGTCGAGGGATGGAGCTGCATTGCCAAATGGACGGGTGTGCCACTCGCCGCCGTCCTCGACGAAGCCGGAGTCAAAGCTGGCGGTAGCTACGTGATTTTCCGCTGCGCCGATACGCTCGGTCGCGAAAAATACTATGAATCGATCGACATGATCGACGCGCGCCACCCGCAGACGATCCTCGCCTACGGCCTCAACGACGAAACGCTGCCGATATCGAACGGTGCGCCACTGCGCGTACGCGTCGAACGCCAGCTCGGCTATAAGATGGCAAAATACGTCATGGGCATCGAGGTCGTGGGGAGCTTCGCCCCAATTCGTGGCGGCAAGGGCGGCTATTGGGAAGACCGCGGCTACGAGTGGTACGCCGGCATCTGAGCGGTGTCCGCCAGCCCAAATCGAAGGACGGTTCAGGCGCGCAGCACCGTCGCAGCCACCGAGAATTCAAAGCCGCGGCGTTCGCGCCGTTCCTTCGCCTCGAAATCCTCGCCCCATTGCGAGATATTGAAATCCTCGTCGACATGCGCGGCGGCCCAGGCGGCCTCAGCATCGATCACGCCTTCCGCCAAGGCGAGCGCGATGAGTGCCGATCCGGTCAGCGTGGTTGCCGTATGCAAAGCAGCAAGCGACAAGGGCTCGTCAAATCCCTTGAGAGCCTCGCGCACGGCCTGAAGCCCCTCTTCCGGTTGATCGACCGGCATGACCCCCTCGACCAGACGGAAGCGAACCGAAAAACGGCTTTCCGCCCAGGCAAGAAGCGGGTCCCAGATCTCGCGCTGCCGGGCTACGAGGGCTTTCGGCTCCCCGGCCCGGTAAAAGAGCAGATCCGTGCCCGCATAAGCCGCCACCTCTTCGCGCACCGCAGGCATTTCGTCAGCAACCCCGTCGATCGCCACATTGGCAAGCCGGGTGAGCGGCATCGTCAGAGGATCGATGCGTTCGCCCTGAGCCTCCCATTCCTCGGCGAGGCTTCGTCCGAGATCTGCGCGTGCGACGGCAAGCGGCTTCTTGCCCGGCGTGCGGGCCGGGCGCCCGTCGAGGCGAAGCTCGAAACCTGATTCCGTTTCAACGGTTTCGGCCCGCTTGTAGAATCTCTTTGGCAACTCCCTCGCCGCGTGCTCGCGCGCCTTCGCCATCGCATCGTCGGGCTTTGCAGGAAAATCGGACAACAGGCTCTCCTTGCTCAATGGATCTCGGCTCACTGGATCTGGGCTCGATGGATCTCGGCTCAATAGGTCAGAGCTCAATATCTCACGCGCCCGGCGGCACGGCACGGCGTACCGGCGCAGGCCTGTTGACCAGATAGATGCCGCTGGCGACGAGCAAAAGGGCGATGCCGTGGCGCCAGCCGACAGGATCGCCAAGAAGCACTGCTCCAAAGAAGACGCCGGAGACCGGAACGATAAAGGTGAACGCGTGCAGCAGCGGCGCGGAATGGGTTCTCACCAGCCAGAACCAGGCGAGATAGCTCGCCCCGGCGACCACGACGCCTTGATACAGGAAGGCGACGAGTTCGGTCGTGGTCACAGGCCCGATCCCCGCCTCCCCGACGAGGACCGACAAGCCAAAGCCGAGCGGGGCCGAGACGAGCAGCTGGTAGAGAAGGATCTCTTCGGCCGGCGCTTCCCGTAAGCTCGTGCCCTTCACGACCAGGGTGGTCCCGCCCCAGAAGACGGCGGCCAGAATGCACAGTACGTCACCAGCAGCCGTATTGAGCGTTCCCGGGCTCAGCCCGTCGAGGAAAGCAACGGCGATCCCCACGAAGGCCAGCGCGAGCCCGGCGGCTTTCGCCGGAGAAATCCGGTCGCCCAGCCAAAAGTGAGCCCCGACGGCCACAAAGAAGGGAGCGGTATTGAGGAAGACGACGCTGCGTGAGGCCGTCGTCATGGTCAGACCGAAGAAAACGAGAGCGAACTCCATCGCGAAAAGCATGCCGGTCAGGACACCCGGGCCGAAACGCCGTCCCGACCGAAAAACCGGCACGCCGCGCGCAAAGCACCAGAGAAGCACGAGCACGCCGGCCACCGCCGAGCGCAGCCCCATCTGCAGCATCGGTGGGAAGCCACCGAGTGCCACTTTGATGGCGACCTGGTTGAGCCCCCACATCACGGTCAGGAGTACGAGCAGAGAGGCGGGCTTCGCCCCAAGCGCTTGCGACATTGCAGTTCAAACGGCCTCGGCCGCAGCCTCCCCGCTTGTCTCTTCGAAGCCGAGCACGGCCCAGCTCTGTGACATATGCGGCGGCAGCGGCGCCGTCACGTCGAGAACGCCGCCGGTGGGATGAGGCAAAATGATTCTCCGCGCAAGGAGATGCAGCCGGTTTTGAATGCCGCCTGGCAACTCCCAGTTCTCCACGTCGAAGTACTTCGAATCGCCAATGATTGGATTGCCGATATGGGCGGCATGGGCTCGAAGCTGGTGCGTGCGTCCCGTCACCGGCCGCATGACGAGCCACGAGAGCCGTGAGCCGGCCTGTTCGGCGACCGCGTAGTGCGACAGGGCATGATCAGCTCCCCGCTCGCCGTGACGCGCAACCCGCATACGTTCCGCGTCGTCGCCCTCGCCGCGCATGAGAAACGTCGAAATCTTGCCATGCGGCGGCTTCGGAACGCCCTTCACCAGCGCCCAGTAAAATTTGCGGCTCTCCCGCTCCTTGAAGGCCTTGCCGAAAAAGGCCGCAGCACTTCGCGTGCGAGCGACGACAAGCACGCCGGCCGTGTCGCGATCGAGACGATGGACAAGCCGTGGCTTACGGCCGTGGCGATCACGAAGCGCCTCCAGCATGCCATCGACATGACGATTGACGCCCGATCCGCCCTGAACCGCAAGGCCGGCCGGCTTGTTGAAGACGTAAACCTGGCTGTCCTCGTAAAGAAGCGCGTCGGTGAGCACATCGACATCGCGCCGGTCACGGATGGTCGCTTTCGTCTGCGGGCGCACATCGCCCGTTGCAAGCGGCGGCACACGCACCTCCTGACCAGCGATGAGACGGGTCGAGGTTTTCACGCGCCCCCCGTCCACACGCACCTGGCCGGAGCGAAGAAGTTTCTGCAGATGACCGAAACCCAGGCCCGGATAATGCTCCTTGAACCAGCGATCGACGCGCATGCCGGATTCGTCCCGGTCGACGCGGCGCATGACGACGGAGGCGGGAGCGCTCATGACAGGCTCCCGGGGGCTGGCACACGGAGCGACCGCGACACGAGAGCCGCGGGCCTCACGCGAAGGCCGGAATACTGATCAAAGGCGATAAGGAGAACTTGCTTCATAACCGCAGCGCTTAGAGCGTTTTGTCGGCCGAATGAAGCCCACCGTACGACAACCGCGCGTTTTTGCGTCCCGAACGCCAGCAAAAAGGGCGCGGGGTCACCGCGCCCTCAGACTGCTGACGAACCCCGTCATTTTTGGCGGGGTTTGTTTTTTGTGGTGATGCGGATCGCTGCTCGATTTTGTCTGTCTACGTCGAAGCGGATGCTGGGGGCCCTCATGCGGGGCTCGGAGCCGGCATCCGGCTGAGTGCGATGGCCATCTTCTTGATGTTCTGGGCGGCGGCGGCGAGCAGGCACTGGCTGGAGACGCGGCTCAGACTTCGGAACCGGGCGTAGCGGTGGCCATGGAGCTGCTTTGCATCGGCAAAGGA
>NZ_FMVW01000017.1 GCF_900102695.1 Afifella marina DSM 2698
ATGGCAAAAGAGAAATTTTCGCGCACGAAGCCGCATGCGAACATCGGGACGATCGGTCACGTCGACCATGGCAAGACGACGCTGACGGCAGCGATCACGAAGTTCTTTGGCGAATATCGGGCCTACGACCAGATTGATGCGGCGCCGGAAGAGAAGGCGCGCGGCATCACAATCTCGACGGCGCATGTGGAGTACGAGACGGAGAACCGTCACTACGCGCATGTCGACTGCCCGGGTCACGCCGACTATGTGAAGAACATGATCACGGGCGCGGCGCAGATGGACGGCGCGATCCTGGTGGTGTCTGCGGCCGACGGTCCGATGCCGCAGACGCGTGAGCACATTTTGCTCGCCCGTCAGGTCGGTGTTCCGGCGCTTGTCGTTTACATGAACAAGGTCGACCAGGTCGACGACGAGGAGCTTCTTGAGCTCGTCGAGCTCGAGGTTCGCGAGCTTCTGTCGTCCTACGAATTCCCGGGCGACGACATTCCGGTGATCAAGGGCTCGGCGCTTGTGGCGCTCGAGGACGGCGACAAGGCGCTTGGCGAGGATTCGATCCGCGCTCTGATGGCGGCTGTCGACGAATATATCCCGACGCCGGAGCGTCCGATCGACCAGCCGTTCCTGATGCCGATCGAGGACGTGTTCTCAATCTCCGGGCGCGGCACGGTTGTGACGGGTCGTGTGGAACGCGGCCAGATCAAGGTGGGTGAGGAAGTCGAGATCGTCGGCATCCGCGACACCCGCAAGACGACGGTGACGGGCGTTGAGATGTTCCGCAAGCTGCTGGACAGCGGCCAGGCGGGCGACAACATCGGCGCACTTCTTCGCGGCATCGACCGCGAGGGCGTGGAGCGCGGGCAGATCCTGTGCAAGCCGGGTTCGGTGACGCCGCACACGAAGTTCAAGGCGGAAGCGTACATTCTGACGAAGGAAGAGGGTGGCCGGCACACGCCGTTCTTCACCAACTACCGTCCTCAGTTCTACTTCCGGACGACGGACGTGACGGGTGTCGTGACGCTGCCCGAGGGCACCGAGATGGTGATGCCGGGCGACAATGTGACGATGGACGTCACGCTGATCGTGCCGATCGCGATGGAAGAGAAGCTGCGCTTCGCCATCCGTGAAGGCGGCCGCACCGTCGGCGCCGGCATCGTCTCCGAAATCATCGAGTAACCGAGATCGGGCGTGGAGAGGGGCCGACCGTGACGGATTGCTGCGGATCGGCCTTTCATGCTCGAAGGTTGCTCGGTTGCGCTTGCGCCGGCAGCTGCATCTGTGTAGTTCCAGCGCAGGCGAGTCGGCCGCCATGGTCGCTCAAGCGAATTTCGTTCCGGCAAATCGCACTTCGCGATGATGCCGGGTGAAGGGGTGTAGCTCAGCTGGTAGAGCACCGGTCTCCAAAACCGGTGGTCGGGGGTTCGAATCCCTCCGCCCCTGCCAGATTACAGACGGGATCGTGATCCACTCTTAAGGGAGCCTTAATGAGGGGGTTGCGTCGACGGATGAAACTGACTAACTAGAAGGTTCGGAGGCGCGCGGTCAGGGTGATCGCGCGCCTTTGAGTTCGGCGGCATGGCGAAAACCAATCCTTTTCAATTCCTACAGCAGACGCGGACCGAAGTCGGCAAGGTCACTTGGCCAACTCGGCGCGAGACGCTGATCACAACCGTGATGGTGTTCGTCATGGTATTTCTGGCGGCGATTTTCTTTTTCGTCGCGGACCAGATTATGAGCTGGGGCGTCGGGTTGCTGCTCGGCGCTGCTGGCTGAGCCCGCAAGGCAGAGATTGATGGCGAAACGCTGGTATATCGTCCACGCCTACTCGAATTTTGAGAACAAGGTCGCTGAGTCCATTCGCGAAAAAGCGGAGGCGGCGGGGCTCGATCATCTGATCGATGAGATCCTGGTTCCGAAGGAGAAGGTTGTCGAGGTGCGTCGTGGCCGCAAGGTCGACGCGGAGCGCAAGTTTTTTCCGGGCTATGTGCTCGTCAAGATGGATATGACCGACGAGGCGTTCCATCTCATCAAGAATACGCCGAAAGTGACCGGCTTTCTTGGTGCCGACAACAAGCCCACGCCGATCCCTGATTCGGAAGCCGAGCGCATCATGGCGCAGGTGCAGGAAGGCGTCGATCGTCCGAAGCCTTCCGTCAATTTCGAGATTGGCGAGAGAATTCGCGTTGCCGACGGACCTTTCGCGTCCTTCGAGGGCAATGTCGAGGAGGTCGACGAGGAGAGGGCGCGCGTCAAAGTCGCTGTGTCGATCTTCGGGCGCTCGACCCCTGTCGAGTTGGAATACGGGCAGGTCGAAAAGCTCTGACCCGAATGGCCGTCGGTCCGTGCGATCCGGCGGTCGAGCGGAAGGCTTCGGTCTTCTAGTTGAAGTGTGGGAGGTCGGGACGGTGGCCACAGCGTCCCATCAAGGCCGGACCACGCGTCGCGCCGCGCCGCCGGGGTCTGTCTCCGGGCGGCACATAACGGAGTGAAAGATGGCAAAGAAGATTACAGGGTACCTGAAGCTGCAGGTACCGGCGGGTGCGGCTAATCCGTCTCCGCCAATCGGACCGGCGCTGGGTCAGCGCGGTCTGAACATTATGCAGTTCTGCAAGGATTTCAACGCCGCTTCTCAGGAAATGGAGAAGGGCTCTCCGGTGCCGGTGGTGATCACCATCTTCGCCGACAAATCCTTCACCTTCGCGATGAAGACGCCGCCGGTGTCCTACTTCCTGAAGAAGGCCGCCAAGGTCCAGAAGGGCTCGAAGGCGCCGGGCAAGGACGGTGCTGGCAAGGTGTCGCGCGATCAGGTGCGCGAGATCGCTGAGCAGAAAATGAAGGATCTCAACGCTGCCGACGTCGAAGCGGCAATGCGTATGGTCGAGGGCTCCGCGCGCTCGATGGGCCTGGAAGTGGTGGGCTGACGTCATGGCGAAAGTAGCAAAGCGTATGCAGTCGATCTCGGAAGGCATCGATCGCGAAAAGCTCTACGCCGCCGATGAGGCGGTCCGCATGGTCAAAGAGCGCGCCAAGGCGAAGTTCGACGAGACCGTCGAGGTGGCGTTCAATCTCGGCGTCGATCCGCGCCACGCCGACCAGATGGTCCGCGGCGTCGTCTCGCTGCCGAACGGTACGGGCCGCACGGTTCGGGTCGCCGTCTTCGCTCGTGGCGAAAAGGCGGACGATGCGCAGAAGGCCGGTGCCGATGTCGTCGGGGCGGAAGACCTTGTAGAACAGGTTCAGAATGGCCAAATCAACTTCGATCGGGTCATCGCCACGCCGGACATGATGCCGCTCGTCGGTCGTCTCGGTAAGATTCTCGGGCCGCGCGGCATGATGCCGAACCCGAAGGTCGGAAGCGTGACCATGGACGTTGCCAAGGCCGTCAAGGACGCCAAGGGCGGTTCGGTGGAGTTCCGCGTCGAGAAGGCGGGTATCGTTCACGCCGGTATCGGGAAGGCCTCGTTCAGCGAGGAGGCGCTTATCGAAAACCTCCGCGCGTTCACGGACGCAGTCAATCGCGCCAAGCCGACCGGCGCCAAGGGATCGTACCTTCAGCGTGTGACGATCGCCTCGACGCAGGGACCTGGTGTCAAAATCGACGTCAGCTCGCTTTCTGCGAGCTGAGTAGAAATTCCAGCCGGAGCGATCCGGCCGGAAAGGCCGCCGGCAAGCCGGCGGCCGACCTGTCCGAGACTGCAGGTGAGGAATTTTGTCCTCTTAAGCCCGAGTGTCACGAGGGGCCTGCATGAGACGGTGATGGGCCGAATTCGCCGCAAGGCAGTCGGTTCGAACCTCAGCCCCCGGGTTTCCGGGGCCCGCGCCTTCCGTCGCGAAGGCAGGGGGACAGGCGTTCACCGCCGCCCTCTCCGCAAGGAGTGGCCCGCAAGGGCAGGGCGGCAGAAGCGAAGCCGTCTCCCTGTCCAAAGATGGGGAGGCAGATGAGGAAGAGGCAGTGGATAGAGCGCAGAAAAGCGAAATGGTCGACAGCCTCAACGGCGTGTTTTCGGACACGGGCGTTGTGGTCGTTGCCCACTATTCCGGCCTGACCGTCGCCGACATGACCGACCTTCGCGGTCGCATGCGCGCTGCGGGCGGGAGCCTCAAGGTGGTCAAGAACCGCCTCGTCAAGCTCGCTCTGAAGGGCACGGACGCCGAGCATATCAGCGATCTGTTCCAGGGTCCGACGGTCATCGCCTATTCAGATGATCCCGTCGCTGCTCCCAAAGTCGCCGCAGACTTCGCCAAGGCGAAGGAGAAGTTCGTCATTCTCGGCGGCGCCATGGGTGCAACCAATCTGGACAAGGACGGAGTGGAGGCGCTTGCCAAGCTTCCGTCGCTGGATGAGCTGCGTGCCAAGTTGGTCGGCATGATCAATACGCCTGCGACCCGCCTTGCGGGTGTCACGCAGGCGCCTGCCGCACAGCTTGCCCGGGTTTTCGGAGCGTACGCGAAAAAGGACGAGGCGGCTTGAGGCCGGCCTTGAAGAGACCAATCCGGTTCGAACCGACAAGGAACTGAGTAAATGGCTGATCTTGCTAAGATTGTGGACGATCTGTCCAACCTGACCGTGCTGGAGGCCGCTGAGCTCTCCAAGATGCTGGAAGAGAAGTGGGGCGTCTCCGCCGCCGCTCCGGTTGCCGTTGCGGCTGCCGGTGGCGCTGCTGGCGGCGAGGCTGCTGCGGAAGAGGAAAAGGATGAGTTCGACGTCATCCTCGCCTCTGCCGGCGACAAGAAGATCAACGTCATCAAGGAAGTCCGCGCCATCACCGGCCTCGGACTGAAAGAGGCGAAGGATCTGGTCGAAGGCGCTCCGAAGCCGGTCAAGGAAGCGGCTTCGAAGGCCGAGGCCGAAGAGATCAAGAAGAAGCTCGAAGAAGCCGGCGCTACCGTCGAGCTCAAGTAAGCTTCTGTTGGCGCACAGAGTTTTGTGCGTTTGAGATTGGGCGGTCCCGCATAAACGCGGGGCCGCCCGCAGGCTTTCTCGATGGTCGCCCATCAAGGCGACCCTCCAGACAGCCGTCAACATCCGCTCCGAGCGAGGACGAGGACCATCCATGGCGAACACTGCCGTTCAGACCGCAAGCTTTTCCGGCCGCCGCCGCATCCGCAAGTTCTTTGGTCACATCACCGAAGCGGCCGAGATGCCGAACCTGATCGAGGTGCAGAAATCCTCCTACGATCAGTTTCTCATGGTGGAAGAGCCGGAGGGCGGCCGCGGCGACGAAGGCATTCAGGCCGTCTTCAAGTCCGTTTTCCCGATCACGGACTTCTCCGGCCAGGCGATGCTGGAGTTTGTGCGCTACGAATTCGAGCCGCCGAAATACGATACCGACGAATGCCGGCAGCGTGACATAACCTACGCCGCGCCGCTCAAGGTGACTCTGCGGCTGATCGTCTTCGATGTGGACGAGGATACGGGTGCGAAGTCCGTCAAGGACATCAAAGAGCAGGACGTCTATATGGGCGACATGCCGTTGATGACGGACAACGGCACTTTCATCATCAACGGCACCGAGCGCGTCATCGTCTCGCAGATGCACCGTTCGCCTGGCGTCTTCTTCGACCACGACAAGGGCAAGACGCATTCGTCGGGCAAGCTTCTGTTTGCCGCCCGCATCATTCCGTATCGCGGCTCCTGGCTCGACATTGAGTTCGACGCCAAGGACGTCGTGCATGCGCGCATCGACCGCCGCCGCAAGATTCCGGTCACGTCGCTTTTGATGGCGCTCGGGATGGACGGCGAAGAAATCCTCTCGACCTTCTACGACATCGTGACGGCGACGCGCGGCGACAATGGCTGGATCGTTCCTTTCGATCCGGAAAAGCTGCGCGGGACCAAGGCGAGCGAAGACTATGTCGACGCGGCGAGCGGCGAAGTCGTCGTCGAGGCCGGCAAAAAGATCACCGCGCGCCTGGCGCGTCAGCTGGTCGAAAAGGGCGTCAAGTCGCTGGTCGTCTCCGACGAGCAGGTTCTCGGCCGTTATCTCGGCGAGGACATCGTCAACTTCGAGACGGGGGAGATCTATGCGGAGGCCGGCGATGAGGTCTCCGAGAAGATGCTCGACCAGCTTCGCGAGCTCAACCGCGAAGAGATCGCGCTTCTCGAGATCGATCACGTCAATGTCGGCGCCTATATGCGCAACACGTTGGCCGCCGATAAGAATGAGAGCCGAGAAGACGCGCTGTTCGACATCTACCGCGTGATGCGCCCGGGCGAGCCGCCGACGATCGAGACGGCGGAGGCGATGTTCCAGTCGCTGTTCTTCGATCCGGAGCGCTACGACCTCTCTGCGGTCGGCCGCGTGAAGATGAACATGCGCCTCGACCTTCAGACCGAGGACACGATGCGGGTCCTGCGCAAGGAGGATATCCTTGCCGTCATCCGCATGCTGCTCGACCTGCGCGACGGTCGCGGTGAGATCGACGACATCGACAATCTCGGCAACCGCCGCGTGCGTTCGGTCGGCGAGCTGATGGAGAATCAGTACCGCGTTGGCCTTCTGCGCATGGAGCGGGCGATCAAGGAGCGCATGTCGTCGGTCGAAATCGACACGGTGATGCCGCAGGATCTGATCAACGCCAAGCCGGCGGCCGCAGCGGTGCGCGAGTTCTTCGGATCTTCGCAGCTGTCGCAGTTCATGGACCAGACCAATCCGCTCTCGGAAATCACCCACAAGCGGCGCCTGTCGGCGCTCGGTCCGGGTGGTTTGACGCGTGAGCGGGCCGGCTTCGAAGTGCGCGACGTGCATCCGACCCATTACGGCCGCATCTGTCCAATTGAGACACCGGAAGGCCCGAATATCGGCCTCATCAACTCGCTCGCCACCTTCGCGCGCGTCAACAAATACGGCTTCATCGAAAGCCCGTATCGGCGCATCGTCGAAGGCAAGGTGACGGACGAGGTCGTCTATCTCTCGGCCATGGAAGAGGCGAAGTACACGGTCGCGCAGGCGAACGCTCAGCTCGACGAAGAGGGGCGGTTCGCCAACGAGCTCGTCACCTGCCGTCACAGCGGCGACGTCTCGATGGTGTCGCGCGACAAGGTCGACCTCATGGACGTGTCGCCGAAACAGCTCGTTTCGGTGGCGGCGGCGCTCATTCCCTTCCTGGAGAACGATGACGCCAACCGCGCGCTCATGGGATCGAACATGCAGCGGCAGGCCGTGCCTCTGGTGCGTGCCGAGGCGCCGCTCGTCGGCACCGGCATGGAGCCGATCGTGGCACGCGATTCGGGCGCAGCGATCACGGCAAGGCGGACCGGCGTTGTCGATCAGGTCGATGCCACGCGTATCGTCATCCGGGCCACGGAAGAGATCGACACCTCGAAGTCGGGCGTCGACATCTACCGGCTGCAGAAGTTCCAGCGCTCCAACCAGAACACCTGCATCACGCAGCGTCCTCTGGTGCGGGTCGGTGAGCAGGTGCGCAAGGGCGAGGTGATCGCCGACGGTCCGTCGACCGATATCGGTGATCTGGCGCTTGGGCGGAACGTGCTCGTCGCGTTTATGCCGTGGAACGGCTACAACTTCGAGGATTCCATCCTCTTGTCTGAGCGCATCGTGCGCGATGACGTCTTCACCTCGATCCATATCGAAGAATTCGAGGTGATGGCGCGCGACACGAAGCTCGGGCCGGAAGAGATCACGCGCGACATTCCGAACGTCTCGGAAGAGGCGCTTCGCAATCTCGACGAAGCGGGCATCGTCTATATCGGTGCGGAAGTGCAGCCGGGCGACATTCTGGTCGGCAAGATCACGCCGAAGGGTGAAAGCCCGATCACGCCGGAAGAGAAGCTTCTGCGCGCGATCTTCGGTGAGAAGGCCTCGGACGTGCGGGACACCTCGCTCCGCATGCCGCCAGGAACCTACGGCACCATCGTGGAAGTGCGCGTCTTCAACCGCCACGGCGTGGAGAAAGACGAGCGCGCGATGGCGATCGAGCGCGAAGAGATCGAGCGCCTTGCCAAGGATCGTGACGACGAGCAGTCGATCCTCGACCGCAACATCTACGGCCGTCTGGCCGACATGCTGCGCGGCGAGGCGGGTGCTGCCGGACCGAAGGGCTTCAAGAAGGGCACTGAAATCACCGACGAGGTGATGGCAGAATATCCCCGCTCGCAGTGGTGGCTGTTTGCCGTCGGCGACGACAAGAAGATGTCGGACATCGAGGGCCTCAAGCAGCAGTACGACGAGAGCCGCAAGCGTCTGGAAAACCGCTTCATCGACAAGGTCGAGAAGCTGCAGCGCGGTGACGAACTGCCCCCGGGTGTCATGAAGATGGTCAAGGTCTTCGTCGCGGTGAAGCGCAAGATCCAGCCTGGCGACAAGATGGCCGGCCGACATGGCAACAAGGGTGTCGTGTCGAAGATCGTGCCGGTCGAGGACATGCCGTTCCTGGCAGACGGAACACATGCCGATATCGTGCTCAATCCGCTCGGCGTGCCGAGCCGCATGAATGTCGGACAGATCCTCGAGACACATCTCGGCTGGGCTTGCGCCAATCTCGGCAAGCAGATCGGCGAACTCGTGGAAGCCTATCGCAAGAGTGGCGACGTGCAGCCTTTGCGCTCACATCTGTCGGGCATTTACGACGACAACGAGAAGAACGAGAAGATCTCGTCGTTCGACGATGAATCGGTCGTGCGTCTTGGTCATCAGCTCACCTCCGGTGTGCCGATTGCGACCCCGGTCTTCGACGGTGCCAAAGAGGCCGATATCGACGAGCTTCTGGAAAAGGCGGGTCTCAACCGCTCGGGCCAGGCGCAGCTCTTCGACGGCAAAACCGGCGAGCCGTTCGATCGTAACGTGACGGTCGGCTACATCTACATGCTGAAGCTGCACCATCTCGTCGACGACAAGATCCATGCACGCTCCATCGGCCCGTACTCGCTCGTCACCCAGCAGCCGCTGGGCGGTAAGGCACAGTTCGGCGGACAGCGTTTCGGCGAAATGGAGGTCTGGGCCCTGGAAGCTTACGGCGCGGCCTATACCTTGCAGGAGATGCTGACGGTGAAATCGGACGACGTCGCGGGCCGCACCAAGGTCTACGAAGCGATCGTCAGAGGCGACGATACCTTCGAAGCAGGTATCCCGGAGAGCTTCAACGTTCTCGTCAAAGAGATGCGTTCGCTCGGCCTCAGCGTCGATCTGGAAGATTCCGAGAAGATGCGTTCTCTGCCACAGAGTTACGACAAGGATGCCGCAGAATAGTGCGGCATCCCATTGCCTCGACCCGACTAACCCAGCCGCTTCCCCCGGCGGCGCGGCGTCGCTTGGTGCGGCGCGAGGAACATTGGCAAGGAGAATGACCCTATGAACCAAGAGGTCATGAACATCTTCAGCCCGCAGGCGCAGCAGCAGACGTTCGATCAGATTCGAATTTCTCTTGCGAGCCCTGAGAAGATTCTGTCTTGGTCTTACGGCGAGATCAAAAAGCCGGAAACCATCAACTACCGGACGTTCAAGCCTGAACGCGACGGTCTGTTCTGCGCGCGCATCTTTGGCCCGATCAAGGACTATGAGTGCCTGTGCGGCAAGTACAAGCGGATGAAGTATAAGGGCATCATCTGCGAAAAGTGCGGTGTGGAAGTCACGCTCGCCCGGGTTCGGCGCGAGCGCATGGGCCATATTGAGCTCGCCGCTCCGGTTGCTCACATCTGGTTCCTGAAGTCGCTTCCGTCCCGCATCGCTCTCATGCTCGACATGACGCTGAAGGACATCGAGCGCGTCCTCTATTTCGAGAACTATATCGTCGTTGAGCCGGGCATCACGCCGCTTCAGGAAAAGCAGCTGCTTTCCGAAGACGAGTATCTCGAAGCGCAGGATCAGTACGGTGCAGACAGCTTCACCGCCATGATCGGCGCAGAAGCCGTGCGCGAGCTCTTGATGGCGATCGATCTCGAGACGGAGGCCGTGCGCTTGCGCCAGGAGATCGCGGAAGCGACGACGGAGCTGAAGCCGAAGAAGCTCGCCAAGCGCCTCAAGGTCATCGAGGCCTTCATGGCCTCCGGCAACCGTCCGGAATGGATGGTGATGACGGTCGTTCCGGTCATTCCGCCGGATCTGCGTCCGCTCGTGCCGCTCGATGGCGGTCGTTTCGCGACGTCCGATCTCAACGATCTCTATCGCCGCGTCATCAACCGCAACAACCGCCTGAAGCGCCTCATCGAGCTGCGTGCGCCGGACATCATCATCCGCAACGAAAAGCGGATGCTGCAGGAATCCGTCGATGCGCTGTTCGACAACGGCCGTCGCGGCCGCGTCATCACGGGCACCAACAAGCGCCCGCTGAAGTCGCTCTCCGACATGCTGAAGGGCAAGCAGGGCCGTTTCCGGCAGAACCTCCTCGGCAAGCGCGTCGACTATTCCGGCCGGTCGGTCATCGTGGTCGGCCCGGAGATGAAGCTGCATCAGTGCGGTCTGCCGAAGAAGATGGCGCTGGAGCTCTTCAAGCCGTTCATCTATTCGCGCCTCGACGCCAAGGGCTATTCGGCCACGGTGAAGCAGGCGAAGAAGCTGGTGGAGAAGGAGAAGCCGGAAGTCTGGGATATCCTGGACGAGGTCATCCGCGAGCATCCGGTGATGCTGAACCGGGCGCCGACCTTGCACCGCCTCGGAATTCAGGCTTTCGAGCCGGTGCTGGTGGAAGGCAAGGCGATCCAGCTGCATCCGCTCGTCTGTGCGGCCTTCAATGCCGACTTCGACGGCGACCAGATGGCGGTCCACGTGCCGTTGTCGCTGGAAGCACAGCTCGAAGCGCGCGTCTTGATGATGTCGACCAACAACATTCTGCATCCGGCGAATGGTCAGCCGATCATCGTCCCGTCGCAGGATATCGTGCTTGGTCTCTATTATCTCTCGGTGATGCAGGACAACGAGCCGGGCGAGGGGATGCTGTTCGGCTCGATCGACGAGCTGCATCACGCGCTCGAGGTCGGTGCGGTGACGCTGCACACGAAGATCAAGGGGCGCTACAAGGGGATCGGCCCGGATGGCGAGCCGAACTCGAAGATCTACGAGACAACGCCTGGGCGCATGCTGATCGGCGAGCTTCTTCCGAAGCATCCCGCCATCCCGTTCGACATCTGCAACAAGCTGATGACGAAGAAGGAGATCAGCCGGACGATCGATACGGTCTACCGGCATACGGGCCAGAAAGAGACCGTGATCTTCTGCGACCGGATCATGCAGCTCGGCTTCCGTCAGGCGGCTCGTGCCGGCATTTCGTTCGGCAAGGACGACATGGTCATCCCGGAGGCGAAGACGGCGCTCGTCGAAGAGACGCGTCAGCTCGCGGCCGAGTATGAGCAGCAGTACAATGACGGCCTGATCACTCAGGGCGAGAAGTACAACAAGGTCGTCGACGCGTGGGCGAAGTGCACCGACAAAGTCGCCGACGAGATGATGAAGAAGATCCAGGCGGTCGAGTTCGACGACGAGACCGGGCGCCAGAAACAGGTCAACTCCATCTACATGATGTCGCATTCCGGTGCGCGTGGTTCGCCTGCTCAGATGAAGCAGCTTGCCGGCATGCGTGGCCTGATGGCCAAGCCGTCGGGCGAGATCATCGAGAGCCCGATCATCTCCAACTTCAAGGAAGGCCTGTCGGTTCTGGAGTACTTCAACTCCACGCACGGTGCTCGTAAGGGCCTGGCCGACACCGCTTTGAAGACGGCGAACTCGGGTTATCTCACGCGCCGTCTCGTCGACGTGGCGCAGGACTGCATCATCACCGAGACCGATTGCGGCTCGGAGAATGGCCTCACCATGCAGGCGATTGTCGATGCAGGCCAGGTTGTCGCGACGATCGGCCAGCGCGTCCTTGGACGCACGGCGGCCGAAGACGTGACGGATTCGGCCACGGGCGAGATCATCGTGCCGAAGGGCGAGCTCATCGAAGAGCGGCATGTGGAAGCGATCGAGGCGGCGGGCGTGCAGTCCGTGCTCATTCGTTCGGTTCTCACCTGCGAGACCAAATACGGCGTCTGCGGCAAGTGCTACGGTCGCGATCTGGCTCGCGGTACGCCGGTCAATATGGGCGAAGCCGTCGGTGTCATCGCGGCGCAGTCAATCGGCGAGCCGGGAACGCAGCTCACCATGCGTACCTTCCACATCGGTGGTACGGCGCAGGTGGTCGACCAGTCGTTCCTGGAATCGACGTTCGAAGGCACGGTCGAGATTCGTAACCGTTCGGTGGTGCGCAATTCCGATGGCCGGCTCATCGCCATGGGCCGCAACATGCAGGTCGCGATTCTCGACGAGAAGGGCAAGGAGAGGTCGAGCCACCGCGTTCCGTACGGCGCCAAGCTGTTCGTGGACGAGGGCGACAAGATCAAGCGCGGGCAGCGTATCGCCGAATGGGATCCGTATACCCGTCCGATCGTGACCGAAGTCGGCGGCAAGGTGTCGTTTGAGGATATGGTCGAAGGCGCCTCCGTGACGGAGACGGCCGACGAATCGACCGGTATCACCAAGCGCGTCGTCATCGACTGGCGGGCGAGCCCGCGTGGCGCGAACTTGAAGCCTGCTCTCGTCGTCTTCGATGCGAACGGCGAACCGGCGAAGCTCGAGCGTGGCGGCGATGCCCGCTACCAGCTTTCGGTCGATGCCATTCTCTCGGTCGAACCGGGAGACCAGGTGGCGCCGGGCGACGTGCTGGCACGTATCCCGCTTGAAAGCGCCAAGACGCGCGACATCACCGGCGGTCTGCCGCGGGTGGCGGAGCTCTTCGAAGCGCGGCGGCCGAAGGATCACGCCATCATTGCCGAGCAGGCAGGCATGGTCCGCTTCGGCCGCGACTACAAGAACAAGCGGCGTATCGTGATCGAGCCTGTCGATGGCGAAGGCGATCCGGTGGAATATCTGATCCCGAAGGGACGGCCGTTCCATCTGCAGGAAGGCGACGTCATCGAGAAGGGCGACTTCATCCTCGATGGTCTGCCGGCCCCGCACGACATCCTGGCGATCAAGGGCGTGGAGGAGCTTGCTGCCTACCTCGTCAACGAGATCCAGGAGGTCTACCGACTGCAGGGCGTGTTGATCAACGACAAGCACATCGAGGTGATCGTTCGCCAGATGCTGCAGAAGGTCGAGATCACCGAGCAGGGCGACAGCGACCTCATCTCGGGCGAGCAGGTCGACCGTATCGAGCTCGACGCGATCAATGCGCGCCTTCACGAAGAGGGCAAGCGGACCGCCGAAGGCGTGCCGGTGCTGCTGGGCATCACCAAAGCGAGCCTGCAGACCCGCTCGTTCATCTCCGCGGCCTCCTTCCAGGAGACCACTCGGGTGCTCACCGATGCTGCCGTCAACGGCAAGATCGATACGCTCGAGGGCCTCAAGGAGAACGTCATCGTTGGCCGCCTTATTCCGGCCGGCACTGGCGGTGCGATTGCGCGGCTGCGGGCGATCGCTCAGCGGCGTGACGAGCTCATCGCCGAGGACGAGCGCAAGCGGGCGGAGATCTCCGCCAAGGCCGCTCTCGTCGATCTGAGCGGCGGCGAGGGAGCACCGGTCGACGCGGCCGAGTAGCCGCTCACTGGCTCTTTGTTGAGTTTGAAAGCCCCGGCCGAGCGCCGGGGCTTTCGCGTTATACGGCTGCGTCGGGGTGCCGCAGACGCGACCTCTGTGGCCGGGGGAACACAGGCCCCAGCGAACTGTGGACCATTTACTTCCTCGACATTTTCTCGCGTGAAAATCACTTGTGCAGGCCGGCGATTCCTTTAGAGCAGCGCGGCCGGCGAAGAACCGCCGCAAGGCTCACAAGATCAGTCTCTGGGGAATGAACCTTTTCGGCCGCCCGCCGTTAACGGGGCCGAGGGGAACCAGAACTCAACGGAACAGGATAAATGGCCGGACACCTTGTCAAACGCACCCTGCTGTTTTTCGGGTTGACGTTCGGGTACGCGACGATCGCAGCGATCCCGTACCTCAACTGAGGCAGATTTTCAGTTCAACAAAAGGGCCGGCCGCAGCGCCGGCCTTTTTTTGTTTGGTCGACGGTCGCTACCGCGCTCGGCGAATCGGAGCGTCAGGTGGTGAGGGGATCCGGCGATTCGTTTTCCGTGAATTTCGCGCCTCACCGCTCTTGTGGGAGCGATTCTCTTTCGATTAGAGCATCGGACTTTTAATTGGGCGCATATCCAGCGGCCTTCAGATAGTTCCAGCATTCCTCGGCTTGGTAGAGACCGCAGACATCTCCGATTG
>NZ_FMVW01000013.1 GCF_900102695.1 Afifella marina DSM 2698
GTCGGGCGCAACGGGTCTGAGACGCTCGCCTATGTCGGCGAGACCGTCGATGTCATGAAGCGCCTCAGCTCCCACCGCCGCGACAAGGACAAGGCCTTTGCTGAGATGGTCTTCGTCGTCACCAGCCGGAGTGGTCTGAACTCCAAGGATCTGGCGCGGCACCGGCAGGCAAAATACGCGGCCCTCATCGCCGCTTCCGGCCGGGCAAAGCTCGTCGGCGCCCCTCCCGAGGCGGCCGAGCTTCCGCCCGTCTTTGCCGCCATCGCCGACCCGTTGGTGGATCTGGAACGGCAGCTTCTCTGGGATCTCGGCTGTCCGCTGCTTGAGCCCTCGCTGCGCCATCCGGCACTTGGCATTGTCGATGCGGAGGCTGGTGGAGCCGATGTCCTCTCGCCGGACCAGGCAAAGCGCCCGATGATGGAGATGACCTATGCGGGCCTCTTCGGACGCGGGCTTGAATGCGACAACCTGTTCATCGTGCTGCCGGGCTCCGAAGTCCGCGTTCTCGGTGAGAACGGCAATGAAGAGAGCTCTGTCCGAACCCGCCGGGCCATCCTGGAAAAGCGCGGCGTGCTGACCCCGATCCCCGGCGTGGAAGACCGGCAGAGGCTCAACTCCGCGGTGGCGTTCTGGTCGAAGTCCATCGCGGCCCGCGTGCTCGCCGGATCGCACGTCCCGAGCAATGTCTGGAGGCCGATCCATCCCTGGCGGTCGCTCGAAGTCATCGAGTAGTCCGGGCTCCGTCCACACAACCCCACAAGAGAAGAACAAAACCGGACCGACGGCGTCGGTCCGGCAGGATCAACACGTCTTACTTTTGAAGGACAGAGCAGATGCTCATTCTCGACCACGATGGTCTCGGGCCCAATGGGGAGCGCGACGTTGCGCGTATGGAAGGTCTCGCGGCAGACCTGCGTGCGATTCACGAAGGCCGGATCAGCTCGTCAAGCTGCGCGCCGATGCGTTCGTTCATCTGCGAGGAAATGAGCTGCGGCGCGGTATAAAGCAGTCGCGCCTCGACCCCCTCGCAGAAAGCACTGAAGCCACTTTCGATCCAGATCGCGTAGGCGCGGAAAGCAAAGGAGAGCAAGATCGAGGCGCCAAGCCCGGCGATAGAGGTGGCGAATTTGAAGGTGGCGACCTGCAGCAACTCTCGCGTCGCATTTCCCATCGCGTCCGCATCTGGACTGCTAACCCCTCCCGCCGCCGTATGCAGCGCAAGAACAAGCCCCATAAAGGTGAGAAGCAACCCGGTTCCGACGAAGTAGCTCGGGATGCTGCCCATCATCTTGAGGCCGAAAAGACGTTCCCGGGCGAGCGAGATGTTGAAAAAGGTCTGCGGTCTGACGGTGTTGCGGATCGGCTCGGACAAATCCGGCTCCGGTTTCACCAGCGTCTCGTCAAACTCCTTCCATGCGTGCCTCAGGAGCGGGCTCCCCGACAAGCGTTGATGGATCGTTTCGTACTGATCAGCGAAATCGACCATGTCCCTGGTGCGCATTACCGCCCGCCGGAGACGCCATAGGGTCAGACCCAGGGCGCCAACGTGGAGCAACAGGAACGCTATCAGAAGAGCAATGGCGAGAGCGCCGAGGCCAGCGGCTAGCGCGTAAGCAAAGCCGGGTTGGCTCACACGTTCGAGGTTGCCGTCTATAGCCTCACCGATAACCGCAAGAACCAGATGCGCATCGAGCCAAGGCCACCAAGACGCCAGAAGGACAAGGATGGCGCCGACCACCAGCCAGAAAGCCAGGAAACGGACCCCGCCATTCCAGACAATTGAACCCATGAGCCCCTTCCCCAGCGGCACCTGAACAGATGCCTATTTTTGCAGATTTCGCCGCCCCAAATATCTGTAACCTAGCCCCAATTCGCGGCTAGCGCCCTGCAAGGCTTATCGAACCGCCAAAGCTGCTTCAAGCGGTTGTATCAGGAGAGATCGATACTTCGCTGAGAGCTCATTTGGATGCAAGTCGGGGCCAAGATGGCATGATTTTACCTTGCGTTAGGCTCTGGGCACCGGATAAAACCGCGTTCCCTTGTCAGCTATGCAGATCTTGCAGGAACTCAGAGGCGGGCTCTGCTGCTGTGACCAGGAGGTTTTCTCGAGCTCTCGTGCAGGCCACATAGAGAAGATGCCGCTCCGTCGCGTAGACCTCGGCTAGAGCGCCTTCATCCGCGGCTTCCACCATGCGGGCCTCGGAAGGAACGACACCCTCCTCACATGCCATGACGGCGACCGCCCGGAATTCGAGGCCCTTCACGTCGTGCATGGCGGCCACACGCACGGCGCTCCCTTTCTCACCATCCTGACTTGAACGGAGCCCGGCAAGCGCTGCGGCGGCCTCGGCCCGTTCAAAGAGCTCTGGTGACCGAACGACCAAAGCGATCGCAGAGGGCTCCATGCCCTCGGAAACGCATTGCGAGAGCCACGCGGCGACAGCCTCTTTCTCTCCTTCGATGTCGGGGAAGACTCGCACCACCGGCGTCGCTCCAGAAAAAAGCGACTGCACACCCAGTCGATCGTCCTCAGAGCCATCCGCTTCGACAAGCATGGAGGGCAGAAGACCTTCTGCCTGCCGCCGGATCTGCTGCGAAGTGCGGTAGTTGACGCGCAGGCTGCGCGAACGGCCGCGCACGTCGACGCCCTCGGAGCGCCATGAAAAGGCGGGCCGGAAAATGCGCTGGCCGATATCTCCGGCGAAGAAGAGGCCGTTCGGGCGGTCGCCCGCCAGCTTGCCAAGGATGCGCAATTCAGCAGCCAGGATGTCCTGCGCCTCGTCCACGACAATATAATCGAAAGGGACTTCCGCAGCGGTGATGCCGTCCGCCAGAAGCCTGAGCATCTCGGCATAGGTCGTCAGACCGGCGGCGCGCAGGCTTTCTCGCGCGTCCTCGAAGATCGTCCAGAGCGCTTCTCGCCGCTCGCCCGCCAGGCGCTTCTTGCGGCCGAGGCGCGGCAAGTCGCGGTAGGTTTCGCGATCCTGGATCTGGCGTCCGTCGACGATCAGCTTCCACTCCTCCAAAAGGAAGCGTCCGTCGACGCTAAGATCGCTCGCCGCCTTAGCCTTCGCCAAGGCCCGGGCGACATCCTCCGCGTCGGCCAGCCGGATCGGACCGACCGTTCTCTCAAACAGCTCCCGGGCCGCACTTGGGAGATCGGCGACCGTGATGCGCTCGAGAACCGGAGTCTCATCTCCGACGAGCGTCTTGACCTTGAGATGCAGCGCGGTCGCCAGCAGGGAGTTGAAGGTCGTCAAGAGAATGCGTGCCGCCGGGTTTTCCCGCGCCAGCCTGACGGCGCGGTGAAGCGCCACGACCGTCTTTCCGGTCCCGGCGCTGCCGATCACCCGCGCCGGACCGGCGAAGTCGCGCTCGACGAATTCTCGCTGAGCCGGATGCAGGAAGATCGACCAGGTCTCCCAGGGCGCTTCAAGCGCGCGCCGCAGGTCAGTCTCATCCGTCAGGAGATGGAAGCGGCGCCGCGCATCCGGATGCGCAAAGGGGTCGAGCTTCTGCATGAAAGCGACGACAGGCTCGATGCCCACCGCGAGATTGAGGAGGGCTTCCATCGCTTCGGCCGGAAGATGCTCGGCAAGAGCGAAGATCGTATCCTCATCGACTTCGCGAACATCGCCAATCCAGTCCTCCGGAACGCCGCACAGGAGCAGCGTCGCCTCCGGCGTCTCGGCAAAGAGCTTCGGCTTCGCCGCTTCACCCGCCACGTAGACGGGGACGACAACCTCTTCCACCCGTTCCCGGATCTCGACGAGCTGGGCCGCGCCCGTCTTCGGGTGCACATCAAGCCGCCGCCGCTCCGCCCAGCGATAGGCGTCGTCGTGGTGGCCGACATAGGCAAGAAGCGTATCCTCGCCTCTGCGATGCAGGACGATGCGGATGTCGTCATTGACCCGCGCGGTCCAGAAGCCCTTGTCGCGCGCACCATCCACCCGGCGCAGCGAAAGGCCAGGGCGATCGAGGCCGGAATGCGGGTCGAAAGCCGTCTGCTTCACGAGACCCTGTTCTTGCGGCGTCAGCTTCGCGAGCGAGGCGGTGAAGGAATCGGCGATGCGGAGGGTCATGAGCTACGAAGGAGCAGCGCCGCTATGCCTTCACATTCTTCGCTCGATCCTCGAAGCGCTGACGATGATACTTGAGGTACTTCTTCGTCCCTTGGGGCACATGGATCTGGCTTTCGGGATTTAGCGGCAGGTGCTCAAATTCAACCGCCTTGATTGCCGGAGATATGAGCATTTTCCCGCCATCTTCGAACGAGATGAGGTAGCGATCGAACAGCGCATCCAGCGTCGCGCTCAAGAGCAAACCATTGCGCGGGTCGAGCCTCTCTTGGTCGCTCGCGTCACGCCATGGCTTAATGTGAGAGGCGCGAAGGACGTCTTCGACCTCGCAGCCAGTCACCGCGCACCGGCCTCGCCACAGCTTCCTAAGCTCTTCACGGAACTGCCCCTGCCCACGGCGAGCGTCGATCAGTTGCTTCTTTGTCGTCGCATCGAGCTGGCGGGCGTTGATTACCTCCACATCCGCCTCAACGGAACGTGGCGTGGTGGCCGGGTATGGCAGGAGCTCTTCTATCCTGCTTGCTTGCTCAGAACTGAGGAGTTCCGAGGTCTTGTAGCGTGTGGTGAAGCGGGCTCCCTTGATGGCTCTGCCGTCGACCGGGATCGGTGTCTGCCATGCCAAGAAATCCTCGACCGGGCAAAGCCAAGTGGGAAACCACGGCGCGTCAGTTTCGAGCCATTGCTTCCTGAACTGATGCCTATCGTCGTCGTGCAGCTCCTGCACACGCCGCAAAGCCCACGCCTCCTCCCACAGATCCCGAATTAGAGGAACTTCATCCAAAATCGCGCGCCGAGCCTCAAGATCGGAAGACCTCAGCAACGGCTCGCAATTGCGAGCCGTGGACATTATGGCCTGTTTGCCACCCCTCGACGCGTAGAGATGCAAAGTGATGGATGCACCGTCAAATACGGTCTCGGGTCTCGATAGCTGTTCCGTATGAAAGATCTTCATCGGCTTCCCATTCCGCTCGAATACGAGGTCGGGCCGATGGTTCCACTCCTCATGTCCATAGCCGTTCTCAGCCGGGAAACCGGCCATGAAAGGGCCGCCCGATGGGTGCATGTACCCGGCGTCATTCCAAACGATGGGCTTCATTACCGTATGCATTCGAACCTCACGGCAAAATAGACGACGCAGCGAGAGCAGCGCGAACGCTTGGGAGCCATTCCTTCAGCGACAGACCACTTCCAGAATGCTTCCAGCTTTCAGGACCACTTCATTTGCGCCGTTCACAATATCACCTGCTGCGCTCGGGTTATCAAAGATAAAATCCGAGGCAAAAACGTAGAGCGTTGTATCGGATGGATGCTCCTCCAAAACGCGTCGCCGCACCAGAGCGTCGCGAAGCCGGTGATTTCGGGCTTTGCGGTGACCGCCGACTTTGAGAGCGGTAGACCCTTCTCGAACCACGAAATGCTTCCCGGAAAGAGACACAGGATATACAGTGGCGCGCCGCCTTCCTCTCAAGCACAAACCAGTCGCTCACGCCCTCCCCCCTCACCTTCTGTTGCCGATCCGCAGTGCCCTGGCCTGCGGCAGCGCCTCTGCATGCTTGACCAGGAGCTGCGCGACCGCCGCCTTGTCAAAGAACTCGATCCCCGGCGGAGCAGCCACGCCATCGCGATGAGAGGCGGCGGCGAGGATTGTGCGCGGCCTGTGCCGTTCCGATGCCCACTGCGTGTTGAGCTTGAGATCTTCTCCGTCATACGCCCATTTGCACTGGAGAAGCCCGACCACCTCCCCTGACGCGTCGGCTCCCAAGCCGTCCAGACCGCCGTCGCCAGAGCCTCCGACATGCGTCCAGAACTCCTCCGGGTTCTCCAGCTGGAGGATGGCAACCATCAGATGCTCGAAGGCATCCGGCGTCACGTCCGTGATCAGTCGCCGCTCCACTTCGCGTGGATCGGTGGTCCAACTGCGCGGCAGGAAGCCATCTATTCCAAGGACATCCTGCATGGTCTTGTAGGGGTCTAAATCGAGATACCCACGCACGATGCCGTAGGTGGAGCGGCCGAAGAGCGAGCGTCGGATCCATACCGGAATTCTCGGTACGGGCACGGGGCGGAACTTGTCCACCTTCCAGGTCTGCGCGACCTCGCTGGCAATCCAATACTCGTCCGGATCTTCGCTCTTGTGTTTGCGCCAGATACTCTCCCAGATGTCGTACCAAGTCGGGTCATTCACGAGTTCAAAGCCGCCCTCGACGTATCCGCAATAGATGACCCCCTCGGCCGGGCGCGGGACAAGGGCGATCGAACCGTGTTCGATCTCGCTCACGAAATTCCGGTTCTGATTGTACTGGCGAAGGCGGTCGCTCGCGGCATGTTCCGCCGCCCAGGTTGCCTCGTCGCACGTCACGTCGACGATGCAGGATCTCAGACTGTGGCGGTCGTAGTGTGCACCCTGCTTGCGCATCGGATAACCGAAGAAAAGACGCTCGCATTCGCGTGCTACACAGACCGCGTCGATCCCGTGGGGCTTGCAACGCGAAAAGAAGACCTTTGGCATTTTTGTCTTTCCCTCGCCCCACCCTAAGATCCTGCGCCGACGTCAGGGCGCCCTATGGATCACGTCGACGCTATAGACCGAAGGACTTCCTGAATACTGGTCCATCCACGAATAGGCGCATACCAGCCTAACAACACTCGGCGGATTTGCATTGACCGGTAGCCCACTGTCGAACGCGCTCGGTTGGCTATGCGTGAGATAGCTCAGCTCCCTGCGCATTCCGAGCGCACCGCGCACTAAGCTCTTGTCCCCTTTCCTCACCGCCTTGCATTCGGTCGCTAGAACGACTTGGTCGTGCTGAGGTCGACCATCCGCCTGCACCCCTTTGAACACTCCGACATCGATCTCATGATAGGAGCTTAGATGAGACCCGCCAGACCCATGCGAGCTCGGTCCCGATTTATCTAGGATTTTCGCGCCAAGCGTTCGGAATTCGACACTCAAAAATACCTGCCATAGCGCGCCGTTAGATCCCGGTGCGAAAACGTCAAAGTGCGGGCTGTTCTGATCCAATTTGCAGGGTCCGCCAGGGAGAGGAATCGTGCTTCCCGGATGCGAGTATTGGATCGTGTATCCCTTGCCCGCAATTTCCTCTAAGAGTTCCGACAGAATCCAGAGTTCAAACACCTTGCCATCTGCCGTCGAGCCGAGCTTCGAAATCTTTGGGGACGACGTCGCCCCATAGAGCTTGAATACATCGACGATGTCGCTTTCAGCCTGCTTTCTGTCCACGGTCCTTTCTCCTAGAGATTAACGGCGGAAGCGGGATGTAGGCACGTCGGGACCCGGTTCATCTCGAAGCCTTCGAATCAAAGAGTCAATTTGGAATAAGACTTCAGTGCGATCCGGAAGTTCCTCGGACAGAAAAACTCGCATGCTCTCCCTCCCTTCACCTGTTTCTCGTGGAAGGATGATCTCAGCGGCCCTCGGCCCCTCCCCGCTACAAGCCTCATGGATCCGGTCGAGCGATTCCTCCACCGTCCCTCGGTGGGTCAGCTTCACATGCACGCGAAAAGCCTCAAGCAGTGCAAGGAGATGCTTGTGCGGCGCAGGCAGGCGGCTTTCGTCGTCTTCGGAGGAAAAAACGAGGTAGTTCTCATCAGCGCCAAGTTCAGAAAGCCCATGGCTTGCCATCTGCTCCTTCACGAGCTCGATGAGACCGCGATAGTCGTCCTCATTCATCTCAAACCCTCAGCACCTTCATCACCTCGTCGCCGAGATGGTTGATCACCTTGACCGCCACGCGGCCGGTCTTCGGTTTGGGGAAAGGCCTTGAGACGGTGCGCTTCAGGCTCTCCCAGGCCTCTTCGTCGATCTCGCCCTTCAGCGTGTTTTTCAGCGCCTTGTAGGGCACGTCCGCGGCCGGGAAGTAGGCGTGGCGGACGAAGAAGCTCTCCATGTTGTAGTCGGTGTCGAGGAACCAGCAGGCGATATCCTCCGCATCGGAAGAGACGACCTGGCCAGTCTGCGGCTTGAAAATATCGACGCCCTTCAGGCGTACCTGCAGCTTGCCATCCTCCGTCTCCTCAAGGTCGATGTCGGGCTCGCCGAAGATGACGAAGAGGTTGCCGCCGCCCGCCTTCAGGTCGCCGGCCATGTGGAGGTCCGCATTCATGCGGGCGCGCAGGATGGGCACGGCGCCGAGATGGCTGATCTCGCCGGCATGGGCATCGAAATTGAAGGCGCAGGCGACGAGAACGTCGAAGCCCGCCTCGCCCGCCTCGCGCGCCGCGGCCACGAGATCGGCCCGCTGCACGGTGCCGTATTCGGGACCGACGAAGATCGCGGCGCGCTTTTCCCGCTCACCCTCCTGGTAGCGGCCGTCGGCGGAGATGTACTCGCCCGGCCAGGGCTTCAGCGTGGTGAAGGCGATGCGGTCGGCCCGGTCGCGCTGCTGCACGCCCGCCTTCCTGAGATTTTCGAGGATCGCCTCGTAATAGTTCTCCGCCTCCATGCTTTCGCGGCGGCGCAGCCCCTCGGCGGCCTGGAGGGAATCGATCAGCTCGGAATCCTCGTCGACGCCGACAGAGCGATGCGGCGACAGGGATTCCACGGTGAAAGGCCCGGCGACGCGGACGCGCTTTTTGTCCTCGTAGGGCTTGTCGTAGAGGAGCTCGTATTCCGCCTTGGCGGCGATCGAGGCGTCGATCTCCTTCTGGCGGGCGATCCGCGCTTCCCAGAATGCCTCGAGCGCCCTCTTGGCCTCCGCAGGCCATCCGTCGGGCGCCTGGCGCGGCACCTCCCATTCCATGAAGCCGTTGGCGGGCGCCTCCTCGCCGGAAGGTAGGGTTACGGTGCCGGAAGCGGCAAAATCGATCGCCTTTCCGGCGCGCCCACCGGTCCCGACCTTGAACGGCGTCGCAAAACCCTTCAGCGAGGCGTTGAGGCGTTCCCGCGCCACCTCAACGGCGGGCTGCAGGCGCTCCCAGATGACGTCGATCTCTGTGTTGTTGGCAATCGATTTCAGGGTGATGTGCGGCACGCGCTCGTACACAAACCCCTGGCGGATGTCGCCATGCGTCTCGCGCGTGGAGGGCGCGGCGCGGGTCACCTCCGCCTCCTTCTTCAGCCCCTCCCGGCTGTCGGCGAGAAGGTAGTAGGGATATTTCGCCCCCATGATGCGCGCGCGAGCGAGCGCCAAAGCGACACGGGATGTGTCGATGGTGATCCAGCGCCGACCCCATTCCTCGGCGACAGTCGCCGTGGTGCCGGAGCCGCAGGTCGGGTCGAGGACGAGATCGCCGGGGTCGGTGGTCATCAAAACGCAACGCTCGATAACAGCCTCCGCGGTTTCAACGATATATTGCTTTTCTCTACCGAACCCGGAAATCCGTAGATCCATCCAATTATTGTTTTCCTCGCGGTAGTTCGGCTCACGGTAGAACTTCCAAAGCAATGTCTTACCGACGCTGTAAGCATACCCAGAACGGACAACGATCTTCATCTTCTGGGACGTAACGCTCCAGTGACGACCCTTCGGAGGGAAATGGGCTCGTCCATCATGAATGACAGGTGTCGCGCTGTCCGGGGTCTGATCTTGAGAGTCAGTCGGCCGCAGACGAAGCACACGCCCCGCCGGTCGCGGATGCTCACCAGTCTTCTGCTTTACGGACAGGTCGACGATTTCCCCCTCTTCTGTTTCGACACAAACATAGCGTTCCCGAGGATTAGGGATGGGATCAATTTTGCGTACGACCTTTCTATACTTTGTACAATCACGGAATTTACTGTACCATATAATATAATCAGCCGTCGCGCCTAGTAGATTTGATGTGGCGCCAGAGGTTTTTGAAAATGGAATCTGACTGACAAAGTTCTCCTCCCCAAATACCTCATCCATCAGTGCGCGAACCCGGTGCACGTTCTCGTCGCCGATCTGGACGAAGCAAGACCCGCTCTCCGTCAGGAGGTCGCGCGCCACCGTCAGGCGGTCGCGCAGATAGGTGAGGTAGGAGTGGATGCCGTCGCGCCAGGTATCGCGAAACGCCTTCACTTGCTCCGGTTCGCGCGTCAGGTGCTCCAGCTTGCCGTCCTTGACCTCGCGGCTCGTGGTCGACCACTGGAAGTTGGAGTTGAAGCGGATGCCGTATGGCGGATCGATATAGATGCACTGCACCTTGCCGCGCAGGCCCTCGCGCTCGGCGAGAGAGGCCATCACCTGCAGCGAATCCCCGAGGATCAGCCACCTCGCTTCCGGCAAGCGCTGCCAGCATCACGTCCCATACGCCGGCTTCAGTCCAGCGGCGATACTGGCGGTGGATCGAGTTCCAGTTGCCGAACTCGTCCGGCAGATCACGCCACGGCGAACCCGTCCGCGTGATCCAGAAGATGCCGTCCAGAACCTTGCGGTGATCTTGCGGCAGACGGCCGCCACGTGAACGGTTCTCAATCAGGAACGGTGCGAAGAACGCCCATTCCACGTCGCTCATCAGCCCTCGAATCAACGCCGCCCTCCTCAAAGAGCAGCGTTGAATCACAGCTTTAGCGGATCGCCAATGCAGCAGGGAGGGGCCCAATTCACCCGAGACCAATCCTTTATCGGTGCTTGAGCTCCATGAACCGAATGCGGTTATTGAAGGGATCGATGACCTGTAGTTCTATCCGGTCCCCCTCATCCTGAAGTCCAGGCTTCATGTAGCGATAGTCCTGGGTCTGAAGCTCTTTGTGAAGGTTGCGGATGCCCGTCATATAGACGCACATGTTGCCACCGGGGGTGGCATCGCCAGCATGTTCCGACAGGTGCAGCCTGAGCCCTGATCGCGAGATCTGCATGTAGAGCGGGAAGTTGTCGCCGTAGCGGTGTTCCCAATCGACGGTGAAACCGAGAAATCCGAGATAGAACTCGTTCGCCTTCTCGACATCAAATATGCGGACGATGGGCACCGCCTGTTCGAGGGAAATCCCCTCGGAACGCACGGCCTCGTCATCGTCGATTTTCGCCGATAGGACATTCCAGTTCGGCAGCCCGAACTGGCGGGCGATGATTTCCAGTGCCTCGGTGTGGGTGATCGTCGCCCCACGCTCGGCAAGTGCTTCCCGCATGGCTTTTGCCATGGCCTTTGCATCGCGATAGTCGCGCATGTCCGTTTCCTTCGTCACGGCGAAGTCTTCGTCAGCGCCCGCATTACCAACGCCTTCGCCCGACGGTTGAACGGTCAGGAAGGATTGAGTGGGAGGCATTTGCCATGCCCCCTTCAGGGGGCGCGGGCTGCTGGCCGCCTCCAGCCATAAAGCCAGCTTAGCGATGGGGTCTGCTGTTGTCAGCAAAGAAGTTACACAACGGATATGGATCAGGTTTGTCCACACGACCTAGACCAGACAACACGCGTATAATCTACACGTTCAATTTCTTTGACACTCAATCCCAAATTAAGCAGTTCCCTGCCGTTGAGGCGAAGGCCTCGCTCCAATTCTTCGCACGCCTCGATAGTGCCGGGCCATACGGTGAAAAACAGTTCCCAAGCGTTCACCCAAAAAGCTGCGAAATTGGTTATTTTGATAAATACGGCGCTCAACAACCCTTAATTCTCGATATATCCGACTACCAGAATAAAGGACTCGAAGACATGCTGTCCACAGATACACTTGCTACGCAGAGAGATCGACTGTGTGATCGTTCAATTCGCGCCTTTGGTATCGCTGAAGACATCGTAGCCGATTGCGTAAACGGAACGCATGTTTCGACGATTGAACCCTCCTACCTTTGGCAGCGAGCTGTGAACCGCGCACTGATTTCAGCGGCCGCCTACAGTCGGCGGATTCACCCCGCATCGCCGCCCCGACCTGGGGTTATCCTCATCTGTAACCATCAAGCATCTGATTGTGATGCAGACGCGGCGGAATTCCGTTCGACAGTAGAATCTCTCGGGATCTCTCTCACAGCGTGGCTTTGTCCGTCGGACGCCGATTCCCTCGGTAAGTGCCAACAGTCGGATTTTCTCGCTCGCTGAGCTCTACTTACCGCCGCAAACCTGTCTTGCCTTACAAGGGCTGACGATGGCCGTCTTGAGTGTCGCGATGAGTGGAAGACGAGCTCGCGCGGGCGGTGGATGCCTACCTTCCTCAGGCGGTAGCTGACACGCTTGGAGGCCGTGCTTGGCGGATCGGCGACGCCGCTATGCAGTGCCGGGAAGAGCCTCTGCCCTTCTTATTCTTGCGCGCTTAATCGAGGAAGCCGACCTCCTTGAACACCGAGTGCAGCGCGAAGATGCGGATGCTGGTCTCCGTCTTGATAGCCGATCGATCTCCACGTGTTTGGGGAAATGAGCAAGCGACGCCGCCGGAAGCGGCTCGACGAGAAACGATCCGCCGGCCGGACACCGATATCACCTCAACCCAACACGCGCTTAAGCCCAACATGACATCAATCAGCCCCGGACCGCGCAGATGCGACTCGGCGTCGCGAAGCAATTGGAAAAATGTATCCCAGCTTGTCTTACACCACACGCTCTATCACTATGTGATAATGTCGTTGCGACACTGCATTCAATGCAACGGCGCCCACAGGATGATGATTATGAGCGGGCTTTTTGACGATATAGGGACATATATATCAGAAATGAAGGAGCGGGCCGGGCGGCAGTCTCGTACTGGTGGGCAGTCTTATACTTGGAAGCAATGCGACCTCTATCCTGCGTCAGGCGGCATGAAGGAAATCTGCATTTCATTTAGCCGGAACATACGAGACATTTCCGATAGCGAGATGTGCGTTTTCAGGCTTGCGAGACAACATCTGTCCGATCAATTGGGCGAGCGCGGCTTGTATGATATCAGTAAGGCAATCTGCCTTCGCGGGCGGCCCCTCATTGAATTTGTCGAAGATGACGACGGGTGGATCGTTGAGGCCGAAGTTGACGAGCAAACAAGAGCGCGTCTGGAAACCCGGGCGAGAGAGATCTTTTACGCCTCAGATCGACAGGAGAGAGAGCAAGAATGGCGCGATCTGATCGAGCGACTGCTACGTTATGCAGAAACTCGGTTCGGAGCTACAGAGGTGGGGCGGATCCGAAATACCTGGCTGCAAACATGATCAAGCCGCTCTCCAACCGATAGACATCAGCGCTCCCCTGCCCGAATCTAGGCTGGCCCACCTTGCCCGAGAGAGCGCCACAATCCAGCGCCTCCAGCGCCGGAATTTTGAAGATTTTTACTGCGTTTCTATTTCTGGGTCACGAACCCTTCTCCGTTACATAACGTGCACGTTACCCTACCACTCCCCCGACACAGACCGCACGCTGAGTTTTCGAATTTATTTCTGCCAGCCCCGCTGCAACGGGGGCAAACGACTGTCTTCTGACCGAAGCACGCCCGACATTCTTCACGTAAGCCTGCGATTCCCATAGGTAACCCCCTTCTTAGCTTGTCAAGCTACCATAAACACTCCTCGTGACGAATGACAATTCGCGCCTTTCTTCTGCGATATTTTTACCGAAATCGTTATTTTGTATCCTGCTCAATCGGTCCGTAAGTTCACCCTCTCTCACTGGGTTTTGACCAGCAACAGGGAATAGTCATGTCTCGCGACGACTACTATATTCGGAGAGCGCGTGAGAAAGTGAACTACTGCGCACGCGATCTTGAACGCGCCTCCAGGGCGCTTTGGGACTCTAGAGACAGCGATAAAAGCGATGGTCTCGATTACGGAGCGCGACGCTGGCGCTATAACCTTGAGAAATCCGAGAGAGAGAGAGAGAGAGAGAGAGAGAGAGAGAGAGATTAAATTATTTCGCATTATTGTATATTTATGATTCACTGAGATAACTGATTTTGTATTATGCTTTTTCAAATTTTTCCTTAGTGAAACCGAAAGAAAGCTACTTATGCTTCCGCGGAAATCGTTTCCGCCTCCCCTCCAGCTCCGACTCGCGCCGCCTCAGATACGGGCCGAGATCCAGCCCCTCCAGCAGAGGAATGGCTGCAAGAACCGCGATCTCGTCCTCGCGCAGGTGCTTGGAGCCGTAGCGGTCGCCGACGCTTGTCGGCGCGTGGCCGGTCTGCCTGTCGATGGTGCGCGGATCGACATGCGCAATGCGCATCAGGTCTTTCGACGTGTGGCGCGATGAGTGGAAGACGAGCTCGCGTGGGCGGTGGATGCCCGCCTTCTTCAGGCGGTAGTTGACGCGCTTGGAGGCCGTGCTCGGCGGGTCGATGACGCCGCTGTGGAGCGCCGGGAAGAGCCACTGCCCATCCTTCTTTTTGCGCGCATAGTCGAGGAAGCCGACCTCCTCGAACACCGCGTGCAGCGCGAAGATGCGGATGCTGGTCTCCGTCTTGATGGCACGCCGCGCCTCCCTGCGATCCGGCATGAGGAGCTTGTGCGTCTTCTCCTCGCTCTTTTCGAGTCCGACCTTCTTGAGCAACGCAACGAGCTGCTCGAGCTGACCGCCTTCGGTAGCTCCTTCGCCACCGGCGCCGACTCCTCCGCCCTCGGCAAGTTCGGTGGCCTTCTCACTCGCGCTGCGGAGTACATGCGCGTCGTCGGCGCGTTCGTCTTTGTAGCGTTGCTCGATGGCGCGGAGCTGTTCGGCATGGAAACGCCTTTGCTCCCCCGCGAGCTCCACCCATTGCTTTCGGTCTTCTGCACGCGCTTCGCGAAGCTCTTCGATGTTCGCTTTCAAGATCCTGATCAGCTCATCGCGCGGATCTTCGTGCTCGCCCATTCTGCCGCCCCTGGCTTTTAAAGCGAGAAATGCGGATTCCGCCCTTCCAGCGAGTAAACGCGCCTTGCTTTGGGCCTCGCGAGTTGTCGCAGTGCCGATCGGAATGCGGATGGGGGTGGCACCGAGAACCGGCTCCAGATCACGCGGCACGCGAATCTGGAATCTCCAGACGGCGCCGCGGCGGACGAGATGCATCCTTCGCTCCTGGGTACATTGGTGGGTACCAAAAACCCAAATCCGCGAAATTCTGCACTTTTATCAATGGTTTAGGTGTGGCGGAGAGGAAGGGATTCGAACCCTCGAGACGGGATAAACCGTCTACTCCCTTAGCAGGGGAGCGCCTTCGACCACTCGGCCACCTCTCCACCTCCCGAAATGGCCGGTTTCGCGGCCCGCGTCAACCGGGTCTCTTCCCGGAAAGGCTTTTGGTTCTGTTTCCACCTGCATGGTCGCGCCCAACTTCTCGCCGAGGAGCCCAGCAGATGATGCGGCGACCGCTGTTCCGGCGTGGTTCACAATCAGGCGTGAGCACGCACTTCCCTCTCCGCGAAGCCGGAGATGAGGTTCACCCGATGGCAGGCGATAGACGCCGCTCACAAGATTGCAGCGCGAGGGCTTCCGGCGCAGTTATGGCGGCAGGTGAGCAAGAGGTTCAGAGAACCTTCCGCCGCCACAAGCGCACGCAGCTTTATCGCCGCGTGCGCTGACCGAAGAGCACCGCCTGCGCGTCCTTGTCCGTGGACAGATCCATTTGCTTGTCGAGCCCGACGGCGAAGGCCTGCTCGAAGGCGGGACGGGCGAGCAGCATCTGGCGCCAACGCGCGACATTGGGGAAATCCGCCAGATCGACGCCCTGCTTCTCAGGAGAACGCGCCCAGGGCAGGATCGCCAAATCGGCGATCGTCAGCTCTTCGCCGACCACGAAGCTGCGATCCTCCAGCCGGCGGTCGAGAACACCATAAAGCCGGTCCGTCTCGTCCTCGTAGCGCTTGATGGCATAAGGGATCTTCTCCGGCGCATAATTGCGGAAATGGTGGTTCTGGCCGAGCATCGGGCCAAAGCCCGCCATCTGCCACATCAGCCAGCTTTCCACCTCCACACGTTGTCTCTCGTCTGTCGGATAGAAGCGGCCGAATTTGCGGCCGAGATACATGAGGATCGCGCCCGATTCGAATATCGAGATCGGTTCGCCGCCCGGCCCGTCGTGGTCGATCAGCGCCGGCATGCGGTTGTTGGGCGAAATCTTCAAAAAGTCCGGCTGAAACTGCTCGCCCTTGCCGATATCGACGAAGTTGACGCCATAGGGGACGCCGATTTCCTCCAGAAAAAGCGTCACCTTGAAGCCGTTCGGCGTCGGCCAGAAATAGAGCTGAAGCGCGGGCTCTGCCATGAAACACTCCTTTGCGTTCGTGCCCATAGCTAGTCGCGCCCAGGCCGTCGACAAGCGCTTTATGACGACCGGAAGAGCCGCCGTGCAAAGCCTCAATCTAGGCTTGCCGCGCCATCGCAGCGATGAAGAAGCCGTCGGTCGCCGTCGAGGCCGGGGTTAGGACGAGGCCTGCGGGCGTCGCCCAGCGCGGCGCTGGCCCCGCCGTCACCTTGTCCCAGGCCGGGGCAAGGTCGAGCGTCTGAAACTCCGGCTGTGCCCCGGTGAAGGCGGTGATGCGCTCGCCATTTTCGGCAGGAAACAGCGAACAGGTGACGTAGACGAGAACGCCACCGGGCCGCACGAAGCGGGACGCCTCGTGAAGGATTTTTTCCTGCTCTTCGGCGCGCGCCTGCAGCGCGTCTTCTTTCATGCGCCATTTGGCGTCGGGCCTGCGCCGCCAGGTCCCGGAGCCGGAACACGGCGCATCGACGAGGACGACATCCATGCGCCCCTCAAGATCGTCGAGCGCGCCCTCCCCCGGCTGCCGCACCTGCACATTGCGTGCACCCGCGCGTTTCAGCCGTTCGAAGATCGGCGCCAGGCGGTGGCGGTCCGCATCATGAGCGTAGATTTGCCCGCGGTTGGCGAGCGCCGCCGACAGAGCGAGCGTCTTGCCGCCGCCGCCGGCACAGAAATCGAGGATCTGGCCACCGCTGTCATCTAGGCTTGAGGCGGCGAGAAGCGCCGCAAGCTGGCTCGCCTCGTCCTGGATCTCAATGCGGCCGCGCTGATAGGCCTCGTCGGCCTGAACGTTCGGATGCCGGCGTGCGCCTTCGCGCGGCGGCACACGCAGACCGACGGGCGACAGGTGCGTCTTCTCCACGCCGAAACGCGCAAGCTGCCCCTCCACCTTGTCCCGCTCCGCCTTCAACGTGTTGACCCGGAGATCGAGCGGCGGCCGTTCGCCAAGCGCGGCGCCCTCCTCGACCCAGGCAGACCCGAAGACCCTTTCAAGCTCTTTTGCGGCAAAGTCCGGAACATCCGCGCGGGCGGCCTCGGGCATGCCATCCTCAGACGTTGCTTGAAATCTCTCAAGCTCCGATTCCGTCAGCTTTTCAGGAGCATGGCGATCTTCGCTGAAAAGTTGATTCAGACCGTCGGCAGACTCGCCCCAGTGGAACACCACCGCTCCGAGCGCCAAAGCGCGCGGCGTCTCCTCCCCCATCCGCCAGGCGATGGAGGCGCGTCGGCGGAGCGCGTCATAGACGAGATCACCGATCGCGGCGCGATCGCCGGACCCCGCAAAACGATGCGACAGGCCCCAATCCTTGAGCGCCTCCGCCACGGGCCGATGGCGCTCCTCCACATCCGTCAAAACCGCGATGGCCGCATCGATCCGCCCGGGAAGGCGCATGGCTTCTGCCTCTTTGAAAAAATCTGCCGGACGGTGGCAACCGCCCGGCACGATACGTGGTGCGCTACCGTCGGCTGGCAGCGCCTTTGAAACGACGTCGAGGCGGCCTACGAGCGACCCGGATAGTTCGGGCTCTCGCGGGTCAGCTGCACGTCGTGCACATGGCTTTCCTGCAAACCCGCGCCGGAAATCCGCAGGAACTGCGCCTTGTTGCGGAATTCTTCCAGATTCTGTGCGCCCACATAGCCCATGGCAGCACGAAGGCCCCCGGCGAGCTGATGGAGAACGCCACCGACCGGCCCCTTATAGGGCACCTGGCCTTCGACGCCTTCCGGGACGAGCTTCAGAGAATCGCGCACCTCCGCCTGGAAATAGCGGTCGGCAGATCCCCGAGCCATGGCGCCGACAGAGCCCATGCCCCGATAGGCTTTGTAGGAGCGGCCCTGGTAGAGATAGACGTCGCCAGGGCTTTCGTCCGTGCCGGCGAGAAGCGAGCCCACCATGGCGACCGACGCGCCGGCGGCGAGCGCTTTCGCCAGGTCGCCCGAGAATTTGATGCCACCATCCGCGATCACCGGAATGTCGGCTTTCGAGGCTTCCTCCACCGTCTCCAGAATGGCGGTGAGCTGCGGCACGCCGACGCCGGCCACGACCCGTGTCGTGCAGATCGAGCCCGGCCCGATGCCGACCTTGATGCAATCGGCACCGGCATCGATGAGCGCCTTGGCGCCTTCGGCCGTCGCCACATTGCCGGCGACGATCTGCGTTTCGTTGGAGAGCTTTTTGATCTTCGTCACGCTTTCAAGAACGCGCGAGGAATGGCCGTGGGCGGTATCGACCACGATGACGTCGCAGCCGGCATCGATGAGGCGCTCGGAGCGCTCAAGCCCGGCATCGCCGACATTGGTGGCGGCGGCGGCCCGCAGACGGCCCTGCGTATCCTTGGCGGAATCTGGATGCAGACGCGCCTTCTCGATGTCCTTGACCGTGATGAGACCGATGCAATTGTGCGCCTCGTCGACGACGAGCAGCTTTTCGATGCGGTGCTGGTGCAGAAGCCGCTTGGCTTCTTCCTGGCTGACATTGTCGCGCACCGTCACGAGATCTTCTCGCGTCATCAGCTCGTAGACGCGCTGGTTCGGATCCGATGCGAAGCGCACGTCGCGATGCGTGAGGATGCCGACGAGGCGGCCGGTCACCGTGCCTCCGGTGCCGGCATTCTGCACCACCGGAATGCCGGAAATATCGTTCGCCTTCATCAGGGCCTGCGCGTCGGCAAGCGTCGCGTCCGGGCCGATGACGACGGGGTTCACCACCATGCCCGATTCGAATTTCTTGACCTGCCGCACCTGTTCGGCCTGGATCTCGGGATCGAGATTGCGGTGAATGACGCCGAGGCCACCGGCCTGCGCCATGGCGATGGCGAGCTTCGCCTCCGTCACGGTGTCCATGGCCGAGGAAATGATCGGCAGCTTCAGGGAAATCGTGCGCGTCAGACGGGTGGAAAGGTCGGTCTCGCCGGGCAGCACATGGCTGTGGGCGGGACGCAGAAGCACGTCGTCGAAGGTAAGAGCTTCGCGACCGGTCGAGACATCAATGATTTGTGGCATGCCACCTCCGAGAGGGATCGCAAGGGTGCGACTGGGCGTAAGTGAGGTTGGCGCGGGTCATTAACACGCAGGTGACGGCTTGCAAATGCCCTCAAGAGCCCTTTCCCCTTTTGCACGGCTGCCTTGCAGAGAGGAGAGGAGCCGGCGAAGCACCCTGCTCTCACGTGCTGCAGGTGAGATGGGGCACCGCCCCATCCCGATCTTCGCCCAAGATTTTGTGCGAGACGAACGGTCGATCCGCCCAGATCCGCTTTTCTGCCGAGACTGTCGCTGGATGGAAGAGCGGCCCGCAACCGCACCGCTCTTCCGACGCAAAGTCAGGGCGCCACGAAGGCCACGTTGATTTCGAGATGCACTTCGTCGGAGACAGCGGGGACGTATGCATCGAGGCCGAAGTCGCTTCGCTTGATCGTCGCGGTGCCGTAGAACCCGACATTCAGCTTGTCGTCCATAGGATTGGTGCCCGCACCGACGAAATTCGCGTAAATCGTCACCGGCTTCGTCTGATCCTTGATCGTCAAATCGCCGACGATCGTCGCCGTATTGTCCTCTGCGGGAGTGACGGATGTCGAAACGAAGTGGGCCGTGGGATATTCGGCAGCGTTGAAGAAACTGTCTGACTGTAGGTGCTCGGCGAATTCGGCGAAGGTCACACGGACATCGTCGATTGGAAAGGTCACATCGACCTTTGCAGCGGAGAGTTTGTCCGGATCGATGGTGAGAGATCCCTCCGACGCGCCGAACAGGCCCTCCAGCATGGTGACCCCGAGATGGTTCACGGCCCAGGAGACCTGCGTATGGAGCGGATCGACCTGATATGTGCCGGCTTCAATACGGACGGGTTCCGCCTTTCCGGGTTGCTCGGCGGTCGTCGGAATCGTTTGTGCGAAAGCGGTGCCAGCGGCGAGAGCGAACGCGGCAGCAAGGATGATGCGCATGAAATGCCTTTTTCGAAGTTGAAGGGGGGAGGCCTCAGGCCCGCTTTGAATATGGCATGCGGGCAGCCGACCGGAAAGGTCTGCACCCGCCTCCCCGTCAGCCAAAGTCGCAGCGACTGCGCACCGGCGCAGAGGGTCCCCGCGCTATGCCTCGTCCGGCTGCCCGCGAAATCCCGTCGCCAGAAGATAGGTTTCGGGGCTGTCGGAGCGGCTCGCTGGCGGCTTCACATGAACGACCTTGGAATAGCTCTTCTTGAGCTCGGCCAGAAGCGTATGTTCGGTGCCGCCGCGAAAGACCTTCGCCAGGAACGCGCCGCCCGGCGCCAGGACCTCGTCGGCGAAGGCGGCGGCCGTCTCGACGAGCGCCACGATGCGCAAATGATCGGTTGGCTTGTGGCCTGTCGTCGGGGCGGCCATGTCGGACAGGACGAGATCGGCCTTATGCCCGCCCAGCGCCGCCTTGAGCGCATCCGGCGCGTCCTCGTCGAGGAAATCCTTCTGCAGAAACGCAACGCCCGCAAGCGCGTCCATCTCCAGATAATCGATCGCCACGACGCGGGGCGCCTCGTCTGAGGACTGCACACGCTTTGCCGCCACCTGCGACCAGCCCCCCGGTGCTGCACCGAGATCGACGACCCGCAGCCCCTGTTTCAGGAGCCCGTATTTCTCGTCGATCTCCAGAAGCTTGTAGGCCGCGCGCGAGCGCATGCCTTCCGCTTTCGAGCGGGTGACATAAGGATCGTTGATCTGGCGCTCCAGCCAGCGGCGCGATGAGGGTTTGCGCTTCTTGTGGCTTGTCAGCCGCGCCATTTGGGCGTCTCCTTACCGTCTTCCAAAAGCCCGGCAGCACGCGTGTGCAGCACGTCTCGCCCGAGCCGCCTGCGCGGACGGCCTATGTCCAAAAGCGCCTGCGGTGTCATTCATCGTCACCAGAGGTGTCGGGCCGGCCGCGCCGTTTTCCATTCGCCTCGCAAGCCCTCGCCTCGCCACCTCTTCCTTCACCACCTCTCATGCCACCGCGGCGGTGTTGGTCGTGGCGTGGCTGATCCGGACGCGGCTTCAGATGTCCGTCAGCGCGCATCAATTGGATGAGGATTCCTTCGCGCAGACCGCGATCGGCGACGCGCAGGCGCTCGCACGACCATTCGGAGCGAATCGCCTCGAAGATGGCGCAGCCGGCCAGCACAAGATCCGCACGCTCACGGCCGATGCAGGGATTGGCGATGCGGGCCGCGTAATCCATGGCGCGCAGCCGCGTCATCATCGCTTCGATGTCGGCCGCTTCCATCCACAGACCATCGACGGAGCGCCGGTCATAGCGCGGCAGATCGAGATAGACGCCGGCCAGCGTCGTCACCGTGCCGGATGTGCCGAGGAGGTGAAAGCTGCGCTCGCGCAAGGCGCTCTGCAGGGCGGACCGGGCGCGGAAGCGGAAAAATTCCTTGCGCACATCGTCCACCATCGCCTGGAAGACGGCAGGCGTCACATCGACCCCGCCATAGCGCTCGGCGAGCGTCACCACGCCAACGGGTAAAGACGCCCAGGCGCGCACGAGACCCCGGCGGCGCCCGCGCCGCCGGTCGAGCCAGACGATCTCGGAAGAGCCGCCACCGATATCGAAAAGGACGGCCCCCTCTGTCGCGGGATCCAAAAGCGGGGCACAGCCCGCGGCCGCGAGATGCGCTTCCGTGCGCCGGTCGATCATCTCGAGCCGGAGACCGACCTCGCTTTGCACCCTTTCCAGAAAATCACGGCCGTTCGTCGCCTGACGGCAGGCTTCGGTGGCGATGAGGCGGGTTCGTGCGATCGGTCGCGTCTCGAGCTTCTGCCGGCAGACTTTCAGCGCTTCCACGGCGCGTGTTTGCGCCTCCTCGGAAAGGCAACCGTTCTGGCCGACCCCCTCCCCGAGCCTGACGATGCGCGAAAACGAATCGACGACGCGAAAATGCTCGCCCCGCGGCTCGGCAATCAAAAGCCGGCAATTGTTCGTCCCGAGATCGAGCGCGGCGTAGTAAGGCCCGCGCTCGAAACTGCCATGGCGACCGCGCCATCTCGTGCCCGATCGACGGGAGCCGCTCTTATGTTCGGCACCTTCGCGCTCCATCCGCCGATGGGAGGGCTGCGCAGCGCCTGCAGCGTCAACCGCCGCCTCGCGCAAGGATACTGCGCGCGCCAGCGGCTCCGTCGGACCGGGCAGGAATGCGGGTCGCACCGCATTCGTGCCCTTGGTCATATGCTCTCCTCGCGCGGCCTATTGGTTGAGACCGCGCCTTCGTTGGCGGCAGAGTAACAGCGTCGCCGGCAAAGGGAAACGGTCAAGGCCGCACAGCGGGCGGGCCGGCGAAGATCTTTGACCGTGCAGGCCTCTTCGCGGGCGCTTTTTCCCGTTTCCTGGATCTTTCGAACGAGCGCCCCTCCCGGTTTGCAATAGGCCGAAAGGGCGTCCGCCAGTGCCGGCTCGGCTTTCTGGCTGTCGCGAAGCCTGTGCACGGCTTGTCGCGCCAGCAGAAAATCGCTGCAACGGCCTTGCCAAGAGCGAAAGCGGAATTTAGGTAGACGCCGTTCGGCCCGTTGGGGAATAGTTTAACGGTAGAACAGCGGACTCTGACTCCGTCGGTCCTGGTTCGAATCCAGGTTCCCCAGCCAATCACCCTCGGTGTTTGATATTCTTGCGTGATTCTGAGCCGCAAGCCCGATTCACACCGACCTGTCTCACAGAGATGTCTGACCGCTCCCGTCCTCAACCGGAGGACTTTTGAGCGTGACGACGCTTCAGCACGTCCATCGCCGCGGCGCCGCATATGGCTCAAGCCAATGGGTTTCCTGGAAAGACAGGCGGTGCAATCGCGCAAGGCGATCACTCGCGCTGTGACCGTAGTCTTGCGCAGGCGACAGGCCGACCATTGCGGCCTATCGCAGCTTCCGTTTCCTGGCCGCAGCCTCAGGCAAAGACGTCGGCAAGATCGGCGAAGCCGACGCCTTCTTTGATCTCGCGTAGCCGCGCGTAAGTCATTGCCAAAGCGATGGAAACGATCGAGTTGGCGACGCCGCTGAAAAGACCTTGGGCGATAAGCAGAAATGCCGCGCCGCCGAAAATGGCGACGAGGTCCCCCAAGATCCAGGCAACCACACTCTCGATGATGTAGACGACCACAATGAACAGCACGACAGGCCGGCGGTAGCCCTTGGTCAAGCGGGCCGAGCGACCGATCGCCCCGAAGCCGGCGCCTTCGATCATGACCGCCGGCACGAATACGGCGGTGACGCCGAGAACCCAGAGACCGGGGACGATCAGCAAGGCGAAGCCGGTCATGATCAGGACATAGACGAGGATCGCCATGACGATCAGCGGCAGCAAGCGCTTGAGGGCACTCGTCACATAGGTACCGGGCCGGATCGGCCGCCCGACCTTGGCGTCGTAGGCCGCCAGCACCAGCATGCCGTTCATCACTTGATAGATGATCAGAGGCAGAACCGTGCCTGCGATGAGGATGGCGAAGCTCCCTCCGAGGAACACTTCTTCGGGCGGCGCCAGGAGTTCCACCCCCGCCAACGCTCATAAGCAACAAAACGACCGGCAACTGGGCCAGAACGCCGACGACGCCGCCGATGAAGGCGAAGACGGCGAAGCGGTTGCCGAATATGGAGAAGGTTTCTCCGAGGCGCGCGCCAACGCCGAAGCTCGGCTTTTCGACGGGAGTGTCGGTGATCGTCATGTCAGTACCTTCGTGGATGAATATCGTACCTGGTTCGCGGGTTCGTCGGTACGCCCCGGTCCTTCAGCGCCATTCGACGCCGCAGGCTGTGCCTTGGAACGGGCCGGCACCGGCGCTAGCACGCGGCGCTGGAGATCGTCGCTTCGCCCTGATGGAACTTGTCGGCACGCTCTTCTCCGAAGAGCTTCTTCTGTTCCAGATATCCCCGCTGGGCGACGTAGAAGCTGCGCAGGAACGCTTCCTCGTCCTTCGCCTCAACGCTTTCGTCATAGCCGATCTTGGCGCGAATCCGCTGACCGAGGGCCGTCAGCCCATTGAGCCGCTCCTTGCCGGTGGATCGTGCTGCGGTCGTTCCCGCATCGCGCGCGCCAGCTTACAGAGCAGAATGATCGAAAGAAGCTTGAGGGGCGTATACTTCCGCGTGCGGATGTCAGGATGCGTCAACGTCAGTTCCTCACGTCCGGTATGTTTGTGACCGAAACGCCAGAGCACGGCCTGCCAGATCATTCTCCCCTCGGCGCAGGCTAGAGCATCGGACTTTTAATTGGGCGCATATCCAGCGGCCTTCAGATAGTTCCAGCATTCCTCGGCTTGGTAGAGACCGCAGACATCTCCGATTG
>NZ_FMVW01000020.1 GCF_900102695.1 Afifella marina DSM 2698
ATCGCTGCCGTCAGCGTCGTCTTGCCATGGTCGACGTGACCGATCGTCCCGATGTTCGCATGCGGCTTCGTGCGCGAAAATTTCTCTTTTGCCATCAGCTCTCTCCGTCTGACTTCTCAACCTGTTTCTGAAGAAATCAGGCGTATTTCGATTGAATTTCCTGGGCGACCTGGCTCGGCACCGGCGAGTAATGGTCGAACTGCATCGTGTACTGGGCACGCCCCTGGCTCATAGAGCGCAGCGTGTTGACGTAACCAAACATGTTCGCAAGCGGCACCATCGCGTTGATGACGGTGGCATTGCCCCGCATCTCCTGGCCCTGCACCTGCCCACGCCGGGAATTGAGGTCACCGATCACAGACCCGGTGTAATCCTCCGGCGTCACCACCTCGACCTTCATGACCGGCTCGAGAAGAACCGGCTTGGCCTTCTGGGCACCCTCGCGGAACGCGGCACGAGCCGCGATTTCGAAGGCGAGCACCGAGGAGTCAACGTCATGGTACGCGCCGTCGAGGAGCGTCGCCTTGAGGTCGACCATCGGGAAGCCGGCCAGCACACCATTGCCGAGAACGCTTTCGAGGCCCTTCTGGACGCCCGGAATGTACTCCTTCGGCACGTTGCCGCCGACGATCTTGGATTCGAACGCGAAACCCGCACCGGACTCCTGCGGCTCGAACACGATCTTGACGCGAGCAAACTGACCCGAACCGCCACTCTGCTTCTTATGCGTGTAGTCGATCTCGGCCGCCTGCGTGATCGTCTCGCGATACGCCACCTGCGGCTGACCGACATTCGCCGCGACCTTGAACTCGCGCTTCATGCGGTCGACGAGAATGTCGAGATGAAGCTCGCCCATGCCGGCGATGATCGTCTGGCCAGATTCCTCGTCCGTCTTCACGCGGAAGGACGGATCCTCCTGCGCCAGGCGGTTGAGGGCGAGGCCCATCTTCTCCTGGTCGGCCTTGGAATTCGGCTCGATCGCAATCTCGATGACCGGATCCGGGAATTCCATACGCTCCAGAATGACCGGCTTGACAGGGTCGCACAGCGTATCGCCCGTCGTCGTGTCCTTAAGACCGACAAGCGCGACGATGTCGCCAGCGAACGCTTCCTTGATCTCTTCACGGTTGTTGGAGTGCATGAGAAGCATCCGACCGATGCGCTCGCGCTTTTCCTTCACCGTGTTCATCAGGCTCGCGCCAGATTCGAGCTTGCCCGAATAGATGCGCGCAAACGTCAAAGAGCCGACGAACGGGTCATTCATGATCTTGAAGGCGAGCATCGAAAGCGGCTCGTCATCCGAGGAGATGCGCTTGACCTCTTCGCCCGTCTTCGGATCGATGCCGCGAATGGCATGAACCTCAACCGGGCTCGGCAAATAATCGACGACCGCGTCGAGCAGCAGCTGAACGCCCTTATTCTTGAAGGCGGAGCCAGCAAGGATCGGGAAGAACTGCACGGCGCAGGTGCCCTTACGGACGAGCCGGCGGATCGTGTCGTTGTCCGGCATGTTGCCTTCGAGATAGGCTTCCATGACGGTATCATCGAGCTCAACAACGGTCTCGATGAGCTTCTCGCGCCACTCTTCGGCACGATCGCGAAGATCCTCAGGGATCTCCACGTCGTCCCACTGCGCGCCGAGCGTCTCGTCACGCCACAGGCGCGCATTCATCTCGATGAGATCGACGACGCCCTTAAAGTCGCTTTCCGCGCCGACCGGCAGCTGAAGCACCAGCGGCTGAGCACCGAGACGATCCTCGATCATCTCCACGCAGCGGTAAAAGTCGGCGCCAATCTTATCCATCTTATTGACGAAGATCATGCGCGGAACTTTGTACTTGTCCGCCTGGCGCCAAACCGTTTCGGTCTGCGGCTCGACGCCGGCATTGGCGTCGAGAAGAGCAATCGCACCGTCGAGCACACGCAGGGAACGCTCGACTTCAATCGTGAAGTCGACGTGGCCAGGAGTGTCGATGATGTTGAGGCGCCGCTTCTTGCCGTCGCGACCCGCCCAGAAGGTGGTCGTCGCAGCCGACGTGATCGTAATGCCCCGCTCCTGCTCCTGCTCCATCCAGTCCATGGTGGCCGCGCCCTCATGGACCTCGCCCATCTTATGGCTCTTGCCGGTGTAGAAGAGGATCCGCTCCGTCGTCGTGGTCTTTCCAGCATCAATGTGCGCCATGATGCCGAAATTGCGGTAGTCCTCGATCTTATAGTCGCGTGGCATGTGGGGCCCCGTTTCTTTCGGTTACCAGCGGTAATGCGAGAAGGCGCGGTTCGCTTCCGCCATGCGGTGCGTATCTTCGCGCTTCTTCACCGCATTTCCGCGGTTGTTGGCAGCGTCCATGAGCTCGCCGGAAAGGCGCTCCTTCATGGTCCGCTCGTTACGGCCGCGAGCGGCCGTGATCAGCCAGCGAATGGCCAGCGCCTGACGGCGATCCACCCGGACCTCGACCGGCACCTGGTACGTCGCACCACCAACACGGCGGGAGCGCACTTCCACATGCGGCATGACGTTGTCGAGCGCCTGATGGAAGACTGCGACAGGATCCTGGCGCATCCGGCCTTCCACACTCTCGAGCGCCCCATAGACGATCGATTCAGCGGCCGACTTCTTACCGTGATACATCACGGAGTTCATGAATTTGGAGATCACCCGATCCCCATACTTCGGATCGGGATTGATTTCCCGCTTGTCTGCACGACGGCGTCGCGACATCGCCCCTCTCCTTACTTCGGCCGCTTGGCGCCGTACTTCGAACGACGCTGGCGACGGTCTTTGACGCCCTGCGTGTCGAGGACGCCGCGCAGAATGTGATAGCGAACACCCGGAAGGTCCTTCACGCGCCCGCCGCGGATCATCACCACGGAGTGCTCCTGAAGATTGTGACCTTCGCCCGGGATGTAGCCGACGACTTCGTAGCCGTTGGTGAGGCGCACCTTGGCGACCTTACGCAGCGCGGAGTTCGGCTTCTTCGGCGTCGTCGTGTAGACGCGCGTGCACACACCGCGCTTCTGCGGATTGGCCTCGAGCGCCGGCACCTTGTTACGCCGCGGCTTGTCGTGACGCGGCTTGCGGATGAGCTGGTTGATCGTCGGCATTAATATGTCCGGCTTCCGTTCTATCGAATCCCTCACGAACACGACATGAATCGCGCCGCATCACCTTCAGAAGGTTGCAGCGCCCGAAACAGAGGATTGCGGGAGACCGCAATCGTGATCCAAAACTCTTATCGCATTCAAACCCGGGCAGCGTTTAAGCCTTGTAGTCTCGCGCAATGGACGCACGAAACAGGGCTTGGCTTACCGCCTGCCCCTTGGGTGGTGCTCATCTAGCCAGTGGTAGGGTTCGCGTCAACCCCGAGGCCCGGGTTTTCTTAACGTTTGCAGCGTCAGGGCCCGGAATCGACGATTCAAGGCTCGCTTTGGCGCCGACCTGACCACACGATCTCTCGCAGCAGGGCGGAATGTTCGCCGATCGCCTCCGAAAGGTGGTGGAATGCGATTCTAGAGCATCGGACCTGAAATGAGAATCGGAGGTTTGCGGATTGTCTGAAGCATGATTCACTGTTTGAGGAGGTGGATCATGGGCCGATGCTATTCGATGGATCTTCGCGAGCGGGTGGTGGCTCGTATTGCGAGCGGCC
>NZ_FMVW01000018.1 GCF_900102695.1 Afifella marina DSM 2698
TCCTTTGCCGATGCAAAGCAGCTCCATGGCCACCGCTACGCCCGGTTCCGAAGTCTGAGCCGCGTCTCCAGCCAGTGCCTGCTCGCCGCCGCCGCCCAGAACATCAAGAAGATGGCCATCGCACTCAGCCGGATGCCGGCTCCGAGCCCCGCATGAGGGCCCCCAGCATCCGCTTCGACGTAGACAGACAAAATCGAGCAGCGATCCGCATCACCACAAAAAACAAACCCCGCCAAAAATGACGGGGTTCGTCAGCAGTCTGAAGGGCCGCGTGAGCGGCCCTTCATTTTGTCTGCTGTTTCTGTGCCGACCCGAGCTCAGAACGGGATTTCGTCGTCGAGGTCGTCCTTGAAGGAGCCGCGGCCGCCTTCCATCGGACCGGAGGAGCCGAAATCCGAACGTCCACCCCGGTCGGAGGAGGGGGCGTCGTAGCTGCCACCGCCGCCGCCGGCCCGCGTATCGAGCATGGTGAGGGCCGAATTGAAGCCCTGCAATACGACCTCGGTGGAGAAGCGCTTCTGGCCCGACTGGTCTTCCCATTCGCGCGTCTGCAACTGGCCTTCGAGATAGACCTTCGAGCCCTTGCGCAGATATTGCTCGGCGATCTTTGCCAGTCCCTCGTTGAAGATGACGACGCGGTGCCATTCGGTGCGCTCGCGCCGCTCTCCTGAATTGCGGTCGCGCCAGCTTTCAGACGTCGCGATGCGCAGATTGACCACCGGACGACCATCGTTCAGGCGCCGGATTTCGGGATCGGCCCCGAGATTGCCGATCAAGATGACTTTGTTGACGCTGCCGGCCATGAAATTCTCCCTGGTTTGTGGAGCCGCCGAGAGCGGCCAAAGGTTGCCCCTTTTCACTCAAGCGCCGCCGAACTGTAAACGGGGCCCCCTGCAAAGACGCTTGTCGCCGAATGGTGTTCACTGTATGTTCCTTGCCGGCATCGTGCAAGATCATCGGACGAGAGGCAGGCCTATGGAACAGAGACTGAGCGTCGTGACGCTGGGCGTCGGCGACCTGTCGCGCGCGCGACAGTTTTATGAGAATGGGCTCGGCTGGCAACGTGCGAATGCCCACGAGGAAGTGGTGTTCTATGATCTGAACGGTTTTGTTCTGGCGCTCTATCCGCGGGCATCCCTGGCGGCCGATGCCAAGATCGACCCGGACGGATCCGGATTTTCGGGCATCACGCTGGCCTTCAATGCGAGAAGTCGCGAGGAGGTCGATGTCGTCTTGAAGGAGGCAGAGGCGGCGGGAGCCGAGGTCGTCAAAACGGCCGAAGAAGTCTTCTGGGGCGGATATTCGGGCTATTTTGCCGATCCGGACGGGCATTTGTGGGAAGTTGCGCACAATCCGTTTTGGACAATCGACGCGGACGGGCGTGTCGTTCTTGGCGAATGATCGGCGTCGAAAGGCGAGCGGAGCGCGAAGCTGGAAGGACGGGGTTTTTCCATCACTCCGGCTGCACTAAATAAGCATCGGGCGAGCCTGCCCGCATCACCATCCTCCGGAACGGCCATGACGGATCCGCAAAAGACGCTCTCCGTGCGGGGCGCGCGCGAACACAATCTCAAAAACGTCGATCTCGATCTGCCGCGAGACAGTCTGATCGTGATGACGGGCCTGTCTGGCTCCGGCAAATCCTCGCTCGCCTTCGATACCATCTATGCCGAAGGACAGCGGCGCTATGTCGAGTCGTTATCGGCCTATGCGCGCCAGTTCCTGGAGATGATGCAAAAGCCGGACGTCGACCAGATCGACGGCCTGTCACCCGCAATTTCCATCGAGCAGAAGACGACGTCGCGCAATCCGCGCTCGACCGTCGGCACCGTGACGGAAATCTACGACTATATGCGGCTGCTGTTTGCCCGCGTCGGTGTTCCGTATTCGCCGGCGACGGGTTTGCCCATCGAAAGCCAGACGGTCAGCCAGATGGTCGATCGCATTCTGGCATTGCCGGATGGGACGCGGCTTTATCTGCTGGCGCCGGTGGTGCGTGGCCGCAAGGGCGAATTCCGCAAGGATCTTGCCGAATATATGAAGCGTGGTTTTCAGCGCGCGCGGATCGACGGAACCTTCTATGAGATCGCCGAGGCGCCGGCGCTCGACAAGAAGCTGAAGCACGATGTCGATATCGTCGTCGATCGTGTGGTCGTGCGAGCGGATGCCGGGAGCCGGCTTGCTGATTCGCTTGAGACGGCGCTGAGGCTTGCCGATGGCATCGCCGTCGCCGAGTTCGCGGATATGGGCGAAGGTGGCAAGCCTGCGGCACCGATCGTCTTTTCGGAAAAGTTCGCCTGTCCCGTTTCCGGCTTCACGATTCCTGAGATCGAGCCGCGGTTGTTTTCGTTCAACAATCCCTTCGGCGCGTGTCCGACCTGCGACGGTCTCGGATCGGAACTGCGTATCGATCCCGATCTCGTGGTGCCCGATCCACGCTTGAGCCTGCGCAAGGGCGCAATCCACCCTTGGGCGAAATCGAGCTCGCCTTATTATCTGCAGACGCTCGAGGGGCTCGCCCAGCATTATGGCTTCAGCCTGACGGTTCCGTTCGAAGAGCTGCCTGAGAATGCCCGCCAGGCCATTTTGTATGGCACCGGCAAGGAGAAGGTCGCTCTCGTCTACGACGACGGTCTCAGAAAATATCAGGCGAAGAAGACCTTCGAGGGCATCATCCCCAACTTGGAGAGGCGCTGGAAGGAGACCGATTCCGCGTGGATGCGCGAGGAGATCGGCAAGTACATGTCCTCAACGCCATGCGCGTCCTGCAACGGTTTGCGGCTGAAACCGGAAGCGCTGGCGGTGAAAATCGCAAGTCTCAACATTGGCGAGGTCTCGCACTTTTCGATCCGCGAGGCGAACCGCTGGTTCACGGAATTGCCGGAAAAGCTGAGCGGAAAGCAAAACGAGATCGCGCTGCGCATTCTCAAGGAAATTCGCGAACGGCTTCGCTTTCTCGACGATGTCGGGCTCGATTATCTGACCTTGTCGCGCAATTCGGGTTCGTTGTCGGGCGGCGAGAGCCAGCGCATCCGGCTCGCCTCCCAGATCGGCTCTGGCCTGACCGGCGTTCTCTATGTGCTGGATGAGCCGTCGATCGGCCTGCATCAGCGCGACAATGCCCGGCTTCTGGAGACGCTCAAGCATCTGCGCGACCTCGGCAACACCGTCATCGTCGTGGAGCACGACGAGGATGCGATCATGGCGGCCGACCATGTCGTCGATGTGGGGCCCGGCGCCGGCATCCATGGCGGCGAGGTGGTGGCGGAGGGCACGCCCGGCGATGTCATGGCAAGTCCGGCCTCACTCACGGGCCAGTACCTTTCGGGCGCGCGGGCGATCGAGGTTCCGCAGACGCGCCGCAAGGCCGCCAAGAAACGCTGGCTGAAGCTCATCGGCGCGACGGGCAACAATCTCAAGGACGTTACGGCGAAAATTCCGCTCGGCACCTTCACCTGCGTGACCGGTGTTTCGGGTGGGGGCAAGTCCACGCTCCTTATCGACACGCTCTATAAGGCGGTCGCACGACGCCTCAACGGTGCGCGCGAGCAGGCCGCGCCGCATGCGGAGCTTGCCGGGCTTGAGCATCTCGACAAGGTGATCGACATCGATCAATCGCCGATTGGACGCACGCCGCGTTCCAATCCGGCGACCTATACGGGGGCGTTCACCCCGATCCGCGAATGGTTTGCGGGGCTGCCGGAGGCGAAGGCGCGCGGCTATCAGCCGGGCCGTTTTTCGTTCAACGTCAAAGGTGGACGCTGCGAGGCCTGCCAGGGCGACGGTGTCGTCAAGATCGAGATGCACTTCCTGCCGGACGTCTACGTCACCTGCGACGTCTGCCACGGCAAACGCTACAATCGCGAAACCTTGGAAGTCATGTTCAAGGAGAAATCCATCGCCGATGTCCTCGACATGACGGTGGAGGAAGGCGTCGACTTCTTCCAGGCGATCCCGGCGGTGCGCGACAAACTGAAGACGCTGGCGCGTGTGGGGCTTGGCTATGTGCGCATCGGCCAGCAGGCGACGACGCTTTCCGGCGGCGAAGCGCAGCGGGTGAAGCTTGCCAAGGAATTGTCGAAGCGCGCGACCGGACGTACCCTCTATATTCTCGACGAGCCGACCACGGGGCTGCATTTCCACGATGTGGCGAAGCTTCTGGAGGTGCTGCACGAGCTGGTGGAGCAGGGCAATACGGTGGCGGTGATCGAGCACAATCTCGATGTCATCAAGACCGCCGACTACATCATCGATCTCGGGCCGGAGGGTGGCGACGGCGGCGGTGCGATCGTGGTGGCAGGCACGCCGGAAGAGGTCGTGGAAGAGCCGCGGAGTTACACAGGGCAGTTTCTGAAGCCGATTCTGGAGCGCGGCATGCGGCGCTCTGAGGCCGCGGAATAGACGTCACTCGCGAGGCGCACGATCCTCCGCTCCGCAGGCATTTTGATGTTCCGCCGGAGATCTTCCGGCCCCGAGGTGCTGCTCGTTCATCCGGGCGGCCCGTTCTGGGCGAAGAAGGATGACGGTGCCTGGTCGATCCCCAAAGGTCTGCGAGAAGAAGGAGAGGCTGCGGAGGTGGCCGCCCGGCGCGAGTTCTACGAGGAAACGGGATGCGTGCCGGATGGCGATCTCATCCGCCTCGGCGAGTTCAGGCAGGCGGGTGGCAAGCGTATCGAAGTCTTCGCGCTTGAGGGAGATTTCGACCTCGGCGCATTCAAGAGCAATGTCTTCGAAATGGAGTGGCCGCCGCATTCGGGCGGGCGCCGGACCTTTCCCGAGGTCGATCGTGCCGGGTGGTTCTCCCTCGAGGAGGCACGAACCAAGATCCTCAAAAGCCAGCAGCCGATCCTCACCACCTTGGACGAAGTGATCTGAGAAACTCGCCGAGGGGCGGCGGTGCGAGTGCCACGTTTGCGTCCGGGCGCCGTCACGGGATGTAGCCGAGCGCGTGTGGATCGGGCGTCTCAGACGCTTTCACCCCGTCGCGTTGCATGGCCGCGATGCAGCGCCCATGATGAATAGCCGCGCCGGTTGCAGGGCGGTGAGGGGGGCGCTTTGGCAGACAAACGAGAGCGGCGATTGCCCGGCAAGCCACGACGCGGCTCTTCCTCCGGGCATAGCCCGCAGGGCCTGCGCGTTTTCCTCACCCAGCTTTACGAGGGTGACAGCCGCCGTGCCCACCGCTTTCGGTTAGGACTTTTGATCTTTGACTGCGCGACGCTGCTGTTCGTCGTCGTCACGTCTTTCGTGCCCTATTCGCGTGCGCTCATCTGGTTCGATTTCGGACTGGGCCTCGTCATCCTGGCGGATTTTCTCGCGCGGCTTTTCATCAGCCGGCATCGCCTTTCGCATCTGGCCCGTCCCACGACGTGGGCGGATATTGCCGCGATCGTCTCGTTTTTGCTGCCACTCGCCGATGAAGGGGCGGGCTTTCTGCGGGTCCTCAGAACCCTGCGGCTTTTGCGCACATATCATGTGCTCGTCCGCTTCCGAAAACGCAGTCCCTTCTTCCGGCGAAATGAGGAAGCGATCATCGCACTCGCCAATCTGGCCGTGTTTCTCTTCATCATGACGGGCATCGTCTATGAGACGCAGCACCGGCAGAATCCGGAAATCGGCAACTACGTCGATGCGCTCTATTTCACCGTCACCGCATTGACGACCACGGGTTTTGGCGACATCACGCTCGGCGGCACGAGCGGGCGGCTGGTTGCCGTCGTGATCATGATCTTTGGGGTCACGCTGTTCCTGCGCCTCGTGCAGGTCCTCCTACGCCCCCGCAAGATCCGCTTCACCTGCCCAAGCTGTGGCCTACAGCGCCACGAGGCTGATGCGGTTCATTGCAAGGCCTGCGGCGAGCTCCTCAACATCCCGGATGAGGGCCGTTTCTGAGCCCAAAATCCCCGCAACGGAAACTGCCTCTTATGCAGGCGGATAAGGTTACAAAATTGCGGCAACTGCCTCCCTTTTCGGCATCCCAGCCATGCGATTTGTGCACTGCAAAAGCAGAGCGGGTATCGCTATATCCGCCTCGTCAAACGCTAGATAAAACATTCCGAGGTTCATTATGGGCACGTCCTCCAAGGGCCTGCTTGGTCGCTTCCGCCGCTGGCGCCGCTATCAGCGCACTCTGAAGGAGCTGCAGGGGCTCTCCGTTCGTGAGTTGCACGATATCGGTATCACTCCGGGCGAAATCCGCCGCGTGGCGCGGGAAGCCACGTTCTGATTTCCGGCCTCTGAGGCCAGGTTTTGGGTTGAAGACCGCCGGCGAGAATTCGCCGGCGGTTTTCGTTTGTGCGCTTTTGTTTGGGGAGAGGTCTCCGCCCGGCCTTATCGCTCGGCGAACCAATCTTTGAGGGGCATGATCACGGGCGGCTCGGCGTTGGCGTTGGGCCAGGAATCGATCGACCAGCGTTGCTTGGACCGGGTGTCGGTCACGACGGCGGTCGCGTGGGGATAGCGCCCGTCGAGGAAGAAGCCCCTCGCAACCGGCTCCGCGACCGTGTGATATTTGAGCAGCCCATGCTCCTGCAGGAAAACGAGCAGGCTCGTCGTGTTGGTCGCCTCGTCGATGCAGTCCATTTGGGTCGGATCTCCGCCGCCGACTTTCTCAAAGCCGCCCAAATCGCCGGAGGTGCCGATTTTCCGTCCGACGTTGTCCTCGAAAATCTGTACGGCTTTGGAGATTGCGCGGCGTTCTTCCTGCGCATTGGCGACGTCGCGGAAAGGCTGGGAGAGCATGCTGATCTCTTTCGGCGAAAACCGCACCGGTGTCGTCAGGAGACAGCTGAAGGCGTGGCAGACATAGACCTTGTCGCCCTTTGGCGGCTGCGCCTTGCGGGCCTCGTACCATCGCATCCGCATGGTCTCGGAATTGCTCGTGCAGCCGGCAAGGGTGAGGCCGGCGAGCGCAAGAAACAGGATTGTCCACCGCCACATCGCCGGCAGTCTAAGTGAGCCGCTGCGGTCGGAAAAGGTCGGAACTCGTATCCGGGTATGTCGTTGAATCATCGAAGAGACGGGCCATCCGTCGAGAAATTCAAGGAGTTGAGACATGCACGATATTACCGGAAAAAAAGTAGCCATTCTCGCAACCAACGGCTTTGAACAGTCTGAGCTTGAGGTGCCGCTGAAGCAGCTGCGCGAGGCGGGTGCCGAAGTTCATGTGGTTTCTCCGCAGGAAGGCGCGATCAAGGGCTGGGATAAGGACAATTGGGGCAGAGAAGTCCCTGTCGACCGGAAGCTCGACGAGGTCAACGCCAACGATTACGACGCCCTCGTTCTTCCGGGCGGCCAGATCAATCCCGACCTCCTGCGCGTGGAAGAGAAGGCCCTGTCCCTCATCCGCGCGTTCTATGAGCAGAAGAAGCCGATCGGTGCCATCTGCCATGCGCCATGGCTGCTCGTTGAGACAGGTGTCGCCAAGGGGCGCGACATGACCAGCTACAAGTCGATCAAGACCGATGTGATGAATGCCGGCGCCAACTGGCACGACAAGGAAGTCGTCGTCGATCAGGGCATCGTCACCAGCCGCAACCCGGGTGACCTCGATGCCTTCTGTGCGAAGGTGGCGGAGGAAATCGCCGAAGGCCGTCATATGCAGCGTCAGGCTGCGTAGAGCGGGCCTACTCGCACGACAGCCTCGTCAGAGGATACGGAAAGGCCGGCGTCACGCCGGCCTCAGACTGCTGACGAACCCCGTCATTTTTGGCGGGGTTTGTTTTTTGTGGTGATGCGGATCGCTGCTCGATTTTGTCTGTCTACGTCGAAGCGGATGCTGGGGGCCCTCATGCGGGGCTCGGAGCCGGCATCCGGCTGAGTGCGATGGCCATCTTCTTGATGTTCTGAGCGGCGGCGGCGAGCAGGCACTGGCTGGAGACGCGGCTCAGACTTCGGAACCGGGCGTAGCGGTGGCCATGGAGCTGCTTTGCATCGGCAAAGGAGCGTTCCACCGTCTCCTTGCGCCGCTTGTAGATCGCTTTGCCCCAGGGTGTCAGGCGATGGGCATCGGTCCTTTC
>NZ_FMVW01000019.1 GCF_900102695.1 Afifella marina DSM 2698
TCCTTTGCCGATGCAAAGCAGCTCCATGGCCACCGCTACGCCCGGTTCCGAAGTCTGAGCCGCGTCTCCAGCCAGTGCCTGCTCGCCGCCGCCGCTCAGAACATCAAGAAGATGGCCATCGCACTCAGCCGGATGCCGGCTCCGAGCCCCGCATGAGGGCCCCCAGCATCCGCTTCGACGTAGACAGACAAAATCGAGCAGCGATCCGCATCACCACAAAAAACAAACCCCGCCAAAAATGACGGGGTTCGTCAGCAGTCTGAGGGCCGCCCAAAGGCGGCACTTGAAAAGCTTTGGGATCGCAACCGTTTACTGGCGCGAATAGAACTCGACCACGAGGTTCGGCTCCATTGTCACCGGATACGGCACTTCGGAGAAGGCCGGCACGCGGGTGAAGGTGGCCGTCATCTTGTTGTGGTCGGCATCGATGTAATCCGGCACATCACGCTCGGCGAGATCGGTCGCCTCGAGCACGACGGCGATCTGCTTGGAGCGCTCGCGCACTTCGATCACGTCGCCCGGCTTGCAGCGATAGCTCGGGATGTTGACCTTCTGGCCGTTGACGCGGACATGACCGTGATTGACGAACTGGCGCGCCGCAAAGACCGTCGCCACGAACTTCGCGCGGTAGACGATCGCGTCGAGACGGCTCTCCAGAAGGCCGATCAGCTTCTCCGAGGTGTCGCCCTTCAGGCGCGCAGCCTCGTCGTAAATTTTGCGGAACTGCTTTTCGCGAATCTCGCCGTAATAGCCCTTCAGCTTCTGCTTGGCACGCAGCTGCACACCGAAGTCCGAAAGCTTCGACTTGCGGCGCTGACCATGCTGGCCCGGACCGTATTCACGCTTGTTGACTGGGCTCTTCGGGCGACCCCAGATATTTTCGCCCATGCGGCGATCAAGTTTGTACTTGGCGCTCTGGCGCTTGCTCATAACGCTGATATCCTTACCGTTTCGCGTTTCGAAACGCGCCCTCCTCTGCCGCCCATACCGCAATTGCGGACAAACGACTGACAGGGGTTCGGCGAAGCGCTCGCCGAAATTCCGATCCGAACATAAGTTGGCGGAAGTGACCCCACGGGTGCGGGCCCCGCGCGCTGAAAGCGCCGAGCCGCGGCTGACTTATGGGTTTTATCGCTTTCTGTCAAACAAGAACCGCACGCGAGATCCGCGATGCGCTCTTCATCGTCGCTTCATCCGCCCGTCAACGGCCTGCAATCAAAGCTGTCTTCATGGGAGCCGAGCCCGGCAGGCCCAAACCGGGCGCACCCCCAAATGAGAGGCCACATTGATGATACGCACATTCCTTCTGGCGGCAACCGCTTCCGCAGCCCTTCTGAGCCACGCGAACGCGCAGGAAAAGGCGTTCCCGGCGAAGCTCGAAGCGCATGCCGTGCTGCCGGCGGCAACCTTCGTCGAACCTCCGAAGGACGCTCCGGCAAGCCTCGCGACCTCCGCAAAGTTCACCTCCTCCGACTTCCATCGCGCCGGCGAGACAAAAGTCGCGGGCAAGGACGGAGCGCGCCCGACTGGCCTAGACATGCCGTTCGACGGTCAGCCGATCCAGGGTTTCTCCGGCATCAAGAAGATGGATGACGGCACCTTCTGGTCGCTCTCCGACAACGGCTTCGGCTCCAAGATCAATTCGGCCGACGCGGCCTTGATGATCCATCACCTGTCGTTCGACTGGGACGCGAACAAGGTGAACCGGCTCGACACCGTCTTCCTGTCCGACCCGAACGAGGTGACGCCCTTCCCGGTCGTCAACGAGGGCTCGGAAAGCCGCTTTCTGACCGGTGCCGATTTTGACGTCGAATCGATCCAACCGGTCGAAGACGGCTTTTGGATCGGCGAGGAGTTCGGCCCCTATCTCCTCAAATTCAACAAGGATGGAGAACTCGAAACGCTCGTCGAGACGAAAATCGGCAACAAACCGGTCACCTCGCCCGACAATCCCTTCCTGCGTCTGCCGGGCAACCCGGCAACCGAGATGCCCGCCTTCAATCTGAAGCGCTCCGGCGGTTACGAGGGTCTTGCCTCCTCGCCCGACAAGTCGAAGCTCTACGGTCTGCTGGAAGGCCCGGTCTATGTCGACGGCGAAGTCGAAAAGGTCGACGGTCATCCGGCGTTGCGCATCATCGAATTCGACGTGGCGAAAGGCGAATGGACTGGTCGCTCCTGGCTCTATCCCCTGGCGGAGGGCGGCGAGGCGATCGGCGACTTCAACATGATCGACGACACGCACGGCCTCATCATCGAGCGCGACAACGGCGCCGGTTCGGCCGACGAAGCCTGTGACGACCCGAAGTCGACGGCAACCGACTGCTTCGCCAAGCCGGCCAAGCTGAAGCGCATCTACAAGATCGAGATGACCGACGAGATGGAAGGCGGGCCCGTCCGCAAGATCAGCTACATCGACCTTCTCAAGATCGACGACACCGACGGCAAGAAGGTGCAGGGCGGCGGCGAAGGCTTTTACGACATGCCTTTCGTGACGATCGAGAACGTGGATGTGGTCGACCCGACGCATATCGTCGTCGGCAACGACAACAACCTGCCCTTCTCGGCAGGCCGATCCCTGAACAAGGCCGACGACAACGAATTCGTGCTCCTGGACGTCAGCGACTTCCTCAAAGCCGAATAGTTCCCCTTTGAAGCCGAGCGATCGGCATCGCCGGCGCGTCCGTCTCCCTGCGGGCGTGCCGGCGAAATATTCCGATCCGGAATTATGCTACAGCCAACCGATACTGCCGCAAAACCTGCAACACCGGCGCCAGCACCGGCCGACCGCTCGTAAATGCGGCGGTTCCCGGTCCTCCATCCACCCGTCGGCCTTCCAAAACGCTTGCCAACCGACGCGCAATGGCTGGTGCGGGATCGATGAAACACACCGGCCATGGTGCATGCCGGTCGAATAGATCGGTCAGGAAGGGATAATGCGTGCAGGCGAGCACCACCATATCGGTGCGCCGCCCTTCGATCTCCACGAAGCAAGGTTCGATCTGCTCTGCGAGCGACCTCTCGTCGATCGCTTCGCCGCGCATCCGCGCTTCGGCGAAAGCCGCCAGCAACGGCGCACCGACGAGCCGCACATGGACGAGCGAGGCGAACTTTCGAATGAGATCGCGCGTATAATCGCGCCGCATAGTGCCGGGCGTCGCAAGAACGGCGATGATCCCCGTCTTGGTCTGTTCGGCCGCCGGCTTGATCGCCGGAACGGTGCCGACGAAGGGAATATCGTAACGCGCCCGCAGCGCCGGCAGGACGAGCGTCGAAGCCGTATTGCAGGCGATGACGACCGCCGTCGGGCGATACTGGGCGATGAGGCGCCCCATCAGTTCGACGATATGCGTGCGGAGCGCGTCGTCTTCCCAATCCCCGTAGGGAAAGGCTGCATCGTCGGCCACATAGACGAGACGGATGCGAGGCATTTGTTGGCTGATCGCCCGAACGACGGAAACTCCGCCGAGCCCGGAATCGAACACCAGCACCGGGCCGGCGTCATGCATTCTCGTCACTCATCCTCTTCGCCGGCCGCCCTCGCGATATCGCGCTTGGTTTTGCGGCCCTCGAGCGCGGCCACCACGCCGCGCAACGCACGGATTTCCGTGGTCGTGAATCCCGGCCTCTGCAGCATGGCGCGCAGATTGCGGACCATCACAGGGCGCTTCTCTTCGGTCCGATAATAGCCTGTCGGCTCCAATGCGCTTTCCAGATGCTCCATCAAACCGACCAGCTCGGCTTTCGGCGCCGGCATCTCATCGAGCTCGGGAAGAGCCGCACGCGTCGGAAGCTCGCCCTCGCCCAGGCCGGATTGCAGCCATTCGTAGCTCATCAGAAGCACAGATTGCGCCAGATTGAGGGAAGCGAAACTGGGATTGACCGGAAACGTCACGATCTTGTCGGCATAGGCGATCTCTTCATTGACGAGCCCCCAACGCTCGCGACCGAACAAGAGGCCCGTCGCCTGACCGAGGCTTTCTCGTTCGCGCAAGGCAGCCGCGGCCTCGCGCGGGCCCAGAACCTCTTTCGGAATCTCCCGCGTGCGGGCCGTCGTTGCGAGCACGAAGCGCAGCTCCGCAACGGCTTCGGCAACACTCCCATAGACCCTGACCGCGTCGATCACATGATCGGCCCGGCTTGCCGCAGCGCGCGCCTTTTCGTTCGGCCAGCCGTCGCGTGGTGCAACCAGGCGCAGATCGGACAGACCGAAATTCGCCATCGCCCGGGCCACCATGCCGATATTCTCCCCGAGCTGCGGCTCGACGAGGATGATTGCAGGCCCAGGGACTTGGGTGGTTTTTGCCCCGCTCTCGCCGCTCACGCCCCCCTCCTTTGCCCGATCGGGCCAAGAAATCCGCGGAACCATGTCGCAAAGCAGGAATTGTCACCGCAAAGCTGAATTGAACGCACACTAAGAGAGGGCATGATGCGAAGCATTATCTATATCGTTGGTCTTATCGTCATCGTCGTGGCGGTTCTGTCGCTGCTCGGCCTCGCCTGAGCGGCACCTTCCACGCAACCGCGCTTATAAGCCTCAACAGACACGGAGCCACCCGCCATGCGCAATATTGTCTACCTCGTTGGCCTGGTCGCCATCATCATCATCATCCTCTCTCTTGCCGGTCTCCTATGACCTGAACGAGGCAGGCTCGCGACGAGCCTCATGAGAGAATCAATTTCTCGCCCTTCGCCGTGTTTGCGCGGCGGAGGGCGTTTGCTATACGCCCGTTGATCTGAATGTGCGGAAAAGCCGCTCCGGCCCCACACAGCACCGAGCAACGCAGACAGGAAAATCCATGGCGAAGATTAAGGTGGAGAACCCCGTCGTCGAACTCGACGGCGACGAGATGACCCGGATCATCTGGCACTACATCAAGGAAAAGCTCATCCACCCATATCTCGACCTCGATCTCCAGTACTACGATCTCGGTATCGAGAACCGTGATGCCACCGAGGATCAGGTGACGGTGGATGCGGCCGAGGCAATCAAGAAGGTCGGCGTCGGCGTCAAATGCGCCACGATCACACCGGACGAAGCCCGCGTCGAAGAATTCGGCCTCAAGAAGATGTGGCGGTCCCCGAACGGCACGATTCGCAACATTCTGGGCGGCGTCGTCTTTCGCGAGCCGATCATCTGCTCGAACGTCCCGCGACTGGTCCCGGGCTGGACTAAGCCGATCGTCATCGGCCGCCACGCCTTCGGCGACCAGTACAAGGCGACGGATTTCGTCGTCCCGGGCGCCGGCAAGCTGACGATGCGCTGGGAATCGAAGGATGGCTCCGATTCCAAGGAATACGAAGTCTTTGATTTCCCGGACGGCGGTGTCGCCATGGGCATGTACAACCTCGACGAATCGATCCGCGACTTCGCCCGTGCCTCACTCAATTACGGTCTGATGCGCGGCTACTCGGTCTATCTTTCGACCAAGAACACGATCCTCAAGGCCTATGACGGTCGCTTCAAGGACCTCTTCCAGGAGATCTACGAAGCCGAGTTCAAGGAGAAATACGAGGCGCGCCAGATCACCTACGAGCACCGGCTGATCGACGACATGGTCGCGGCGGCGCTGAAATGGTCGGGCGGCTTCGTCTGGGCGGCAAAGAACTACGACGGCGACGTGCAGTCCGATACTGTCGCTCAGGGCTTCGGCTCCCTCGGCCTGATGACCTCCGTGCTGATGACGCCGGACGGCAACACGGTCGAAGCAGAGGCCGCGCACGGCACCGTCACCCGGCACTACCGTCTGCACCAGCAGGGCCGCGAGACGTCGACCAATTCGACGGCCTCGATCTTCGCCTGGAGCCGCGGGCTCGCGCACCGTGCCAAGCTCGACGACAACAAGGAGCTGAAGCACTTCGCCGACACGCTGGAACGGACGGTGGTCAACACCATCGAATCCGGCGCCATGACGAAGGACCTTGCCCTCCTCGTCGGTCCCGATCAGCCGTGGCTGTCGACGACGGGCTTCCTCGACAAGATCGACACCAATTTGCAGAAGGCGATGGGCTGACGGCCCGGTCTTTCTGGCACGATTATTTAAGGGCGGCGACGAGCCGCCCTCAGACTGCTGACGAACCCCGTCATTTTTGGCGGGGTTTGTTTTTTGTGGTGATGCGGATCGCTGCTCGATTTTGTCTGTCTACGTCGAAGCGGATGCTGGGGGCCCTCATGCGGGGCTCGGAGCCGGCATCCGGCTGAGTGCGATGGCCATCTTCTTGATGTTCTGAGCGGCGGCGGCGAGCAGGCACTGGCTGGAGACGCGGCTCAGACTTCGGAACCGGGCGTAGCGGTGGCCATGGAGCTGCTTTGCATCGGCAAAGGAGCGTTCCACCGTCTCCTTGCGCCGCTTGTAGATCGCTTTGCCCCAGGGTGTCAGGCGATG